>NZ_CP126251.1:0-1274070 GCF_003234115.2 Curtobacterium sp. MCPF17_002 | reverse complement strand
TGTTGTTGCAGCCGACGGAGATCGAGACCCACCCGCTGTGCGTCGACTCGCGCTTCGTCGGGAGCGTCGACGGGAAGACGTCGAGCGCCTCGAGGATCTCGATCTGGGCCTCGTCGTTGTGCCGCGATCTCTCGAGCAGTGTCGGGAGTGACCCCATGTTGTGGGTTCCGAACACCACGTCGACCCACGGCGCCTTCTCGAGGATGACGTTCTTGTCCTTCTGCGCCAGGCAACCACCGACGGCGATCTGCATGCCGGGGTGTTCCCGCTTGATGCCGGCGAGCTGTCCCAGGTTGCCGTACAACCGGTTGTCGGCGTTCTCGCGCACGGCACAGGTGTTGATCACGACGACGTCCGCCTGCTCACCGTCCGCCGCGACGTACCCGGCGGCCTGCAGCGACCCGCTCAGGCGCTCGGAGTCGTGCACGTTCATCTGGCACCCGTAGGTGCGGACTTCGTAGGTGCGGGGGCGCGCTTCGACGGTGGCCATGGTCGTCCCAGTGTAAATCGGTCCGGGATGCCCGAACGGCGTTGCTACTCGAACCGGACGGATCCGCGAGGACCGCCCGTCGGCCGCCCGCCGCCGTCGAGTGCACGCTCGACCGCGATCCGGACGACGCCGCCGTTGTAGCCCTTGCGCATCAGGAACCCCGACAGCCGACGTTCGGCGGTCGCACGGTCGAGACCACGGAGCTGTCCGGCACGCTTCTGGGCGAGCTCGATGGCGCGAACGAACTCGTCGTCCTCGTCGTCGGCGGCTGCGTCGAGTGCGGCGTCGATGGCGGCCTGGTCGATCCCGCGCCGTCGGAGTTCGGCGACCACGCCCTGCCGACCGAGGCCCTTCCGGTCGTGCAGGCGGTCGACGAGGTCCGTCGCGAGGGCGACGTCGTCGAGCAGCCCGACACGCACGAGGCGATCGATCTCGTACTCGACGACATCGGGATCGAGGTCGTTCTTCGCGAGCATCGTCCGCAGTTCGGACGTACTCACGCCCTTGCGTCCGAGCGCACGCATGCTGAGCCGCTCGGCATCGGCACGCTGCTCGTCGATCGGGCGCGGCGCGTCGGCCGGGTCGATCTCCTCGCCGGAGCCGATGGCGAAGACCGACGCGGTCGATGCGCCAGCATCAGCACCGGCATCCGTGTGCCCGACGTCACCGTCGCCACCGTCGTCACGGCCGTGTTCGGCGCGGGTGTCCCGAGCCGGGTCGTCACCGACGACCGGCGACAGCCACTCGGCCTGGGCTCGTGCACCCTGGATCGGCAGCGGCACCGGAGTGTCTGCGTCAGCGTCCGCGCTGTCATCGCGGTCCGCGCGCCCGAGGATCGGGACGGGCGGCTGGTTGCTCGAATCCGGCACCGACGCCGTTCGACGACGGGACCGCGCACCGAACAGGTCAGTGACCGGTGCGAGGTCCGCGTCGTCGTCGTGGTCGCTCGTCACGCGCCCTTGCGCTCCGCGATCTTCGGCGCGATCGACTCGACCGGGGCATCCGCCTCGGCCTTCGCCCCACCGACACCGAGCTTCGCGAGGATCTTGCCCTCGATGTCGGCAGCGATCTCCGGGTTCTGGATCAGGAACGAACGCGAGTTCTCCTTGCCCTGCCCGAGCTGGTCGCCGTCGTAGGTGTACCAGGCGCCGGACTTCTTGACGATGCCGTGGTCGACACCGAAGTCGAGCAGCGAGCCCTCGCGCGAGATGCCCACACCGTAGAGGATGTCGAACTCCGCCTGCTTGAACGGCGGCGCCATCTTGTTCTTGACGACCTTCACGCGGGTGCGGTTGCCGACGGCGTCGGTCCCGCTCTTGAGCGTCTCGATGCGTCGGATGTCGAGTCGGACGGAGGCGTAGAACTTCAGCGCTTTACCACCGGAGGTGGTCTCGGGCGATCCGAAGAACACACCTATCTTCTCGCGCAGCTGGTTGATGAAGATCATCGTGGTCTGCGTCTGGTTCAGCCCACCGGCGAGCTTGCGCAGCGCCTGGGACATGAGTCGTGCCTGGAGGCCGACGTGGGAATCGCCCATCTCGCCCTCGATCTCGGCGCGGGGCACGAGCGCCGCGACGGAGTCGATCACGATGAGGTCGATCGAGCCGGAGCGGACGAGCATGTCCGCGATCTCGAGCGCCTGCTCGGCGGTGTCCGGCTGCGACACCAGCAGCGCGTCGATGTCGACACCGAGCTTCTTCGCGTACTCGGGGTCGAGCGCGTGCTCGGCATCGATGAAGGCCGCGATGCCTCCGGCGCGCTGGGCGTTGGCGATGGCGTGGATCGTGAGGGTCGTCTTACCCGACGACTCCGGGCCGTAGATCTCGACGATGCGGCCGCGGGGCAGCCCACCGATGCCGAGCGCGACGTCGAGCGCCACCGACCCGGTCTGGATGACGTTGACCGGGGCGCGTTCGTCCGACCCGAGGCGCATGATCGCACCCTTGCCGAACTGCCTGTCGATCTGAGCGAGTGCGGTCTCGAGGGCCTTCTCGCGGTCTGCCGGTGATGGCATGGGGGTGCTCCTTCGTGCTCGATGTCGGCCGCCTGTAGGCTGTCGCGTCCACTCCGGCCGATGGTGCAAGGCCAGTGCTTCAGTGACAAGGCTTCGGGCTGTTCCCGTTGACTCCGAACCTAGGGCGGGCCACCGACATCACTGCCTGCGACCGCGCGATCTGTGGACGGATCCCCGAACAGCGTCGATGTGGAGGAAGCTACCACCGAATCGAACACGCGTTCGAGCAACACGCCGAACACGTGTTCGGATGCAACGACGGTCCCCGAGGTCGGCGACGGCGCAGGAAGCGCCGAGTGCGCCGCGCGCCGCGCGCCGCGCGCCACGCGCCACGCGCCGCGCGCCCAGATCAGTCGTGCGGCTCCGCGAGCCCCTTGCCGTGCCGCTTGTCCAGCGGGACGTCCTGCGAGTCGCAGAGCGCGTCCCAGACCCGGCGCGCGTCGATCCCTGCATCGAGGGCGTCGGCCGCCGATCGTCCGCCGAGCTCCTCGAGCACGACGTCACGACTGACGACGGCACCGTAGGCGTCACCGAACACCTGGTCGACGGCTCGCCAGAACTCACTCACGCGCATCGTTCCACCCTACGACGAACGCCCCCACCGGCAGGACCGGTGGGGGCGTTCGGGAGCGGTGGCGTCAGCGCACCGCGAGGTCGTTGTCGAACTCGGCGACGAGGTCGTCGGGGAGTGTGTCGGGGACCGGGGTGAGGCCCTCGACCACCGCGAGGCGGTCGCCCACTTCGCGCATGATGGTCGAGATGGGCGTGTCCAGCGCGTCCGCGACGGACGCGAGGATCTCCGAGCTGGCTTCCTTCTGCCCGCGCTCCACCTCACTGAGGTACCCGAGCGCGACACTTGCCTTGGACGCGACCTGACGGAGGGTCCGGCCCTTCTGCAAGCGGAAGTCACGCAGAACGTCGCCGATTTCCTGACGAACGAGAACCATGAGAACTCCTCCTCTCTGTCGTCTCCGCGCCCGCTCGAGCCGGTTGGCCGAGTTCGGGTTGAGCAACAATAGCGTTGCCGGTTGCAGCATGCTAGCGAGGCCGGCTGCTGTACCGCTGGAGATTTCGTGAGATGTAACCCAGCGGAAACGGGACCTATTCCCGGGCCCGGATCCTGGACGACATCCGTGCCAGGAGTTCGGAGACGGTCGCGTGCCGGATTGCGTCCCGGTCACCGTCGAGGTGCAGCTCGTACGCCGCTGTTCCCGCCGCCGAGGCGATCCCGACGAAGACCGTGCCCACGGCCTTGCCGTCCTGCGGGTCCGGCCCGGCGACACCGGTCGTGCTGATGCCCCAGGTCGCCGGTTCGCCGTCGATCGACATCGCGATCCGGACACCGGCTGCCATCTGTCGTGCGACCTCGGCGTCGACCGCGCCCTTCGCCGCGAGCAGCTCGGCGTCGACCCGGAGCAGCTCGTGCTTGATCGGTGTCGCGTACGCCACGACCCCGCCGCGGACGACGGCGCTCGCACCCGGGACGTCCACGAGGGTGGCGACGACGAGTCCTCCGGTGAGCGACTCGGCGACGGCGAGCGTCTCGCCCCTTGCGGTGAGTTCCGCGATGAGTCCCGGGGCCACCGGGACGGGGACGGGTGCTGGTTCGTCGGTCACGCTGCGCTGCGGTTGTGCTTCCATGCCTGCCAGAGGTAGTCGATGCCACTCAGGATCGTTGCCAGGAACGCGGCCGTCATGAGGATACCGTTGACCCAGTGCGCCCACTCGCCCACCAGGTTCCACCACGGGAAGAGCGCTGCGGTCAGCGCCACGGCCTGCAGCACGGTCTTGATCTTGCCGCCTCGGCTCGCCGGGATCACCCGGTCGGACAGCACCGCGAAACGGAACACCGTGATGCCGATCTCGCGCACCATGATGAGGACCGTCACGTACCAGGGCAGCTCGGCGAGGATCGACAGCGCGACCAGGGCACCACCGATGAGCACCTTGTCGGCGATCGGGTCGACGAGCTTGCCGAAGTCCGTGACGAGGTTCTGGCGACGGGCGATGATGCCGTCGGCACTGTCCGTGACGATGGCGACGACGAAGACCACCGCGGCCCAGATCCGCAGCGCGCCGTCGTTGCCGGCGTCCGCCAGCAGCAGGACGAAGAACAGCGGTGCCATGAAGATGCGCACGACCGTGATGATGTTGGCCACGTTCGCCGTGGAAGCCGGCCCGGGGCCCTTCCGCAGCAGTCGTCCGCGCCACGGGAACCTGGCACCGTGCGACGTGTCCGTACCGTTCGAGGCGGTCATCGCACTCACTCCCTGCCCGTCAGTCCCCACGCGTCCTCGTCGGGCTCGTCGTCGGTTTCATCGTACCCGCGGGTCATGTCCCCCACCGGGTCGGCGCCGTACCGATCGCCGTCGTCACCGGACGCAGCACCGGCTCCGGCACCAGCGGCACCGCCGGCACCACCAGCGGCGCCGCCGGCGGCTGGCGCTGCGGGAGCGGGCGGTTCCTCGCCGCGGAGCTTCGCGAGCACGGACGGCAGCTGGTCGGTCGTGACGAGCACGTCGCGGGCCTTCGAACCCTCGGACGGGCCGACGATGTCGCGGGACTCCATGAGGTCCATCAGGCGTCCGGCCTTGGCGAACCCGACGCGCAGCTTGCGCTGGAGCATCGAGGTCGACCCGAACTGCGTCGACACGACCTGCTCGACGGCGGCCAGCAGCAGCTCGAGGTCGTCGCCGATGTCGGCGTCGATCTCCTTGCGCTCGACCACGGCCTGGACGTCCTGGCGGTACTCCGGTCGGGCCTGCCGCGTGACGTGCTGGACGACCTCGGCGACCTCGCTCTCCTGCACCCACGCACCCTGCACACGAAGCGACTTCGACGACCCCATCGGCAGGAAGAGCGCGTCGCCCTGACCGATGAGCTTGTCGGCGCCTGGCTGGTCGAGGATGACCCGGGAGTCGGTGACGCTGGTGACGGCGAAGGCGATCCGTGACGGCACGTTCGCCTTGATCAGGCCGGTGATGACGTCGACCGAGGGCCGCTGCGTCGCGAGCACGAGGTGGATACCGGCGGCTCGGGCGAGCTGGGTGATGCGGACGATCGACTCCTCGACGTCGCGCGGGGCGACGAGCATGAGGTCGGCGAGCTCGTCCACGACCACGAGCAGGTACGGGTAGGGCTTGAGCTTCCGCTCGCTGCCGGCGGGCAGGATGATCTCGTTGTTCTCGATCGCCTTGTTGAAGTCGTCGACGTGGCGGAACCCGAACGACGCGAGGTCGTCGTACCGCATGTCCATCTCCTTCACGACCCACTGCAGCGCTTCGGCCGCCTTCTTCGGGTTCGTGATGATGGGCGTGATGAGGTGCGGGACACCCGCGTAGATCGAGAGCTCGACGCGCTTCGGGTCGACGAGGACCATGCGGACCTCGGACGGCTTCGCCCGCATGAGGAGCGACGTGATCATCGAGTTGATGAACACCGACTTGCCCGAACCGGTCGAACCGGCGACGAGCAGGTGCGGCATCTTCGCGAGGTTCGCGACGACGAAGCCGCCCTCGACGTCCTTGCCGACGCCGATGGTCATCGGGTGCTTCGACTTGCGCGCCGCGTTCGACCGGAGCACGTCGCCGAGCGACACGGTCTCGCGGTCGGTGTTCGGGATCTCGACACCGATCGCGCTCTTGCCCGGGATCGGCGAGAGGATGCGGACCTCGTTCGACGCGACCGCGTACGACAGGTTCTTCGAGAGCGCCGTGACGCGCTCGACCTTCACACCGGGGCCGAGCTCGATCTCGTACCGGGTGACGGTCGGGCCGCGCGAGAAGCCGGTGACCCGCGCGTCGACCTTGAACTCGGTGAGGACGCTGGTGATCGCGGCGACGATGTCGTCGTTCGCCTGGCTGCGTGCGACCGAGGGCGAGCCGGAGCTCAGCGTCGTCGCGGCGGGCAGGCGGTAGGGCGCTGAGGGGTCCTCGTCGTCGTCGGCCGCCGACGGCAGACCGTCGACTGCAGCAGCAGCGACGTCGTCCACCGGCAGGGACGGGGAGACCGGAGCCGCCGGGGAGACCACCGGGGACACCGCTGCGTCCGGGCGGATCACCTCGGTCGCCACAGGGCGATCCGGCACGGCGGTGCCGAAGTCGCGGAGCGCCTGCTCGGCGACCTCGAGGTCGTGCTCGACGGAGTCGTTGAGGTTGATCGATGCCGGCTCGGCCGGGGTGTGGTCGACCAAGCCGGCAGCAGCCCCCGCGTTCGCAGCCGGAGCAGCGGACGCAACGCCCGCCGCGCCTGCCGCCGGGACGCCCGGAACGGTCGACGTCGCCCCGGTGATCACCGGGCTGTCGTACGCCGGGTCTTCTTCACGGCCGGACTTGTTGCGCCGCCACCACGGGACGGTGCCACCGTCCGCGTCGCCGTCTCCGTCGGTCGACGCGGCCTTGTCGTCCGCGAAGCCGAGGTCGTCGAAGAGCTGGAAGTCGGTGTCGCCCTTCTTCCCGCGCTTGGAGGCCCTCGCGCGCGGCGCCGGCGGTTCGGCGACGGCTTCCTCCGGCTCGGCGGCGGGAGCCGGTGCGCCGAACAGGTACGCGTACAGCTCGTGCGAGCGACGGCCGAGCTTGTTCGGCGGGGTCTTCGTGATGATGAAGAGCGAGAGCACGAGGAGCACGATCGCGACCGGGACGGCGACCCACGCGGTGGCGACGGTGACGAGCCACCCGATCACGACCCAGCCGATCACCCCGCCGGCGGCGGCAAGTGCGGGCATGCCGTCGGCGGCACTGGGCTGACCGCCGAACACGTGGCAGAGGGACGCGATCGACACGAGCAGCAGCCCGAGGCCGATCCCGATGCGGGTGTTGTCGTGCACCGACGCCGGGTGCCGGAAGAGCCACCCCGCGAAGACGACCATGATGACCGGGAGCGCGAACGCCAGCCGGCCGAAGATCCCACCGAACGTGTACGCGTCGAGCGCCACCGAGACGGAGTTCGTCGGGTTGAGCCACTCCACCACCGCGCCGGCGATGGCGAGGACGAACAGCAGGAACGGGAAGCCGTCGCGCCGCTGGTCCTTCTCGAGCGTCTCCTTGCCGAGCAACCGGAACATCGCTCCGACGCCGTGCGCCATCGCGAGCCAGAAGGTCACGAGCGGGTTCTGCTCACGGAACACCGGCGTCGGTGCCACCTGCGGGAGCTTCTTCGTCGTGGCCTGGGTGCGCGACGGAGCACGCGTCCCGCTTT
Organism: Curtobacterium sp. MCPF17_002; assembly: GCF_003234115.2. Taxonomy (NCBI): domain Bacteria; kingdom Bacillati; phylum Actinomycetota; class Actinomycetes; order Micrococcales; family Microbacteriaceae; genus Curtobacterium; species Curtobacterium sp. MCPF17_002. The sequence goes on along the minus strand of NZ_CP126251.1, from coordinate 1,266,370 downwards.
CACGGGACGACGAGGACGCGCGCGAGCGCGTGGTCGACTTGGTGCCTCCGGCCATGGGCAGAACCCTAATCCCCACTCAGGACAAACCAAGGGAGGCCCGCCGCAGCACCCTCAGTAGCGGATCGCGTCGATGACCTTCACCCGGACGGCCAGGATCGCCGGCAGGAACCCGGCGAGCGCCCCGACGGCCACCGCCGACCCGACGCCCACGAGCGCCGCCTCGAGCGGGAACGGCGCCCCGCCGACCTCGACGCCGCTCGTGATGAGTCCGCGGACGGTCTCGTTCCCGAGCACCGCGGCGCCGATCATCACGCCGATGCCGCCCGCGACGAGCGTGCCGAGGACGTTCTCCAGCAGCACGGCGACGAAGATCCGTCCGGCCGAGGCACCGACCCCGCGCCGGATGCCGATCTCGCGGATGCGCTGTCGGACGCTGACGAGCGAGACGTTGAGGAGTCCGAGCCCACCGAGCACGAGGACGAGCACCGCGACGCCGGCGATGACGTACCGCATGGCCCCGAGCGGGTCGCCGTCGACGGAACCCGCAGCGTCCATCCGGCTCGCGTCGACCGTCGCGCCGTTCCCGACGGCACGTTCGGCATCGCTGGCGATGCGCTTCGCGAGGGCCTTGCCCCCGGTCTCCGGAACCCACACCTCGAACGACCGCTGACTGCCGTCGTCGGCGACCGGCACCGCGCTCCTCGTCGCCACCGAGTTCGCGAGCTGGTAGAACATCGGCTCGGTGTCGTACTCCGACGAGGCGTACTCGCCGACCACCACCGCGGTGACCCCGGGCGTGCCCGGCAGCCGGACGGTGGGGTGGGTCACGACGTCCGCACCGCCGAGCTGGTCGAGGAACGCCCCGTTCACGACGATCGCGGGTGCGAGGCGGTCACGGTCGGACTCGGTGAACCACTCCCCCGACGCCATCCGCAGGCGGTGCATCTCGGCGTACGGCGGGTCGACCGTCTGCCCCTGCACCTCAGTGACCCCGTCCGGGAACTGCACTCGGCGGGACGTGTACGTCGCCTCGCTGGCGAACCGCACGTCGTAGCGGGCGGCGGCGGCGCGGAGCTCACGGTCGAGCGCGTCCGCGGACCCGGACGCGGACGCAGACCCGGACGCGGACGCAGACCCGGACGCAGACCCGGACCCAGAACCGGACGCGGCATCCGACCCGTCGGCCGTGCCGGTGAGGCTGTAGGTCGCGGCGCGCCCACCGTACTGCTCGCTGAAGGCCTCGGTGACCCGTTCCGCGAGCGAGCCGAACCCGACCACGACGGCGAGGGAGGCCACGGCGATCGTCACACCGATGAGGCTGAGGACGACGCGGCCACGGTGCACGCGGAGCTCCTGCCAGGACTCGACGAACGTCCCGACGACGGTCGTCAGCACGCGGTTCACGCGGCGGCCCCCGTCCGCGACTCGCCGGGCGAGGCCACCCCGATCCCGGCCGACGCCGCGGCCGAGGCCGACGCCGGGGCCGACGCCGACGCCGCGGCCGAGGCCGACGCCGACGCCGAGGCCGAGGCCACCGCGGCGTCCACCACGGCGTCCACCGCGGCGTCCACCACGACACCGTGGTCGATCCGGTGCACGACGTCCGCGCGCGCTGCGACGGCCGGGTCGTGCGTGATCGTCATGAGTGCGGCTCCGGTCTCGGCAGCGACGGTCTCGAGGAGCTCCATCACGGAACGGCCGGTGTCGACGTCGAGGGCACCGGTCGGCTCGTCAGCGAGGATGAGCCGCGGCTCCCGGACCAGGGCGCGGGCGATCGCGACGCGCTGCTGCTCGCCGCCGGACAGCCGGTGCGGCTGCGTGTCGCCCCGGTCCGCGAGCCCGACCCGGTCGAGCATCTCCAGCGCGAGCCGTCGGCGGCGCCAGAACGTCCGACCGGTCGCGTAGAGCAACGGCACCTCGACGTTCTCGATCGCGGTCCTCCCCTGCAGCAGGTTGAACTGCTGGAACACGAATCCCACCTCGTCGCCGCGGATGCGGTCACGGCGCAGGGACCCGGCGCGGCCGACGTCCACCCCGTCGAACTCGTGGACGCCCTCGGTCGGGGTGTCGAGCAGCCCGAGCACGTTGAGCAGTGTGGACTTGCCGGAGCCGGACCGGCCGACGATGGCGACGCGGGTGCCGGCGTCGACCTCGAGGTCGACGCCGCGGAGGATCTCGAGCGGCGTCCCGTCGGGCAGCTGCACCGACTTGCGCAGTCCGCGGACGCTGACGAGGCTCATCCGATCACCACGGAGCCGCCGTCGGCGGACTCGTCGTCCTCCGTCTGCTCCTTGCCCGGCACGAACTGCAGGACGGTGTCGCCCTCGGCGAGGCCGGACCGCACCTCGACGGTCTCGCCGTCGTTCAGGCCGAGCACGATCGACTTCTCGGTGCGCGCACCGTCCTCGCCGACCACGGTGACGACGCCCTTCTGCGCGGTCCCCTGCACCGCCGTCGTCGGGAGGGTCAGGACGCCCTCGGCCGTGCCCGCGGGGACGGCGACCGTGACCTCGAGGCCGGGGAAGACCGTGACGCCGCTCGGCACGTCGCACTCGAGCTGGGTGCCACCGGACGACCCGGAACCGCCGCCGGAGTCGTCGGCGGACTCGTCGGAGGCTGCGCCGTCCGACCCCGCTGCGCTCGTCAGCGACAGGTTCGTGCACGTGAACGGTGCCGGGCCGTCCGTGACGGTGACCGTCGCCTTCGACGGACGGGACGTCAGGCGGTAGAGCTGCGCCGCGTCGAGGGTCGCACTGGCGCGGTACGCCTCAGGGGCGACCCGCGCGACGGTGTCCCCGATCGTCACCGGCTGCTTCGTGACGAGGTCGAGGCCCGACACGGTGCCACCGGACGTGGCCACGACGGTCGAGAAGGTCACGGTGGGCGGCAGCGGCGCTCCGTCGTCGGCGGTGCCGGTCGACGGGGTCTCCACCCGCACGTCGATGACCGGTGCGCCCTGCTCGACGTGGGCTCCGTTCGCCACGAACACCTTGTTCACGGTGCCCTCGACGGACGAACGCACCGCGGTCGAGGCGACGGACCGGATGGTGCCGGTCGCCTCGACGTCGTTGACGACGTCGCCCTTCTCCACCGTCACGGTGGGGTCCGCGATCTGCCCGGTGGGCACGGTCTCCTCGCCCTCGGGCTGGGCCGCGAAGAACGCGAGACGGACGAGGGACACCGCGATGGCGGCGAACACGAGGAACTTCAGGCCGGGCCACACCCAGCGACGCAGGACGGTCACCCCGGGACACTATTGAGTGACATACCGACGGGACATCATCCTGTGGGATGAACCAGGTTGGCCGACGGGCCGGAGATCGACTGGAGGCCCGGTGCACGTCCGTCAGGAACGTGCACCGGGCCTCCAGTCCGGTTCTCCGGCGCGACGCGCGTCGGCGACGCGCGCCCAGCAGGCGCTACGCCTCGATGACCACCGGGACGATCATGGGGCGACGACGGTGCTTCGTGTTCACCCAGCGACCCACCGTCCGGCGGACCACCTGGCTGAACGCGTGGCTGTCGCCGGTGCCGTTCGCGGCCGCCTCGGCGAGTGCCTTGGCGATCTGCGGACGGATGTCGTCGAAGACCGAGTCGTCCTCCGCGAAGCCGCGCGACTGGATCTCCGGGCCGATGACGCACTGCCCGGTGGTGAAGTCGACCGCGCAGAAGACGGAGATGAAGCCCTCTTCCGCGAGGACGCGGCGGTCCTTGAGGTCGGCGTCGGTGATCTCGCCGACGGTCGACCCGTCGACGTAGACGTACCCGATGTCGAGCTGCCCGGCGACGTTCACGACGCCGTCCTTGAGGTCGACGACGATGCCGTCCTGGCCGAGGATCACGTTGCGCGGCGGCACACCCGTCTGGATCGCCAGGTCGGCGTTCGCGTACAGGTGGCGCTGCTCGCCGTGCACCGGCAGGACGTTCCGCGGCCGCAGGATGTTGTAGCAGTAGAGGAGCTCGCCGGCCGAGGCGTGCCCGGAGACGTGCACCTTCGCGTTGCCCTTGTGCACGACCTTCGCACCGAGCTTCGTCAGCCCGTCGATCACGCGGTACACCGCGTTCTCGTTGCCCGGGATGAGGGACGACGCGAGGATGACGGTGTCGCCCTCGCCGATCTCGATCTGGTGCTCGAGGTTCGCCATCCGCGCGAGCACGGCCATCGGCTCGCCCTGCGACCCGGTCGACATGTAGACGATCTGGTCGTCGGGGACGTTCTTCGCCTTCTTCGTGTCGATGAGCACGTTCTCCGGCACGCGGAGGTACCCGAGGTCGGCGGCGATCGTCATGTTGCGGATCATCGAGCGGCCCATGAACGCGACCTTGCGGTTCGCGGCGGCGGCGGCGTCGAGGACCTGCTGCACGCGGTGCACGTGCGACGAGAAGCTCGCTACGACGACCTTCTTGCGGGCGCGCATGATGATGTTCTCGAGCACGGGGCCGATGTCGCGCTCCGGTGCGGTGAACCCGGGGACGTCGGCGTTGGTCGAGTCCGGCAGGAACAGGTCGACGCCGGCCTCACCGAGCCGGGCGAAGGCCCGGAGGTCGGTGATGCGGTCGTCGAGCGGGAGCTGGTCCATCTTGAAGTCGCCCGTGTGCAGCACACGCCCGGCGGGGGTCGTGATCGCGACGGCGAGGGCGTCCGGGATGGAGTGGTTCACGGCGACGAACTCGAGGTGGAACGGGCCGATCTGCTCGGTCTGGTCCTCGGCCACGACGAGCGTGTACGGCTTGATCCGGTGTTCCTTGAGCTTCGCCTCGACGAGGGCCAGCGTCAGCGTGGAGCCGATCAGCGGGATGTCGTCGCGGAGCTTCAGGAGGTACGGAACGGCCCCGATGTGGTCCTCGTGACCGTGCGTGAGCACGACCCCGAGGACGTCGGAGAGGCGGTCCCGGATGGGCGCGAAGTCCGGCAGGATGAGGTCGACCCCGGGCTGGTGCTCCTCGGGGAAGAGGACACCGGCGTCGACGATGAGCAGCTTGCCCTCGTACTCGTAGACGGTCATGTTGCGACCGATCTCGCCGAGTCCCCCGATGGGGATCACGCGGAGGGTGCCGGCTTCGAGCGGCTGGGGTTCGGAGACTTGTGTGGGCATTCGGTCCTACGGATTCGGGTGACGCGCGTTCAGCGCGCCACGGTTCGTCAACGGGTGGTGCCTGGCACCTTTGGCAATGCGCCGCCGGCTGCCGCGTTGCGGTCCGGGCGGAAGTTCGAGAAGTCGGCACCGGGGATGTCCCGGACGGCTTCGAGCGAGGTCTCGATGGCGTACGCCTCGGAGTCCTCGGGGCCGACGAGCGGCAGACGGACGCGCGGGCTGCCGATGCGGCCGAGCCCGTGCAGGATGTACTTCGCCGCGACGGTCCCGGGGACGTGCGTCATGACGGCGCGGACGAGGGGTTCGACGCGCTTGTGCTCGGCGGTCGCGGTGGCGAGGTCGCCCCGGTTCACCGCGTCGACGATGGTGCGGTACGGCGTCGACGTGATGTTCGCGGTGACGCCGATGAGTCCGGTGGCGCCGATCGACAGGTGCGGGAGCACGTTCGTGTCGTCGCCGGAGAAGTACATGAGGTCGGTGTTGTTGAGCACCCGGGAGACCTCGGCGAAGTCGCCCTTGGCGTCCTTCACGGCGAGGATGTTCGGGTGGTGCGACGCCCGCACGATGGTCTCGTAGGTGATCGGGATGCCGGTGCGGCCGGGGATGTCGTACAGGATCACCGGCAGGTCGGTGGCGTCGGCGATCATCCGGAAGTGCGTGAGCACGCCCGACTGGGTCGGCTTGTTGTAGTACGGCGTGACGATCATCACGCCGTCGGCACCGGCGCGCTCGCTCTGCTTGTAGAGGTGGATCGCGTGTGCGGTCTCGTTCGAGCCGCCGCCGGTGATGATCTTCGCGCGGCCCGCGGCGACGGACTTGCCGACCTCGACCAGCCGGAGCTTCTCCGGGTCGGTGAGGGTCGACGTCTCGCCGGTCGTGCCGGTCACGACGATGCCGTCGGCACCGGCGGTGATGCAGTCGTCGATGTGCTGCTCGACGCCTGGCCAGTCGACCTCGCCGTCGGCCGTGAACGGGGTCACGAGGGCGACGAGGACCTGACCGAAGGGATTCTCACGCGGGGACACGGTCACCAGCGTACCGGGGATGCGCGTCGGGACCGCCGTCCGTGTGGACGGTCGACCGCCTTCGGACCGGCCGGGAGGCGCGGATCACGCCCGCCTCGACCGTCACGCCCGCCGGGTGGCCGGCCATCCAGACGCCACGGGACGGCCGTCCGCACAACCGAAGCCACCCCGAACCGCGCGAAAGCGCGGTTCGGGTGCACTTCGGTTGTGCCGCGCTCGGCGGCGGCACGCTCCCGGCGCTCAGGCGCGGCGTCGCCACTCGAGGAAGCGGTAGCGGGCACCGCCGTTCCGGGACTCCTGCCACGGTCCGTCGTCGACGAGGGTCCAGTCGTCGCCGAGCGTCGGCGCCCGGGTGTCCCCCGCGACGTCGAGGTCGATCACGGTCTCGGAGACCCGATCGGCGAACGGCACCGCCGCGGCGTACACCTGCCCGCCGCCGATGACCCAGACGGGCTCGTCGGTGTCGAGCGCGGTCGCCAGGTCGTGCACGACCTCGGCGCCGTCGGCCGTCCACGTCTCGTCGCGGGTGAGGACGACGTTCCGGCGGCCGGGCAGCGGCCGGAAGCGCTCCGGCAGCGAGTCCCAGGTGCGTCGACCCATCACCACGGTGGCGTCGCCGGTGACCTGCCGGAAGTGTGCGAGGTCTTCGGGGACGTGCCAGGGCATCCCGCCGTCGGCGCCGATGACGCCCTGCACCGATCGGGCCCACACCATGCCGACGCCCCGCACCGGTTCGGTCCAGCCGGGTTCGGTCGGGCCGGGCTCCGCAGCCATCAGACCGCGACCGCGGCCTTGATCGCCGGGTGGTGGTGGTAGCCGACGACCGTGAAGTCCTCGTACTCGTAGTCGTCGATCGAGTCACGCGGGGCGATCTCGAGCGTCGGCATCGGGTACGCCGTGCGGCGCAGCTGTTCCTCGACCTGCTCGACGTGGTTGTCGTAGACGTGGCAGTCGCCGCCGGTCCACACGAAGTCGCCGACCTCGAGCCCGGTCTGCGCCGCGATCATGTGGGTGAGGAGCGCGTACGAGGCGATGTTGAACGGGACGCCGAGGAACATGTCCGCGCTCCGCTGGTACAGCTGGCACGAGAGCTTGCCGTCGTTGACGTAGAACTGGAAGAACGCGTGGCACGGGGCCAGCGCCATGTCCGGCACGTCGGCCACGTTCCACGCTGAGACGATGAGTCGGCGCGAGTCGGGGTTCGTCCGGATCTGCTCGATGACCTGGGCGATCTGGTCGACGTGCTCCCCCGACGGGGTCGGCCAGGAACGCCACTGCACGCCGTAGACCGGGCCGAGGTCGCCGTCCGCGTCAGCCCACTCGTTCCAGATCCGGACGCCGTGCTCCTGCAGCCAGCGGGCGTTGCCGTCGCCGCGGAGGAACCAGAGCAGCTCGTACGCCACCGACTTGAAGTGCACGCGCTTGGTCGTGACGAGCGGGAACCCCTTCGACAGGTCGTAGCGGAGCTGCGCGCCGAAGACGCTGCGGGTACCGGTCCCGGTGCGGTCACCCTTCGGAGCGCCTTCGTCGAGGACCCGCCGCAGCAGGTCTTCGTAGGGCGTCGGAACGGAGGCGTCGGGCTGCACGGTCTCGCTGTCGGTCACGGCAGCAGCCTAGACGCGACCACCGACGATTGGGAGCCGGCGCGGACGACGTACCCCGCGCCTCCAGGCCCCTGAGTACCGTTGCTCCCAAGGAGGCCCACATGGCGGAACAGCCGCTCTCGATCCTGGTGGCCGGCGCGTCCGGCTTCATCGGCACCCCCCTCGTCCGCGCCCTGCGCGAGGCCGGGCACCACGTGACCACGCTCGTCCGGCGGGAACCGCGCACGGCGGCCGAGTTCCGCTGGTCCCCCGGCAGCCGACCGCTCGACCCGGCGATCCTCGACGGCGCCGACGTGGTGATCAACCTCGCCGGCGCGAACATCGGCAAGCTGCCGTGGACCGAGACCTACAAGCAGGAGATCGGCAGGTCGCGGATCGACGCCACCGACACCCTCGTCGAGGCGATGCGGCACGCCACCACCCCACCCGCGCTCTTCCTGTCCGGCTCCGCCTCGGGCGTGTACGGCGACCGCCCGGCGGACGTCCTGCAGGACGACGCCGCCCCGGGCACCGGCTTCCTCGCCGAGGTCTGCACCGCGTGGGAGGCGGCGGCGAACCAGGCGCCGGACGGCGTCCGCGTCGTCACGCTCCGGACCGGCATCGTCGTCGGGAAGGGCGGCGGCGCGCTCGCACCGCTCGTGCCGCTGACGAAGGCCGGGCTCGGCGGCCGCCTCGGGACCGGTGGACAGCACTGGCCGTGGATCGCCCTCGACGACGAGGTCGGCGCGATCGTGCACCTCGCCACGAGCCCGTCCGCGTCGGAGGTCACCGGCCCGGTGAACCTCGCCGGACCGCAGCCCGCCGTGGCCGACCGGATCACGAAGCGCGTCGCCGAGGACCTGCACCGGCCCTACGTGTTCCGGATGCCGGAGTTCGCGCTCCGGCTCGTCCTGCGCGAAGCTGCCGACGAGATGCTCCTGTCGAGCCAGCAGATGGTGCCGACGAAGCTGCTCGAGTCGGGGTACGCGTTCCGGTACGCGCGCGCCGAGGACGCGGTCGACGCCACGTTCTGACGTGGTCGGCCCGACGGCCTGGAGGCGCGGGGCAGGCCCGTCACGCGCCTCCGGTCAGTGGGCGGTCGCCTTCGCGAGTGCCGTCCGCATCGCGGCGCGGGCCCGCTTCCGGTCCCCCGCCGCGTCGTACACGACACCGAGCCGGTACCAGCCGCGCCAGTCGGCCGGGTCCGCCTCGACGGCGGCCTTGTAGGTCGGGAAGAGCTCGTCCGCCGCTTCACGCACCGGCCGACCCGAGGGACGCACGGGCACGACGTCGGCCGGGGCCGCCCCCTCGTGCTCGAGCCGCGCACCGAGCCGGGTGATGCGCACGCCGAACCGGAACTCCAGCACGAGCAGCAGCGCCCCGATCGCGGCGATCACGAAGAGCGCCACACCGATGGCGATCCCGATCGCCAGGCCGGTCTGGATGAACGCCACGGCACGCTGCCCGACGAGCACGATGTACAGCGCCAGCAGCACCGTCATGAGGGCGGCGCCCCAGAACGGCGACCGCAGCGATCGAGCGACACCCACGGCGCGTCAGCCGATGCCGAGGACGCTGCCGAGGCCGACCGTCAGGCCGCGCATCGAGCCGACCGCGCCGAGGGCCGCGCGGATGCCGGCGACGTAGGCGACGTCGTCGTGCGTGTCGTGCCGGATCGTCAGCGTCTCGCCCGGTCCGCTCAGCAGGACGTCCTGCACGGCCTTGACGCCGGGCAGCCGGAGCGAGTGGATCGGGACGCTCGCGACCTGCTGCCCGCGGGCGCGCTGGTCCACGTGCGGGGCGTCGACCGGGCCGACGTCGCGTCGGGCGGCGGCGATGAGCTCCGCGGTGCGGACGGCGGTGCCGGAGGGCGAGTCGATCTTGCCGGCGTGGTGCGTCTCGACGATCTCGACGGCGGGGAACCACGGCGCCGCGATCGTCGCGAGGTGCGTGCCGAGCACCGAGCCGATCGAGAAGTTGGGGACCACGAAGACGCCCTGCTCCGGGCGCGCCTCGAGACCGGAACGGAGCGTGGCCAGTCGGTCACCTGACCACCCGGAGGTGCCGACGAGGACGTTGGCCCCGCTCGCGAGCGCGTTGTCCACGATCGCGGGGCTGAGCGCCGGCACCGTCACGTCGACCACGACGGCCGCGCCACCGAACACCGAGGGGGCGGCTTCGTGCGCGCCGTCCTTCGACGACAGGCTCGCGACGAGCTCGAACTCCGGGAGTTCCTCGACGACGGAGGCCACGAGGCCCCCGAGACGACCGGTGGCGCCGACGACGGCGACGGGAGTGACCATGTGTCCCATCCTAGGATCGACGCATGACGCTCGAGGTCAGGACCGTGCCGGCAGACATCCCCGAGGTCGACGCGCTGCTCGACGCGTACCTCGACGAGCGCGAGGCGACGTTCCCGAGCGCGCAGGGCTCGTACGCGCGGAAGCGCACGCCGGCTGCCGAGTTCACGCCGCCGAACGGCACCTTCGTGGTCGCGTACGACGACGACGACCACGACCGTCCGGTCGGCGGTGGCGGCCGTCCGGTCGGCGGCGCCCGTCCGGTCGGCTGCGGCGGACTCCGGCGCATCGCGGACGACGGCGACGACGTCCGCTTCGAGGTGAAGCACGTCTTCGTCACGGCGGCGGGGCGCGGGCGGGGCGTCGCGACGGCCGTGATGGACGCGCTCGAGGCGGACGCCGCACGGCTCGGGGCGACCGCGGTCGTCCTCGACACGAACGACTCCCTCGTCGCCGCCGGCGCGATGTACCGCAGCCGGGGCTACGAGCGCGTCGAGCCGTTCAACGAGAACCCGAACGCGACGGCCTGGTACCGCAAGCCGGTGCGATAGACCGGCTGGCGCCAGACGGGCTGTCCGCTAGACCGGCTGGCCGACCGGCAGACCCGTGCGGAGCTCCACCGGCAGGTGGGCGAGGTCGTTGAGCGCGACCACCTCGGCCGGCTTCGCCGAGCGGATCCGGATGATCGTCAGCGCCGTGTGCGCCACGTTCGTGCCCATCCAGCGCCACTCCGGCGCCTGGAACGCCTCGCGCACGAACCAGCCGATCACGGCGTTGTGCGTGATGAGGAGGTCGTGCCGGTCCTCGCGAGCGGGGGTGAACCACTCGGCGACGGCATCGCCCATCTGCGCCTGCCCGGCGACGATCTCCTCTTCCGTGATGCCGCCGTACCACCCCTGGTACGCGTGCGGCATGTCGGGCGTCGGCCCGGAGGGGATGCAGTCGAAGAGCAGGGTCGACGGTTCGGGCTGGATCGCCGGAAGCCGCTGCGCGAGGAACGAGGCGGTCTCGCTCGGAGCCTCGAGCGGCGAGTGGTACACCCCGTCGAAGGGCACACCGCCCAACCGGTCGGCCACGAGCATCGCCTGTCGCTTGCCGCGCTCCGAGAGCTTGCCGTCACGGAGACCGTGTTCCGCGTCCTGGTGCTCACCGTGCCGGACGAGGTAGAGGTAGTGCGACATGTCGGCGCTCAACCGCCGATCCCGATCGCGGCCGCGAGCTCGTCCTGCCGCACGGCACCGACCACCGAGGTGATCGTCGGACGGGTCAGGAGGTCGCGCGCCAGGTCGAGGACGGCGCCGGTGGTGACCCGGTCCACGCGCTCGAGGGCGGTGGCGAGGTCGGTGAACTCGCCGGTGCCGAGCTCGGAGCGACCGAGGCGGGTCATCCGGGCGTCGGAGTCCTCGAGCGAGAGCGTGAGCGCACCCTCGATCTGCCCCTTCGCACGGCGGAGTTCGTCGCTGGTGATGCCGTCGTCGACCATCCGGCGGAACTCGGCGTCGACGATCTCGATGACACCGGGCACGTTGTCGGGCGCACATCCGGCGTAGACACCGAAGGCGCCGTTGTCGAGGTAGGCGGGCGCGAAGGAGCTCACCGCGTAGGCGAGCCCGCGGCGCTCGCGGACCTCCTGGAAGAGGCGGGAGCTCATGCCACCGCCGAGGACGGCGTTGAGCACGCTGAGGACCGGGCGTCGCTCGTCGCGGAGGTCGAGCCCCTGCGACCCACGGAGCATGCTGACCTGCTCGGTGGGGCGGTGCACGACGGAGAGCTTCGGGATCGCCGGGTCGGCCACCGGCTGCGGCGTCCGACGGGCGAGCGGCGAGGCGTTCGGCGCGCCCTGGAACACGGCCTCGACCAGTTCGCAGAAGGCGTCGTGGTCGACGGCTCCGGCGGCGGTGACGACGATGCCGTTCGGGGCGTAGTGCTCGCGGTAGTGGGCCAGGACCTCGTCGCGCTGGACGGCGCGGATGCTCTCGGGCGTGCCACCGATCGGGCGGCCGAGGGCGTGTCCGTCGAAGGCCGCCGCGAAGAACGCCTCGCCGGCGACGTCGGCCGGGTCGTCCGCAGCCATCGCGAGTTCCTCGAGGATGACGCCGCGTTCGACGTCGAACGCCGCGGCCTCGAGCACGGAACCGGTGACCATGTCGCCGATGACCTCGATCGCCATCGGGACGTCGGCGTCACGGACGCGCGAGTAGTAGCAGGTGTACTCCTTCGCGGTCGCGGCGTTGTGCTCGCCGCCGACGGAGTCGAAGGAGATCGCGATGTCGAGCGCCGAGCGCTTCGCGGTGCCCTTGAAGAGCAGGTGTTCGAGGAAGTGCGTGGACCCGTACTGGCCCTCGCGCTCGTCCCGCGAACCCACCCCCACCCAGAAGCCGAGGCTGGTCGAAGCCGCGCCGGGCATCGCCTCGGTCAGGACCCGCACGCCCGAGGGCAGGACGGATCGGCGGACGAAGGCGCCCCCGGACGTCAGGAACGACGTGTCCGGGGCCTCGAGCGGCAGCGGCACTGGGTGGTTCATCGCAGACGAGCCTACTGACCCCCGGGGCTCCCTCGCCCAGTTTCCACAGGCGCACGGTACGTCACTCGAAGTGGGGTACATGAAAGGAGGATAGAAAGACTCGTCTGTCTGTCCTCCATTGTGGTACAGTCGTTCACGCCGGATCGAAAGCCCCCCTAGATTCCGATCCGGCGGCTCGGGACATCAGTCCTCGCGGCCACGAGTCCCCCCACTCGGTCGCGGAGCCGATGAACCAAGGAGCCACGCTGTGACGGTCGATTCCCCCCAACCGACCGTCCAGCGTCTCCCTGGCCCGAGCACGAACCTCGCGTCGCCGGACGGGTCGAGCGTCCCCCCGACTCCCCGCTCCGGCGGCGCGAAGGTACGCATCCTCGAGACGGCCAGCCGGCTCTTCTACGAAGAGGGCATCCACAGCGTCGGGGTCGACCGCCTCATCTCCGAGGCGAGTGTCACCAAGGCGACGTTCTACAAGCACTACGGGTCGAAGGACAACCTGATCCTCGCCTACATCCGGACGCAGCACGAGCGGGTGCAGCAGCGGATGGAGCAGCTCATCGCGGACGCCGGCACCCCCTCGCGGGCCGTCCGCGACTGGGTCGCCGCCCTCACCGACGAGGTCAACGACCCCGACTTCCGCGGGTGCGCGTTCCTCAACGCCGCCGCCGAGTACCACGACCCGCGCGACCCCGTGCGCGAGGTCGTCGCCATGCACCGCGACTGGTACACCGAACGGCTGGCCGACCTGCTGCAGGACGCCGGACACACGCTGCCCGGCGACGGAGCGGACGAACTCATGCTCGCGCGCGACGGCGCCATGTCCGGCGCGTACGCCGGTGACGCGATCGCCGCGACGGCGGCCCTCGGCCGCGTCGTGGAGCGCGTGCTCGCAGCCTGACCGCCCGCTGCTGACCGGCTCGTGCCGGTGCGTCTCGTCGTTCGCTCGCGCGACTATGTCATTCGCTGTCGCTGTCGCTGTCGCTGTCGCGACCACGTTCCGGCCTGGAGGCACGGGACCGGCCCGCACCGCGCCTCCAGTCCGTCGCCCTTCCGCCGTCCACCGCGCCTGCCGCGGCCCCGCCACGCGGGTGGGCTTCCGAGGTGCCGGGTGTTGGCTGGACGCATGGCCAACGACCCCAACTGGAACCTCCCCGAGGTCCCCTCGTTCACCCTGACCAGCCCCGACTTCACCGACGGCGGAGCCCTGCCCGACTGGGCGCGCGGCACCGACGCCGGGGGCGAGGACCGCTCCCCCGCGCTGGAGTGGTCCGGCGCTCCCGAGGGCACGCAGAGCTACGTCCTCACCGTGTACGACCCCGACGCGCCGACCGGATCGGGGTTCTGGCACTGGAGTCTCACCGACCTCCCGGCGTCGGTGCACGAACTGCCGCAGAACGCCGGAACGGACGACGCCCTGCTCCCTGCCGAGGCACTCCGCCGCCGGAACGAGTTCGGCACGGACACGTTCCTCGGTGCCGCTCCGCCCGCCGGACACGGGCCGCACCGCTACTTCTTCACGGTGAGCGCGCTCGACGTCCCCGTGCTCGAGGCCCCGGCCGATGCCACCCCGGCGGTGGTGGGCTTCCTGCTCCGTGACCACCTGCTCGGGCGTGCGCAGCTCGTCGGCACGCAGGAGACACCTGCCGCCTGACCCGCGCCCCGTCGCAGGCCCGACGGCGAACGGCCGCCGTCCCGGAAGGGACAGCGGCCGTTCGTGCGTCAGGACGCGGGGAGGATCAGCCCTCGGCCGGGTCCTCGGTGTGCGCGCGGACGGTCTCGACCGGAGCGGACTCGGTCTCCTCCGCCACGACCGGCGCGAGCGACAGCTTGCCGCGGTCGTCCACCTTGGTGACCTCGACCAGGACCTTCTGGCCGACGCCGAGCACGTCCTCGACGTTCTCCACACGCTTGCCACCGGCGAGCTTGCGGACCTCGGAGACGTGGAGCAGACCGTCGCGGCCCGGGAGCAGCGACACGAACGCACCGAACGTCGCGATCTTGACGACCGTGCCGAGGAACTGGTCCCCGATCTCCGGGTTCGTCGGGTTCGCGATCGCGTTGACCTGCAGACGAGCAGCCTCGGCCGAGGGGCCGTCGACGGCGCCGATGTAGACGGTGCCGTCGTCCTCGATCGAGATGTCGGCACCGGTCTCGTCCTGGATGCCGTTGATCGTCTTGCCCTTCGGGCCGATCAGCTCGCCGATCTTGTCGACGGGGATCTGCACGGAGATGACGCGCGGGGCGGTGTCAGCCATCTCGTCGGGGGCGTCGATCGCCTCGTTCAGCACACCGAGGATCGCGGAGCGCGCTTCCTTGGCCTGCTTCAGCGCGGCGTCGAGGACCGACGAGGGGATGCCGTCGAGCTTCGTGTCCAGCTGGATGGCCGTGACGAAGTCCGAGGTGCCGGCGACCTTGAAGTCCATGTCACCGAGGGCGTCCTCGGCACCGAGGATGTCGGTCAGCGCCGCGTAGCGGGTCTGACCGTCGACGGTGTCGGAGACGAGGCCCATCGCGATGCCCGCGACCGGGGCCTTGAGGGGCACACCGGCGTTGAGGAGCGACAGGGTCGAGGCGCAGACGGAACCCATCGACGTCGAACCGTTGGAGCTGAGGGCCTCGGACACCTGACGGATGGCGTACGGGAACTCCTCGCGCGACGGCAGCACCGGCACGAGGGCGCGCTCGGCGAGGAAGCCGTGCCCGATCTCGCGACGCTTCGGCGAACCGACGCGACCGGTCTCACCCGTCGAGTACGGCGGGAAGTTGTAGTGGTGCAGGTAGCGCTTCTTCTTGACCGGCGACAGCGAGTCGATCTGCTGCTCCATCTTGAGCATGTTCAGCGTGGTGACTCCCAGGATCTGGGTCTCGCCGCGCTGGAAGATCGCCGAACCGTGGACGCGCGGGATCACGGCGACCTCGGCGTCGAGCGGACGGATGTCGGCGAGGCCGCGACCGTCCATGCGGACCTGCTCGGTCAGGATCCGGCCGCGGACGACCTTCTTCGTGACCGACTTGTAGGCACCGCTGACCTGGCCGTTGGCGGACTCGGGGAGCTCACCGGCGGACACCTTGGCGGCGACTGCCTCCTTGACGCGGGCCTTCAGGGCGTCGTCGGCGTTCTGACGCTCGAGCTTGCCGGCGATCTTGTAGACGTCACCGAGCTCGGAGAGCGCGAGGGACTCGACGACCGAGTAGACCTCGGGGGCGTAGGCCGGGAAGACCGGGAAGTCCTGGATCTCCTTCGCCGACTGCGCGGCGAGCTTGGCCTGGGCGTCGACGAGGGACTTGAGGAACGGCTTCGCCGCCTCGAGGCCCTGCGCGACGACGGCCTCGTCGGGCTTCGTGGCGCCGCCCTGGATGAGGTCCCAGCTGTGCTCGGTGGCCTCGGCCTCGACCATCATGATCGCGACGTCCTCGTTGCCCGCCTCGTCCGTGACGACACGGCCGGCGACGGTGAGGTCGAAAACGGCCTCGGCGAGCTGCGACGCCTTCGGGAACGCGACCCACTGGTCGGTGCCGTTGGCGCCCGGGATGAGCGCGAGGCGCACACCGGCGATCGGGCCGGAGAACGGCAGACCGGAGATCTGCGTCGACGCGGACGCCGCGTTGATCGCGAGCGCGTCGTAGAACTCGTCCGGAGCGATGCTCAGGACGGTGATGACGATCTGGACCTCGTTGCGGAGGCCGTCGACGAACGACGGGCGCAGCGGCCGGTCGATGAGACGGCAGACGAGGATCGCCTCGGTGCTGGGACGGCCTTCACGGCGGAAGAACGAACCGGGGATCTTGCCGGCGGCGTACGAGCGCTCCTCGACGTCGACCGTCAGCGGGAAGAAGTCGAATCCTTCACGCGGGTGCTTGCCGGCGCTGGTGGCCGAGAGGAGCATCGTTTCCTCGTCGAGGTACGCGGCGACCGCGCCCTGCGCCTGCTGTGCGAGCCGACCGGTCTCGAACCGGACGGTGCGCTTGCCGAATCGACCGTTGTCGATGACGGCCTCGGCGAACTTGATCTCGGGACCCTCCAAAAGGGTGCCTCCTTGATGTGTTCGGCAGGCTGGGGCCACGGCACCCGATGGTGCGTGCACGCCGAAGTGATCGGGACGCATGTCTGGCCAGCAGTAGAAGCACTCGGGAAACCATCCGGCCCGCGAGCCACCACCGATGACCAGCTCCGTGCCCGGCCTGCGCAGTGTTTGTCGTAACGCCCGGGGAAACGGTCCCCGGACGTCTTGGACTTTACCAGTCCGCAGGGAAACGGCGGCGAGGCTCACGGCGAACGGGCGTGTCCCCGATAACCTGCGGAGATGCGCCTCACCCCCTCCCGGGGCTTGTTCGTCGCGGCTGCACTGGTCGTCGGCGTGCTCGTCGCCCCTGTCGTCTCCGCAGCACCGGCGATCGCGACGGAGTACCCCAGCTGGCAGGACGTGCAGCACGCGAAGGGGAACGAGGACACCAAGAACGCCGAGATCGCACGCGTCCAGGCGGCGCTGCAGACGGCGCAGGCAGCCGCTGCGGCGAAGTCGCAGGCGGCGCTCGACGCCTCCGAGAAGGCGGACGACGCCGAGGCGGAGCTGACGGCCGCCACCCAGGCCGCCACGAGCCTCCAGGCCCAGGCGGACCGCGCGACCAGGACAGCCGACCGTGCCCAGCAGCGCGCCGGCCAGCTGGCGGCGAACCTGTACCGCGACGGCAGCTCGAACGAGATGACCACCCGGATCGCGACCGCGAAGGACCCGGGCCAGCTCCTCTACCAGCTCGGGGCGCTCGACCAGCTGTCGTCGACGTGGGCCGGCGTCATGGACGACGCGTCCGTCGCGGCGAAGACCGCGTCGTCGTTGCACGCACAGGCGACCCGGGCCGAGCACGAGCGCACCGAACTGGCGGACGCGGCCGAGACGAAGGCGACCGCCGCGAAGGACGCCGAAGCCGCGGCGGACGCCGCCGTGGACGACACCCAGCAGCACAGCGACGAGCTGTACGCGCAGCTCGCGTCACTCAAGGACACCACCGCGCAGACCGAGGAGCGGTACGCACTCGGCCAGAAGGTCGCGGCGCAGAAGGCCGAGCAGCAGCGGAAGCGCGCTGCGGCGGCTGCGGCGGCCGCGGCGGTCCCGACGCCCGGCACGAGCGCGTCGGACGCCACCAGCGGCGGCTCCGGCACGTCGTACCCGAGCACCGGCGGCGTCGTGGTCGACCCGGCCGGCGCGCAGGCCTACGCCCGGAGCGCGCTCGCCTCGTACGGCTGGGGCTCGGACCAGTTCGGGTGCCTCGTGTCGCTGTGGACGCAGGAGTCCGGCTGGCGGGCGAACGCCCTCAACGCCTCGAGCGGTGCGTACGGCATCCCGCAGTCGCTCCCGGCGGACAAGATGGCCGCTGCCGGTGCCGACTGGCGGACGAACGCGGCGACGCAGATCAACTGGGGACTCGCGTACATCAAGAGCGCCTACGGGTCGCCGTGCGGCGCGTGGAGCCACGAGATGGGCGTCAACCCGCACTGGTACTGAGCGCGGGCGGGCTCGGTCTCGCGGGCTCGTGGGCTCGCGCGCTCGGTCTCGCGGGCTCGCAGGCTCGCGGTCGAGACACTCCCACTGCTGCGAGACACCGCCTGATCACGCGGAGTCTCGCACCCGAGGCGGCGTCTCGCCCACGACGCCGGCCACGTCGACGGGCCAGCGGCCCAGCCGGACGACCGAGCCGTCCGCCGCGACGAGCCGAGCCGCGCGGCCGCTCCGCCGCAGGGCCTCCACCGCCCCGTGCCCGCGCACGATCGCCGCGGTCGTCATCGTGTTCGCGGTGGTGCAGGACGGGGCGACGACCGTCACCGAGCGCCAGACCGGATCGGCCGGCAGACCCCAGCGCGGGTCGAGGATGTGGTGCCGCGCGTGCCCGTCCTGCTCCCAGCGGCGCTTCTGCGTGCTCGAGGTCGCGACGGACCACCCGGCGGCGAGCCGCACGTGGTCGACGGGGTCGTCCTCGAGGTCCTGCACCCGCACCTGCCAGCCGCCGGACGGGTCGGGGCCGGCGGTGGCGACGTCCCCGCCGAGGGACACGAGCGCGCCGACGCCGAGCCGTGCGGTGATGCTCGCCGCCGCCGCGTCCGCCGCCGCGGCCTTCGCGATCGCGCCGAGGTCGAGCGTGATGCCCGCCGGCACGCGGAGGAAGGTGCCCGACAGCAGGACCCGCTGCCACGCCGGTCGGTCGTCGAGCGCGCGCGCCATCGCCTCGGGAACGTGCACCGGTTCGGCGCCGGCGAACACCGCGTCGTAGCCGAGCGACACCATCCGTCCGCCGAGGGTCGGATCGACGTCGCCGTCGGTCGCCCGCGCTGCGTCGAGGGCCTGGTGGACGAGGCTGGCCAGCAGCGGGGAGACCTCGGCACCGCGCACGAGGTCGTCGGCCCGTGCCACGAGTTCGGAGTCGCTCCGGAAGCGGCTGCACGCGGCGTCGACGGCGGCGGTGACCTCGCGGACGCAGGACTCGGCGGCGGCGAGGTGGCGACGGTCCCGGTGGTCCAGGACGACGCGGGCGGTGGTGGTCCAGCAGTCCCACTCGGCGGCGGCACGCACGGTCACGAACCCGTCGTCGTCGCGTCGGAGCTGCCGGTGTCCGCGCTGCCGGTGCTGGTGCTGCCCTGGGTCACGCCCTGATCGGTCGAGGTCCCGGAATCGGTCGACGTGCCCGAGCCGGACGTGCTCGAGTCGGACGTGCTCGAGTCGGACGTGCTCGAGTCACTGCTCTGCGTCGTCGTGCTGCTCTGCTCGTGCCCGAACCACAACCCGGCGCCGGTGACCATCGCGACCACGAGGCCACCCACGCTGACGAGCGCGCTCGTGACCTTCGCCGATCGTCTGCCGTTCCCGCTGCTGTCCATCGGTACTCCTCGTCGTCATGACGAGGTTCCCGAGCCAGCCGATGAACGACCAGTGGACCGTCTGCACCGTTGCCCGACGACCCCTGTGTCCCTCCTCAGAGCGATCCTGCCCATCACACGTGGAGTAGGAAGCGGATCCGCGCATAGGGAGTCGGAAATTCCGACCTCCTACGAGCGATTCCGCTCCCTACGAGCGATTCCGCTCCCTACGAGCGATTCCGCTCCCTCCGCGCGGGGCGGTCAGTGACCGAGGCCGCCGAGGAGGGACGCGAAGTCCACGGTCGCGGGGAGCGCGTCGGCTTCCTGCGGGGTCCGACGGGAGGCGCGGATCGCCCAGGCCAGGTCGACCCCGGCCCGGCGGATGCGTCCGTCCAGTGCGGCCGAGTCACCCTCGCTCCCCCAGTCGTCGGTCGCGGCGAACACGCCGGTGGGGACGACCGCGGCACGGAGGTACGCGAAGACCGGACGGAGCGCGTGCTCGATCGCCAGCGAGTGCCGAGCAGTCCCGCCGGTGGCCCCGAGCAGCACGGGCATGTCGGCGAGGGAGTCCTTGTCGAGCACGTCGAGGAACGACTTCGCGAGGCCGCTCACCCCGGCGGTGAAGATCGGCGTGACGAACACGACCGCGTCGGCCTCGACCACCGTCGCCATGGCTGCGGACAGGGCCGGCGCCGCGAACCCGGTGAGCATCGCGTCGGTGATCTCGTGTGCCAGCGGACGCAGGTCGACGTGCAGGACCTTCGCCGTGCCTCCAGGCAGTCCGGTGGCGTCCGGTGCCGTGAGCGACGCGACGGCGGCCTCTGCCAGGCGGTCGGCGAGCAGGCGGGTGGAGCTGGGCTCGGAGAGCCCGGCGGAGACGACGGCGATGGTGGTCATGGTGAGTCCCGACTTTCGCTGCGTTTGCATGAACATCGTACCGAACCACGACGGGCGCGCAACCATTCCCGGCGAAGTGCGATCGGAAAACGGAGAACGCCCCGACCCTCCGAAGAGGACCGGGGCGTTCGGTCAAGCCGTTGGGCGACGACTAGCGGCGCAGGCCGAGGCGCTCGATGAGCGCACGGTAGCGGGCGATGTCGACGTCGGAGAGGTAACCGAGGAGACGGCGACGCTGACCGACCATGAGCAGCAGACCACGACGCGAGTGGTGGTCGTGCTTGTGCTCCTTGAGGTGCTCGTTCAGGTCGTTGATACGACGCGTCAGAACGGCGACCTGGACCTCGGGGGATCCGGTGTCGCCCGGGTGGGTCGCGTACTCTTCGATGATCTCCTGCTTGACCTTCGCGTCAAGTGCCATGGAGGATCCCCTTCCTGCTCTGCATGAGAGCGGTGTCCGTTGCGCGGTGCCCACACCGGATGTGTGAGCGCTCTTTGTCCGCGGCCGTTCGACGGCAACCGCAGAAGACTACCAGAGTCAGGCGGTCCGAGCGCGCAGTCGGCGACGACGGGGTGCGGGGAGCAGGCTGCGGACGAGTCCGACGACCGTCGCGCCGAGCAGCCCGCCGAGCCCGTTCGAGAGCACGTCGCGGGGGTCGGCCACGCGGTACGGCAGGTAGACGGCCTGGGCGATCTCGATGCCGGCGGACAGGCCGACGCCGACGACGGCGCCGAGGAACCACCAGCGGCGCGGCAGCCACAGCGCCGCGAGCATGCCGACGGGGACGAACATGGCGATGTTCGCGAGGAACTCCGTGCGCTCGTACGTGAACCACGTGCCGTGCGGCAGCTGCTGCACCCAGGCGATCGCGTGCAGCACGAGGGAGTTCTGCGCCGACGTGAACACCTGGGGCGTCAGCGTCATCCGCCAGATCACCCAGGCGTACGCCGCGGTCAGGGCGAGGAGGAGGAGCTTCCGGAACATCACGCCAGTCTGGGGCACGGTCCTGGCAGGAACCACCACCAGTCCTGGGGGAACGCCCGGCTGGGGTGGGCGTGCCCCCGTCGCACCTGCGAGCATGGGGCCATGCCGAGTCTCGAGGGAACCCGTGCACGCCGTGACACCGGCCGGCGCCAGTGGCTCTGGCTCGGCCTGGGGGCGATCGTCGTCGTGGCGCTCGTCACCACGCTCGTGCTCGTGCTCCCCCAGACCCGCGAGACCGGCGGCCGGCAGGTGGCCGAGCGGAAGTCGGCGTCCGACGCGTTCCCCGGAGGCCTCGCGACACAGCCGGCGACCGAGAACCAGCCGGGCCGCCGAGAAGCCGAGGCCCGCGCCGACGGCCAGGACTCCACCGCGTCGAAGATCGCCGTGATCGCCGACCAGCCGATCGCCACGTGGCTGACGAACACCTCGACCAGCACGACCCGGGAGACGATCCGCGACGTCGTCCGGAGTGCCGAGCAGCAGCACCGGACGCCGGTGTTCGTGCTCTACAACGTGCCCGACCGCGACTGCGGCAGCTACTCGAAGGGCGGCACCGGGTCGAGCGAGTACCTGCCGTGGGTCCGCTCGGCGGTGCGGGCGATGCAGGGGTCGAAGGCCGTCGTGCTCGTCGAGCCGGACGCCATCGCCCAGATCCAGGTCTGCAAGCGCCTCGAGGAGGACCGGCTGCCCCTCCTCCGGAAGGCCGTGGGCGAGCTGACCGGGCACGGGCTCACCGTCTACCTCGACGGCGGGAACGAGAACCGCGTCCCGACCGCGACGATGGCGAAGTGGCTGCGCGAGGCCGGTGTCGACCGGACGCAGGGCTTCTTCACGAACGTGTCGAACTTCTACCGCGTCGACCAGGAGCGCGCGTACGCCGACGGACTCGCCGACGCGATCGGTGGCGACCCGCACTTCGTCATCGACGTCTCGCGGAACGGCCAGGGGTGGCGCGGCACGTGGTGCAACCCCGACGGGGCCGGACTCGGACAGGCGCCGCACGTCACCCGGGGCTCCACCCGCCTCGACGCGCTGCTCTGGGTGAAGACGCCGGGGCTCAGCGACGGCACGTGCAACGGCGGGCCGGCCGCCGGGCAGTGGTGGGAGTCGTACGCACTGGGCCTCGTCGAGAACCGCAAGCGCGACTGACGGACACCGCCCCTAAGCGCTGTCGGTGCCCGGTGGTTGCATGAGCGCATGACCCCGACCGGCCGCCTGCACTCCGTCGTCCCGCCGTACCTCCTCCGCGCCGTCGCCGACGCCACGGACTTCCCCCGCGCGGCCGAGGCGGCCCGGACCGCCCTCGCGTCGCTCGAGACCGTGCAGGCCCCGAAGCACGCGCACCTCCGGACGCCGCAGGGCGTCAGCGGCACCGTCGACCGGTCGCCACAGCGCACCGTCTCGGACGCGAAGGGCTCGACGACGTTGCCGGGCGCACCCGTCCGGCACGAGGGTGACCCGGCCTCGGGCGACCCCGCGGTCGACGAGGCCTACACGGGCCTGGGCGACACGCACGCCTTCTGGCTCGAGGTGTTCGGCCGGGTGTCGATCGACGGCGCCGGACTCCCGCTCGACGCCACCGTGCACTACGGGCAGGACTACGACAACGCCTACTGGGACGGCAGCCGGATGGTGTTCGGCGACGGCGACGGCGAGGTGTTCAACCGCTTCACGATCGCGGTCGACGTCATCGGCCACGAGCTCGCGCACGGGGTCACCCAGTACACCGCCGACCTGACGTACCAGGGGCAGTCGGGCGCGCTCAACGAGTCGGTGAGCGACGTGTTCGGCTCGCTCGTCGCGCAGTACGCGGCACGGCAGAGCGCGGAGCAGGCCTCGTGGCTCATCGGCGAGGGGCTCTTCACCGATGCGGTCCACGGCGTCGCCCTCCGCTCCATGCGTGCCCCGGGGACCGCCTACGACGACCCGGTGCTCGGGAAGGACCCGCAGCCCGCGACGATGGCCGGCTACGTCGAGACCACCGAGGACCAGGGCGGCGTGCACACGAACTCGGGGATCCCGAACCACGCGTTCTTCCTGGCGGCGACGGCGATCGGCGGCAACGCCTGGCAGGGCGCCGGTGCCGTCTGGTGGGACGCGCTCACCTCGGACGCGGTCACGGCGTCGATCGACTTCGCCGGCTTCGCGACCGTGACCGTCGACGCGGCGCGGACCCGCTTCGGCGAGGGCTCCGCACAGCACACCGCGGTGCAGGAGGCCTGGCGGACGGTCGGCGTCCTCGACTGAGCCCCGTTCTCGACTGCGCCCCGCCGTTCTCGACTGCGCTGCTCTGGCGGCGTACCGTCGGGGCATGCACATCGACGTCCGTCGCACCGGGGGCATCGCCGGCACCTCGCGGGGCTGGCGCGTCGACACCGACTCCTGCGACGACCCGTCCGGCTGGTCGGAGCTGGTCGACGCGCTCCCCCGGGATGCGCAGCCCGCGCCGTCACCTGCCGTGCGCGACGACTTCACCTGGACGATCACCGTCGAACGCACCACGGTGACGATCCCCGGCACCCGCCTCGACGGGCCGTGGGCCGACCTGGTCGCGCGGGTGCGGTCCGAAGGCGACAAGTCCTGAGCCGGGAGGCCCGTGGCGGCGCCGCCCCGCGCCTCCCGTCCGCCCGGTGCGCACGCTCACCTGCCTGCGCTCACCTGCCCGCGTATCAGGCCACGTCGATGACCGTCAGGCGACGCGTCGGCCGCGTCATCGCGACGTAGACCGCGGCCGCAGCGCGTGCCGCGTCCGCCCCGACCCGTTCCGGGTCGACGAGCAGCACGCCGTCGAACTCGAGGCCCTTCGCGTCCGCGCCCGTCAGCACGGTGACGGACCCGGGCCGCGGCGAACCGAGGGACCGCACGTCGGCCTCGGTCCGGGCGAGTCGCTGCCGGACCGTGTCGACGTCGGCCTCCGGCACGATGACGCCGATGGTCCCGCTGCCGATCCGGTCGCGCTCGGCGTCGACGACCCGTGCGACGGTGTCGAACACGTCGCCACGCGCCACGCTGAGGCGCTCGACGGGGTCGCCGTCGCGGACGGCCTCGTTCCGGGTGACCGTGAGCCCCGCCGCGTCGGCGAACGCCCCGGCGGCCTCGACGATCGACCGCGGGGTGCGGTAGTTCACCGTGAGCTGCTCGACGCGGTGCTCGAGCGGCACCTGCGGCGCGCGGCCACGACGGCGGCGGGCGAGCGCTCCGATGACGTCGTCCCAGGTGCGCGCGGCACCGGGCGAGGAGCCCTGCGCCATGTCGCCGACGATCGTGAACGACCGGAGCGGGTTGCGGCGGGCGAGCACATGCCACTGCATCGGCGAGAGCTCCTGCGCCTCGTCGACGACGATGTGCCCGTAGGTCCACTCGCGGTCCTCGGCGGCGCGCTCGGCGGTCGTGCGCGCGTCCCCGCCCTCGGCGAAGGACCCGGCGACCTGCTCGGCCGTGACGATGCCCTCGACGCCCATGTTCTCGATGGCCTGTCGGGCGTTCTCGATGTCGCGGTTGCGGCTGGCCTTGGCCGCACGCTTCGCCGCGCCGCCGGTGGGGTCGAACGGGCCGAGGAGTTCGGCGGCCTCGTCGAGGAGTGGGACGTCCTCGACGGTGGTCTCCGCACCGCGGGCACGCTCGAGCAGCGCACGGCGTTCGGGTGTCCAGTGCGGGGTGAGCGAGGCGAGCCAGTTCGGCCGGGCGTAGAGGTCCTCGAGGAGCTTCTCCGGCGGCAGCGGGAGCCACGCGGTGTTGAGCAGGATCCGGGCGTCGTACGACGACCGGATGTCCTCGCGCAGGACCTTCTCGTCGGCTTCGTCCACCGTGGTCCCGCGCTCGCGGAGCTGGTCGGCGAGCAGACGGGTCATCGAGTCGAGCGCGATCTTGTTGAACGTGACCCGGGCGGCGTTGTGCGGCTTGCCGCGGTCCTGCGCGCGCTTCATGGCGTCGGCGACGAGCCCCGGTGGGACGACGAGCCGCTCGCCCTCGACGTCGAGCGTCACGGACTCGGTCGGCACGACCTGGCGCGACCGCACGGCCCGGCGGAGCAGCTGGGCCATCTCGGCCGAGCCCTTCACCGCGGCGACGTCGCGGCGGTCGTGCTTCCGGGCGTGCACGCCCGGGTAGAGCGAGCCGAGGGACGCCATCACGACGCCGGTCTCACCGAGCGACGGCAGGACCTGCTCGATGTAGGTGAGGAACGCCGGCGACGGGCCGACCACGAGCACGCCCGAGCCGCGGAGCCGCTCGCGGTACGAGTAGAGCAGGTACGCGGCACGGTGCAGCGCCACGGCGGTCTTGCCGGTGCCGGGGCCGCCCTGCACGATGAGGACGCCCTCGAGCGGGGAGCGGATGATCCGGTCCTGCTCGCCCTGGATGGTGGCGACGATGTCGGTCATCCGGCCGGTGCGCTCGGCGGTGACGGCGGCGAGGAGCGCGCCCTCGCCCTGCAGGTGGGTGCGCTCGTCGTCGTAGAGGGTGGCGTCGAAGACCTCGTCCTCGACGCCGACGACGCTGCGGCCCTCGAGCGTCAGGTGCCGTCGGGCGCGCATGCCCATCGGGTGCGCGGCGGTCGCCTGGTAGAACGCGCTGGCACCGGGGACGCGCCAGTCGAGCAGGAGCGGGCGGTGGTCGGCGTCGCGCAGGCCGACACGGCCGATGTAGCGGAAGGCGTCCTCGGCACTGTCGGGCTCGGACACCTCGAGCCGGCCGAAGACCAGTCGGTCGCCGACGCGGTCGAGCGTGGCGATGGTGTCCTCGTAGAGCCGCGCGAAGGCGTCGCGCTCACTGCGGCTCTGGTGGTTGCCGCCGACGGCCTGACGGCGGGTCTCGGCGAGGCGTTGCTCGGCCTCGGCGGTGAGCTCGTCGAGACGGGCGAACAGCCCGTCCACGTAGCCGCGCTCGCGGTCGATCTCGGTCGGTTCGGACACACACAACCCTTCGGGAAGAGGGGAACCCAGTGTAGTCCCACCACCCCGCCGACGAGTACCGCTGCGCAGCGCGGACGCGCTGCGCAGCGGCGGTGTCACATCTCTTCGTGCGTGTCCGGGTCGCCGTCCCAGAGCCGGCCGCGCTCGAGGGCGGAGATGGCCGCCACCTCGTCGTCGGTCAGCTCGAAGCCGAACACGTCGAGGTTCTCGCGCTGCCGCGTCGCGTCGCCGGACTTCGGCACCGGGACGGCACCGATCTGGACGTGCCAGCGGAGCACGACCTGGCCGGGGGTGACCCCGTGGGCGGCCGCGGCGTCGGCGATCGGCTGCTCGGTGAGGAGGTCCGAACCCGTCGCCAGCGGGCTCCAGCTCTCGGTGACGATGCCGAGTTCCTGGTGCACCTTCCGCAGTTCCGCCTGCGGGAAGTACGGGTGCAGCTCGACCTGGTTCACGGCCGGTGCGACACCGGTGGCGTCGACGATGCGGCGCAGGTGCTCCGGCGTGAAGTTCGAGACGCCGATCGAGCGGACCTTGCCGCTGTCACGGAGGTCGACGAACGCCTTCCAGGTGTCGACGAACTTGTCCACCGACGGGTTCGGCCAGTGGATGAGGTACAGGTCGACGCTGTCCAGGCCGAGGTTCCCGAGGGTCTCGTCGATCGACCGGTGCGCCTCGTCGTAGCCGTGGTGGCGGCCGGGCAGCTTCGACGTGACGACGAGGTCCTCACGCGCCACGTCGGACGCGCGGACGGCCTGGCCGACGGCGTCCTCGTTGCCGTAGTTGAGCGCCGTGTCGAGCAGCCGGTAGCCGCCGGCGATCGCGGTGCCGATCGCCGCTGCGCCTTCGTCGCCGTTGAGACCGTAGGTGCCGAGGCCGAGCTCCTGGAAGCGGTGGCCGTCGTTCAGCTCGATCGTCGGGGCTCCGACCTGCATCAGCGGACCCCGAGCAGGTCGATCACGAAGATGAGGGTCTTGCCGGAGAGGAAGTGGCCGCCACCGGCCGGGCCGTAGGCGAGCTCCGGCGGGACGACGAGCTTCCGGCGACCGCCGACCTGCATGCCGGGGATGCCCTCCTGCCAGCCGCGCACGAGCGCCGCGAGCGGGAAGTCGATCGGCTCGCCGCGGTTCCACGAGCTGTCGAACTCCTCGCCGGTCTCGTACTCGACGCCGGCGTAGTGGACCTTGACGGTCGATCCGGCGCTCGCGACGTCGCCGTCACCCTCGACGATGTCGGTGATGACGAGCTCGGTGGGGGCCGGGCCCTCGGGGGCGTCGAACTCGGGCTTGCTGTTCAGGTCAGTCATGCCCGCAAGTCAACCAGAGAGCGCGACTCCACCGCGCAGCGGGTACGGACCCGGTGCACAGGCCCCAGAATGGTTCCACCGTGACATCATCCACACCGACCGACGAGCGCCGACGACGGCTCCTCGCGGACCTCACCCCGCTCCGCCGCTCCCCCGCCTTCGCCCGGCTGTGGGCCGGCACCGCCATCGCCGGGATCGGCACGCAGATGACCACCGTCGCGGTCGGCCTCGAGGTCTACGAGATCACGCACTCGACCTTCGCCGTGGCGCTCGTCGGCGTCATCGCGCTGCTGCCGATGATCGTCGCCGGGCTGTACGGCGGCATGCTCGCGGACGCCTTCGACCGGCGCACCGTGGCGCTCGTCTCGTCGATCATCGCCTGGGTGGCGGTCGCGCTGATCGCCACGCACTCGTGGCTCGGGCTGCACAGCGTCGTGCTGCTCTACGTGCTGGCGACGGTGAACGCGGTGGCCGCGACCGTCAGCAACGCCTCCCGCTCGGCGATCGTGCCGCGCCTGGTCGGCACCGACCTGCTGCCCGCGGCGAGCGCCCTGGGCGGGATCGCCTCCGGCTTCCAGGTCACCGTCGGGCCGGCGGTCGCGGGCGTGCTCATCGCGACCGTCGGGTTCGCACCGACCTACACGATCGACGTGGTGCTCTTCACGTTCGCCTTCCTCGGGGTGTTCACGCTGCCGCGGATGGCCGCCGACCACGGGGCCCTCCGTCCCGGGCTCGGCTCGCTCGTCGAGGGCGCGCGGTTCCTGCGGAGGTCGAAGAACATCACGATGACGTTCGTGCTCGACATCGTCGCGATGACGTTCGGGCAGCCCCGCGTCCTGTTCCCCGCGATCGGCGCCCTCGTGATCGGTGGCGGGTCCATCACCGTCGGCACGCTCACCGCCGCCTACGCGATCGGGGCGCTGCTCTCGAGCGTCTTCTCCGGTCCGCTGGGACACGTCCGGCGGCAGGGCGAGGCCGTCGGCTGGGCCATCACCGCGTACGGCGGGGCGATCGCCGCGTTCGGCGTGGTCATCGCGCTGGCGCCCGTGCTCGGCGGCCGCTCCGGTGAGTCGTTCTCGGTGGGCATCCTGCCGGCGCTCGGCCTCTCGGCGCTGTTCCTCGCCGCCGCCGGCGGCGCCGACAACGTCAGCTCGGTGTTCCGGAACACGATCCTGCAGGCGGCGTCGCCGGACGGGATGCGCGGACGCCTGCAGGGCATCTTCATCGTCGTGGTCACCGGCGGTCCGAGGCTCGGCGACCTCTACGCGGGGCTCGTCGTCGCGGCGGGCATCGCGTACCCGCCGATCATCGGCGGCGTGCTCATCATCGCCCTCGTCGCGCTGCTCCTCCGCCTCGTGCCGTCCTTCCGCCGGTACGACGCCCTGCACCCGCACGCGAACTGACGGCCCCGCCGCCCTCACCCCCGCAAGACGCAACCTCGACGACTGCCCGCAGCGACATTCCCCTGCGGGCAACCGTCACGGTTGCGTTTTGCGGAAGGGGGCGGGGCACGAGACGTGACCGATGGGCGGCCTGGAGGCGCGTGGCGGCGCCGCCACGCGCCTCCAGGCCGTCACGTGTCGGGTACGGTACAACGCATGCCGGACAGCGCATCGCGCGACCTCCAGCGGACGGGAGTCCGCGCCGTCGTCCGGCGCACCTACCACTCGGTCATCCGGCACCGCGTCGTCGACGCGGCCGCGTCGTTGACGTTCTTCGCGCTCCTCACCGTCTTCCCGACCGCGCTCACCGTCGTCTCCGCCCTGTCGATCGTGGACCGGCGGGGCGACAGCCTGTCGGACATCATCGAGGTGCTCGGGTTCATCGTGCGACCCGAGACCGCGCAGCACCTCGAGGGACCGCTCCGGCAGCTGCTGACGCTCGACAACCCGTGGCTCGGCTTCTCGATCGGGCTCGTCCTGACGCTGTGGTCGCTGTCCGGGTACGCGACGGCGTTCGGGCGGGCGATGAACACCGCGTACGAGGTCGAGGAGGGCCGGCGGATCTGGAAGTTCCGCAGCATGATGCTCCTCGTCACGCTGCTCGTGATGGTCGGCGGCGCCATCGCGATCGTCATCCTGCTCGGCACGCCGACGATCTCCGCCGCGGTGATCCGGCAGCTCGGCTGGGCGCCGTGGATCGACGACGTCTGGAACGTCGTGAAGTGGCCGGTCCTGGCGGTGGACCTCGTGGTGATGGTCGCGACGCTGTACTACGCGACGCCGAACGTGAAGACGCCGCAGCTCCGCTGGGTGTCCGCGGGCGCCGGCTTCGCCATCGTGACCTGGGCGTTGGCGACGCTCGGCTTCGCGCTCTACGTCGAGACCATCGGCGGCGGCAACAAGGCGTACGGGTGGCTCGGCGGTGCGATCCTGCTGCTCGTCTACCTGTACATCTCGAACTTCGTGCTCGTCGTCGGCGGTGAGCTCGACTCCGAGGTGATCCGCATGCGGCAGCTCCTCGCCGGCATCGAGGCCGACGAGTCGATCCGGCTGCCGCTCCGCGACGTCACCCGGAACTTCACGCTCGCACGCTGGCGGGACCAGGACATCGCGGCTGCGCACCACGTCCGCATCGCTGCCACCCAGCGCGCCGAGGAGCAGGGCGAGCCGCCGACGCCGACGGAGGAGCACCTGCGCGACATGTCGCAGCAGGTCCGGGCGGGCGAGCCCACCATCGGCTGAGCGGGCCCGCGGCCGCGCGTGAGCGACCGCGCCCGCGCGGCAGCGCCCGCGCCCGCGGCCGCGCGTCAGCGCTCGCGCGCGGCCTCGTCCAGCATCTCCTCGGTCACGACCGGGATCGCCCCGGTCGCGAGCTCGATCCCCGACAGTCGCGCCGGGCTGAGCACCCGCTGCACCTGGTCAGCCTCCATGAGCCCCGCCGCGGTGACGAGCGTCGCGATCGGCGTCGAGGTCGTCAGCGCCGTGTGCGCGATGGACGCCGCGGCCGCGTAGCCGATGTACGGCGTCAGGGCCGTGACGACGCCGACGTTCGTGTCGACCTGGGCCGCGAGCTTCGCCTCGTTCGCCTCGATGCCGGTGATGCAGTGCTCCCGGAGCGTCGCACAACCGCGGGCCATCCACTGCAGCGACTGCAGGATGGAGTGCGCGATGATCGGCTCGAAGGCGTTGAGCTGGAGCTGCCCGCCCTCCGCCGCCATCGTCACCGTCGTGTCCGCACCGGCGACGGCGAACGCGATCTGGTTGACGACCTCGGGGATCACCGGGTTCACCTTGCCCGGCATGATCGACGACCCGGCCTGCCGTGCCGGGAGGGTGATCTCGCCGAGTCCCGCCTGCGGCCCCGACGAGAGCAGCCGCAGGTCGTTGCAGATCTTCGAGAGCTTCGCCGCGCTCCGCTTCACGGTGCCGGACAGGGTCATGAACGCGCCGGCGTCGCTCGTCGCCTCGATGAGGTCCGGCGCCGTCACGATGGCGAGCCCGCTGGCGATCTGCAGCTGCCGCCGGACCTCTTCGCGGTACTGGGGGTCAGCCGTGATGCCGGTGCCGATCGCCGTCGCACCGAGGTTCGTCTCCGCCAGCAGGGGCATCACCGTGCGGAGCAGGAGGACGTCCTCCTGGATGGTGTGCGCGAACCCGGTGAACTCCTGCCCGAGGGTCATCGGCACGGCGTCCTGCAGCTGCGTGCGGCCGACCTTCAGGACGTCCTGGAACGCCCGGCCCCGC
Organism: Curtobacterium sp. MCPF17_002; assembly: GCF_003234115.2. Taxonomy (NCBI): domain Bacteria; kingdom Bacillati; phylum Actinomycetota; class Actinomycetes; order Micrococcales; family Microbacteriaceae; genus Curtobacterium; species Curtobacterium sp. MCPF17_002. The sequence continues at coordinate 1,235,211 of NZ_CP126251.1, read as the reverse complement.
TCGGCGAAGGCCCCCGACAGCAGCTCGAGCTCGCCGATCAGGCGCTGCACGCCGAGGATCATCGCCAGCTTCACGCTCGTCGGGTAGGTGTCGTTCGTCGACTGGCTGCGGTTCACGTGGTCGATCGGGTGCAGGTACCCGTAGTCGCCCCGCTCGTGGCCGAGGAGCTCGAGTGCCCGGTTCGCCAGGACCTCGTTCGTGTTCATGTTCGTGCTCGTCCCCGCACCGCCCTGGACGACGTCGACGACGAACTGGTCACGGAGGCCTCCGTCGCGGACCTCCTGCGCGGCGCGGTCGATGGCGTCGGCGCGCTCGGCGTCGAGCACCCCGATCTCCTTGTTCGCCCGGGCCGCGGCCTGCTTGACGGTGGCGAGCGCCTCGATGAGGTCCGGGTACACCGCGATCGGCACCGAGGTGATCGGGAAGTTCTCGAGCGCCCGGAGGGTGTTGATGCCCCAGTAGGCGTCGACCGGGACCTCCCGCGATCCCAGGGAATCGGTCTCGGTGCGGGTCTGCGCGCGGTCAGGGGCCTGTGCTGCTTCGTTGCCGGTCACGCCACGAGGCTAGCCCGTCCGGCCGGTCGGTTCCCGGGTCCGGAGCGCGCGTCGTCCGGAGCGGGGCGCGCGGTGGACTGGACCCCGACGGCCTGGAGGCGCGGTGCCAGCTGGCACCGCGCCTCCAGGCCCGCATCGGGTCGCGCCCCGGGCGCGCACCGTCAGTGGAACTGCGGGACGATCAGGTAGATGCCGTAGAGCACGGCGGCCGCGGAGATCGCGAAGAAGACGATCGCCAGGGCCCGGAAGCCGCGGACGCCGGGCGGCGTGTTCCCGGGCAGCGGGAAACCGCTCGTGGCCGGGCCGACCGTGCCGTCGTCCTTCACGGTGTACTTGCCCGCACGGGTGTCGGCGGCGCTCCAGAGGCGGAGGCCGATCGAGTAGACGGTGACGACGAACACCGCGCCGACGAGCGACACGATGGCCACGGTCAAGAAGGCGAACCAGTCGATGCCCATCAGGCGACTCCATCCGTCAAGAATGCGAAGCAGCGAGAGTCAGAACCGATGCCCATCAGCGACGGCCTCCCTTGCGTCCGGCCATCCGACGCAGCGTGCGCTCACGGCTCAGCTCGGCGCGGCGGGCGGCGACCGTCTCCGCGCGCTTCTTGCGCTGCAGGTCGCGCAGCTCCTTGCGGGTGAACACGGCGTTCGCGGCGACGTCGACCTCGATGGCGGCCGCCTGCTCGTGCGGCTTGCGCTGCGACCAGAGGTACAGGCCGAGGATGACGACGGCACCGACCACCGCGTCGATCACGAGCCCGACGATGCCGAAGCGGGCGATGCCCGACGCGACGGCGCCGACGGCGGCCGAGGCCGGGAGCGTGATGAACCAGGCGATGACGATCTTGCCCGCGGTCGACCACTGGATCTTCGAACCACGGCGACCGAGCCCGGCACCGATGATCGAGCCGGAGGACACCTGCGTGGTCGACAGCGCGAAGCCGAGGTGGCTCGACGCGAGGATCGTGGCGGCGGTGGACGCCTCGGCCGCGAAGCCCTGCGTGGCGCGGATCTCGGTGATGCCCGACCCGAGGGTGCGGATGATGCGCCAGCCGCCGGTGTAGGTGCCGAGCGCGATCGCGAGGGCACAGGCGACGATGACCCAGAACTGCACGCCCTCGTTCGACGACTGCGCACCCGAGGCGATGAGGGTCAGCGTGATGACACCCATCGTCTTCTGCGCGTCGTTCGTGCCGTGTGCGAGCGACACCATCGAGCTGGTGAAGACCTGGCCGATGCGGAAGCCGCCGCGTTCGTTCGGGAAGACCGGGCGCCGGGTGATCCGGTACGCGATGCGTGTCGACAGGAAGGACACCAGCGCGGCGATCACGGGCGACAGGAACGCCGGGATGATCACGACGGTCAGGAGGGCCCCGTAGTTCACCGCGTTGAACCCGGCACCGACGATCGCGGCACCGATCAGTCCGCCGAACAGCGCGTGCGAGGACGACGACGGCAGCCCGCGGAGCCACGTGATCATGTTCCAGACCACCGCCCCGATGAGTCCCGCGAAGATCATCTCGGGGCTGATCGCGACGCCACCGGGTCCCTCGTTGATGAGGCCGTGCGAGATCGACGTCGCGACGGCCGTACTGAGGAACGCACCGACGAGGTTGAGCACCGCGGCGACCGTGACGGCCACCTTGGGCTTCATCGCACCGGTTGCGATCGGTGTCGCCATCGCGTTGGCGGTGTCGTGAAAACCGTTTGTGAAGTCGAAGAAGAGGGCCAACGCGATGACCAGGACGACTATGAGTGTGATGTCCACCGCGGGCCAGTGTTCCAGTCAGACGGCCGGAGGGCAAACCCTGCGCGCAACCTCGTGTCCAGCCGTCCTGCGGGGCGCCCTGCGCGACCGTACAGATCCGGTCCCATGCCTCTGGGAGAATGGACGGCATGGACACCGTCGAGCTCCTCATCCTGCTGGTCGGATCGCTCACGGTGACGGGCTTCGCCCGGGCCTGGGGACTGCCCGCTCCCCTGCTCGTGACGGCCGTCGCGCTGGCCGCGTCGTTCCTGCCGGGGCTGCCGCCGATGGAGATCGACTCCGAGGTGATCCTCACCGTGATCCTGCCGCCGCTGCTCTACTCCGCGGCGCTCGACGTGTCGTGGCAGAGCTTCCGGGGGTCGATCAAGCAGATCCGCCGTCTCGGCATCTTCCTCGTCATCGTCACGGCGCTCGTCGTCGGTGCGGTCGCGTACTTCCTGATCCCGGACATGACGCTCCCCGCCGCGATCCTCCTCGGCGCGATCGTCGCTCCGCCGGACGCCGTGTCCGCGGCCGCGATCGGCCGGAAGCTCGGACTCCCCCGCCGGGTGATGACGGTCCTGTCCGGTGAGAGCCTCATCAACGACGCGGCGTCGCTGACCCTGGTGCGGGTGTTCACGCTCATCATCGCGGGGACGTCGCTGACCATCTGGCAGGACCTCGGGATCTTCGGGCTCGCGATCGGCGTCGGACTCGTCGTCGGCGGCGTCCTCGGGGTGCTCGTGCACTGGATCCGGATGCGCATCAACGACCCGGTGGTCGAGACGATCATGAGCATCCTGCTGCCGTTCGTCGCGTACATCCTCGCCGAGCACCTCTCCGGCTCCGGCGTCATCGCGGTCGTCACCGCCGGCCTCTACATCGGCTACAACTCGCCGAAGGAGGGCTACGCCACCCGCCTGCAGGAGCGGCCGCTGTGGACGAGCATCGACGTCATCCTCGAGGGGTTCGTCTTCGCCCTCATCGGCCTGCAGCTCAACACCGTCGTGCACGACCTCATCGAGAGCGAGCGCAGTCTCGCGCAGACGCTCACCGCCGCCGGGGTGGTGCTCGTCGTCGTCATCCTCGTCCGGCCGCTGTTCGTCTTCGAGTCGTACGTCCGCAACCGCTTCAACGGTCGATGGCTGCGGCCCCTCCGCATCCGGATCTCCCGCGGTCATCCGTCGCTGCGCTGGCTGCGCGGGACGGCGGAACCGAAGCTCAACTGGCGGGAGCTCACCGTCATCTCGTGGACCGGCATGCGCGGCGTGGTCACCCTCGCCGCCGCGGTGTCCGTCGTCGCGAGCCCGACGGAGATCCCCGCGCAGGACACCATCTTCATCATCGCGTTCATCGTCACGGTCGGCACGCTCCTGCTGCAGGGGCTCACCCTGCCGTTCGTCATCCGCGCCCTCAAGGTGCAGGACCCGGCGGAGGACGACGAGGACGTCCGCAGCGAGATGCGCCTCAACCAGCGCACCACCGAGGCGGCGATCGAGCTACTCGAGAAGCGCCGTCCGGACTGGTCGAAGCAGTTCGGTGACGAGGCCGTGAACTCGGTCGTCAACCGGCTCAAGGCGCGTCTCGAGCGACAGGCGGAGACCTTCCGCCGCGACGCCGAAGAGGAAGAGGTCGAGGAGCGCAACACCCCGGTCCGTCTGCGGGGGTCGCAGATCCAGGACATCCGGCGGGAGCTGCTCGACCGTCGTCGCGAGATCGTGCTCGAGGAGCGCGAGAAGGGGAACCTCGACGAAGAGGTCATGCGCCGCGTGCTCGTGACGCTCGACGCCGAGGAGCTCGCGATGGACTCGGCCCAGGCGTCGCGCAGCCGGTCCTGACGCAGGCGCCGCGCAGCGCAGCGCACCGGGCGTATCCTGACGCTTCGACCAAGAACAGGAGCGCATCGCCGAGTGAGCACGCCGCGGAACGACGTCCCCAGGAACAACGACCTCCCGGATCGTGACGGGGGGCCGCGGCAGAACCCCGCTCCGAAGCGCACCACCCGCCCGTCCACCCGCGGCGGATCGAAGCCCCGTCGGGGCGCACCCGTCGCCGGGACCCGGCCGGCCCGCAGCGGCAGCGGCTCCCGCACCCGCCAGGCGCCCGCTCCGGCACCGCAGCGGATCAGTCGCTACCGCAGCTGGTACGGCACGCTGCACCCGTCGCTGCAGCTCATCGGCCTGCAGCTCTGGATGCCGCTGTTCTTCATCGTCGGCTTCTGCCTCTGCTACGTCTTCGCGTTCCACTCCCCGCACCCGCACGACGTGCCGATCGCGCTCGTCGGCAGCGACCCGACCTTCGTCACCGCGGTGCAGAAGGCGCTGCCGGGCGAGTACGTCTTCCACCTCTACGACTCCCTCGCCACCGCGAAGCACGACGTCCTCACCGGCACGATGGCCGTGGCGTACGACCCGAGCACGAACGAGCTGTTCAAGGCGAGCGCGCACCAGTTCCAGGTCGCCTCGCTCGTCCCCGCGACGCTGAGCACCGTCCTCACCGGGATCGGCGTGGCTGCGCCGACCGTCACCGAGCTCGCACCTCTGCCCGCGTGGGACGAGTACGGCACCGTCGCGATGTACGTCATGCTCGCGTGGTGCATCGGCGGCTACATGGTCGCGATGTTCATCGGCATCATGGGCGGCCCCCTCCGGCACCGCACCCGCATGGCGGTCATCGTGGTCGGCGGTCTGGTCATCTCCCTCATCACGAACACGCTCGCCGGTCCCGTCCTCGGCGCGATTCACGGGCACTGGATCCAGCTCGTGCTCATCGCCTGGGGCTGGATCGTGGCGATCGGCCTCGCCGTCAACGGTCTGAGCTACTTCGTCGGCCGGTTCATCGCCGCTCCCGCGATGATCTGCTTCGTCTTCCTGTCGATGCCGTCGTCCGGTGGCGCGTACCCGAAGTGGTTCATGCCCGAGCCGTTCGCGTGGCTCAACCACGTCGTCGTCGGCTCGAGCATGGTCGACATGATCAAGCACCAGGTCTACGGCGTCGGTCCCGGCCCGGCCCGCGGCCTCATCACGATGGCCTGCTACGCCGCCGCCGGCCTCGTGCTCATGTACTTCGGCAAGATGTGGTGGGAGCACCGCCGCATCCGCGCCATCGTCACCGGCCGGACCACGATGTTCCAGGACGCCCAGACCGCGAACCGCGAGTTCCTCGGCGAGCAGCGCGACGCCGAGCTCGAACGACACGGCCTCATCTCGACCGAGACCGGCACGCTGACCGTGCTGCGCGACGGCGACTGGGAGGACGAGCGCGTCGGGGGCGACGTCTTCATGGGCGGACGCGACGGCCTCGAGACGGCCACCACCACGACCGGACGCATCCCCGTGGTCCGGAGCGGGGACCGCGGCACCCCGACGCGGCAGCCGGGAGGCGCGGGGACCGGACCACGCACCCGTCCCGTCCCGCGCACGGAGACTCCTCGGGCCCCTGGCCGGTCCGACCCGTCGGCTCGCGGCGATGCACCCGCCCGCTCGGACGGAGCCCGACCGGAAGCCTCCGGCGACGCTCCGCACGGTCGGCACGCGGACCGGTGAGCCGGACGCGACGGGTATCGTGGGGGCCATGAACCCCCGGATCACCTGGCACCGCGCCCTCGTCACCGTCGTCGTCGTGTTCCTCGTGCTGGCGGTCGGGTTCTACGTCGCGAGCGTGGTCCTCGCCCCCGCCGACGGCCGGAACGTCGCCGGCCTGTTCGTCGGCTGGGCGATGTTCGCCGTGATCGCCGCGATCGTGGTCGGCATCATCGACTTCTTCGTGCGTCCGCTCGGCGGCCGGAGCGGTGACGCCGAGGTCATCGCCGCCGCCGAAGAGGCCCGCACGGGCAGCACCCGCACCCAGAACCGCTAGCACTCGACGACGTTGACGGCGAGGCCGCCCTCGCTCGTCTCCTTGTACCGCGCGGACATGTCGTCGCCCGTCTGCCGCATCGTCTCGATCACGGTGTCGAGGCTCACGACGTGCCGCCCATCCCCCATCAGCGCGATCCGTGCAGCCGTGAGGGCCGTCGTCGCCGCGACCGCGTTCCGCTCGATGCACGGGATCTGCACGAGCCCGCCCACCGGGTCGCACGTCAGGCCGAGGTGGTGCTCGAGCGCGATCTCCGCGGCGTTCTCGACCTGGTCCGGCGTGCCGCCGAGAACGGCCGTGGCGCCAGCCGCCGCCATCGCACAAGCCGAGCCCACTTCGCCCTGACACCCGGCCTCGGCACCGGAGATCGACGCGCCGGCCTTGATGAGCGAGCCGATCGCCGTCGCGGTGAGCAGGAAGTCCCGCACCGCCGGCCCCTCGAGTCCGAGGCTCGTCGTGAGGTGCCGGAGCACTGCGGGCAACACACCCGCGGCGCCGTTCGTCGGCGCCGTGACGATCCGGCCGCCCGCGGCGTTCTCCTCGTTCACGGCGAGCGCGTAGACGGCGATCCACTCGGTGGACGACGCCTCCGTCCCGCACGCCACGAGGTGTGCAGCGGCGTCGGCAGCCCGGCGGCGCACGCCGAGCCGACCCGGCAACGTGCCCCGCTGCCCCAGGCCCTTGTCGATGCAGGCGTGCATGGTGCCGGCGATCCGGTCGAGTCCGGCGTCGATGGCGTCGTCGCTGCGGGTGAGCCGTTCGTGGTCGCGGGCGACCGCCGCGATGCTGCGGCCGGAGGCGGAGGCGACGAGTTCCTGCCCGGACCGGTAGGGGCTCGAGGTGGCGACCGTCCCGGTGGGTGCGCGGTCCGCGGAGTCGACCCGCGCCTCCAGGCCGCCCGCGAGGACCACGAAACCGCCGCCGACGGACAGCCACGTCTGGGTGAGGAGGACGCCGTCCGTGCCCTCCGCGCCGAGCGTCATCGCGTTCGGGTGACCGTGGTGACGGGCGAACGGCTCGAACGTCATGTCCGCGCGGTGGAACGGGACGACTCCACCGGGCACGGGGACCGGGTGCGCGCGGTCCTGCCCCGGCGCGGTCATCGCCGCCCAGGTGCCCCGCACCGCATCAGGGTCGCAAATCTCGGGGTCGGCGCCGCCCAATCCCGCGAGCACGGCGTCGGGCGTGCCGTGCCCGATGCCGGTCGCCGCGAGCGAACCGTGCAACGCGCACGTCCAGCGCGTGACGTCGATGAGGCGGTCGCCGAGCGCCTCGCGGAAGCGGGCCGCGGCGCGCATCGGCCCGACGGTGTGCGAGCTCGACGGGCCGATGCCGACCGAGAAGAGGTCGAACACCGACACGTGGACGGAGGCCGGAGCCGCGGTGCGGACTCGAACCTCGGGACCGGGGTGCTCCGTCGTCAGCAGGTCAGACATCGCCGCGGGCGATCGTCGTCGCTCCCGGCGCGCGCGTCCGAGCGGCCTCGAGCAGTCTGTCTGCTGCCGGCCCCGTTGCCGCGGCCACGACCGTCCGGGCGAGACCGATCGCGGCGTCGATCGCGGCGACGTCCCCGGTCGGACCGCCCGCGTCGGCGGCGAAGGTCGGCGTGTGCGGGACTCCCACGGCGCCGAGCAGCGCGATCATCGGGTGGATCGACGGCACCACCTGGGACACGTTCCCCATGTCGGTCGACCCACCGGTCTGCTCAGCACCGCCGGCGACCGTCCGGCCGAGACCGCGCAGCGCCTCGTCCCACAGCGCTGCGAGCACCGGGTCCTGGCGGAGCTCGTCGTACCGCGGCTCGGCGCGCTCGTCCGTCCAGGTGCAGCCCGTGGCGATCGCCGCACCCTCGAAGCAGGCGAGCACCCGCCGCTTCGCGTCGAGCATCACGTCGAGGTCGCGCGCCCGCACCTCGGCGCGGACGAGTGTCATCCCGGGGACGATGTTGGTCGCGTCGCCGCCGTGCTCGACGTACGCGGCCACCCGGATGCCGTCGGCGAGCTGCTGGCGGAGCAGCCCGATCGCGGTCAGCGCGAGGGTTGCGGCGTCCCCCGCGTTGACGGCGCGGTGGGGTGCCGCGGCAGCGTGCGCCACACGGCCGGTGAAGGTGACGTCGAAGCGGTCCACCGCCTGGGTGCCGACAAGGGCGCAAGCGAGGTCCTCGGCGGCGGCGGTGCCGTGCGCCATGAGGGAGATCGTCGCGCCCTCCCACGCGCCCCGCTCGAGCAGGATCGCCTTCCCGCCGCCGTGCTCCTCCGCCGGGGTCCCGAGCAGGACCACGGTCAGTCCGGCCTCGTCGGCGACCTCGGCGAGCGCCAGGGCCGCGCCGAGTCCGGCGGTCGCGATGACGTTGTGGCCGCAAGCGTGGCCGATGCCGGGCAGGGCGTCGTACTCGGCGCAGACCACCACCCGGAACGGGCCGGTGCCGGCGACCGCCTCGAACGCGGTCGGCAGACCGTACGCGCCGCGTTCGACCGCGAAGCCGGCCCGCTCGGCCTCGGTCGCGAGCAGTTCGGCGGCACGGTGCTCCTCGAACGCCGTCTCGGGGTCGGCGTGGATCGCATGGCTGATCTCGAGGAGCCGATGGGTGCGAGTGCGGACGACCGACTCGACGCGGGCGGTGAGGTCAGCGACGTCAGCTGTGGTGCGGGTGGCGGGGGTGAGGGCGGTAGTGGTGTCGGTCATGGTGCTTCCTCCGATGGTGCGGGCAGTGGTGTCGGTGGCTTCAGTTCCAGAGGCCGAGGGCGAACTCGGCGACGACGACCGAGAGCAGGTACGAGGTGATGATGGCGACCAGCCCGACGGGCACGATCTTCCAGCCGATCGAGCGCAGCTTCGGCAGGTCCTTGCCGAGGGTGAGCCCGGCGACCGTCAGCACGACGGTGCAGATCGAGAGGAAGTCGACGGCGTCGATCACCTCGACGAGCCAACTGCCGATCGGCGAGATCGGGCTGGTCGCCAGGGCTCCGAGCGTCGTCACGACGATGAGGCTCGCGACCTTGCCTCGGGTCAGCCGGTACACGGCGAGGCCGATGAGGACGAGGACGGACATCAGGGCGTAGCCGGCGGGGACGCGCCACGAGAACCCGCCGGCGGCGATCGACGACACCACGGTGCCGACGACGAGGAGCGCAGGGATCGAGACCAGGAGCGGGACGGGTAGCGGCCGAGCGGCCTCGGTTGCGTCGACGGGAGCCGGTGCGGCGAAGGCGGGTGCGGGTACTGCCGCGGCGGGTGCCGGTGCGGTCGCCGCCGCCGCCGTCGTTGCGCGCCGCGTCAGCTTCTCGTAGAACTTCTGCGCGAGCGGCAGTGCCACGTACATGCCGACGTACATCCCGAGCAGCCCGGTGATGAGATTCGACGTCGCCGCGAGCGCCAGCACCTGGTCCTGCATGCCCGGGTGCTCGGCCACGACCGCGGCCACGGCGGCCGCCATCATCGACCCCGAACCGACCCCGGCACCCATCGCCAGCGCCAGCGGGTCGAACACGCCGAGCGACGTGGCGAAGGACGCGACGAGGGTGATGACGACCGCACCGAGCAGAGTGCCGAACACGTACATCGAGAGCGTGCCGCGGTACTCGTCCGAATCGGGTCCGAAGCGCTCGCTCACCATCGCGAACGACCCCTCGCGGTCGATCGAGAAGGTCGCACCGATCGTCGCTCGGCCCATCCGCAGCAGGACGGCGAGCGGGAGCGCCAGGACGATCGTCCCGAACAGGTGCCCGACCTCCTGCAGGAGCAGCGCGGGCCCGGCCTCGACGAGCAGTCCGACGTTCGGACCGATCGTGACCGAGAGCCGCGCGATGAGCACGAGCACGGCGATGCCCATCACGGCGCTCGCCGCACGCTGCAGGTCGACCGAGAGCGGCCGGACGCGCTGCGACGACACCACACCGCCGACCAGCAGTCCCCAGACCATCGGCAGGACGGTGATGCTCGCGATGCCGATCGGGATCACGGCAGGACCGACGACCTGTGCGAGCGAGGCGACGACGAGCAGCAGGACGAGCACGACCCAGACGCGCTGGCGGCGGGGCGCGTGGACCTGGTGCGGTGCGGCGTGCGACGCCGGTGCGGGCCGGGTGCTCTCGGCTGGAGCGGGGGTGGTGGTGTCGGTCAATTGGAGTTCCTCCTGATCGGGAGATCGGCGACGGGGACGGGTCCGTGGAGCGATGACCGCAACGTACGATTGACGTGTTTCCGCCGCGTCACAACGCAGGATCTCCCCGTTAGGAAGGGCTGAAATGCAGGATCATTCGCTCACGATCGGCGAGCGTCGGCTCCTGCACGCACTGCAGATCCAGCCACGGGCGCCCTGGTCGGCGATCGCGACGGCCCTCGGGAGCGATGCCGTGACCGTTGCCCGACGGTGGGCACGGCTGCAGGAGCAGGGCACCGCGTGGATCGCCGTGTACCGCGCGACGCCCGCGGTGACGACCGCGCTCGTCGAGGTGCAGTGCCCGCCGTCCGAGACGATGAGGATCGTCGAGGAACTCACCGGTGACCCGGAGGTCCTCACGATCGACGTCACCACCGGCGGCCGGGACCTCCTCCTCACGATCGTGTGCGAGGGCCGCGACGACCTGGCCCGGTTCGTGCTCGACCGGATGGGCACCCTGCCCGAGATCCGCGGGCTCCGGACCCACATCGCGACGGCCACACTTGCGGACGCCCGGAAGTGGCGCCTCCGCGAGCTCGACCAGACGGAGATCGCCGCACTCGAACCGCCCGCACCTCCGGCACGGTTGCCCGCGGTCCCCGCGGACACCGTCGAGCACCTCCGCGCCGTGCTGGCACGCGACCCCCGGATCACGATCACTGCGCTGGCGGCCGAGATCGGCGTCACCCAGCCGCGTGCGTCGGCGCTCCTCGCCGCCGTCCTGGCGTCCGGCGAAGTCGTGCTCCGCACCGAGATCGCCCGCCCGTTCTCCGGGTGGCCCGTCTACGCCTGGTACTTCCTCGACGTGGACCCCTTGCAGCGGACCGCCGCCGTGCAACGGCTCGTGCGGCTCGGCGAGTCACGGCTCGTCGCGTCGGTCGTCGGTGGCTACGACATCGCGCTCGCCGTCTGGCTCCGCTCGATCGACGACGCTGCACGGATCGAGACGTACTTCGCGGAACACGTACCGGGCGTCCGGGTCGCGGACCGCTCCGTCGTGCTCCGGACGCCATACCACCTGCAGAAGCGGCTCGACACCGAGGGGCGCTACCGTCCGTCCGACGGTGCCGCGGCCGGGGGCTCGACGCCCGTGCCGGTGTAGCCCGACACCGTGGCGTCGTCCTCGGCGAACGTGAACCGCGCCCGCACCGAGCCGCCGGCGAGCACCCCCGGCAGCCAGTACCGCGCGTCGTCCCACATCGCGTCGTACGGCACGGCATCGACCGGGATCCACCGCGGGACGAGTTCGTCACTGCCCGACGGGCTGCCCTGCCAGCGGCGGCAGACGAAGACGTCCGAGACCTGGGACCAGGACGGACGGTACGGGAACCGGTAGTCCAACGTGCCACGCGCCTCCAGGTCGACAGCCTCGATCCGCAGGCCGACCTCTTCGCGCACCTCGCGCACCGCGGTCTCGACCGCGGACTCCCCCGGCTCCCGCTTGCCGCCGGGACCGACCAGGCGGCCCGTGCCGAGGCCCCGTCGTTTCTCGCCGAGGAGGACCTGCGGACCGGACCCGTCGTCGCGCAGCAGGTAGACGACGACCACGGCGGGGTGCTGGGACTTGCTCTCCTCGCGTGGGGGCACGCGTCCAGTCTGGCCGAAGAAGTGGCGTACGCTTTTTTCATGGCAGGCGGGCTGCGGGGGCACCATGGCTGATTCCCGGAGGACCGGGCGCAGCCTCGAAGTGCTGCGCGCCGAGGCGGCCGAGGAGATCTCGATGATCGTCGAGCACCGGAGCCGTCAGGGCGAGGACCCGTGGGACTTCATGCCGACGCTCCCCACGGTCGACGAGCAGGTCGTCCTCATCCTGCGGGCCGACGCGGTCGAGCTCGACGCCGCGATCGGCAAGCGGAGCGCCCAGTGGTCGATGCACCCCGCCTCCGGGCAGGGCACGCGGTTGGGCGAGGAGTACCACCGCCTGCGTCGCATCGCGCTGCAGCACCCGGAACTCACCGAGGCGGTCTGGAAGCTGATGGGCGCACTGCCCGAGGCCCGCTAGCCCCTTCCGGCCTCCCCTGCGGTTGGATGGGTGCATGACCGAAACCGTGCTCGCCGTCCTCAACCAGCCCTCCCGCGACGCCGCGCCGCACGACCCCGCCGCGGACGCCTTCACCTGGGCGAAGCCGCTCGAGGAGCACATCCAGGTGCAGGACCTCGGCATCACCCGCGGCGACGGGGTGTTCGAGACGATCACGGTGATCGACGGCCGACCGCAGGCACTCGAGGCGCACATCGCGCGCTTCGGCCGCTCCGCCGCGATGCTCGACCTGCCGGCCCCCGACCCGGACGCGTGGCGGCAGGCCATCGAGGCCGTCTGCGCCCGGCTCGACCCCGTCCGCGAGGCCTTCGCCAAGACCGTGCTCACCCGCGGCGTCGAGGGCTCCGACCGGCCGACCGGCTGGGTGTACGCGGCGCCGTCCGGCGACTCCACGGCAGCGCGCACCGAGGGCATCTCGGTCGTCACGCTCGACCGCGGGTACCGGCACGACGTCGAGCGCACCTCGCCATGGCTCCTCCAGGGTTCGAAGACGCTGTCGTACGCGGTGAACATGGCGGCGCTCCGCGAGGCAGCACGTCGGGGCGCCGACGACGCCGTGTTCGTCTCCACCGACGGCTACGTGCTCGAGGGCACCCGCGCCAACCTCATCCTGTCGGTGGGTGGCCGGCTCGTCACGCCCCGCACCGACATCGGGATCCTCGCCGGCACGACGCAGGCGGACGTCTTCCGGTTCGCCGAGCAGGAGGGCATCGAGACCGCGTACGAACTCCTCACCCTCGACGACTTCCGCGGGGCCGACGCGGCGTGGCTCGTGTCGAGCGTCCGGCAGGCGGCGCCGATCCGGTCGGTGAACGGCAACGCGCGGGCGATCGACGCCGAGCTCACGACCCGGATCAACGACTTCCTGCTCGCGCGCGAGGTCTGAGCGCGGCGCCCCCGGCGCGTGCGCCGCGCGCGTTTCGTGCTGAGCGACACGTCACGGGGCGGCGCGCGCGTGAGGTGTCGCGCACCGCGAAATGCGGCGTGGGTCCACGACGGACTGGAGGCGCGGTGCCAGCTGGCACTGCGCCTCCAGTCCGTGTCGTGCTCGCTACCAGCGCGGGGTGGTGACGCCGGCGCCGTCGGCCCACTCGAAGACGGACGCGCCGTCGATCCAGACGCGCGTCGCGCGGCTGGTCGCGTCGAGCGGGTCGCCGTCCCAGAGGACGAGGTCAGCGTCGTAGCCCTCGGCGAGGCGGCCGACGCGGTCGCCGAAGCCGAGGAAGTCGGCCGGGTTCGTCGTGAGCGCCTCGAGGGCGGTCTGCCGGGGCAGCCCCTCCTTCACGGCGGCGGTCGCCTGGTCGACGAGCATGTTGATCGGCACGACCGGTGCGTCCGTGGTGATCGCGATGCGGACCCCGGCGGCGGCGATCGTCGCGAGGTTCGGGATGCCGCGGTCGCGGAGCTCGACCTTCGAGCGGCTCGTGAACAGCGGGCCGTAGATGACCGGGATGTCCTTCTCGGCCAGGACGTCCGCGATCTTGTGCGCCTCGGTGCCGTGGTTCACGACCAGGCGGTAGCCGAACTCCTCGGAGAGGCGGATGGCGGTCGCGATGTCGTCGTGACGGTGGGTGTGCTGGTCCCAGACGAGCTCGCCGTCGAGCACGCGGACGAGCGTCTCCTTCGTGAGGTCGCGGGCGAACGGCTCGTCCTTCGCAGCGGCGGCGTCCCGTGCGGCACGGTAGTTCTGCGCCTCGACGAAGGCGTCGCGGATGATCTTGGCGACGCCGAGGCGGGTCGACGGCGTCTGCCCCTTCGCGCCGTAGACGCGCTTCGGGTTCTCACCGAGGGCGCTCTTGATGCTCACGGAGTCCGAGATGAGCTGCTCGTCGATCGTGCGGCCGCCCCAGGTCTTGATCGCGACGCTCTGGCCGCCGATCGGGTTGCCGGAACCGGGCTTCACGACGATGGAGGTGATGCCGCCGGAGAGGGCGTCGCGGAACCCCTCGTCGTCGATGTCGATGGCGTCGATCGCCCGGACGCCGGCCATGTTCGGCCCCGTCATCTCGTTCGTGTCGTTGCCGGCTTCGCCGTTCGCCTCTTCGTGGATGCCGACGTGGCCGTGCGCCTCGACGAACCCGGGGACGAGCCACGCGCCACCGGCGTCGATCACCTCGAGACCGGAGGGCGGAGCGACGTCCGCGCCGAGTGCGGTGATCTTGCCGTCCTCGACGACGACGGTGCCGTCGAACTCGGGGGCGGAGACAGGGACCACGTGTGCGTTCGTGACGACGAAGGAATTGCTCATGCCACCACGGTAGCGAGGTGCGGCGACAACGCTGACATGCATACGGAATACCGAAAGGTGGCGTCGGCGGCCGCGGTCCTCGTAGCGTTCGGCCACCACGCTTCCGAACCAGGTCACGGAGGACCCATGCCACGCCGGACGTCGCACACCTCGTCGCACACCTCGTGGCGCACCTCGCCGCATACCTCGCCGCACACCTCGCCGCACACCTCGTGGCGCACCTCGCCGCACGCCACGACCACGGTCCCCTGGCGGAGCACCGTCCGGGGACCACGCCCGGATCGTGAGACGACGACGATCCGTGTGTCGATCCCGTCACGCATCGCCGACGCCAGTTGGACGCCGGACGACGACACGGCCCTCCTGCTCCACCGGGCGGGCGCGGCACTCCTCGAGCTCGATGCGCAGCACGGTGCTGGTCTCACAGCGCTCACCGGCGTGCTCGATCGGACCGAGGCGGTGGCGTCCTCCCGCATCGAGGAGGAAGCCGCCACGCTCGAAGACGTCGCACGGGCCGTCGTGGGCATCCGGGCGAACACGAGCGCGACGGCGATGGTCCGGGCCGGCGGTGCGATCGACGGACTCGTGTCCGCAGCGGGCTCCGGCCGCATCACCGAGACGTCCGTGCTCGACGCACACCGCAGCCTGATGCGCGACGATCCCACCGACGGCCGGTACGCCGGCCGGTACCGCGACGTCCAGAACTGGATCGGCGGCGGGTGCACGCCGCGACTCGCCCGGTACGTCCCGCCGCCGCCGGAACTCGTCCCGGCGCTGATGGACGACCTCTTCGCGTTCCTGCACCGCGACGACCTCCACCCGATCGCCCAGGCGGCCATCGCGCACGCGCAGTTCGAGTCGATCCACCCGTTCACGGACGGCAACGGGCGGATCGGCCGGGCACTCATCGCCGCCGTGCTCCGTCGACGTGGGCTGACCCGGTTCGTCACGGTGCCGATCGCGACGGCACTCGTCGCCGAGCGGGACCGCTACTTCTGGCACCTGGAGCGCTTCCGCGACGGGCGCGCGGACGAATGGGTCCGCGACGTGGCGATCGCGATCGGCACCGTCTGCGACGAGGCCACGCTCACCGCGCTGCTCCTCGACGAGGTCGCTGTCGAGCGGTCGGCCGGCCCGTGCGCCGAGGGTGTGCTGGCCGTGGTCGGTCGGGCGCTGGACGACGACCCGGTCCTCACGGAGGACCGGCTCGAGACGCTCCTGCACGGCGATCAGGGCACGGTGGACACGGTGACGGACGACCTCTGTCGAGCCGGAGTGCTCCGTTCCGTCACCGAGCGGCGGCGGGACCGGGCGTGGGTGACGATCGCCGCCGCCGAGGAACTCGCCGCGTTCGGCGACCGCGTCCACGCCACCGTCCGACAGCGGGCGAATAGGGTGGGGTGGTGAGCAGCGAGCACACCCAGGCCACCCCTCCCACCGCCGCCAAGCGGCCCGTCACGAGGACCCACCACGGCATCGACTTCGTCGACGACTACGAGTGGCTGCGCGACAAGGAGTCGCCGGACACCCTGGCCTACCTCCAGGCCGAGAACGCCCACACCGACGCCGAGACGGCGCACCTGGGTGGCCTGCGCGACCGGATCTTCGCCGAGGTGAAGAACCGTGTGCAGGAGACCGACCTCTCCGTGCCCGTCCGGATGGGCGACTGGTGGTACTTCACGCGCACGGCCGAGGGCAGCCAGTACGGCGTGCACTGCCGCGCGCCGATCGCGGGACCGGACGACTGGACCCCGCCGGCGGTCGAGGAAGGCGCCGCGACGCTCACCGGTGAGCAGATCGTCCTCGACGGGAACTCCCTCGCCGACGGCCACGACTTCTTCTCCCTCGGCACCTACGACATCAGCGACGACGGCACGCGGCTGGTGTACGGCATCGACGTCGAGGGCGACGAGCGGTACACCCTGCACGTGCGTGACCTGTCCACCGGCACGGACCTCGGTGACGAGATCCCCAACACCGGGTCCGGGGCGACGTTCGACCCCTCCGGGCGGTACGTGTTCTACCCGACGGTCGACGACTCCTGGCGACCGGACCGCATCTGGCGGCACACCGTCGGCAGCAGCGCCACCGACGACGTCCTCGTGTTCGAGGAGCCCGACGACCGCTACTGGGTCGGGGTCGGCGTCACGCGGTCGTCGCAGTACATCGTCATCGAGCTCGGGTCGAAGATCACGTCCGAGGCACTCGTGCTCGACGCCGCCGACCCGACCGGCGAGTTCCAGGTCGTGTGGCCACGACGAGACGGCGTCGAGTACGAGATCGAGCACGCCATCGTCGGCGGCAGCGACCGGTTCCTGGTGCTCCACAACGACGGTGCCGAGAACTTCGAGCTCGTCGACGTCCCCGCGGACCACCCGACCTCGGAACAGGACCGCCGCGTCGTCGTCGCGCACGACGCCGAACGCCGCATCGAATCGGTGGACGCCTTCGCCGGACACCTGGCGCTCGAGTACCGGTCCGAAGCACTCCCCCGCATCGCGATCATCCCGATCGAGGGCGACGGCTACGGGGACGCGCACGAGGTCCCGTTCGACGAAGCCCTCTTCTCCGCCGGCCTCGGCGGCAACCCCGAATGGGACCAGCCGACGCTCCGGATCGGGTTCACCTCGTTCGTCACGCCGTCCGAGGTGAGCGACCTCGACCTGGCGACCGGCGAGGTCACGGTCCTCAAGCGGCAGCCGGTCCTCGGCGGATACGACCCCGCCGACTACGTGCAGGAGCGTGACTGGGCGACCGCGGACGACGGTACCCGCGTGCCGATCTCGCTCGTCTGGCGCCGCGACGCCGTCGAGGCCGACCAGCCCGCGCCGCTGCACCTGTACGGCTACGGCTCGTACGAGCACTCGATCGACCCCGGCTTCAGCGTGATGCGTCTCTCGATGCTCGACCGCGGCGTCGTGTTCGCCGTGGCGCACGTCCGCGGCGGCGGTGAGATGGGCCGGCACTGGTACGAGAACGGCAAGACCCTCACGAAGAAGAACACCTTCACCGACTTCGTCGCGGTGGCGTCGCACCTCATCGACTCCGGTCGCACCACGGCCGACCACCTCGTCGCCGAGGGCGGCAGTGCGGGCGGCCTGCTCATGGGCGCGGTCGCGAACCTCGCTCCGGAACGGTTCGCCGGCATCCTCGCGGCGGTGCCCTTCGTCGACGCGCTGACCAGCATCCTCGACCCCGACCTGCCCCTCACCGTGATCGAGTGGGACGAGTGGGGTGACCCGCTGCACGACCCCGAGGTCTACCGCTACATGAGCGAGTACACGCCGTACGAGAACGTCCGTGACGACGTGGAGTACCCGCGCATCCTCGCGGTCACGTCCATCAACGACACCCGCGTGCTGTACGTCGAGCCGGCCAAGTGGACGGCCAAGCTGCGCGAAGTCGGAGCGCCCGTGCTCCTCAAGACCGAGATGTCCGCCGGACACGGCGGTGTGAGCGGCCGGTACGACTCCTGGAAGGAGCGGGCGTTCGAACTCGCCTGGCTGCTCGACGTGCTCGGGCTCGCCGACGTCACGCCCGCCGCGGCGAACGCGAACCCGATCGCCGCGGGATGACGACCGCGCTGCTCGTCATCGACGTCCAGGCGGGCGTCGTGCGGCCGTGTCTCGACGGGCAGCAGGTCGTCGACCGGGTCGACGGGCTCGTCCGACGTGCGCGAGCTGAGGGTGTCCCCGTCGTCTGGGTGCAGGACGAACAGGACTTCCCCGTCGACACGGACGACTGGCAGCTCGCCGCGCCGCTCGTCCGCGACGCGTCCGAGCCGCTCGTCCGGAAGACCTACCGCGACTCGTTCGCGGACACCGACCTGCACGTGGTCCTCACCGACCTCGGGGTCTCGCGGCTGGTGGTCGCCGGGGCACAGACCGACTACTGCGTGCGCACGACCGCGCAGCGCGCTGCCGCCGAGGGCTTCGACGTCACCCTGGTCGAGGACGGGCACACCACGACCGACGCCGAGTGGCGCGGGGCCGTGGTGGCGGCGGCCGACATCATCGCGCACACCAACATGTACTGGAGCGGGCTGCGGTACCCCGGACGCCGCTTCGACGTGGTGCCCGCGGCGACCGTGGCCCTGTAGTCCCTGTAGTCCCTGTAGTCCCTCGCCGGGTGCCGGGCCCGGATGCCGGACTCGGGTGCCGCGTCTCGGCTGCCGCGTCTCGGGTGCCGGGTCTCGGGTGCCGAGGCCGGGTGCCGGGGGCGGGTGCCGGGGGCGGGTTCGCCCCGGCCCCGGTCACACCCGGTTGAGTGCCTGGACCGCCTCGTCGTAGGACTCCTCGGCGAGCCGGACACGGTCACCCGCGAGCACGCCGTACCCGAAGGTGCCCTCGCCCCCGCGTTCGGCGATCCCGGAGTGCACACGGAGCACGTCGAGCGCGTGCAGGGACCGCACCCGCTCGGTGAGGACATCGGCTGCGTCGCCGATGCGCCTCCACAGGGCGTGGGGGAACGCGTCGTCGCGCAGGACGTCCATCGCCATGCGCGCGCGGGTCGCGGCACGCCACGCGAGCTCGGTCGCCTCGCGCGCAGCGGTCTCCCGCTCGAGCACCGCGGAGGTCTCGTCGTCCTCGCCCACGGCGTCGCGCACGAGTTCGCGCACACGCGGCTTCTCGACCGCCGACACGTCCTGCGCGACCTTCTTCGGGGAGCGCAGTGCCCATGCCGTCGGTTCGGGGCGCTCCACGGCGTCGTCGAGCACGTCGAGGAGCTCGAGGAACGGTTCGCCGTGCAGGAAGGCGACGACGTCGCGCACGGCCACCGACCGGCGCTCACGGGTCGCGGCGAGGATGCGTTCCCGCGTCATCGCGTCGACCAGGGCGTCCTGGGCCGGCGTCGACGCGCGCGGCAACCGGTCGACGAGGTACTCGGCCAGTGCCGCGCGCGCCGTCACCGCCGCCAGGCCCTCGGCCGCCTCGGCTGCGCGGTCGACCTCGTCGGTCGCGGGGAAGGCGGGCCGGTAGGACCCGATGACCGCGGCGATGCCGAAGGCGGTCTCAGCCGTCTCCCTGAGGTCCGCCTGACCCCCGGAGCGGAGCAGGGAGTCCTGCTCGAGGAGCGTCGACCGCAGCTTGCGCAGTCGCTTGGTCAGTGCGCGTGCCGCGGTCCCCTTGTCGGGCTTCTCGGTGGATCGGAGACGGAGCGCCGGTGCGCCGTCGAGTCCACGCGCGAGCTTCGAGGACACGGCGGCGGGGCCGGCCCCGACCGCTGCGAAACGGCCGTCGAGTGCTGCGAAGAGCTCGTGCGCCACCTGCGCGTCGACACCGTCGACGGTCTCGACCTCGACCTCACGCCAGGTGCGCGGGGTCTCCGGCGCGTCGTCGTCCAGACGCTGCGCAGTGACCTGGTCGTCGGCGAGCTCGGCGATCTGGTCGCCGTCCTCGTCGAGGAGCCGGGTGACGGTCCTGGTAGTCGTGATGCGGACCACCGGACGGAGTCCCCGGCCACGGCGCTCGGTGAAGAGCGCGGCGAGCACGCCGTCCGGAACGGCGTCGGCGTCCTCGGTGAGCGGGAAGTGCTGCTCGTGACGGATCGTGTCCGACTCCGAACGCTTGATGTGCCAGCCGGCGTCCGGGCCGCCGGTGCGCCGGCGGACGGTGACCCGCGACGCCACGAGGTCGTACCGCTCGGTGTCCCAGTAGGTGGCGTCGAGCTCGAATGGTTCCTGGTGGTCGGTGCGGAGGATGCCGCCGACACCGATCAGGTCCGGGAGGTCACCGCCCTCGGGCAGGTCGTAGGTGCGCTCGATCTCGAGGTGCGTGTCACTCACGCGCTCTTGTCTACCAGGGCTTGCGGGTGCTGCTCGACCACGGCGGGCGCATCTGTGGAGAACTTCGTCGCGATGACCCCGGCCACCGCCGCCACCACGAAGGGGACGAGCTGGAGTCCCCACGAGACCGCCGTGCCACCGGACGCGCTGAGGCCCGCCCCGTCGAGTGCTCTGGCGAGCGGCGCGAGGAGCACCGCGACCACGACGGGGGCCGCGACGAGCACCCAGCCCCAGCCGGCACCGGGACGGACGGCCAACCAGACGGCGAGCACCGCGGCAGCGAACACACCGACCTGCAAGGAGTACTCGACGGGCAGCGAGAACTTGCCGGTGATGGTCTCCCACCACACCGCGGCGATCGCGAGGACGGCAAGCGCGCCGAAGACCCTCCGTCGCTTGCTCGCTCCGGTCACGAGCAGGGCCGAGACCGCGATCACGACTCCGGGGAAGACGGAGAGCGCGACTCCGACGAGGTCGAACAGCACCACGGCGCCCGGCAAGCCGTTGTACCGCTGGAGCAGGCTGAGCCCGACGGCGCCGGCGGCCAAGGACAGGAGCGCGAGCCCCACGAGGACCGGGACGGTCCGGATCGTGTGCGGCGCGGATCGGACGTGCAACGGTGCTGCGGTCATGGTTTCCCCCCAGGTGGATCGGTGTCCGGCGCGTCGGTGGAACAGCGCCGTGGTCAGTGCGCCGAACGCGAGCGCGGTCGGCGAGAGGTCGAGCTCGTGGGCGTCCCGGACGTCGGCGGCCCACTGCTCGCGGCGGACGTCTCGGTGGGCCGCCGGCGAGACGGCGACGGCCGCGCCGACGAGGATCCGGTCGAGCGCGCTCACGAGGTGACCGTCCGGCCGCTCGAGCGACCGGGACGAACCGGTCGGGTCGCCAGGGCGGCAGCCTCGGCGGTCTGCCGTGCGTCGAGGAGCCCGCGGGCCGCTTCGACGCCGTCGGCCGTGAACTCGTAGAGTCGCCGACGGGGGCCGGGCCGGTCCGCGTCGTCGTCCCACGAGGACCGGACCCACCCCTGTCGTTCGAGACGCTCGAGGATCGGGTAGACGGTGCCGGCCTGTCGCCCGGTCGCCTTGATGACGAGCAGGCCCCAGACGGGCCCGTCGCTCGACAGCACGGCGTCGAGCACGTCGAGCGTGGGTGCGGTCACGCGCTGGATCGGTTCCATGCCCTCAAACTACCTATATCGATTAAGCCGCACAAGTCCCCCAGGAGGACGGGTTAGCCTGACCTCATGAGCGAGACGATCACCCGTGAGGCGTTCGTGCCGGAGGCCGGCGCCGTCACGATGTTCACGACCACCTGGTGCGGGTACTGCGCGCGCCTGAAGAACCAGATGACGAAGGCCGGCGTGCCCTACACGGAGGTCGACATCGAGCAGACGCCGGGCACGGCGGAGCTCGTCGCCGAGGTCAACGGCGGCAACCAGACGGTACCGACGCTGGTGTTCCCCGACGGCAGCACCGCGACGAACCCGTCGCTCGCCGAGGTCCAGTCGCGCATCTGACGCCGGACGAGCACGCCGCCGCTCGGCATCGCACCCCCGCACGAACATCGCGCCCCGTTGTGACGGGGCGCGATGCTCGTGCGGGGGTGCAACTCGAGAGCGATCCGTGACCGCCGCAGCCGCAGCGCCAGCAGCGGCAGCAGCGGCAGCCGCAGCAGCGGCAGCCGCAGCGCCGCAGCCGCAGCCGCCCGCCGTCAGCCCTCCAGCGCCTCCGTCAGCAGGGCCGCCATCGCGTCGAGCTGGATGTCGCCCGAGTCGACGATCTCCTCGTCCGACCCGTCGAGCGCCCGAGCCGCCAGGGACGCCTTCGAGTCGATGAGCTCGGCGATCTTCGTGTCGATCGTCTGCGCCGCGATGATGCGCCACGCGGTGACGGGCTCTTCCTGCCCGATGCGGTGGACACGGTCGATCGCCTGGGTCTGCTCGGCCGCCGTCCAGGACAGTTCGGCGAGCACGACGTTCGACGACACCTGCAGGTTGAGGCCGACGCCCGCCGCGGTGAGCGAGCAGACGATGACGGCGACGTCGGGGTCGTTCACGAAGGAGTCGATCTCGGCGGTGCGCTGCGCCGCCGTCTGGTCGCCCCGGACGGTGGCGGTCCGGAGTCCCCGGCGTGCGAAGACCTCTTCGGCCTGGTCCATCACGTCGAGGTGCTTCGCGAAGAACACGACCTTGCCGACGTTCGACGCGAGCTGCGCCGCGTAGTCCGCCGCGAGCTGCGCCTTGGCGCGGCCGATCCGTCGGACCATCGAGAACACGTTCTCTCCGGTCGGCGAGGCGTCCTGGTCCTCGAGCTCCCAGCGGGCGACCTGCCGGACGAGCTTGTGGTCGATGCCGACGACCGGGTCCTGACCGGTGCGGGCGTCGAGCGCCTGGTGGTAGCGCTTGACGAGCTTCGCGGTGAGCTCGCGCTCGGCGTCGCGGATGGATCGACCGACCTCGTCGTCGAGCTCGACGGGGATGTCGGCGACGCGACGAGCCGGGATGTCCGCGGCGACGTCGACCTTGCGGCGTCGGACGATGCCCTGGTCGATGACGGCCTTGCGCGCCTCGACGAAGAAGCCCGGGTCGGCCGGCGTGAGGCCGATCTCCTCGAGCTCGTTCATGAGCTTCGCGCGCGGCTTCTTGTCGTCGATCCAGCCGAGGTACTCCCAGATGGAGCGGAAGTCCTCGACGGAGTTGATGAGCGGCGTGCCGGTCAGGGCCATCAGAAGCGGCGCGGAGGTGCGCTGCCGGATCTTCTCGGCGAGCTGCAGCACGAACTTCGAGCGCTGCGAGTCCTTGTTCTTGATGAAGTGCGCCTCGTCGACGACCATGCCCTTGAACCCGAAGTTCCCGAGCCAGCCGACGTGCCGGTCGAGGATCTCGTAGTTCACGATGATGATGTCGGCGAACCCGTCGAGGTCGTCGCCGTCCCCGTGGATGACGGTGGCGCGGTGGTTCGGCACCCAGCGCTCGGCCTCACGCGCCCAGTTCGTCTTGACGACGTTCGGCACGACGACGAGCAGCGGGAACGCGTTCGCGGCGTCGGCGGCGAGGAGCGACTGCGCGGTCTTGCCGAGACCCGGCTCGTCGGCGAGCAGGAACGTGCGGTGCCCCTCGGCCGCGGCGGCGATGAGCTCGGCCTGGTGCTTCATGAGCGTGGTGCCGGACCGGGAGTGCAGCGTCTCGGGTTCCGGCAGCGCCATCGTCGCCGCTCCCCCGCCCGCGCCGTACTCGAACGACTTGAACAGCGGACCGAAGAGCTCCCAGTTCGCCAGGCGACGCGGGTGCGCGACGGGCTGGTCGGCGAGCGCGAAGTCCGGCGGCAGGAACGGGTTCGCGAGCTGGCGCTGCACGACGGCCTGCGGCAGGACCGAGCGCACCGGGCTCTCGACCGTCGGGGATGGTTCGGCCGCGATGACGAGGTCCTCGGGCTGCAGTTCCATGCCGCCCGCGATCATCATGTCGCGCTTGACCGTGCGGGTCGCCTCGCCCACCGACGCCTCTTCGGTGAGGAGCTGGATGACGCTGGTGTCCCGTGCCGCGGTCTTCGCGAGGATCGTCGCGACCCCGTCGAGCCGCTTGAGCTGTTCCGCTCGCTGCGAGTCGGTGAGTTCCGGGTCGGCCTTGACCCGTGCGCGTTCCTCGCGCATGAGCAGGGCGACGGCTTGGAACTTCGAGCGGTTCGACGCCTTGAGCGGTCCGCGCTGCGCCGCCGCCTCGACCTCGCGCACGGCGCGGGCGAGGACGGGGATCACGCCGTCGTTGTCGAGCGGCCTGGTACGGCGGGATGCGGTCCGCGTCCCGCCGGCTGCACGCCGGGTGCCTGATCGAGCCAACGCTCCTCCTGTTCCGCCCGTTCGTCACGGGCGAGCCGCCCATCGGGGCGGGAATTCCTGGACCGGCGCCTGACACGGCACCGGTGCTCGCGGGCCACCATGGCCTGCTGCTTCGCCGGTCCCCGCCTCGGGACGTCCGGTGGACTCCCGCGGTCCGTTCCCATCGCGGCCACCGGGTGGCGCCGCATGCGACGGTCCGCGCCGGGATCCGGCGCCGTCACACGCACGTGACGCCCCCTCGGGACGACCACGGATCCGTTCCCCACGTCGGTCAAGTGACCGACTGCTGCGTCCGGAATCGACGCGGCACGCGGGGATCCGGTGCGTGCGCGCTCAGTTTACTCCCCGACCACCGACGGAGGCGACTCGGCGTCGCCCGCGCGAGTCGCGCCTCCCGGCACACCGGCCTGGAGGCACGGTGCGCGACCGACCGCACCGCGCGTTCCACGGTGCGGGGCCGGTTCAGACCTGTGGTGCGGACCGCGGACGGACCAGCCCACCGGAGGGGAGGATCGGGGCCGCGTCCGCCAGGGCGGCCTGCGTCGCGGCGAGGAGCTGCTCCGCGGTGTGGATGCCGTTCGCGGACCCGGTGGTCGCCTGCCCGCCCGCGTGGGCGAGGAGCTGCGCGCCGATCGCCGGACCGATCCGGTCGGTCTGGTCGGGGTTCCGCGCGACCCAGTCGCGGGCGACCGCGTCGGCGAGGCGTTCCGCCGCGGCGCCGCGCTCGGCGTCGCCCCGCGACCGGTGCCACAGGCCGGTGACGACGAGGTGCGCGACGACCGCTCCGATGTCGCGAACGGGGAAGCCCCAGCCGGCGGTGTCGATGTCGAGGAGGCCGGAGATGCGCCACGGCTCGTCCTCGTCCACGAAGACCTGCTCGAGGTGCAGGTCGCCGTGCACGACCTGCTTCGTGGTCGAGGCCCACCCGATCGAGCGCCGGCCGATCGCGTCGTAGAGCCCGTCGATCTCCTCGGCGTCCTGCGGCAGCGCGGCCACCAGGGTCCGTCGGTGCCAGTCGGCGTGGTCCATCGCGTCCGCGCGGGCCTGCTGGGTCATCGGGACCGTCGCGATCCGCCCGGTGAGCGCGGCGAGGGACGCGACGAACCGCGGGTCGTCGGCGATGTCGAGGATCCGGCTGCCGGCGGGCACACCGCGGATCCGTTCGAGCACGAGGAGTCCGTCGCCACGGCTCGACAGGACCCGCGGGACCGGCAGGCCCGCCGCGACGAACTGCTCGTGCGACTTCTCGATCGGCGCGACCCGGTGCGGACGGACGACCTTGAGGAACACCGTCCCCTCCGGAGCGTCGACGCGGACCACGGCACGCTTGCCCGGCCGGTACGCCGCGACGGTGAGGGTCGGGTTCGTGACCGGCATGCCGAGCGTCGTGAGGAGTTCGGCGACGGCGTCCCGGTAGGTCACCTGCGGCAGCACCGGCAGCCCGGGGTCGTTCGGGTACGCCCACACGGAGACGGGGTCGCCGGTCGCCGGATCGGTGACGATCGCACTGTTCTGGTCGTGCGTCCCACCGGTGTCGACGTAGGTCAGGACCGTGGCGCGTTGCCCGTTCCGGTCGACCGTGTCGACCTCGTACCCGTACAGGTAGCCGTTGCCCGAGGGCTCGACGGAGTGCGCGCGTGCGGCCACCACGGAGGTCCCGGAGCCGGCGAAGGCCTGCGGGATGACGCGCTCATGGTTGGGCCACACGAGACCAGTCAACCGGACCGGGACCGATTCGTCGCGTTCGTGCACGGCTCGGCGTGCGGACCGTGGCTACCGTGGTCGTCGTGAACCCGGTCGCGCGCCTCCGCAGCTCCAGCCGCACGCCGTTCCTGCAGGTCGTGAAGACCGCGGTCGCGGTGGTCGCCGCCGTGCTGCTCTGCCGGGTGCTCATCGACGGTCCGTTCCCGACCTTCGCCGCCATCGCCGCGCTGCTCGTCGTGCAGCCGAGCATCAACCAGTCGTTCGTGAAGGGCATCGAGCGGAGCGCCGGGGTCGTCCTCGGCGTCGTCCTCGCCACCGGGTTCCACCTGCTGCTCGGCGACTCGGTGTGGGTCGTGCTGCTCGTCATCGTGCTCGCGATCCTCATCGCCTGGGCGCTCCGGCTCACCCCGACGTCGGCGACGCAGGTCGGGATCAGCGGCATGCTCGTGCTCACCGCGGGCGTCGTCACCCCGAACTACTCGGCCGACCGGATCCTCGAGACCGTGCTCGGCGCGATCGTCGCCCTCATCGTCAACGCCCTGATCGTGCCGCCCGTGCTGCTCGGTCCGGCGCACCTCGCCGTCGCGCGGCTCGCACGGGACACCGCCGTCGCCTTCGAACGGATCGCGATCGGGCTCACCGAGGGCTGGGACCAGGAGCGCTGGCACGAGGCGCTCCTGCAGGCGCGGGCACTCCGGCAGCAGCACGCCAGGGCCGAGGCGGCCCTCACCGCCGCCCGGGAGTCCCTCACCATGAACCCGCGACGGGGCCCGCACGCGCAGGTGCTCGACGAGGACATCGCCATCGCCGAGCATCTGCGCGTGCTCGTCACCCGCGTCACCGGGATGACCCGCGCGATCCGCGACACCGCCACGCCCGACCTCCGTGCCGACCCGGTGGTGGGCAGCATCGCCACCGAGGTCGCGCGCATCGGGGCCGACGTGCGGGCGCTCGGGGCGCGGTCGGCGTCGGAGCTCCCCGATCCCGCGGGCGCCGCCGCCAGCTCCGCCGTCGCCGACGACATCGCGTTCCCTCCCTCGCAGGAGCCTCCCTCGCAGGAGCCCGCGCTGACCGCACCGATCGAGGTCGTACGGCCGAACTCGCGGCACTGGGTGCTCATCGGGGCGCTGCTCGAGGACATCCGCCGCGTGCGCGAGGAGCTGCTGGGCGAGGACGACTGACGGATCCGCGCGGGGCGTGTCCCGCGGTCTCCCGCGGTCTCCCGCGGTCTCCCGCGGTCTCCCGCGGTCTCCCGCGTCAGCGGGACGCGGATGCCGCCACGGCGGCGTTGTGCACGATGTCGTCCCAGATCGTCGCGGTCGGCACCGCGGCGTCGCTCGCGACCACCTCGGCCTCCGCGAAGCGGCTGATCTCCGCGACCGCCGCGTCCGCGCCAGCTGCGC
Source organism: Curtobacterium sp. MCPF17_002 (assembly GCF_003234115.2). Lineage (NCBI taxonomy): Bacteria > Bacillati > Actinomycetota > Actinomycetes > Micrococcales > Microbacteriaceae > Curtobacterium > Curtobacterium sp. MCPF17_002. Next base: position 1,207,870 of record NZ_CP126251.1, on the reverse strand, counting down.
GCGCAGCACGGCTGGCGACGTCGGGGACCGCGGTGCGCAGTTCGGCGACGACGCGGTCGCGGCTGTCGTCCTCCATGTCGCCGAGGACCCCGATGCCCTTCCAAGCGGCATCGAGTTCGGCGCGGAGTCGGACGAGGGCCGGGTGTTCCGGCGTTTCGTTCATGGTGCCCCCAGTGCGGACGATGGGCGTCGGGTACGCCTCGTCCGGAGCGCGAGCCTAGCAACGAAGCAAGAAGTCCTCACGTCCCACGAACGAGGGACAGACCGTTCTGCCCCGTGACGGTCGCTCACTGTGACGAGATTCAGCGAGTTCGGTGCCGGAACACCCCTGGTCCCCCGGTTCGATGCCACGATGGGTCCGAGGAGGTCGCTATGCGCCTGTTGGTGGTCGAGGACGATGACGAGATGCGCGCGCTCATGGAGCGTGGTCTCGCTGCTGAGGGGTACCGCGTCACGGCGGTCGAGAACGGGGTCGAGGCGCTCATCGCGCTCGGCGACCAGGCGTTCGACCTCGCCGTCGTGGACGTGATGATGCCCGGCATGTCCGGCTTCGAGCTGGCCAGGCGCATCCGTGAGCGCGAGGACCCCGTGCGGATCCTCCTCGTCACGGCACGCGACGCCGTCGACGACCGGGTGTTCGGACTCGACGCCGGCGCCGACGACTACCTGACGAAGCCCTTCGCCTTCGCCGAGCTGACCGCACGACTCCGGGCGCTCGGGCGACGCGAGTCCGCCGGCGCCCCGCGCACGATCGAGGTCGGCGACGTCGCGATCGACTCCGAGGCCCGTCGCATCCTCATCAAGGGCCAGCGCGTCGCCGTGAGCCCCACCGAGTTCGCGCTGCTCCGACTGCTCGCACGCTCCGTCGGCACCGTGGTCGACCGTCCGAAGATCCTCGAAGAAGTCTGGGACGGCTCGCAGCACGTCGACCCGAACGTCGTCGAGCAGTACATCTCGTACCTCCGGAAGAAGCTGACCTCGCACGAGGCCACCGTCGCGATCTCCACCGTGCGCGGCCGCGGCTACCGCCTCGACCTCCTCGGGGCGTGACCGGGCCCCGGCCCACCTCCGGATCGGACACCCCGAGACGGGGTCTGATCCGTCCGCTCCGGATGCTCTCGCTCCGCTCGCGGATCACCATCGGCTCCACCGCGATCGCCGCGGTCGTCATCGTGCTGCTCGTGCTCGTCATGCGGTTCCAGGTCGTGAGCGTCGTCGCGAGTGCGACCCGCACGCTCCTCGACGCCGACGCGGACCCGTACGTCGCGACGCTCGAGGTCGACAGCGACCCCAAGCTGTCCGCCCCCGGCAACGCGCAACTCGTCGCGGTGGTGTCGCCGTCCGGTGACATCGCCCTGTCGACCATGCCGCCGAAGGTGGAGCGCGCGCTCGGCAGCCTGATGTCGACGGAGGCCGGCACCTCGGTCATCCGTGTCTCCGGGTCGGAGTACCGCGTCGTCGTCGAGCACCCGGTCAACCAGGCGGGCCGCTGGACCGTCGTCGCGGCGCGCAACTCGCAGGCCGAGGCCATCGTCGTCGACGACCTCACCTCGACTCTGTCGCTCACCGGTCTCGCGATCCTCGTCGCGTTCGGCATCGCGTCCTGGGTCCTGGCGACGGCGGCACTCCGGCCGGTGAACCGGATGCGTCGCGAGGCCGAACGGCTCTCCGTCGCCCCCGAGCGCGCCGAACTGCCGGTCGGGCCGGCACAGGACGAACTGGCGTCCCTCGCCACCACCCTCAACGCGTTCCTCGCCCGCACCCGGCAGGCCACCGAACGCGAACGGCAGATGGTCTCGGACGCCAGCCACGAGCTCCGCACGCCCCTGGCGATCCTCACCACGCAGCTCGACCTCGCCTCGCTCGACGGCGACGACGCCGCGGCCCTCGCCGCCCACATCGAGCGGGCGAAGCTCAGCGTCGCACGCCTGTCACGGCTGGCGAACGACCTGCTCGCGCTCTCCCGCATCGAGGAGTCGGAGCGTCGCGACCAGGACGGCCAGCAGCAGACCCTCACCGCGTGGTCGGACCTCGGCGACGAGGTGATGTCCGCCGTCGACCGCGTGCGGCTCATCGCGTCGGCGAAGGACATCACCGTCGACTTCGACCTGGAGGCCCCGGTCACCGTCGGCGGCTCGGGTCCGGGCATCGGCGGCGGCAGTCCGGAACCGCGGTACCGGCTCGACACCGGCGGGATGGCGCAGCTCGTCACGAACATCGCCGGCAACGCCGTGTCCGCGCTCCCCCGCGGCGGCGGCGTCTTCGTGTCGTGGCGGAGCACCGGCGGCGAGGGCGTCCTGCAGATCACCGACGACGGCCCCGGGGTCCCCGAGTCGTTCATCCCGGTGGCGTTCGACCGGTTCACCCGGCCCGACGAGGCCCGCAAGTCGCGCCCGAACCCCGACCCGGCGACCGGCGGCATCCCCCTGCCCGGCGGCTCCGGCCTCGGGCTCGCGATCGTGCGGGCCGTCGCCGAACGGGCCGGGGGCACGGCGGCCATCCGCAACGTCCGTTCCGGCGGGCTCGAGGTCACCGTCCGCATCCCCGAGGCGTCCTAGCCGCCACGTCGCAGCCGCTGACTGCCCGCGTCACTGGAAGTCCCGCGACCGCGTCCGGACCGACAGGGACAGGTGCTCGATCCGGTCGGCCACTAGGTTGACGACCCCGTCAGGCGAGCGCTCGAGGATCCCCCGCACGATGACCGCCGGCGCCTCGCGCGCGACCCGCCGGTACCGCCCCCACACCCCGACGCTGCAGATCACGTTCACGAGCCCGGTCTCGTCCTCGACGTTCATGAACGTGATGCCCGACGCCGTCGCCGGACGCTGCCGGTGCGTCACGATCCCGCCGACCTCGACCCGCCGGCCGGTCTCGGCGGTGGCGGTGTCCTGCACGCTGAGCACCCCGCGGGCGACGAGTCCGTCGCGGACGTGCCGCACCGGGTGGTCGTCGGTCGTCATCCCGGTCGACCACATGTCCGCGATGAGGACGTCCCCGCTGGTCATCTGCCCGAACAGCGGCGGCTGCACCGTCACCTGGGTGTCCGGCAGCTGGTCGGGGCGTTCCGCGGCGGCCTGCGCGGCGGACCACATGCCACCGCGGCGGTCGACCCCGAGGGCGGCGAACGCATCGGCGGCGGCGAGCGCCTCGAGCTGCGCCGTGGTGAGGCCGACCCGGCGGGCCAGGTCGGACATGTCGGTGAAGGGGCCGTGGGCGTCCCGTTCGGCGACGATCTTCTCGGCGCTCTTCCGTCCGAGCGACGCGACCTCGGCGAGGCCGAGCCGGACGGCGAACGCGCCGTCGCGACGGTGCCGGGCCGTGTCGTCGGGCAGTGCCTTGTCGAACGGCAGCACCGGGGGCTGCTCGGTCTCGAGGCAGGCGTCGGCGACGACGGGAGCCGTCGTGTCCCCGTCGGGCACCGGCTCCAGCGTGGCGTCAACGCCGGAGCGCAGGATGTCCGGCCGCAGCACCCGCACCCCGTGCCGACGAGCATCGGCCACGAGGGTCTGCGGTGAGTAGAACCCCATCGGCTGCGCCCGGAGCAGCGCCGCCAGGAACGCTCCCGGGTAGTGCAACCGCATCCACGCACTCGCGTAGACGATGAGCGCGAAGCTGATCGAGTGGCTCTCCGCGAAGCCGAAGTTCGCGAACGCCTGGATCTTCGCGTAGATGGCGTCGGCGTCCTCGCCGTGGATGTCGTTCGCCGCCATGCCCACGTAGAGCTTCTCGCGGAGCCGGTCGATCTTCTCGTGTCCGCGCTTGGAGCCCATGGCACGCCGGAGCAGGTCGGCGTCGTCCCCCGAGCAGCCACCCACCGCGATCGCCATCTGCATGAGCTGCTCCTGGAACAGCGGCACGCCGAGGGTCCGTTCGAGCACCGGTTCCAGCGAGGGGTGCATGTACGTGATCGGTTCCTCGCCGGTGCGCCGCCGGATGTACGGGTGGACTGCACCGCCCTGGATCGGCCCGGGACGCACCAGGGCGACCTCGATCACGAGGTCGTAGAACCGTCGTGGCAGCAGCCGGGGCAGCGTGCCCATCTGCGCCCGGGACTCCACCTGGAACACACCGATGGTGTCCGCCCGGCACAGCTGGTCGTAGACGCCCTGCTCCTCCTTCGGGATCGAGTGCATGTCCCAGCGTTCCCCGCAGTGCTCGTCGGCGAGGTCGAAGGAGTACTGCAGGGCGGCGAGCATGCCGAGCCCGAGCATGTCGAACTTCACGAGCCCCATGTAGGCGCAGTCGTCCTTGTCCCACTGCAGCACCGTCCGGCCGTCCATCCGGGCGTGCTCGATCGGCACCACCTCGCCGACGGGCCGGTCGGTGAGCACCATGCCGCCGGAGTGGATGCCGAGGTGTCGCGGGAACCCGAGCACCTGCTGCGCCATGTCCACCACGGCGTCGGGGATGTCGTGGTCCTCGCTCTCGGTGACCGATCCCCACCGCTCGACCTGCTTCGACCAGGCGTCCTGTTGCCCGGGGCTGTGACCGAGCGCCTTCGCCATGTCCCGCACGGCGCCCTTCGGCCGGTAGGTGATGACGTTCGCGACCTGGGCGGCGTTGAACCGGCCGTACTTCTCGTAGACGTACTGGATGACCTCTTCCCGCCGGTCGGAGTCGAAGTCGACGTCGATGTCCGGTTCCTCGTCGCGCATCGCCGACAGGAACCGTTCGAACGGCAGGCCGTACCGGATGGAGTCCACCGCGGTGATCTCGAGCAGGTAGCAGACCGCCGAGTTCGCCGCCGACCCACGGCCCTGGCAGAGGATCCCCCGGTCGCGGGCGTACTGCACCATGTCCCGCACGATGAGGAAGTACCCGGGGAAGTCCTTGTCCTCGATCACCGAGAGCTCGCGTTCGATGCGCTCCCGCTTCTGCGGGTCCACGCCGTCGGCGCTCCCCGGGTAGAACCGGCGAGCACCGCGCCAGGTGAGTTCCCGCAGCCAGGACATCGTGGTGTGGCCGTCGGGGACGTCGATGTCGGGCAGCCCGGGCTTGACGGTCTTCAGCCGGAACCCCAGCTCGTCGGCGAGGGTCACGCTGTGCTCGACGGCACCGGGCCAGCGCGCGAACCGCCGGGCCATCTCCGCACCGGAGCGGAGGTGCGCGGTGGGTGCGGCCGGCAGCCAGCCGTCGATCTCGTCGAGGCTGCGGCGGGCCCGGACCGCGGCGAGCGCCGTCGCCACCGGGAAGCGGTCCGGGGTGGCGTAGTGCACGTTCCCCGTGGCGACGGTCGGCAGCGCGTGCTTCGCGGCGAGGGCGGCGAGGGCGTCGTTCCGGGTGGTGTCCATCGGGTCGCCCTGGTCGATGAGCTCGACCACGACACCGGCGGTGCCGAACCGGTCGAGCAGGGCACGGAGTGCTGCTTCGGCCGCAGTCTCGCCACCGCGCTCGAGCGCCTGCCGGACGGCACCCTTCCGGCACCCGGTGAGGACCCGCCAGTGCCCGTCGGACCGTGCCGCGAGGTCGTCGAGGTCGTACCGCGGCCGCCCCTTCTCGGCGCCGGCCGCCAGGTGCGCACTGGTGACGGCACCGGCGAGCCGGTGGTAGCCCTCTTGCCCGTCGGCGAGCAGCAGCAGGTGCGTGCCCTCCGGGTCGGGGACGCCGTTCTGCGGTTCGGTCAACCCGAGGGACAGCTCGGTGCCGTACACGGTCGCGACGGTCGGGTACGCCTCGGCGACCTCGGCCATCCGGGCAGCACCGTAGAAGCCGTCGTGGTCGGTGAGCGCGAGGCCGTGCAGGTGCAGTCGTGCCGCCTCTTCGAAGAGGTGCTCGGGTCCGCTCGCGCCGTCGAGGAAGCTGAACGTCGAGTGCGCGTGGAGCTCGGCGTACGGCACGACGGGCACGTTGCCGTCGTCGGACACCGGCGGGGTCGGTGCGTACGGTTCGCGTTTGCGGGACCAGGCCGGGCTGTCGCCGCCGTCGCCGTCGTGCGTGCTGCCCGGGCTCCGCTTGTCGGACAGGGCGCGTTCGAACTGGGACCACGGGATCGGCGGGTTGCTGTACCCCATCAGTGCACTCCCTTCCACACGATCACGTCGCCACCGCCTCGGCCCACCAGCGGTGATCGGCGAGCACCAGGTACCACGCGCGCCCCTCGGCGTCGACGAGCTGCAGTCGGTGCAGCCGCCGGCCGCCGGCTTCCCACCAGCGCACGACGAGCGGCCACGGTCCGGCCCAGGCCGTGACGGAACCGAACCGGCCGCCGCGCTCCCCCTCGGCCCGGAACCCTTCGGGCACCCCGGTCAGGGCACCGCGGTCGTCGACGTCGACGGTGCCGCCGTCGGCGGTGACGACGTCCACCGGGCGCGGACGGTCGAGCACGGTCGCCGGGGGCGGTCCGGGCAGCTTGCCGGGCCACGGGCGGTCACGCACGGTCGCCAGGGCACGCTCACCGCCGACCGGGGCGTCGCCCCACGGGACGAGCACGACACGCTCCGCCAGGGTTCGTCCGCCGCCGATCCGGGGTGTGACCACCCCGTCGTGTCCGACGAGCCCCTGCACGCGGGCGAGGGCGTGGTGCACCCGTTCGTCGGGTCCGGTCCCCCAGAGCCCGCGCTCGTGGTTCGCCATGTCGTCCACCGCGACGGGTTCGAGCACCACCGAGACGACGGGCGCCTCGAGCCCGGTCGGGTCGACCCCGCCGGCGAGCTGCCACCGCACCCGGTCGACGACGTCGGCGGCGTCGAACCACCGGGGGTGCACCCACGTGCGTTCGAGCAGGATGTCCCGCTCGTCGACGATGCCGACCCGGATCGTGGTGGCGACGAGCCCCGCTGTCCGGAGCCGTGCGGCGAAGTCGTCGGCGGAGCGCCGGAACGCGAACGCGATCTGGTCGGCACGGTCGAGCGGCGGTTCGAACGCTGCCTCGACCCGGAGCTCGGGCGGGACCGACCGTGCAGCGACCTCGCGCGGGTCGCGCCCACCGGCGAGCCGGTGCAGGAACGCCCCGGCGGGTCCGAAGCGGTCGCGCACCTGTTCGTCGCCGAGCGCGGCGAACTCCCCCAGGGTCGCGATGCCGAGCCGTCCGAGCAGCATCGCGAGGTCGGCGTCCCCGAGCACCCCGAGCGGCAGCCCGGACAGGAACGACGCGGAGCCGTCGACGGGCACGATCCGGACGCGTTCCCCCGGGCGCACCGGACGTGCCCGTGCGGCCTGCTCGGCGGCGAACGGGGTGTCGGCGACCCCGGCCCGGACACCGGGGGCGCCGTGGTCGGCGGCGATGCCCGCGAGGGTGGCCGCGGCCGCCCGCTCACCGCCGTAGTAGCGGCCCGGGCCGCGGGAGCGCAGCGCGATGGTGCCTGGTCGGAGGACCTCGACCCCGGGGACGGCTGCCTCGACCGCGCGGATGACCGGTTCGAACGCCCGGTGGTCGAGGGCGTCGTCGTAGGACTGCACGACGAGTTCGGGGCACCGTGCCTGGGCCTCTCGCACGCGGAGGCCACGGACGACGCCGTGCTGCCGTGCGCTGGCGGAGCTGGCGTACACCTGCCCCTTCGCCACGAGGGCGAACGGTGACTCCGGTGGCTCCCCGGCGGCACGGGCTGCGGCGATCACCGGCCAGTCCGGGCACCACAGCACGATCGTCCGGGTGGGGGGTGGTTCGGGCAGCGCGCCACCGCGGGCGAGTGCGTCGGCACGGATCGCCCGCGCATCGGGCACCCCGGCCCCAGCGCCCTGGCCGCGGGACCCGGCGAGCGCTCCGGTCACGCGGGACCCGGCCGAGCGGGACCCGCCCGTCCGGGACCGGCCGCCACCGCGGGGACTCACGACGCCACCGCCACGGGACGCAGCACGGACGACGAACCGCCGCCGACCGCCGCACCGACCGGCACGGCGGCACGCACGGTGCCGTCCGCCGCGGGCAGCAGCAGTTCGGCGTCCACCGGCCGCCCCGCCCCGGCCCGGCCGCTCGCCGACACCGTGGCCCGCCGCTCCGTCAGGAAGCCGTGCCCGTCCCCGATGCCGCTCCACTCGGAGCGCGTCACCCGCAGCGTGACGTCGGCCCCCGGCCAGGACCCGAGCGCGACGAGCGCCCCACCGCGCTGCCGCAGCCGCGCCGACAGCCGGGAGACGTCCCCGGGCACCACCCGGCCGAGCGGACGGGTGAGGACGATCTGTGCCACGTCCGCGAGCGCCGCGGTCACGGTGAGCCACTGGTCGCCCGGGTCCGGCACGAGCACGAGTCGCTCGAGGTCGATGCCGGCGGCGGCCGCTGCCTCGATGCCGAAGGAGGGCACGCCGACGACGGCGCACCAGGCCCCCGCGGCGGAGGCGGCCTGCAGCATGGTGATCGCGAGGAGCACCGATTCCTGCACCGCGTAGGAGCCCCCGACGCGGATGGCACCGCCGGGCAGCAGTGGCGCGAGCGCCTCGGCCGTGGGCAGCCCCTCGGTGTCGACGCGCGTGGACTCCATCTCGGTGACCCGCGAGCGCAACGACGTGATGCGCTCGAGCGTCGCCCGGGCATCCCCCAGGTGGTCGACACGACGCACCGGCCGCGCAGCACCGGATCGCCCGGTCGGCTCCGGTGGAGCCCCGGACGACTGGAGTGCCGTCGCCGTTTGCATGCCCTCATATTCGAACATGTGTTCGATGATGTCAACGAGGACCGACATCCTGTGGACAACCGTGTCGAACACGCGTTCGACACGCCGGGGCACCCGGAAACACCCCAGGACGGAGAACGACCCGGAGACCATCTACCAGCGCGCGACGGCCCCCACCCCGGCGAGCACCGACCGGGTCTTCGTCTCGACCTCGTCCGCCTCGTCCGCCGCGACCGACGACCACGTCACCGCACCGCCGGCCCCGAAGGTCCGCGAGCGGACGCTTCCGGAGTCCTCGTCGACCACCGTCACCAGTGTGCGGATCGCCACCGACAGATCGACCGCGCCGCTCGCCGAGAAGTACCCGATCACCCCCGAGTACACGCCTCGCGGTGCACCCTCGAGCCGGTCCGCGATCGCCATCGCGCTGGTCTTCGGCGCCCCCGTCATCGACCCCGGCGGGAACGCCGCACGCACGACGGCCGCCCGGGAGGCCCCCGGCGGCAGCACCGCCCCGATCGTCGACACCATCTGGTGCACGGTCGCGTACGTCTCGACGTCGCAGAGCCGGTCGACGTGCACCGACCCCGGCAGCACCGTCCGGAGCAGGTCGTTCCGCAGCAGGTCGACGATCATCACGTTCTCCGCGCGGTCCTTGGCACTCGCGGCGAGCTCGGCGCGCACCACCGCGTCGGCGGCGTCGTCGTCGAGTCGCCGCCTGGTCCCCTTGATCGGCTCCGCGAGCACGGAACCCCCGGCGTCGATCCGCAGGAACCGCTCCGGCGACCGGCTCGCGACGCGCAGCGGGCCGAGCCGCAGGTACGCGCCGAACGGGACGGGATCCGCCGTCCGCAGCCGCAGGTACTCGGCCAGGTGGGGGTCCGTACCGGACCCGACCCGCGCCTCCAGGCCCGTCGGCGGGAGCAGCCCGAAGGCGGTGGTGAGGCAGACCTGGAACGCGTTGCCCTCGCGGATCTCCGCGCGGCACGCGTCCACCGCGGTCTCGTAGGCGGCACGCGTCACGCGTCCGGTCGCTGCGGCCTGGAGGCCCGTGGGCGCGTCACCGACGTCGGCCCGCGTCGGCGTGTCGGTCACCGTCCCGAGCCATGCACGGTTCGCGGCGCTGGCCGCCGGTTCCGCATCCGTGACCAGGGCGAGCGCCCAGGCCGAGCCGCCCTCCTCGACCACCACGGCGCGGTCCGTGAAGCGCAGGTCGGCGTCCGCGTGCCCGTCCGCCGTGCGGTCGGCACCACCCGACTCGCGACCGAGCTCGTACCCGAGGAACCCCACCCACCCGAGCGCGAACCCGCACCCGTTGACCGGTTCCGACAGCACCGGCGTGCGCCCGAGCAGGTCGGCGAGCACGTCGAACGCCGCCCGTGCACCGTCGCGGGCGGGGCCGAACCACCGCTCCGACGCCGGGGACACCGTGACGGACGCCCGCCCGGCCTCGTGCCGGAACCGTGCCGAGAACGGGCCGTCGGTCCACGCCAGGACCGACCAGCGGGCCCGCGCGTGCGCGGTGGCGGGCGAACCGTCCGGCAGCGTGGAGTCGAGCCAGACGACGTCGGACCCGGCAGCGGCGGCCAGGGCTCCGAGGTCGGGCGTCGTGGTCAGCCGCCGGAGCGCGATCCGGGCCGGGCCCGGCGCTGCCGTCAGACCGCCGCGATCGTCCACGAGGCCGCGTGCGACGCGCCCGGCTCGAGCACGACGAGACCGGCGTCGGTGCCGGCGTTGAACGCGTCCGGGGCGCACGTCATCGGTTCGACCGCGAGGCCGGCACGGTGGTACTCGGGGATCACGTGGTCGGCGGTGTGCACCTGCACCCACGGGCACTCCGGCCCGAACGTGACACGGACACCGCGCTCGTCCGCCGCGGTGAGGACGATCGTGGCGACGCCCGCGGCATCACGCTCGAACCCGGTGTACGCGTGGTCGATGAACCGGTCGCCGATGCGGGTCGCTGACCGCAGGTCGAACTCGTCGTGCACCGGGGCCAGCCCGGTCGGGACGAGCCGGTCCTCGGTGACCTCGAGCACCTCGGCGGCCGGGAGCGTCAGGGTCCAGTCGTCAACACGGCCCTCGCCGCCGACGAGGTAGGGGTGCGGGCCGGTCCCCCACGGCGCGGCGTCCGGACCCGTGTTCGTCCCGGTGATGGTCGTGTGCAGCCCCTCGGCGTCGACGCGGTACTCGACGAGCACCTCGACGCGGAACGGGTAGCCGGCCTGCGCGGGCACCGTCGTCGCGAGGACCGCGCGGTCGGGCTCGTGCGAGGCGATGCGGAAGTCGGTCCAGGCGACCAGGCCGTGGAGCGCGTGCTGGCGGCTCGGTTCGGTCAGCGCGAGCTCGTGCTCGGTCCCGCCGAAGGAGTACTGCCCGTCGACGACCCGGTTCGGCCACGGGGCGAGGACGGCACCGCGGAAGGCCGGACGGACCTCGTCGGCGTCGAACGGCACCACGAGGTCGCGGCCCTCGTGCCGGAGCGTCCGCAGCGTCGCCCCGACGGAGGCGATCTCGGCCGTGTAGCCGCCGGCGGTGATCGTCAGGGCGGAACCGGACAGGGGTGCGTCGCTGCTCATGCGCTCAGCGTAGCGGCCTCAGCACCTGCCCCCGGGAACGACGAAACCCCCGCGGTTCCGAGGAACCACGGGGGATGTTGGTGGATCTGAGGGGACTCGAACCCCTGACCCCCTGCATGCCATGCAGGTGCGCTACCAGCTGCGCCACAGACCCGGACGATGTTGCTGCCGTTGCCCCCGGTTCCCCGGAGGCACCATAGAAGCGTACACCATGCGAACGCCGGGCAACGAAATCGTCACCGCCACCCGGGCGCGTCGCAACTAGGCGGTGTGGTCCACCGTGATCTCGAGCGGGATGGTCGGGCAGTCCGACCAGAGGCGCTCGAGCGAGTAGTACTGGCGGTCTTCTTCGTGGAAGACGTGCACGACGATGTCGCCGAAGTCGATGAGGACCCAGCGGCCCTCGCTCCGGCCTTCACGGCGGAGCGGCTTGGCCCCGGCTTCGAGGAGGCGCTCTTCGATCTCGTCCGCGATGGCGAGCACGTTGCGCTCGTTCCGGCCGGTCGCGAGCAGGAACACGTCAGTGAGCTGCAGCGGCCCGGTCACGTCGAGAGCGACGAGGTCCTCGGCCTGCTTGGCGTCGGCCGCCTGAGCGGCGATCTGCACGAGTTCCTGTGCACGTGAGGAGGCGGTCACGGATTCCTTCCGGTCGTCGAACCGGCAGTGTGCCGGATCGCTTGATGGGTCCTGATCATAAGCCACCCCACCGACGGCGGCCAGGCCGAGGTCGAGGGAGCACCGTGGTGACCGGGTGTCGGTGGCGGTGTCTAGCCGCCGAACGTGTGGGTGGTGACGAGGGCCACGATGATCACCGCGGCTGCGGCGACCCCGACGGCGCCGACCGTCACGCCGAGGATGAGCGGCGTGCGCGACTCCTTCGGCTTCGCGGCCGCGAGCACCACCTGACGGGTCGAGGTGTGGCTCGACACCGCTCGGCTGGCACGGACCGGGCTGGCGTCCGTGTCGGGCTGTTCGTCGTGCTGCTCGAGCAGCCGGTCGACCTCTGCACCGTCGATCGGCCGGTGCGACCCGGTCGAGGACAGCGAGGCGGGCAGGTCGATCGACCCGGTGAGGATGACCTCGCCGGTGGCGTTCAGCGCCCCGGTCGGGTCGGCCAGGGCCGAGTTCGGCAGGATGATCGCGTTCGTGTTGTTCACGGCGACGCGGCGGGTGCCCGTCGCGGCGTCGTGGACCTCGGTGTCGTGCGAGTCGTGGGCCTGCTGCGACCAGTGACCGACCGGCGGTTCGAACGCCGTCGTGACGGGCTTCGGCTCGACCGGACGCTGGAACGAGGCGGGGATGCGCGGCGCTTCCGTCTCGGCCGGGGCATCGCCTGCGCGGTCGGCGGCTCGCGGGGCCGAGGTCGGCGCGCTCACCGGACGGGAGGCCGACGAGGGTGCGGCCTGGACGGGCACCTCGTTCGTGTCGTCGTTCGTGTCGTCGTTCGTGTCGTCCCCGTCGAGGGAGAGCGGGAACACCGCCGGGGTCGACGACGCGATCCCCGGGGGCAGTGTCGGCAGCGGAGCAGCAACAGGGGCACTTGCGGTGCCTGCGGGTGCATCGGCAGCGACGTCGGCGTCGGCGACCGGCTCGGCGTCGGCGTCGGCGTCGAGCACGACGTCAGCGTCAGCAGCGGCGTCGGGCTCCGGTACGTCGGCGTCCGGCGGGGCCCAGGTCGAACGGTGCCGACGCGGCTCCTCGCTGTGCGCGGCCGCCTCGTCGAGGGGCTCGAGGGCGTCGGGCGAACCGTCGGCCTCGGTGGCCTGGGCGACGGCGGCCTGGTCCAGCACGACGGTCTCGGCGGCGGGCTCCGCCGACGGAGCATCGTCGGTGTCGTTCGGCCGCGGCTCCGCCTGGAGCGCATCGACCGACCCGAGCACGTCCTCCACGGTGCGGTCGGATGACTGGGGCGTCGGGTTCTGCAACGGGACCGGCTGGATCGCCTGCCCCTCGGCTGCACGCATCTGACGGATCTGGCGACGGGTGAGTCCACCGCTGCCGGGGACGATCTCGGTCGCGGAGGCCGGCGGCGCGGACGGCACACCGGACGGCGTCGTCGGCTCGCCGGACGGCACCGACGGCACGGCGGACTGCGCGGGAGCCCCGGGCGCGGGCGCGACGTGGGACCCGGGACGGCGGCGGGCTTCCGGCTCGTCGGCCGGTGCGGCGACGGTGGGTGGTGGCGTCGCGGGCTGCGCACCGGCTGCGGCGGCACGCTCCCGCTCGCGCGCCTGGCGCCGCGACAGAGGCGGCTGCGCGTCGGACGAACTCATGCAACGCTCCGATACAGATGGTGCTTGGAGATGTACTGGACGACACCGTCGGGGACCAAGTACCACACGGGGAAACCGCGTCTCACCCGGTCGCGGCAATCGGTCGACGATATCGCCAGCGCGGGAACTTCGAGCAAGCTTACGTCTCGTTCGGGCAATCCTGTGATGCTCAAGGCGTGTCCCGGACGTGTCACGGCGACGAAGTGCGCGAGTCCCCAGATGTCATCATGGTCCTTCCAGTCGACAATCTGCTGGACGGCGTCTGCGCCGGAGATGAAGACGAGCTGCGCATCGGGCCGCTGGGCGTGCAGGTCGCGGAGCGTGTCGACCGTGTACGTCGGGCCCGGACGGTCGATGTCGACGCGGCTGACCGTGAACATCGGGTTGGACGCGGTGGCCACGACGGTCATCAGGTAGCGGTGTTCCGCGTCGGTGACGCCGGACTTCATGTACGGCTGACCGGTGGGGACGAAGACCACTTCGTCGAGGTCGAACGCACGCGCGACCTCGGACGCGGCCACCAGGTGGCCGTTGTGGATCGGGTCGAACGTGCCACCCATCACACCGATGCGCGGACGACCCGTGCTCTCGAGCATGGAGTGGCAGGTCAGATCTTGGTGTGACCGAACTCGTCGACACCCGTCTCGTGGTGGCGGGTGGCCTCGAACTTCTGCGAGTGACGGTAGGCGACGTCGCGGAAGCTCCACGTGACGAAGCCGAGGAACGCGAAGAACAGCGCGCCGACGAGCGGGAAGACGTACGCGGGGACGCCGGAGGCGTGCTCAGCGGCTTCAGCGAGGAAGGTCATGTGTCCGATGCTCCGTTCGGTCGGGGGAATTCGCCGTTCAGTCTAGCCGCGGATCTGGCCCTGGCCGCGCACGATCCACTTGGTGCTCGTGAGTTCGGGCAGCCCCATCGGCCCGCGGGCGTGCAGTTTCTGCGTGGAGATCCCGACCTCGGCACCGAAACCGAACTCGCCACCGTCGGTGAACCGGGTCGAGGCGTTCGCCATCACGACCGCGGAGTCCACCTCGGCGATGAAGCGCTCTGCGGTGTCGACGTCGTTCGTGACGATGGACTCGGTGTGGTGGGTCGACCACCGTGCGATGTGGGCCATCGCCGCGTCGACGTCGGGGACGACCCGGATCGACAGGTCGAGGTCCATGGACTCCGTCGCCCAGTCGTCGTCCGTCGCGCGGAGCACGCCGGGGACGATGACCCGCGTGGCCTCGTCACCACGGAGCGTCACCCCAGCTGCACGCAGCCGGTCCGCGAGGACGGGCAGCAGCCGTTCCGCCGCCCGCTCGTGCACGAGGAGCGTCTCGAGGGCGTTGCACACGCTCGGGCGCTGCACCTTGCTGTTGAGCACGATGTCGACCGACCGGTCGAGCGGTGCCGACTCGTCGAGGAAGACGTGCACGACGCCCGCCCCGGTCTCGATCACGGGGACCCGGGACTCGGTGACGACGGTCTGGATGAGCGATGCGCTCCCCCGCGGGATGAGGACGTCGACCAGCCCGCGTGCACGCATGAGCTCGGTGGCGCCGGCGCGGCCGAACTCGTCGATGGTCTGCACGAGCTCGCGGGGCAGCCCGACCGAGGCCACGGCGTCCTGGATGCGGGCGACCAGCACCGCGTTGGTCCGTGCGGCCGCGGACCCGCCGCGGAGCACCACCGCGTTGCCGCTCTTCAGCGCCAGGCTCGCGATGTCGACCGTGACGTTCGGGCGCGCTTCGTAGATCGCCCCGACGACACCGAACGGCACCCGCACCTGCGAGAGCTGCAGGCCGTTCGGCAGGCGGGAGCCGCGGACGTGCTGCCCGACGGGGTCGGTGAGCCCCACGACGTGCTCGACCGCGGCCGCGAGGGCCTCGATCCGCGCGGCGTCGAGCCGCAGCCGGTCGAGCAGCCCCGAGGTCAGCCCGCCCTCCTCGCCCGCGACCAGGTCGTCGTGGTTCGCCGCGACGATCTCGTCCGTCGCCGTGCGCACATCCGCGGCGATCGCGAGGAGCGCCGCGTCCTTCACCGCGGTGGTCGCCGTGGCGAGGGCCGACGAGGCGCCGCGCGCGGCGACCAGCTTGTCGGTCAGGGTCGGTGCGGGAGCGGTCAGCGACATGCCTCGATTGTAGGCGCGGCCCTCCCCCGGTGACGGGCGTCGCGAGGGTGCGCGACCGGCCACCCGACGGGCGTCAGGCGGCGTGCCGGACCGGCACCGTGCCTCCAGGCGGCAGTGCCGGGGATCAGGACCGCGGAGCCGCCTCGAACCAGGTCCCCACCTGGTCACCCGCGAGCGCGCGCTCCACGAGCGCCGTCGCCGTCACGAGGACCGACGTGCCCGCCTCGGCGGCGAGCCGCGCAGCGGCGACCTTCGTGCCCGCTCCGCCGGTGCCGACGCCAGCCGTACCGATGGACCCGAAGGTGACCCCGGCGAGCTCGTCGCCGAACGGCACCTCGGTGATGGGCTCCGCGCCGGGCTGCTCCGGGGGCCGCGTGTAGAGCGACTCGACGTCGGAGAGCAGCACGAGCGCGTCCGCGCCGAGCAGCCGGGCGACGAGTGCCGCCAACCGGTCGTTGTCGCCGAAGCGGATCTCGTGGGTGGCGACCGTGTCGTTCTCGTTCACGATCGGCAGCACCCGCAGGGCGAGCAGCCGGTCGATCGCCCGCTGCGCGTTCACCCGGTGCGTGGGGTTCTGCAGGTCCCCCGCGGTGAGGAGGATCTGCGCGGCGACGACCCCGTGCCGGTCGAGTTCCTTCTGGTACCGGAACATCAGGACGTTCTGCCCGGTGGCGGCCGCGGCCTGCTGCGTGGCGAGGTCGTCCGGTCGGCCCTCGAGCCCGAGGAACGGGAACCCCGTCGCGATGGCACCCGAGGACACCAGCACGACCTCGGTCCCGCGACCGTGTGCCGCGGCGATCGCGTCGACGAGCGGAGCGATCTGCCCGGTGTTGTCACCGCTGACCGACGACGAGCCGACCTTGACCACGATCCGCCGCGCACGCGGGATGTCCTCACGCCGGGTGACGGGTCCGAGGCCGGTGCGCGCGGTCGTGTCGGTCATGCTGCGATCAGTCCTCGTCGTGGTCGGAACCGCGCCCCGACGAGTCGGTGGCGACGGTCCCGTCCGTCTCGTAGTCGTCGTCGTCCGCCCACAGGCCGGCGATGCGCTCCTGTTCGAGCTCGGCGCGGGCCGCGGCCTTGCCGTCCATCCGCTCGAAGTACTCCTCACGACGCTCGTTGCGGGTCGGACGCGAGGTCGCCCCGATGCGTGCGTCGGTACCGCGGGCACTCGTGATGAGTTCGGCGGTCGAGGTGAGCGTGGGCTCCCAGTCGAAGATCGTCCCGCCGTCGCCACCGATGACGACGGTGGACCCGGCGACGGCGCCGGCCTTGAACAGGCCGTCCTCGACGCCGAGCTTCGCCAGGCGGTCGGCGAGGTAGCCGATGGCCTCTTCGTTGGTGAAGTCGGTCTGCTGCACCCAGCGCTCCGGCTTGGCACCGCGGATGCGGTAGAAGCGGTGCTCCTCGCCGCCCTCGGCGCGGATCGTGTACGGCTTCTCGTTGACCGCCTTGGGGCGGAGCACGATGCGCTCGACCGCCGGCTCGGCAGCCCGGGAGGCGCGTGCCTGCTCCACGACGTCGGCCAGCGCGAACGTCAGCTCGCGCAGGCCCTTGCGGGACGCGGTGGAGATCGGGAAGACGCGGTAGCCCCGCGCTTCGAGCTCGGCGGTCACGAACTCGGCCAGCTCGGCGGCCTCGGGCACGTCGACCTTGTTGAGCGCGATCATCTGCGGGCGCTCGAGCAGCGGGACCTGGCCCTCGGGGACCGGGTAGCGCTCGAGTTCGCCGAGGATGACGTCGAGGTCGCTGATCGGGTCGCGGCCCGGGTCGAGCGTCGCACAGTCGATGACGTGCAGCAGGGCCTCGCACCGCTCGACGTGGCGGAGGAACTCGAGGCCGAGGCCCTTGCCCTCCGACGCGCCCTCGATGAGACCGGGGACGTCCGCGACGGTGAAGCGGGAGGAGCCGGACTCGACGACGCCGAGGTTCGGCGTGAGGGTCGTGAACGGGTAGTCGGCGATCTTCGGCTTCGCTGCGGAGATCGCGGCGATGAGCGAGGACTTGCCGGCGCTCGGGAACCCGACGAGGGCGACGTCCGCGATGGTCTTCAGCTCGAGGCTGACGTCACCGGCCCAGCCCTCGGTCCCGAGGAGCGCGAAGCCCGGGGCCTTGCGCTTCGTGGTGGAGAGTGCCGCGTTCCCGAGGCCGCCCTGACCACCGGGGGCGATGACGACGCGCATGCCCGGTTCGGTCATGTCGGCGATGACCGACCCGTCCTCGTCGTGGACGACGGTGCCGATCGGGATCGGCAGCTCGAGGGTCTCGCCGCTGATGCCGCTGCGGTGGTCGCCCATGCCGGGCTGGCCGTTCTTCGAGGAACGGTGCGGTGAACGGTGGTACCCGAGCAGGGTCGTCACGTTGGGGTCGGCGACGAGCACGATGTCGCCACCGTCCCCGCCGTTGCCGCCGTCCGGGCCGGCGAGGGGCTTGAACTTCTCACGGCGGACCGACACGCAGCCGTTACCGCCGTTCCCCGCGGTCAGGTGCAGGGTCACGCGGTCGACGAAGGTCGCCATGGTTCCACTCCTTGTCGTGCGGGGAGCAGTGCTCACCCGCGAAAAACCGAAGGAGGGGCGGGCACTCGGCCCGCCCCTCCCGCTCAGTCGCCTGAGCGCAGATCAGATCGTCGAACTGCTTACGCGTTGACGATGTTGACGACCTTGCGGCCGCCCTTGGTGCCGAACTCGACCGAACCGGCCGAGAGGGCGAACAGCGTGTCGTCGCCACCGCGGCCGACGTTGGCGCCCGGGTGGAAGTGGGTACCGCGCTGGCGGAGGATGATCTCGCCGGCGTTGACGACCTGCCCACCGAAGCGCTTCACGCCGAGGCGCTGTGCGTTCGAGTCACGACCGTTGCGAGTGGAGCTCGCACCCTTCTTGTGTGCCATCTTCTACTCCCGCCTTACGCGATCGAGGTGATCTTGACACGGGTGAGCTCAGCGCGGAAACCCTGACGCTTCTTGTACCCGGTCTTGTTCTTGAACTTCTGGATGATGACCTTCGGACCGCGGAGGTCCTCGAGCACCTCGGCGGTGACGGTCACGTTGGCGAGCTCGGAAGCGGCCGACGTGATCTTGTCACCGTCCACGAGGAGCACCGGGGCGAGGTCGATGTTGCCCTTGTCGTCTGCCTTGGCGCGGTCGAGGGTGATGATCGTCCCGACCTCGACCTTTTCCTGACGGCCGCCGGCGCGCACTACTGCGTAAACCACGTGGAAATCCTTACGTAACTCTGCTTGAGGGAAGTCTCGGGTGCCCACTTCTGCACGAGCGGCTCCCGGAGCCCGGGCCCGATCGGCGACGCAGGCAGAATGGCCCGCTGACACCAGGGATCGAGAATACTCGATGCCCCTACGTTCGGTCAAACGGCGACACACGTAGAGTTGCTCGTGTGACCGTGTTGATCGATCCGCCGACCTGGCCTGCGCACGACACGGTGTGGTCACACCTCGTCAGTGACCGATCCTACGACGAACTGCACGCGTTCGCCGAACGGGCCGGGATCCCGCGCCGCGCGTTCGACCACGACCACTACGACGTGCCCCTCGCGCGGTACGACGAACTCGTCGCTGCCGGGGCCACGGCGGTCACCGGGCGCGAGTTGGTCCTGCGCCTCATCGCGAGCGGGCTGCGGGTCACGCAGCGGGACAAGCGCGGGTACTGACCCGGCACCACCTCGCACCGTGCGAGGTCCCGCGCCCGACGCACGAACGGTGCGAGGTTCCGTGCGTCGTGCGAGGGTCAGGACCTCGCACCGGACGTGGAACCTCGCACCGTGGAACCGCGGGCCTCGCACCGTGCGAGCTCGCGCGGCACCGTACGGGCCCTGTGGGCTCAGCGGGGCGCCGGACCGCCCCAGGGGTTCGCCGGGGGCTGCTGACCGCCGTACGGCGGCACAGGAGGCTGCTGCGGCTGCTGCACTCCGGACTGCACGGGCACCGAATGCGAAGGCACCGAGTGCTGGTGCTGCTGCTGGTGCTGCTGCACGGGAGCCGTCTGCACGGTCGCGGGCGGCACGGCGTCGGCAGGACGGACGGTGCCGGGCGTGCCAGGGGTCCCTGCCGCACGGCGCCCACCACGGGGTCGTCCGAGCCACAGCCACGCCGCGGTCGACGTCGCCAGCAGCATCACCGTGAAGGGCACGCCGTTCTGGAGCGGGGACGTGACGACGTCCATGACGAGTCGTGCTCCCCCGTACCGGACGGCTCCGATCGAGCCCGTGAACACGCCCACGAGCGCGAGCGCGATGGTCCCGGCGGCTCCGGCGAGCACCGCGCGGAGCAGCACCGTCGGCAGCGGGCTGCGTCGGGTGATCGGGGTGAGGAACGCCAGGGCGAGGAAGGCTCCGGCGTAGAACGGGAACGGCGCGGCGAAGACCCCGGTGACGAAGCCCCCGATCAGGCTGTTGCCCGCACCGTAGGACGAGAACGGGTGCACCACGAGCGACGTCCCGAGCAGCCCGATGAGCCCGGAGACGAACTCGACGAGCACGAGCGACACCACGGCGATGAGCGCCCCGGCAGTGTTCGTGACCGAGGCGCCCGGCGCGAACGCCCGACGCGGATCGGCCTCGGGACGCGGACGTCGCTGCTGCTGCACGGACGGAGGCCCGGCGTACGGCCCGGGCTGCGGCGGCCCGTACTGGGGCGCACCGTACTGCGGCGCGCCGTACTGCGGAGCCCCGTACTGCGGCGCCCCGTACTGCGGCGCCCCGTGCTGTCCACCGCCCTGCTGCTGCTGGCCCTGGGGGCCCGGTGCGGGCTGGGACCAGCCCGCACCGTAGAACCCACGGTCCTGCTGCGACCGCTCGGGGTCGCCCGGGTTCGACATCGTCAGTTCCCCAGGATCACGGGGCCGTCGTCGGTCGTGTCGCCGTCGGTGTTCGCCGGCGCACTGATGCTCGGCGACGAGACCCGGCGTGAGCGCGACCGGCCCTGCCCCGGCTGCTTCGGCTCCGGGAGCGCCTGCAGGACGGAGTCGAGCAGGGACTCGGCGTCACCGCTGACCTTCCGCGGCTCGCGCTTGGTGGCGGCGATCGGGATGTCGAGGATCGCGACCGAGGTCTCGTTCGGGGTCACCGGGGCACTCGAGCTGACCCGGCGACGAGCCGGGGCCTTGGCGGCCTTCTCCGCCACCGGAGCAGCCGGCTCGGCCACCGGAGCAGCCGCAGGAGCAGCCGGCTCGGCGACCGGCGTAGCTGCGGGAGCGACCGGCGCGGCGGACTCGGTCGACTGCTCGGTCGACTGCTCGTTCGACGACGCAGAGTCCGGCGCACCGGCTCCGCGGCCACCACGACGGCGACGACGCTTCGGGCCGGAGGACTGCTCCCCCTGCTCGACCGACTCCGGCGACGACACCGGGGACACCGGCGACGAAGGCGACTCCGGCGACTCCGGCGACGACGGACTGTCGACGGACGCTGTCGGAGCGGACGCGTGGGTGTCGTGCTCCTCGTGCGGGATCGTCGACGCGGCGATGCGCGAGAGCGCGTTCTTCACGTCGTCGGTGATCTGGTGCGCCTGCGACGACTTCGACTCCTGGCCGCCGCCGTTGCCGCCGTTGCCGTTCGACGAGCTGCCGTTCGACCCGCTGCCGTTCGAGCCGCCGTTCGGCGTACTGCCGTTGCCACGACCCTTGCGACGACTCTTCGACGGACCCGGGTCGGCGTTGTTGTCGTTGACCTTCGCGTTGACCTCGTCGAGGGACTCGCGGAGCCCCACGCCGATCTTCTTGCGGGTCATCTGCACGAGGCCGAGCGAGGTGATCTCGGCGACCTGGTGCTTCGTCCGGTCACGGCTGAGGCACTCGACGAGACGACGCAGCACGAGGTCGCGGTTCGACTCGAGGACCATGTCGATGAAGTCGACGACGATGATGCCGCCGATGTCGCGCAGGCGGAGCTGGCGGACGATCTCCTCGGCGGCCTCGAGGTTGTTCTTCGTGACCGTCTCCTCGAGGTTGCCGCCGGACCCGACGAACTTCCCCGTGTTGACGTCGATGACCGTCATGGCCTCGGTGCGGTCGATCACGAGCGAACCGCCGGAGGGCAGCCACACCTTGCGGTCGAGGGCCTTCTCGATCTGCTCGTTGAGGCGGTACTCCTCGAAGGAGTCCGGCCCGTCGTAGAGCTCGACGCGGTCCTTGAGGTCGGGCGCGACCGCGGTCAGGTACTCGTCGATGGTGGCCCGTGCGGACTCGCCGTCGATGATGAGCTTCGTGAAGTCCTCGTTGAAGACGTCGCGGACGATCTTGACGAGCAGGTCCGGCTCGGAGTGCAGCATGACCGGCGCCTGGCCGTTCGCGACCTTCTTCTGGATGGCCTCCCACTGGCTGGTGAGGCGCTGGACGTCGCGGGTCAGCTGCTCCTCGGTCGCACCCTCCGCAGCGGTGCGGACGATTACGCCGGCGTGCTCCGGGAGGACCTCCTTGAGGATCTTCTTGAGGCGCGCGCGCTCGGTGTCCGGGAGCTTCCGGGAGATGCCGTTCATCGAGCCGTTCGGCACGTACACGAGGTATCGGCCGGGCAGCGAGACCTGGCTGGTGAGGCGGGCGCCCTTGTGGCCGACCGGGTCCTTCGTGACCTGCACGAGCACCTTGTCGCCGGGCTTCAGGGCGGCTTCGATGCGGCGCCCGTGGTTGCCGGTGTCGACGGAGTTCCAGTCGACCTCGCCCGCGTAGAGCACGGCGTTGCGACCGCGTCCGATGTCGACGAACGCCGCCTCCATCGAGGGCAGGACGTTCTGGACCTTGCCGAGGTACACGTTGCCGATGAGCGACACGTTCTGCGACTTGGTCACGTAGTGCTCGGCGAGGACGTTGTCCTCGAGCACGCCGATCTCGATCAACGAGGAGCTCGACCGGACGATCATCTGCCGGTCGACGCTCTCGCGGCGGGCGAGGAACTCGTCCTCGGTCACGACCTGGCGACGACGCCCGGCGTCACGACCGTCACGACGGCGCTGCTTCTTCGCCTCGAGCCGGGTCGAGCCCTTCACCTTCTGGGGCTCGGTGATGTACTCGACCTCGCGGCGGCGGGGTTCCTGGTGGTCGCGCGGCTCACGCGGCTCGCGCTGTTCACGCGCTTCGCGCGGCTCACGCAGGTCGCGCTCGGCGCTGGTCCCACGACGGCGGGAACGGCGGCGGCTGCCGCCCTGCTCGTCGTCGTCCTCGTCCACGCGGGACGCGCGGTACGACTGCTCCGGCACCTCCGGCAGGACCGGCGCGTGGAAGATCAGGCTGAGGGTGCTCGTCGCCTTCGGGACGAACGGCTCGGCCGCTTTGGGCGTCTCCGGCCCGGCGGGCGTGTCGGAGGCCTCGGAATCGGCAACGGCCCTGGAGGCGCGGTGCGTCTCCGCCCCGTCGCTCGCGCCGTCGACCGTGGTCACGTCCACCACCGGCAGGTCGCCGGTGACCGTGCTCACGTCGTGCGGCTCGGCGCTCGGGCTCGCGACCGCGTCGACCTCGACCGAGACCGATGCCGCGACAGGCGCGGACGGAGGCGCAGGCTCGGACACAGCGGCAGCCGACCCGTGGGCGGCGACCGCCTCGTCCGTCAGCGCGACCGTGTCGTCCGCGGGGGGCGTCTGCGTGACGTCCCCACGGGCCTCCTGGCCGGTCGACCGGGCGCGACGGCCGCCGAACAGGCGACCGCGACGCTTCGGCGCGACTTCTTCGTTGTTCGTGTTGTCGTTGTTCTGCTCCACCATGGACCTGGTGCACTCCTTGACCCCGCTCGCGCCCGTGTCGGACGGCGGGAATTCTGTAGTTGTAACGGGTGGCGACCACGCCCCCGCGTTCGCTGTCTTGTGACCGGTGCGGCAACTTGTGGTGTCCGCAGCCGTTCCGTCTCGGGCACCCGGCCCGTCCGGCTCGGCGTCGGAGTGACGCGAGTCCCGGTCACGGTGTGCTCTCACCACACCTGATCGTCCGGGCGGCGCCCGGAAAGCTTTCGTCGTCGCGCGGATCGGCCGCACGACATGCAGCGATTATCGCATGCCGCACGGGGAAAGGACCGGAACACGCATGCGATGATGACGCGGTGAGCACGCCAGCCCCTGCCGTCCGACGTCCGATCGCCATGGCGGTCTTCCTGCTGATCACCGGTCTGGTGGGCCTGTACGGGTCGTTCTCGCTCGTCCTGGACGAGTTCGCGAAGTACGCGGACCCCAAGAAGGTTCTGTCCTGCGACGTCAACCCGTTCATCAGCTGCTCGGACGTGATGGCGAGCTGGCAGGGGCACCTGTTCGGCTTCCCGAACCCACTGCTCGGCGTGATGGGCTTCGTCGCGCCGATCGCGGTCGCGGTGATGCTGCTCGCGGGCTTCCGGAACGGATCGCGCTGGTTCTGGATCGCGTTCAACGCGGGCGTGTTCCTGGCGTGGGTGTTCGTGACGTGGCTGTTCACCCAGACGGTGTGGTTCATCGGCGCGCTCTGCCCGTGGTGCATGCTCGTCTGGTCGATGACGATCCCGCTGTTCTGGGTGTTCACGATCTGGAACGCCGCGCAGGGCCGGTTCGGCGCCCGCACGCAACGGGTCGGCCGGGCGCTGCTCCCCTTCTGCTGGGCGTTCCCGCTGGCGAACTACCTGGTCATCGTCGTGACGATCCTCATCAAGTTCCCGACGATCCTGTCCTCCTTCTGACCCGTCTCCGGACGTCGTCCTGAACCCCCGCTGGACGTTTTCGATGACGCGTCATCGAATTCCTGGTTCCTTCCCAGCCAGGACGACCGATCGGCGCCTGGGCAGCACCTACGCTCGAACTCGATGAGCGAGAACGACGGCAAGAAGGCACGGCGGGATGCGGCACGCGAACGCGCCCGCGAAGCACGCGCGAAGGAGCAGGCGCGTCGGCGCCGCAACAAGACGCTGGGCATCAGCGGGATCATCGTCGGCGGGCTCGCGGTCATCGCGATCGTCGTCGTGGTGATCGCGAACTCGGTGCAACCGGCCGGCCCCGGGCCGAAGAACATGGCGAGCGACGGGCTCCTGCTGCACGGGGTGAACGGCCAGATCGTCCCCGTGTCGACGTCGGCCACCCCCGACGGCGGGAAGCCGACCCCGACGAAGCAGGACGACTCCGTCGCGAACATCACGGTGTACTCGGACTACATGTGCCCGTACTGCAACCAGTTCGAGACGAGCCAGATGTCCCAGATCCAGCAGTGGGTCCAGGCCGGCTCGGCGACGCTCGAGCTGCACCCGTTCAACCTGCTCGACCGGGTGTCGCTCGGGTCGAAGTACTCCACCCGTTCCGCCGCCGCGGCCGCCTGCGTGGCGAACTACGACCCGGACGCGTTCCTGGCGTACAACACGGCGCTCTACGAGAACCAGCCGTCCGAGAGCACGCGGGGGCTGACGAACGACAAGCTCGCGTCCCTGGCGAAGACGGCCGGGGCGACGAACGCGAAGGTGACGTCCTGCATCACCGACCAGCACTTCGCCGGGTGGGTCGGTGACGCGACGAACCGCGTGCTGAACGAGAAGATCCCGAACTCGTCGCTCGACAAGGTGACCGGTACCCCCGTGGTCATCGTGAACGGGTCCCAGTACAACGGCTCCCTGACCGACACCGACGCGTTCGCCGCGTTCGTCGAGCAGCACGGCGGCGCCGCGTAGGCGCTCCCCCGGCCCGCCGGTGGCGCCGATCGCCCCCGCACAACCACAGTCGCCCCGAACCACGCATCAGCGTGGTTCGGGGCGACTGTGGTTGTGCGAGCCTGCGGCAGGTGGTCGCGGGCCGGCAGAGGGTGCGGACTACTTCGCGGCGGCGTCGATCTCGGTGATGACGTCGCTCAGCGTCTCGACCTTCTTGCCGTTCACCAGGACGGTCGGCGTGCCGAAGCCCTGGGTGCCCTGCAGTGCCGGGTCGGCGACGACGGCCTTGGTCGACTTCGTCACCCAGCCCTTGAACTGCTCGCTCGACAGGCACTCGGAGACGTTCGAACCGGTCGCGCCGCCCGCCTTCACGAGCTTCGCGATCTCGGCGTTCGTCAGACCCGCGGTGCCCTCTTCCGGCTGGTTGTCGAAGAACTGCGTCTGGACGTCGAGGAACTTGTCCGGGGCGTAGTTCGCGACGCACATGGCGGCGTTCGCGGCACGGCTGGCGTAGCGCGTGTTCTGGTAGCTGCGGTCGAGGATCGACACCGGCTGGATTGCCAGGGTCGCGTCGCCGGACTGCACCTTGGCGAGGATCTGGTCGGCGTAGGCGGCCTCGAACTGCTTGCAGACCGGGCAGGCCCAGTCGACGTACTCGGTCACCGCGACGGTGCCGTCGGCGTTCGCGGTCGGCACGGCCGAGGGGGTCCCGTTCGCCGTCACGGCCTTCGTGGTCACCGGAGCGACCTTGCCGTCCTGAGCGGTGAACTGGATCGCACCGGTCGCCATGTTCTTCGGGCCGGTGGCCGACACCGTGTTCGCGTTGTTCACGTTCACGATGACGATCGCGACGATGGCCGCGATCGCGATGATGCCGATGCCGATGCCGCCCTGGAGGAACCAGCGGTTGCGGCGCTTGCGGCGCTTCTCGGCGTCGGCACGCTGCCGCGCGACGTCACGCGCGTGCTGACGGCGCTCGTTCTTGGTGGGACGGTCGTTGTTCGTCATGGTCGAGCCCCGCGTCTCAGGCGAACCAGAGCGCGAGCTCGCGCGCCGACGACTCGGGGCTGTCCGAGCCGTGCACCAGGTTCTGCTGCACCTTGAGGCCCCAGTCGCGGCCGAGGTCACCACGGATGGTGCCCGGCGCGGCAGAGGTCGGGTCGGTCGTGCCGGCGAGCGACCGGAAGCCGGCGATGACGGCGTTGCCGGCGACGCGCACGGCGACGACCGGGCCGGACTGCATGAACTCGACGAGCGGCTCGAAGAACGGCTTGCCCTGGTGCTCCTCGTAGTGGGCGTCGAGCAGGTCACGCGGAGCCGTCAGCATCTTCAGGTCGACGATCTCGTAGCCCTTGGCCTCGATCCGGCGGAGGATCTCACCGGTGAGCTGGCGGGCGACGCCGTCGGGCTTGACGAGGACGAGGGTCTCTTCGAGGTCGGACACGCAGTACTCCCTGTGTTCGGGGTCGAATGTGGTGGTCAGTCCTCGCCCATGGCCGCTCGGCGCGCGGCGTTCTGAGGGTCGAGTTGACCGCCCTTGACGAAGCAGAAGACCCACAGCGCCAGGAACACCACGGCGACCGCGAACATGAACGGTTCGATGAACCCGGTGGCGAGGATGGCCGCCTGCAGCAGCCACCCGAACCATACACCGGCGGGCTTGCCGGTCAGACGTGAGGCCAGCGCCAGCACGACCATCGCACCGATGCCGCCGCCGAACGCCACGGCCGGTGGGAGGGTCCCCTTGCCGAACACGACGAGCGTCGGGAAGAAGAACATGATCGCCTCGAGCACGAGGGCGATCGACAGCAGGCTCTCCTGCGCCCCGCGTTCGCGTCGCGGCCTGCGCGTGCGGGGCGCGCGGCCCGGCCTGGAGGCCCGTGGTGCGTCCGTCACTTCGTCCCGCCTTCGGAGTGGACCAGGTCCATGACCTTCCCCACCATCACGATGGAGCCCGCGACGAGCACCATGGCGTCGTCGGCGTCCGCCTCGTCCGCCAGGTCGCGTGCTTCCTGCAGCGCGGCGGCGAGCGAGGGCTCGACGACGACCCGGTCCTCGCCGACCTCGTCGACGACGATCCGGGCGAACTCGTCCGCGTCGAGCGCACGGTCACCGGGGGGCTGGGTCACGACGAACGTCGCGATCGTGCCCTTCAGCGCACGGACGAACCCGCGGGCGTCCTTGTCGCCGAGGATCCCGACGACGCCGACGACGTGGCCGGACGGGAACGCCACCGGCAGGGCCTCGGCGAGGGCGCGGGCACCGTGCGGGTTGTGCGCCGCGTCGACCACGAGGGTCGGGCCCTGGGCGATCGGCTGGAGCCGCCCGGGGCTGGTCGCGCCGGCGAGCCCCTCGGAGAGGACGTCCTCGTCGAGGGGCTGCGAGCCCCGGCCGAGGAACGACTCGACCGCGGCGATCGCGACGGCGGCGTTGTGCGCCTGGTGCTGCCCGAACAGCGGGAGGAACAGGTCGTCGTAGCGTCCGGCGATCCCCTGCACGGTGATGAGCTGCCCGCCGACCGCCGGTGTGACGTCGACGACGGAGAACCCGGCGCCCTCGACCGCGAGGGTCGACTCGGTGAGCTCCGCCGCACGTTCGAGCTCGGCGAGCGCCTCGGCCGACTGCGCGCTCGACACGACGGACGAGGACGGCTTGATGATCCCCGACTTCGTGCGGGCGATCTCGGCCACGGTGTTCCCGAGCTGCTTGGCGTGGTCGATCGCGATCGGTGTGAACACCTGCACCTGGCTCTGCACGACGTTCGTGGAGTCCCACTCGCCGCCCATGCCGACCTCGATCACGGCGACATCGACCGGCGCCTCGGCGAAGCACGCCAGGGCGAGGACCGTCAGCGCCTCGAAGAAGGTCAGCGGGAGCTCGCCCTTGTCGGTGAGCTCCTTGTCGGTCAGCTCGAGGACGGGGGCGATGTCGTCCCAGTTCTCCACGAAGCGGTCCGCGGCGATCGGTGCGCCGTCCACGACGATGCGCTCCCGGATGGACACCAGGTGCGGGCTCGTCATGAGTCCGGTGCGGAGGCCGTGCGCGCGGATGATGCTCTCGGCCATCCGGGCGGTCGAGGTCTTGCCGTTGGTGCCCGTGATGTGGATCACCGGGTACGACAGGTGCGGGTCGCCGAGGAGCTCGACGGCGCGGCGGGTCGCCGAGAGCCGGTGCTCGGGCGACTGCTCGCCGATGCGGGTGTAGAGCGCCGTCTCGACGCGCTTGACCTCGTCGTCGTCCCCGCCGTAGGGCAGGGCCTCGGTCGGGTCCGTGTCACCCGCGGGGCCGACCGGGATCCGGACACCGTCCGGCTGGTCGCCGTCGAGTTCGTGGTCGTCGTACTGGTCATCACTGATGTCGCTCATGCGCGTGCCACCTCCACGGACACCTTGGCACCGTCGCCGACGTCGGTGCCCTCGCTCTGCGCGAACTCGGCCGTCCCGACGTCGATGCTCGTCGACAGGGTCTCCCCCGCGATGAGCTGTTCGTGCGCGCGGACGGCGTCCACGGCGTCGGCCGTGACACGGAGCCGGAGGGCGATCCGGTCGCCGACGTCGAGGCCGGCGTCACGGCGGGCCTGCTGGACGGCGCGGACGACGTCGCGGGCCAGACCCTCGGCCTCGAGCTCGGGCGTGGTCACGGTGTCGAGCACCGCGAACCCGCCGCCGTCGAGGAACGCCACCGCGACGGTCGGGTCGGCGACGGAGAGGTCGAGCGTGTACTCGCCCTCGACGAGGTCGACGCCACCGACGGTCACGCCGGACTCGGTCGCCGTCCAGTCGCCCCGCTTGGCGGCGGGGATGACCTGCTGCACCTGCTTGCCGATGCGGGGGCCGGCGGCCCGCGCGTTCACGGTGAGCTTCCGCTCGATGCCGTACTGCGTCAGGGACTCCTCGGCCTGCGCCTCGAGGACCACCCGCTTGACGTTGAGCTCGTCACGGAGGATGTCCGCGAAGGGCGTCAGCGCGGCCGGGTCGGGCACGACGAGGGTCAGCGTCGCGAGGGGCAGGCGGACGCGCTTGCCGGTCGCCTTGCGGAGCGCGAGGCCCTTCGAGGCGACGTCGCGGACGCGGTCCATGGCGTCGACGAGCGCGTCGTCCGCCGGGAACTCGCCGGCGTCCGGGAAGTCCTCGAGGTGCACGCTCCGGCCACCGGTGAGGCCCTTCCAGATCTCCTCGGCGACGAGGGGTGCGAGCGGGGCCGCCACACGGGTGAGGGTCTCGAGCACCGTGTACAGCGTGTCGAACGCAGCCGTCGCTTCGGGCGAGGACCCGGCACCCGCCCAGAACTTGTCGCGCGACCGGCGCACGTACCAGTTCGTGAGCACGTCGGCGAAGTCGCGCACGGCCTGCGCCGCGAGCGGCGTGTCGAGCGCGTCGAGGTGCGTCGTGACGTCGGCCACGAGCACCCGGGTCTTCGCGAGCAGGTACCGGTCGAGCACGTCGGTCGAGTCGGTCCGGCGCTGGGCCCGGTAGCCCTCGGAGGACCCGGCGCCGTCCGGCCCGGAGGCGTTCGCGTAGAGGGTGAAGAAGTAGTACGTCGACCAGAGCGGCAGGAGGAACTCGCGGACGCCCTGCCGGATGCCCTCCTCGGTGACGACGAGGTTGCCGCCACGGATCACCGACGACGACATGAGGAACCAGCGCATCGCGTCGGCGCCGTCACGGTCGAAGACCTCGGACACGTCCGGGTAGTTCCGGAGCGACTTCGACATCTTCTGGCCGTCGGAGCCGAGCACGATGCCGTGGCTGATGACGTTCTGGAACGCCGGCCGGTCGAACAGCGCGGTCGAGAGCGCGTGCATGACGTAGAACCAGCCGCGGGTCTGCCCGATGTACTCGACGATGAAGTCGGCCGGGCTGTGCGACTCGAACCACTCACGGTTCTCGAACGGGTAGTGCACCTGGGCGTACGGCATCGACCCGGAGTCGAACCACACGTCGAACACGTCCGAGATGCGGCGCATCGTGGACGCCCCGGTCGGGTCGTCGGGGTTCGGCCGGGTGAGCTCGTCGATGAACGGGCGGTGCAGGTCCACCTCGCCCTCGGCGTTGACCGGCAGGCGGCCGAAGTCGCGCTCGATCTCCTCGAGCGACCCGTACACGTCGATCCGCGGGTGCGCCGGGTCGTCGGACTGCCACACCGGGATCGGCGTGCCGAAGTACCGGTTGCGGGACACCGACCAGTCGATGGCGCCCGCGACCCACTTGCCGAACTGGCCGTCCTTGACGTTGTCCGGCACCCAGTTGATGTCCTGGTTGAGCTCGCCCATGCGGTCGCGGAGCTCGGTGACGCGGACGAACCACGACGAGACGGCCTTGTAGATGAGGGGCTTCCGGCAGCGCCAGCAGTGCGGGTAGCTGTGCTCGTACGACGCCTGGCGGAGGAGCCGGCCGGCGTCGCGGACGGCCTTCGTCAGCGGCTTGTTCGCGTCCGACCAGAGGAGCCCGGCGACCTCGCCGAACTGCGGCGTGAACACGCCGCCCGCGTCGAGGGAGAGCACCACCGGGATGCCGGCTGCCGCGCAGACCTCTTGGTCGTCGGCGCCGTAGGCGGGGGCCTGGTGCACGATACCCGTGCCCTCGCCGGTCTCGACGTAGTCGGCGACGAGGACCTTCCAGCCGTTCTCCATGCCCTCGGTGTCGGCGAGGTGGTCGAACAGGCGCTCGTACTCGACGCCGTCGAGCTCCGCACCCGTCAGGGTGCGGACGACCGCGGCAGCGGCGTCGTCGGCGCTCTCGTAGCCGAGCTCCTTCGTGTAGGCCGCCACGGTGTCCGAAGCCAGGAGGTAGGAGACGGAACCCGCCTCGGCACCGTCAGCCGCGCCTCCAGGCCCTGCCGGCAGCACCACGTACGTGACCGCCGGCCCGACCGCCAACGCGGCGTTCGTGGGCAGGGTCCACGGGGTCGTCGTCCAGGCGAGGGCCCGCACACCGGCGAGCCCGAGGGACTCGGCGCGCGCGCCCTGCAGCGGGAACGACACCGTGACGGACT
This sequence comes from Curtobacterium sp. MCPF17_002, assembly GCF_003234115.2. Taxonomy (NCBI): domain Bacteria; kingdom Bacillati; phylum Actinomycetota; class Actinomycetes; order Micrococcales; family Microbacteriaceae; genus Curtobacterium; species Curtobacterium sp. MCPF17_002. The sequence continues at coordinate 1,176,763 of NZ_CP126251.1, read as the reverse complement.
GGTCCTGACGCGTCTGGTAGACGTCGTCGTCCATGCGCAGCTCGTGGTTCGACAGCGGCGTCTGGTCGTTCCAGCAGTACGGCAGGACCCGGAAGCCCTCGTACGCGAGGCCCTTGTCCCAGAGCTGCTTCCACGCCCAGAGGACGCTCTCCATGTAGGTGACGTCGAGGGTCTTGTAGTCGTCCTCGAAGTCGACCCAGCGCGCCTGGCGGGTGACGTACTGCTGCCACTCGTCGGTGTACTGCAGCACGGAGCGCTTCGCCGCCGCGTTGAAGACGTCGACGCCCATCTCGTCGATCTCGTGCTTCTCGGTGATGCCGAGCTGGCGCATCGCCTCGAGCTCGGCGGGCAGCCCGTGGGTGTCCCAGCCGAAGCGACGGTGCACCTGCTTGCCGCGCATCGTCTGGTAGCGCGGGAAGACGTCCTTCGCGTACCCGGTCAGCAGGTGCCCGTAGTGCGGCAGGCCGTTCGCGAACGGCGGGCCGTCGTAGAAGGTCCACTCCGGGCAGCCCTCGCGCTGGTCGATCGACGCCTGGAAGGTGCGGTCGCCCTTCCAGAAGGCGAGGATCCCCTGTTCGACGTCGGGGAAGGACGGCGAGGGGACGACGCCGTCGGCGTTCGAGTTCAAGGGGTAGCGCACCGGGGCTCCTGTGGGTTCGGTTGATCTCCACGAGGACGGAGCGCTGCTCCGCGGTACCACCTCGCTTGCCGTGCGCGGTGTTGCCGCACGACCGCTCGTCGTCGGGGTGGTGACGGTCCCGAACCCGCCCGGTTCTACTGACGGGCAGGCCCGCGTTCTTCCGGAAGCTCCCCGGTGATGGCCGGATCGATGCTCTTGGTGTGCGAGTTTAGCGGACGGGAGCATGCTGGAGCGATGCCCGCCACTCAGGAGCCGGACCGCCCCGAGTCCTCGCTCACCGTCGTCATCGCGTTCGCCGCGAACCTGCTCGTCGCCATCGCCAAGACCGTCGCCTCGATGCTCACCGGATCGGCGTCGATGGTCGCCGAGGCCGCACACTCCTGGGCCGACACCGGCAACGAGGTCTTCCTGCTCGTGGCCGAACGCCGGGGCGCCCGGAAGCGCGACACGGCGCACCCGCTGGGCTACGGGCGGGAGACGTACATCTGGTCGATGTTCGCCGCGTTCGGCCTCTTCACCGCCGGGGCGATCGTGTCGATCTACCACGGCATCTCGGAGCTCGGCGACACCGGGCCCGCCGAGGACGTCCTCCTCAACTACATCGTGCTCGCGCTCTCGTTCTGCCTCGAGGGCACGAGCTTCCTGCAGGCGTACCGGCAGGCGCACGGTGCCGCGACGAAGCGCCGGGTCCCGGTGCTCCGGCACGTGCTGCAGTCGTCGAACCCGACGCTCCGCGCGGTCTTCGCCGAGGACGCCGCCGCGCTCGTCGGCCTGGTCGTCGCGTTCCTCGGGGTGTTCCTGCACCAGGTCACCGGGCTCGCGGTGTTCGACGCCATCGGCTCGATCGCGATCGGCGTCCTGCTCGGCGTCGTCGCCGTCGTGCTCATCGACCGCAACCGCCGCTTCCTGCTCGGCGAGAGCACGTCGCCGGAGCTCGAGAACGCGGTGCTCGTCGAACTGCTCGGCCGGACGCAGGTGGAACGCGTGACGTACCTGCACCTCGAGTTCGTCGGACCGTCGCGGGTCTACCTCGTCGCGGCGGTCGACCTCGTCGGCAACGAGAACGAGGAGCACGTCGCCGTCCGGCTCCGCGAGGTCGAGCGGTCGCTCGAGGAGAGCCAGTACGTCGAGGAGGCCGTCCTCACGCTGAGCCTGCCGGGCGACGAGTCGCTCGTGCCGAACGACGGCGACGTCCCCGAGGTGGTGCGGGACGGCACGGTGGAGGACGTGGCGTCCGGCGGCGCGGGGACGCTGCGGACGGAGTAGCGGAGCGCGGGGCGTCGCGGGCGCCCGTGCGGGCACCCGGCGGGCGCGGGGCGCGAGGGCGCGGCCCGCTCGTCTCAGCGTGCGTCGAGCCCCGCGGCGACCGGGGTCAACGCCGCACCGACGTACTCGACGAGCGAGCGCCGTCCGACGCCGTCCGCGACCCAGACGCCGAAGGCCGCCGCAGCCGCGCCGAGCATCGCCCCGGACACGGTCTGCGGCCAGAGCGCGGACGGGTGGTCGCCGGTGCGCCCGGCCACGAACGCGGCGACCGCCGCGTGCTGCGCCGTGACCCGGGCCGCCACGCTGGCGACGAGTTCCGGTCCGATGTCCATCACCTCGGCCTGCGCGATCGCCCACGGCACCCGGTCCGCGGCGTGCGCACGTGCGGTGGCGAGCAGGGCCTCCTCCACCGCGCGCACCGCGGACTCCTCGGTGGACGCCGCGAGGTGCTCGGGCAGGGACGCGACCGCGGCGTCGAGCTCGAGCCAGAGCACGTCGGACTTCGCGGTGAAGTAGTTGAAGAACGTCGCCCGGCTCACCCCGGCGCGCACGGCGATCTGGTCGACGGTCGTGCGGCCGTAGCCCTGCTCGAGGAACAGCTCGGCGGCGGCGTCCGCGAGGACCTCGGCACTCGAGCGACGGGGTCGCCCCCCGCGGCGCATCGGTTCGTCCATGCGCCCCAGTAAACCGCTAGACTCGTCCAGCCATGATCTTGGACTCAGTACAGAAACGCCGTTCCCGCGTCGCCGTCGGCATCGCGGGCGCCGCCACCGTCCTCCTCGCGCTCACCGCCTGCACCGGCGGCGGAGCGGCCACGTCGAGCAGCACCCCCGTCAGCGGCGGCACACTCGTCTACGCCTCCGGTGACGCCGAACCGACCTGCCTCGACCCGCACGTCGGCGGCAACTACCCGCAGGCGCTGCTCTCGAGCCAGTACATCCAGGAACTCACCGCGCTCGACGACGGCAAGCCGGTCCCCGCGCTCGCCGAGTCCTGGAAGACGAGCGACGACGGGAAGACCCTGACCTTCACGCTCCGCGACGACGTGACGTTCACCGACGGCACCCCGTTCGACGCCGCTGCGGTCGTGGCCAACATCGAGCACGTGCAGGACCCGGCGACGGCGTCGAGCACGGGCTACCTCGCGCTGCAGTCCATCGAGCAGGCGACCGCGACGGACGAGCACACCGTCACGCTGACCCTCAGCCGCCCGGACAGCGCGCTCCTCGAGTCCTTCTCGCAGCCGTGGGTCGGCATGGAGTCCCCGAAGGCGCTGCAGCGCTCGCAGGCGGCGAACTGCGAGTCCCCCGTCGGCACCGGCCCGTTCACGGTCACCGGGTGGAAGCACGGCGACCGGGTCACGCTGACGAAGAACACCGACTACACGCCGCTCGGCCGCGACGCCGGCGGCACCACGAAGCCGCGGCTCGCCGGCATCACGTGGCGGTTCCTGCCCGACTCGACCTCGCGGTACGCCGCGCTGCAGTCCGGTCAGGTCGACGTCATCGACAACGCGCAGCCGGACCAGCTGAAAGCCGCCTCGTCGAAGGGGTCCATCCGTGACCTCGACGCGCCGCGGCCGGGTGCGTCGAACCGCCTCGAGCTGAACTCCGGCCACGGCGTGTTCCGCGACGAAGCGGTGCGCAAGGCGTTCATCGCCGGTGCCGAGGTCGACCCCGGCATCCAGAGCCTGTTCCTCGGCACGGCGAAGCGCTCCTACTCGGTGCTGTCCAGCGTCGAGCCCTACGGGTACTCCGACAAGAGCCTGTTCGGGTACTCCCCGAAGCGGGCGGAGCAGCTGCTCGACGACGCCGGCTGGAAGGTCGGCAGCGACGGCGTCCGCGAGAAGGACGGCCAGCAGCTGACCGTGACCTTCCCCGTCTCGACGAACCAGTCGGTGCCCGCCGAGCGCAGCCTGTTCCAGCAGATCCAGGCATCCGAGAAGGCCGTCGGCTTCAAGGTCGTCCTCGAGGAGCTCGACCTGTCCAGCTGGTACGCGGCCCTCGCGGCGAACCACTACGACGTCGTCAGCGCCCCGTACACGAAGGTCGGCGCGGACGTCCTCCGCATCCTCTACGACAGCGCGAGCATCACGCCGGCACCGTCCGGGTACTTCGCGAACCTCGCGCAGCTCGACGACCCGTCGGTCGACAAGGCGCTCGAACAGGCCGCGCAGACCTCCGACACGTCGGAGCGCGGCGACCTCTACGAGCAGGCGCAGAAGACGATCCTCGCCAGCGGCACCGTGCTCCCCCTCTACGACCAGCAGAACCACTTCCTGATCCGGTCGGCCGTCCACGGGGTCCAGACCACCGCGGTGTCCACACCGTGGTTCGGCACGGCCTGGATCGACCGCTGACGCAGGTGACGGACAGGAGGCCCGGCACGCGTCCGGTGGACCGCCTGCGGACGACGGGCGGCTCGGCTGCAGGGCGGTGGTCGCGCTGGGCGGTCCGGCGTGCGCTCGGCGGCATCGGCGTGCTGTGGGCCGTCGCGACGATCGTGTTCGTCGCGATCCGGCTCATCCCCGGCGACCCGGCGCTCGCGATCCTCGGCGGGCCCGGTTCCCAGGCCTCGGCCGAAGCGGTGGCGCAGGTGCGGCAGGAGTACGGCCTGGACCGGCCGGTGCTCGTGCAGTACGCGGTGTTCCTCGGACGGCTGGCGACCGGGCACCTCGGTGACTCGTACGCCTTCCGGACCCCGGTCGCGACGCTCCTCGGGCAGCAGCTCCCCGTCACGCTGACCCTCGCCGTCCTCGGGCTCGTCGTCGCCTGGGTGCTCGCCGTCGTCGCCGCCTGGTGGTCGACGCAGCGCGGCCGGTTCGCCGCCGCCCTGACGAGCGCGATCTCCGTCACCGCCAGCGTCACCCCGCACTTCTGGCTCGGCAGCGTCCTCATCGTGGTGTTCGCCAGCGCGCTCGGGTGGGTGCCCGCGGTGAGCGACGGGACGGTGCGCGGCTGGGTCCTGCCGGTCGTCACGGTCGCGGTCCCCGTCGCCGGCTACCTGGCCGAGACGGTCCGCGACGGCGTCGTCGACGCTCAGCGGTCGGCGTTCGCCCTCGCCGCCCGGAGCCGTGGTGAGACCCGCGCCGGACTCTTCGGACGCCACCTGCTCCGGCACGCCGCACTGCCCGGGATCGCCCTGTCCGCCTGGGCGTTCGGCTCGCTCGTGTCCGGTGCCGTCGTCGTCGAGTCCGTGTTCGCGCTGCCGGGCATCGGGCGCGCCCTCGTCACCGCGGTGACGCAGCGGGACATGCCCCTCGTCGCCGGCATCGCGCTCGTGTCGGCGGCGGCCTACGTGGTCGTGCTGGCGGTCGCCGACCTCGTCGAGCGGGCGGTGGACCCGCGCTCCGTCGGACGCACCGGAGCGCGTCGCGCCCCGCGCGTCACCCGGTCCGAGGCGGGCGCACGGTGAGCGGCATCGCCGAGCCGAGCCTCCAGGCCGGTGCCCAGCAGGGCCCGTCCACCGGACGGTCCGAGCGGTTCCGTGGGGGGACGCTCGGCCCGGCCGGCACAGCGGCGGCCGTCGTGGTGGCGGTGGCCGTCGTGGCGGCGGTCTGGCCGGGGCTGCTCGGCGGCGGGGACCCGCTCGCGGTGCACCCGGCGCGGGCGTTGCAGGCGCCGTCGTGGTCGAGTCCGTTCGGCACCGACGAGTCCGGGCGCGACGTCCTCGCCCGGGTCGTCGCCGGTACCAGGGCGTCCCTCGTCGTCGGGGTCGTCGCGACCCTCGTCGGCGGCGGGACCGGCATCGTGCTCGGGGTCGTCGCCGGACTCGGCGGACGAGTCGTCGACGCCGTCGTGGGCCGCATCACCGAGGTCGCCTTCGCGCTCCCGCTGCTGCTCGTCGCGCTCGTCGTCATCGCCGTGACCGGACCCGGCCCGGTGCCGGCGATGCTCGCCGTCGGGTTCGCCACCGCACCCGGCTACGCCCGGATCGTGCGCGGGCTGGTGCTCCGCGCGAGGACCTCGCAGGTCGTCGAGACCGCCGTGGTGATGGGCCGCTCCCCCGCGACCATCGTGCTCCGCCACGTGCTGCCCGCCGCGCTCTGGCCCGTCGTCGCCGTCGGGACGCTCGGCGTCGGGCAGGCGATCGTCTGGGCGTCCGCCCTCAGCTACCTCGGCGTCGGCACGCCACCACCCGCGCCCGAGTGGGGCGCGATGCTCGCCGACGGTCGCACCTACCTGCAGACGGCGCCCTGGATGAGCACCTTCCCCGGCCTCGCGATCGTCGTGCTCGCGACCGCGGTGACCGTGCTCGGCCGCGCGATCAGACGAACCGGAGTCCGCCGATGACCGCCCTCGACATCCAGGGGCTCTCCGTCGCCATCGGCGGCACCGCCATCGTGCACGACGTCTCCCTCCGCGTCGAAGCCGGCGAGTGCGTCGCCCTCGTCGGCGCATCCGGCTCCGGCAAGACCGTCACCGCCCGCGCGGCGCTCGGCCTCTCCGCACCCGGTTCCACGGTGCGGGTCGACCGGCTCGGCGTCGCCGGCCTCGACGTGCGCGCGTTCTCCGACCGCCGGTGGCGACGGATCCGCGGCGCACGGGTCGGCTACGTCGGCCAGGAGGCACTCGGCGCACTGGACCCGCTGCGTCCCGTCGGGCGCGAGGTCGCCGACGCGCTGCGCCTCCACACGCAGCTGAGCGCGGCCGCCCGTGTCGACGCCGTGCGTTCGTCGCTGCAGGCTGTGGGGCTCGACCCCGACCTCGCCACCGACGGACGGCTCGCCGGGACCCTGTCGGGCGGGATGCGGCAGCGCGCGCTCATCGCGGCCGCGACGGTGGCGTCGCCGGAACTGGTCGTGGCGGACGAACCCACCACGGCGCTCGACGCCGGGGTCGCCGTCACCGTGATGGAGCAGCTCCGTGCCGCACAGTCGCGGGGGGCCGGGCTGCTCGTGATCACGCACGACCTCGGGCTCGTCGCGGGGTGGGCGGACCGCGTCGTGGTCATGCACGAGGGGCGGGTCGTCGAGGAGGGACCGGTGGCTGCGGTGTTCGCGGCGCCGCAGCACGAGGCCACGCAGGCGTTGGTGCGGGCGGCGGGCGGCGCGGGTTCGGGTTCGGGTTCGGGTGCGGGTCCGGGTGCGGGTGCGGGTTCGGGTTCGGGTTCGGCGGCCTCGCACGGTGCGAGGTCCGACGCGGCCGCGCCCTCGCACGGTGCGAGGTCCGGCGCGCTCGGCGACGTCCCGTGCGAGGTTCCCGACTCGGTGCGAGGCGGCGATGGTCGCACGGAAGTCGGAACCTCGCACCGTTCGACCGACGCCTCGCACGGTGCGAGGGTCGCGCTCGCCGCCGAGGGGCTCGCACGCGCGTTCGACGGCGTGCCGGCCGTGGCGGACGTGTCGTTCGGGCTCGCCCGGGGCCGCGTCCTCGGGGTGATCGGGGCGTCCGGCTCGGGCAAGACCACGGTCGCGAGGATGCTCCTCGGCCTCGAGACCCCGGACGCCGGCACGGTCACGCTCGACGGCGACGCGTGGGTGCCGCTCGACGAACGCGAGCGCCGACCACGACGACACCGGATGGCCGCGGTCGTGCAGGACCCGGGAGCGACCTTCGACGAACGGTGGAGCGTCGAGCGGGTCCTCGCGGACGCGTTCACGGGCGGCGGCGAACGGTCCGCGGGCGGCGAGCTCGGCGAGCGGGTGGACGCCGCCCTCGCGCAGGTCGGGCTCGATCCGGTCCTCCGGCGACGATCGCCCCTGACGCTGTCCGGCGGGCAGCGACAACGGCTCGCGATCGCTCGGGCGCTGGCCACCTCGCCCGAGGTGATCGTGCTCGATGAACCGGTCACGGCACTCGACGCCACCGTGCAGGACGCCGTGCTCACCCTGCTCGAGCGGTTGCGCGACGAGACGGGTGTGGCGATGGTGTTCGTGTCGCACGACCTCCGGGCCGTGCGACGGATGGCCGACGACGTGCTCGTCGTGCACGAGGGCCGTGTCGTCGAGCAGGGACCGGCCGGGTCGGTGTTCGACCGGCCGACCCACGCCGTGACCGCGCGGCTGCTGCACGCTGCCGAGCGGCTCGCCGCGGGCCCGCAGCCCGAGGCCGGCGCCGCCTGACGCGCGCCCGCGCCCGCACCTCCCGCCCGCACGGCTCCGTCATCTCGCGCTCAGCGACAGTTCACGCGGTGACAACGGCGTGAACTGTCGCTGAGCGCGAAGAATCGAAGAATCGAAAGCGCGAGGAGCCGGCGGGCTACGCGCCGGCGGGGTCCTTCGGGCCGTCGCCCGAGATGACCGGGATCTCGCTCGTCGAGAAGTCCCGGGCCCAGTCGGACTGCGCGAGGTCCGACGTCGGGTCGTTGTAGTCCTCGATGACCCCGGCGATCTCGTCCTCGGAGCCGACGGTGGGGCCCGAACCCATGAGCGGCGACGACGCGGTCTCCTTCGTGAAGTACACGGCGACGAGCCCGATCACGGCGGCCAGCATGAGGTAGAACGCCGGGATGTCCTCGGCCCAGCCGAACCCGCGGTCCTTCGCGGCGTTGATGAGCGCGGCGGTCGCGAGCGGCGTGGTCCCGCCGAAGAGCGACACCGACACGTTGAACGCGATCGCGAGCGCGCCGTAGCGGATGATCGTCGGGAACAGCGCTGGCAGGGTCGAGGGCATCGTCGACGTGAAGGTCACGAGGACCACGCCGAGGATGAGCAGCCCGGCGAACACCCCGACGCCGGTGCCGGTCTGGACGAGCTTGAGCGCCGGCCAGGACAGCAGGATGAAGCCGATGCAGCCCGCGGCGAGGACCGGACGACGCCCGAACTTGTCGGACAGTCGGCCCCCGAACGTGATGACGACCATCATGAGCAGCATCACGACGACGATGAGGATGAGGCCGAACGTCGCGTTCTGGCCGAGGTTCTGCTCGAGGTAGGTCGGCATGTACGACAGGAGCATGTAGTCGGTCACGTTGAACACGAGGACCAGGCCGATGCAGATGACGAGCGAGCGCCAGTTCTCCGCGAAGAGCTTGAGGAACGGCGTCTTCTGCGACTCGCGCTCGGCCGCCTGCTCCTGCTGCTTCTGGAACGCCGGGGTCTCCTCGAGCTTGAGGCGCAGGTAGAGGCCGATGAGGCCGAGCGGCCCGGCGATGATGAACGGGATGCGCCAGCCCCAGCTGAGGAGGGCGTCCTCGGAGAGGCCGAACTGCAGCCCGGTGACGATCGAGGCGCCGAGCACGTAGCCGGCGAGCGTGCCGAACTCGAGCCACGAGCCCATGAAGCCGCGCCGCTTGTCCGGCGAGTACTCGGCGATGAAGGTCGCGGCCCCGCCGTACTCACCACCGGTCGAGAAGCCCTGCACGAAGCGGGCGACGAGGAGCAGGATCGGTGCCCAGAACCCGATCGTGTCGTACGACGGGATGAGGCCGATCATGAGCGTGCCGGCGGCCATCAGGATCATCGTCAGCGCGAGGACCTTCTGCCGGCCGATCCGGTCGCCGATCGGGCCGAAGACGGCCCCGCCGATCGGGCGGACGATGAACGCCGCCGCGAAGAAGCCGAACGTCGCGACGACGTTCGCCGCGGGGTCGCCCTGCGGCAGGAACACCTGCGAGATCGTCACGGTCAGGTAGGCGAAGATGCCGAAGTCGAACCACTCCATGGCGTTGCCGAGCGCCGCCGCGGCGACGGCCCGCTTGAGCAGCGACTCCTCGACGACGGTGACGTCGTCCTCCGTGAGATCGCGACGAGCGCGCTTCGCGGCGCCCTTCGTGCGCAACGGCCGGTCGCCGTGCGGGTGGGGTGCGTTGTTCGGTGCCAAGTCGTTCCTCCGGTGTGCGGTGCGTCCTTCGGGCGTCCGGCGGACGGCGACGTTGCAGCTCCTGCGAACCCTGCGCTCGCCGGACAAACTCCGACAGACTACCAGGGCACGCGCGTGTCCGACAGGCCGGTGTGCTAGGGCCGCCGGCACAGCCCACCAGGGCCGTGCCGGCCCACCAGGGCCACGCCTCCCGCCCACCAGGGCCGCGCCTCCGGCCGCTACGATTGGTACACCGCGCAGCGTGCGCGGACATTCAGGCACCTCATCACGGACTCGGTGCCGCACACAGCGATCGAAAGGCGCAGCCATGACGAAGCCCATGCCCGAGAAGCCCACGGTGGACGGGCTCGAAGACGTCTGGGGCCCCGTCTGGGAGCAGGACGGCACCTACCGCTTCGACCGCGACGCCGCGACGAAGGACGCCGTCTACTCGATCGACACGCCGCCGCCGACCGCCTCCGGTTCGCTGCACATCGGGCACGTGTTCTCGTACACGCACACCGACCTCAAGGCCCGCTACGAGCGCATGCGCGGCAAGCACGTCTTCTACCCGATGGGCTGGGACGACAACGGTCTCCCCACCGAGCGCCGCGTGCAGAACTACTACGGCGTCCGCTGCGACCCGCAGCTCCCGTACGACGGCACGTTCGTCCCGCCGTTCGAGGGCGGCGACAACAAGTCGTCGAAGGCCGCCGACCAGATCCCGATCTCGCGCCGCAACTTCATCGAGCTGTGCGAGCGCCTGACCGTGCAGGACGAGCAGCAGTTCGAGCAGCTCTTCCGTACGCTCGGGCTGTCGGTGGACTGGACGCAGTCGTACCGGACGATCGACGACACCTCGCGAGCGAGCGCCCAGCGTGCGTTCCTCCGCAACCTCGAGCGCGGCGAGGCCTACCAGGCCGATGCCCCGACGCTCTGGGACGTGACGTTCCGCACCGCGGTCGCGCAGGCCGAGCTCGAGGACAAGGAGATGCCCGGCGCGTACCACGGCATCGCCTTCCACAAGACCGACGGCACGGGCGACATCGTCATCCAGACCACCCGTCCCGAGCTCCTCCCCGCCTGTGTCGCCCTCGTCGCGCACCCGGACGACGAGCGTTTCCAGGACCTCTTCGGCACCACGGTCCGCTCCCCCTTGTTCGACGTCGAGGTCCCCGTGCTCGCGCACCACCTCGCGCAGAAGGACAAGGGCGCCGGCATCGCCATGGTCTGCACGTTCGGTGACACCACCGACGTGGTGTGGTGGCGCGAGCTGCAGCTGCCGAACCGCGCGATCATCGGCTTCGACGGCCGTGTCCGCTCCGACGAGCCGGCGTGGATCGAGTCCGAGGGTGGCAAGGCGCTGTACGCCGAGATGGCCGGCAAGACCGTGTTCTCGGCGAAGAAGGTCCTCGTGGACGCCCTCACCGAGTCCGGCGACCTGGTGGGCGACGTGAAGACGATCAACCACCCGGTCAAGTTCTTCGAGAAGGGCGACAAGCCGCTCGAGATCGTCTCCACCCGCCAGTGGTACATCGTCAACGGCGCCCGCGACGAGGACCTCAAGGCGACGCTCCGCCGCCGCGGCGAGGAGATCGCCTTCCACCCCGACTTCATGCGCGTCCGCTACGACAACTGGGTCGGTGGCCTGTCCGGCGACTGGCTCATCTCGCGCCAGCGCTTCTTCGGCGTGCCGCTGCCGGTCTGGTACCCGCTCGACGCCGACGGCAACCCGGTGTTCGACCAGCCGATCGTCCCGACCGAGGCACAGCTGCCCGTCGACCCGGCCTCCGAACCGGCCCCCGGCTACACGGAGGACCAGCGCGGCGTCGCCGGTGGCTTCCAGGGCGAGCTCGACGTCATGGACACCTGGGCGACCTCGTCCCTCACCCCGCAGCTCGCGGGCAAGTGGGAGACCGACCCGGAGCTCTACGACCTGGTCTACCCGTACGACGTCCGCCCGCAGGCGCAGGACATCATCCGCACGTGGCTGTTCACGACGGTGCTCCGGAGCCAGCTCGAGGCCGACGTCGTGCCGTGGAAGCACGCGTCGATCTCCGGCTTCATCGTGGACCCCGACCGCAAGAAGATGTCGAAGTCGAAGGGCAACGTCGTCACGCCGCTGTCGATCCTCGAGCAGCACGGCGCCGACGCGGTCCGCTACTGGGCGGCCTCGTCGAAGCTCGGCACGGACGCGGCCTTCGACCCGCAGAACCCGAAGCAGATCAAGGTCGGCCGTCGTCTGGCGATCAAGGTCCTCAACGCGGCGAAGTTCGTCTACGGCTTCCCGCTGCCCGAGGGCGCGACGAGCGTCACCGAACCGCTCGACATCGACGTGCTCGCCGAGCTCGGCACCGTCATCGAGCAGGCCACCGCGGCGTTCGAGGCGTTCGACCACGCCCGCGCGCTCGAGGTCACCGAGCGCTTCTTCTGGACGTTCTGCGACGACTACCTCGAGTTGGTCAAGGAGCGCGCGTACGGCACGGCGACCGAGTCGATGCACGAGACGCAGGCGAGCGCGGTCCTCGCGCTCCGCGCCGCGATCGACGCGCTCCTGCGTCTGCTCGCGCCGTTCCTGCCGTTCGCGACGGAGGAAGTGTGGGCCTGGACCCACGACACCAGCGTGCACCGCGCCTCCTGGCCGACCGTGTCGGAACTGCCCACCCAGGCCGAGCCGACGGGGCTGCTCGCCGCCGTGGGCCAGGCGCTCATCGGGATCCGTGGTGCGAAGACGGCCGCGAAGGCGTCGCAGAAGACGTCGGTGACGCGGGCCGTCGTCGCGGCTCCGGCGGAGACGCGCGCGCTCATCGAGCGCGCTGCGGTCGACCTGGCGGCCGTCGGCCGCATCGAGAACCTGTCGTTCACGGACGGTGCGGAGCTCGCGGTGACCGAGATCGAGCTGGCCGAGCAGCAGGCCTAGGTCGCGTTCGCGACGGGCCCGGACACGACGGACTGGAGGCACGGATGCAGTTGGGCACACGCTGGAACGTGGGTGGGGAGCCGCCTGCGCGACTGCCCGAAGCGATGGTCGTCGCCGTGCGCGGTGTCGAGGACGAGCTCGCCTCGGAGTCCGTCGACACGACGGGCTGGGGCTGGACCCTGACGTTCCTCGAGGGGAAGCCGATCGTGGCGCTGGACGACGGCACCTCGATCCACCTCGACGACGCCGGGCACGCGCAGGTCACGAACCCGGACGACGCCGCCGAAGAGGACTGAGCGGGCACGCCCCGGTCGTCCGCACTCGCTGAGCAGAAATGGTCGGGTCCCCGTGGGGAACCCGACCATTTCTGCTCACGATGCGTGCCGCAAGCGAGCCCGCGCGTGGACCGTCCGGGGATCAGGACCGGGCGAGCCAGGCGAGCAGGACCTCGTTGACCTCGGCGGTGTGCGTCGTCAGGAGGCCGTGCGGGGCACCCTCGATCTCGACGTACTCCGCGGCGGGCAGTGCCTTGGTGAACCGGCGGCCGGTCGCGTCGATCGGGAGGATGTTGTCCGCCGTGCCGTGCACGATCAGCGCGGGGACGGTGACCTTCGGGATGTCGGCGCGGAAGTCGGTCGGCCAGGTCAGTGGTGCCGCGGCACTCGCGATCGCACCGGAGCCGGCAGCGATGTTCCAGGCGTTGCGGACCTGCTCCTCCGAGATGCGCGTCCCGAGGTTCTCCGACAGGTTGAAGAAGTCCTGGTAGAAGTTCGTGAAGTACGCGTAGCGGTCCTTCTCGACGTCCGCGGAGACACCCTCGAAGAACGACATCGGCGCAGCCCCGTCGGGGTTGTCGTCGGTGATCGCGAGGAAGGGCTCGAGCGAGGCGAGGAACGCGACCCTGGCGATCCGGTCCTCACCGTGGCGGCCGATGTAGCGGGCGATCTCGCCGGTGCCCATCGAGAAGCCGACGAGGATCACGTCGCGCAGGTCCAGGGTCTCGAGCACGGTGTGCAGGTCGTCGGCGAAGGTGTCGTAGTCGTAGCCGGTCGAGGGCTGCGAGGACTGGCCGAACCCGCGACGGTCGTACGTGACGACGCGGTAGCCGGCCTCGAGGAGTGACGGGATCTGGCCTTCCCACGAGTTGCCGTCGAGGGGGAAGCCGTGGATCAGCACGATCGGCTGACCGGTCCCCTTGTCCTCGTAGTGCAGCTGGATGTCGACGCTGTTCTCGGTCCCGACGGTGATTGCACCCATGATCGTTCCTCTTCCCTGGATCCGGCCCGCAGGCCGATCGATCCGGCGGAGAACGGTCGTTCTCTGCCGATGTCGACTACACTAGAGAACGATCGTTCCCGGCGCAAGTCGGGATTCGTGAACACGCAACGAACGGGGAACGCAGATGGCCAGCAGCACGACCTCGACCGGCACGGCCGGCACCGTCGAGCCCGACGTCCGGGCCCACATCGTCGGCGTCGCCGACCAGCTCTTCTACGCGCGCGGCATCCAGTCCGTCGGCATGGACGAGATCCGGACCGGCGCGAGCGTGTCGCTCAAGAAGCTCTACGCCGCCTTCCCCGGCAAGGAGCAGCTCATCGCCGCGGTCCTCAGCAGCCGCCACGACCTCTGGGAGCGCGGCGTGCACGGCGCGGTCGACGCCGCCGACACCCCGCGGGCGAAGCTCCTCGCGATGTACGACTTCCTCGAGTCGTGGTTCGGCGACGACACGTTCCGCGGCTGCGGGTTCATCAACGCGTTCGGTGAGCTCGGCGCGACCTCCCCCGCGGTCGCCGAGATCGCCCGCGCGCACAAGGACTCCTTCCAGCACTTCGTCCAGCGACTCACCACCGACGCCGTCGCCGACCCGGCCCTGGCCGAGGAGCTCGCGGCGCAGCTCGCGCTCCTCGCCGAGGGCGCGCAGACGACGGCGGCGATCGCCGGCACGACGGCACCGGCCGCGCACGCGCGACGGGCGGCCGAGACGCTCATCGACGCAGCGACGCACTGAACGCGACCAGCTGACGGCCTGGAGGCGCGGGGCGGCGCCGCCACGCGCCTCCAGTCCGTCAGCTCGCGGCGCGACGTCCGTAGGGTGGTTGCCATGGCAACCCCGTTCGACGTCCCGAACACCCTTCCCTACGCCCTCCCGCCGTTCCGCGACGTGCGGCTCGAGCACCACCGTCCCGCGTTCGAGGCCGGCATGGCCGAGCAGCGCGCCGAGGTCGAGGCGATCGCCGCTTCCACCGAGGCACCGACCTTCGAGAACACCCTCGTCGCCCTCGAGCGGAGCGGCCAGCTGCTCGCCCGGGTCAGCCACGTGTTCTTCACCCTGTCGTCGGCCGACTCGACGCCGGAGCTGCACGACCTCGAGGCCGAGGTCTCCCCGCTCCTCGCCGCGCACCGCGACGCGATCACCCTCGACAGCCGTCTGTACGAGCGTGTGGCCGCCGTCCGCGAGTCGCTCGGTGACCGGACGGACCTCACCGACGAGGACCGTCGCCTCGTCGAGCGGACCCACACCGAGATGACCCTCGCTGGCGCCGGGCTCGACGACGCCGGCAAGGAGCGCCTCACCGCGATCAACCAGGAGCTCTCGACCCTCACGACCACGTTCGAGCGGAACCTGCTCGAGGACACCAACGACCTGGCCGTGCACGTCACCGACGAGGCCGAGCTCGAGGGCCTCGACGACGGCGGGAAGTCCGCCGCCGCCGGAGCAGCCGGCGATCGTGGCCTCGACGGCTGGCTCATCACGCTGCCGCTCTACACCGGCCACCCGTGGCTGCCGTCGCTGGCGAACCGGGGCCTGCGCGAGCGGATCATGCGCGCCTCGCTCTCCCGCGGCCGTCGCGGCAACGAGCACGACAACCGCGACGTGCTCCTGCGGATCGTCCGGCTGCGTGCCGGGCGCGCCGAGCTCCTCGGCTTCCCGAACCACGCCGCCGTGGTCACCGCCGACGAGACCGCGAAGACGCCGGAGGCCGTCGACGGACTCCTCTCTTCGCTGGTGCCGGCCGCCGCCGCGAACGCCGACGACGAGCGCGCCGTCCGCTCGCGCATCGTCGGCTTCGACGTCGAGGCGTGGGACTGGGCGTACGCCACCGAGCTCCTCCGCGGCGAGCAGTTCGCCGCCGACAGCTCCGCGCTGCGACCGTACTTCGAGGCCGACCGGGTCCTGCGCGACGGCGTCTTCCACGCGGCCGGCGAGCTCTACGGCCTGACCTTCACGGAGCGCGACGACCTGCACGGGTACAACGACGAGGTCCGCGTGTTCGAGGTGCGCGACGAGGACGGTGCGGAGGTCGGGCTGTACCTGCTCGACCTCTACACGCGCGACGGCAAGCGCGGCGGTGCGTGGATGAACCCCGTCGTCGAGCAGTCCGCCCTGCTCGGCACGCTGCCCGTCGTCGTGAACAACCTCAACGTCGCGAAGCCCGCCGCCGGGTCGCCGACGCTCCTCATCCAGGACGAGGTCGAGACGCTCTTCCACGAGTTCGGGCACGCCCTGCACGGCCTCATCGCGCGGACGACCTACCCCCGGTTCTCCGGCACCAACGTCGAGCGGGACTTCGTCGAGTTCCCGTCGCAGGTGAACGAGATGTGGGTGTCGTGGCCGTCCGTGCTGGCGAACTACGCCAAGCACCACGAGACCGGTGAGCCGCTGCCGCCGGAGCTCGTCCTCGGACTGAGCGACTCCGCCGGCTTCAACGAGGGCTTCGGCACGACCGAGTACCTCGCCGCCGCGCTGCTCGACCAGGCGTGGCACCGGCTCTCCGCCGAGGAGGCCGCCGCGGTGACCTCCGTCGAGGACTTCGAGCGGGACGCCCTCGCGTCCGCGGGCATCGCGGTCGAGGCCGTGCCGCCGCGGTACTCGTCGACGTACTTCGCGCACACGTTCTCGGGCGGGTACGACGCCGGGTACTACGGCTACATCTGGTCCGAGGTGCTCGACGCCGACACCGTGGAGTGGTTCCGTGAGAACGGCGGACTCTCGCGCGAGGCCGGTGCGCGCTTCGCGTCGCGCCTGCTCGGCGTCGGCGGGGCGAAGGACCCGCTCGAGGCGTACCGCGACTTCCGCGGGCGTGACGCCGAGGTCGGGCCGCTGCTGCGTCGCCGCGGGCTCGAGTAGGCCGCGCGGCGGGTGGGGGCTGGGGGCTGGGGCCGGGGGGCTGTTCCGCGCGTAGGAGGCAGAACCGCTCGTAGGAGGCAGAATCGCGCATAGGAAGCCGGAATTTCCGACCTCCTACGCGCGAAACCGCTTCCTACTGCACGCGCTATGGGACGGATCGCTCGCCGAACCCCGCGCCGCGAACAACGAAAGTCACCCCGAACCGCGGGATCGCACGGTTCGGGGTGACTTTCGTTGTGCGGAGCACCCCTCGGCCACGAACCCCGGACACACGGAGGGCCCGCACCGTTCCCGGTGCGGGCCCTTCCCTGTCGAGCTGAGCAGGATCGAACGCAGTGACGCCGGACTACGCCGACTTCTCCACACGCTTCGCCCTCGGCCGCGGCACGATCGTCGGCGCCGCGTTCTCGAGCACCGACTCGCGGGTGATGACCACGCGCGCGACGTCGTCGTCCGACGGGACCTCGAACATCACCGGCCCGAGTACCTCTTCGAGGATCGCGCGGAGCCCGCGAGCACCGGTCTGGCGCAGCACGGCCAGGTCGGCGATGGCCTCGAGCGCACCCTGGTCGAACTCGAGCTCGACGCCGTCGATCTGGAACATCCGCTGGTACTGCTTCACGAGCGCGTTCTTCGGCTCGGTCAGGATCCGCATGAGCGCGGACTGGTCGAGCTGCGACACCGTGGTCACGACGGGCAGACGACCGATGAACTCGGGGATGAGCCCGAACTTGTGGAGGTCTTCCGGCAGGACGTCCGCGTAGAGGTCCTGCTGGTCGAGCGGGCTGTGCAGCGGAGCGCCGAAGCCGATCCCCCGCTTGCCGACGCGCGACGACACGATCTCCTCGAGCCCGGCGAACGCCCCCGCCACGATGAACAGGACGTTCGTCGTGTCGATCTGGATGAACTCCTGGTGCGGGTGCTTCCGACCGCCCTGCGGCGGCACCGAGGCGACCGTGCCCTCGAGGATCTTGAGCAGCGCCTGCTGCACGCCCTCGCCGGAGACGTCGCGCGTGATCGAGGGGTTCTCGGCCTTGCGCGCGATCTTGTCGACCTCGTCGATGTAGATGATGCCGGTCTCGGCACGCTTCACGTCGTAGTCGGCGGCCTGGATGAGCTTGAGGAGGATGTTCTCGACGTCCTCGCCGACGTAGCCGGCCTCGGTCAGGGCAGTGGCGTCCGCGACGGCGAACGGCACGTTGAGCCGCTTCGCCAGCGTCTGCGCGAGGTACGTCTTGCCACAACCGGTCGGGCCGATCAGCAGGATGTTCGACTTCGCGATCTCGACGTCGTCGCGGTCTTCCGCCGCGGTGATCTGTCCCTGCGCACGGATGCGCTTGTAGTGGTTGTAGACGGCCACGGCCAGGGAGCGCTTCGCCGGGTCCTGCCCGATGACGTACTCCTGCAGGAAGTCGAAGATCTCGCGCGGCTTCGGCAGCTCGAAGTCACCGCTGGCGGTGTCCTCGCCGGCTTCGGCCAGTCGTTCCTCGATGATCTCGTTGCACAACTCGACGCACTCGTCGCAGATGTACACGCCGGGTCCGGCGATGAGCTGCTGGACCTGCTTCTGGCTCTTGCCGCAGAAGGAGCACTTGAGCAGGTCAGCGCTCTCTCCGATGCGTGCCATGACGGTGCCCTCCCTGGTTGACCGAGGCAGATCCATGACCTGCCCGACTGTGGACGAGCCTAATCGCAACCGGTGACACCGACTGCGACGCCGAGCCGCATTCCGCCAGCGCGTTCGCCCAGGGCGTTCGATCCTGCTACCGTGTCCACGACTCCTCTACAACTTGTAGAACTCCGCCCGGAAGGAACCCCATGCCCAAGCGTCTCGCCGTCGTCAGCACCGCGACCCTCGGCGTCACCGCTGCCATCGTCCTCGGCACCGCCGGCATGGCCAGCGCCCACGTCTCGGCCACCGCGACGGTCACCGCCGCGAACGCCTACACGACCGCGACGTTCTCGGTCCCGCACGGCTGCGACGGCTCCCCCACGACGAAGATCGAGTTCCAGGTGCCGGAGTCGGTCATCGAGGTCACACCGACCGTGAACCCGAACTGGACGATCACGAAGGCGACGGCCAAGTACACCAGTCCGTCCGCCTCCGCCGACGACGAAGCGGCCGAGGACGCCGGCGAACGCGTCACCAGCGTCACCTACACGGCGAAGACCCCGCTCCCCGCCGACGAGCGCGACACCTTCCAGCTCTCGTTCTCCCTGCCGGACGGCAAGCCCGGTGACCTCGTCGAGTTCCCCGCGCTGCAGACCTGCGAGCAGGGCAGCGTCGAGTGGAACCAGGAGCAGCAGGCCGGCGCCGCCGAGCCGGAGCACCCGGCGCCGTCGATCACCCTCACCGCGGCCGAGGCCACGGACGACGACGGCGACCCCATCGCCGCCACCCCGACGGCCGAGGCCGCCGGCACGAGCACGTCGGCCGACCCCGACCTCGTCGGACGCTTCCTCGGCCTCGGTGGCCTGGTCCTCGGCGCGGTCGCCCTCGTCGTCGCCGTCGCGAACACACGTCGCCGGAGCGCCTCCAAGTGACGTCCTGGTCACGCCGGACGCGCGGCCGCCGGTCGAATCGTGGCTCCGCACGGGCCTGGAGGATCGTGGCCGGGTCCGCAGCGGCCCTCGCGATCGCCGGTGGTGCGGTCCTCGGTCTCGCCGGCCCCGCCAGTGCACACAACTACATGATCGCCTCGACGCCGAAGGTCGACGGCACCCTGACCGCGCTGCCGAAGGCGTTCGAGATCACGACGAACGACAAGCTGCTCGACATCGGGGGCAGCGACTCCGGCTTCGCCTACCGGATCGTCGGTCCGGACGGGAAGTACTACGAGGACGGCTGCCTCGACGTCGACGGCCCGTCGATGACCACGACGGCTGCGCTCGGGGACTCCGGCAAGTACACCGTCGAGTGGCAGATCATCTCCGCCGACGGGCACACCGTCTCCGACGAGTACACCTTCACCTGGGACGCCCCGGCCGGGTTCACCCCTGCGACGGGCAGCGCGAAGCCACCGGTGTGCGCCGCCGACGACGCCTCCGGGGACTCGAGCGCGACCACCGGCACGGCGTCGGGGACGACGGACTCCGCTTCGTCCGACGCACTCTGGATCGGCGCCGGAGGCATCGTCCTCGTCGGCGTGGTCGTCGCCGTCCTGCTGCTCCTCCGCCGCCGGCCCACCCCCGCGACGGACGACGAGCCCGACCAGGACGAGCCCGCACAGGACTGAGCCCACCAGGGCCGCCCCCGAGCGCACGAGAAGGGCCCCGCACCGATCGGTGCGGGGCCCTTCTGCGGCAGTGCTACTTGACGAGCGCCGGCAGGTTCTTGCGGCTCGTGAGGACCTGGTCGATCAGGCCGTACTCGAGTGCCTCCTGCGCGGACATGATCTTGTCGCGCTCGATGTCGTTGTTGACCTGCTCCGGCGTGCGGTTCGAGTGCTTCGACAGCGTCTCCTCGAGCCAGGTGCGCATGCGGAGGATCTCCGCCGCCTGGATCTCGATGTCGGACGCCTGGCCGCCACCCTGCTGGACAGCGGGCTGGTGGATGAGCACACGGGCGTTCGGCAGTGCCAGACGCTTGCCGGGGGTGCCGGCAGCGAGGAGCACCGACGCGGCCGAGGCCGCCTGGCCGAGGCACACCGTCTGGATCTGCGGACGGATGTACTGCATCGTGTCGTAGATCGCCGTCATCGCGGTGAAGGAGCCACCGGGCGAGTTGATGTACATCACGATGTCGCGGTCGGGGTCCATCGACTCGAGCACGAGCAGCTGTGCCATGACGTCGTCCGCCGAAGCGTCGTCGACCTGGACGCCGAGGAACACGATGCGGTCCTCGAACAGCTTCGCGTACGGGTCCTGCCGCTTGTAGCCGTAGGCCGTGCGCTCTTCGAAGCTCGGCAGGATGTACCGATCAGTGGGGGCCGGGACGTTCTGCGCGCCACCGAGCATGGGGAGGTGCATTCTCGTTTCCTTCTCTTCGGTGGGTCGGGTCAGGACTGGGCGTCGGGCTCGGCCGCGTCGGTGGGGGTCTCGCCGTCGCCGACGGTGCCACCGCCGCCGATGACCTCGGTCGACGACGCACGGAGGTGGTCGACGAAGCCGTACTCGAGGGCTTCCTGCGCCGTGAACCAGTTGTCACGGTCGTTGTCCTTGAGGACCTGCTCGACCGACTTGCCGGTCTGCTCCGCCGTGAGCTCGGCCATCCGCTGCTTCATGTCGAGGATGACCTTCGCCTGCGTCTGGATGTCGGCAGCGGTGCCGCCGAACCCACCGGACGGCTGGTGCAGGAGCACACGCGCGTTCGGGGTGATGTAGCGCTTGCCCGGCGTGCCCGACGAGAGCAGGAACTGCCCCATCGACGCGGCGAGACCGATGCCCACCGTGACGATGTCGTTCGGCACGAACTGCATCGTGTCGTAGATCGCCATGCCGGCGGTGATCGAACCACCGGGCGAGTTGATGTAGAGGTAGATGTCCTTCTCAGGGTCCTCGGCGGCGAGCATCAGCAGCTTGGCTGCGATCTCGTTCGAGTTGTCGTCGCGGACCTCGGAGCCGAGCCACACGATCCGGTCTCTCAGAAGGCGGTCAAAAACACTGGGGTTCAGTGTTGCTTCGGCCATGGAAAAGCTCCCGTTCAGTTGTCGCTTGATGTCGAACTTATCGGTTGCAACGCACCACTTCGCGTCTGTTCGCTGACGGCAATGCGGTGGCCCAGAAACGGACTGGAGGCGCGGTGCCAGCTGGCACCGCGCCTCCAGTCAGAAGGTGGTCGCGACTACTCGGCGTCCTCCGCCGGACCCTGTGCCACGCCCGCCGTGAAGGCGGAGAGGTCCACGGCGTCACCGTTGGTGTCCTTGACGGTCACCTTCGCGAGGACGGTCGCGACCGCCTTCGAGCGGGCGACCTCGCCGACCATGCCCGGGATCTGCCCGTTCTGGTCGATCACCTTGATGAACTCGCCCGGCTCCATGCCGTACTGCGCAGCAGCCTGGATGAGGTACTGGGTGAGCTCTTCCTGGGAGACCTGGATCTCTTCCTTCTCGGCGATCGAGTCGAGGAGGATCTGCGAGCGGAAGGCCTTCTCGCTGGACTCGGAGACCTCCTTGCGGTGCTCGTCGTCCTCGAGACGGTTCTCCTGCTCGAGGTGACGGTGCACCTCGTCCTCGATGAGCTTCTCCGAGATCGGGATGTTGACGTCCTCGATGAGCTTCTCGACGAGCTTGTCGCGAGCCGCGGCGCCCTGACCGAAGGTCTTGGACTTCGCGATCTGCTCCTTGAGGTCCGCCTTGAGCTCGTCGATCGTGTCGAACTGGCTCGCGATCTGCGCGAACTCGTCGTCGGCCTCGGGGAGCTCGCGCTCCTTGACGGCGGTGACGGTCACGGCGATCTGGGCGATCTCGCCCTCGCGGTCGCCACCGACGAGCTTCGACTCGAAGGTGGTGGACTCGCCGGCGGTGAGGGACTCGAGCGCCTCGTCGACGCCCTCGAGCAGGTCGCCCGAACCGATCTCGTAGGAGACGCCGGTGGCCGAGTCGACCTCGTCGTCACCGATCGTGGCGGTGAGGTCGATCTGCGCGAAGTCGCCCGTGGTCGCCGGACGGTCGACCGTCACGAGCGTGCCGAAGCGGGTGCGGAGGTTCTGGAGTTCCTCGTCGATCTCCTCGTCGGAGACCTCCACCGCGTCGACCGTGAGCTCGTACTCGTCGTACGCCGGCAGGTCGAACTCGGGACGGACGTCCACCTCGAAGGTGAGGACGAGGTCGCCCGTGAAGTCGTTCACGTTCGGGAGCTCGGCGACGTCGGCCTCGGCACGACCGAGGATGCGCAGCTCCTGCTCCTCCACCGCCTGGCGGTAGAAGTTGTCGATCGCGTCGCCGACGGCGTGGTTCAGGACCTCGCCGCGGCCGACACGCTGATCGACGATCGCCGGCGGGACCTTGCCCTTGCGGAAGCCGGGGATGTTGATCTGCTCGGCGATGTGCTTGTACGCGTGGTCGATGCTCGGCTTGAGATCGTCCGGCGTGACGTTCACGGTGAGCTTGACGCGGGTGTCGCTCACCTTGTCGACGGTGCTGGTGGCCAAGGGATGTTCTCCTGTTGGTTGACGTTCGTGTGGTCGGTGTGTCTCGAAGACCTGGTCGGGGCGACAGGATTTGAACCTGCGACCTCCCGCTCCCAAAGCGGGCGCTCTACCAAGCTGAGCTACGCCCCGTGTGACTGGGCCAGGGGTGTGCGCCCACGCCGGCAGGCGCACGCGACGCCGATGAGTCTAGCGGTCCCCGGGTGCTCGGTTCCCGGCAGCTTCACGGTCGTCCGCCGCGTCGCGTCGCAGGTCCGCACGCCACCGCACCCCGACGACGACCTGCACGGCCAGCGCGGACACCCCGAGCACGATGCCGACGACGATCCGCCAGACGTGCAGGAGTGCGTGCGCCGGCTGGGTCTGCGGGTCCCCGAACAGCTCCGGACGCAGCGAGAACGCCACCGCCGCGAGGACCACCAGTGCGTACGAGAGCATCCGGGACCGCTTGATCCGCCGGGCATCGGACGTGGTCGGCGGGAGCGTGACGCGTGGGGGCATGTCGCCTGTCTGGTCCGTGCTCGTTCGTCCGCTACGATGATGGGGCTGCGCCTGGTGCGCAGGCGCGGGGATGTAGCTCAATGGTAGAGCCCCAGTCTTCCAAACTGGCTACGCGGGTTCGATTCCCGTCATCCCCTCTGTACTGGAAGGCGCTTCGCGCCGGGTCGTCGGTTTCTCGTGCTCATGACGACGGGCGGTGATCGCTTCGCTCCCCTCCGCACGGGTGACCGACCGGCACTGCGCCGAGCGGCACGGTCAGGGGCGGGTGTCGCCGTCCTGGTCGAGCTCGATCTCCTCGTGGGACACGTCCTCGGTGACCTGCTGCTGCTCGGCGTGGGTCTCCGTGCCGAGCTTCACGCGCTCGACGGGGACCGTCTCCTTGTCGGCGACGACCTGCTCCTCGCTGAGGGTCACCGCGTGCTCCTCCTCGCTGAGGGCGGGTCCGTCGGTCGCTGCGCCGACGTTCGCGTCGGTGATCGGTTCCCGTTCGAGGGTGACCTCCTCGTGCTGCACCGGGACGGTGACCTGCTGCTGCTCGGTGACGATGTGCTTCCGGAGCCGTGCACGACCGGTCTGCACCGTCTCCGTGCCGACCGTGAGGCGCTCCTCCGAGCGGGTCATCGCGTCGTCCGTGTCCGGCCCGGACGTGTCGTGTCCGGCCCCGGTGACCACGCCGCTCCCGGTGCCGTTGCCGGCGTCGGCACCGCTGTCACGGTCGTTCGTGTCCGAACTCGTCGGGCTACCCGAACCGCTGTCGCCGGCCGTCCCGTGAT
This sequence comes from Curtobacterium sp. MCPF17_002, assembly GCF_003234115.2. Classification (NCBI taxonomy): domain Bacteria; kingdom Bacillati; phylum Actinomycetota; class Actinomycetes; order Micrococcales; family Microbacteriaceae; genus Curtobacterium; species Curtobacterium sp. MCPF17_002. Next base: position 1,152,704 of record NZ_CP126251.1, on the reverse strand, counting down.
CCGTGCCGCCTCCGCCGAGGCCGTAGTAGTCGAAGATGCGGTCCTGTTCCTGCTCGCTGAGGTCGCCGTCGGCGTCGATGCGTGGTGCGTCCTTGACCCTGGCCTTGTCGTACTGCACGCGGAGCTCGTCGCCGCTGAAGCTGGCGTCCTGCAACGGTACGAACGACTCGGCGCTGCCGAACAGTCCGGTCGAGACGGACGCGAACAGCGGCTGTCCGGTGCTGTTGTCGAGGTAGACCTGCTTCACGGTGCCGACCTTGTCGCCGGTCGGGTCGACGACCTTCGCGTCGAAGAGGCTGTTCGCGGTGCTGCTGTCGATCATGGTGTGTCCTTCGGTTGCCGTGCTTGTCGTGCTGGACGGTGTGTCAGCGGCCGAGTCCGACCCGGTCGACCTTGCGGTGGTAGCGCATCCCGGCGATGCCGCCGAGGATCGCGCCGACGAGGCTGAGGACCGCCACGATGGCGACCGTCACGATGCCGGTGACGGTGAGCGTGCCCTCGTCGATCGGGATGCGCGGGAAGCTGTTGAGCTGCCCGAGGATGTTGAACTGCGAGCCTGCGACCGCCGCCACGACGGCGACGACGATCGCGATCACGACCGCCCAGATCCACACCGCGATGCCCTGCTTCACACCGGCGAACCGCGCCATGCGGCCGGCGACGTAGCCGCCGCAGAAGTAGGCGACGAGGAGGATCACGGCGAGGACGATCGCACCGACGATGCCGACGACGTCCCCGTTCTCCGTCACGTTCTCGGCGGCGTCGTTGACGTCACCGTTGTTCGTGCCGAGGCCGACTCCTGCGCCGACGGCACTGAGGATCGCGGTGAGGAGGACGGCCGTGCCGGTCGCGGTCAGCCATCCGAAGAAGGCCGAGCCCCACTTGAAGCCGCCGAACTCCTCTTTCTCGCGGTCGACGACGACTTCGCGATCGGTTCGTGCGTGGTCGTGGTCGCGATCGTGGTCGCGGTCGTGGTCGTGGTCGTGGTGCGAGCGCTTGTCGCCCGGACGCTCGACGGGAACCGCGTTGCCGGCCGGGACCGAGTTGTCGACCCGGTCGTCGCCGTTGTTCGAAGTGGTTGACCCTCGCGGGCCGGTCGGGTCACTCATGACTCTCTCCCCTGGCTCCACGGTGCTACGGACCTGTAGCTCCGACAGCGCTCACCCAACGCGCTCGAACACGGGACGGCCTTCAGGGTCCCCGGACCGGCGGCCACATCGGTACAGAATGCGCGACGGCACCGCGAGCCGGCTCGACGTGGGCGCTCTGCGGTCCGCGCTCGGGCGCCTCAGCGCGTGGCGACGAGGGCGCTCGTCGGGGTGACGGGGATCATGTCGGTGGCGGCCGAGCGCAGGAGCGGGTCGTCGGTGACCAGCGTGTCGGCCTGCAGGACCGCGACCGCGAGGTACTCCGCCGGCCCGACCTCGTCCCAGCCGAGCCGCGCCGCGATCTTCCACGCCGTCGATCGCGACACCCGGTCCCCCAGCAGCCGGATCCGCAGTCCGGCGAGTCCGTCGAGCTGTTCCCGCGCCGCCCGCTCGTCGAGATCGCCCGCGCGGAACCGCCGGTAGAGCGCCGCCATCACCTGCGATCGGAGGACCGCCGGGCCCACCAACTGGTCGGAAGCGTCGACGACGAGCTCACCCCGGACGATCCGCAGGGCCACGTCGGCGTCGATCGCGTACCTCGTCATGCGGGCAGTCTGCTCCCCCGCATCACATCCGTGGCTACGCGCGGACTGCCCGTCGGGGATCGGCTTCGATCTCCTGGCGCAGCATCCGGTAGTGGTCTTCCCATCCAGGCGTCCCACTACCGGCCACGTGCAGCGCGGTTCGGACCGCGCCGAGGCCTGCCTCGAGCGCGCGGACCTCGCTCGCCGCCTCGACGTTGAGCGAGAAGATCACGGTCTTGCTGGAGAGGTCGACAGCGATGTCCTGGTCGACGACCTCGTCCACGTCGAAGAAGGCGTCAGCGATCGTGTCGAGGTCGGCTTCGATGGTCGCGACGTCAGCATCAGGCGCCTCACACTCGAGACGGAGGAAGTAGTTCGTCATGATGACCTCCAGGCACCAGCAGTCTAGGCGTGAGCAACGGTGCACGAGGTTGGCCAGGTATCGGGGATTCGACGGCGTGAGATGGACCATGTGCAAGTGCACGCCGCACGGACAGAGCCCCTTGTAGTACTTCTTGCCCTTCACGAACCTCCACCCTCGGGCCTCCGCCGACCGCATGAAACGTTCGATGTCCTTCTTCGGATGCCGCGGACGTTCCACCATTTCCCACCCCTCCTCGGCTTGCCACCGTAAGGAGGAGAAGGAGCGCGCCGAGGCGGAGCGGGTCGACTGCGGAAAGGTGCGTCCCGTCCACAACCCCGTGCCTACGGGTCGCCGAGTCCGAGGGTGAGCATCGGGTGGTCGCCGAGCTCGACCCGGGCACGACGACGCTCCGCGGCCCGGAGCGGGACCAGGTACCCGCCGTCCTTCGGGAACAGGGACGTCGTCCACGTCACCCGACCGATCGTGACCCGAGCCGGGATCACGCCCCAGCCGTACGTGAGCATCGGCGCGAGGTCGTGGATCACCTCGGCGGCGTCCGGCGGGACGACGGCGTAGAAGAACGGCGCCGGCCCGCGCCACTCGATGACCTCGCCGCTGAACTCGAGCTCCACGGGGTGATCGTACGACGCGGGCCTCGCACGGTGCGAGAGGGCGCGAACTCGGTGCGAGGTTCCGTACTCGGTGCCTCGCGCTCGGGGTCGCACCACGTACGCAACCTCGCACGAGGCGAGCACCCAGCCGAGCGCGACCCGCGCGACGGACGCGACGTCAGCGGTACGTCGCGGCCTGCCCGTAGAGGACGGCGGTGAAGGACGAGACGTAGGCGGACTCGTCGCCTCCAGGCAGGTTGTACGTCATGAAGACGCCGTACCCGTCGGCCTTCGTGCGCTCGGCGAGCGACACCGCCGTCGCCTGCGGGGTGTTCTGGATGTCGACGGCGGCGGCGGACAGCGCCGACTTCGACAGCCCCGGGATCGACGGCGCCGAGTAGGAGCCGTAGTACGGGTTCCAGGCGTAGTCGAGCTGCGAGCCGATGGCGCTGCTCGACGTCGACAGCGCGGACGACGCCGGGCCGATGTCGTAGAACGAGATGAGCTTGCCCGGCATGTCGGCGCGCAGGGCGCTGATGAGCCACCCGATGGACTGCTGGTTCGGCTGCGGCGTGCCGTTCGTGCCGTAGTCCGAGTACTCGTCGTCGAGGTCGACCCCGTCGAGCCCGTACTTCGTCACCGTGGCGGAGACCTGGGAGGCGAAGTCCTCGGCGGCGGCCTGGGTCGGGAAGTTCGCGATCCCCGCACCCTGGTGGTTGCCGAGGATCGACAGCGATACCTTGATCCCCTTCGCCTGCAGCGGCCGGATCTGGGTGGCGGCGTCGTCGAGCGTCGCCTGCACCTTGTCGTTGTTGGACAGGACGGCCTTCGTGCCGTCCCAGTTGATGTTCGACGCGAAGATGATCGCGACGTCGAACGCGTTCGCGCCGTTCGCGAGCGTGTACCGGCCGACGTTCGAGAGTTCGTCGTTGTTGACCTCGACGTACGCGATGCTCGTCGGACCGGTCTTGGTCGGCGCGGCGTGCGGCTGTTTCCCGTGACCGACGCCGCGACCGACAGCGTGACCGACGCCGTGCGCCGCACCCTTGCCGTGCTCGATCCCGGTGGGCGACGGCGCCGCGGACGCCGCTGCCGGCACCATCGGCGCTGCGACCATCGCGACGATCGCCGCGGCGATGCCGAACTTCATGGACTTCTTCATGTCACTCCTCGTCGAGTGGATGACCACGACCGCGGATGCCGTCGTGTCGCCCGGGCCGGCCCACCCGAAGGGCCGGCCCGGGACGTTCTCATGCGCGCGGGAACCGGAAGGTCCGCACCTCGTAGGCGTCGACGGGGAACGCCGCGACGCCGTCCGTGACCGCTGCGACGCCGGGGAGCGCGTCGTCGGCCTCTTCGAGGAGCGTGACCTCGACCGGCTCGCCGAACGGCCCGTCGACCGCGATGCCGCCGGTGCCCCGACGCCCGACCGGTTCGTACACGCGGACGACCAGGTCGCCGGAGCGGTCGTCGGCGAGCTTGACGCTCGACAGCACGACGTCGCCGGAGACCTGCACGAGCGGGTCGAAGCCGTGCGCGCCGGTGACTGCTCGAGCACCGGCGTTCATGCGGACGCCGGCGGCGGTGGCGCCGAGCTGGTCGGTGCCGATCACCATGCCGAACCGGTGCGTCTGCACGCCCTGGTCGGTCTCGGGGTCCGGGAACCGCGGCGCGCGCAGCAGCGACAACCGGATCGTCGTGGTGACGTGGCCGTCGACGGCGTCGCGGGTGACGTCGAATCCGTGGATGGACGAGTTGACGAGGGCGACGCCGAAGCCCGGCTCCTCGGCGAGGACGTAGCGGTGCATCGACGTCTCGAACTTCGCGGCCTCCCACGAGGTGTTCGTGTGCGTGACCCGCTTCTGCGCGCCGAACTGCGTCTCGGCGACGGTGTGCTCGGCGCGGACGTCGAGCGGGAACGCCACCTTGAGGAACTTCTCGGTCTCGTGCCAGTCGGTGCTCTGGTCGAACTCGAGGGTGCGGGAGTCCGGCGCGAGGATGATCTCCTGCGTGACGGTCGACTCGCCGAACGCGCGCTGCACGACGACCTGGGCGACGCCGTCGGCGCCGACGGACGCGGTCAGACCGGTGAGGTCCACCAGGTCCTCGACGCGGTTCCGGTAGAACCGGTCGACGTCCCACGCGTCCCACATGTTCGGGAAGTCCTGGTGCAGCTGCAGCAGGTTCGCCGCCTGCCCGGCAGCGATCGCGTCCCGCCCTGTGGACAGGTCGACAGCGCTCGTCACGAGTCCCTGCGCGTCGACGACGACCCGCACGAGCGCGTTCGACAGCACGTACCCGCCGTCCTGGTCGGTGACGGTCACCGGGGTCGGCTCCGCCACGTCGGTCGCCAGCACCGCGCCCTGCGCGGGTGCACCGGCCTGGAGGAACGGGGCCGGGTTGACGACGACCGCCCGGTCGCCGTGACCGGCCAGTGCCGACAGCGCCGACTCGATGACCGCGGTGAGCCGCACCGCCGTCTCGGCGTACTTCGCGACCGCTTCGCGGTGCACCCAGGCGATCGAGGTGCCCGGAAGGATGTCGTGGAACTGCTGCAGGAGGACCTGCTGCCAGAGCGCGTCGAGTTCGTCGTACGGGTACACGAAGTCGGTCCGTGCCGCGGCGGTCGCCGCCCAGAGCTCGGCCTCGATGAGGAGCTGCTCGCTGCGGCGGTTGCCCTGCTTCGTGCCGTGCTGCGAGGTCAGGGTCGCACGGTGCAGCTCGAGGTAGAGCTCGCCGACCCAGACCGGCGGGTTCGGCAGTTCGGCCTTCGCCCGGTCGAAGAACGTGTCGGGGTGCTCCCAGCGGACCTTGGCGCTGCCTTCGAGGTCGGCGAGGCGCTTCGCGGTGCCGGTCATCTCGCGGGTCGTGCCGCCACCGCCGTCGCCCCACCCGACGGGCGCGATCGAGCCCGTCGCGAGGCGGTTCTCACGGAACTGCCGAGAGGCCTTCGCCACCTCGGAGCCGCTCAGGCGCGAGTTGTAGGTGTCCATCGACGGGAAGTGCGAGAACACCCGCGAGCCGTCGATGCCCTCCCAGAGGAACGTGTGGTGCGGGAACTTGTTGACCTGGTTCCAGGAGATCTTCTGCGTGAAGAACCACTCGAAGCCCGCACGGCGCATGAGCTGCGGCAGCGCCGGGGAGTACCCGAAGCTGTCCGGCAGCCAGACACCCTTCGGTCGGATCCCGAACTCGCGCGCGAAGAACCGCTGCCCCTGCGAGAACTGCCGCACGATGCTCTCGCCGGTCGGCATCACGGTGTCGGACTCGACCCACATGCCACCGAGCGGCACGAACCGGCCGGCTGCGACGGCGGCCTTGACCCGGGCGTAGACCTCGGGGCGGTGTTCCTTGATCCACGCGTACTGCTGTGCGCTCGACATCCCGTAGAGGAAGTCGTCGGTCTGGTCGATGAGCTCGGTCATCGTCGAGCTGGTGCGGGCGACCTTCCGGATCGTCTCGCGCACCGGCCAGAGCCAGGCCGAGTCGATGTGGGCGTGGCCGACGGCGGAGATCGTGTGCGCGGAGGCCTCGGCGGGCGCGGCGAGCACGTCGGCGAGCGCCGCGCGGGCATCCGGTGCGGTCTCGGCGATGTGCTGCAGGTCGAGCCGGTCGAGCGCGTCGTCGAGCGCCTGCAGGATGCGCATCCGCCTGGGGCCCTCGGGGAGTTCGGCCTGCAGCTCGAGCAGCACGTCGATGTCGAGCGACAGTTCGTGCACCTCGGACTCGAACACCGCCAGGTCCATCCGCCGGCTCGTGTAGAGGCGCTTCGGCGAGGACGTCTCGATGTCGCCCTCGTGCGTCACGAGGAAGGGGTGGTAGTCGAGCAGGACGGGGTTCGACGCCGCCTCGACGAAGAGTTCGACGGTCTCGCCGCCCTCGGCCCGTTCGGTGAGGAGCACCCACTGGTTCCGGGGGTTGATCGACTTCACGGGGGTGCCGTCGGCGAGGTACACCAGTCCCTCGCACTGGAAGCCCGGCATGTTCTTGTCGAACCCGAGGTCGATCACGGCCTCGACCCGTCGGCCGGCCCAGGCGTCCGGCACGGTGCCGGTCAGCCGGAACCAGGTCGTCCCCCAGGCGGCACCCCACGTCGTGCCGACCTCGTACGGCGCGAAGTCGAGCTGCAGTCCCTCGGTCGGTGGGATCGGCTCGCCCGGCAGCTCGTGCCAGGAAGCGTCGAGCGGGGTGGCCGTGGCGTGCACCGCGGGCAGGATCCGCTCGTCGAGGACACGTCGTGCCCGGCCGGTGGTGAGGGGGATGTCGTCGTGCATGGGGACCTTCCTGGTGACGGGAGGGCCGGCGTCGGTGCCGGCGGAGGGCGGAGTGCTGGGAACGAGGAGCGTGTCAGGACATCGTCGCGGGGTGCGCGACGGTGAGGGTGGTGGTGTCGAGGTCGGCGGGCACGTCGACGCAGCGGGTGATGCCGCGTGCTGCGAGCAGGTCGGTGTCGGCGAGCCGGGAGCGGAGGACCACCTGGGGTCCCCGGCCGTCCGGCGCGGTCGTGGCGAGGTCGAGCCAGGCGGCGGCGAACCGGCCGCCGGGAGCGCAGTCCGCCCGCACGCCGTGACGATCGGCACCGTCCGGCATGACGTCGTCGAGGACGAGTGCGGTGGGCGGCGGCGTCCGGTCCCCCGCGCCGGCCCCGGCGCCTCCCGCTGTCGCTCCGGCACGGGCCATCGCGGCGAACGCCTCGCCCGCGGGCTTCACGCGGCCGTCGTTCGTGAACAGGCCGAGGTCGTACTCGAGCTCGGGGAAGTCCGCCAGCGACCGGGACACGTCGTGCGAGCACCACCAGGTGACGCCGAGCACGTGCTGCGCGTCGAGGACGTGCCGGATGGTCTGCTCGGTGAACGAGGCGGCGTCGGCGGGCGCGATGACGTTCGTCGGGGCGCCGACCTCCTGCAGCCAGTTCGGCCGTGCGGGATCGCGGTTCCAGGCCGCGGCGAGCTGGAGGAGGTACTCGCCGTGCCGGACCGATCCGGGCCCGAGGGCGCCGTGCAGCGCCGCCGAGCCGTTGAACACCCACGAGTGCGTCACCGTCGCGTCACCGTGGTCCGACGCGTGCTCCGGGCCGAACGGCTGCGCGTCGTCGTACCAGGCCGCGTCGTACTGGGCGACGGTGACCAGCGGCCGTGGACGCGACCCCGTGCCGGGGGCGGTGGACGGGGCGGGGGCGGGCCGTGCCTCCAGGCCGCTGTCCAGGCCGTCCCGTGCTGCCGAGACCATCGCCGCCGCCCACGCGTGGCCCTGCTCCGCCGTGATGTCGTGCGGGGCCGGGTGCGGCGCGTGCGCGAACTGGTTCACCTCGTTGCCGATGGTGATGCCGAGCAGGTTGGGCTTGTCCGCGACCGCTGCGGCGAGCGCCCGCACGTACGCGGCGGTCGACGCGACGACGTCCGGGTCGGTGAACATGTTCCGCCGGTGCCAGCTGTCCAGCCAGGACGGCACGAAGTCGAAGCTCGACAGGTGCCCCTGCAGGGCGTCGACGTTGACGTCGAGGCCGAAGGACCCGGCGATGTCCACCACCGTGGCGACGTCGTCGAGTGCCTGCTGCCGGATGAGGGACCGGTTCGGCTGGACGATCGGCCAGAGCGGGAAGATCCGCACGTGGTCGGCGCCGAGCGACGCGATCGCCTCCAGGTCGCGCGCGGTGTCCGACGGGGAGAAGTCGAGCCACGAGTGGAACCAGCCGACGGAGGGGGTGTGGTTGACGCCGAAGCGCATCAGCCCTTCACCCCGCCCTCTTCCACGCCCTTGAAGAAGAAGCGCTGGAGAACGGCGAAGATCACGGCGATCGGGATGAACGCGATCATCGTGCCCGCGGCGATCATCCGCTGGTCGGTGGCGAACGTTCCCTGCAGGTACTGCAGCCCGACGGTGAGCGTGAGGTTCTCCGGCGACTGCAGCACGATGAGCGGCCACAGGAAGTCGTCCCACGCGCCGATGAACGAGAAGATCGCGATGACGGCGATGGTCCCCTGCACGGCGGGCAACGAGATGTAGCGGAGTCGCTGCATCGCGTTCGCGCCGTCCATCACGGCGGCCTGGTCGATCTCCTCGGGGATCTGCCGGAACGCGTTGAACATGAGCAAGACGTTGAGGGCGGCGATCATGCCGGGCAAGGCGACACCGACCAGGTTGTCGGCGAGGCCGAGGTCCTTCACGGTGACGAACTGGGAGATGATCGTCGCCTCGCCCGGCAGCACCAGGGTGGCGAGGAAGAGTCCGAGGACGAACTTCCGGAACCGCCACTGCAGGCGTGCGAGGGCGAAGCCGGCGAGCGTCGCGAACACGATGTTGCCGAACACGTCGATCGCGGCGACGAGCAGCGAGTTGCCGATGTACCGCCAGACCGGGATCGCGGCGGCGACCTTGAGGTAGTTCTCGATCGTCGGCTGCGACGGGATGAACGACGGGTTCGCAGTGTAGATGTCCTCGCCCGCGCCCTTGAGCGAGGTCGACAGCTGCCAGAGGAACGGCCCGACCGTGATGAAGAGGACCAGGATCAGCAGGACGTAGCGGACGACCTTCTCACGGGTCGACATGACGCCCCAGACGCGCTTGCGGCGTCGCTTGGGCGCTTCCGGCCCGGGCACGTCGGGGGCCGGGACGGCTGACCCGAGCGCGCCCCCGAGGACGGGTTCCGAGGTGGTGGTCGTGTTCGTCACTTGTCCGCCTTGCTGTTCATCCGCGCGAGGGCGAGCATCGGCACGAGCGTCACGACGAAGAGCAGGAGGCTCAGGGCCGACGCGTAGCCGAGGTTGCCGGTGAAGCCGCGGGCGTACTGCTGGATGAGCATCACGAGCGAGTTGTCCTGCCCGCCCGGTCCGCCGGTGCCGTTGGTGAGGATGTAGAGCTCGCTGAACACCCGGAGCGCGGAGACGCAGACCAGGATCCCGACGAGCGTCATGGTCCCCCGGACGCCCGGCATCGTGACCGACCAGAACCGACGGACGGAGCCCGCGCCGTCGAGCGCGGCTGCCTCGTGCAGGTCCTTGCCGACGTTCCCGAGCGCCGCGAGGAAGATGATCATGTAGTACCCGAGGCCCTTCCACACCGTGAGGCTGATGGCGCTGATGAGCAGCAACCAGCGGTCGGTGAGGAACGGGATGCTGCCCTGGACCACGCCGAGTGCCTGCGCGATCTCGTTGACGACCCCGCGGTCGTCGAGGATCCACGTCCAGATCAGCCCGACGACCACCGCGGAGGCGATCACCGGCGTGTAGTAGGCGGTGCGGAAGAAGGCGATCCCGGGCAGCTTCTGCTGCACGAGCACCGCCATGAGGAGCGGGAGGACCGTCAGGAGCGGCAGGCAGATGGCCATGTAGATGACGCTGTTGAGCAGCGCTTCCCACACCTGCGGGTCGGCGAGCAGGGTCTCGAAGTTCTTGACCCCGACCCACTGGCTCACCCCACCGAGCGGGCTGGCGTTGGTGAACGACAGCCGCACCGTGTTGATCGACGGCCAGAGGCTGAACCCGACGAGCCAGACGAGTGCTGGCAGGACGAGCAACCAGGGTGTGAACCAGCGGTTCGCGCGCATGACGGTCCTCCTGTTCCGACTAGCCGTTGGCCAGCAGGCTGTTCATCTTGGTCTGGGCCGTCTGCAGCGCCTTCTCGGGTGCCACCTGGCCCTTCATGGCGAGGGCGATCTGCTGGTCGAGGAAGTCGGTCATGGCGGAGTTCGCCTCGACCGGGTTGAGGACCTTCGCGGTCTTCAGGGCCTCGTTCGCCAGGACCCGGGCCTCGCCGTTCACGGTGCCGTCGTCCTTCGAGAAGTACGGGTCGGACTGCGACGACGTGGTCGACGGGAAGATGTTGACCTGGTGGGCGAACGCTTCCTGGTTCTTCGCGTTCGTCATGTACTTCGCGAACGCCTCGGCGGTGGCGAGGTGCTTCGACTTCGACGAGACCGACAGTCCCTGCACGTAGAGCGGCGGGGTGTCGAGCGCCGGGCTGACCGTGACCTTGCCCTTCAGCGACGGGTTGTTCTTCTCGAAGTCGGCGAGCGACGTCGCGCCGCCGGTGGTCCAGGCGACCTTGCCCTGCGTGAACAAGGTGGAGTTGCCGAGGTAGTCGCTGTTGAGCACGTTGGAGGGCATGTAGCCGTCCTGGTACGCGTCCTTGTAGCGGTCGATGAGGTCGGCGGCCTTCGAGGAGTCCGCGAAGGTGAACTTCGTGCCGTCGGCGTTGAGCACCTTGACGCCGGCGAGGGTGAAGTCGCCGAGGCCGGGCTTCCGGCTCATCAGGTAGTCGGTCGGGCAGTTCTCGTGCATCGTCTTCGCCTGCGTGAACAGCTCGTCCGTGGTCTTCGGCGGGTTCTTCGCGTCGAGCCCGCACTTGGCGAACATGTCGCTGTTCCAGTAGTCGACGTCGGTGTTGAGGTACCAGGGGTACCCGAACGTGCCGTCGACGCCCTTGTACTTGTACGAGTCGAGCGCGCCGGAGACGTAGGTGCTCGAGAGCTTCGCGTCGTCCTTCGCGACGTCCTGCAGGAACCCGCGCTTCGCGAGGGGCAGGGCGATGTCCGGCGGCAGGTTGATGACGTCCGGGAGCGAGTTCGACGAGGCCTGGCTGAGCACCTTGTCGGCGTACCCGTCGCCGGGCTGGTCCTGGAGCTTCACCTTCGCGTCCGGGTGGGCCTTCTCGAAGCCCTTGATGACGCCGTTGAGGTAGTCCGTGTAGGTCGGCGTGAGGGCCCACGTCTGCAGGGTGATGTCGCCGCTGATGTCCCCGCCGCCGTTGTCCGCTCCGCTGCTGCCGCTCGAGCACCCGGTGAGGACGAGGGCGGTGGCTGCGGCTCCGGCGAGCAGCGCGATCGCGCGGCTCGTGGTCGTTCGTGTGGTCGGTCTCATCGCGTCGGACTCCCTTGTGCTGACGATGTCTGCTGACGGTGCTGCTCTGCTGACAGTGCTGCTGCTGCTGCTGAACCGGTTGAGTGGATCGCACGGAACCGGTACGTGGCAGCGACTATGAACGACTAAAGCGCTATAGTCAACCCCGTGGCCACCAAACGCCGGACGACGATCGCCGACATCGCGGCGCGTGCCGGCGTGTCCATCAGCGCGGTCTCGTTCGCGCTCAACGACCGCCCCGGCGTGTCCGACGAAACCCGTCGCCGGGTGCGTGAGATCGCCCACGAACTCGACTGGCAGCCGCACACCGCGGCCCGGGCGCTCGGCGGCGCCAGGGCCGGTTCGATCGGCTTCGTCCTCAACCGTCCGGCCCGGACCCTCGGCACCGAGTCGTTCTTCGGCGACCTCATCTCCGGCATCCAGCTCGGGCTCGCCGGCAGCCACGTCGGCATGAACCTGCTCGTCGCCCGTGACGCCGCCGAGGAGCTCGAGACCTACCGCGACTGGTGGCGCGGGCACCGGGTCGACGGCGTGATCGTCATCGACCCGCGGCGCCACGACGACCGACTCGCGCTGCTCGCCGACCTCGGGATGCCCGCCGTCGTCGTCGGTTCGCACCCCTCCCCCGAGGGCGCGGCGCCGACCGTGTGGATCGACGACTCCGACGCGACCGACACCGTCCTGCGGTACCTGCACGCGCTCGGACACCGGCGGATCGCCCACGTCGCCGGCCGGCCGGAGTTCGAGCACACCGCGATGCGGATCGACCGCGTCCGCACCTTCGCCGCCGCCGAGGGACTCACCGACGCCCTGTCGATCCCGACCGACTACTCGGCCGACGCCGGTGCGCGGGCCACACGGACCCTGCTGTCCCGGAGCACCCGGCCCACCGCGATCGTCTACGACAACGACGTGCTCGCGGTCGCGGGACTCGGGGTCGCGAGCGAGATGGGGGTCGCGGTGCCGGGGGACGTCTCCATCGTGTCGTTCGACGACTCCGCGATGATCCGGCTCGTCCGTCCCGCGATCACCTCGCTGACGCGTGACACCGTCGAGCTCGGGCAGCGCGCCGCGACGCTCCTGCGCGAGCAGATCGACGCCGGGGTCACCCTGCCGTCGCGCCCCGGGCCGTCGCTGACGCTGAGCGTCCGCGAGTCAACGGCCCGCGCACAGCCCTGAGACGGCGGGCCGCGCAGTCCGGCCGACACGCCGATCCCCTGTCACGAGCGCGCGGATCAGCCGCGGCCGACTTGACTCGGATTCGAACACACGTTCGAATACTCTCGTGGGACGGCGTCGCGAGAACCGGTGGCAGCCCCCGGAGCACCCGGAGGTCGAGCGCCCGCGCGCCTACTCGCTCTCCGAGGACGCCCGCGGTCCGGACGCCTGCCACGCGGTCACCCCGGTGCCGGTGTGGGCGTGGATCCAGTTCCCGACGTTCCACGTCCGGGTGAAGGCCTTCGCGAAGAGCTGGACCCGCGATGCGGTCCTCGTCGAGTGGGCGCAGTTCGGGCAGCAGGCGAACGCGTGGGTGTGGCGTTCCGCCGTGAAGCACCGCACGTTGCGTGCCGACGCTGGTCGGCGCAGTCCGCAGAACGCACCGCATTGACTTCCCTCGGCATGACGAGGATCGTTTGGCGAACACCGGTTCAGCAAGTAACTCGATGATCGAGACATTCGGTCGGAGTGCTGGACGGGAAGGAGGCACCAATGAAGAGGAACGAGGTGCCGTCCTGGGCTGCCCACGTGCTCACCCCGCCCGAGGTCATCGCGGCCTACGTCGAACGGCGGGTCAACGACCCGGCGCTCCTGACGGGTGAGCGCTCGGAACCCACGTACGCGGACTTCCTCCGCGACGAGTAGACGGGTCTTCCTGGAGGCGCGGATCGCGTCCGTCACGACGGAACCGGATCCGCGCCTTCGCTTCTCACCCCTCGCCCGCGTCGCGCGGACAGCGTCACGCCGACACTCGCCGCGGTGACGCACGCGAGTGCGACGATCTCGAGCGGCGCGAGTCCCTCGTGCAGGATCGCCAGGCCGGCGAGCGCCGCGATCGCCGGGCCGAGGCTCTGCAGCACGCCGAACACCCGCGTGGGCATCCGGCGGAGCGCGAGCATCTCCAGCGCGTAGGGCAGGACGCTCGACAGCACCGCGACGGCGCCGAACACGACGAGCAACACGGGCTCCCGGACGACGCCGTCGACCGCGGACCGGAGTCCGAACGGCAGCGCGACGACCATGGCGACGAGCATCGACACCGCGAGCCCGTCGACCCCGGGGATCGCCGCACCGACGTGCCGGTTCATCACGATGTAGCCGGCCCAGCACGCGGCGGCGAGGACGGCGAACACGACGCCGCCGACCGCGGTGACGGCCGCCGGTCCGACCCCGAGCAGCACGACCCCGGCGAGCGCGAGCACTGCCCAGGTGACGTCGCGCCACCGGCGGGTGTGCACGAGGGAGAGGGCGAGCGGGCCGAGGAACTCGATGGTGACGGCGACGCCGATCGGGATGCTCGCGAACGCCACGTAGATGAAGACGTTCATGCCGCCGAGCGCCAGCCCGAGACCGATCGCGCCGAGCCACTGCGCGCGGGTCCAGTGCCGGACCCGGGGCCGGACGACGAGTGCGAGGACGATCGCGCCGATGACGAGCCGGAGCGTGGCGGCGCCGACGGACCCGACGTCGTCGAAGCGGGTCTTCGCGATCGCTGCGCCGATCTGCACGGACACCATCGCGGCGAGCGCGAGGACCGGTGCCGGAAGGCGGTTCACCAGCGCGTTCGTCATCCGAGGTAAGCGAGCACGGCGAGGACGCGACGGTGGTCCTCGCCGGTGTCCTCGAGCGCGAGTTTGCCGAAGATGCTGGAGATGTGCTTCTCGACCGCACCGGTGCCGATGACGAGCGCCCGGGCGATGGCCGCGTTGGTGCGTCCCTCGGCCATCAGGCCGAGGACCTCGCGCTCCCGCGGGGTGAGCGCTTCGAGCGGGTTGCGGCGACGGCTCATGAGCTGCGTGACGACCTCAGGATCGAGCACGGTGCCACCGGCGGCGATCCGCCGGACGGCGTCGTCGATCTCCTCGAGCCGGGTGACGCGGTCCTTGAGGAGGTACCCGATGCCGGTCGCGCCGGCGGCGAGGACGTCCTCGGCGTAGGTGGCCTCGACGTACTGGGAGAGCAGGAGGACCCCGGTGCGTGGCGCCAGGCGGCGGGTCTCGACGGCGGCGCGGACGCCCTCGTCGGTGAAGGTCGGCGGCATCCGGACGTCCATCACGACGACGTCGGGGGCGTGCTCGGGCAGCGTCGCGAGGAACGAGACGGCGTCGGCGTACTGCCCGATGACGTCGATGCCGGCCTCGTCGAGGACCCGCGTGAGCCCTTCGCGCAGCAGCACCGCGTCGTCGACGACGACGGCCCGGATGCGTGCTGCATCCGGGCCGTCGCTCATGCCGACCAGCCTAGTGGGAGCGGTGCCGCCCGCCCCCACTGCGTCCCTGACCGTGGCGTCACGACCGCGGTGTCAGGACCGCCGTGTCAGGACCGCGGTGTCGAAGGTGGTTTCACACGCGCGCCACCGGGACGCCGTTGAGGGCACCGAGCGGGATCCGCGCCGTCGCCTCGGTCGGGCCGCCTTCGGGGCTCGACACGGTGAGCTCGCCGTCGAGGGCGCGCATCCGGCCCATCAGCCCCTCGATGCCGTGGCCCTCCTGCGGTCGGGCCCCGCCGCGGCCGTCGTCGGTGACGCTGACCGTCAGGTACCAGAGGCCGGTGGCGTCGACGACGAGGCCGAGGTAGACGCCCGCGGCCTCGGCGCCGGCGTGCTTCGTGGTGTTCGTCAGCAGCTCGCTCACGGTGAAGTACACGTTCCGCTGGATCTCCGTCGCGAGTTCGAGTCCCTCGGGCAGGCGGACCTCGAGGCCGACGGGGATCGGCGTGCGGGCGACGAGCGCCTCGAGTGCCGCGACGAGTCCGCGGTCGAGCAGGATCGGCGGCGCGAACCCGCGGGACAGGGCGCGCAGTTCGTCGAGGGCGTCCTGCGCGTGCTCCGAGGCCTCGCCGATGAGCTGCTTCGCCTTCTCCGGGTCTTTGTCGAACGCACGCTCGGCGGCGGACAGGTCCATGCGCAGTCGGACGAGGCGCTGTTGCGGGCCGTCGTGCAGGTCGCGCTCGATCTGGCGGAGCGCCTGCCCCTCAGCGGTGACGGCGCCGGCGCGGGAGGCCTGGAGCCCGGCGACGCGCTGCTCCAGCTGTTCCGCACGGAACCCGCCGAGCAGGCCGAAGTCGACCCAGTAGTGCGCGATGACGGAGCCGCGGGCCCAGAGCGGGAGGAGCACGACCGACGCGGCCATCGACAGGAGCCCGATGAACCCGACGCCGACGACGAACCCGACGTCGGTCGAGCCGGCGTACCCGACTCGGACGTCGTTCAGGAGGAAGACGCCACCGAGGACGAGCGGCCACAGGAAGCCGGCGAGCAGCACGGCCCCCGCCCCGACCGTGACGAGGGCGACGAGCGGGTACACGACCGCTGCGTGCAGCAGGTAGAGCCAGTAGTGCGGGTTCGCGACCGCGGAGCCGGTGCGGGTCCACCAGTTCTGCTGCCAGCGCGGCGTCCAGTCCACCGGACGGATCGGCCGCGTGTCCGCCCACCCGATGCGGAGCTTCTCGAACTGGCCGAGCCACCGGGCGACGAACAGCGCGATGAAGAACATCAGCAGCACGAACGGGTTGAACAGGTCGCGGAACCCGCCGCCGAAGATCGCCGCCGGGAACGCCACGTAGAGCGTGCAGAGCAGCACCGCGGTGAGCGCCATGTACCCGAAGTCACGGGGAAGTCGACGCCAGGCATCGCGGTAGAAGGCGCCGGCGGTCATCCCAGAGCCGGAACCCGACCCGGTGCCGGGGTCCGTGCCCGTGCCGGTCGGCGGCGGGGTCGACGACCACGACGGCGGCGTCTGGTTCGACTGCGCGGCGTTCGGCTGCGTGGGCATCGGTTCGGTGGCTCCTGGTGGGACGGAGTCGTTCAGCGGGACGGTCTCGGCCTGGTCGAGGCGGGCGGTGTCGGTCATGACACCAAGCCTCGCGATCGGCGGCTCGTTCCCCCATCCTGCCCCCTCCCGGACCCGTGGTGGGGTTATCCCCCGTCCCGGCGTATCGTGCCCCATGTGCAGAACATCACGGGGGATCGTCTGACCGCGCTGGCCGCCACGGTGGCCACGGTCATCGCGGCGCTGAGCGGCATCGCGGCCGCCGTGCTCACGCAGTGGGATCCGCCACGGGCCGTGGTGATCGCGGCCACGCTGCTCGCCGGGATCGCGGCGCTCGCCACGGGACTCGCGGCGTGGCGGACGAAGGACCGCGCGCTCCTGGCCGTCGCCGTCTCGGTGTTGGCGTTCGCCCTCTCGTCGGTCGTCTCCGGCGTCCTGATCACCGTGCTCGTGGTCGTCGCGCAGGGCGCCCTGCTGGCCTTCGGCGTCCGCATCCTCCGGAACGATGGCGGACCGCGTCGGATCTTCGGGTGGATCGCCGCGGTCGCCGCGGCGGGGTGGTTCGTGACGCTGCTGGCGCTCTCCACGGTGCCCCTCGTCGACCTGCCCCAGGGCGCGCTCGACACCGCGGTCTCCGTGCCGTACCTGCTGCAGGCGGTCGCGTACACCGCGGCAGCGCTCCTCGTCGCCGGACCGCTGTTCCGCTCGGTCCGCGCGGGTGCCGCTCGCCTCTGGGACACCGCCGAGGTCCGCTGACCCGTTCTCCACCGATCTCGGGCGAGCGACGCGACGCCGGTGTCGGGCGTGCCAGCGTCGTCGCATGGGCGATGCACTCCGAGCACTGGTCGACGCCGCGGGCCTCGAAGCACGGTACGGACACGAGGTCCACTCCGACGAGCAGGAGTGGACGCTCGACCTCGAGGCCGGCGAGGCGCACGTGTGGGTGGCGTCGTCGACACACGTCGAGGCCTGGGTGACCTGCGGCGACCGGCTGGAGCTGGTCCGTCCGGGAACGGCCGCCTTGTTCACGCACCGTGGCACCGCCACCATCGGCACCGGCCCCGAACGACGCCCGCCGCCCACGACCGGCGACGACCTGTTCAGCTCGACCGGTGTCCACATCGGTTCGGCGGCGTTCGGCACCCTGGCCCACGAGACCCTCGGCCGCTCGGACTTCCTCCGCACCCAGCCACCCGACGCCCCGTCCGACGGCATGATCCGGGCGCTCGGGCTCCTCGGACTGCTCACGAACGGCCGCTGGCACGCCGCGGAACGGGATGCTCTCGCACGGGTGGTCGTCCTGGGTGTCCTGCGCGACAACCCGCCCGCGTTCCTCGCCGACAACGGCTTGGCCCGGTGCATCGATCGGTTGTCCGAGGCGGGCGACGGACCCTCGACGGACGAGCTCCTCGACCTCACGACAGGGTCCGCCGCCAGCCTTCGTCGTCGGTTCCGCGCCGCGACCGGCTGCAGCCCGGACCAGTTGCGGCGCTGGTTCCGGTCGCTGCCCGTCCGTCGAGCGCTCGAGGCCGGGACCGACCGACGCCTCGTGGCCGCGCGGTTCGGTTTCAGCACGGTGCGCTCGATGGACCGCGCCCTCGGACGGGTCCGCGCTCCGGAGCCACACGATCCGTTTCCCTGTTGATCGTTCCGGTTCACGATCACCGGGTTCCTCGGACCAGGACGGTCAGATTCGAAAACGATCGTGCCCTCGCGCCGCCGCCCGAGCGGCAGGCGCCATCACGGAGCAGATCCGATCAGGCCGACAGCGAGGCCAAGCGTGCACTCCGACGGGCAGCCTGCTCGACGGGGTCCGGGACCGACCGACGCCTCGTGGCCGCGCGGTTCGGTTTCAGCACGGTGCGCTCGATGGACCGCGCCCTCGGACGGGTCCGCGCTCCGGAGCCACACGATCCGTTTCCCTGTTGATCGTTCCGGTTCACGATCGCCGGGTTCCTCGGACCAGGACGGTCAGATCCGAAAAGGATCGTGCCCTCGCGCCGCCGCCCGAGCGGCACGGGTCATCACGGGCCAGCACCGGCCAGCACCGGCCAGCACCGGCCAGATCCGATCAAGCCGACAGCGAGGCCAAGCGTGCACTCCGACGGGCAGCCTGCTCGACGGGGTCCGGGACCGGCGCGGCCTGGACGAGCCGCCGCGTGTACGGGTCCTGCGGGTCGCGGAGGATCGCGTCGCACGTCCCCGTCTCGACGACGCGGCCGCCGTGGAGCACGACGACCCGGTCGCACAGGGTGTCGACGACGGCGAGGTCGTGCGTGACGAACAGGCAGGCGAAGCCCAGGCGTTCCTGGAGTTCCCGGAACACGTCGAGCACGCGGGCCTGCACGGACACGTCGAGCGCGCTCGTCGGCTCGTCCGCGATGAGGAGCGCGGGGTCGAGGGCGACGGCGCGGGCGATCGCGACGCGCTGCCGCTGCCCACCGGACAGCTCGTGCGGGTAGCGCTCCCGGAAGCCGCCGTCGAGGCCCACGTCCGTGAGCAGCCGTTCGACGCGGGACTCCACCTCGGCGGCCGGCAGCCGCAGGATCTGCCGCAGCGGCTCGGCGACGGTCTGCCCGACCGTGTACCGCGGGTTCAGGGAGCGCAGCGGGTTCTGGAAGACCACGCCGACACGTCGGCGCATCTCCCGCCGCACGGCACGACGCGCACCCGCCACGTCGGTGCCCTCGACGACGATGCTCCCGTCGGTGATCGGCGCGAGGCCGATCGCAGCACGACCGATGGTGGTCTTCCCGCTGCCGGACTCCCCGACCAGGCCGACGATCTCGTCGCGACCGACGGTGAACGACACGTCGTCGACGGCCCGGAAGCGTCCGCGCAGGGCGCTCCCGTACTCGACCACGAGGTGCCGGACGTCGAGGACGGGCGACGCGGGCTCCGTGGCGGAGGCGAGTCGCGCCTCCAGGCCCGTCGTGGTCGACGTGCCCATCCGTGGGACCGCAGCGAGCAGTTCGCGTGTGTAGTCGGCGGACGGCGCGGCGAACACCTCGCTCGCGGTGCCGGTCTCGACGACGCGACCGCGGCGCATCACGACGACACGGTCGGCGATGTCGGCGACGACGCCCATGTCGTGCGTGATGAGGAGGATCGCGGTGCCGGTGCGCTCGCGGAGGGCGCGGAGGACGTCGAGCACCTCGGCCTGGACGGTGACGTCGAGGGCGGTGGTCGGTTCGTCGGCGATGAGGAGGTCCGGGTCGGCGGCGAGGGCCATCGCGATCATGACGCGCTGGCACTGCCCGCCGGAGAGCTCGTGCGGGTACTGGCCGAGTCGGCGTTCCGGCTCGGGGACCTCGACGGCACGGAGGAGCTCGAGCGAGCGCTCGCGGACCGTCGCCCGGTCGAGCGAGGCGTCGGCGCGGCGGACGGCCTCGGCGAGCTGGAACCCGACCGTGTAGACCGGGTTGAGCGCCGCGGACGGGTCCTGGAAGATCATCGAGACACGGCGGCCGCGGACCTCACGGAGGGAGCGCTCGTCGGCGCCGAGGACCTCGAGGTCGCCGATCCGGATGCTGCCCGAGGCGCGCGCACCGTCGGGGGCGATGCCCATCGCGGTCATCGCCGTCATGCTCTTGCCCGAGCCGGACTCGCCAACCACCGCGACGACCTCACCGCGGCCGACGGTGAACGAGGCCTCGTCGACGGCGCGGACGACCTCGCCGTCGACGTCGAACGTGACGGTCAGGCGATCGACGGTGAGGACGTCGCTCATGGGGTCTCCGGTCGGTCGGTGTCGTCGCGAGCGGCCTTGAAGGCCTCCCACTCCTCGAGCATCTTGCGGTGGTAGCCCTGCAGCCACTGCATGTAGTCGCGGCCGTTGAGCAGGCGCTCGCGGACCTCGGCATCGACGTCGCCGGGACCGGTGCGCCCCGCGGCCTCGACGACCGCGAGTCCGTGGCCGATGATGTCCCGCTGCCGGTCCAGGTACTTCCGCTCGCTGGCGAGCCAGGAACCCCACACGTCGGCCTCGGCGCGGAAGAAGTGGCTGCGCTCGCCGGGGACGATGTGCCGCTTCACGAACCCGGAGTCGACGAGCCGCCGGGTGGCCATCGAGACCGAACCCGAGCTGGCGGCGAGCGCTGCCTGCAGGTCGGCGGAGGACGAGTGCGGCGCTCGGGTCATCATGAGGTAGCCGAGGACGCGGGCATCGGTGAGCGGCATGCCGGCGCCGTCGTTGAGCATGAGGGCGAACTCCTCGACGAACGCCTGCCGCTCCGGCTCGAGGACGACGTCATCGGCCAGTGCGGCGTCCGTCCGCGCAGCGTCCGTCCGCGCAGCGTCCGACCGCATTGGCGGACGACCGTCGGGGCTCACGGTGCCAGCCCAGCCGCGACCTCCGGCGACTCGGACGGGATCGCCCAGGGCTCCTCGGTCATGCCGCCGCCGGCGCGGATCGACAGGACGGTGCCGTCGGCGTCACGCGCGTAGGTGATGTCCTCGTCGATCGAGCCGAACCGGTTGCCGTGGGTCATCCGGAGCGTGTCGGCGTCGATCACCTCGAGGCGGGTCGGCGTCTCGAGCGGCGTCGGGGACGACGGGTCGACCTCGATCAGCCGGTCGCCGATGCGCGCGATGTCGCTGACGCCCCATGGGTTCGCGAACCGGCCGGTGAAGGTGCTCGTGT
Organism: Curtobacterium sp. MCPF17_002; assembly: GCF_003234115.2. NCBI lineage: Bacteria > Bacillati > Actinomycetota > Actinomycetes > Micrococcales > Microbacteriaceae > Curtobacterium > Curtobacterium sp. MCPF17_002. The sequence continues at coordinate 1,131,569 of NZ_CP126251.1, read as the reverse complement.
CGACGTCGTCCGGCACCGGTGTCCCCGGGGCGTCGGCGTCGGCCGCCGCGTCGAGGATCGCGATCACGGCGGTGGCGATGAGCGTTGCCGGCCCGGCGGCGGCACTCGTCATCACCGAGACGACGAGGCCCGACGCCGGGTCGAACATCGACTGGGTGATGTGGCCGGGGAACCCGCCGGAGTGGCCGCGGATCTCGCGGCCACCGATCCGGTCGACGATGAAGCCGGCGCCGTAGCCGCGGTCCGCCGGGTCCTCGGTGGCGCTCCAGGCCTTCCGCTGCGCGAGCCGCTTCGAGTGGTCGTCGAGCAGGGAGCCGTGGCCGATGACGTGCTGCGAGAAGTACTTCACCAGGTCAGAGGCGGTGCCGTGGAACCCGGTCGCGGCGGCCATCGCACGGGTGTCGACGTGGTCGATGCGGCGACGGCTGCGGGCGGTGTGGAAGCCGGTGTAGCCGACCACGAAGTCGTCGGCGCGGGTGGGGTCCCAGTCGGGCCCGGTGTTCCGGAGGCCGAGCGGCTCGGTGATCGACTCGCGGACGAAGTCGTTGTAGGACTGCCCGGACACCGCTGCGATGACGAGCCCGAGCAGCGAGTAGCCGAGGTTCGAGTAGTTGAACGACGACCCGGTGGGGACCTTCTGGCCGCGGTCGAGGACGAGTGCGAGGAGTTCCTGCTCGTCCGGGAACGGCCGCAGCAGCGACCAGTAGTCGCCGTCGTGCCCGTCGCGGATGACGCCGGCGCCCATCTCCATGAGCTCCCGGATCGTGGCGTCGGCGAGCGGGGATCCGCCGTCGACGAGGGCGGGGATGTACGTGCCGACGGTGTCGTCGAGACGGAGCGACCCGCGCTCGGCGAGCTGCAGGAGTGCGGTGGACGTGAAGGTCTTCGAGTGCGACGCGATGCGGAACAGGTCCGTCGTGGTGAGGCGGCGTCCGGCCTCGACGTCCGCGTAGCCCCAGGCCTCGTCGAAGAGCACCTCGCCGCCGTACCCGATCGCGACCTGCACGCCAGGGACCCGGAGTTGCCAGACCTTGTACGACACCCACTCGTGGATGTAGGGCAGGGTCGTCCGGTAGGCGGCGAGGGTGTCGGTCACGGTGGTCCTTTCGAGGAACGGTCTGGGTCGAGTCTGGCGCGTCAGCGGCGACGCGGGTCGAGCGCCGCGCGGAGGGTGTCCCCGAGCGCGATGACGGACAGGACCGTCACGGCGAGGAACACCGCGGGCGCGATGAGCATGTGCGGGGCGCGGAGGAACTGCGACGTCGCGGCGGAGAGCTGCAGCCCCCACGAGATCGCCGGGCTCTCCAGCCCGATGCCGAGGTACGTCAGCGACGACTCCGACACGATGACCCCGCCGACGGTGATGGTGGCGAGGACGAGCAGCGGCGAGATCGACGACGGCAGCACGTACCGCGTGGTGATCCGCCACGTGGACAGTCCCATGGTGCGGGCGGCGAGGACGAACTCGGCGTTCCGGACGGTCCGGACGCTCGACCGCACGAGCCGGGCCATCGTCGGCCAGCCGAACAGGGCGAGCACGAGCGACACGGTCAGCACCGACCGCTCCCCCACGCTGTTGAGCACGACGACGGCGCCGAGCAGGAACGGGAAGCCGAGGAACACGTCGGTGAGCCGCGCGAGCACCGCGTCGACCCATCCGCCGACCATCCCGGCGACGGTCCCGACGACCACGGCCACGATGCCGGCGAGGACGGTGGTGAGGAGCGCGACGGAGATCGACGACCGCGTGCCGTAGACGACGTTCGCGTACACGTCGCAGCCCTGCAGGTCGTAGCCGAACGGGTGCCCGGCGGTCGGTGCGGCGCCGCTCCGGCCGAGTTGGCACACCCGCGGGTCCCCGTGCCCGAAGAACCCGGCGAAGAACGCGGGGAACACGGCGATGAGGAGCACGACGACGAGGACCCCGGCGGGCAGCCAGAACCCGGGCTTCCGGACGGCGGCGCGCAACGGTCGGCGCTTCGTGGCGACGACGGGGCCGACGGTGGCGCCGATGGCGGAGGTGGTCATGCGGAGGCTCCCGTCCGGACCCGCGGGTCCAGTGCGGCGTGAAGCAGGTCGACGAGGACGCTCGTCACGAGGAACACCAGGATGAGCGCGGTGGAGATGCCGACGACGACCGCTCCCTCGTGCGACCGGATGCCCTGGAACAGCAGGTTGCCGACGCCGGGCAGGTTGAAGATGCCCTCGATGATCACGGTGCCGCCCATCAGGTACCCGAGGTCGGTCGCCAGGTAGGTCGCGGTCGGGATGAGCGAGTTCCGCATCACGTGGACGCCGACGATCCGCCCCGGCGCGAGGCCCTTCGCGCGTGCGGTCCGGACGAAGTCGGCGTCGAGCGTCTCGATCATCGAGGTGCGGGTGAGCCGGGACACCGCGGCGAGGCCGAACAGGGCGATGACGAACGCGGGCAGGACGTACGCGGTCGGCCAACCGGCGGTGGAGCCCGCGACCGGGAACCAGTGCAGCCGCACCGAGAACACGAGCTGCAGCGCGACACCGAGGACGAACACGGGGATCGCCCCGACGACGATCGTGCCGACGAGCACGGTCTTGTCGAGGACGGTTCCGCGCCGGAGCGCCGACACCACGCCGAGCCCGATGCCGAGCACGATCTCGAGCACCCAGGCGGTGAGCGCGAGGGTGATCGTCACCGGCCAGCGGGAGGCCATCTGCTCCCCGACGGACTGTCCGCTGAAGTCGGTGCCGAAGTCACCGCGGAACAGGCCGCCGATGTACTGCAGGTACTGCAGCCAGAGCGGCTGGTCGAGGTGGTACTCCGACCGCAGCGCCCGGACGACCGAGTCGGTCAGCGGGCGGTCCCCGCCGAGCGCCTTGATCGGGTCGCCCGGCAGCGCGAACGTCATCGCGTAGATGAGGAAGGTCACGCCGAGGAAGACGATGACCAGGCCGCCGACCCGTCGGCCGACGGCGAGCGCCGGACGCATCACGCGCCTCCCGGCCCGCTGGTGGTGACCAGGGACGGACGGGAGGCGCGGGTCGAATCCGACACGTGACTCGCGCAGGCGAGGATCGCCCCGAACTGCACCCCCACCAGTTTGCGGATCGGGATCGGTGTCGCGTCGGGCACCTCGTCGGCCTGCCAGAGCGCGTAGCGGTCCGCGAGGCGGTCGCGGAGCCGCCGGAGCGGCGCCGCCGCCGTGCCGGCGGTGGTCTCCGCCTCGAGCGCGCGGAGGAGCATGCCGCCGTAGCGGAGTCGGAAGCAGCGGACGAGGTCCTCGCAGCCGAAGCGTTCGGCGACGGTGGCCATGCGGTCGGCGGGTTCGTGGTCGGCGCGGGCGTGGTCGGTCTCGGGCGCCGCGGCGAGCATCGGGATGAACGCGCGCGACCCCTCGAGGAAGGGCGTCTCGATCGTGAGCATCGGCGACGCCTGGTCGAGGATCTCCTGCAGCTCGGTGCCCGAGGCGCCGAGCTCGTCGGCGCACCGGCGGAGGAGGTCCGCGTAGGACTCCTCGGTCGGGGTCTGGTCGTCGGCGTCCGGGTGGCTCCAGTACGGCAGTTCGGCGACCATGCAGAGCGCCCCGTGCCGCAGTGCCCACGCCGCGCTCGACCCGCCACGGATGTGCTCGCCGGGGTCGACCCCGAGGCCTTCGAGGTAGTCGTACGCCGTCTCGATGCCGTCCATCGCGAACACCGCCGGGGCGAGTTCGCGGAGGTACGGCGACTCGGGCTCACCGGTGTCGAGCGGTAGGCCGAGCGACTCCGGGACCGCGTGCAGCACGTCGATCACGTCGGGGAGGTCCTCGGACAGGTAGTAGTAGACGCCGCCCATCTCCCCGTTGTGGAGCGACACGAGCAGGTCCGGCCGGGTGTCGTCGATGAGCCGCATGAAGGCGAGCGTCTCCGGCAGGACCTGGTCGAAGTACACGGACTTGTACGCGTTCGGGAACGTCCACTCCACCTGGCTGTCCGGGGCCGGACGGTAGAAGTGCCGCGAGTAGAACACCCGGTCGTGGGGGTCGTGGAACCACGCTTCGTTGAGTCGCATGCCGTCCGGGTCGATCGTCGGGACGATGTGCCACGTGGTGTCGAGCGCCGCGGCGGCCGCGGCGTCGCTGTCGCTGTCGTCGTCGATGTCGCCGGCGCCGTCGCTGTCGCCGGCGCCGTCGTCGTCGCTCAGCAACCACGTCGCCAGGTGCAGCGCGGTCCACGAGCCGATCGGCTCGTTCGGGTGCACGCCGCCGACGATGACGGCGGTGTGCGATCCCGTGCCGATCCGGTACGCGTGCAGCGGTTCGCCGAGCCGGCTGGTGCCGATCCGGGTCACCGTGACCCGGTCGGGGTGGGCCGCGGCGAGCGCGTCGAACCGGGCGTGCAGGTCGTCGACGAGGGGGAAGCCGTCCTGGTCCGGGACGTCCCGGACCAGGCGGAGGACGGTGTCGGTGTCCACGCGGCGGCTACTTGACGGCGATCTGGGCGATGGCGGGGCTGCCGGCCACGGCGGGCAGCTTCGTGACCTTGTCGCTCGTGACGTACGAGTACTTGTCGAAGAAGGTCGGCACGATCGGGAAGTCCTCGAGCACGGCCTCCTGCGTCTGCTCGTAGTACTCGTTCGCCTCGGCCTGCGACCCCGCGGAGTCGGCCTTCGCGAGCAGCGAGTCGACGGCGTCGTCCTGGTAGTACCCGGTGCAGGGCGAGCAGCCGCCGGCCGTCGTGAAGAGGGCACGGAGGGTGTTCTGCTGGCTGATGTACAGGGCGCCCCAGTGGCCGAAGTGCGGGCCGGCGATCTTCTTGTCGGTCAGCTCGGAGTAGTACGAGGCCCAGTCGGTGGTGGCCTTCGCCTCGGTGTCGACGCCGAGGTTCTGACGGATCTGGTTGGCGTAGGCCTGGTAGAGCGAGTCGAGGCCGTTGCCGCCCGGGTAGACGAGCGTGATGGTGCCGTCGAAGCCGCCGGCCTTCGCGAGGAGCTTCTTCGCGGCCGCCGGGTCGAACTCGCAGGCGTCGCCGCAGATGCCCTCCTTCGTGCCGGACATCGAGGGCGGGGTAAGCGCGGTCGCCGGCTCGTACAGGCCGCCGTAGATCGCCTTGTTCACCTGCTTGCGGTTGATCGACATCGAGATCGCGCGGCGGACGTCGGGGTCCGAGTAGCGCTCGTCCCAGAGCGGGAAGCCGATGTAGTCGATGCCGGGGGCGTCGAAGGAGTGCAGGCGTTCACCGAAGTCGGCCTTGGCGCTCGTCATCTTGTCGGCGGGCAGGAAGAGCACGTCGGCGTTCCCGGCGAGCACGTCGGTGTACGCGGTGTTCATGTCCGAGTAGCTGCGGAACGTGACGTCCTTCGTCGTCGGCTTCGTGCCCTCGTAGCCCTTCCACGCGGTGACGGTGAACTCCTGGTTCGCCTTCCACGTGTTCTGCATCTCGTACGGGCCGTTGCCGATCGGCTTCTCGTCGTACGCCTTGAGGTCCTTGTACGCCGCCTCGGGCATCGGGTAGAACGCGGTCTGGGCCTGGCTGAGCTGGAGCGGGAACTGGCTGTCCGCGTGGGTGAGCTGCACCGTGAAGGTGTCGTCGCCGGTGACCTTGAGCCCCGACATGGTGGTGGTCTTGGGCTTGCCGGACGCCGGGTTGAGGTCCGAGTAGCCGACGATCGAGGCGAGCTGACCGCTGTTCTCCCACGCGTTCGGGCCGTACGCGGTCTGGTTCCACGCCTTGACGTAGCTCTCCGGCGTCACCGCTTCGCCGTTCTGGAACTCCCACCCGTCGCGGAGCGTGATCGTCCACGTGACGTTGTCATCGCTCTCGACGCTCTTCGCCGCGACGTCGTGGAGCTTCCCCTTCGAGTCGGTCTGCGTCAACGGTGCGAACAGGCTCATCACCTGGTCGAAGGCGACGGTCTGCCGTCCGGGGGTCAGGTGGTCGGGCTCGCCCGTGGCGTAGACCAGGCTGCCGCCCGATCCGGAGGCCGTGTCGGCGGTGCCGCTCGCCGAGCATCCCGCTGCCACCAGCGCCACCGTTGCCGCCGCGGCCAGCGCGGCGATCGTCCTGCGTCGCATGATCTCTCCTCGATCCCTGCGCCCGGGTCCGGCCCGGCCGTCGTTGGAGTGAAGCTAGGCCCGTCGGATTCCCCACCACAAGACTTCTTTCAATGAACTCTGAAACTTTTACCGATCTGAAACACTCGGGAAACGGCAGCCGTCGCGCCGCCGGACCCGGTGTGCCACGCTCGACGCATGCGACACACACCGCACTTCCTCATGACGGACGTCGACGAGGTGAAACGCCTCGTCGCCGGCAACCCGTGGGCGACGATCGTGTCGCACACCGACGCCGGGCTCGTCGCGTCGCACTACCCCTTCCTGCTCGAGTCGTCCGCTCCGGGGACGCCCGACGACGAGATCGTCCTCGTGTCGCACGTCGGCCGTCCCGACGAGCAGGCGCACGAACTCGGCCGCCACGAGGTGCTCGTCGTCGTGCAGGGCCCGCACGGCTACGTCTCCCCCGCCTGGTACCCGCCGGAGCAGTTCGTGCCGACCTGGAACCACGTCACGGCGCACCTCTGGGGCACCCCGGAGATCCTGTCCGACGAGGAGAACTTCCGCGTCCTCGGCGAACTCGTCGACCACTTCGAACGGGTCATGCCGTCGCCGGTCTCGCTCGAGGTCGACGAGGAGACCGCCCGCCGGATGGCCAAGGGCACCGTCGGGATCCGCATCCGGGTCACCCGGTTCGACGCCCGCGCGAAGCTGTCGCAGAACAAGGCGCCCGAGGTCGTGGACCGGATCGTCGCGGGGCTCCGCGGGGACGGGCCGTACGCGTCGCCGGCGCTCGCCGACGAGATGGAACGAGCACACGCGCTGCGTGTCGACGGCCTGGAGGCGCAGTGAACGAGGTCCTGCTCCGCACCGTCCGCCGGGTGGGCACGTCCGGTGCCCCCGCCGACGTGCGCATCGTCGACGGCCGGGTCACCGAGATCGCCCCGGCGCACACGCTCGACGCCTCCGACGTCGACACCGACGTCGTCGAGGCCGCCGGCGCCTGGCTCGCCCCCGGACTGGTCGACCACCACGTGCACTTCGACCAGTGGGCGCTCGTCCGCCGTCGTGTCGACGTCGCCGGCTGCGACTCCGCGGAGACCACCGCCGCCCTCGTGGCGGAGGTGGCGCGCACCGGCGTGGCGGACCGTGTCCTGGTCGCACACGGCTACCGCGACGGGTTGTGGCCGACCCCCGCCCGACGCGAGCTGCTCGACGAGGCCGCACCGCGCCTCCCGGTCGTCGTCATCAGCGCGGACCTGCACGCCGTCTGGTGCAACGCGCTGGCGCTCACCCACTTCTCGGCGATCGTCGGTCGCCCGCTCGACGCGGGTGCGGACGGGGTCCTGCGCGAGCAGGACGCCTTCGACGTGACCGCCGCGCTCTCCCGCGTGCCGGACGACGTGCTCGACGGGTACGTCGCCGACGCCGTCGAGGCGGCGAGCGCCCGCGGCGTGACCCGCATCGTGGACCTCGAGATGCGGTTCGGCCTCGACCGTTGGGCACGACGGATCCACACCGGGACGGACGGCCTCCGGGTGTCGTCGGGCGTGTACCCGCTCGAGCTCGACGCCGTGCTCGACCGCGGGCTCCGGACGGGCGACGTCGTCGACGGAACGCGCGGGCTGCTCACGATGGGGCCGTTCAAGGTCATCACCGACGGGTCGCTCGGCACCAGGACGGCCGCCGTCGTCGATGCGTACGACGGACTCGGTGGGCACGGCGTGCTGACGTGGCCGCTCGACGAGGTCGTGCCGATCGTGCGCCGCGCGGTCGCCGCCGGACTCGTGCCGGCGATCCACGCCATCGGGGACCGGGCGAACACCCTCGCGCTCGACGTGTTCGAGGCCGTCGGCGCCCGCGGCACCATCGAGCACGCGCAGCTCGTCGCGGAGGACGACTTCGAACGCTTCGCGCGGCTCGGGGTCGCGGCGTCGGTGCAGCCGGAGCACGCCATGGACGACCGGGACATCGCCGACCGCTACTGGGCGGGACACACCGACCGGGCGTTCGCGTTCGCCTCGCTCGACCGAGCCGGAGCGCGACTGCTGCTCGGGTCGGACGCCCCGGTCGCGCCGCTCGACCCGTGGGTCTCGATGGCCGCGGCCGTCGGGCGTGACCGGGACGGCCGCGATCCGTGGCACCCGGACGAACGCGTCTCGGCGCTGACCGCGTGGCGGGGCTCGACGGACGGTCGGGTCGGTGTGTCGGTCGGGGACGTCGCCGACTTCGTGCTCGTCGAATCCGATCCGCTGGCGCCCGGGGTCTCGTCGTCAGCGCTCCGCGGGATGCGGGTGCTCGCCACCGCGATCGAGGGGCGGTTCACCCACCGCGAGGTGTGACGCGGCGGGTGCGAGCCGTTCGGTGCGAGGTTCCGGACTCCGTGCGGCGCGGCGATCGTCCCACCGTGTCCGGATCCTCGCACCAGCCGAACCAGCGAACCGCCGCGCCCTGCGTTCCGCCTTCGTGACTGACGCTACTTCTGGTCCTTCGGGCACCAGTAGAGCTTCCGGCCGGCCATGTCCGCCATCCGGATCTCGGTGCCGCAGACCCGGCAGGGCTCACCCTGGCGGTGGTACACCCAGTGCCGGTCCTTCCGGGAGCGCTTCGCCTTCTTCAGCTCGGCTTCGGACAGGCCGTCCATCGTCAGCATGAGTCCGTCGCGGACGCCGTCGTGCAGGAGCTTCGACCAGTCCGCCCACAGCGCCTTCGCCTGCTTGACAGTGATCTTCTTGCCCGGCTTGTACGGGTCGATGCGCTGCCGGAACAGCAGCTCGGCGCGGTAGATGTTGCCGATGCCAGCCACCACGGACTGGTCCATCAACAGCTGGCCGATCGCCACGTTGCGCTTCCGGACGTTGTCGACGAAGGCCTTCTCGGCCTCGGGTCCGTCGTCGTTCATCGGATCCGGGCCGAGCTTGTCAAGCGCCTGCTGCACCTCGGCCGGAGTCTCCACGACGCAGGCCGTCGGACCACGGAGGTCGGCGACGGTGTCCTCGGTGAGGAGCCGCACACGCACCTGGCCGACCGGGTCCGGCGGGAAGGACTCGATCGGGTCCTCGACCTTCTCCTGCTCGGCCATCCGGTACCGGGCCAGCCGGGGCGCTCCGATCGAGGTGAGGGACTCCTCGCCGTCGGCGTCCGCCGCAAGCGCGGTGGCGGTGGAGAGATCACCCGCGAAGTCCCACGCGCCGTACAGGCCGAGGTGGACGCGTAAGAACAGGTCGCCCTCGAACTCGAGGAACATCTGCTTCGCCACCGCGCGGGCGGCGATCATCTTCTTGCCGTCGAGCTGCGCGGCGCCGGCAGCGAACCGGCCCTGCGGACTGGAGACCTCGCAGCGCTTGCCGACGAAGTGCTGGGAGAACTGGTTGGCGATGCGGTGGACGGAGTGACCCTCGGGCATGGCTCCCGTTCTACCCGGTACCCCTGACGGAGGGCCTACGCGTCGATCTGCCGACCGGCGATGCGCCCGGTGGTCTCGTACTCGGCGAGCTGCGCGATGCGGCGCGCGTGACGCTCCTCGCCGGAGAACGGCTCGGCGATGAAGAGGTCCACGAAGCGGATCGCCTCGTCCTCGGTGTGCTGGCGGGCGCCGATCGAGATGACGTTGGCGTCGTTGTGCTGACGGGCCAGGAGCGCCGTGGACTCGTTCCACACGAGCGCCGCCCGGATGCCCTCGACCTTGTTCGCGGCGATCTGCTCGCCGTTGCCGGAGCCGCCGAAGACGACGCCGAGCGACTGCACGCCCGCACGCTGGTCCTGCACCACGGCGTGCGCGGCGTTGATGCAGAACGAGGGGTAGTCGTCGAGCGCGTCGTACTCGGTCGGACCGTGGTCCACGACCTCGTGCCCGGCTTCGGTGAGGTGGGCGTTGAGGGTCTTGTTGAACTCGAGGCCGGCGTGGTCCGTTCCGAGGTGGATGCGCATGGAACCGATCCTATTCCTGCGCCTACTGCCCTCGGACCACGACGACGACGTACCGCACCGGGTCCTCGCCGGGGTTCCGGTAGACGACGTCGGCGGGCTCGCCGAGCTCGATCCGGTCCCCCGCGCCGAGGCGCGTCGTCTCGTCGCCGACGACCACCTCGAGCACGCCGTCGACCACCCAGATGCAGTGCCGCAGGAACGCGTACGCCGACGCCGGGTAGGCCACCTCGCGGCCGGCCGGGAGGCGCACCTCGGTGACGTCAGCGGGGAAGGACGCGCTCGAGACGGGACGGCGTCGGTACCCGGTCTCGGGATCGGTCCACGAATCGGCGGTCGCGCCGCGTTGGACACCGCGTGCTTCCTCGGGGTCGGCTCCCCGCGGCACCTCGTGGTCGAGGGCGTCGTCGAGGAGCTGCGAGACGGTCAGACCGAAGGCACCGGAGAGCCGACCGAGGATCGTCGCGGTCGGGCTGGACACACCGCGCTCGACGCGGTTGATCATCGCGCGGGAGACCCCGGACTCCTCGGCGAGCTCGGTGAGGCTCCACTTTCGCTCGGTGCGGAGTCGCTGCAGGCGTTCCCCGAGGCGCCGCTGGTCGGCGTCGTCCGGGTGTTCCCCGGTTTCCGCTTCCAGCGCTGCATCGTCTACGATCTGAGACATGGCGACAGCATATGCGACGAACTCGGACGCCCCGGTCATCGTGCGGGACTGCGAGCCGCGTGACCTCGACGTCGTCCACGCGCTGCACGTCGACGCCGTGCTGCACTCCACCGCCATCTGGCAGGAGGAGCCGCACCCGCGATCGTACTTCGACGCCTGGCTCGCCGAGCGCCGCGCCGACGGGTACCCCGTGATCGTCGCCGAGGTGGGCGGGCGGGTCGCCGGGTACGCCACGTACTCGCAGTGGCGGCCGCACCAGGGGTACCGGCTGACCGTCGAGCACAGCGTCTACGTCGTCGAGGAGTTCCGCGGCCGGGGCATCGCGACGACCCTGATGGACGCCCTGATCGCGCGGGCCACGGCCGAGGGCCGGCACGTGATGATCGCCGGGATCTGCAGCACGAACACGGGGTCGATCGCCCTGCACGAGCGACTCGGGTTCACCACCGTGGCGGTCGTGCCCGAGGTCGGTCGGAAGTTCGACCGGTGGCTCGACCTGACGCTCATGCGGCTGCCGCTGGCCTGACCTGCGCCGGCTGCGGCGGCGGTGGCGGCCGCGTGCCTGCCGTTTGCGCTTCGCACAACCGAAGTCCCTGGGAACCGCGCAATTCCGTGGTTCGCGCACACTTCGGTTGTGCGGTGAGTCGCGGAGCTGTGGCAGTCCGCGCTCAGTCGCCGCTCGGCATCGGGATCTCGAGCGGCGTCGGGGACGGTCGGAACGGCGGAGCGGTGTCACCGTGCGCGATCGGACGGTGATCCGCGAACCAGGCGTACGCGACCGCTTCGTCGGCCTCGGCCGGGCTCTCGTCGAGGCAGTCGTTGCACCGCACGTGCCACCCGTCGTCGTCGTGCCACCGGTGCGGGTGCCCCTTCGCGACCCAGTCCGGGGACCACTGCACGTCGAAGGCGTACACGATCTCCGCGGCGATCCCCCACGCGATGTTCTTGAGCGCCGCGTCCTCGATGCCCTTGTCCCACGAGAGCCAGCCGTTGCGGAGTTCCTCGAAGACGTTGTCCGCGAGCAGCTCGTGGTTCTTGTCGTCCCACTCGTCGCTCGAGGACCGTACGACGACCGCGGGCGCGCTCGGGGTCGTCGTCGGCCCGGCATCGCTCGCTTGGTCATGCCTGACCGGGTCGGCGCTGTGCGTCCGCGCGTACCGCTCGCCGTCCGTCGTGTTCATCAGCCAGACCGAGTTCGCGAGGTCACCGTCGGACTCGCCGGCCTGGGGTGCGCTGACGTAGCGTTCCCGAATGGTCGAGATCCGGTCCGCGACGCTCCGCTCGGGTTCGACGAACGCGAACTCCGAACCGGCACGGACGAACATCCCGCTCGTCAGGAGGCCCCGACGGATGCCGATCTCGACCGACCGCAGCGCCATCGCCCGGGCTCGGGTGCCGTCGATCTCGTGGTCGGTTCGCACCATGCGGTGCAGCGCGCGGAGGTCGGTGGCGCACCCGTTCCGGTTGAACTCCGTGAGGTCGAGGAGCAGCTGTTCCTCGGGCGTCCGTGGCGCTGGTTCGGTGCTCGGCGCGAGACCGTCGTCGTGGCGGACGCTCCGTCGCTGCACGCGCGGGTCCTCGGCGTCAGCGGGCGGGACGACGTCGATGTACGCCTCGTACCCGGGCAGCGGTTCCCGCATCGCCGCGATCGAGCCGTCCGGCATCGCGCGGACTTCCTCGGCGGGGAACGGGACGTACTCGAGGCCGCCGTCAGACAACGATCTCGTCCCCGTGCGGCTCGATGACGTTGCCGTCTGCGTCCCAGATCCCGTCATCCCCCGCGAAGGGATCAAGGCCGACCGCGATCCGTCGGCCGCGCTCCGCTTCGAACAGGGCATCTCCCTTCGGCGTGTCCATGATGTAGCAATCCCAGAAGGGAACCTCGACGTCGCCCGTCTCGAGGGTGTAGATCGCAGCGACTCGTTCGACGATCTCGTCAGGCGTGCCCTGCCACTCGTCCCAGCCGGCGCGTCCGGGCCCGTCCGGTCGGTAGGTGCCGACCGACACGAGTCCCTCGGCGAGGAGCTGGCGAAGGTTGTCGAGTACCCATTCGCGCGTTTCCTCGCGGGGACGACGTCGTTCGATCTCAAAGACCGCTTTCCAGCCCCAGAGGTTCTCGCCCGTTCCGTTGTAGGTCGTCGCAAGGACGTAGTAAGTGAGTTCGTTCATTTCAATCCATCTGGCTTTGCGTCATCGGGCAAATCGTGGGGGTCGGCTCCCTTGGGCATGTGCAGCTTGAGCGGCTTCGCGCCGTTGGCCTGCACTTCGACGACCGGACCACCGGACTTACTGTCTCGTCGGTACTGGACGCGCGTTCCGTCCGGGAGTACCACTGCGATGCGTTCTGGAGTGGAGTCCGCCGTGACCTTTCCCCCGCGGCTGAGATCCCGCCAGGCCTGCACGACCTCTTCAGGCGTGTCCACCTCTCGATGAGGAGGGCTGTCGCCGAGCCGCCCGCGGGAGCGAATGTCCTTGTCCGCCTGCGGACCGGTCATCGGCCCGACGACGTCCGTCATGATGCCAGCACCACCAGCCACCTCACGCGGCTTGCCGGTGAGTGGGTCGTGCGTCCACGCCCACGCGTCCTGGTCGGCCTGCGCCATCCGCTGCCGCATGGCATCGGCTGGGGTCTGCTGCTTCGTGTCCCCACTGAGGCCGAACAGGATGCCCAGCAATCCCAGCGCCGACAGCCCGCCGACGGCACTGCCGGAGCCGGCCGCGGTCCCGCCAGCAGCGCCGAGCCACGGCCACGGGAACTGGAAGGGCGTGGAGGGGAAGCCCGGAAGCGGCATGGGAGCCACGAGGCTCGCGGTGTGCACGTCGGTCGCGTCAGCTGCAAGGCCCGCGGTCGAGTCCCCACCGGTGATGGCTCGGATCTGCGAAGCGAGTCGCTGCTGCCAGTCTCGCCACTGTTCGTTCCAGTCGGAGACCGCCGCCCGGAGCGCCGCGTCCTCGGCGGCGAGGCCGGGGACGCGGTCCCACGACGTGCTCGAATCCGGAGGCTCGGGCAACGCAGCATCGTGACGCTCGACCGCGGCCTGGACCCCGCCGGCGAACGACGCGATCCGCTCGGCCAGTGCGGCCCGTCGCGTCTGGAGCTCGGCGAAGTCGAAGGACGCCCGATCGACGAGCTCGTGCAGGCGCTCGGCACTCTCGGCGAGCTCGGTCGCGACGGCGGTGGACCGGTGCGTCAGGGCGGGCATGGCAGCGCTCACGCCGGCCATCTCGAACACTGCCGGCATGGTGGACCAGGAGTGCGCGCCGTCCGATGCAGCGCTCCGCACGTCGCCAGCGGCAGCACGGAGATCATCGGCGGCGGCCGCCACCGCACTCATGTCGAGACGGATCTCGTCGAGCGACGCGGCCGAGACCACACCACTCGTCATTGCGCCGCCGTGCGGGCGATGCTCGCCATCTGATCGTCCGCCTCGTCGACGGCGGCGAGTGCGATCGTCCCGACCGCGCTGACCGCCTGCAGGTGCGTGCCGATCCTCGTCGCTGTCTCGTTGCGCTCCGACACGAACGACCGAAGCGCCGCTGCGATCTCCGGCGATCCGCTCGCCGCTTCGGCGAGCGCGTCGAGCGCTCGCGTCAAGTCGTCCGCACGTCGGCTCACGTCGGACGCGGCCGTGCGAACGTTCGCGACGGCCCTCGCTGACGCGGCGCGGTCGACGCGGTACGACTCCCCCATGGATCCCCATCCCCCTGATACTTCACCGGCTGGAAGTGACCATATCAGGGCCTGGAGGCACGCTGCCAGCCCGCACCGCGCCTCCAGTCAGTCCGTCAATCCGTGGTGTCGAAGACCGGGCCGACCGTGCGCGAACGCTTCAGCTCGAAGAAGCCCGGGTACCGGGCGGCGGCGACGACGCCGTCCCACAGGTCGAGGGCCTGCTGGCCCTTCGGGGCCGGCGAGATGACGGGGCCGAAGAAGGCGGTTCCCTCGACGGCGATGACCGGCGTGCCGACGTCCTGCCCGACACGGTCGATGCCGTCCTGGTGGCTGGCGCGCACGGCCTCGTCGACCTCGTCGGTCCAGGCGTACTCGAGCAGGTCCGCGTCGAGGCCGAGCTCGGCGAGCACGGCGGGCACGACCTGCTCGGGATCCTTCTCCTGGCGGTGGTGGATGTGCTCGCCGAGCGCGTCGTAGAGCGGCTTGACGACGTCCTGCCCGAGCCGGAGCTTCGCGGCCGTGACGATCCGCGGGTAGACCTGGCCGGCGTGCAGGCGCTCCTTGTAGTCGGCAGGGACGTCCTGGTCCTCGTTGAGGACGAAGAGGCTCATCACCTTCCAGGTGACGTCGAGGTCGCGGTGCTGCGCGACCTCGCCGACCCACCGGCTCGTCATCCAGGCCCAGGGGCAGTTCGGGTCGAACCAGAACTCCACAGTGGTGCGCTCATCGGTCGTCTTGTCCACAGTCGTGTCCGTCACGCTGCGACCCTACGCCTCGTCGCTAGGCTGGTCGCATCGTCCCGCCGGTGCACGACGCCGTGCCGGGACTCCCCCACGCGGACACCGATCGTCCGTGTCCCCAGCGAAGATGGAGCGTCCGTGCCCGGAGAGAACCTCACCCGAATCGAAGCCCAGGAACGTGCCGCGATCGTCGACGTGCAGACGTACGACGTCGAGCTCGACCTGACCCGCGGCGCCGAGACGTTCGGCAGCACCACACGCGTGCGCTTCACCGCGACGCCCGGCGCCTCGACCTTCATCGACGCGATCACGAAGACCGTGCACGCGATCACGCTGAACGGCACGGCGCTCGACGTCGCGGCGGTCAACGACGGCGTCCGCATCCAGCTCGACGGGCTGCAGGAGCAGAACGAGCTCGTCGTCGTCGCCGACGCGCTCTACACGAACACGGGCGAGGGCCTGCACCGCTTCGTGGACCCCGTCGACGACGAGGTCTACCTGTACTCCCAGTTCGAGGTCCCCGACTCGCGCCGCATGTTCGCGGTGTTCGAGCAGCCCGACCTCAAGGCCGAGTTCAGCTTCACCGTGACGGCGCCGTCGCGCTGGCAGGTCGTCTCGAACTCCCCCACACCCGAGCCGCACGTCGACGGCGACCTCGCCACGTGGTCGTTCGCCCCCACCGCGAAGATCTCCAGCTACATCACCGCGCTCGTGGCCGGCCCGTACGAGGTCGTGCGCGACGAGCTGACGAGCCGTGACGGACGGACCATCCCGCTCGGGGTGTTCGCCCGCAAGTCGCTCGCCGAGTACCTCGACCCCGAGTACGTCTTCGACATCACGAAGAAGGGCTTCGCCTACTACGAGGAGAAGTTCGACGTCGCGTACCCGTTCGAGAAGTACGACCAGTTGTTCGTGCCGGAGTTCAACGCCGGCGCGATGGAGAACGCCGGCGCGGTGACCTTCACCGAGACGTACGTCTTCCGGTCGAAGGTCACGGACGCCATCAAGGAGCGCCGGGTCGTCACGATCCTGCACGAGCTCGCGCACATGTGGTTCGGCGACCTCGTCACGATGAAGTGGTGGAACGACCTCTGGCTCAACGAGTCCTTCGCCGAGTGGGCCTCCACGATCGCCACGGCCGAGGCCACCGAGTGGACCGAGGCGTGGACCACGTTCCAGGCGATGGAGAAGTCCTGGGCCTACCGCCAGGACCAGCTGCCCTCGACGCACCCGATCGTCGCGACGATCAACGACCTCGAGGACGTCCAGGTCAACTTCGACGGCATCACCTACGCGAAGGGCGGCTCGGTCCTCAAGCAGCTCGTGGCATGGGTGGGCTTCGG
Organism: Curtobacterium sp. MCPF17_002; assembly: GCF_003234115.2. Classification (NCBI taxonomy): domain Bacteria; kingdom Bacillati; phylum Actinomycetota; class Actinomycetes; order Micrococcales; family Microbacteriaceae; genus Curtobacterium; species Curtobacterium sp. MCPF17_002. The sequence continues at coordinate 1,115,214 of NZ_CP126251.1, read as the reverse complement.
CGCGTTCTTCGCCGGTGTCTCCGCGTACTTCAAGAAGCACCACCACTCGAACACCGAGCTCCGTGACCTGCTGGTCGAGCTCGAGGCGACGAGCGGCCGTGACCTCTCCGACTGGTCGAAGCTGTGGCTCGAGACCGCCGGTGTGAACACGCTCCGCCCGGAGATCGAGGTCGACGAGTCCGGCGTCATCACGTCGTTCGCCGTCCTGCAGGAAGCCCCGGCCGACCACCCGACGCTGCGCCCGCACCGTCTGGCGATCGGCGTCTACGCGTTCACGACCGACGCGGACGCCCCGTTCGGCGCGGACACCGCGTCCTCCGGCGGCAAGCTCGAGCGCGCGCACCGTGTCGAGATCGACGTCGACGGCCCCCGGACCGAGGTCCCCGAGCTCGTCGGTGTGCACCGCGGCGACCTCGTGCTCCTCAACGACGACGACCTGGCGTACGCCAAGATCCGTCTCGACGAGCACTCCCGGCGCACCGCAATCGAGCACCTCGCCTCGATCGCGAACCCGCTCGCCCGCTCCATCGTGTGGGGCGCGATGTGGGACGCCACCCGCGACGCCGAGTCCCCCGCGAGCGACTACGTCCGCCTCGTGCTCGGCAACATCGCGACCGAGACCGAGTCGACGACCATCCGGACGACGCTCTCGCAGCTGCTCCTGACGTCGCGCAACTACGTGGCCCCGGCGAAGGCGGACGCCACCGTCCGCACGGTGGGCGAGACGCTCTGGCAGCTCGCGAGCTCGGCCGAGGCCGGGTCCGACGCGCAGTTCCAGTTCGTGAAGTTCTTCGCCCAGGTCGCGTCGACGCCCGAGCACATCGCCACGCTCGCCGGGCTGCGCGACGGCTCGGTGACGCTCAGCGGGCTCGAGATCGACACGGACCTCCGCTGGGAGCTGCTCGAGGGCCTCGTGCTCGCGGGTGCCGCGACCGGCACCGACGTCGACACCGAACTCGCCGCGGACAAGACCGCGTCGGGCGAGCAGGCGGCAGCGCGTGCCCGTGCGACCATCCCCACGGCCGAGGGCAAGCTCGCCGCGTTCTCGTCGCTCGTCGACTCCTCGGAGCTGCCGAACGCGATCGTGCGGCAGACCACGATCGGCTACCAGCACGTGAACAGCCCGGTCGTGCTCGAGGGCCTCGTGCCGAAGTACTTCGAGGTGCTCACCCGCATCTGGGCCGAGCGCAGCTACCACATCGCCGACACCATCGTCACGGGCCTCTACCCGGCGCCGCTCGCGTCGGTCGAACTCCGGGACGCGGCGCTCGCGTGGCTCGAGGCGCACCCGGAGACCCCGGCGCTCCGTCGCATCGTGTCCGAGGGCCTGGCCGGCACCGAACGTGCCCTCCGGGTGCAGGCGGCCGACGCCTGAGCCCCGGATGACCATCGGCGGGGTCCCGGCGTTCCTCCAGGGACGCCGAGGCCCCGCCCTTTAGCATCGACCGGATCATGATCTTGGTTGCAGCCCCGTCCCCGACCCCGACCGATGCCGCCCAGGCCGTCACGCAGACGTTCGGTGAGTTCGTCGACACCTGGCACGTCCCGATCACGATCGTCATCACGGTCCTCGCCGCGATCGTGCTGCGGGTCATCCTGCGGCACTCGATCAAGGGCGTCGTCGACCGGGTGGTGAACGGTGTGAAGAAGCGTCAGGGCGCGACGGACACCCAGGCCCTGATCGCCTCGCCGATCCAGACCGCTCGGGTCGTCCAGCGCACCCGGACCCTCGGCAGCGTGCTCGAGAACCTCGCGACGGTGATCGTCGTCGTGCTCGCACTCGTCGTGATCATCCCGCTGGTGATCCCGAACGCCGCGGTCGGCATCGTCGGCGGGGCCTCCCTCGTCGCGGCCGGCTTGGCCGTCGGCGCGCAGAGCATCGTGCGCGACCTGCTGTCCGGCATCTTCATGATCCTCGAGGACCAGGCCGGCGTCGGCGACGTCGTCGACACCGGACAGGCGACCGGCGTGGTCGAGAACGTCGGGCTGCGCGTCATGCAGATCCGCGACGTGAACGGCATCCTCTGGTTCGTCCCGAACGGCCAGATCCTCCGTGTCGGGAACCTGTCCCAAGGCTGGTCCCGCGTCCTCGTCGACATCACCGTGCCCTACGACACCGACATCGACGCCGTGCAGGACGCGCTGCTGAAGGCGGCGGTCGCGATGTCGCAGGAGCCCCGGTGGCGCCAACGCATCGTCGAGAAGCCGGAGATCTGGGGGCTGCAGTCCATCTCCGACACCGGCATGGTGTTCCGGCTCGTCGTGAAGACCAGGGCCTCCGAACTCGACGTCGTCGGCCGTGAGCTCCGCCTGCGGCTGAAGCGCTCCGTCGACGAGATCGGGGTGACCCTGCCCGCGATGGCGATGATCATGCCCGAGGGATGGGAGAACGCCACGTCGATCAACGGCCTGCGGACCGTCCGAACCCAGCCGACGCCGGCACCGACGAAGCCCCGCCGCCGGAAGAACATCCTCGGTCAGCCCATCCGGAGCGACGACCACGACGCCGGGAAGGACCCGCAGTGACCGACCCCACCCCATCCGCCGGCAGCGGCGTGCCCGCAGCCAGCAGCGGCGTGCCCGCAGCCGGCAGCGTGCCCGCACCCGGCGGCGGCGTGCCCGCGCAGCCGATCACGCTCCGGGTCGGTGAGCACGGCGTCTCCGCGACCGGCTCGCTGTACGACCGCATCGGCGGCGCACCCACGTTCGACCGGCTCGTCCGCCGCTTCTACGAGGGCGTCCAGCAGGACGACGTCATCTGGCCGATGTACCCGGCCGAGGACCTCGAGGGCGCGATCTGGCGGCTCTCCGCCTTCCTCCAGCAGTACTGGGGCGGCCCGGGCACCTACAGCGAGGAGCGCGGGCACCCCCGGCTCCGCATGCGCCACATGCCGTTCCGCGTCACGCCCGAGGCGCGCGAACGCTGGCTGCACCACATGCGCGAGGCCGTCGAGTCGCTCGGCCTCGCGCCGCTCGACGAGGCCGAGCTCTGGGCCTACCTCGACCGCGCAGCCCACGCGATGACCAACTCCTTCGACTGACGGACGTCCGGCTCACGTCGTCGACGTGACCAGTCGACGGCCTGGAGGCGCGGGGCGGCGCCGCCCCGCGCCTCCAGGCCGCCTTCCGGTCGCGTCAGCGGACGTTCCGTCCGTCGGCTCCGGACGACGGCGCTACGGGTTGAGGGTCCAGGCGCGACGCTTGACGAGGACGTGGCCGCGCGACGTCGTCAGACGGCTCCACGGACCGGTCTCGAACAACCGGACCGGGTCGTGCCCGAGGAACCCGAGGCTCTCCCCCGCGAACCCGGCGCCGGCCGGAACGTGCTCGATGCCCGCGACCGGACGGCCCCACACCTCGGACCGGACCTTGCGGACGATCGCCTCGCCCGCGTTCGTCGGGACGGCGTCGGCGACCTCCGCGATGCCGTCACGGGTCGCCCGGCGGAGGAGCTCCGGCGAGATGTCCGGCAGCGGCACCCATCCGCCACGGGGCGGGGAGATCGCCGCCCACGTGACGGTGTGGACCTCGTGCGGGAGCTCCACCTCGATCGGGGTCGCGCGCGTCGGATCGGCGCCCTCATCGCGTTCGGCATCCTGCGTCTCGGCCAGCAGCCGCAGCCGCTCCTGCAGCGAGGCCAGCGGCACGACGGCATCGATCGTGGCGGGCTCCGTCAGCGAGAACGTGCGGAGGCCGAGCACGGTCGGGAGCTCGTCGAGCAGACCGAGCGGGTAGAGGATCGCCGTGTAGACCGCGAGGACCCCGGAGTCGGCGATGAGGCGGACGGAACCGTCCTCGATGCGGGCGGCCCGTCCGAGGTAGGTGCGGAGGTCCCCGAGGGAGGCTGCGTCGGGAAGCGTGAAGGAGGTGCCCATGTCACCACGGATCCTACCGACGCCGACTGTGTTCGTAGACTGCCGGTGTGAACGGTGAACCGGACTTCCTGCGGACCCTCCGACTCGAGGACACGGGTGCGAGCACCGGCGAGACGATCCTCACCGGGGCGAGCCACTGGTCGCCCGGAGGCCGCGTGTTCGGCGGCCAGGTCCTCGCCCAGTGCATCGTCGCCGCCCAGGCCACCATCGAGGACCGCAACATCCACTCGATGCACGGGTACTTCCTCCGCCCCGGGGACATCGACCTGCCCATCACCTTCGCCGTCGAACGCATCCACGACGGCCGCTCCTTCGCCGCCCGACGCGTGCAGGCGTACCAGCGCGGCGTCCCGATCTTCTCGATGATCGCCTCGTTCCAGCGACCGGACACCGGGGCTGAACACCAGGACCCCTTCCCGGTCGACACCCCGTCGCCGGAGTCCCTGCCGTCGGCCGCGTCGATCCTGTCCGCGATCGACCACCCCGTCGCCCGGGCGTGGGCCGAACGCTCGATCGACCTCCGGCACGTGGAGGGACCGGTCTTCGTGGACGTCCAGGGCGAGCACATCCCGCACCAGGCCGTGTGGTTCCGCGTCGACGGGGACCTGCCGGAGGACCCCGCCCTGCACCGCGCGATCCTCGGGTACGCGAGCGACCTGTCGATCCTCGAACCGATCATGCGTCGGCACGGGGTCGCCTGGGGCACGCCGGGCCTGAAGAGCGCGAGCCTCGACCACGCGATGTGGTGGCACCGCGACGGCCGGGCGGACGAGTGGATCCTGTACACGCAGGAGTCCCCGAGCGCGCAGGGCGGTCGGGGACTCGCGTTCGGGCGGATGTTCTCCGAGGACGGCCGGTTGCTGGCGTCGGTCGCGCAGGAGGGGATGATGCGCTTCCCGCGCTGATGTCGGTCAGGGGCTGCCCGTCAGGGGCGGGCCGTCAGGGGCGGGAGAACTGCACTGCCGGCTCGGTGTACCGCGCGCACGCTTCCCGCTCGGCCTCGGTGAGCCGCCGCGGGCGGTTGCTCGCCGCGTCCACCATCACGAGCGCCGTCGTCGCCCGCGTGTAGAGGACCGCGGGGTCGTGGCCGACGGGCGAGTACACCTCGTACGAGACGTCGATGCTCGCCCCACCGATCCGCCCGATCCACATCTGGATGTCGAGCGGCTGCCGGAAGTACGGGATCGACGCCAGGTACTCGAGGCGCTGCGCCGCGATGACCGTCATCGTGCCCGAACCCGGGCGGCCGTCGATGATCGGCTCCGGGATGGACCCGTCGGACTCGAGCTCCTCAGGATCGGGGCCCCAGAACCCCACGATGCGCGCCTCTTCGAGGAGGCGCAGCATCGCGGAGTTGTTGACGTGACCGTACGCGTCGATGTCGCTCCAGCGCATGCGGATCGGAGCGTGCAGTCGTGCCATCGTCAGTCGCGGGTGAGCTTGCGGTACGTCGCCCGACCGGGCTTCGCAGCGTCGGCCCCGAGGCGCTCGACCTTGTTCTCCTCGTAGGCCTCGAAGTTGCCCTCGAACCAGTACCAGTTGGGGGTGCCGTCCTCGTTCAGGCCCTCCCACGAGAGGATGTGCGTCGCGATGCGGTCGAGGAACCACCGGTCGTGCGTGATGACCACGGCACAGCCGGGGTACTCGAGCAGCGCGTTCTCGAGGCTGCCGAGGGTCTCGACGTCCAGGTCGTTCGTCGGCTCGTCGAGGAGCAGCAGGTTGCCGCCCTGCTTGAGCGTCAGCGCCAGGTTGAGACGGTTGCGCTCACCACCGGACAGGATGCCGGCACGCTTCTGCTGGTCCGGGCCCTTGAAGCCGAACTGCGACACGTACGCGCGGGACGGGATCTCGGTCTTGCCCACCTGGATGTAGTCGAGTCCGTCGGACACGACCTCCCACAGGTTCTTGTTCGGGTCGATGCCGCCACGGCTCTGGTCGACGTAGGAGATGTCGACCGTCTCACCGATCTTCAGCGTGCCGCCGTCGAGGGGTTCGAGCCCGACGATCGTCTTGAAGAGAGTCGTCTTGCCGACGCCGTTCGGGCCGATCACGCCGACGATGCCGTTCCGGGGCAGCGTGAACGAGAGGTCGTCGATGAGGACACGCTCGCCGAACTGCTTGTGCAGCTTCTCGGCGTCGATGACCTGTGAGCCGAGACGCGGGCCCACGGGGATCACGATCTCCTCGAAGTCGAGCTTGCGCGTGCGCTCGGCCTCGGTGACCATCTCCTCGTAGCGGGCGAGGCGGGCCTTCGACTTCGCCTGCCGGCCCTTGGTGTTGCTGCGGACCCAGTCGAGCTCCGACGACAGACGCTTCGCGAGCTTGGCGTCCTTCTTGCCCTGGACCTCGAGTCGGGCGCGCTTCTTCTCGAGGTAGGTCGAGTAGTTGCCCTCGTACGGGTAGAGACGACCGCGGTCGACCTCGGCGATCCACTGCGCGACGTGGTCGAGGAAGTACCGGTCGTGGGTCACGGCCAGGACGGCGCCGTGGTACTGCTGCAGGTGCTGCTCGAGCCACTGCACGCTCTCGGCGTCGAGGTGGTTGGTGGGCTCGTCGAGGAGGAGCAGGTCGGGCTTCTGGAGCAGGAGCTTGCAGAGCGCGACGCGGCGCTTCTCACCACCGGAGAGGTGCGTGACGAGTTCGTCCCCCGGGGGGCACTGGAGCGCGGCCATCGCCTGCTCGAGTTGCGAGTCGAGGTCCCACGCGTCGGCCGCGTCGATCTCTTCCTGCAGCGTCCCCATCTCGGCGAGGAGCGCGTCGAAGTCGGCGTCCGGCTCGGCCATCAGCGCGGAGATCTCGTTGAAGCGCACGACCTTGCCGTGGATCTCGCCCACGCCTTCCTGCACGTTCTCGAGGACGGTCTTCGACTCGTCGAGCTCCGGCTCCTGCATGAGGATGCCGACGCTGAAACCCGGGGTGAGCTTCGCCTCGCCGTTGGACGGCTGGTCGAGACCCGCCATGATCTTCAGGATCGTCGACTTGCCGGCGCCGTTCGGTCCGACGACGCCGATCTTGGCGCCGGGGAGGAACGACATCGTGACGTCGTCGAGGATCAGCTTGTCGCCGACCGCCTTGCGGGCGCGGACCATCTGGTAGATGTACTCAGCCATATCCCCCTGAGTCTACTGAAGGTGTCCCCTCGTCGGAACGCGCAAGGGGGTGTTGCACTCGCGTACTTCGACGTACCGTGGCCTGGCCCTCCACCAGGGCCTCGTCGTCCACACCGAGATCAGGATCAGGGACATGCCCAGAACACGCTTGCACCGGCTCGCACTCCCCTTCGTCGGCGCGATCGCACTCGCGGTCGGCCTCGTCGTCCCCACGGGCGCCACGGCGTCCGCATCCACCGTCGCCCCGCACGGCACGCCGCTCGTCGAGTACACGGCGAACATCACCGAGGGCGGCGCGGGCACGGGCTACTCGTCGTACATCAACGTGCACGACGCCTACAACAACGCCTTCTCGGTCGGGATCCAGTCCGACAAGGGATCGACGGTCAGCAAGGGCGCTCCGCGGTTCATCTGGGAGCGCGTGCAGAACGGCAAGTTCTCGTACGGCTACCTCGGTCCGGCCACCCACAACGTGACGCCCGTCGGGCTCCGCTTCTACCCGAACAGCGTCGGGACGTTCTTCGCGAACGGCCACACGATCGCCGCGGTCGGGCTGAACCTGAAGGGTCGGCTCTTCTTCAACGTCGAGGGCAACGGCCGTCTGAACGGCGACGTCGTCCACTCGTCGATGCGTGACGTGAAGATCACCGTGCGGAACAAGCCGGGCGTGAGCGGGCTGCAGGGCACCTGGAACCCGAACTTCTCGTTCCACGGGCTGAAGGCGCGGCAGACGAACTCGCCGGCGGTCCAGGGCGCGACCTTCTGGGTGGACGGCCGGGTCAGCGGGCTGCCGAAGGGCGGCAACTGGGACACCACCGAGGTCGCGGGCATCGCGATGATCACGCAGCGCTGGTGACCGTCCGGGGCTGACCCGGCGCCGACCCATCAGGCCGCCGCCTGGTCGCCCACGGCGGGGGCCGTCGGTACCGGCAGCGCGCCGCCGTGGTCCTCGGGTACACCGTCCTCGTCGGTGGGGGTCCCGAGGTCGACGCCCCAGTGGTCGTCGTCGTGCTCATGGTCGTGGTCGGCGTGGTCGGCGTGGTCGGCGTGGTCGTCGTGGTCGTGGTCGGCGTGGTCGTCGTGGTCGCGGCCGTCGTCGTGGTCGTCCGCCCCGACGATCGCCGGCGGTGTCCCCGTCCCGGTGATGCCGTGCACCTCTCCGGTACGGAGGTCGACGGTGTTCACCCGGCCCTGGGACGAGCCCGGGGCCGCGGCCGACTCAGAGGAGTGCCTCGGCACGCGGATCCAGTTGCTGATCCCCCACGCCAGGTCGTGGCCGAGGCCCTCGGCGTCGATCTCGATCGAGGTGCCGCCCCTGCCGTCACGCTCCCACGTGCGGATGCGGACCCGCCCGGTGACGACGATGCGGTCGCCCTTCTTGACGGACTTGTGGACGTTGGCGGCCAGGGTGCGGAACGCGGTGACGCTGTACCAGTTGGTCGCCCCGTTGGTCCAGGTCGACGTCGCACGGTCCCAGCGTCGCGATGGCGAGGCGAGACGCATGCTCGTGATGGCGATGCCGGTGTCGGTGACGAGGTGGCGCGGCTCGGTGGCGATGATCCCGCAGACGGTGATGGTGTCGTTCATGGGTCGATCGTGGATGAGCCCCGGGGCGCGCAAGCGCCCCGGGGCTCGATCTGTGACTGGATGTCTCGACGAGGCGGGCTGTGGAGGAGAAGTCCCCCGTGCCTCCAGGCCGTGACTAGTGCGCGCGGAACTCCGGCCGGTCGGCCAACGGACCGAGCGCGGCGTGGACCGCGCCCTTCGCGGACGCGAGCGACGGGTACGTCCCGCCGGAGCCGCTCCGGCCGTAGAGCTCGACGCGGAAGCCGCCGTCGGCGCGGTGGATGCTGCCCACCGCTCCTGCCGGTCCGACCGCGACCCAGGTCCCGGTGTTGTTCGTCATCGTTTCGACCACCTCCTTGTGGCCCCGACGCCCGAGTCTCAGGACGCCAGGATGTACTGACTGTAGGCCTTGCGGACCTTGTTCACCTTGGGCAGCGCCACCGCGAGGCAGTAGCCCTGTCCGGGGTTCTTCGCGAAGAAGTCCTGGTGGTACTCCTCCGCACGGTAGAACGTACTGAGTGGCTCGATCGTCGTCACGATGCCGCCGTCCCAGATGTCGGAAGCACGCTCGATCGCGTGCTCGAACAGCGCCCGCTGCTCGTCGTCGGCGGGGAACATCGCCGAGCGGTACGGGGTGCCGACATCGGCGCCCTGGCGGTTCAGCTGGCGCGGGTCGTGCAGCGTGAAGAACACGTCGAGGATCACGTCGGCCGGGATCACCGATTCGTCGAACGTGACCGCGACGGCCTCGGCGTGCCCGGTCGTGCCGGTGCAGACCAGTTCGTACGAGGGGCTCTCCACCCCGCCGCCGACGTAGCCGGACACCACGTCCTGAACGCCCTGCAGCGTTCGGTACACGGCGTCGAGACACCAGAAACACCCACCTGCGAGCACGAACGTCGTCATGGCAGCAACCTACCTCCCCGGGCTCGGAACGCGCCTCGTGGGGGCTTCTTCCTCCACAGCCGGGCTCCGGCGCACGGCCCTCCACAGTCGCCACCGTCCGCCCCGACGTGTCGGTGGTCGCCCGTACCGTCGACACCACACCGACCACCAGGAGGCACCACGATGCAGACGACGACCGAACCCGCACTGCGGATCCGCACCGTCCCCGTCGCACGCGCGCGCGGTGACCTCCGCATCCTCGACGTCCGCGACGACCTCAGCCGGGTGACGCGGGCGAACGGCGAGATCGTCGGCTACGTGGACCGTGTCGACGTCGCGGGCGGCACCGCGTACCGCGCCCGACGGTACGTCTCGACCGAACGCCGGTTCGTCGACCTCCCGAACGTGTGGTCCGCGGACGACGCCGTGGACTGCCTCCGCTGGGGGTGACCCTGGATCGTCGACCCCGCAGGACCGCATGATGTTCCACATTGGAATCATGTCCGGTCAGGTGAACGGAACGCCGTTCGGCCTCCCCGATGCCTGACCGTTTCGTGAGTAAGGTGCGCGCATGGACTGGTGGAACGACCTGACCGACTGGATCGCCTCGGACGACGGCTGGCGAGTGATCTCCGGCGCGATCATCCCCTTCGTCGCGATCATCGTGGCGGGGATCATCGCTGCCCTGATCGGCCGCGGAGCCACCAAGCGCGTCGTCTCGATGCAGGAGCGCGAGGCCCGCAACGCCGCCGTCGCCGGCATCGTGTCGGCAGCACGGAAGGCCGCTGCCTGGGGTTCGCTCGGGCACGACGAGCGTGCCTACGCCGACCACCTCGCCGAGGACTCCGACATCCGGCTCCGCCTGCTCCCGGTCACGGGGGCGCCGCTCGCCGCGAACTGGACGCAGCACGAGATCGCCGACATCAAGAAGAACTCGTCGACGTTCAGCTTCCAGGCCGAACAGTCCCTCGCCGAGTTCCGGGAGCGCCTGCTGGAGTGGCAGGCCCGCCCGAGCAAGGCCCGCAAGCTGTTCAAGAGCGACCTCGAGCGCTGGAAGTTCGACTCCCCCGACCCGGACGCCGAGCTCATCACCCGGCAGCAGGACTGGAACGCCGACCAGGCCAGTGGTGCGCGCACCGCAGACAGTTCAGCGGCGACGACCCCGGCTCCGGTCGCCGAGCGTCCCACCCCGACGACGACGTCCCTCCGTCCGGCAGCGCAGCGACCTGGAGGCACGCCCTCCTCCGCGACGTCGGCTTCGTCCGGCGCGGGCTCGACTTCGTCCGCCTCGGCTCCGTCCGCCTCGGCTCCGTCCGCCTCGGCTCCGTCCGGCGCAGGTTCCGCCGCGTCGTCCGCGGCTGGCGCCGCATCCGCACCCGCGGGAGCCGCTGCTGCGCAGGCGGCACGGTCTGGCTTCTCCGTGACCCGCGGCGGCTCGACCTCGGCCGACCAGAACGCCACCACCCCCATCTCGGACGAGAACGCGAACGCGACCACGCCGATCTCGAGCGCGAACACGACTCGGGCGTACGGCGACGGCGCAACGCGCTCCTACGGCGACGCGGCCGGTGCGCCGGTGCGCCCGACGCTCGGCTCGCCGACCTCGGCGAAGGACACCGACAACGCCGACGCGGTGGACGACACCCGCTCCGCCGGCAGCGCTTCCGCCTCGGGCCCTCGGTCGGGCTCGGCCGCGCCGTCTCCGGTCGCGACGCCGACCTCGGCCGACGCCCACGTCAACCGCTCCTCGGACGGTGACGGCGGCGGATCGGACGCGCCCCGGACGCCGAACACGACCTCGGTGCCGACCCGGATCACGGACGCTCCCGCCGAGCCGGCCGACGCGAACGAGACCTCGGAAGCGCCGTACACGCAGCCGATCAGTGCGAGCGAACTCCGGCGTCGTGCCGCGAATGACGACGAGTGACGGCACGACCGTCTGACTGCCGGACCGTCTGACTGCCAGATCGTCTGACCGTCTGACTGCCGGGCCGCCTGCCGGTCTCCAGCACGAACGAAGGCCGCCGTCCACGAGGACGGCGGCCTTCGACGTGTGCCCCCGGCAGGAATCGAACCCGCGACACGGTGGGTAGAAACCACCTGCTCTATCCACTGAGCTACGGAGGCGAACGGCCCCGATTCTATCCGCGGCCCCGGCCGAGGTGCTCCACGAACCGATCGACCTCCCGCTGCGAGCGGAGGTGCACGATGCGGAGGTGCGGAGCCTCCCGGACGAGCGACGGGATCCGGCGCCGGGTGGTGTTCCGGGTGCTGATCCCCCAGCGGAGGATGTGCTCCGGGTCGGTGAAGAACGTCCACAGTGACGGCTCGACGTTCCCGTTCCACAGCTCGATCCGCCGGAACCGTCGACGGAGGGTCCGGCGGACGAGGCGCCAGAGCGCGACGACGTTCGGCAGGTCGATCCAGACGAGGGTGTCCGCCCGCTCGGCGAGGAGCGCCCGCACAGAGGTGTACTGCCACTCCGTGACCCACGCGGGCGCGCTCGTGTACGCCTCGACGTCCGAGACGAAGGACTCCCGCGGCTCCCATCCGGGGCCGTGGTACAGCGCGTCGATCTCGGTGTGCGGGAGCCCGAGCACGGCTCCGATGCGGGCTGCCGTCGTGGTCTTGCCGACCCCGGTCGTGCCTGCGACGAGCACGCGGCGAGGGGTCGGATCGAGCGGGTCGTCGGCTCCGAGCATCCGTCGACCATAACGCTCACGCCGCGCGGAGGGGGTTCCGGAACGGTTCGGCACGCGTCTGCCTGGCGTTCGCTTCCGGGTCACCGGCGCTTCGTAGCGTCCCGGTCATGCGCTCCTCCGGTCACGTCGTCGCGGTCATCCCGGCGCGTGCGGGGTCGAAGGGCATCCCCGGCAAGAACCTCCACGCCGTCGCCGGCCGTTCCCTCGTCCGCCGAGCCGTGGAGACAGCACGCGACGCGGTGACGATCGACGCCGTCGTCGTCTCCACCGACGGCGACGCGATCGCAGCCGAAGCCCGTGCATCCGGCGCCCGGGTGGTCCGCCGTCCCGCTGCACTCGCGGGCGACGAGGCGTCGTCGGAGTCGGCGGTGCTGCACGTCCTCGACGAGCTGGCGGCCGCGGGCGAGGAGCCCGAGGTCGTCGTCTTCCTGCAGGCCACGTCGCCGTTCATCGACCCGGTGGACCTCGACGCCGCGGTCACGCGGGTGCAGGACGGGCGCGCGGACTCGGTCTTCGCGGCCGCCGCCTCGCACGCGTTCCTCTGGCGGATCGGCGACGACGGTGCGGCCCGCGCCGTGAACCACGACGCAGCGGTGCGCCCGCGGCGGCAGGACCGCGAGCCGGAGTTCCGCGAGACCGGCGCCTTCACGGTCTTCCGGACGTCCGGGTTCCGGCAGTACCGGCACCGGTTCCACGGGCGGGTGGAGCTCGTGGTCGTCGACGGCCGCGGCGCGATCGACATCGACGACCCGTCGGACCTCGCGCTCGCCGCCGCGCTCGCGCCGCAGCTCGACCGGCCCGACCGGCACGACCGGCACGACCGAGACCAGCACCAGCACGACCCCCGGGCGGCAACCGTGCCGCTCGTCCCCGCACCGAACGGAGCACCATGACCGTCAGCATCGGCACGTCCACCATCGGCGCCGGCCACCCCGCGTACCTCATCGGCGAGATCGGCCTCAACCACAACGGCGACGTCGACATCGCGAAGCGACTCATCGACGTCGCGGCGGACGCCGGGCTGCAGGCCGTGAAGTTCCAGAAGCGCACGCCGGCGATCTCGACCCCGGAGCACATGAAGTCGACGCAGCGGAGCACCCCGTGGGGTGAGATGACCTACCTGGAGTACCGCTACCGGGTCGAGTTCGACCGTGATCAGTACATCGAGATCGGCGACCACGCGACCCTCCGCGGACTGGACTGGTTCGCGTCCCCGTGGGATGAGCCGTCGGTCGACTTCCTCGAGGACCTGGCGGTCGTCGCGTACAAGATCGCCTCCGCGTCGGTGACCGACCTCGGCTTGCTCGCTGCGGTGGCCGCGACCGGCAAGCCCGTGATCCTGTCGACCGGCATGTCCACGCTCGAGCAGATCGACCGCGCCGTCGAGGTGCTCGGCACCGGCCGCCTGGTGCTCATGCACGCCACGTCGACGTACCCGCTCCCCGCGGAGGAGGCGAACCTCCGCATGATCGACACCCTCGCGAACCGCTACGCCGGGGTGCCGGTCGGGTACTCGGGTCACGAGCCCGGGCTGCAGATCTCGATCGCCGCCGTCGCGCTCGGGGCCACGGCGGTCGAGCGGCACATCACCCTCGACCGCACGATGTGGGGCTCCGACCACGCGGCATCCCTCGAACCGCACGGGCTGCAGACGCTCGCGCGCGACGTCCGCATCATCGAGACCGCGCTCGGCGACGGGGTCAAGCGGATCTTCCCGGGCGAGCGAGCGCCGCTCGCGAAGCTGCGCCGCGTCGGCGCGTGACCGGCAGCACAGGAGACGTGACGGGCCCCGCCCTGGACGGTTCCGGTGACGGGGGCGAGGCGACAGGCGGACGGGAGGCGCGCCTCCAGTCCGGTGCGTCACCACGCGTCCGACGCGTGGTCGGCCTGGTCGACACCGACTCGTTCGCGAAGTGGGGCGCGCACCTGCTCGCCACCGCACCCACTCACTGGCGCCTCGAACTGTGGACCGTCGCGACGCCCCGGTCGGCCAGCCGGGGACAGCTCCGGTCCGCGTTCCGCGGACTCGACGAGCGGTTGGCGCACCTCGCCACGGCTCCGCCGGAGCCGCTCGACGTCGACACGATCGTCGAGCAGCTGCGGCAGGATCCGCCGGATGCGGTCCTGGTGTCGTTGATCGGACCGGTCGCGGAACTCGTCATCGACGAGGTGCACCGTCGGGTCCCGCGGCGACCGGTGCTCGTGACGGGGCTGCCGGGCATCTCGTTCCCCGCGAAGTGGAAGGGTGTCTTCTTCCGCGCTCGCGCCGACCTGTTCGTGCTGCACAGCCACCGTGAGGTGCGCGCCTACGAGGAACTCGCCCGGGAGGGCGGTGTCGAACCGCACTTCACGCTCGCCACGCTGCCCTTCGCCCGGCCGGCTCCCGCGGCAGTGGGTGCTGGCACTGGCGCTGGCGCTCGTGCTCGTGCTGGCGCTCGGGCTCGCGTGCGCGACTCCGTCGTCTTCGCGGCGCAGCCGAGCGTGCCCGCGGAGCGAGCGGACCGTGCACGCGTCGTCGGTTGGCTGGTGGAGACCGCGCTGCGGCATCCGGAGTGGCGTGTCGTGATCAAGGGGCGTGCCGGGGCCGGCGAGCACCAGACGCACCGGGAGCAGCACCCGTACCCGGCACTCGTGCCGGCGGACGCTCCCGCGAACCTGGTCGTCGAGAGCGGACCGATGGCCGATCACCTCGAGCGCGCGGTCGCCCTCGTGACGATCAGCTCGACGGCGGTCCTCGAGGCCGCGGCCCGCGGCGTGCCGGCACTCACCCTCACGGACTTCGGCACCGGGCGGCAGCTCATCAACGAGGTGTTCGTCGGCAGCGGGCTCGAGGGTGACGCGATCGACCTGGTGGAGGGACGGTTCGGGACGGTGCGGCCGGAGTGGATGCACGACAACCACTTCCACCCCGACGCCGAGAACGACTGGGCGGGGCGCGTCGATGCGCTCATGGCAGAGCGCGATGCGGGCACGCTCGTCGACCGTCCGGCTGCCCGCCGGAGCCGCGGTGGGGAGCTCCGGCGTGCGTGGGAACGGAAGAACGCGCTCGGTCCTGGCGACCGCAGTGCGCTCGGGGCCGTCGCGACGGTGATCGGCGCGCCGGTGCGGGCCGTGAAGCGCGTCGGGCGTCAGGTCGTCCGGCTGGTGCGGCCGACGGAGACACCGGTGCTGCTGGCGCCGACGAACCAGCGCGGCGCGGGCGCGGGCGCTGGCGCTGGCGCTGGCGCTGGATCTGGCTCTGGGGCGTCAGATCGCCTTGGCGATCGCGAGCAGGAGCTGGTCGCGGGTGGGGACCCCCGGTGAACGGAAGACCTCGGCACCGTCGTCCCGACGCACGATGATCGTGGGGGTCGACCGGATGCCGAGGTCCTCTGCCCGGTCCGGGTGGTTCGCGACGTCGCGCTCGGTCACGTGCAGCCCGGGGACGAGCGTCGACGCCTCGGCCGAGACCCGGCGGGCGGCGGCACACGGCGCGCAGAACGCGGAGGTCCAGAGGTCGAGCTGCATGTGATCGTGCAACGCGGCGAGGGTGGGATCTACTCCCGGTCGAACTCGCCGCTGCGGTCGCCGCGGTCCTGCAGGTCGTCGACGGGGTCGGACTCCCCCGGGACGTACTCGAAGTCGGCGGAGATCTGGTCGAGCACCTGGTGGGACTTCGTCTTCCGGTAGGTGAACGCGGTCTGGAGGCCCTCGACGTCGGCGAACACCGTGACCTCGTCGTCCAGCGCGTCGCTCGTCGCGGTGCGGGTGTCGGTCGTGCCGTCGAAGGGACCGCCGTGGAGGATCGCGGTGTACTCGTCGCCTTCGTGGATGGTGATGTCGCTCATGCACCACTTCTACCAGGCCGCGGCTGTTGACTGATTCATAGCATGGCTATATAGTCCAGCTATGGAAACAAGCCGCGACCAGACCGTCGAGACGCTCCTCGTCTCGGTGAACCGTCTGATCCGCACGGCCGCACAGGCCGCGGGGAGCACGACGTCATCGGCGGTGTGGCGCACGCTCGGGATCCTCGAGACCGACCAGCCGCTCCGGCTCGGCGAACTCGCCGCGGCCTCGCGCGTGGCGCAGCCGACGATGACACGGCTCGTCGCGGGCATGCTCGCCGACGGCCTCATCTCGCGGACCGTCGACCCGGACGACTCCCGCGGGCAGCTCATCGAGATCACCGAAGCCGGGCACACCCGTCTCGTCGAGTGGCGCGCGACCCTCACCAGCACGGTCGGGCCGCTGTTCGCCGACCTCGACGATGACGCGTGGGACGTCCTGCACGAGGCGGCCGCCATCATCGCATCGCGTACGAGCACTCGCCCGACGGCTGCCGCCGCCACCACACACAGCACCACCACCGGAACGGAGATCACCGCGTGAACGCCCACGCACCAGCCCAGTCGGGCAGCATCCTCAAGCAGTCGTCCGCGGTCTGGGCGATCGCGTTCGCCTGCGTCGTCGCCTTCATGGGCATCGGCCTCGTCGACCCGATCCTCCCCGCGATCGCCGCATCCCTGAAGGCGACCCCGGCGCAGACCGAGCTGCTCTTCACGAGCTACCTCGCCGTCACCGGTGTCGCGATGTTCTTCACCAGCTGGGTCTCCAGCCGCATGGGTGCGAAGAACACGCTGCTCATCGGCCTCGCGCTCATCGTGCTCTTCTCCGTGCTCGCGGCGACCTCGAACAGCGTGTGGAGCATCATCGACTTCCGCGCCGGCTGGGGCCTCGGCAACGCGCTCTTCATCTCGACCGCACTCGCGACGATCGTCGGGGCAGCGTCCGGTGGCACCGCGTCCGCGATCATCCTGTACGAGGCGGCACTCGGCCTCGGCATCGCCGTCGGTCCGCTCGTCGGTGGCCTGCTCGGCTCCGTGAGCTGGCGCGGCCCGTTCTTCGGCGTCACCACCCTCATGGCGGTCGCGTTCATCGCGATCGTCTCGCTCCTCAAAACCAGGAACCTCGAGAAGCCGACCCCGACGAAGCTCTCGGCGCCGTTCCGTGCCCTCGGACGTCCCGCCCTCGCCGCCCTCGCCGCCACCGCGCTCTTCTACAACATCGGCTTCTTCGTCCTGCTCGCGTACACGCCGTTCCCGCTCGGCTTCGGCGCGCTCGGCATCGGGTTCACCTTCTTCGGTTGGGGCCTCGGCCTCGCGATCACCTCGGTGTGGGTCGCCCCGATGCTCACCGCCCGGATGCGCCGGACGTCCGTGCTCAAGATCGCGCTGCCGCTCCTCGCGCTCGACCTGTTCGCCGCGGCCCTGGTGGTCGACAGTCAGGCCGGTCTGATCGTCTGCGTCATCATCGGCGGCCTCGTGCTCGGTGTCCTCAACACCGTCCTCACCGAGTGCATCATGGAAGCCACCGACCTCCCCCGCTCCGTCGCCTCGAGCGCGTACTCCGCCGTCCGCTTCATCGGCGGCGCGATCGCTCCGCCGGTCGCCACCCTCCTCGCCGACGCCTACGCACCCTCGGCCGCGTACGTGTTCGCCGGGCTGTCCGTCGCCGTCGCGTTCGTGGTGGTGGTCTGCACCACGAAGGTGCTCCGCCGGGTCGACGACGGGGCCGAGCCGGAGCGCGTCGAGGCCGAGGCCATCTCCGCCGGCGAGATGTCCTAGCCCCGCCGCCCTCCCCCGCTCCACTTCCCTTCCGTTCCGTTCCGTTCCGTTCCGTTCCGTTCCCGCGAGCGGGCGAAATACCCGGGTGCGTCGCGAGACCACCAGGGCATTTCGCCCGCTCGCGCTCGCGTGTCCGGTGCCCCGCTCGCGCGCCGCACGCGTGAGCGGGCGAAATACCCGGGAGCGCCGAGCTGGGTGCCCTGGCATTTCGCCCGCTCGACCGCGCCCCACCGCGCGCCCGACCCCGCGCGTCCGCCCCGGCAGCATCCCGACGCGTGAGCGGGCGAAATACCCGGGTTCGCCGAGCGGGGCGCCCTGGCATTTCGCCCGCTCGCCCGCGCTCGACCCCGGGCGACCGTCCGAGCAGCATCCCGGCGCGTGAGCGGGCGAAATACCTTGGTACGCCGAGCGCACCACCCTGGCATTTCGCCCGCTCGGCCGCGCCTCGACCGCGCTCGGCCGCGACCCCGCCCGCGCGGCCGCGCGAGCGCCCGCGCCGGAGGCGACCGCGCCGCGGAATAGGATCGACGTCATGGCAACTGCGAACGACCGCCTCGTCTGGATCGACTGCGAGATGACGGGCCTCGACATCGAGGTCGACGAACTCGTCGAGGTGGCCGTGGTCATCACCGACTTCGACCTCGTCCCGGTGCACCCCGGCTTCGACATCGTCATCAAGCCCGACCAATCGGCGCTCGACAACATGAACGAGTTCGTGACGAACATGCACACGACCTCGGGGCTCATCGAGGAGATCCCGGACGGCGTTTCCCTCGCCGACGCCGAGTTCCAGGTGCTGGAGTACATCCTCCAGCACGTCCCCGCCGAGGGTTCCGCGCCGCTCGCGGGCAACACCATCGGGACCGACCGTGCGTTCCTGTCGAAGTACATGCCCCGCGTCGACGGGCACCTCCACTACCGGAGCGTCGACGTGTCGAGCATCAAGGAACTCTGCCGGCGCTGGTTCCCGCGCGTGTACTTCAACGCACCGGAGAAGCACGGCGGGCACCGGGCCCTCGCGGACATCCTCGAGTCGATCCGCGAGCTCGAGTACTACCGCCGCGCCGGGTTCGTCGCCGAGCCCGGTCCGAGCACCGACGACGTGCGTGCCGTCCAGGCCGAGGTCGTGGCGAAGTGGGAGCCCCGACTGGCGCAGCCCGCGGCCGAGTAGCGACACGCGTGGTCGGAACGGCGCTCGGCGTGTACTACTATTGAGTGGTCGCGCCGGTCGCCCGGTTCGTACATGGTGGATATAGCTCAGTTGGTAGAGCGCCTGGTTGTGGTCTAGGAGGTCGCGGGTTCGAGACCCGTTATTCACCCCAGTCGAGGGAGAGTCCTGTTGCGTGTGACGCAACCGGGGCTCTCCCTCAGTGTTTGTCCGGGCGCCTCCGGCGCCGTGCGGCTTCGCCGCGAGTGGTCAGCCGCGAGTGGTCAGCCGCAAGTCGTCAGCCGCGAGTGGTCAGCCGCGAGTGGTCAGCGCGGTGTGGGACGATCCCTGCGTGATGGAGATGTCCGCCGACGCGTTCGAGCAACTCGTGACCGACGAGCTCGACCTGCTCCCCGACGAGATGGTCGACGGGCTCGACAACGTGGCGTTCGTCGTCGAGGACGAACCCGAGGACGGCTCTGAACTGTTCGGCGTGTACGACGGCATCGCCGCGACCGAGCGCGGGCAGTACGGGTTCGGGGAGCTCCCGGACCGGATCATCGTGTTCCGGAAGCAGCACCTCGCGGAGTGCGACACCCTCGACGAACTCAAGGACGAGGTGCACACGACCCTCGTGCACGAGATCGGGCACTACTACGGCATCGACGACGAGCGCCTGCACGAACTCGGCTGGGCGTAGGCGCCGAGCGAACCAGGCCCGAGCCAGCCCGAACCCCCGAGGCAACCGACGCCCCCGAGGCCCCCGGCCCGCCTCAGAACCGCGTCGGCCCCACCTCGTGGTACTTCTCCCACGCGTGGACCGGCCCCCGCCCGTGCAGCACGTACTCCCCCACGAGCCGCTCCTTGTACACGGCCGGGTTGTGCGACGCCACGACCCGCGCGTTCCGCCAGTGCCGGTCGAGCGCCCGCGTCCGTTCGGCGGCTGACGCTCCGCCGACCTCGAACAACTCCGAGCACGACCGCAACACCCGCGGCCCGATCTCGACCTGCGCCTGGTAGACCGCGTTCTCCGCGGCGTCGAGCAAAGCACGGTCAACGCCAGCACCGCGGTCCACACCAGCACCGCGATCCACACCCACCCCGCGATCACCAGCACCGCGGTCCACGCCCGCCCCCGGCTCGTTCGTCTCCACCACCGAGTCGAGCAGCCCCGCCGCCGCCACGACGAGCGACCGCGCGGTGAAGGCCCCCGCGGACAGCCGGCCGAGGACGGCCAGCACCTGGGGGTCGTCGCCCGGACGAGCGGTGTTGGCGTGGATGTACGTCCGGGTCCGCGGCCGCACGAAGGCGACGGCGTCGTCGACGACCGCCTGCCCGATCCCGGCGAGGACCGCCAGCAGGTACAGCTGGTAGAAGGCCTGGATGTGCGACAGCGGGGCGTCCCGGTACGCGGAGACGACCGACGCGTCGACCGCCACGCCGTCGAACACCGTCGTGCCGGACGCCGTGAGCCGCTGCCCGAACCCGTCCCAGTCGTCGATGCTCGTCACGCCCGGTGCGGCAGCGTCGACGGCGAACGTGACGCGCTCCCCCGAGCGGTCAGCGGCCAGGTAGATCCAGTCCGCGTAGAGCGTGCCGGT
This sequence comes from Curtobacterium sp. MCPF17_002, assembly GCF_003234115.2. NCBI lineage: Bacteria > Bacillati > Actinomycetota > Actinomycetes > Micrococcales > Microbacteriaceae > Curtobacterium > Curtobacterium sp. MCPF17_002. The sequence goes on along the minus strand of NZ_CP126251.1, from coordinate 1,094,722 downwards.
CGAGTAGAACTTGCGACCGTCGAGACGGACGCCGCCGTCGGGAGCCGGCGTCACCGTGGTGGAGATGTCGGCGAGGGTGGTGCCGGTCTGCTCCGACGTGGCGTTGCCGACGATCGCGCCGCCGACGATGCGCTCGATCCACTCGTCGCGTCCCGCCGAGTCCGGTCGGAGCAGCACGAGTTCGGTGTACCCGAAGTGTCCCCGCCAGAGGTGCGCGATGTTCGAGTCCGCCGCCGCCAGGTCCGCCACGAGGTGCGCGAGTTCCACCAGGGTCACGCCGGACCCGCCGCGGTCCTCGGGGATGCGCAGGCGTCCGAACCCTGCGTCGGCGAGGGCACGCACCTCGTCGTGCGGCAACGGCCGGTCGCCGGGGGTCCCGGATGCCAGCTCACGGGCGACGGCACCCTCGCGGATGGTCGCGAACACGGGTGCGAAGTGCGCGCGCAGGTCCGTCAGACGGTCGCGTGTGCCGGCCTGGAGGCGCGGCTCGCCCCCGGTGGTCGCGGCGCCGTCCGTCATGCGGTCACCTCCACGGCGTCCGTGACGGACGACGGGTCGGCCGACGGAACAGCGGACGGCCCGGCAGCGGACGGTCCGGCGGCCGACGGCCCGGCGGCTCCGCCGGTGAACGCGCCGCGCCAGCGCCGTGCGGGGTGTGTGTCGGGCAGCTGCGGGTGGCCGAAGAGCTTCTCGCGGAGCGTCCCCTGCCGGTACTCGGACTGCATGAGTCCGCGTTCCTGCAGGGTCGGCGCGATGTGGTCGACGAACTCCTCGTACGAGCCGGGGAGCGTCCAGTTGATGACGTTCACGCCGTCGACCCCGGCGTCCTGCCAGTCGGCGAGCGCGTCGGCGATCTGCTCGGGTGTCCCGACGACACGGGCCCGCAGCTTCGCGGACAGCCGGGCGAGGTCGGCGATGGTCGGTTCGCGGTCGCCGGCGGCCTCCCGCAACCACTGCAGGTGCGACTGTCCGGCGTGCGTCCGGACCTCGGACAGCGGCGTCGCGGGGTCGAGCGCTTCGCCGGTGTCCGGGTCGAAGCCGAGGTTCGAGTGCACCAGGAAGCCGTCGGCCGCGAGGTACTCGTCGATCTCCGCTTCCTTCGCCTTCGCCTCCGCCTCGGTGGAGCCGGTGACGAACGTCAGGCCGAGGAAGAACGCGATGTCGTCCCGCCGGCGCCCGGCGGCCTCGGCGAGGTCGCGGGTCTCACGGATGAGCTGTTCGGTGGCGTCTCGGTTCGAGGTGAGGATGAACTGGGCCTCGGCGTTCCGTGCGGCGAAGGCCCGGCCGGCCGGCGAGGACCCCGCCTGGAACAGCACCGGCGTCCGCTGCGGCGAGGGCGCGGACAGGTGCGGGCCCTGCACGTCGTACCGCTTCCCGTGGTGGTCGATCCGGTGCACCTTCGACGGGTCCGCGTAGCCGAGCACCGGGTCCTTGAGGACGGCGCCGTCCTCCCACGAGCCCTCCCACAGCTTCGCGCAGACCTCCAGGTACTCCTCGGCCCAGACGTAGCGTTCGTCGTGCTCCTCGAGTCGGTCCTGGCCGAAGTTCCGGGCCGCGCTGTCGAGGGCGCTCGTGACGACGTTCCAGCCGATCCGACCCCGGGTGATGTGGTCGAGCGTGGACACCTTCCGGGCGAAGTCGAAGGGGTGCGACTGGATCACGCTCGACGTGAAGGCGAGGCCGAGGTGCTCCGTCGACACGGCGAGCGCGGAGAGCAGCACGGACGGGTCGTTCGAGGGGATCTGCAGCCCCTCGCGGAGGTTCGTCGCGTAGTCGCCGCGGGCCGGGCCGTACGTGCCGACGACGTCCGCGAAGAACATCGCGTCGAACTTGCCCCGCTCCAGCGTCTTCGCCAGGTCGGTCCAGAGCGTCACGTCGTCGAAGTCGGACTGCCGGGCGTCGGGGTGACGCCACAGGCCGTGCTGGATGTGCGACGTCGTGTTCATGACGAAGGCCGCGAAGCGCAGCGGACGGTTCGGTCGATCGCTCATGCGCTCCATGTTCCCCGCCGTCGCGTCATCGGAGGCAGTGACGTGACCCCGCGTTACGCGCGGTGTTCCGCGACGCCCTGGAGGCGACCATGCTCCTGAGGCATGCCGACCCCGACCACCGCTGCCGCGCCTCCAGGCCGTCCCGTCGCACCGTCCACCACCGCGACCCGTCGTCGTGTCGCCCTGGCGTCCTTCGTCGGGACGACCGTCGAGTACTACGACTTCTACCTCTACGCGACCGCGTCGGCCCTCGTCTTCGCGCCCACCTTCTTCCCGTCCGTGACGCCGGCCGTCGGCGTCATCGCGTCGTTCGCGACCTACGGTGTCGGCTTCGTCGCCCGGCCGCTCGGCGGGGTCATCGCCGGCCACCTCGGTGACCGGATCGGACGGAAGAAGCTCCTGGTCGCGTCGCTCGTGCTGATGGGCATCGCGTCGACACTCATCGGTGTGGTCCCGTCCGCGGCGACCATCGGTGTCGGCGCCGTCGTCGCGCTCGTGTTCCTGCGGCTGCTGCAGGGCGTCGCCGCCGGCGCGGAGTGGGGCGGGTCGGCGCTGCTGTCGGTCGAGCACGCGCCCGCACGGCACCGGGGCCTGTTCGGGGCGTTCACGCAGATGGGGTCGGCGGGTGGGATGCTCCTCGCGACCGGCGTGTTCACGCTCGTGCGGACGCTGCTCGGCAACGAGGCGTTCCTGGCGTGGGGCTGGCGGCTGCCGTTCCTGTTCTCCGCCGTGATCGTCGCCGTCGGGCTCGTGATCCGGCTCGGCGTGCAGGACGCGCCGGTGTTCCAGGAGCTGCGCGATTCCGGTCGGGTCGAGCGGTACCCGGTGTGGCAGGCGATCCGGCAGCACCCGCGATCGATCCTCGTGACGGCCGGGCTGCGGCTCGTGCAGCCGGCGCTGTACTCGATCCTGACGACGTACTCGCTGACGTACCTCGGCACCGTGCGAGGTCCGTCGGGGTCCTCGGCCGGGCTCCAGGCCGTGCTCGTGATCTCCGCCGTGTCGCTCGTGTCGACGCCGTTCTGGGGCTGGCTGTCCGACCGGGTGGGGCGGCGCGTGCTGACGATCTGGTCCGCGGTCGGGATCGCCGTGCTCATCTGGCCGTTCTTCGCGTTCCTCGACGCCGGGCCCCTCGTGCTGCTGCCGCTCGTGGCGCTCGTCGGGATGTCGGTGTTCCACGACAGCATCTACGGGCCGCAGGCGGCGTGGTTCGCGGAGCAGTTCCCGACCGGCCGGCGCTACTCGGGGATGTCGCTCGGGTACCAGATCGGGTCGATCTTCTCCGTCGGGCTCACTCCGCTGCTCGCGGCCGTGTTCGTGGAGGTGGGCGGGGGCTCGCCGTGGATCCTGTGCGCGTACCTCGGGGTGTACGCGGTGCTGAGCATCGTCGCAGCGGTGTTCGCGGTCGATCCGGTGGCGGATGCGCGGCGGGCGGCGCGGGGCAGGGGTGCCGGCGCGGGCGCTGGTGCGGCGGGCGCGGGCGCGGCGGGCTGACGTTTCGCGCTGGGCGACAGTTCTCGCCTTCCGGAGGCCGTGAGGTGTCGCTGAGCGCGAATCCTCGATGCTCGCCGCCGGCCTGCGGCGCGGGCCGCCGGCCGCCGCGGGGTGCGGGCCGCCGCGGTGCTGCGGCGTCTACGTCCGCAGGACCAGGTCGGCCAGGCCTGCCGGGTGCTCGGCAGCGATGAACGCCGCCTCCTGAGCGGCCCAGCGCTCCCACTCGCGCGCGAACACCTCGCCGTCCCGCCCGATCGCCCGCTGCCACCGAGTGTCGTCGTCGGCCTCGAGCCAGACCCGGAGGGACGCCAGCGCCGCCGAGGCCCGTGACAGCGCGCCGCACCCCTCGATCACGATCGGGGCGTCGGGGTCGAGCGGGACCCAGTCGGTCGGTGCGGAGGTCGTCCAGTCCCACCGCCGGTACCCGCTCGGGCCGCCGAGGACGTCGGTGACCACGGCCTCCGCGGCGGCGCGGAGGCCGTCCCACCCCGGGTAGAGGTCGTCGAGGTGCACGAGCTGCGCTCCGAGCCGGTCGGCGACGGCGTTCCCGAGGGTCGTCTTCCCCGTGCCGGACCGTCCGTCGACGAGCACCACGAGCCGATCCGCGCCCTCGCGCGCCGCGACTTCGTCGAGACACCGCACGACGTCGTGCCCGGCCTGCTCAGGCACGCCACGTCCCCGCGATCACCGCGGCCACGATCGACACGACCCCGATGCCGACGAGCACCGCGACCATCGCCCACTCCGGCCCCGCGAACCGCGCGGTCCGTGCCCAGGTCCTCCGTCCGGGAGCCCCGAACCCCCGCGACTCCATCGCCACCGCCAAGGTCGTCGCCCGCCGCAGCGCCAGCACGAGCAACGCGAACGCCATCGATGCGCCCCGTCGCAGCCGTCCGGTGTCCGCGACGCCACGTGCGCGTCTGGCCATCCCGAGCTGCCGCCAGTCGTCGCCGAGCAGGGTCATCATCCGGAGTGCGGCGAGCGCCCCGAGCACGAACCGTGCCGGCAGCCGCAGCAGCTGCGCGAGTCCGTCGGCCAGGTCGGTCGGGTCCACGCGGATGAACAACGCGACCGCGGGGATCCCCACCGCGAGCACGCGCAGCGCGGTCGCGAGGGCGAGCGTCAACGACCCGTCGGTCACGTGGGCGAACCCGAAGTCGAACCACTCCCGCCCGGAGGGCCGCCCGTACAACGCGATGCTCAACGCCGTCAGCGGCACCGCGACGAGCACGGGCGACGTCCGCAGCAGCAGGGTGCGCGGCGGCACGCGGAGGAACGGGAGGAGCAGGACCTCCAGCACCAACGCGACGGCGGCCGAGACCACGTCGAGGCTCAGGACGAGACACACTCCGAGCGCCATCACGCCCAGCAGCGAGGCGACCGGTTGCACCCCCCGCACACCGTGCGGTACCGAGACGGGTCCGGTCCCCCGGCCTGGAGGCGCGGATCGCCCCCGCGGGTCCGCCGACGTCCCCGGGGCGGTCACCGTTCCACCTCCGTGGTCGCATCGGGCAGGACGGGTGCGGTCGCTGCCCCCGCGTCCGCCGGGGTGTGCGTGACGGGAGCCGCGCCCGTGGTGCCGAGGACGACCTCGTCGGCGTCGAGCGCCCGCACGAGGTCCTGGTCGTGCGTGATCGCGACGATCGCGGTCCCGGCGTCGGCGAGCGCCCCGAGCCGGTCGACCACGGCCTGCCAGGTCGCACGGTCCTGCCCGGAGGTCGGTTCGTCGAGCACGACCACCGGCGGCCGCGAGGCGATCACGGTCCCGATCGCGAGTCGCCGCTGCTCCCCGCCGGACAGGGTGAAGGGGTTGGCGTCCGCGAGGTGCGCGAGGCCGAACGTCACGAGGAGGTCCTCGACCCGCTCGTCGACGTCGGGCAGGCCGAGGGCGTGCGGGCCGACGGCGAGCTCCTCGCGGACGGTGCGGGCGACGAACTGGTGCTCGGGGTCCTGGAACACGGTGCCGATGCGGGCGGCCAGCTGCCGGCTCGTCCACGCTGCCGGGAGGTCCCCGATGCCGTCGGCCAGCGCGGGCGTGGCCTGGAGCGTACCGTCGGCGGGGCGGAGGAGTCCGGCGAGCGTGAGGCCGAGCGTGGACTTGCCGACGCCGTTCGGACCCGTGACGGCGAGCACCCGGCCGGCCCGGACCTCGAGGTCGATCCCGCTGCCCACCCGATGGCGCTTCCCCCGCGCGGTCCCGAGCGCTCGCGCCTCGAGCAGCACGCCCCCGCTCCCCGCCCCGCCCGCCCGCTCGTCCGCCCCTTCGCCGACCCCCTCGCCCGCCCCCTCGTCGAGCGGGCGAAATGCCGCGGTCTCCCGATCGGAGGACCCGGGTATTTCGCCCGCTCGACCAGGCGAGCGGAGCGCACGGCCGAGCGGGCGAAATACCGCGGTCACCCGAACGGATGACCCGGGCATTTCGCCCGCTCGACCAGGCGAGCGGAGCGCACGGTCGAGCGGGCGAAATGCCACGGTCTCCCGAACGGAGGACCCGGGCATTTCGCCCGCTCGACCAGGCGAGCGGAGCGCCCGGGCGGAACCCCGAGCGGGCTCGGAGCCGGGCACCCACACGCCAGCGGCCGTCAACCTCGCACCGTGCGAGGTGAGCACCTCGTCCGGAGCACCGTCGGCCACGACTCCCCCGGCCGGCTCGACCAGTACCAGCCGGTCGACCAGGTCGAGCCACGTGCCGATCCGGTGCTCCACGACGAGCAGGGTCGCCCCGGTCTCGTCGAGGAGCGCGCGGACGGCATCGTGCACCTGCGACACCCCGGACGGGTCGAGGTTCGCGCAGGGCTCGTCGAGCACGATCGCTCCCGGCCGCATCGCGAGCACGCCGGCCAGGGCCAGCCGCTGCCGCTGCCCGCCGGAGAGCATCGTGGTCGACCGGTCGAGCGCCAGGTCGAGCCCGACGACGTCGAGTGCCGCCTGCACCCGTTCCCAGATCTCGGCGCGCGGGACGCCGGCGTTCTCGCACCCGAACGCCACGTCGTCACCGACGCGCGACATCACCGTGTGGGCCTCGGGGTCCTGCATGACGAGGCCGACTCGCCCGCGGACCGCGCGGGGGTCGGCGCCGTCGACCAGGACCGAGCCCTGCACCGAGGCAGCGGTGTCGTCGGTGTCGTCGGGTTCGTCGGGCAGCACGGCGGCGACGGCCCGCAGGAGCGTGGACTTGCCCGCTCCGGACGGGCCGACGATCGCGACGCGCTCGCCGGGTTCGACGGTCAGGTCGACGCCGCGGACCGCCCACGCCTCACGCTCGGCGTACCGCCAACCCCAGTCGCGGAAGACGATCTGCGCAGGGCCCGCGGTGCCCACGGCACCACGGGCATCCCCGGTGGTCACGCGACGGCGCGGGTCCCGCGCCTGGAGTGTTCACGGCCGGCGGCGAACGAGGACAGCACCCCGGTTGCGGCGAGCGCCCGCACGACGAGCCACGAGCCGAGGCCGGCGATCAGCGCGCCGGAGACGACCCCGGACACCACGTAGGCGGCCTTGAAGCCGGCGTCGAGCCCCGGGTACCAGAGCACGGTGTCGTTGATGCCCATCGCCAGCCCGGCCGCGGCACCGGCGAGCACGACGACCGGCAGGCGGTACACGCGGTACAGGAAGAGCGCGAGGACGATCTCGGCGCCGAGGCCCTGGACGAGCCCGGCCTCGAGCGTGAGCCATCCCCACTGGGTGCCGAGGAGTGCCTCGACCGAGGCCGCGACCATCTCGGCGTAGAGCGCGGCTCCGGGCTTCCGCACGATGATCGCCACGACGGGGCCGGCGAGCAGCCACACCCCACCGAAGAGCGCCTGCGTGCCGGGCAGCACGAGCGTCATCACGGCGCTGAGCGGCTCGTACCCGAACTCCCAGACCTTGAAGACGACCCCGATCGCGACGGCGAGGACGCTGGCGACGACGATGTCGACGACCCGCCAGCGGAGCGATCGCGTGACGGTGGACGGTACTGCTGGTGACGTGCGTACGGACATGGTCCTGGACTCCTCCCTGCGCCGGCATGATCCGGATCAGGTTCGACGGTCGGAGCGCGACTCGCTCCCTCTCAGCCCGGCGATCCCGGACTCCCGTGTGTGTCCCGTCAGTCTAGACGCGGCTGCGGCCGCGTGTCGGACGGTGACCGGTTGACGGCCTGGAGGCGCGTGACGGGGCCGCCACGCGCCTCCAGGCCGTCAGTTGGTCACTTCTTGAGCGCGCGGACCAGCTTGCGCAGGACGGTTCCGGTCACCCAGATGACGGGGATGCTGACCGCCATCAAGGAGATGAGGTTCGGCTCGAACTCGAGGTCCTTGCCCGGCCGGCGCACGTACGCGCCGATCGGGATCGAGGCGGCACCGCCGCCACCGCCACCGTTGTCGTCGCCGTCCCCGCCGCCTCCGAAGCCGAACCAGGCGAGGGACACCGGGATGAGGGTCTGGTCGCCGACCTCGACCGGCTCCCCGTAGTTGGTGGACACGCCCACGGGGCGCACCTTGTCTGCGATCTGCGTGACGATGTTGGCCATGCGCCGGAGGCTACTCGCCGGTTCCTCCACAGGCTGCGCCGCGCGGGAACCGTCCACGGCTGGGGCTTGTCTGCGGACGCGGACGGCCCCCGCCGATATCTTGGCGGCACCCACACCTGGAGGACTGCTTGCACACCTGGCCCGGCAACCCGTACCCGCTCGGGGCGACCTACGACGGAAGCGGCACGAACTTCGCGCTCTTCAGCGAGGTCGCCGAGCGCGTCGAACTCTGTCTCTTCGACGACGACGGCAACGAGACCTGCGTCCCCCTGCTCGAGGTGGACGCGTACGTCTGGCACGCATACCTCCCGAACGTCGGCCCCGGACAGCAGTACGGCTTCCGCGTCCACGGTCCGTACGACCCCACGAAGGGGCTCCGCACGAACCCGGCGAAGCTGCTGCTCGACCCGTACGCCAAGGCGACCAGCGGGGACATCGACTGGGACCAGTCGCTGTTCTCGTACACGTTCGGCGACCCCGACTCGACCAACGACGAGGACTCCGCCTCGCACATGATGAAGGGCGTCGTCATCAACCCGTTCTTCGACTGGCAGGGAGACCGCCCACCGCGGACTCCCTACGGCGAGACGGTCATCTACGAGGCGCACGTCAAGGGCCTCACCGAGACGCACCCCGACATCCCGGACGAGCAGCGCGGCACGTACGCCGGCGTCTCGCACCCGGCCGTCATCGAGCACCTCCAGCGCCTCGGCGTGACGACGCTCGAGCTCATGCCGGTGCACCAGTTCGTGAACGACTCGACCCTGCAGGACAAGGGACTGTCGAACTACTGGGGCTACAACACCATCGGCTTCTTCGCGCCGCACTCGCACTACTCGTCGTCCGGCGACCAGGGCCAGCAGGTGCAGGAGTTCAAGACGATGGTCCGCGAGCTCCACCGCGCGGGCATCGAGGTCGTCCTCGACGTCGTCTACAACCACACGGCAGAGGGCAACCACCTCGGCCCGACCCTGTCGTTCCGCGGCATCGACAACGCGGCGTACTACCGCCTCGTCGACGACGACCAGCGGTACTACATGGACTACACCGGCACCGGCAACTCGCTCAACGTCGGACACCCGCACTCGCTGCAGCTCATCATGGACTCGCTCCGCTACTGGGTGACCGAGATGCACGTCGACGGCTTCCGCTTCGACCTCGCCGCAGCGCTCGCCCGCGAGTTCTACGAGGTCGACCGGCTGTCGGCGTTCTTCGAGCTCGTGCAGCAGGACCCGATCGTGTCCCAGGTGAAGCTCATCGCCGAGCCGTGGGACGTCGGCCCCGGTGGCTACCAGGTCGGCAACTTCCCCCCGCAGTGGTCGGAGTGGAACGGCAAGTACCGCGACACCGTCCGCGACTTCTGGCGGGGCGAGCCCTCGACGCTCGGCGAGTTCGCCTCCCGGATCTCGGGCTCGGCCGACCTGTACGAGCACGACGGCCGCACCCCCAAGGCCAGCATCAACTTCATCACCGCGCACGACGGCTTCACGCTGTACGACCTCGTCGCCTACAACGAGAAGCACAACGACGCCAACGGTGAGGACAACAACGACGGCGAGAGCCACAACCGGTCGTGGAACTCCGGGGCCGAGGGACCGACCGACGACGAGGCCGTGAACGCGCTGCGGCTCCAGCGTCGCCGGAACTTCCTCGCGACCCTGCTCCTCAGCCAGGGTGTGCCGATGATCGCGCACGGCGACGAACTCGGCCGGTCGCAGTCCGGCAACAACAACGTCTACGCGCAGGACTCCGAGCTCAGCTGGATCGACTGGGACTCCGCGGACGACGAGCTCATCCAGTTCACGGCCGACGTCGTCAAGCTCCGGCACGACCACCCGACCTTCCGTCGCACCCGGTACTTCAACGGGCGTCCGGTCCGCCGCGGCCAGGACGAACCGCTGCCCGACGTGGTGTGGCTCACCCCGGCCGGCGACGCGATGGAGCCCGAGGACTGGGACTCCGGCTTCGGCAAGAGCGTCGGCATGTACCTCAACGGCAACGGCATCCGCGGGCGCGACTCCCGTGGTGAGCGCGTGACCGACGTCGGCTTCATCACGTACTTCAACGCCCACGACGACACCGTGACGTTCACGTTGCCGCCGGAGGAGTACTCGCCGGGGTGGACCGTCCGGATCGACACCGCCGAGCCGGGTGCCCGTGACGAGGTCCTCGAGGCCGGTACGCCGCTCGACGTCCCGGCTCGGTCGATGATCGTCCTCCGCGCCGAGCCGGACCACGAGGTCACGGTGACCCCGGTCGAGGTCGAGTTCACCGAACCGATCACGCCCGCCCCGCAGAACGCGGTCACCCCGGCCAACCCGGCGGGGTCGGCGGCTCCGTCCGGCACCACGGGCGGTCAGCAGTGACCACGCGTCGAGTCCCCACCAGCACCTACCGGCTGCAGGTCACGCCCGACTTCGACCTGGCGGCCGCGCAGGACGTCGTCGACTACGTGCGTGACCTCGGCGCGGACTGGCTCTACCTGTCGCCGGTGCTGCAGGCCGAGCCGGGGTCGCAGCACGGCTACGACGTCGTCGACCACACCCACGTCGACACGGAGCGCGGCGGCGACGACGCGCTCCGTGCCCTCGCCGAGGCCGCGCACGACGTCGGTCTCGGGGTCCTCGTCGACGTGGTGCCGAACCACGTCGGCGTGGCCACCCCGGCGGCGAACCCGTGGTGGTGGTCCCTGCTCGAACTCGGGCAGGGCTCCCCCGTCGCGTGGGCGTTCGACGTCGACTGGCAAGCGGGCGACGGCAAGCTCCGTGTGCCGGTGCTCGACGACCGGCTGCTCGACGCGGTCGAGCTGCGGGACGGCCGGCTGTACCTCGGTGACACCGCCTACCCGACCGCGCCCGGAACCGTGCAGGACGGCGACACGGTCGAGGCAGTGCACGCCCGGCAGCACTACGAGTTCGTGCACTGGAAGCGCGCCGACCACGAGCTGAACTACCGCCGGTTCTTCGCGGTGAACACGCTCGCGGCGATCCGGGTCGAGGAACCCGAGGTCTTCGCCGCGTCCCACGCGACGATCGGCTCCTGGTTCCGCGACGGACTGGTCGACGGTCTCCGCATCGACCACCCGGACGGTCTGTACGACCCGGCAGGGTACCTGCAGGACCTCGCCGGGCTGACCGGCGGCGCGTACACCCTCGTCGAGAAGATCCTCGAGCCGGGCGAAGCGCTGCCGTCGAGCTGGCCGGTGGACGGCACGACCGGGTACGACGCCCTCGGCGTGTTCGACCGGGTGTTCGTCGACCCCGCCGGCGAACGGACCCTCACGGCGGCCTCGGGAGCCGAACCAGCCGACTGGCAGCAGCTCACCCACGACACCCGTCGCGGCATCGCGGACGGCATCCTCGGCAGCGAGGTCGAGCGCCTCGCCCGGCTGCTGCGACCCGTCGCCGGCGACCTGCCGCACGAGCGGGTCGTCGACGCGGTGGCCGAGGTCGTCGCGTCCTTCGACGTGTACCGGACGTACCTGCCCGAGGGGGCGCACCACCTCATCGACGCGCTCGAGCGCGCCGCCGAGGCCCGCCCAGACCTCGACGACGTGATCGACCGGATCGCGCCGGCACTGGTCGACCCGGCGAACGCCGCGGCCGTGCGGCTCCAGCAGACCAGCGGCATGGTGATGGCGAAGGGTGTGGAGGACACGGCGTTCTACCGGACCTCCCGACTCACCAGCCTCAGCGAGGTCGGCGGTGACCCCAGCGTGTTCTCGGTGTCGGTGTCCGACTTCCACCAGGCGCAGCGCGACCGCGTCGGCAGCTGGCCGCACACCATGACGACCCTGACGACGCACGACACGAAGCGCAGCGAGGACACCCGCGCCCGCATCGCCGTCCTCGCCGAGATCGGCCACGAGTGGACGTCGGCCCTCGAACGGCTGCAGTCCCTCGTCCCGCTGCAGGACCGCGTGTTCGCGGACCTCCTCTGGCAGGCCATCGTCGGCGCGCGTCCGGCCAGCCGTGAACGGCTGCACGCGTACGCCGAGAAGGCCTCGCGCGAAGCGGGCGACAGCACCACGTGGACGGAGCCGGACGAGGACTTCGAGCGCCGCATGCACGCGATCGTGGACGCCGCGTTCGACGACCCCGCCGTGGTCGCGGTGCTCGACGCACTCGACGAGCGGATCGACGCCGCCGGGTGGTCGAACGGTCTCGCGCAGAAGCTCGTGCAGCTCACCGCGCCGGGTGTTCCCGATGTCTACCAGGGCACCGAGTTCTGGGACCGCTCCCTCGTCGACCCCGACAACCGCCGACCGGTGGACTACACCGAGCGCCGGCACGTCCTCGCCGAGCTCGACGGCCCCGACGACGACGGTCCGGAGCAGTTGCCGTCCGTCGGCCTCGACGCCGCCGCGAAGCTCCTCGTCACCAGCCGGGCACTGCGGGTCCGCCGCGACCACCCGGAGCTCTTCACGCGCTACCTCGCGCTCGAGTCGACGGGCAGCGCCGCCGACCACGTGCTCGCGTTCGACCGCGGTGGCGCGGTCACCGTCGCGACGCGTCTGCCGATCGGGCTGCGGCGCGTCGGCGGATGGGGCGACACCCTGGTGCACCCGGTGCCGCTCGACCGGGTCGACCTGCTGACCGGTCGGCGCTTCCCCGCGTCCCGGGGCATCGCGTTGTCCGAGGTGCTCGCCGACTTCCCGGTGGCGCTGCTCGTCCCGGCGCACGTCGTCGAGGCGACGGACCACGGGACCGAGGCGACCGGCGCCGGCGCAACCGACGAATCCGAGACGCAAGCCGAGATCGACATCCTGGAGGGGCACGCATGACCGTTCCCGACCGCTACGGCGTCTGGGCCCCCGCTCCCGAGCGGGTGCGCCTGGTCGTCGACGGCACCGAGTACCCGCTGACCCGCGGCGACGACGACTGGTGGACGACCAACGCGGTCCTGCCGCACGTCGGCGCCCGCTACGGGTTCCGGATCGGCGACGACGACGCCGTCCGGCCCGACCCCCGCAGCCGGTTCCAGCCGGAGGGGGTGCACGGCCCGTCCGAGGTCGTCGACCCCTCGCGGTTCTCCTGGACCGACGACGCCTGGACCGGCCGCCCCGCACGCGGCGGTGTCATCTACGAGATGCACATCGGCACCTACACGCCCGAGGGCACGCTCGACGCCGCCGCCGAGAAGCTCGACCACCTCGTCGAGCTCGGCGTGGAGTTCGTCGAGCTGCTCCCCGTCAACGCGGTGAACGGCGAGTGGAACTGGGGCTACGACGGTGTCGGCTGGTTCGCCGTGCACGCGCCCTACGGTGGGCCGGACGCCTACGACCGGTTCGTCGACCGGGCGCACGCGCTCGGGCTCGGCGTCATCCAGGACGTCGTCTACAACCACCTCGGCCCGAGCGGCAACTACCTGCCGCTGTACGGCCCGTACCTGCTGCAGGGACTCGGCAACACGTGGGGCGACTCCGTCAACGTCGAGCACCCCGAGGTCCGGCGCTACGTGCTCGACAACGTGCGGATGTGGTTCCGCGACCACCACGTCGACGGGCTCCGGCTCGATGCGGTGCACGCGATCCGGGACACCACCCGGCCGCACGTGCTGCAGGCGATGGCATCCGAGACCGATGCGTTCTCGGCGTTCGTCGGGCGTCCGCTGTCGCTCATCGCGGAGTCGGACCTCAACGACCCGATCATGTTCCGCCCGCAGGAGTCCGCCGGGTACGGGCTGGCCGGCCAGTGGTCCGACGACTTCCACCACGCGGTGCACGTCGCACTCACCGGTGAGACGAACGGCTACTACGCCGACTTCGCCCCGCTGTCGGCGCTCGCGAAGGTCCTCGAGCGCGGCTTCTTCCACGACGGCACGTGGTCGTCGTTCCGGCGGAAGCGGCACGGCCGGCCGATCGACCGCGGCACCTCGCCGGCGACGGCGCTGGTGGTGGCGAACCAGAACCACGACCAGATCGGCAACCGTGCGGCGGGCGACCGGCTCGCGGCGACCCTGACCGACGAGGGGCTCGTGATCGCCGCGGCGCTGACGCTGCTCGGACCGTTCACGCCGATGCTCTTCATGGGCGAGGAGTTCGCCGCGACCACACCGTGGCAGTTCTTCACCTCGCACCCGGAGCCCGAACTCGGCAAGGCGACGGCCGAGGGACGCATCGCGGAGTTCGCCGAGCACGGCTGGGACGAGTCCACCGTGCCGGACCCGCAGGACCCGTCGACGTTCACGAACTCGAAGCTCGACTGGGCCGACGTCGACTCCGAACGGGGCGCCGCGATCCTCCGGGCATACCGTGTGCTCGTCGCGCTCCGCCGGACGGACCAGGCCTTCGTCGACCCGCGCTACGAGGCGAACGCCGTCCGCTTCAGCGAGGACCGTCGCTGGCTCGTGCTCACGCGCGGCCTGCTCGGCCCGGATGTCACACCGGTGCACGTCGTGGTGAACTTCCTCGACGACGCGGCGGAGATCCCGGTGCCGGGTGCGACCGGCGAGGAGCTCTACCGCTTCGGCGAGGCCGACGTCGCGACGGACTGCGTCCGCTTCCGTGGCCGCGGGGTGGTCGTACTGCGGTAGGCCACGGTCCGGATCGGACCGCGCGACAGCGACAGAGACAGGTCCTCGTGGAATACCGCGGGGACCTGTCGCCGTCAGACGTGGTCGCCGCCAGACGATGCGGCCGTCAGACGTGGCCGCCGACAGACGATGCGGACGTCAGACGTGGTCGCCGACGGCGTGCGCGTTCGCCCGCACCGACGGCAGGCGACGGTGGTCCTTCACCAGCGAGCGCGCCTCGCGCAGCCGCCGGTCGATGCCCCACTTCGTGACGAGGGTCAGGCTCTCACGGACGATGTTCCCGCTCATCTTCGAGACACCGAACTCGCGTTCGGTGAAGGTGATCGGGGTCTCGACGACGCGGAGGCCCGCCTCGAGGGCACGCCAGCACAGGTCCACCTGGAAGCAGTACCCCTTTGACGCGACGCCGGCAAGGTCGATCCGCTCGAACGCGCGCGAGGTGAAGACCCGGAAGCCGCCGGTGGCGTCGCGCACGGCGATGCCGAGCGCGAGACGCGTGTAGAGGTTCCCGCCGCGGGAGAGCACCTCGCGGTACCAGGGCCAGTTCTCGACGTTGCCGCCGCTGATCCAGCGGGAGCCGAGGACGAGGTCGTTCGTGTCCGCGAGCTCGAGCATCCACGGCAGGTACTCGGGGTGGTGCGAGCCGTCCGCGTCCATCTCGACGAGCTTGTCGTAGCCGTGCTCGAGCCCCCAGGCGAACCCGGCGAGGTACGCACCGCCGAGGCCGTCCTTCACGGTGCGGTGCATGACCTGGACCCGGTCTGTCTGACGGGCGATCGCGTCGGCGATGTCGCCGGTGCCGTCCGGGGAGCCGTCGTCGACGACGAGCACGTGCACGGTGTCGTCGGTGGCGGCGAGCGTGCGCTCGACGATGGGACGGATGTTCTCCGCCTCGTCGTAGGTCGGGATGATGACCAGGGTCGTGCTCATGGTGCTCCTTGCGCGTCCCGTCGACGATATCGGGCAGCAGCTGCGCTGCTCCGAGGAGAGCTCTGCGAAGTCGATCAGCCTGCGCACGGAGTGGGCTGGGCCCCCGGTGTGCGCCGGCGGACACCGGTGTGCCCCAGCCGACCCCGTGACGGACGGGAGGCGCGGTGCCAGCTGGCACCGCGCCTCCAGTCAGAGGGTGGTCGCGTCTCAGGCGGGACGCTGCGCCGGGCTGACGTTCTTCGACGCGTCGCGCTCCGGGATGTCACCGAGCGCCTCGTCGATCGCCTTCAGGGCGTCGGCGTCGAGCTTCACGCCCGCGGCCTTCACGTTGTCGGTGACCTGCTGCGGACGGGACGCGCCGACGATCGCACTCGCGACGTTCTCGTTCTGGAGCGTCCACGCGATCGCGAGCTGCGCGAGCGTGAGGCCGGCCTGGTCGGCGACGGGCTGCAGGCGCTGGACGGCCTCGAGGACCTCGTCGCGCATGAACCGCTTGATCATGTCCGCGCCGCCCTTCTCGTCCGTGGCGCGGGAGCCCTCGGGCAGCGGCTGGCCCGGCTTGTACTTGCCGGTCAGCACGCCCTGCGCGATGGGCGACCAGACGATCTGGGACAGGCCGAGCTGCTTCGAGGCGGGGACGACCTCGCCCTCGATGACGCGCCACAGCATCGAGTACTGCGGCTGGTTCGAGATGAGCTGGAAGCCGAGCTCCTTCGCGAGCGCGGCGCCCGCACGGATCTGCTCGGCGTTCCACTCGCTGACGCCGATGTAGAGCGCCTTGCCCTGCCGGACCACGTCGGCGAAGGCCTGCATGGTCTCCTCGAGCGGGGTCTCGTGGTCGTAGCGGTGCGCCTGGTAGAGGTCGACGTAGTCGGTCTGGAGGCGCTCCAGCGAGCCGTTGATCGACTCCATGATGTGCTTGCGGGAGAGGCCGACGTCGTTGTGCTGCTTGGGGCCGGTCGGCCAGTAGACCTTCGTGAAGACCTCGAGGCCGGCGCGTCGCTCCCCCTTGAGCGCCTCGCCGAGGACCTTCTCGGCCGCCGTGTTGGCGTACGTGTCCGCCGTGTCGAACGTGGTGATGCCGGCGTCGAGCGCTGCCCGAACGCACTGGGTGGCGACGTCGTTCTCGACCTGCGAGCCGTGCGTCAGCCAGTTGCCGTAGGTGATCTCGGAGATCTTGAGTCCGGAGTTGCCCAGGTACCTGAATTCCATGGTGCTGACGTTATCGGGCTTCCGCTCGCCGTGAGGGGCCGTGCGAGTACCTGTGTACAGCCGGGGCGGGTCGGCGCGGGGAGGGGTGTGGGGATGCGTGAGGTGGTGCGGTTCGGGGGCCGCGTGGGTTGGCCGGGCGGCCCCAGCCCGGCCGCGGCACGCGAGCGGGTCCGGCCGCAGTGCGCGAGCGGGTCCGGCCGCAGTACGCGAGCGGGTCCGGCCGCAGTACGCGAGCGGGCCCGGCCGCAGTACGCGAGCGGGCGAAATACCCGGGTCCGCACGTCGCTCACCCTGGCATTTCGCCCGCTCGCCTCGACCGCCGTGCGGCTCCGCTCACGGACCACGCGCTCTCCGCACGCTCGCCCGCTCGCCCGCTCGCCCGCCACCCCACACCGCGAGCGGGCGAAATACCCGGCTCATCGAGGCGAATCACCCTGGCATTTCGCCCGCTCGGGTCGCGGCGACTCCTCCACAGACACGTCACGACCGCGTCCATCCACACTGGAGGCGCGACTCACCCCACGAAATCCGGCCCGGCCCGACGATGTGGAGATGACCGCCAGACGCCGACTCCCGTTGGTCCTCCGGGACGCCTCGTTCCGGGTGCGAGATGCCCTGCACCGTGGAGTGTCCCGCGGGCGGCTCGACGCGCGAGACCTCGTTCGGCCGTTCCACGGGATCCGTTCCGCCGCAACGCCGCAGACCGTCGATGAACGGGCACGCGCACTCGCTCCCCGCCTGCGTCACGACCAGGTGTTCAGTCACGTCACGGCCGCGGCGATCCTCGGCGTGCCACTCCCTCGGCGGGTCGAGCGCGATCCGCGGCTCCACGTCACCACGATCGGCGCTGACCAGGCGCTCCGGGTCCGTGGCGCGATCGGACACCGAGCGAAGTACGGCACGGTGCGGATGACGATGACCCGCGGCGTGCCCATCAGCGACCCAGCCGACACGTTCGTCTCGCTCGGGACGATGCTGACGCTGGACGAGCTCATCGTCGCGGGGGACGCCCTGGTCGGCACGCTCGGATGGGTCACGCTCGACGAGCTGATGGCGGCCGTCCGTCGCCGTCGACGCATCCGCGGCATCGTGAAGCTCCGTCTCGCCCTCGAGGAGATCCGCGGAGGCTCCCGCTCCCCGGGTGAGACCAGGACGCGCTTGGCACTCGTTCGCCGTGGGCTGCCCGAGCCGGCACTGAACCACGACGTCGTCGTCGACGGGCGGTGGATCGCCTGCGTGGACCTCGCCTACCCCGAGGCGCGCGTGGCGATCGAGTACGAGAGCGACCTGCACCGAACCGACCCAGCCGCCTTCAAGAAGGACCTCACCCGCGGCGAGCACCTCAAGGACGTCGACTGGTGGCTCGTCCGCGCCACGGCGGACGACATCGGCCCTGGCCTCGAACGCTTCGTCTGGCGGGTTCGACGCCTGGTGGACACCGGGCTCCGCGGCTCGCACGACACGCGCTTTGCGACACTTCAGTGAACAATGGTTGACGCTTCAACCAAAAGGGTGCACACTGGCGTAGCATCAACTTCGATGCGGGCGCATGGATCGGGGCTCCGGTTCGTCCGCGTCGCACACAGACTCTCGTTCGGAAGAAGGACATCATGACGCTCACCGCCGCAACCGTTCCCGGCTACAAGACCGGCACCTGGAAGATCGACCCGACCCACTCCGAGGTCACGTTCTCGGTTCGCCACCTCGCCATCAGCAAGGTCAAGGGCAAGTTCGAGAGCTTCGACGCCACCGTCGTCACCGCCGAGAACCCGCTCGAGTCGACCATCGAGGCCAACATCGACGTCGCGTCGATCAACACCGGCCAGGAGCAGCGCGACCAGCACCTCAAGACGAGCGACTTCTTCCTCACCGAGGAGCACCCGCAGCTCACCTTCCGTTCGACTGGCATCGAGGCCAAGGGCGACAACCTGCACATCGCGGGTGACCTGACCCTCCGTGGCGTCACGAAGCCGGTCGTCCTCAAGGCCGAGCTCGGCGGCTTCACGACCGACGGCTACGGCCAGGTCAAGTTCGGCGCCGAGGCGACGACGAAGATCGACCGCACTGAGTTCGGCGTGAACTGGAACGCGGCACTCGAGGCCGGTGGCTTCACCCTCGGCAACGACGTCACGATCAACCTCGACGTCCAGTTCGTCCTCCAGGCGGCCTGAGTCCCCACGGATTCGTCGCCCTGCTGAGGGCACCGAACAGCACTACCCGAACCCGAGACGAACGCCCCGGCTCCTCCCCCACGGAGCCGGGGCGTTCGTCGTACCCGTGGCCCGCCGCCGTCCCCGTCCCCGTGCACGGCATTCGCCCGCGCACGCGCAGCTCGAACGGGCGAAATACCCGCGTCCGCCCCAAGGGCACCAGCGGTATTTCGCCCGCTCAACTCCCGGGCGGCGCCCACACGTGAGCGTCCGGTACCCGCCCAGCTCGAACGGGCGAAACACCCGCGTCACGCCGGGATGCACGCGGGTATTTCGCCCGCTCGCGGGGGCGGCACGGGCGTAACGTTGCAGGGCGCGGCCCGCTCGGCGGCGCCGCGGGAATCCGGGAACGGCAGCGCCGGTTGCAGGCGAGCACGAGCAGCACGCGCCACACGACGAGCCGCGCACCAAGCACCACGAGCACGAGCAACACGAGCACGCGCACCACGCACCACGCACCACGAGCACGCACCCGAGCACCACGACGAACAGGAGCACCACCATGGCCACCGACTGGATCGCGCTGCAGGCCCTCGCGGCAGCCGAGTTCGGCCGCCGCGTCGCCGCCGTGACGGACTGGGACGCCTCGACCCCCGACTCCGAGTGGACGACCCGCGACCTCGTCCGTCACGTCGTGGACGAGCAGCGCTGGATCCCGAAGCTCCTCACGGGCTGCGACTACGCCCAGGCCGAGGCGGACCTCGAGGACATCGGCGACGACCTCCCGTCCGAGTGGCACCGCTTCGCCACCGCCGCGACCGAGGCCTGGCGGAACGCCCCCGAGGACACGCCCGTGCACCTCGCGACCGACGTGGTCCCCGCTGCCGAGTACCTCACCGAGCAGACCAGCGACATCACGATCCACACGTGGGACCTCGCCCGCGCCACCGGCAGCGACGAGTCCCTGCCGGACGAGCTCGTGCAGGCGGTGTGGGAGTACTTCGTGCCGCAGATCGAGGGCCTCGCCTCGACCGGCTTGTACGCCGCACCGGTCGAGGTCGACGAGGACGCCCCGCTGCAGGTCCGCCTGCTCGCCGTCACAGGCCGCGATGCCAGGGTGAAGGCATGAGCCCCGCAGACGCAGCAACAGCAACGGCCTCCACCACCCGCCTCGGCGCCACCGGCCTCGAGATCAGCAGCGTCATCCTCGGGATGATGTCCTACGGCGACCCCGACAGCGGCGCCCACGCGTGGAGCGTCGGCATCGACGAGGCCCGCCCCTTCGTCCGCCGGGCGTTCGAGCAGGGCATCACCACCTTCGACACGGCGAACGTGTACTCCGCGGGCAGCAGCGAGGAGATCACGGGCGCACTCCTCAAGGAGCTCGCCCCGCGCGAGGAGGTCCAGGTCTTCACGAAGGTCTTCAACCGGATGCGTCCGGGCCGGAACGGCGCGGGCCTGTCGCGCGCGGCGATCATGCACGAGATCGACGCGTCGCTGACCCGCCTCGGCACGGACTACGTCGACCTGTACCAGATCCACCGCTTCGACCCGCAGACCCCCGTCGAGGAGACGATGGAGGCGCTGCACGACGTCGTGAAGTCGGGCAAGGCCCGCTACATCGGCGCCTCGAGCATGTGGGCGTGGCAGTTCGCCGAGATGCAGCACGTCGCCGAGCGGCACGGCTGGACGAAGTTCGTCGCGATGCAGGACCAGTACAACCTCCTCGAACGCGAGGAGGAGCGCGAGATGCACCCGTTCTGCGCCCACACCGGCGTCGGCGTGATCCCGTGGAGCCCCCTCGCCCGCGGCAAGCTGACGCGACCGTGGGACGCGAGCGGGTCCGGCTCGCGCGCGGACACCGACGAGTTCGGCAAGACCCTCTACCGCCAGGACGAGGACGCCAACCGAGCGATCGTCGACGCCGTGCAGTCCGTGGCGGACGAGCGCGGGGTCCCGATGGCGCAGATCGCGCTGGCCTGGGCGGCCGGCAAGGCCGCGGTGTCCGCGCCGATCGTGGGGGCGACGAAGGAGCACCACATCGACGACGCGGTGTCCGCGACGTCGATCACGCTCACCGAGGACGAGGTGACGCGGCTCGAGTCCGCGTACACGCCCCGGGTGCCGTCCGGTTTCTGACGAGACCGGTCGACGGCCTGGAGGCGCGGTGCCAGCTGGCACCGCGCCTCCAGGCCCTCAGACCGTTGCGTCCACGTCGCCGGACGCGCGTCGCTCGTCGTCCTCACGTCGGAGCCGCGCGATGCGCGTGAGCGCTGCGCGCTCCGTCCCCGGCTGGTGCCCGAGCACCGCGCCGATGCCGTCGAGCACGAGTCCCGCGGTCTGTCGCACCGGGAACTCGATCGGTCCGACGGCGGGCGTCCGCAGCCCGAGCATCGAGCGGTGCGCGGGGTCCAGCGAGGCGACCGCGCCGCCGAACAGCGCGCGGTAGCCGGGTCGCAGCAGCCGGGCCACGGGCGGGTCCTTGATGAAGCGGACGACGTCCTTCGTCCGGGCGGTGACGGCGAGTTCGCCGCGGTCGAGGTAGCCGTTCATCTGTGCGCGGAGGTCGGCGTCCGACTCGGGCGCGTCCTCGACGCCCATCAGCCGGCCGGCGATCGCCCACTCGCGGACGTACGCGTCGGGGCCGCCGGGGATCGGCTCGCCCCAGAGCTGCGCGCTCCGGAGGAACGCGTCGGTGAAGGCGAGGTGCACCCACCGCGCCAGGTCGGGGTCGTTCGCCGCGTACGGCCGGGTGACGCCGTGCCCGTCGACGTACTCGCCGCGGACCCGCTCGTGCAGCCGCCGCACCCACTGGCTGGCGCTCGTGGCCGCGGCGGTGTCGCCGTGGGACACCGTGTAGATCCAGCGGATCGTGCCGGCGAGACGTCCGAAGGGGTCCTCGCGGTAGCGCGAGTGGTCGGCGACACCCGCGAGCGCTCCGGGGTGCAGCGCCTGGACGAGCAGTGCGCGGACCCCGGCGAGGATCGTCTGCCTGCCGCCGTGCACGGACCAGGTGGCGGATCCGGGGCCGAAGAACCCGGCGTCGGTGCCCTGTTCGAGCTCGTCGATCCAGGCCGGGCGTTCCGTGGCACCGCCCGTGAACGTGTCGTTGAGACGGGAGCGGAAGGCGTCGGCGACGGAGGGCATGTCGCCATCGTCCGTCCCGCCGCTGACAACTCGCTCGGCGTCCGGCGGAGCAGCACGGTGCGCGGTGCCTCCCAGCCCGTGCCCGGGTGGCCCGCTAGGTTGGTGCGCGTGAGCATCGACACGCCTCGTCCCTGGCTTGCCTCGTACGCACCGGGGGTCCCACACGACATCGAGGAGCCCACCGGGTCCCTCTCCGACATCGTGGAGGAGTCGGCACGGCGCTTCCCGAAGCACGTCGCCCTCGAGTTCTTCGGCCGGACGACGACGTACGCCGAGCTCGAGGAGCAGATCCTCCGCGCGGCGAACGGCCTCCGGAAGCTCGGTGTCTCCGCCGGGGACCGCGTGGCGATCGTCCTGCCGAACTGCCCCCAGCACATCGTGGCGTTCTACGCGGTGCTCCGGCTCGGGGCGATCGTCGTCGAGCACAACCCGCTGTACACGCCGCGGGAGCTCCGCCACCAGTTCGAGGACCACGGCGCCACGGTCGCCATCGTGTGGGACAAGTCCGTCGCGACGCTCCAGGACTTCCCCGCGGACGTGCGGCTCGACGCCATCGTCTCCGTCGACCTGACGCGGGCGATGCCCCGTGCCACCCGTGTCGCCCTCGCCCTGCCCATCACGAAGGCCCGGGAGTCCCGCGCGAAGCTGACGACGAAGGTCCGCGGCACGACGAAGTGGGACGACCTGGCGTCGAGCCGGAAGCTGTCGAAGCGGCACCCGCGTCCCGCCACCGAGGACATCGCCCTCATCCAGTACACGTCCGGCACGACCGGGGTGCCGAAGGGGGCCGTGCTGAGCCACCGCAACCTGCTGGCGAACGCCACGCAGGCCCGACTCTGGGTGCCGCAGATCCGTCGCGGCGACAACGTCGTGTACGCGGTCCTGCCCATGTTCCACGCGTACGGCCTGACGCTGTGCCTGACCTTCGCGATGAGCATGGCCTCGCGGCTGGTGCTGTTCCCGGCGTTCGACCCGGCGCTCGTCCTCAAGGCGATGAAGAAGCACCCGCCGACGTTCCTGCCCGCCGTGCCGCCGATCTACACGCGGCTGCAGCACGCCGCGGACTCGGCGAAGGTCTCCCTCGAGGGGATCGAGATCGGCATCTCCGGCGCGATGCCCCTCTCGCAGGACGTCGTCGAACCGTGGGAGGCCCGCACCGGCGGCTACCTCGTCGAGGGCTACGGCCTGTCCGAGTGCTCCCCCGTGCTCATCGCGAACCCGGTGTCCCCGGCCCGCCGTCTCGGTGCGATCGGCCTGCCGCTGTCCTCCACCGAGGCGCGGGTCGTCGATCCGGACGACTCGACGAAGGTGCTCGGCACGGACGAAGCCGGCGAGCTGCAGGTGCGCGGTCCCCAGGTGTTCCGCGGCTACTGGGGCAAGGCCGAGGCGACCGACGAGGTCTTCACGCCCGACGGCTGGTTCCGCACCGGCGACGTCGTGTCCATCGACGCCGACGGCTACGTGAAGATCGTCGACCGGCTCAAGGAGCTCATCATCACCGGCGGCTTCAACGTGTCGCCGTCCGAGGTCGAGGACGCTCTCCTCAAGCACCCCAGCGTGCGCGAGGTCGCCGTCGTCGGGATCACCCAGGCCGGCAACGAGCAGGTGGTGGCCGCGGTGGTGCCGAAGGACCCGGCGACCTTCGACGCCGAGGCGCTGCGGACCTGGTCGCGCGAGCACCTCGCGGCGTACAAGGTCCCGCGGCGGATCGTCGTGGTGGAGGACCTGCCCCGCTCGATGATCGGCAAGGTGCTGCGCCGGAAGGTGCGCGACCAGATCCTCGGCGAGTAGCGGCGGCAGCGCGCAGCGCAGCAGCGCAGCAGCGCAGCAGCGCAGCAGCGCAGCTAGCGTCGCCGCGCGCGACCGGGCAGCGCCAGCAGCGCCAGCCCGGCGACCACCAGCGCGATGCCGGTCCCGCCGACCAGGCCGAGGTGCTCCCCCACGACGAGGACGGCGAGGACCGCGGCCACGACGGGCTCGAGCAGCGACAGCAGCGTCGCGACCGAGGCGCTCACGCTCCGGAGCCCGACGGCGTAGAGCGAGTGCCCGAGCACCGTCGGCACGAGCGCGAGGTAGAGGAAGACCGGCCAGTGGGCCGGCACGCCGAGGTGGTCGTGTCCGCCCACGACGGCGAGGACGACGAGCGGGACCGCCGCGATGCCGAACACCGCGCCGACGAGTCCCCGCCCGTTCGGCTGCGCCGACGCCGACGCGGACGTCGCGGCCGACGCGGACGCCGAGGCCGACGCCGACGCCGCCGCCGACGCCGCCGCCGGCCCCGGCCCGCCGGGGAACGTGACGAGCCCGGACACCGCCTGCATGCCCCGCGACACCGCCCACGAGTACAGCGCGTAGGTGAGCCCCGCGAGGAGCGCGCTGCCGAGACCCAGCGCCAGGGAGCCGTCTCCGGCCGAGCCCTCCGCGCGCGCGAGCGTCACGACGACCATGCCGGCCACGCTCACCAGGGTGGCGGTGACCCACCTGGGTGTGACGCGCCTCCTGTCGGTCACCCACTCGACCAGGCCGGCGAACACGGGAGACGACCCGATCGCGACGGTGGTGCCGAGCGCGACGCCCGCGTCGGCGAGCGCGGCGTAGAACGCGACCGCGTAGACGACCAGGGAGACCGCTCCGAGCAGTGCCCACCCACGTGTCTCGGGCCGGACGATGGCCCGCACCGTCCCGCGACCGGCGCCGATGGCGAGCACGAGGCCGCCGAGGCCGAACGTCACCGCGCCGAAGACGAACGCCGGCACCCCTGGCGCGAAGTGCGTCGCCGTCCCGGTGGTCCCCCACACCGCAGCGGCGACGACGACGGCCGCGGCGCCGCCCACGGACCGGCGCGCGTCCGGTGTGTGCTCCGCAGGCCGGGAGGAACGGCTCGCGCCGGCAGCACCCGTCACGACGTGCCCGTCACGACACGTGGACGCTCGGCCGACGGTTCACGTCGGCTTCCGCTTCGCGGAGGACCTCGCGCGTCACGGGGGCGACGTCGCCGGCACCGGTGAAGACGAACCGCAGCGCGTTCCGGATCGGGCTGCCCTCGTTCCACTCGAAGTAGATGCTCGGCACGACGCCGGCGATGTCACGGATCGCCAGCAGCGTCGAGGCGATCGTGTTCGGGACGTTGCCGGAGCGCACCTTGAGGACGCGGAACCCGTGGATCACGTGGCCCTCGACGACGAGGTCTTCCTCGAAGTCGGACGAGTCGGCGGGCAGGACCTCGAGGAACATCGTCGGGACGCGTGCCGGGATGCCGGAGTCACGGCGTTCCTCACGCCCCTTCGACCGGTACGCCTCGGCGGTGCCCGCTCCGGGTTCGTTGGCGATGATGCAGACCGCGCTGAACTGGTCGGCGTCGGCCTCGACGAACTGCCGGGCGGTGGCGTCGAGCTCGATCGACGACGCGCGGAGTTCGAACGAGCGCCGGACCCGCGAGACGAGCGACACGACGACGATGGCGATGATGAACACCGCG
The DNA here is from genome assembly GCF_003234115.2 of Curtobacterium sp. MCPF17_002. Lineage (NCBI taxonomy): Bacteria > Bacillati > Actinomycetota > Actinomycetes > Micrococcales > Microbacteriaceae > Curtobacterium > Curtobacterium sp. MCPF17_002. The sequence goes on along the minus strand of NZ_CP126251.1, from coordinate 1,069,273 downwards.
CCGATCCGGACGCCGTCGGGCCGCTCGATGATGTTCGCGATCGTCGTGTACACGAACACGAGCGCGATCACCCCGAAGCCGATGGTCCGCTTCTTCTGCTGCTTCCGTCGTGCCGACAGCGTGACCGCGACGGCGGCACTCGTGATGAGCACGAGGACGCCGGTGGCGTAGGCCCCGCCCTGCGCGTCGACGTTCGCCTGGAAGATGATCGTGATCAGGAAGGCGATGAGCGTGAAGATGATCACGAGGGGCCGTGTCGCCCGCGCCCACTGGGGGGCCATGCCGTAGCGGGGCAGGAACCGCGGCACCAGGTTGAGCAGCCCCGCCATCGCGCTCGCGCCGGCGAACCACAGGATGGCCACCGTCGAGAAGTCGTACACCGAGCCGAACACCCCACCGAGGTACTCGTGCGCCAGGTACGCGAGGGCGCGTCCGTTCGCACCGCCACCCGGCTGGAACTCGCGCTGCGGGATGAGGAAGGTGGTGACGATCGACGACGTGATGAGGAACGAGCTCATGATGATCGCCGCGACGGTGAGCAGGCGCTTCGTCCCGCGGATCCGGCCTTCGGGACGGGCACTGGTGTCGTCCGAGGCGTCCCCACGCACCTGCGGCATCACGGCGACGCCGGTCTCGAAGCCGGACAGGCCGAGCGCGAGCTTCGGGAACACGACCAGCGCGATGCCGATCATCACGAGCGGGTTGCTGTGCTGCGTGGTGAGGCCGCTCCACCAGTCGCTCGCCACCGTGGGGTGCTCGAAGACGTGCCACAGGGAGACGCCGACGACGACCGCGTTGAGGGCCAGGTAGACGGCGACGAGCACGACCGCGATGCCGATCGCCTCCTTGAAGCCGCGGAGGAACACGACCCCGAGCAGGAGGAGCAGTGCGAGGGTGAGCGGCACCGGGATCTCGGTGAACCAGTGCGGCGTGAAGGGGTTCTCGGCGATGTGCGCCGTGGCGTCCGCAGCCGACAGCGTCATCGTGATCATGAAGTCCGTCACGGCGAACCCGAGCAGCACGAGCACGAACAACTTGCCCGCCCACCACGGCAGCAGCTTCTCGAGCATCATGATCGAGCCGGCGCCGCGGAAGCTGTCCTCGGCGACACGACGGTAGACCGGCAGCGCGCCGAACAGGGTGACCAGCACGAGGACGATCGTCGCGATCGGCGAGAGGAGCCCGGCCGCCAGGGCCGCGATGGCGGGCTGGTACCCGAGCGTCGAGAAGTAGTCGACGCCGGTGAGGCACATGACCCGCCACCACGAGTGGGTCTTCTCGACCTCGACCTGGTGCGGGCCCTGGTGCGAAGCACCCTGGTCAGCGCCGTCGAGCATCCAGCGGCGCACACGGGTGCTTCGGTCGAGGGATGGCTCGGTCGCGTCGTGTTCCGCGGCCCGCTCGGCGTCAGTCGCGGTCACGGAGTTGATCGTAAGCCGTCCGGGTGCCGCTGTGGTGCACCCGGACGGCCCTGTGGACGGTCGCTTCCGGCACCGTGCCTGGGAGGGAGGATCACTCCTGCCGTGGTCGCGCGACCACGGCGGCGACCCCGGCCACCACGAGCAGGACCCCGGCCGCGATGCACGCCGCCAGCAGGAGCGTCACCGGGTCCACCGAGAACCACGGGAGCGCCGTGACGGCCATCGCGAGCGCGAACACGAGGAGCACGACTCCCCAGAAGATCGTGCCGAACCGGGCGGACCGTCGTGGACGGGGTGCGGGGGCCGGCGGCGCGGGAGCCGGCGGGACGGAAGCGGTGGACACCGGCGTCGTCTGGTCCAGCGGCGTCGTCAGGTCCGTCGGGTCCAGCGGCCCCGTCCGCTCGAACGGGGTGGTCTCGTCGTCGTTCGTCATGGTCTCGTTCCTCACTCGTTGACGGTGAGCCCGCGGGGCACGTCGACGCCTCCGCCGAGGACCCACACGTGCACGGTCGTGGTGTCGGCGGCGGTCGCGGTGCGCGCCGCCCGGTTCTCGACGGTCGTCGTGCCGAGCACGCCACCCTGGGCGTCGTCCCCGGAGTCCCCGGAGTCTCCGGCGTCCGTGTCCACGCCGTACCCGACGCCGCTCACCTGCACCCGCACGGGTGCGTCGGTCGGCAGCAGCACCGTCGCCCCGCCGGCGCCGAGCCAGAGGTTCACGCGTCCCCCGCCGTCGGACTCCCCGAGCCCCCGGAGGTCGAGGGTCGGCCCGCCCACGACCATCGCGTAGTTCCGCTCGGCGCCCCGCCCGACGTCGTCCACCCGCCAGGTGGTGCCGCCGATGACGGAGAGCTGCGTGCCGCCGGGGAGGACTCCCGTGACGACCAGCGCGACGACCCCGATGGTGGAGAAGAGCCCGAGTCCGCCGCTCTCCCGTCCCCGGATCCCGGCGACGATCGTGGCGACCGCGAGCACCACCACGGCCGCGGCGATGCCGAGGACCGGGACGGACAGGTCGGCCTGCTGTGCCCAGACGGCGACGGCGGCGCCGGCCACGAGCGCGAGCCCGAGACTCACCGCGACGAACGCGGCACCGGGCAGTCGTTCCGCCCGGCGTGCGCGCCGCTCCGCCGCGCGCTCCCGCTCGGCACGCATGCGCTCGAGGTGGTCGCGGTGCCGGTCCGCTGCGGTCCGCGCCGTGGTCGTGTCCCACTGCCAGGAGGCGCGCCCCGCGTCCGTCGCCGAGGCCGTCGGTCCGGCCGTGGCCGGGTCCGGGGCCCCCGTGGCCGCGTTCGTCGCCCAGGTCGCCCGGTCCGCTGGCGGGTCCTCGGGGCTGGTCCAGAAGTCCCGACGGGTGCCGTCCGGAGCGGCGGCCGACGCGGCCGCGCCGGTGGTCTCGCCGGGAGCACCGGCGGGAGTGCCACCGGGGCTGCCCGGTGCCGTCCGCTGCGGTCCGCGACGGGCGAGCACGACGACGAGCCACACGGCGCAGCCGACGAGCGCGATGGTCCACGCGGTACCGAGGGTCGCCGAGAGCCAGCCCGGCATCCCCCAGGCGACGGGGACGCCCTGCCACCAGATGCCCTGCACCGCGGGGACGAAGGTCAGCACGACGAGGACGCCGATGGCGATGAGCGCCGGGTCGAGCACGCCGCGGATCATCCGCTCGAGGTGGATGCGTCCGGACGAGTCGGGCAGCAGCGCCCAGCCGGCGGCGTAGGCGAGGAACACCGGACCGCCGAGGAGCGCGACGACGATCACGATGCCCCGCACGACGAGCGGGTCGAGGCCGGTGCGGGCCGCGACGGCACCGCAGACCCCGGCGACCCAGCGGTCGTCGGTCCGTGTGACGTGGATGCCCCGGATCCAGTCGAAGAACCGTGTCGCCGACGCGGGGCCGCCGGTGTCCTGTCGTGTCATGGCCACCAGCATCGTGGCCCCCGGCGCCCGGCACCATCGGGGTTCCCCCTGATCGACCCCTGATCCCCACCCCGGCACCGCCTCGGGGCGGTGGAGAGGTGTCAGGATTGCCGCATGCCGACCGCCACGATGTCCCGCCCGGCCCTCCGGGTCGTCGGCGGCGTCTGCAGCGGCTTCGCCACGCACACCGGGCTGCCCGTCGGCGCGGTGCGGCTCGCCACCGCCGTGCTCGCCGTGTGCGGTGGTGCCGGGGTCCTCCTCTACGCGTGGCTCTGGGCGACCACCCCGAGCCAGGGCCCGGCGACCCCGGTCCCGCTCAAGGCGATGCTGACCGGGCCGTCCGCCGACGGCGACGCCGACGGTGCACCGCACGGACGACGGGCCCCGGTCGTGGAGATCCTGCTCGGCGTCGCGCTGCTGACCGCCGGCGGTGCGGTGATCGCCTCGCGGCTCGGTGCCGACGTGCCGCTCGAGGTCGTCGTGCCCGGCGTCGTCGTCGTCACCGGGGCGGCGCTCGCCTGGCGGCAGTTCGACGCGCTGCGCAACGTCCGGACGTCCGGCTCGTCAGCGCTCGTCGTCCGTGCCCTCGGCGCGCTCGTCCTGGTCGTGCTCGGCATCCTCCTGTTCTTCACGACGAGCAGTCGTCCGAACGTGTGGACCGTCCTCACCGCCGCCGTCGCCGTGCTCCTCGGGGTGGCCGTCGTCGTCGCGCCCTGGGTGGTGCGCCTCGTCCGCGACCTCGCCGAGGAACGTGCGGCCCGGGTGCGCGAGGTCGAACGGGCCGAGATCGCCGCCCACCTGCACGACTCGGTGCTGCAGACCCTCGCGCTCATCCAGCAGCGCGCCGAACCGGGCTCCGACGCCGCACGGCTCGCCCGTGCCCAGGAACGCGAACTGCGGTCGTGGCTCTTCACCGAGCAGGAGGAGTCCGCCGCCGACCTCGGTGCGCAGCTCCGCGCGGCCGCCGCCGAGATCGAGACCGAGTACCCCGTCCGCATCGAGGTGATCGCGATCGGCCCGGTCCGCACGGACCTGCCGGAAGGGGTCGTCGGCGCCGCACGCGAAGCCATGCTCAACGCCGCACGGCACGCCGGCGGGACCGTCAGCGTCTACGCCGAGACCTCGGCCGACCGGGTCGAGGTCAGCGTCGGCGACCGCGGGCCGGGGTTCGACACCGGGGCCATCCCGGAGGGCCGCTACGGCGTGCGCGAGTCGATCCTCGGCCGGATGGACCGGCTCGGCGGCACCGCGACCATCGGACCGGGGCCCGGGCGCACCGGCACCGAGGTCCGGCTCACCCTGCCCCTCGCGCCACCGGCCGACGCCCAGCCGACGAAGGAGACCCCGTGACCGACCACACCGCTCCGTCCCCGGAACCGGCGGCCGGACCGCTCACCGTCGCGATCGTCGACGACCACTCCATCTTCCGAGCCGGCGTGCGTGCCGGACTGCCCACGGGCCTCCAGGTCGTCGGTGAGGCCGCCACCGTCGACGAGGCGGTCGACCTCGTCACCGCGACCCGTCCCCGCGTCGTCCTGCTCGACGTGCACCTGCCCGGTGGGGCAGGTGGCGGCGGTGCCGAGGTGATCACGCGCGCCGCACCGGGCCACCCGGACACGCGGTTCCTCGCGCTGAGCGTGTCGGACGCGGCCGACGACGTCGTCCGCGTGATCCGGGCCGGTGCGCGCGGGTACATCACGAAGAGCTCCTCCGGGGCCGAGGTCGCCGAGGCGGTGCAGCGCGTCGCGGAGGGGGACGCCGTGTTCTCACCGCGCCTCGCCGGGTTCGTGCTCGACGCGTTCGGCGCGGTCAGCGGTGAGACGGCGCAGGCCGACTCGGAACTCGACCGGCTGTCCGCGCGCGAACAGGAGGTCATGCGGCTCATCGCGCGCGGGTACGCCTACAAGGAGGTCGCGACCGACCTCTTCATCTCCGTGAAGACCGTCGAGACGCACGTGTCGAAGGTCCTGCGGAAGCTGCAGCTGTCGAACCGGCACGAACTGACGGCGTGGGCGCTCCAGCGGAAGCTGCTCTGAGCGGTTCCGCCGGGCGCCCGCGCCACCCGCCTACTTCGCGCTGATGCGCGTGTACTTGTTGACCGCCCACGGCACGAAGACCACGAGCATCACGGTGATGCCGATGAGCACGGTGAGGACCGGGTGCTGCATCGTCCAGATGTCCGGCACGGGCGCGGAGCCGACGTTGCCGAACAGTTCGCGTGCTGCCTGCACGAGCGACGACACCGGGTTCCACTCGGCGAACACCCGCAGGACCAGCGGCAGGGTGTCGCTCGGGACGAACGCGTTCGAGATGAACGTCAGCGGGAACAGGATCATGAACGAGGCGTTGTTGATCACCTCTGGCGTCTTCACGCTCATGCCGAGGAGCGCCATCACCCAGCTGAACGCGTAGCTGAAGAGCAGCAGCAGCCCGACGCCGGCGAGGAACTCCAGCGGCGACGAGTTCACCCGCCACCCGACCACGAGCCCGGTGAGCATCATGATCGCCATCGAGATCCCGTTGAGCACGAGGTCGGAGTTCGTCCGTCCGACCAGTACCGCGGACGCGGACATCGGCAGCGTGCGGAACCGGTCGATCAGCCCTTCCTTGAGGTCCTGCGCCATCGCCGACCCGGAGAACGTCGCCCCGAAGACGACGGTCTGCGCGAAGATGCCCGCCATCAGGAACTGCGTGTAGTCCGTGCCCTGCACCTGGATCGCGCCGCCGTAGACCTGGCTGAACAGCAGCACGAACATGATCGGCTGCAGCACCGCGAAGACGAGCATGTCCGGCGAGCGCTTGATCTTGATGAGGTTCCGCTTCGTGACGGTCCAGCCGTCCTCGAACCAGATCGCGACTGGCGAGGTGATGACGACGGGCAGTTGCCGGCCGAGGGCCGTGGTGGTCGCGGTCATCGTGCCGTCTCCTTCTGCTGCTTCGTGTCGTCCTGCTGCTTCGTGTCGTCCGGCTCGTCGTCGGTCGCGGCGTGCCCGGTGAGGCGGAGGAACACGTCGTCGAGCGTCGGACGGCGCATACCGGCGTCGTGCAGCTCGATGCCCGCTTCGCCGAGGTCGGCGAGGACACGCTGCAGGGCGGAGGGACCGGCCTCGACGGCGATCGCGTGCGTCCGGCCGTCACCCGAGACCTCGACCTCACCCACGCCGCAGCGGCGGAGCACGGTGGTCGCCGCGTCGCCGTCGACCTGGTCGACGAGGGTCACCACGACCCGGTGGCCGCCGACCTGGGCCTTGAGGTGGTCCGAGGTGCCCTCGGCGATCACGGTCCCGCCGTCGATCACCGCGATGTCGTCGGCGAGCTGGTCGGCCTCTTCCAGGTACTGCGTGGTGAGGAGCACGGTGGTGCCACCCGCCACGAGGTCCTCGATGATCCCCCAGAGCGCCATCCGACTGCGCGGATCGAGCCCGGTCGTCGGCTCGTCGAGGAACAGCACGCGGGGGTTCATGACGAGCGCCCCCGCCAGGTCGATGCGCCGACGCATGCCGCCGGAGAACCCCTTCACGGGGCGGTCGCCCGCCTCGGACAGGTCGAACACGTCGATGAGCTCGCGCGCCCGCTGTCGGGCCGTGCGACGACCGAGGTGGTAGAGCCGCCCGATCATCTCGAGGTTCTCGAACCCGGTCAGGTTCTCGTCGACGGCCGCGTACTGCCCGGAGACGCCGATCGATCGTCGGGTCGCCTGCGGATCGGCGATGACGTCGATCCCGTCGATCGTCGCGGTGCCGGTGTCCGGCGTGATGAGGGTGGTGAGCACCTTCACGATCGTGGTCTTGCCCGCGCCGTTCGGACCGAGCAACGCCTTCACGGTGCCCTGCGGCACCGAGAGGTCGAGCCCCGCGAGGGCGTGCACCGGCCCGGATTTCGACCGGTAGGTCTTGGTCAGCCCTGAGGCTTCGATGATGGCCATGGCAGCTCCCTTGTCGACCACGGAGAATATCAGTAGGTCGGTGGGAGGAATGACGCGCTACACGTCGAAGTCACCACCGAAGTCGCCGAAGCCACCGCCGAAGTCCGATCCGCCGTCGCTCCAACCCGCACTCTCGAACCCGCCCCCGTCGGATGCACCGGCGTCGGACGATCCGCCGTCGGATGCACCGCCGTCAGCGGAGTCGGCACCAGTGTCCTCCGAACCACCGTCACCCGCAGCGTCGGTACCGCCATCGAACGATCCGGGATCGGGCAGGAAGGCGCTCATGATCGCCGAACCGATGACGTAGCCGGCCACCGTGCCGAGGATCGACGCGCCGATCATGCTGCCGAACGACGGGCCCGATCGCTGCCCGCCGCCGAAGCCGCCGAAGCCGCCGCCCTGACCGCGTCCACCGCCCATCCCGCCGCCCATGCCGCCGCCCATCCCGCCGAGCGAGCGCTCCATGAACCCGGGCTGCCGGATCTCGGAGCGGGTCGCCGCCTGGGCCAGGGACCGCGGGTCGTCGCCACGCGGTGCTTCACCGGCGGGTGCCGTCCGGGTGAACTCGTCGTAGACCATCCGGCGCTGCTCGGGCGTCAGGGTCGCGAACGCCTCGGCGTGGACCTCCTCGATGCGCTCGGGCGGTGCGGTCCGGAGCAGGTAGCGGTAGCGCTCGACGGCGCGCTCGTCGTCGGTCGAGGCAGCACCGCCGGCAGCAGCCGGCTGGTGGTACGACTGCTGCCCGTAGCGGTAGCCCTGCTGCTGCTGCTGCTGCGGCTGCGGCTGGGCCTGCTGCGGGGGCTGCCCCCACTGGTTCTGCCCGGCACCGTTCTGATCGCGGTCGCGGTCCGGACGTCCGAGCAGACGGTCGAGGAATCCCATGGTCGATGCTCCTTCGGGTGCGGCCGTTCCGGTTCGGACCGGCCGTGGACTGCCACCCTAGGGAGCGCCGACGACCGCTGACTGAACGCCTGCACAGAGTCGGCCGAGAGCAACCGGGGCAGGATGGCACCGTGACGACGGACCTCGACGAACTCCGGCGGCTGCGGCGTGCCCGCAGCCGGATGGACCGCGCGTACGCGGAGCCGCTCGACGTGCCGTCCCTCGCGGCCGCGGCGTTCATGTCGACCGCCCACTTCAGCCGTCGGTTCCGCGCGGCCTACGGCGAGACGCCGTACGCGTACCTCATGACCCGGCGGATCGAGCGGGCGCAGGCGCTCTTCCGCAGCACCGACCAGAGCGTGACCGAGGTCTGCATGGCAGTCGGTGCGACGAGCCTCGGGTCGTTCTCGTCGCGCTTCACGGAACTCGTCGGGATGACGCCGACCGAGTACCGCGCGGCCGACCACGACGCCCTCGCCGGCATCTGGAGCTGCCACGCGATGGTGGTCACCCGGCCGTCGCCTCGCCCCGTCGCGCGGGCCGTCCGAGCAGGATCGGAGAAGCGCGACGACACCGTGCCGTCCTAGTGTCACAGCCATGACGATCCAGATCAGTGGCGTGCACGTGCTCGCCGACGACATCGACGCCGCCGTCGCCTTCTACGGCGACGTGCTCGGCTTCACCGTCCGGAACACCGTCGAGAACGGCGGGTTCCGGTGGGTGACCCTGGTGAGCGACGACCACGCGGACCTCGAACTCGTGCTCTCCGAGCCGCACGCCGGCCGGTCCCAGGAGGACGGCGACGTGATCGCGGCACTCCTCGCGAAGGGCGGCCTCTCGATGCTGCAGCTCCGGGTCAGCGACCTCGACGCGACGTTCGACCGGATCGCGGCGAGCGCGGACGCCGAGGTCCTCCAGGAGCCGACGGACCAGTTCTGGGGCGTCCGCGACGCGGCCGTCCGCGACCCCGCCGGCAACATGGTGCGGATCGCACAGGCCTGACGCCCCACGCCTCCAGGCCCGAACGGTGCGAGGTTCCGTACCCGGTGCGGTCCATGTGGCCGCGCACCGAGTCCGCAACCTCGCACCGGAGACGACGGCCCCTCGCACGGTGCGAGCCTCGCACCGTGCGAGCCTCGCACCGTGCGAGCCAGCGACCCGTCACCCTGCGGCGAGCGCCGCCGTCCACACCGCGTGGAGCTCGTCCGCAGCACCGGGGTGTGCCACGAGGAACGGCTCCCCCACCGGCGGGAAGTCCTCGACCGGGCCCTCCCGGGTGAGCACGACGCCGCCGGCCTCGTGGACGAGCAGCACGGCGGCACCGTGGTCGACCGGGTTGAACGCCGACACGCACCCGCCGATCCCCCGGCCGGCAGCGACCTGCGCGATCGTCAGCGTGCCGGACCCCTGCACCCGTAGCGTGCACAGCCGGTCGGCGAGGGCGTCGAGGAATGCGCCGAAGCCGGGCCACGGTCGGTGCCCGTCGAGCTCGGTGCCGACGACGGCCCCGGCGAGCGCCCGCGGTGCGTCGTCCAGCCGGAGCGTCCGGTCGCGGAGCGTCGCGCCCCGTCCCCGTCGCGCCTCGAGCACCTCACCGCGCCAGGGGTCGGCCACGACGCCGACGAGCGGATGACCGCCCCGGGTGAGGCAGAGCGACATCGAGGTCCACGGCACCCCGTTCGCCAGGTTCGTCGTGCCGTCCACCGGGTCCAGGTACCAGCGGTGCCGGTCCCCGGGAGCCGCGCCGTACTCCTCGCCGGTGAAGCCGTGCGTCGGGAACACCATCCGGACCCGGGAGCGGACGTGCTGTTCGACGAGCCGGTCGACGTCGGTGACGAGGTCGGCGAGGTCCGCCTTCGTCGTCACCTCGCCCACCGGGTGCTCGCGGGTGAAGGCGATGACCTCGTGCGCGATCCGGTGTGCCAGGGCCTCGGCGCGGGAGGCGACCTCGGTCTCGGTGGGCTCGCGGTCGTGTTCGGGCCAACCGTCCCGTTCGACCGCGGCGAAGGCGGCGCGGATCGAGGCGACGTCGTTGGTCGTGACGGAGTCGACGCCGAGCCGCGCGGCCCAGAGCGCCGGCACGGCCTCGTCGACGGTCCAGACGGCGACGCGGAGCCCGAGGGCGTGCGCGGCTTCGACGGTGCGCGGGGTGAGGAACGCGACGTCGAGGTTGAGGGTCGACGGCGTCAGGGCTTCGAGGGCCTCGGCGGTCGGTGGCTCGAGCGACTCCCACGCGAGCCAGACGTCCGCGTCCGGCAGCTCCCGGCGGACCGCCGCCATCGCCGCAGGTGCGCCGCACCAGGCGACCGGCGTGGAGCCGTGGTGCCCGGCGACGGTCCGGGCGGCCACGACGGCGTCCGCGGGGTCCGTGAGGTCCACGAGCAGGGTGGAGCGGCAGCCGTCGAGCCGTTCGAGCACGGCGTCGAGGCGCGGGATGCGATCGAGTCCGTTCCCGAGCCGCGCGACGTCGCACCAGTCGACGTCGGACACCCGGCGTGCGTCGCCCCACATCCGCCCGAGGGTCTCGTCGTGGACGAGCACGGCGACGCCGTCGGCCGTGCGACGGACGTCGACCTCGATGGTCTCCGCGCCAAGGGCCTCCGCGACCGCGACGGCGGGCAGCGTGTTCTCGCGCCGGACGCGCGGCGCACCACGGTGGGCGACGAGGCGTGGCGGACGCACGCCGTGCCTCCAGGCCGTGTCCACGGAGGACGGGGCGGACGCGACAGACGGGGCGGACACGGCGGACGGGGCGGACACGGCGGACGGGGCGGACGCGACGAACGCGACGGACGCGTCCGGCGCCTCGGCGCTCATGCCCCGGCCTCGGTGAGCACGTCGCCGCGGTAGACCAGCACGTCGCCGATCCGGACGCCGGTCTCGGTGCCGACCACGGGCGGCACGCCCGTGACGAACGCGCGGAGCTCGGCGCCGTCCGCGGTCAGGACGACCTCGGCGAAGTGCCCACGGACGAGGACGCGGGACACGGTGGCCCGCAGGGACGCGTCGTTGACGAGGGAGACCTGTTCGGGTCGGACGAGGACCTCGTCGGCGTCCGTGATCCGGGCGCCGACACCGCTGCGGAAGCGACCGTCGACACGGCTCGTCGAGCCGATGAACGACGCCACGAACCGGGTGCCCGGCCGCGCGTAGAGCTCCGCCGGCGCGGCGATCTGCTCGATCCGGCCGTCGTGCATCACGGCGATCCGGTCCGAGATGCTGAGCGCTTCGTCCTGGTCGTGCGTGACGATGACGGTCGTGATGCCGAGCCGCTGCTGGATGCGGCGGATCTCGTCGCGGACGCTCACCCGGAGCTTCGCGTCGAGGTTCGACAGCGGCTCGTCGAGGAGCAGGACGTCGGGCTCCTGGACGATCGCCCGGGCGAGTGCGACACGCTGCTGCTCGCCGCCGGAGATCGCCGCCGGCTTCGACGTCGCGTGGTGCGTCAGCCCGACGAGGTCGAGTGCGGCCCGCACCCGCTCGGCCGCCTGCCGCTTCGGCACCCGGCGGGTGCGGAGCGGGAACGCCACGTTCTGCGTGACCGTCATGTGCGGCCAGAGCGCGTAGTTCTGGAACACCATCGCGCTCGGGCGCCGTTCGGGACCGGCCGTGGTGACGTCGCGGTCCCCCATCGTCACCGAGCCGCCGTCGGCGGTCAGGAACCCGGCCACCATGCGGAGCGTCGTCGTCTTGCCGCAGCCGGAGGGCCCGAGCAGCGAGACGAGCTCGCCCTTCGCGACGTCGAGGTCGATGCCCGCGACGACGTCGCGTCCGCCGAGCGTCTTGCGGAGTCCGCGGACCACGAGTCCGCCGGTGCGGGCCCGGTCCGTCGTGCCGTCGTCGGCCTGGAGGCGCGGTGCGCGTTCCGCGATGAGTGTTGCCTCGGTCATGTGGTCACCTTTCGTGCCCGTGCTGGTCATCGGATCTGTCCGGTCATCGGATCTGGAAGCCGTCCGCGAGGCGGCCGCCCATGATGTGCTTGCGGGCGAGGAGGAGCAGCACCACCGAGGGGATGCTCAGCGCGATCGCGAACACCGCGGACACCTGGCGCGGGGAGTTGAGGACGAGCGAGTACATCGCCGTCGGCATCGTCATGTACGTCGGGGCGCCGACGAGGTACGTGCCCTGCGCCTCGTCGAACGAGGCCAGGAACGACATCACCATCGCGACGAGGATGCCCGGCCACGCGATCGGGAACGTGATGCTCCAGAACGTCCGCCAGCGACCCGCGCCGGCGTCGCGCGCCGCTTCCTCGAGGGACCGCGGCACGGCGGAGAACGCCGCCGCCGGCAGCCAGGTCATGAAGACCACGCAGCCGAGGACGTGCACGATCAGGATGCCGGTCACCGTGTTCATGAGGTTCAGCGCCGTGAACATCGCGGACATCGTCACGAAGAGGCCCATCTTCGGGAAGGCGTTCGTCGCGAACAGCCCCACGAGCACGAGTCGTCGCCCGGGGAACTCGATCCGGCTGATCGCCCACGCGGCCGGCAGGCAGACCACCGCGGCGATGCAGACCGTCAGCGGGGCGAGCACGAGCGAATTCTGCACGGCGACGCCGAGGCTCGGGTCCTCGAACACGGTGCTCCACCAGCGCAGGGTCCACCCGTCGGGCAGCAGGTTCGGGTAGGTCCACGTGGTGGCGAACGCCCGCGCGGCGAGCCACACGAGCGGACCGGCGATGAACACGGCGAGGACGACGGCCGCCGCCCAGACGACGACGTTCCCGGAGGCGCGCTTGATCACTGCTGCTCCTTCTGCTGCTTCTCCAGCTCGCCGGCGTTCGTGCGCACGGTCGAACGGAGGTAGAACACGCTCGCCGCGGCGGCGAACGCGAACACGATGAACGCCATCGCGGTCGACTGCTGCGGACGGTTGTAGGCCTGGAAGTACTTCGAGATGTCGACGCCGAGCATCGTCGGGGCGTTCGGACCCGTGAAGTACGGCACCGTGAACGACCCGAGCACCCCGATCACCGTGAACGTCGTCGCGATCACGAGCGGGGTCTTCGCCATCGGCAGGAGGACCTCCCAGACGACCCGCCAGGTGCTCGCACCGGCGTCCTTCGCGGCCTCGACCAGGGCGTCCGGCGTGCCCTGCAGCGCACCAGCGATCATGAGCACGGCGAACGGCAGGCTCGTCCAGACGCTGCCGAACACGACGGCGACGAGCGTGTAGCCCCACACCGGGAACTCCATGCCGAACTGCGCACCGAGGCTGCGCAGGAAGCCCTGCGCGTCGGTGAACGTCAGGATCGACCAGCTCGCGATGACAACGGGCACGAAGATCGGCACCACCGCGAGCACGCTGAGCGTCTTGCCGAGGAACCCGCCGCGGAGCCGGAGGATCACGGCCACCGCCACGGCGAGCGCCACCGTGATTCCGGTCGACAGCGCGGTGACGCCGATCGTCGCCACGAGGTCGCGGAGGAACGTCGGGTTGCCGAGCAGCGTGCCGTAGACCGCGAGCGAGAAGCCACGGACGGTGTCGCCGCCGATGTCCGCGAGCGCCGCGTTGAGCCCTCCGGTGAACCCGAGGCTGAACAGTGCGGCGTTCACCACGGGGACGCCGACGAACAGCACGACGACGAGCACCGGCGCGGCGACGAGGGCGAGGCCCTGCCACCGCCGACGGCGGTCCGACCGCTGCCGGGTGCTGCGCCCCGCGCGGGACGCGCCCTGGCCCGCGGGGCCTGACGCGCCCTGGACCCGCGACGGGACGGGCGGGAGGCCCGTGGCGGAGTCGCCACGGGCCTCCCGGTCGGTGACCTGCGTCACTGCGGGACCTTCGCGTCCCACGCCGCGTTCATGTCGGCGGAGAAGTCGCTCTGGAAGCCGAGGCGGAGCGTCGACGGGTTGGCGTCGGCGAACTGCTCGGCGACCGACTTCGGCAGCGTGTCGAGCGGGACGACCGGGTAGCCGGAGACGGCGCTCGCGACGAGCTGCTGGCCCGTCGAGCCGAGGACGAAGTCGGCGAGCTTCTCGGCTGCGGCCTTCTTGGCCTTCGGCTCCGTCTTCGGGATGCCGAGGAAGCTCGCGCTGCCCGTGAACGACGGGTCGTCGATCTGGACCGCCTTGACCGTCTTCGGGATCACGCCGGTCTTCTGCGAGGTGATGAACTGGTCGCTCCACACCGGCGCCATCGCGATCTGGCCGCTGCCGAGCAGCTGCACGACCTGGTCGTTGCCGTTGGGGTAGACGCCCTTCTGGTACGTCGACGGGCCGAGGTCCTTCAGGGTCTGGAACCCCTTGTCCCACTTCGACTCGAGCGACTTGTCGTACGTCGTCTGCATCGTCTTCTGCTCCGATGCCGACAGGTACTTCGCGAGGACCGTGGCGACGAACGACCCGCCGGAACCGCCGGACGACGGGGAGTTGTAGGCGAACTCGCCTGGGTTGGCCTTGATCCAGGCGAGCAGGTCGTCGAGGGTCTTCGGCGGGTCCGTGACCTTCTTCGCGTCGTACGCCAGCAGCACGCTCGAGGCGCGGTACGGGATGGCGCTGTCGCCGCCCTGCTGCTTCGTGGCGTCCGGGACGTCCTTGAGGTTCGGGATCGTGCTGTCGCTGACCGTCGCCATCAGGCCGGCCTTGCCAGCGGTCGTGACGAACCCGGCGTCCACGAGGTCGTAGGCAACGCTCTTGCCCGCCTTGACCGCGGTGGCGAGGTTCGCCTGGGTCTGCGCGTCGTGCTCGCCGTGCAGGTCGATGCTCGTGCTGACGTGGATCGTCGGGTTCGCCTTCTCGAAGGCCGGGATGAGCGACTTCTCCCAGAGGTCCTGGACGTTGGTGTCGCCGCTGATGAACACGGTGAGGCTCGTGGTGCCGCTGCTCGCGTCGGCAGCGTTCGAGGCGTTGGCGCTCTGCACGCAGCCGGACAGTGCGACGGTCGCGGTTGCGGCGATCGCGAGGCCGGCGAGGACTCGGGTCTTCACGTCGGTGGTCTCCCTGGTTTCGTGGGGGTGTTCGGGGTGGGGCGTGCTTGGTGTGTGCTGGTGCGGGAACGTTCCCGCACGGTGGTCGAGTGTGGCGCTGCCGGGTGAACGCCAGGTGCCGCGGGCGTCGCCGTCGGGTGAACTCCGGGCGCGGGCGCGCGCGGTCGCCGCTGCGCCTGCTCTGGTGCGAGGTTGATCACCCCGTGCGCCGCAACAAGCTCGCACCGAGTGGCGAAGCTCGCACGGGACGCTCAGCGCTCAGCGTCGCATCCGGACGCCTGCCCGCCGCAGCTTCGCGCGCAACGTCGCCTCGTCCCACAGATCGGCCCATCGCAACCGCACGACGTGCCGGACGCCGGGCATGGACCGCAGCCGGTCCTCCCGGTACTTCTCAGCGACGACCACGTCCTCCGCCGAACGCCCGTTCCGCATCGTCGGGTCGCGGTACTTCGCCTCGCCGTCGAACTCGACCACGACGCCGGCCGAGAGGAACCAGAAGTCCACCACGATGTCCGGTTGCCCGGACGACCTGAAACGGTGCTGCAGCACGGGCTCCTCCGTGCCGAACTGATCGAACCGGGTGCGCGCGATCGACTCACCCGGCGAGTCCGACGCGGAGTCGGCGAAGTCCACCGCACGGAGCGCCCGACGGCGACCCTTGGGGCCACGCCGCGCGATCGTGTCGCGCACGGCTGCTCGGGGAACACCCCGGCGGAGCAGGTCGTCGAGCGCCACGACGGCGTCGATGAACGGCAGCGTGAGGGCCACGTCGGCGGCGATCCGAACAGGTCCGCTCAGCTGCAGGCCTTCCGGCGTGCTGATCCTGCTCGGGTCCAGTACCGGGTCGAGGTCGGCGTGGACGACGAAGGAAGCATTCGTGGTTCGCCGATCACTCCCGACCGTGGTCACGTGCACTCGATCGGGCGGCGGCGACACCGTCGGAACGCCGAGCACGACTGCCGCCGAGACGTGTGAGACAACCTGGTCGGGTCCGATGCGATCGGCGGACGCACCGATACGGACCAGGTGCTGTTCCGCCGGCCGCAGGGCTGCCCAAGCGGCCGCGTCGACGAACTTCCCTCGCCCGATGCGGACGAGCTCCTGCGCGTCCGCCCGCCTCCTGATCACCTCGGACTCGGCTGGACGGTGCCTCGAGGTCCGGAGGACGGTGACGGCGGGGAGCGGGGCGAGGGCGATCTGACGGTTCACCCCCACGATGGTGGTGGTCGGGGGACGGGAGCCATCGGGGCGGCGGCGGATCTGTGGACAAGACGAGGGCGACGCCTGCCTGTGGAGAAGCCGGAGCCGTCCGAGCTGCGAGACTGTCCGGGTGAACGTACGTACCTGGGGTTGGCTCGCAGCCGTCATCGACGTCGTGCTCATCGTCGTCTTCACGCTGATCGGGCGCTCGTCCCACGGCGAGGCGGAGACGGCCCTCGGGCTCTGGACGACCGCGTACCCGTTCCTCGCGGGGTGGGCGATCGCCTACGTCACGAGCGGGGCGTGGGCACGTCCGTTGCGGTTCTGGCCGACCGGCGTCGTCGTCTGGGTCCTCACCGTCTTCGTCGGACTGGCGATCCGGGTCGCCACCGGTCAGGGCGACGTCGACGGCAACCCGCTGCCGATCTCGTTCGTCATCGTCGCCACCATCGTGCTGGGTGTCTTCCTCCTGGGGTGGCGCGGGCTCGCCCGCTGGTTCCTCGGCCGCGCGGACGCGCGACGGAGCCGGAGCAGCACGGGGACGTCGGCGTCCGACGCGTGAACGGCAGCCGCGGCTCGCAGCCGACCATCCTCGACGTCGCCGCGCGCGCGGGGGTCTCGAAGTCGGCGGTGAGCCGTGTCCTGTCCGGCACCGGCCGCTTCTCCGACGAGACGCGTGAACGGGTCGAACGCGCCGCGGCCGAGCTCGGCTACGTGGCGAACGCGATGGCGCGTGGGCTCGTCAGCGGTCGGACGCACACGATCGGGATGCTCGTGCGCGACGCGTCCTCGATGGTCTACACCGCCCTGCACGCAGTGATGGAGCGGCGGGCGTCCGAGCTCGGGTACCGCGTGGTCACGACGACCGGGGTCGGTCGGGTCGAGGACGAGAAGTCGGCGCTCGCCGCCCTCGTCTCGATGCGCGTCGACGGGCTCGTCGTCTGCAGCGGCCTCATGCCGGCCGCCGACATCGCCGAGTTCGCCGCGCGGATCGCCACGGTCGTCGCCGGCCGACCCGAACTGCACCCGGCGCTGTCGAGCGTCTTCTGCGACGAGACCGACGGTGGAGCAGCGATCGCCGACACCGTCGCCGATGCGGGCCACCAGACCGTGGTCGTGCTGACGGTCCCCGTGGACAACGCGATCACGCAGCACGCGCGGTCGACGGCGATGGTCGAACGGCTCCGTGCGCGGGCCACGCGGGTGATCGACATCGACGCCAGCTTCGTGCGACCACCCGATGCGATCGCCGCCGACGTGGTCGACGCCATGCGCGAGTCCGAAGCGACCGCGGTGATGTGCCCGACGGACCGGCTCATGCTCGACGTCTGCGACGCCCTGGCCCGCCGCGGCGTCCGGGTTCCGGCCGACGTCTCGGTGGCGGGCTTCGACGGCGTCTCCCCCCTCGCGAACGACTGGATCGGCTTCACGACCTTCGAGCAGCCGATCGAGCGCATCGGTCGAGAGGCGATCGACCTCGTCATCGGCCGGATCGACGACCCGACGCGTGCCGTCGAGCACCGCTCGCTCCGGGGCACGGTCGTCCCCGGTCGGACGCTCCTCCCCCGCTGAGCGACGGACCTCGCACGGTGCGAGGTTGACCACTCGGTGCAGCGCAACAAGCGCGCACGGAGCGGTCAACCTCGCACCACAGCGAGCACCGGCCACGCACGAGCACGCGCGCGAAGCGCCCCGCGCCACACCGCTCAGAACAGTCCGCTGCGCGGCCCGTCCTCCGGCCCGTCGAACCCGCGGAACATGTCCGACACGAGGGCCTCGATCTGCGGCTCGACCAAGCGCTCGACGGCCTCCGCGATGCGCTCTCGGTGGTCGATGAGCGCGAGGCACACGGCCGTTCCGGTGGACCGGGCGCACTCGTCGGACAGCTCGATCTCGTGCCGGAGCGCCGCCTTCGCCTCGTCCGACAGCGGCACGCGCGGCGACTGCTCCCCCGCACCGGTGCCGGTCAGCTCCCCGAGGGTGAACAGGAACGGCGACCCCGGCGACGGCTCCGGGTCGACGTCGAGGCCCTGGAACTCGGGCGACAGTCCCTCGGCCGGTTGGTAGCCCGCGTGCCGCTTCCGGGCGTCGGCGCGTTCGAGCTCACGCTGCAGCAGCGGCAGGTTCTTCGCCGTGTAGTCGTCGACGGCGTCCTCGATGATGGTCGAGATCCGGCCGATGAGCGCGTGCTGGACGGCGTGCGGCACGTCCGGCCCGAACCCCGCCGCCGAGGCGATCGGCGACCCGGTGCACTTCCGGCAGATGCGGGTGCGAGGCCTCGCGGTGCCGATCTGCCACCGCGGCAGCCAACGCAGCCAGACATCGACCGCGCCGCGTACGCGCCCCTCGATGCCGTCCATCCCCCAACAGTAGGCCGGGAGGCGCGGATCACCCCCGGAATCCCGGGCCTGTTGACGAAACGGCTGGTTCCTCAGGCCTTCGGTTCCGTCACGAAGTCGATGAGCTCCTCGACACGGCCGAGCAGCTGCGGCTCGAGGTCGGCGAACGTCCGCACCTGGCCGAGGATCCGCTGCCACGCCCGGGCGATGTCGGCCTGCTCGGCGTGCGGCCAGCCGAGCGCCTGGCAGATGCCCTGCTTCCACTCGATCGAGCGCGGGATCGTGGGCCAGGCCTGCAGTCCCACCCGTGCGGGCTTCACCGACTGCCAGACGTCCACGAAGGGGTGCCCGACGACGAGCACGTGAGCGCCCCACTTCCCCCGCATCACGGCATCGGCGAATCGGGACTCCTTCGACCCGGGCACGAGGTGGTCGACGAGCACGCCGACCCGACGCTCGCGGGAGGGTTTGAAGTCGTCCAGCACCGCAGCGAGGTTGTCGACGCCGGAGAGCTCCTCGACGACGACCCCCTCGACGCGCAGGTCGGCGCCCCAGACCTTCTCGACGAGCTCCGCGTCGTGCTTGCCCTCGACCATGATCCGGGACGGCAGCGCCACCCGGGCACGCTGCGCCTCGACCGCGAACGATCCGGACGCGGTGCGGAGGCGACCGCCGTCGGACGCGTGCCGCACGGCGGGCGCGGCCCCGGGCCTCCCGGCTGCCGGAGGCGAAGCGGCGGCAGACCTGCCCACCGGCGCCTGCGGGCGTCCCAGCGTCACGAGCTCGCCCTCGAGCAGGAACTGCCCGCTGAACGGGAACGAGCGGGTGCGGCCCTTCCAGTCCTCGAGCGCGATGTTGCCCGCCTCGAGCCCCATCACGGCACCGGCCCACCCGGAGTCCGGGTCCTCGAGCACCATGTCGCGTTCGAGCGGCACCTGCCGCACCTTCTTCACCCCGCGCGAGCGCCAGTCCCCCGAGAGCACATCGCCGCCGTACCGGTCCTCGTCCACCCGCACGAGGGTACTGTCGACGACGGCCCGGACGACGTCGACCGCGCCGGTTCCCCACCATCTCGACGGAAGGCACCCTCTTGCGCGCAGCGATCATCCACGCCCCGAACGACATCCGCGTCGAGGACCGTGACCAGCCCGGCCTCATCACCCCGAAGGACGTCGTCGTCAAGGTCGTCGCGGCCTGCGTCTGCGGGTCCGACCTCTGGCCGTACCGGGGTGTCACGAAGACGAAGGAGCCGCGGCCGATCGGGCACGAGCTCGTCGGCGAGGTCGTCTCGGTCGGCGACGCCGTGACGACGCTGCACGAGGGCGACTTCGTCATCTCCCCCTTCACCATGAACGAGGGCACCTGCCAGGCCTGCCGCAACGGCATGACCACGGGCTGCGACCACCTGTCGGGCTTCGGCGCGAACGACGCCTACGGCGACCCGGTCGGCGGCGCGCAGGCCGAGTACGTCCGGATCCCGGACGCCGAGGCCACGCTCGTCGCGGTCCCCGGGCCGATCGACCCGGCGCTCGTGCCGTCGCTGCTGACCCTGTCCGACGTCTTCTCGACCGGGCACCACGCCGCGGTGTCGGCGGCGGTCGGCCCGGGCAAGACGGTCGTCGTGGTCGGCGACGGTGCGGTGGGCCTCTCGGCGGTGCTCGCGTCGAAGCGGCTCGGCGCCGAGCGGATCATCGCGATGAGCCGGCACGCCGATCGCCAGGCGCTCGCGCGGGAGTTCGGCGCGACCGACATCGTGTCGGAGCGTGGCGCCGACGGCGTCGAAGCGGTCCGCGAGCTGCTCGGCGGCGACCTGGCCGACTGCGCGGTCGAGGCCGTGGGCACCGAGGAGAGCATGGACCAGGCGCTGCACTCGGTGCGGGCCGGCGGGAACCTCGGCTTCGTGGGGGTCCCGCACGGGGTGCCCACGATCGGGACGCGCTACCTCTTCGACACGAACATCACCGTCGCGGGCGGCATGGCCCCGGCGCGGAAGTACATCCCGGAGCTGCTGCCGGACGTGCTGTCGGGCGCGATCGAGCCCGGGCGGGTGTTCGACCTCGAGCTGCCGCTCGACGAGACCGCCGAGGCGTACCGGGCGATGGACGAGCGTCGCGCGATCAAGGTGCTGCTGCGGCCGTAGGCGCTGCGGGTGCGCTGCGCGCGTGCGCGTTGCGCGTTGCGCGCGCGCGTGCGCGTGCGCGTGCGCGTGCGCTCCGCGCGCGGGCGTGAGGGTTTTCGCGGTCAGCGACACCTCACGCGCCGTCGTGTCCGTGAGGTGTCGGTGAGCGCGAAACGACGTGACCCGACGGCATCCGCACCGGCGGGGGTCGGTGCCGACCACCCCCGGGCCTGGAGGCACGGTGCGGGCCCGCCCCGCGCCTCCAGGCCGGTACGTGCGCGCGTTCCAGCCCATCGCACGCGACCTGGGAAGCGGAACCGCGCATAGGGGGTCGGAACTTCCTGCACCCAACGCGCGATTCGGCACACCACGAGCGGAACGGCCCACCACGCGCGATTCGGCCCACCACGCGCGATTCCGCCCCACGGCCCCGCGCACCCCAACGTTTCGCGGAGCGGAACGCGTGTTTCGAATCGGTAAACAAACCTTTCAGTAAAGAAGGTTGTCCGTTACAGTCCTCGACATGACCACACGAGGACGGACCCCCGGACAGCCCGGGCTCCTGCGCGTCCTCAACGACCGGGCCGCGCTCGAGCTCCTCCTCGACGAGGGCCCGCTCACCCGGAACGAGATCGCACAGCGCACCGGGCTCAGCAAGCCGACCGCGGCCGAGATCATCCGCCGGCTCGAGTCGGCGGACCTCATCCGCGAAGCCGGTACCGCGTCCCAGGCCGGTCGCCGCGGACCGAGCGCCGTGGTCTACGAAGCGATCACCGACCGCGACCTCGGTGTCGCCGTCGACGTCCAGCTCGTCGACGTCCGTTCCACCGTGGTGGACGCCGCGGGCCGCACCTTCCCGGTCGCGACGCACACCATGTCCGCCGACGAGATGCGCGCCCCGGGTGCCGACATCGTCGCCGCGGCGATCTCCCGGGCGGCCGCTGCTGCGGACGTCGACCCCGAGCTCGTCACCGCCGTCGCCGTCGGCGTGCAGGCGAGTGTCGACCACGCCACGGACACCCTCATCTTCACCGACGGCCTGCCGGGCTGGCCGCGCGACCAGGTGTCGGCGACGCTGTCGCAGGCCCTCGGTGTGCGGGCCGTCATCGAGAACGACGCCAACCTCGCCGCGATCGCCGAACGCAACATGGGCGCCGGTCGTGCGCCCGGGTCGTTCGCCCTGTTCTGGATGGCGGAGGGCCTCGGCATGGCCCTCGACCTGCACGGCCACCTGCACACCGGCGCGTCCGGGGCCGCGGGTGAGATCGGCTACCTCAGCGTGCCCGCCGATGCACGCTCCATCGACCCGACGGCCACGATCGTCGCGGACCTCATCTCCGAGCCCGCGATCGTCGCACTCGCCGCCGAGCACGGGATCACGGCACCGGACGGCACCGCAGCCGACTGGCGCCAGGTGCTCCCGCAGCTGCCCGGGCTCCCCGAGCAGCACCCCTTCACCACCGCCCTCGGCGAGCGCGTCGGGCACAACGTGCTCCCCGCCCTCGCCGTCGCCGATCCCGAGACGGTCGTGCTGCACGGCCCGACCGGCATCGCGGGCGGACCCGCCCTGGCCACCGCCGTGACCTCCTGGCTCCGGACCCGCACTCGCTGGTCCACCGCCGTGGTGGCACCCGGTGTCCCCGACACCCCCGTCCTGCACGGTGCGCGGCACGTCCTCATCGACGTCGTCCGCACCGCGCTCGCGGACCGACTCGAACGCATCAGTGACGATGCGCCCGCGCCGGACCCCGCCGAGCGCCCCTGAACGACTCCGCCCGGCGGAGTCCCACCCGCACCACTCGAGGCACCACACCCCGGCCCTGCCCCAGGGCTCTTCGTCGCGCCCGGAACCGGACGTGCCGTCCGCACCGGACGGTCCGTTCGTGACCGAGGCGGCGGAGCGAGACCAGAGAGCGAGTACTGATGCACTTCAGCAAACGATCCGCCACCCGGATCCTCACCGTCACCGCGATGGCCGCCGCCGGCGCCCTCGTGGTCGCCGGCTGCAGCTCCGGCAGCAGCGCGTCCGACGTCGCCGACAAGGCCCCGAAGGACCTCAAGGGCACCGTGTCCCTGTGGCACTTCTTCACCGGGCGCGAAGCCGGTGTCGTGAAGAGCGCCGTCGCCGGGTTCGAGAAGGCGAACCCCGACGTGACCGTCGACATCCACGCCGGGCAGGACGACGAGAAGCTGCAGAAGGCGATCTCCTCGGGGCAGAACATCGACGTCGGTCTGTCGTACTCGACCGCGATCGTGGGCAGCTTCTGCTCCTCGGGCGCGTTCCGCGACCTGTCGCCGTACATCAAGCGCGACAAGGTCGACCTGTCCGACATCCCGAAGGCCGTGCAGTCGTACACGCAGTACAAGGGCACGCGGTGCACGCTCCCGGCCCTCGCCGACGTCAGCGCCCTGATGTACAACAAGGCCGCGTTCACGGCAGCCGGCATCACGTCGCCGCCGAAGACGCTCGACGAGCTCAAGGCCGACGCGCTGAAGATGACGACGTACAACGCGGACGGCTCGATCAAGCAGCTCGGCTTCAACCCGCTCATCGACTTCTACGAGAACTCGCCCGAGCACTGGGCACCGATGGTCGACGGCTCGTGGCTGGACAGCAAGGGCAACAGCGAGATCGGCACGTCCGACGCCTGGAAGAAGCTCATCACCTGGCAGAAGGGCTTCGTCGACGAGATCGGCTACGACAAGCTCAAGGCGTTCACGTCGGGTCTCGGCCAGGAGTTCGCCGCGGACAACGCGTTCCAGACCGGGCAGGTCGCGATGCAGATCGACGGTGAGTACCGCACTGCGTTCATCAAGGACCAGAAGCCGGACCTCGACTACGGCACGGCGCCGACCCCGGTGATGGACGGTCTCGGCAACTACGGCTCGACGTACATCGCGGGCAACGTGGCGGGCATCGCGAAGGGGTCGAAGAACCCTGAGCTGGCCTGGGCACTGCTGAAGTACCTGTCCACGAACACCGACGCGCAGGTCACGATGGGCAACGGGCTGAAGAACATCCCGACGCTCACCTCGGCGCTCGACTCCTCGAAGCTCGAGGTCGACGACAACTACAAGACCTTCGTCGACGTCGCCGGCAACAAGGACACGATGACCTCGCCGGGCACCGCGGACGGCGCCGCCTACATCGGCACCTTCACGAAGTTCTGGCAGGCGTACCAGCAGAACGGCGGCAACCTCGACGCGAAGCTCAAGAAGCTCGACGAGGACATCGACAACGCCAACCAGCTGGCTGGTCCGTGATGAGCGTCACCGACAAGACGACCGGCCGGGAGGCGCGGCTCGCCCGCGCCTCCCGGCCCTCGGGCCCGACGGGGTCGCCTCCGGTGCCCCCCACGGCTCTCCGGCGTCGGCCCCGGTCCGCCGAGTCCCGCCGTCGCCTGGTCGCGCTGACCATGCTGGCGCCGGCCCTGGCGGGCCTCGTGATCTTCTTCGCGTACCCGCTCGTCGCGTCGATCTTCTACTCGTTCACGCGCTACAACCAGCTGCAGGAGCCCGAGTTCGTCGGACTGCTCAACTACAAGTTCCTGTTCACGCAGGACCCGCAGATCGGCCCCGCGGTCGTCAACACGCTGTGGTTCGTCGTCATCCTCGTGCCCGTCCGGATCGTGTGCGGGCTGCTCGTGGCCGGGCTCCTCAGTCGGGCGAAGACCGCGACCGGGTTCTGGCGCACGCTGTTCTACCTGCCAGCACTGGTCCCGCCGGTCGCGAGCGTCGTGGCGTTCGTGTTCCTGTTCAACCCCGGCACCGGCCCGGTCAACCAGATCCTCAAGGTGTTCGGGATCGAGGGACCCCTGTGGTTCAACGACCCCGCGTGGTCCAAGCCGTCACTCGTCATCATGGGCGTCTGGGTGATGGGCGACATCATGATCATCTTCCTGGCGTCGCTCCTCGACGTGCCGCGCGACCTGTACGAGGCCGCGTCGCTCGACGGCGCGAACGGCGTGCAGCAGGTGCGGCACATCACGCTGCCGACGATCGCGCCGGTCATCGGCTTCGCGGCCGTGACGGGGGTGATCGCGGCGCTGCAGTACTTCACCGAGGCCGCGGTGGCCTCGGGCGTCGCGAGCGGCAAGGCGACGATCGGTGGTGGCACGGCCGCCCAGCTCGGGTACCCGGGCACCTCGTTGCTCACGTACACCGAGCTGCTCTACCAACACGGGTTCGCGAACTTCCAGTTCGGCTACGCGTCCGCGATGGCCGTGGTGCTGTTCGTGATCACCGCCGTGGTGCTCGTCTTCACGATGCGCCGGATCAGTGTGTTCCGGCCGGAGGAGTCCTGATGACCGCCGTCTCCCAGTCCCCGCTCGCCCGGGCACCGCGCGGCACCGCTCCGCGCACCGGCAGGCCCCGCGGCCGGACCCTCGTCTGGATCGCCGAGCACGCCGCACTCATCGCGCTCGGTGTCCTGACGATCGCGCCGATCGTGTTCGTGATCCTGACCTCGCTGATGTCGAGCAACCAGGCACTCACGGCCTCGATCCTGCCGCGCCCGTTCGACTTCTCGAACTACGCCCGGGTGTTCACCGAGCTGCCGCTCACGCAGTGGTTCGGCAACTCGTCGATGTACGCCGTGCTCGCCACCGCGTTCATGCTCGTGAGTTCCGTGCCGGCGGCCTACGCACTCGCCCAGATCAAGTTCCGCGGCGCGAACCTCATCTTCACCGTGATCATCGTCGCGATGCTCCTGCCCCCGCAGGTCACCGCGGTGCCGGTCTACGTGATGTGGTCCGAGCTGCACCTCACCGGGACGCTCTGGCCGCTCATCCTGCCGAACCTGCTCGGCGACGCGTTCAGCATCTTCCTGCTCCGCCAGTTCTTCATGACGATCCCGAAGGAGTACGGCGACGCCGCCCGGATGGACGGCTGCAGCGAGTGGGGCGTGCTGTGGCGGGTCGTCGTGCCGATGGCCCGTCCGGGCATCGCGTCGGCAGCGATCTTCATGTTCTTCCATTCGTGGAACGACTACTACGGCCCGCTCCTCTACGCGTCCGAGAACCAGGCCGCCTGGCCGGTGGCGTACGGGCTCGCCACGTTCCGCGGACAGCACGGTACGGACTGGTCGATGACGATGGCGATGACCGTCGTCGTCATGGTCCCCGTCGTCATCATCTTCTTCTTCGCACAGAAGGCATTCGTCGAGGGCATCGCGCTCACCGGCGTGAAGGGATAGCACCACAGTGAAACTCGCAGTCATCGGTGGCGGATCCACCTACACCCCCGAACTCGTGGACGGCTTCGCCCGGCTCCGCGACCAGCTCCCCATCGACGAACTATGGCTCGTCGACCCCGACCCGGTCCGGCGTGAGCTGGTCGGCGGGGTCGCCAAGCGGATGTTCGCGCACGCCGGGCACCCCGGCAACGTGCACGTCACCGACGACGTCGTCGCCGGGGTCACCGACGCCGACGCCGTGATGTTCCAGCTCCGGATCGGCGGGCAGGCCGCACGGCAGCAGGACGAGACCTGGCCGCACGAGGCGTGCTGCATCGGGCAGGAGACGACGGGCCCCGGCGGCTTCGCCAAGGCGCTCCGCACCGTGCCGGTGGTGCTCGCGTACGCCGAACTCGTCCGGAAGCACGCCAAGCCGGACGCCTGGATCGTCGACTTCACGAACCCGGTCGGGATCGTGACGCGGGCACTGCTCGAGGCCGGTCACCGCGCCGTCGGGCTCTGCAACGTCGCGATCGGGTTCCAGCGTCGCTTCGCGAAGGAGTTCGACGTCGCCCCGGACCACGTGCGGCTCGACCACGTCGGGCTGAACCACCTGACGTGGGAACGCGGCGTGCACGTCACCGGCGCCGACGGCAGCACGCGGGACGTGCTCGACGAACTCCTCGCTCCGGGAGATGCCCTCACCCGGATGGCCGAGAGCGTGCACATGGGCGAGGACCTCATCCGCCTGCAGCACGCGGTCCCCTCGTACTACCTGCGCTACTTCTACGCGCACGACACCGTGCTCGAGGAGCAGCTCCACGAGCCGACCCGTGCCGAGGCCGTGATGGCGACGGAGCGGGCCCTGCTGGCGAAGTACGCCGACGAGTCCGTGGTCACCAAGCCGGCCGAACTCGAGCAGCGCGGCGGCGCGTACTACTCCGAGGCCGCGATCGACGTGCTCTCCTCGATCCTCGGCGACCGCGGCGACGTCCAGGTCCTCAACGTCCGGAACGACGGCACCTTCCCGTTCCTGCCCGACGACCACGTCATCGAGGTACCGGCGCGCGTCACCCGGCAGGCGATCACCCCGCTGCCGGTGTCCCCGCTCGACCAGGACATGGTCGGTCTCGTGTCGCACGTCGCCGGCTACGAGCGACTCGCCCTCGACGCCGCGGTGCACGGCGGGCGGGACCGGGTGCTCCGCGCGATGTGGGCGCACCCGCTGGTCGGTCAGGTCGACAAGGCCGAGAAGCTCACGGACCTGCTCCTGGCCGCGAACGCGGAGCACCTGCCGTGGACGCGATCGGAGCAGTTGACGTGGGCGGGTTGAGCCGGGCCGGCGGGGCGGGGACGACACGCGCCTCCAGTCCCGTGGCACCGCAGCCGACGGACGCCGGCGACGTCGTGCTGGCCGTCGACGGCGGCGGCAGCAAGACCGACGTGGTCGCGATCGGGCTCGACGGCACGCTCGTCGGTCACGCGCGCGGTCCCGGGTCGAACCCCCAGACCCGCGGGTGGGACCTGGCCGGCCCGATCCTCGACGACGTCCGCGCACGGGTCCTCGGCGGACTCGGCGACCGCCGGATCCGGACGACGCACGTGTACCTCGCCGGACTCGACCTGCACGACGAACTCGTCGCGGCCGAGGCGGCCCTCGCCCACTGGGACGAGGACGGCGGCGCTCCCGACGTCCTCGACAACGACCTGTTCGCGCTGCTGCGGGCCGGAACGCTGTCGCCCGACGCCGCCGCGGTGGTGTGCGGGACGGGCATCAACGCCCTCGCGGTGCGGGCCGACGGCGAGACCGCCAGGTTCCCCGCGATCGGCGACGTCTCCGGTGACTGGGGCGGTGGCGCGTACCTCGGCAACCGGGCACTCTGGCACGCGGCGCGGGCCGACGACGGCCGTGGCCCCGCGACGGCGCTCGTCGACGCCGTACCGTCGGCGCTCGGACTCGGCACCGTCCGCGAGGTCACCGAGGCCATCCACTTCGGTCGCCTCGACCACCGGGTGTTCAACCGGCTCTGCCCGGTGCTGTTCGAGGTCGCCGGAGCCGGTGACGCGGTCGCGAAGAGCGTCGTCGAACGGCAGGCGGAGGAGATAGTGCTCCTGGCGTCCGTGTCGCTCGGACGGCTCGGGCTCGGCGGGTCGGCGGAGTCGCCGGTGCCGGTCGTGCTCGGCGGCGGCGTGCTCGCCGCGCGGGACCCGTTGCTCGTCGACGGGGTCGTGTCGGGTCTCGCGGGGCGGGTGCCGGGAGCGGTGCCGACCTGGGTGACCGATCCCCCGGTGCTCGGGGCGGGGCTGGCGGCACTGGAGTCCGTCGGGGCCGGCGAGGTCGCGCTCCGGCGCTACCGCGAGGCCGTGCGCTCCCGCTCGTTCGCGTCGACCACGGCCGCGATCCGCTGACGCGGCGGGTGCCCCGCGCGCGCTTCGCCGAGCGCGCGGCGGGTGCCCCGCTCGACGACGTTTCGAGTTGAGCGACAGGTCACGCGGCCACGAGCCCGTGAACTGTCGCTCAGCGCGAAACCGCGCAGCCGCAGCCGCAGCCGCAGCCGCAGGCGCAGCCGCCGCCGCAGCCGCCGCCGCCAGCCGCACGCAGCCCGCCAGCGCTACGCGCGCGCCAGCATCCCGAGCGTGTCCACCACGCGGTTCGAGAAGCCCCACTCGTTGTCGTACCAGGCGACCACCTTGACGTGCCGGCCCCCGTCGACGCGGGTGAGCAGCGAGTCGAAGATGCTCGACTCCGGCCGCCCGGTGATGTCCGTCGACACGAGCGGGTCCGCCGTGTACGCCAGCACCCCGGCGAGCGGCCCGGCGGCTGCCGCACGGTAGGCCGCGTTGACCTCGTCGACGGTCACGTCCCGCGACACGACGGTGTTCAGCTCGACGATGGACCCGACGGGCACCGGCACGCGGATCGCGTCGCCGGAGAGCTTCCCCTCGAGGCGGGGCAGCACGAGCCCGATCGCCTTCGCGGCGCCGGTCGAGGTCGGCACGATGTTCACGCCGGCGGCCCGCGCCCGACGGAGGTCCCGGTGCGGCCCGTCCTGCAGGTTCTGCTCCTGCGTGTACGCGTGCACGGTCGTCATGAAGCCGTGCTCGATCCCCGCGAGGTCGTCGAGCACCGACGCGAGCGGCGCGAGCGCGTTCGTCGTGCAGGACGCGTTCGAGACCACGGTGTGTGCCGCCGGGTCGAAGACGTCGCTGTTCACGCCGTAGGCGATGGTGGCGTCGGCGCCGGTCGCGGGCGCGCTGATGAGGACCCGTCGGGCACCGGCGGTGAGGTGGCCGGCTGCGGCGTCGCGTGCGGTGAAGCGTCCGGTCGACTCGAGGACGACCTCGACGCCGAGTTCGGCCCACGGCAGCTCCGCCGGCGAGGTCGAGGCGAGCACCCGGATGCGGCGACCGTCGATCACGAGGGTGTCCCCGTCGACCTCGACGGTCCCGTCGAACGGGCCGAGTGCGGAGTCGTACCGGAACAGGTGGGCGAGCGTGTCCGGTGCGGTGAGGTCGTTGACGGCGACGACCTCGAGGTCGTCTCCGCCCCGGGCGAGGAGGGCACGGAGGGTGTTGCGGCCGATGCGGCCGAAGCCGTTGATGGCAATGCGGGTCATGGGGACGTCCTTTCGTTCCGGAGTCCATGCTCATCGGCCTGGAGGCACGGCTCCAGTGGCAGGGAAGCCAGCGTCCGGAAGGATCTCGCCAACACGGGCCGCGGTTGGTTCGGCAGGCCGACCCGCGACCGCAGGTCGGGGATCAGTCCTGGAACGTCCGCCGGTACTCGGTCGGCGACGTCCCGAGGATCCGCCGGAAGTGCGTCCGCAGGTTCGCGTCCGACCCGAGCCCGGCCCGCTCCGCCACCTGGTCGACGCCGAGGTCGGAGCGTTCGAGGAGCTCCCGCGCCAGGTCGACTCGGGCACGGAGCACCCACTGCATCGGCGTGTACCCGGTGTCCTCCACGAAGCGCCGCGAGAAGGTCCGCGGGGACACCGTCGCGTTCCGGGCGAGCGCTTCGAGCGTCAGCGGCTCGGCCAGGTGTCGGAGCGCCCACTCCCGGGTGTCCGCGAACACGTCGCCGAGGGGTTCGGGCATGCTGCGCGGCACGTACTGGGCCTGCCCGCCGCTCCGGTACGGGGCGCTGACGAGCCGGCGTGCCACGTGGTTCGACAGGGCGACGCCGTGGTCCTGTCGCACGATGTGCAGGCACAGGTCGATCCCGCTCGCCGCTCCGGCGCTCGTGAGGACCGTGCCGGCGTCGACGAACAGGACGTCCTCGTCGACGTCCACCGCGGGGTAGCGCTCCCGGAGCGCCCGCGTGTAGTGCCAGTGCGTGGTGGCGCGACGGCCGTCGAGCAGCCCGGCGGCCGCGAGTGCGAACGCCCCCGTGGAGATCGCCGCGATCCGCACGCCGCGCTCGTGCGCCCGCGCGAGGGCGGCGACGACGTCCGCGGGCGGGGGCGTGTCCGCCGGTGACCGGTAGCCGGGCACGAACACCGTCTGCGCCCACTCCAGCGCCTCGAGCCCGTGGTCGACCGCGTACGCGAGCCCGTCGCCGCCCGCGATCCGACCGGCCCGCGGCCCGCAGACCCGGACCTCGTACGGCATGCTCGGCCGGTTCGAGAACACCTGCGCCGGGATCCCGACGTCGAGCGGCTTCGCCCCGTCGAGGACGAGGACCGCGACGCGGTGCAGCGGTTGCGGTGCCATGCCCTGACGCTAGCCGACGCGGGACCGCTGCGACTTCTCCACAGATCCCACCCCACCACCCCCTAGGATGAGTACGCCACGTACGCTCCGTACATGCCGTACTCACCGGAGGCCTTCGTGCCCATCGCAGCCGACTACCCGACCTACTCACGCGCCCGTGAGCACTTCAAGGACATGCTCGACGCGAACGCCACCGGCCGCACCGTGACCGTCGCCCGCGACGGTGCCGTCTCCGCGATGCTGCCCGTCGACCCGCTGCGCCGCTACTTCTTCCGCACGGTCCCCCCGCGCGTCAGCGTCGTCCGCGAAGACGGCGTGGTCGTCGCCCTGATGGCGGGACGCCCGTTCGTGTCCGAGGGCGCGGACGTCGACGAGGCACTCGACGACCTGGCGCTGTCGCTCCGCGAGTACGCCGCCGACTGGGAGGACCGTCTCCAGCACGCGCCGAACCACCACGACGCCTGGGCCCTCGTGCAGCTCGTGAAGCTGTCGACGGACGACGAACTCCGCGACTGGCTGGAGCGCGGCGGTGAGTAGCACCCGGCACCCGGCACCCAACCGCGAGCACCACGACGCCTTCTGCACGTCCGAGCAGTGGCGGCTGGTCCGCGGGGCAACCGGCCGACCCGTGCGGCACCACCGCACGTACGAGCTCACCCTCTGGGACGCCCGCGTCCTGCGGACGCGCATCTCGCGGCCGGTGGACGGATCGACCTACAGCGCGCGGACGTGGGGGCACATCCTCCGCAACCAGCTGGCGGTCGACGCGACGGCGTTCTGGCGCTGCGTCGACGACGGCGTCCTGCCCGATCGCGGGGCACCCGTCCGAGCGATCCCCGACCATGCCCTGCCGCTGTACCTGGTGCGTGCGCTGGCCGACCTCGGGGTCCCCGAGTCCGAGGTCCTCGGTCTCGATCCCGCCGGCGCGGCCACACTCCACGCCGACCTCCTCCGGCGGGCGTCCGAGCCGGCCACCGAGCCGGCCGCCGAACAGGCCACCGAGCGGAGCTGACCGACGCGACCGTCAGGCGTCGCGGATCGCGAGCACCCGGTGCGGGGCCGCCTGCTCCGCACGCCACCCGGTCGGCAACGCCTCGCGCAGCTCCGGCAGCGTGAACGACCGTCGGATCGAGCGCAGACCGTCGACCCGGACGAAGGTGCCGGCCGCGACGAACGCCGCACCGAGCGCGTACGCCCGGTAGGCCTCGGTGGACCGACGGATGTCGGAGTGCAGGCTCCTGGTCGCCGCGAGCGTCTCGGAGTCGGCGAGGAACCCGTGTCGTTCCTCGTCGCCGAGGTGGTGCAGCACGTGGTTCGACACGACGACGTCGAAGCGCTCCCCCGCCGCCACGAGCTCGCCGCTCGACTGCTGCCGGAAGGTCACGCCACGCGTGGTCGAGCGGGTCGCCGCCTCGATGGCCCTGGGGTCGGGGTCCACGCCGACGACCTCGACGTCGAACCCGTCGGCGGCGGCCCACCGCACGATCGCGCGCGCGAGGTCCCCGCCCCCGCACCCGAGGTCGAGCACGCGTCCTCGTCCGTCGGCCGGCAGCGCCGGTGCGACGTGCGTCCGCCACACCGCACGCCACCCGCTGACGAGGGCGTTCACGAGCGCGAACCGCCGGAAGGTGCGGGCGAGGGCGTCGGGATCGCAGTCCGGCTCGTCCATCAGCTCGCGTAGGTCGACGGCCCGTACCGTCAGGTCGACCGGGAGGCGCGGTCCGGCTCCGTCACGGCGGCTCACGACAGTCCTGCGGGCACCACGGCGACGGGGTCGGCATCGGCCGCCCGCTGCGGGATCAGCTGCGTCACCGGGGTGCGCAGCACGGTCGGCGTCGCCGCCCGCGACGTCGTCCGCGGTGTCGTCCCGACCGCCGTGAGCCGTGCGGCCTCGACCGTCAGGCCGGGTCCGAAGGCCAACGCGACGACGCCGGCCCCGTCCGCGATCCCGTCCTCCAGCGCCTGCCGGAGGACGAACAGCACCGTGGCGCTCGACATGTTGCCGTGATCGCGGAGGACGGCACGGCTCGGCGCCATCACCTCGTCGGACAGGCCCAGGGCGTCCTGCGTGCGGTCGAGGATCGCGCGACCGCCGGGGTGCACGGCCCACACCGGCACCGCGGCTGCACCGCCGGCCGGCAACAGCGGCCCGACGGCCTGCGCGACGGTGGCGCCGACGAGCTTCGGCACGGCGGTGCTGAGCACCATCTCGAAGCCCTCGTCGCCGATGTTCCAGGCCATCTCGGCGGCGCCCTCGTGCACGACGGTGGTGGCGAACTCGTCGATGCGGAGCCCGTCCCCCTCGGCCGTGACGACCACCGCGGCGGCACCGTCGCCGAAGACGCTGTTGGCGACGATCTGGTCCGGGTCGTCGGAGGCGCGGACGTGCAGCGTGCAGAGCTCGGCGCAGACGACGAGCACGACCGCGTCCGGGTCGGACGCGGCGAAGGCGTCCGCGATCCGGAGTGCCGGGAACGCCGCGCAGCAGCCCATGAACCCGATGTGCTGGCGGAAGACGGTCGGCCGGAGACCGAGTTCGCGGACGATGTCGAGGTCCGGCCCGGGCTGCGTGAACCCGGTGCAGGACACCGTGACCACGTGCGTCACCGATGCGGCCTCGATCCCGGCACGCTCCACGGCGTCACGAGCGGCGGCGACGAACAACGCGGGCGCGAGCTCCCGGTAGCGGTCGTTCCGGGTGCCGGTGGACGGCGAGCGGAGGACACCGTCCTCGTCGCGGAACGCCCCGGCCGGACGCGTGGCGTCGAGCTCCTCGAGCACCGTGTGCCGGTGCTCCACGGCGGAGGCGTCGAACGCCGCGGGGACGAGCCGTCTGCCGAGCCGACCGAGGTCGGGTTGCCCGACGAACAGGTCCCGGACCGCTGCCTGCTCGAGCGTCTTCGTGGGGAGGGCGGTACCGATGGCGCGGATCGTTGCGGTCACGACTCATCTTGTCACCGGATCGCTGACGCGTCCCCAGGTTGTCGGAGGTCGACGGCGACCACGGACGGACGGGAGGCACGGTGCCAGCTGGCACCGCGCCTCCCGTCTGTTGCTGCGACCGTGCGGTCTAGGACTGCTGGGCACGCTCCAGGACCAGCTCGCGGACGCGAGCCGCGTCGGCCTGGCCCCGCATGGCCTTCATCACGGCACCGATGATGGCACCGGCGGCCTGGACCTTGCCGTCCTTGATCTTCGCGAGCACGTCGGGCTGCGCTGCGAGGGCCTCGTCGACGGCGGCGGTCAGCGCCGAGTCGTCCGACACGACCTTGAGCCCGCGGGACTCGACGACCGCGGCGGGCGAGCCCTCGCCTGCGATGACGCCCTCGAGCACCTGGCGCGCGAGCCGATCGGTGAGGTCACCGGACTCGACGAGCCCGATCAGCTCCGCGACGTGCTGCGGGGACACGAGGTCACCCGCGGCGGCGTCCTGCGTGTTGGCGACACGGCTGATCTCGCCCGTCCACCACTTGCGCGCGGCCTGCGGCGTGGCACCGGCGGCGATGGTCCCCTCGACCTCGTCGAGGAGGCCGCCGTTGACGACGTCCTGGAACTCGAGGTCGGTGAAGCCCCAGTCACCCTTGAGCCGGCGACGACGCGCGACCGGGGCCTCCGGCAGCGACGCGCGGAGCTCCTCGATGACGGCCGGGTCGGGCACGACGGGGAGCAGGTCGGGCTCCGGGAAGTAGCGGTAGTCGTCGGCGTCCGACTTGGGACGGCCGGCCGAGGTGCGGCCGGTGTCCTCGTGCCAGTGCCGGGTCTCCTGCGTGATCGTCCCGCCGTCGGCGAGGATCGCGGCCTGCCGCTGGATCTCGTAGCGGATGGCGCGCTCGACCGCACGGAACGAGTTGACGTTCTTCGTCTCCGTGCGGGTCCCGAGCTTCTCCTGCCCGCGGGGGCGCAGCGAGATGTTCGCGTCGCACCGCAGGTTGCCGCGCTCCATGCGGGCCTCGGAGACGCCGAGCGCACGGACGAGGTCACGGATGACCTGCACGTAGGCCGCCCCGAGCTCGGGCGCGCGCTCCTCGGTGCCGAAGATCGGCTTCGTGACGATCTCGACGAGCGGCACGCCGGCACGGTTGTAGTCGACGAGCGAGTACTCGGCGCCCTGGATGCGACCGGTGGCACCGCCGACGTGCGTCAGCTTGCCGGCGTCCTCCTCCATGTGGGCACGCTCGATGGGGATGTTGAAGATGGTGCCGTCGGCGAGTTCCACCTCGACCTCGCCCTCGTACGCGATCGGCTCGTCGTACTGGGAGATCTGGTAGTTCTTCGGGTTGTCCGGGTAGTAGTAGTTCTTCCGGGCGAACCGCGAGGACTCGGCGATCGAGCAGCCGAGCGCGAGCCCGAGCTGGATCGAGTAGCGCACGGCCTGCGCGTTGACGACCGGCAGCGACCCGGGCAGCCCGAGGTCGACCGGTGTGACGTTCGTGTTCGGCTCGCCCCCGAAGAAGTTCGGCGCGTCGGAGAACATCTTGGTCTTCGTCGCGAGTTCGACGTGGACCTCGAAACCGAGGACCGGCTCGTACAGCCGGAGTGCCTCGTCGAAGTCCATCAGCGCGTCCTTCTGCGCCATCAGATCACACCTTCCTGCGCAGCGGACTGCTGACTCTGGTCGAGGTCCGGGATGCTGTCGATGAGCGGGTGACCCCACTGCTGCTCGAGGAGACGCTCGAGCGCGGCGCCGTAGCGGTAGAGCCGGGCGTCCTCGCGCTGGGGCGCCATCAGCTGCACGCCGGTGGGCAGTCCGTCCTCGGGCGCGAGGCCGTTCGGGATGCTCATGCCGGGGACGCCCGCGAGGTTCGCCGGGATCGTCGTGAGGTCGTTGAGGTACATCGCCAGCGGGTCGTCGATGCGCTCCCCGATCGGGAACGCGGTCGTCGGTGCCGACGGGCTGACCAGCAGGTCGACCTGCTCGAACGCGGCCGTGAAGTCGCGCTGGACGAGCGTCCGGACCTTCTGCGCCGAGCCGTAGTACGCGTCGTAGTAGCCCGCGCTCAGGGCGTAGGTGCCGAGGATGATGCGGCGCTTGACCTCGGGGCCGAAGCCGGCCTCGCGCGTGGCGGCCATGACGTCCTCGACGGTGGCGCTGTTCTCCGGCGTGACGCGGAGGCCGAAGCGCACCGAGTCGAACTTCGCCAGGTTGGACGACGCCTCGGCCGGGAGGATCAGGTAGTACGCGCTGATCGCGTACGCGAACGACGGGGCGTCGATCTCGACGACCACGGCACCCGCGGACTCGAGGATCGCCACGGTCTCCTGGAAGCGCTGCGTGACGCCGGCCTGGAAGCCCTCGCCACCGGCGAGTTCCTTCACCACACCGACCCGCAGGCCGCGGAGCGTGTCGGCCTGCAGGCCCTCGCGCGCGGCGGCGGCCATCGACGGCCAGGCGTCCGGGATGCTCGTCGAGTCCTTCGGGTCGTGCCCGCCGATGACGTCGTGCAGGAGCGCGGCGTCGAGGACGGTGCGGGACACCGGTCCGACCTGGTCGAGGCTCGACGCGAGCGCGATCGCCCCGTAGCGGCTGACGCCGCCGTAGGTCGGCTTCACACCCACCGTGCCGGTGACGGCACCGGGCTGACGGATCGAGCCGCCGGTGTCCGAGCCGAGGGCGAGCGGTGCCTCGTGCGCGGCGACCGCGGCGGCCGAGCCACCGCCGGACCCGCCGGGGATGCGGTCGAGGTCCCACGGGTTGTGGGTCGGGCCGTACGCCGAGAACTCGGTGGTCGAGCCCATCGCGAACTCGTCCATGTTGGTCTTGCCGAGCGGCACGAGGCCGGCGGCACGGAGCTTCGCGACCGGGGTGGCGTCGTACGGCGGCACCCAGCCCTCGAGGATCTTCGAGCCGGACGTGGTCGGCATGTCCTGCGTGCACAGGACGTCCTTCACGGCGATCGGCACACCGGCGAGCGGACCGAGGTCGTCACCGGCGGCGCGGCGGGAGTCGATCGACTTCGCCGCTGCGATCGCGTTCTGGTTGACGTGCAGGAACGCGTGGACGTCGCCGTCCACGGCCTGGATCCGGTCGAGGTGTGCCTGGGTGGCCTCGACGCTCGAGACGTCGCGGGCCACGAGGGCGTCGGCGAGCGCCGCGGCGCTCAGCTTCGTGATGTCGTCAGTCACTGCTCTTCGCTCTACTGTTCTTCGCCGAGGATGGCCGTCACACGGAACCGCTCGCCGTCGGAGTCGGGGGCGCCCGAGAGCGCCTGCTCCTGCGTGAGCGTCGGCCCGACCACGTCGGGCCGGGTGACGTTGCCGAGGGGCACCGGGTGGCTCGTCGCGGGGACGTCCGGGGTCGCGACCTCGGTGACCCTGGCGACGCTCTCGACGATGTGCGAGAGCTCCCCGGTCAGCTTCTCGATCTCTTCGGGCGTGAGTGCGATGCGTGCGAGGTTCGCCAGGTGGGCGACCTGCTCGCTCGTGATGTCAGGCATGGTGCTCCGTCGATCGGTTCGTGGAATGCGCACCAGTCTATTGGTGCCTCACTTGCCGTTCTGCTGCTGGCCCTTCTGGGCCTGGTCCGTCTGGGCCTGGTCCGTCTGGTCCTGGTCCGTCTGGTCCTGGTCCGTCTGGTCCTGCGTCGTCTGGCCCGTCTGCGTCTGGCCCGACGGGGTCGTCGTGGACGCGTGGCTCGCCTGCCCGATCATCGCCGGGTCCGGTGTCGGCAGCGCGCCGCCGCCGACCGTCTGGTCGAGGTAGGACATCATCGACTTCCCGACCCCGAACTTCGCGCTGTACCCGGTGGTGCCCTGCAGGAACGGCCAGTTCGCCAGGCTCACCTGCCCCTGCACGTTGCCGACCCAGGTCGCGTTCGTGTACTTCGTCGTGGACGCGACGAGCCAGTTCTGCACGTCGCCGTCGGTGGTGCCGGTCTTCGCGAACTTCGGCACGGTGTCGCCGGGGTTCGCGCTCGCGCCGGTGCCGGCCCCGGTGAGGACGCCCTGCAGTGCGTAGTCCACGGTGCCCGCGACCTCGGCGGAGACGCCCTGGGTGCACGAGGACGGCGACGGCGTGATCTTCGTGCCGTCGGCCGCGGTCACCGAGTCGATCGCGGTCGGGGTGCAGACCACGCCGCCGTTCGCGAACCCGGCGTAGGCCTCGGCGAGGTCGATCGGCGACAGCTCGTTCACGCCGAGGATCGACGACGGGGTCTGCGTCAGGGCGTTGCCGTCGGCTCGGTGGATCCCCATCGACTGGGCGAGCTGGGCGATCTTGCACAGGTCGAGCTGCTTGCCCATCTGCGCGTACGCGGTGTTGATCGACTCGGAGGTGGCTGCCTGCACGGTCATCGACGACGGCACGCTCTCGGCGTTGGCGACCGGCCAGG
The DNA here is from genome assembly GCF_003234115.2 of Curtobacterium sp. MCPF17_002. Lineage (NCBI taxonomy): Bacteria > Bacillati > Actinomycetota > Actinomycetes > Micrococcales > Microbacteriaceae > Curtobacterium > Curtobacterium sp. MCPF17_002. Next base: position 1,031,326 of record NZ_CP126251.1, on the reverse strand, counting down.
TGCCGCCGCTGACGTTCTGGCAGGAGTTCGTGAACTCGGCGTTCTCGAACGTGTGCTCGGTCGTCGACACCGACTCGGACAGGGTTCGGCCGCTCGCGAGCCACTCCGCCAGGGTGAACACCTTGTAGGTCGAGCCGGTCTGGAACCCGCCCGAGTTCCCGAAGCCGCTGTCGGCGCTGTAGTTCACCGCCGTCGACCCCGCCGCGGCGGTGTCGCCCTGCGTGTACGACGTGTTCTGCACCATCGAGAGGATCCGGCCGGTGCCCGGTTCGACCGTGACGTTCGAGCCGCCGACGTCGACGCCGGCCATGGTCGCGGGGACGTAGGTCGACAACGCCGTCTGCGCCTGGGACTGCAGGTCGAGGTCGAGCGAGGTGTGGATCTCGAGGCCCTTGGTGTCGAGGGTCGCGATGCGCTCCGCGGCGGTCTTGCCGAACGCCGGGTCCTGCAGCACCTGGTCGCGGACGTAGTCGCAGAAGTACCCGGCGTCGTACCCGGTCGCCGCGGACGAGCACCCGTTGGCGGTGGCGGTGATCTTCGGCGTGACGGGGGTCGCCTTCGCCTCGTCGAGCTGCGCCTTGGTGACGTCGTGGTGCACGTACATCCGCTGGAGCACGTAGTCCCGGCGTTCCTTGGTCTTCGCGTACCCGTTCGCCGAGCCGTTGTCGGTGTCCGCCGGTTGGTCGATGCGCAGGTTCGACGGGTTGTTGAGGATCGCCACGAGCGTCGCGGACTGCACGAGGGAGAGGTCCTTCGCGTGCACGCCGAAGTAGTACTCGGCGCCGGCCTCGGCGCCGTAGACCCGCCCGCCGAGGCCCACGAGGTTGAGGTACCCGGTGAGGATCTGGTCCTTCGAGTACTTCTTGTTGACGGCGATGGCGTACCGCATCTCCTGGAGCTTCCGCTGCGGCGTGACCCCGGCGGCGTCCTCGTAGCACGCGGCGATCTTCTTCGCGGTGTCGGCCGCGTTCTTCCCCGTCAGCTCCTCGCACTCCTGCACGAGGACGTTCTTGACGTACTGCTGGGTGATGCTCGACCCGCCCTGCACGTCCCCGCCGACGACGGTCGCGGCCGCGCCGCGGAGCGTCCCGACGACGTCGATCCCGCCCTCGTCGAGGAACCTCGGGTCCTCGGTGTCGATCGCGGCCCGCTTGAGCGTGTCGGCCATCGCGTTCGACGCCACGGTCGTCCGGTTCTCGGCGTAGAACGACGCGATCTTGACCTGCTGACCGTCCTTCGTCGCGTAGACGGACGACACCTGCTGCGGGGTCTTGATGTCCAGGTAGCTCGGCAGGTCCTCGAAGAAGGCGACCGCCCCGGAGGTCCCCTCACCCGCGACGGCGACGCCCGGGGTCACGGCGACGGCGACGAGCATGCCGGCCAGCGCCGACAGCGCGACGAACGTCAGGAGAGCACCAGGCCATCGCACCACACGCATGCACGGCACGGTATGGGGCAGGGCTGTACTGGTTCTGCCGTGGAACCAGATGAGGCTGCGTCGGCACACAGGTTCCCACCCAGGCTCCGCCACCCGGCACCCGGCACCGGGCACCCGGGACCCGGGCCGCGTCACCCGGCCGAGCCCCCGTGTGGTCAGTCGCGCGGCTGCAGGTCCTGCGGTCGCACGAGGTACATGTCCGGCGACGTCTGCGGGACGCCGTCCTTCCCGCCCTCGCCCCGTCGGAGTTCGTCACGGACGAGGTCGCCACGGCCGACCGAGATGAGCGCCACGTCGTGCAGCGAGGCCGTGCCGGGCTTCAGGTAGTCGTTGTGTCCGTTCGGCCGACGGAACACGTCCCCGGCGTCCTGCTGGTCCGCGCCACCGGCGAGGTCGAGGACCGTCGAACCGAACGCCTTCGAGCCCGGGTCGGTGCCGAAGTACCCGGAGCCCGCGATGGGGTCGCTGTGGGCGTCGCCGACGAACACCTGGCCGGCACCGACCGCGAGCTCGGCCGACGTCTGCACGTCGCTGCCCGGCGATCCGAGCACGGTCAGGGAGTCGGCGCGCATCCGTCCGGACGCCAGCGCCATCAGGGCCGTCGTGGACCCGTACGAGTGCGCGACGATGTTGATCCGCGGCTGCTCGGCGTCCCGGATCTGACGGACCCCGTCGACGGTCCGCTCGAGCCGTTCGGCCCCGGTCTTCGCCAGGCCGAGCGACAGGATGTTGGACAGGTCCGGCGTGCGGTACCCCATCCACGCGACGACGGCGACGCCGGTCCCGGACCCCGGCGCGGCGACCCCGGCGAGCGTCGCCTGCTCGCTGTACAGGTCGTTCGCGGTGTTCGTGAAGTCGGTCATCTGCCCGGTGACGGTGAAGAACATCCCGGGGACGACGACCGTGACGTCGGCCGCGGTGTCGAGGTCGCCGATGGCGATCGCCGCGCGTCCGGAGCCGCGGGTGTCGAGCGTGATGAGGTTCCGGCGCGGTGCTCCGGGTTCGTGGACGAGCGACTGCTCCACCTGGCCGAGCATGGCCGTGCGGGCCGCGCTCACCGAGGGGTCCGTCAGGCCGGCCTCGAGCACGGCGCGGTTGGCACGGTCACGGACGTCGTAGGGCACGCCCTCGAGGTTCCCGACGACGGACGGCGCCGCGGTCTCGAGCAGACGGTGCTCGTCGGCTCCGAGGCCGGCCCACCAGGTCGTGACGTCCGAGGCCGACGGCGGGTCGTCCTCCGCGGTCGCGAGGACTCGTCCATCGGTCGCGGCACGGACGAGCGCGGACCGGTCGAGCGACGACAGGTCGACGAGGAACGTGCGACCGTGTGCGGTCGCGAGGTCCTCCGCGGTCATCTGCACCCCGGACGTGACCGGCCGTGAGCGAGTCACGTCGGCGACGAGCCTGGTGGACACCGTCTGGGCCGCGACGGAGTGCGTGGTGGGCGCGACTGGGGCCTCGACCACTCCGAGCGAGTGCATCGAGGCGGTGAGCAGAGCCGCGGCGATGAGCAGCAATCGGGTCTCCCCCGGGAAGGCCGTCCCGTCGTCCCCCTGCAGACAACGGGTGATGCTCTAACGAGTGTAAGGAGAATGCCGGTCCCCGTGTCGTGCGAGTTGCAACTTGCCCCCTGAACTGGGTGGGGCGAGGGGCGCGCCGCGGCGTCTGGACAGCCGTTCCGTGTGGGCTCGAGGACTACTCAGCTGCTGGATCCGGCTCCGGCGCGTCGCCGAGCGCGGCCGGCCCCTCGGTCACGAGCAGCCGGAACTGCTCCGCGTCGATGATCCGGAGCCCGAGCTGCTCGGCCTTCGTGAGCTTCGAACCGGCACCCGGACCGGCGGCGACGAAGTCGGTCTTCTTGCTCACGCTCGACGCCGCCTTGCCCCCGGCGGCGATGATCGCCTCCTGCGCGCCCTCGCGGCTGTACCCCTCGAGCGAGCCGGTCGCGACGACCGTCACCCCGCTGAGGACCCCGCCCTCGGTCTCGGCGGCTCCGGGGCCGGGGTGGCCCGGCGTCGTGAACTGCACGCCGGCGGCGGTCCAGCGCTCGATGATCTCGCGGTGCCAGTCCACCTCGAACCAGTCGAGCAGGGCGTCGGCGATGATCCCGCCGACGCCGTCGACGGCCGCGAGCTCCTCGCGCGAGGCCGATCGGATGGCGTCGAGGGAGCCGAAGTGATTCGCGAGCGCACGCGCCGCGACCGGACCGACGTGCCGGATGCTCAGGCCGACCAGGATGCGCCACAACGGCTTCGTCTTCGCGGCGTCGATGTTCGCGAGCATCTCGAACGCGTTCTTCGACGGGTAGCGGCTCGGCTCGCCGGTGTGGTCGGCGCCGCGGGCATCCGGGTCGAAGGGCGGGTCGGTCTTCTTGCGCGCCCGACTGAACGGGGTCACGCGCTTGGGGGCACCGTCGTCGGCCGTCTTCTCCATGCCGGTCTCGGAGTCGCGGACGATCACCTCGATCGGCACGACGTCCTCCATCGTCAGGTCGAACAGGCCGGCCTCGGTCACGAGCGGGGGCTGCTCCGGGTGCGACGGCTGCGTCAGCGCCGCCGCGGCGACCTCGCCGAGTCCCTCGATGTCGAGCGACCCGCGGGAGGCGATGTGCTCGACCCGGCCACGGACCTGCGCCGGGCAGCTCTTCGCGTTCGGGCAGCGGAGGTCGATGTCGCCCTCCTTCGCCGGGGCGAGGGGCGTGCCGCACTCGGGGCAGTTCGTGGGCATCACGAACTCGCGTTCGCTGCCGTCCCGGAGCTCCACCACCGGCCCGAGCACCTCGGGGATGACGTCGCCGGCCTTCCGCAGCACGACCGTGTCGCCGATGAGGACGCCCTTCGCCTTGACGACCTGCTGGTTGTGCAGCGTTGCCTGGCGGACCACCGACCCGGCGACCTCGGCCGGGGCCATCACCGCGAACGGGGTCGCACGACCGGTCCGCCCGACGCTCACGACGATGTCGACGAGCTTCGTGTGCACTTCCTCCGGCGGGTACTTGTACGCGATCGCCCAACGGGGCGCGCGGGAGGTCGAGCCGAGTTCCTCGTGCAGGGCGAGGTCGTCGACCTTGATCACGATGCCGTCGATCTGGTGCTCGACCGAGGCGCGGCGGTCGCCGTAGTCCCGCACGAAGCCGATGACCTCGTCGATGGTGTCGAACACCCGGTAGTGGCTCGACGTCGGCAGACCCCACGACTGCAGGAGCTCGTACACCTCGGACTGCGCGCGGACGTCGGTGTCCCGCTCGAGTTCGCGGACCGGCCACGCGCCGATGCCGTGCACGAGCATGCGCAGCCGTCGGAGCCGGTCGACCATGAGCACGCGCTTCGCCTCGGACTTGCCCTCTTCCTTCTGACGGAGGGAGCCGGCCGCGGCGTTCCGCGGGTTGGCGAAGACACGCTCCCCCGCGTCGCGCTGCCGGGCGTTCAGCTCGTCGAACTGCTCGACCGGGAAGAAGATCTCGCCACGGACCTCGACGATGGGCGGGTGTCCGCTGCCGGAGAGGCGGTCCGGGATGGTGCCCATCGTGAGCACGTTGCCGGTGACGTCCTCGCCCACGACGCCGTCGCCGCGGGTGGCGGCCGAGACGAGCCGGCCGTCCTCGTAGCGCAGGTTGATCGCGAGCCCGTCGATCTTCAGCTCGGTGAGGAACCGGACGCGCTCGGCGCCGGCGTCCCGCTGGACCTTGACCGCCCAGTCGGTGAGTTCCTCGGGGCTGAACACGTTGTCGAGGCTCAGCATCCGCTCGGCGTGCTCGACCGGCGCGAACTGGACCCACTGGGCCTGCGCGTCCGCTCCGACCGTCTGCGTCGGGCTGTCGTCGGTGAGGAGCTCCGGGAAGCGCTGCTCGATCGCTGCGAGCCGTCGGGCCATCGTGTCGTACTCGGCGTCGGACGCCGTCGAGCCGTTCTCGCCGTAGTAGTACGCGCGCCGCAGCTCGTTGATCCGGGACCGGAGCCGGTCCACCTCGCGCTGCGCCTGCGCGGCGTCGAGCTCGGCGGGGTCGATGGTCTCGAACGTGGCGTCGGTCTCGCTCATGGAACAGTTCTACAGGGCGCCACCGACCCTGGGATCACACCGTCGTGGGGACCGCCGACACCGTGGAGTCGATCGTGCACTGCCCGAGGACGCGCGTGCCGACGTAGACGACCGCGGTCTGCCCCGGGGCGACGCCCGAGAGCGGCGCGTCCACGTCGATCACCAGGAGCCCGTCGGACACCCGCGCGGTGGCCGGCACCGGGTCGGCGTGGGCACGGATCTGCACGTCGCACGCGAACGGGACGGACGGGTCGGCGGGAGCGGTGCCGGCCCACGTGAACCGCGACCCGGACATCGAGGTGACGTCGAGCGCCTCCTTCGGGCCGACCACGACCGTGTTGTCCTTCGGTCGGATCTCGAGCACGAACCGGGGCTTGCCGTCCGCTGCGGGGCGACCGAGGGCGAGCCCGCGCCGCTGTCCCACCGTGTAGCCGGTCGCGCCGTCGTGCGAGCCGACGACCGTGCCGTCGCGCTCGACGACCTCGCCCGGGGCGGCGCCGACCCGGTCGGCCAGCCAGCCGCGGGTGTCCCCGTCGGGGATGAAGCAGATGTCGTAGGAGTCCGGCTTCTGCGCGACCGTCAGACCGCGCTGAGCGGCCTCGGCACGGACCTCGTCCTTCGACGGCGTCGCGCCGAGCGGGAACATCGCGTGCTGCAGCTGCTCGGCGGTCAGCACGCCGAGCACGTAGGACTGGTCCTTCGCCCACGCCGCCGACCGGTGGAGCTCCCGTGCGCCGTCCGGTCCGGTGACGATGGAGGCGTAGTGGCCGGTCGCGACGGCGTCGAACCCGAGGGCGAGCGCCTTCTCGAGCAGTGCCGCGAACTTGATCCGCTCGTTGCACCGCATGCAGGGGTTCGGCGTCCGACCGGCCTGGTACTCGGCCACGAAGTCGTCGACGACGTCCTCCTTGAACCGGGCCGAGAAGTCCCACACGTAGTACGGGATCCCGAGGGCGGACGCGGCGCGCTGGGCGTCCATCGAGTCCTCGATCGTGCAGCACCCACGACTGCCGGTGCGGAGCGTGCCGGGCATCCGGCTGAGGGCGAGGTGCACGCCGACCACGTCGTGTCCTGCGTCGACGGCCCGTGCGGCGGCCACCGCCGAGTCGACACCACCGCTCATCGCTGCAAGTACTCGCATGCATCAAGGGTAAGCGTCCCGCGTACCCTTGCACGAGCGATGACCTCCGACACCCCCGCCTTCGACTTCCGGGCGGTCCTGCTGTCCGGGTTCCTGCCCGCCGCACTCTTCGCGATCGGCGAGGGAGCGATCATCCCGATCATCCCGATCGCGGCGTCCTCGCTCGGTGCGAGCCTGGCGTTCGCCGGGTTCGTCGCCGCGCTCATCCTCGTCGGGGAGCTCATCGGCGACGTGCCCTCGGGGGTCGTCGTCGCACGGATCGGTGAACGGAACGCGATGATCGGCGCGGCGGTGGTGTCCGTCGTCGGTCTCCTCGTCTGCACCGTGGCGCCGAACGCGTGGGTGCTCGCGCTCGGGGTGTTCCTCGTCGGTGTCTCGACCGCCGTCTTCGCCCTCGCCCGGCACGCCTACATGACGACCGCGATCCCCCTGCACATCCGGGCACGGGCCCTGTCGAGCCTCGGCGGGGTCTTCCGCTTCGGCTACTTCGTCGGTCCCTTCATCGCCGCCGGGGTGGTCCACCTGACGGGCACGACGCAGAGCGCCTTCTGGATCCACATCGTCTGCTGCCTCGCGGCGGCGGTGGTGCTCCTCGTCCTGCGCGACCCGGCGACGGGCGCACGCGGTCTGCGGAAGCCGCCCCGCGCCTCCCGGCCCGCACCGGACCGGATGACCGACGTGACCGACGCGACGGGCACGACCGACACGACGAATCCGGCGGAACCGCCCGCCGACACCGGTGCGCACTTCGTCCAACAGGAGGCCCACGGCCTCTTCCGCACCATCCGCGCGAACCGCGCCGTCCTGCTCCGCCTCGGGAGCGGCGCCGGACTCATCGGCGCGCTCCGCGCCGGACGGCAGGTGATCCTGCCGCTCTGGGCGGTCAGCGTCGGCCTCGACGACGCCACCGCAGCGCTCGTCATCGGCATCGCCGGTGCCGTCGACTTCGCGCTCTTCTACACGAGCGGCCAGATCATGGACCGCTGGGGTCGTCTGGCGAGCGCCCTCCCCTGCATGCTCGGCCTGAGCGTCAGCTACTTCCTCCTCGCGTGGTCGGGACACCTCGACGCACGGGTCGGCTGGTTCGTCGCCATCGCCATCGGGATGTCGCTCGCGAACGGCGTCGGCTCCGGCATCCTCATGACGCTCGGCGCGGACCTGGCACCGCGGGGCAACCCGGCCCCGTTCCTGGGTGCCTGGCGGTTCACCGGGGACTTCGGCCAGGCCGCTGCGCCCCTCGTGATCGCCGGGGTGACGGCGGTCGCGTCGATCGCGGTGGCGAGCGGGGTGATGGGCGTGCTCGGCCTGGTCGGCGCGGGGATCCTGCTGCGCTACGTCCCGAGGTACCTGCCCCGACAGTTGCGCTGACCGTTTCGCTGACGCCCGCAGCACGGCCGGTCCGGCGACGGCCTGGAGGCGCGGATCACCGCCGCCCCGCCGCCCGCCCTCGGTAGACTGCCGCTGCTCGCGGGAGTGGTGGAATCGGTAGACACGCAGGATTTAGGTTCCTGTGCCCCAGGCGTGAGGGTTCGAGTCCCTCCTTCCGCACGGACAGCAGCACGGTCTTCCGCACTTCTCCCGCACCCGGAGGGAAGTCATACCCCGGGCGGATGGGCCGACGACCCCCGGACGGTACCCTCGTCACGCGGGAGTCCTCCCCGTGACCCCGCCCTCCACCCGGAAGAACCATGCACTCCGTCGCCCTCGCCCTGATCCCCTGGCTGGATCCGCAGTACATCCTCGATCACTTCGGGGCGATCGCGGTGCTCGTCGTCTGTGCGATCGTGTTCGCCGAGACGGGCCTGCTCATCGGGTTCATCTTCCCCGGCGACAGCCTGCTCGTCATCACCGGCCTGTTCGCCTTCGACCGCGGTGGCGAGATCGGCGGCATCCCGATCTGGGTCGCCGCGCTCATGATCGGCGCGGCCGCGTTCCTCGGCGGGGAGCTCGGGTACTTCATCGGGAAGAAGGCCGGTCCGCCGATCTTCGAACGCCGCGAGAGCGGACTGTTCTCGAAGGCGAACGTCGACCGCACGAACGCCTTCTTCCACCGCTTCGGGCCGCTCGCCGTCATCCTCGCCCGCTTCGTGCCGGTCGTCCGCACCTTCGCGCCGATCGCCGCCGGCGTCGGGCGGATGGACTACAAGAAGTACTCGCTCTACAACGCGATCGGGGCCCTCGTCTGGGGCGTCGGGGTCACGTTCCTCGGGTACTTCATCGGGCACATCCCGTTCGTCGCGCACATCGTCCGCGAGTACATCGACATCATCCTGCTCGCGGCGGTCGTCGTGACCGTCGTGCCGATGGCGCTCACGTACATCCGGAACGCCCGCAAGGCCAAGCGCGACGAGCAGGAGCGGACCGCGACCGAGTAGTCGCGGCGGCCCGCCCGCCTCCGAAACGCCTCGCACAACCACAGTCGGCCCGAACCACGTGATCACGTGGTTCGGGCCGACTGTGGTTGTGCCGCGTGCTGCGGCGGGCGTCGGGGCCCGCGCTCGTCAGACGCCGAAGTGCTCCCGCACGGTCGGCGCGATCCCGCGGAACGCCTTCGCACGGTGGCTCAGTGCGTTCTTCTCCGCACGCGTCAGCTCCGCCGAGGACACCGCGACGTCGTCCGCCTTGAACACCGGGTCGTACCCGTGTCCGCCGGTGCCGACGGGCGCCGTCAGGACCTCGCCGTTCCACACGGCCTCGACCACGTGTTCCTCGCCCTCGGGCGTCACGAACGCCGCCGCGCAGACGAAGGCCGCAGTGCGCTCGAGCACGCCCTCGAGGTTCCGCAGCAGCAGCGCGATGTTGTCCGCGTCCGAGCGGGTCCCCGCGTACCGGGCCGAGTGGATGCCGGGCGCACCGCCGAGGACGTCGACCGCGATGCCCGAGTCGTCGGCGAGCGCGGGCAGCCCGGTGTGGGCGACTGCCGCACGCGCCTTGATGAGGGCGTTCGCGGCGTAGGTGTCGCCGTCCTCGACCGGCTCGGGGCCGTCGTAGCCGACGAGCTCGACACCGCCGAGGGCCTCGCCGAGGATCTCGCGCAGCTCGACGACCTTCCCCTGGTTGTGCGTCGCGAGGACCACCGTGCGCGAGGTCACGCGAGCCCCAGGACGGTCTTCTGGATCGCGGCGAGCGACTGGTTGCCCGCCAGGCCGAGGTCGAGCAGGACGTTCAACTCGTCGCGGTCGAACGGCGCGTGCTCGGCCGTCCCCTGCACCTCGATGAACTTGCCGGAGCCGGTCGTGACGATGTTCATGTCGGTGTCGGCCGCGGAGTCCTCCGTGTAGGCCAGGTCGAGCATCGGCTCGCCCTTGACGATCCCGACCGAGACCGCCTGCACGCTCTCGGTCAGCGGGGTCGCCTTCTTCGCGATGAAGCCCTTGTCGCGGCCCCACTCGATCGCGTCGGCCATCGCCACGTACGCGCCCGTGATCGACGCCGTGCGGGTCCCGCCGTCGGCCTGCAGCACGTCGCAGTCGATGACGAGGGTGTTCTCACCGAGCGCCTTCGTGTCGACCACGGCACGGAGCGAACGACCGATCAGCCGCGAGATCTCGTGCGTGCGGCCGCCGACCTTGCCCTTGATGGACTCGCGCTGCATCCGCTCGTTCGTGGAGCGGGGCAGCATCGAGTACTCGGCGGTGACCCAGCCGGTGCCCTTGCCGGAGAGCCAGCGCGGGACGCCGTTCGTGAACGAGGCGGTGCAGAGCACCCGGGTGTCGCCGAACGAGATGAGCGCGCTGCCCTCGGCCTGCGTGCTCCACCCCCGCTCGATCGTGACGGGACGGAGGTCGGTCGCGGTGCGGCCGTCGATGCGGAGCGTGTCGCTCATGGGGTCCTTTCGATGCGGGGCAGCGTGATGGCCCCGGTCTGGAGGTGGCCGACGCTGGAGACCTCGGGTCCGAGGAAGCGCCGGGCGAGTCGGATGAAACCGTTCTTGTCGTCACCGGTCGCCTCGAACGAGTACGTCGGCGGTTCGGGGGCGGTGCGTTCGAGCCCGTGCTCGACGAGCCGCCGGTACACGTCGTTCGCGGTCTCCTCGGCGCTGGAGACGAGCGTCACGTCGGGACCCATCACGTACTGGATCGCGGCGGACATCAGCGGGTAGTGGGTGCAGCCGAGCACGAGGGTGTCGACGTCGGCGTCACGGACCGGGGCGAGGTACCCCTCGGCGACCGCCCGGAGCGCCGGGGACGAGGTGTCGCCGGTCTCGACGAACTCCACGAACCGCGGGCAGGCGGCGAGGCTCAGGGTGACGTCGGACGCGACCGCGAAGGCGTCCTCGTAGGACCGCGACGCGATGGTGCCGACCGTGCCGATGACCCCGATGCGCCCCGTGCGGGTCTGCTTCACCGCGGCGCGGGCCGCGGGCTGGATCACCTCGACCACCGGGATGCCGTACGCCTGCTCGTACCGTTCACGGGCGTCACGGAGCACGGCGGAGGACGCCGTGTTGCACGCGATGACGAGCGCCTTCACGCCCTGCTCGACCAGGTCGTCCATGACGTCGAGCGCGTACCGGCGGACGTCGGCGATCGGCTTCGGGCCGTACGGCGAGTGCAGGGTGTCGCCGACGTACCGGATGCTCTCGCGGGGCAGCTGGTCGATGATCGCGCGGGCCACCGTGAGTCCACCGACCCCGCTGTCGAAGACTCCGATCGGTGCATCCGTCACGGTGACCAGCGTACCGACGCTCGCCGACGGCACGACGCAATCCGCGCCTCCAGTCCGCCCGTCTGGGTAGTGTCGTCAAGGTGACCAGCGCGCTCCTGACCGACCAGTACGAACTCACCATGGTCGACGCGGCCCTGAAGGACGGCACCGCCGACCGACGGTGCGTGTTCGAGGTCTTCGCCCGGCGCCTGCCGGACGGCCGCCGCTACGGGGTCGTGGCCGGACTCGGCCGGTTCCTCACCGCCCTCACCGACTTCCGCTTCGGCGACGAGGAGATCGGCTTCCTGCGTGACCGCGGCGTCATCGACGAGGGCACCGCGACGTGGCTCGCCGACTACCGGTTCACCGGCGACGTCCGCGCCTACCGCGAGGGCGAGGTCTTCTTCCCGAACTCCCCCGTCCTGCAGATCGAGGGCACCTTCGCCGAGTCCGTCGTGCTCGAGACCCTCGCGCTGAGCATCTTCAACGCCGACTCCGCGATCGCGTCCGCCGCAGCACGCATGGTCTCCGCCGCCGACAAGCGGCCCCTCGCCGAGATGGGCTCCCGCCGCACCGGCGAGTGGAACGCCGTCGCCGCAGCCCGGGCCGCGTACATCGCCGGCTTCGGCGCGACGAGCAACCTCGAGGCCGGACGGACGTGGGGCATCCCGACGATGGGCACCGCCGCGCACGCGTTCACGCTGCTGCACGACTCCGAGGAAGCAGCCTTCCGGTCGCAGCTCGACGCGCTCGGCACCGGGACGACGCTGCTCGTCGACACCTACGACATCGAGACCGCCGTCGACACGGCCGTGCGCCTGACCGACGGCAAGCTCGGCGCCGTCCGCATCGACAGCGGCGACCTGCCGTCCGTCGTCGCCGGCGTCCGCGCGCAGCTCGACCGGCTCGGCGCCACCTCGACGAAGATCACCGTCACGAACGACCTCGACGAGTACACGATCGCGGCGCTCCGGGCCGCCCCCGTGGACTCGTACGGCGTCGGGACCTCGGTCGTGTCCGGCTCCGGCCACCCCGCCGCCGGGATGGTCTTCAAGCTCGTCGCGCACCGCTCGGACTCGGGCGAGTGGGTGTCCGTCGCGAAGAAGTCCGCCGACAAGGCGTCCCTCGGCGGCCGGAAGGAAGCCGGACGACGGCTCCGGAACGGCATCGCCACGGCCGAGGTCGTGCTCACCACCGGCCAGGTCGGGCCCGACGAGCGACCGCTGCTCGTCCCCGTGGTCACGAACGGCGAGGTCGACCCGGCCTACCTCGGTGCACGCGGGGTCGAGGCCGCACGGGCGCACCACAAGCTCGCGAAGGCGGAGCTGCCGGCCGACGCGGCGCGGATCGGTCGCGGGGACCCTGCGATCCCCACGCTGATCATCTGACCGGGGCTACTCGGCCTTCATCTTCTCGTAGATGGCCTTGCAGTCCGGGCAGACCGGGAACTTCTCCGGGTCACGGCCCGGGATCCACTTCTTGCCGCAGAGGGCCTTCACGGGCTTGCCGCTGAGGGCCGACTGCAGGATCTTGTCCTTCTTCACGTAGTGCGAGAACCGCTCGTGGTCGCCGGGCTCGATCGCTTCCTCTTCGAGGAGCTTCTCGAGCTCACGGTCCATCACGTCGAGGCCGCCGCCGGGTTCCGTCATGCTCATCCTGCAAGGGTACGACGGGTGCGGTCGTCGTGGCAGCCCTCCCGCGGGCGGGCGGGCGGGCTGGCGTGCGTGCGGTGCGGGCGGTGCTGCCGTGCGGTGCCGCCGTGCGCCCCTTCGCGAGCGGGCGAAATACCGTAGTCCCCGCTTCGCGCACCCAGCGACTCCGCCCGCTCGTCATCGACCGCGCAGCTCCCGCCACCCGTACCCGTCGAGCGGGCGAAAAAGCCTCCGTGCCCGCTTCGCGCACCCAGCGATTCCGCCCGCTCGTCATCGACCGCGCAGCTCCCGCCACCCGTCCCCGTCGAGCGGGCGAAATACCGCGGTCCCCACCTCACGCACCCAGCGACTCCGCCCGCTCGTCATCGACCGCGCAGCTCCCGCCACCGTCCCCGTCGAGCGGGCGAAAAAGCCTCCGTGCGCGCTTCGCGCACCCAGCGATTCCGCCCGCTCGTCATCACGACCGGCCAACCGCGCCGCCACCCGCGCCGCCCGACCCGACCGCCCGTTCGTCGAGCGGGCGAAACCCCGCGGTCCCCCGCTTCGCGCACCCAGCGAATCCGCCCGCTCGTCTCGGCCGCGCAGCTCCCGCCACTCGTCCCCGTCGAGCGGGCGAAATACCGCAGCTCACGGAGCCCACACGCTGGCATTTCGCCCGCCCGCCGAGGCCGACACCGGAACGCGCACGAGAACGGACGCTGAGGCGGGCGGCGCGACGCGCAGCACGCGGCACTCAGCACCCGGCCCAGCGCGCAGCAGCACCCCCCGCCCGGCACCCGGGCGCGACCGCAGACGGCCTGGAGGCGCGTGGCGGATCCGCCACGCGCCTCCAGGCCGTCGGTGGTCGCGCCGGACGCGACCCGGGTCAGTTGCGCTGCGCCGCTGCCAGCAGGTCCGGGCCGTGCCGGTCGAAGAGCCGGCCGCCCACCACGACGCCGATCGCCAGGACGACCACGCCCACCACGAGGCCGACGACGAGCGTCAGGACGGCCCACGGCGCCGGTCCGTCGACGAACGCGAGCACGGCGAGCCACGCGGCCGGCACGGTGCACACGACGATCCCGATCACCATCGACGACTGCGCGACGGAGGCGAGCACCCCCGCGGCCTGCGGCTGCTGGAACGGGTGGTCGCCGGGCCGGACGGTCGGGTACGGCAGCAGGACGGACACGACGCTCGACAGACCGAGTCCCGCCAGGAGCGCGCTCGCGCTGACCCCGATGAGCACCGGGAACGCGGTCCGGTCGCCGAACAGCCACGCGGACACCCACGCGCCCGCCACGATCGCGGGGAGGCCGACGGCGAGCACCGGCACGAGGCGGCCCAGGCGGTCGCTCCAGCCCGGGGCGCCCGAGGCGACGTGCAGCCACACGGCGGTGTTGTCGTACGAGACGTCGTTGTGCGGCAGGAACCCGGCGATGAGGGCCATCAGCGGCAGGGGTACGAGCGCCGTCCAGTGCCAGGGCACGCCGGCGACCCCGAGCGGGATCACCACGACCGGTACGAACAGGATGACGAGGTACGACATTCGGTAGCGCGGGTCGCGTCCCCAGTAGGTCAGTGCCCGCGCTGCGACGGCGCCCACCGGGGTCGAGCCGAGCCGGTCGAACCAGCCGAGGCCACGGTAGCGACGGGTGCGGGCCCGGCCGTCCACGGTCTCGAGCGCCCGGCCGACGACGGCCCACCAGGCCCAGGCGAGCAGGGCCACGACGACGACCGCGACGACGAGCTTGACGATGCCCTCGCCGACCCGTCCGCTGGCGACGTCGGCGGGCACTGCCCAGGCGGCACCCCACGGCGTCCACCCGGCGATGTCGGCGACACGCTGCATCTCGGCGCCCTCGGGAGCGAGCCAGTCGACGCGGAGCAGCAGGGAGACGGTCGGGATGCCGAGCACGACGATGACGAGCGCCACGAGCCATCCGACGTCCCGCGACCGGTGCGCCCCGATCAGCGCAGCACCGACCGCGCTGCCGACACGGATGAGGAGCGCGCACGTCGCGACGGCGAGCAGCGCCCCGACGATGCCGAGCAACCCGGTTCCCACACCGCGCATCCACGTGACGGACTGCGCCACGGCGACGATCGCGACCGCGACGACGGGCACGCCGATGAGTCCTGCGACGCCGAGTCCGACGGCGAGGTCGCGCCGCTCGATGCCGAACACGGTGAACCGGCGGGGGTCGAACTGGTCGGCCCGGCCGACGACGAGCGGGACGACCGTGAAGGCGAAGGTGATGAGCGTTCCGACCGGGACGACGACCGAACGAGCGACGTCGGGCGAGGCGTCGCGGAGCGCGATGACCTCGACCGCGACGAACACCGCGGCGACCAGGCCGGCGAGGCTGCCGAGCACGACGAGGACGGACCGGCGGGCACTGCCACGGACCTCTCCCGCGAGCAGGTCGGCCCTCAGCCGGAGAAGCTGTGCAACCATTCCATGCTCTCTGCCACCACGCGGCCGCCCGCGAGTTCGACGAACTTGTCCTCGAGGCTCTTCCGCCCGCGGACCTGCGCCATCGTGCCGGACGCCAGGACCCGGCCACCGACGATGATCGCGACGGAGTCGCAGGTGCGCTGCACGAGTTCCATCGAGTGGCTGGAGAGCACCACGGTCCCGCCGCCGCTGGTGTAGCGGCGGAGGATCTCGGTGATGGTCGCTGCGCTGACCGGGTCGACGGACTCGAACGGTTCGTCGAGCACGAGCACCCGGGGCGAGTGGATGAGGGTCGCGGCGAGGGCGATCTTCTTCGCCATGCCGACGGAGTAGTCCGCGACCTGCCGGCCGAGCGCCTCGCCCAGACCGAACGCCTCGGCGAGGTCCGCGCTGCGCTTCCGAGCGGTGGCGCCGTCGAGCCCTCGGAGGGTCGCCGAGTAGTAGAGGAGCTGCGCGCCGGTGAGCCGGTCGAACAGCCGGAGCCGGTCGGGCAGCACGCCGAGGTCACGCTTCGCGGCTGCCGGGTCGGCCCACACGTCGTGGTCGAGCACGGTGACGCTGCCGGCGTCCGGGCGGAGGAGTCCGGTGACCATCGACAGGGTCGTCGTCTTGCCGGCACCGTTCGGGCCGACGACACCGAAGATCGAGCCCTGGCGGATCTCGAGGTCCACCTCGTCGACCGCGAGCGTCTGTCCGTAGCGCTTCACGAGCCCGCTGGCCCGCAGCACCACGGGCTGCTGCTGCTGCTTCGGCAGGGTGGCGGGACGCTTGGTGGACGCCTGACGCTTCTTCGCCTTCGGCTCGGCGACCGCGTCGTCGGTCCGGGTGGACTCGTCGGTCCGGTTCGACTCGTCGGTCCGGTTGGACTCGTCGGTGGCGGTCGGCGCGTCGGTCCGGCGCACGTCCGGTGCGTCCTGCGTGTCCGGGCCTGGAGGCTCGGTGCCGGTCGTGCCCGCGGTCTGCGTCGGGCGCGTGGCGCGGCCCTTGCCCCCACGGGCCTTCGCGGGACGGCGTCCGGTGGTCGTCGGTGCGGCCGCCAGCGCGGCGGCCCCCGGAGCCGACTCCGTCGGCTCGGAGTCGGTGGTCGTGTCGTCGGTGGTCGTGTCGTCGCTGACCGTCGTGTCGTCGGTCATCGCGTCCTCAGCGGAGGCGTCAAGCGCATCCCCGTCCCCCATGTCGTCATCAGCGGTGTCCTGCGCCGCGGTGGCGTCGTCGTCCTCGGTGAGCCAGGCAGCGTCGGACGTGGCGTACACGTCCTCGTCATCTGCTCCGGCTCCCACGCGCCAACCGTACCAACGCTCCCCGGACACCGGGGAACGGCCGGTCACAGTGTCACGAATTGAGCACGAAGCGTCTGGGACAGCACCCTGACGGGGGGTGGTTCCGTATCATTCACCAGGACACGACGGAGTGTTCACCACTTGGAAACCTGCTGCGGCCGGTGTTCCCGTGACGTTCCCCGTTCTGCGAATGACCGCAGGGACGGCGGCTTCACGGCGAACTCGGACCTTCCGCGAGCAGACTCGACGAGGCCCGCCCGTGCCCCAGGGCGCGCGGGCGGACACCGGAAGGGACCAGCATGACCACGCAGATCGTGATCCTCGCAGCGGGGATGGGCAGCCGCCTCGGGCGGAGCTTGCCGAAGCCGCTGACCGAACTGAGCGACGGCCGCACCATCATGCAGCAGCAGTTCGACAACATCCGCGCCGCGTTCGGCTCGAGCGCCCGCGTGACGATCGTCGTCGGCTACAAGTCGGAGTACATCGTCGAGGCCTTCCCCGAGGCGAACTTCGTCTACAACGAGTCCTACGACTCGACGAACACCTCGAAGAGCCTCCTCCGTGCGCTCAAGGCCACGGGCAAGAGCGGTGTCCTCTGGATGAACGGCGACGTGGTCTTCGACCCGCGTGCGCTCGTCCGGGCCGCCGACATGATCGACGAAGAGCGCTCGTTCGTCAGCGTCAACACCGAGAAGGTGTCCGACGAAGAGGTCAAGTACACGGTCGACGCCGAGGGCTTCATCCACAAGCTGTCGAAGCAGGTCGTGGGCGGTCTCGGCGAAGCCGTCGGCATCAACTACGTCGCCGCGCAGGACAAGCAGGCGCTCATCCGCCAGCTCGGCCGCGTCGACGACCAGGAGTACTTCGAGGGCGGCATCGAGGCAGCCATCGGCGAGGACGGGCTACGCTGGTCGCCGGTCGACATCTCCGACCTGTACGCCGTCGAGATCGACTTCGCCGAGGACCTCGAGCGCGCGAACAACCTGTTCGCCTGAACCACCGTCAGGACCCCCTCGGCGGTTCCGCCCGAAGGGAAACCGTGACCACAGCGAGTGCGCCGACCGCGCCCGCGGCTGCCGCACCAGCGGCGTCCCGGAGCGCCGGTCGGCGCTATCGTCAAGCCCTCTGGCTGCTGACGGTGCGCGACCTCCGGGTCCGCTACTCCACGTCGGCGCTCGGGTACTTCTGGTCGATCCTCGACCCGCTCGTGATGTCGGCGATCTACTGGTTCGTCTTCACGCAGGTGTTCCACCGCGGGTCGGTCGGCGAAGAGCCCTACATCGTGTTCCTGCTGTCGGCACTGCTGCCGTGGATGTGGTTCACCGGCTCGGTCTCCGACTCGACGCGCGCGTTCATCAAGGAGACCAAGCTCATCCGGTCGACGACGATCCCCCGCAGCATCTGGGTCGCACGGGTGGTCGCGTCGAAGGGCATCGAGTTCCTCCTGAGCTTGCCGGTGCTCGCGGTCTTCGTCATCGCCACCGGCGCGACGGTGCACTGGGAACTCGCCCTGTACCCGCTGGCGATCGTCCTGCAGTGCGGACTCGTGTACGGCCTCGGCCTCATCGTCGCGCCGCTCGTGGTGTTCTTCCGCGACCTCGAGCGTGCCGTGAAGCTCGTGCTCCGCTTCCTCTTCTACGCATCCCCGATCATCTACGGCACGCAGGCGCTCCCGGACAAGCTGCACGACCTCGCCGCGTTCAACCCGCTGAGCGGCATCTTCGGCATCTACCGGTCAGCGTTCTTCCCGAAGCAGCTCGACTGGTTCGAGGTCGCGGTGTCGGTCGTCGTGACGGTGGTCGTCCTCGTGATCGGGCTCGTCGTGTTCCGCCGCAGCGAGCACCGGGTCCTCAAGGAGCTGTGATGACCGCCACCGAACAGACCGACCGGACCGCGGTCGTCGCGCCCGTGATCTCGGTGCGTGGCGCCGGCATCCGGTTCAAGCGGAACCGGCGGGCGAGCCGGAGCTTCAAGGACCTGTTCGCCGGCAGCAACCGGCGGAAGCGCGCGGACGAGTTCTGGGCGCTGCGAGGCGTGTCGTTCGACGTCCGTCCGGGCGAGGCGATCGGCGTCGTCGGCCGGAACGGTCAGGGCAAGTCGACGCTGCTCAAGCTCGTCGCCCAGGTGATGCTGCCGGACGAGGGCCGCGTGCACGTCGGCGCCGGCGTCGCGCCGCTCATCGAGATCACCGGCGGGTTCGTCGGGGACCTCTCGGTGCGGGACAACGTCTACCTCACCGCGGGGCTGCACGGCATGTCCCGTGCGGAGATCCGGGACGCCTTCGACGAGATCATCGAGTTCGCCGAGATCGGCGACTTCGTCGACACCCCCTACAAGCACCTGTCGAGCGGGATGAAGGTGCGCATCGCGTTCGCCGTCATCTCCCGCCTCGACGAGCCGGTGATCCTCGTGGACGAGGTCCTCGCGGTGGGCGACAAGGGGTTCCGCGAGAAGTGCTACAAGCGCATCGAGGAACTCCTCGCCGGCGGGCGGACGCTGTTCTTCGTCTCGCACAGCGACAAGGACCTCCGACGCTTCTGCGATCGCGGGCTCTACCTCGACAAGGGGCAGCTGCAGTTCGACGGTCCGATCGAGGAAGCACTGACCCGCTACTCGGCCGACTACGGCGTCTGACGGCCGAGCACTCTCCTCCACAACCAGGGTTCCCCGCGCCTCCCTCCACAGCCGTCGACGCCGACGGCCGGAACGGGACCCGGACGTCGGACCCTCCCCCTACGGTGGCGGCATGCACCACCCGACACCGGCCTACGCAGTCCCGTTCACGATCGACCGTTCCCTCGCTCCACGCCGCTACGACCTGGTGAACGCCGGCGACGAACCCGTCGACGGTCTCACCCTCACCCACCTCGGCAACGGCTACTGCCCGCCGCTCGCCGTGCGCCGGCTCGAGCCCGGTCGTGGGCTCTCCATCGCCGTGTTCGGCGCCGACCCCGAGGACACCGGCGTCGTGGTCGTCCGCTGGCGTCGACCGGACCGCTCCGAGTACCTGTGGCGGATGTCGCTCGTCGGTGACGATCGTGCTGCCTGACCGGGCGACCCGGCCGCGGCGCTCAGTCCTCGCCGCGCTCCGACGCGACCTCGTGCCAGCGGGCGAGCAGCCGTTCGACCGCGCCGTGGAACCGTGCGGTCGCCACGCCGGGCGTCGTGTCGCCGAAGTACCGGTGCACCCAGTGCCGGAGCTTCGCGAGCTCCTCGGCGTCGTTCGCGGCGGCGTCGACCCGTGCGACGATCTCGGACGCATCGGATGCCCGCAGCCAGTTCGCGTCGCTCAGGTACCCGCGCTCGTCGACGTCCGCCTCGTCCGCGACGGGACGGGTCACGATGAGCGGCTTCCCGACCGCGAGCCGGTCGTAGATCATCGCGCTGATGTCGGTGATCGCCACGTCGGCGTCCGCGAGCTGCCAGCCGAGCTCGGGCCCGTCGTCGTACACGTGGTGCGCGCTCGGGTCGGCGGCGTTGGCACGGGCGATCGCGGCGACGATCCGCTCGTGCGCGGCCTTGTAGTCGGCCTCACGGACGCCGCTGCGGGGGTGCGGGCGGTACACGAGCCGGTGCCGGGGCGACGCGAGCACCTGGTCGGCGATGGTCGTGCCGTGGCTCGCGATCGATCCGTACGCCGCGGCCGGGCGGTCGCCCTCCCACGTCGGCGCGTAGAGCACGACGGTGCGGTCGTCGGACGGGTAGGGCACCGCTCCGGCGAAGTGGTCGGCCTGGGGGCGACCGATGGCGATCGCTCGGGCGTCGAGGTCGTAGTCCCACAGGGCGTCGGCGAGACGGTCACGAGCGGCGTCACCGGCGATCAGGGCGTAGTCGTACGCCTTGAACTGGTTCGTCGTCATGTACATCTTGTCGCTCTCGCCGTGGTTCACGAAGACGTGCCACATGCGCCCGTACCGCATCATCTGGAAGTTGCGGGCGTTCTGGTTGACGTAGAGCACGACCTTGGGCGCCTGCTCGTCCACGAACCGCTCGAGGTCGACGACCTGGCGCGCGTAGACGGCGGGCACCGGGGACTCCTCGAGCAACTTCAGCATCGTGCCGGGGCTGCGCGAGATGATCGCGACCGGGTGCGTCGCGGCGAGTTCGGCGAGCGGCGCGTACCACTGCCGGACCTGGTACATGTTCACCGGACCGTCGGCGAAGTACACCGCGATCTCGATCGTGCCCGGGGTGGGGACGGGAGCCGACGGCAGTTGGCGAGCGAGGTCACGACGGCTGCGGCGCGACTTGAGCAGGCGCTCCGCGAGCCGGACGGCGGTGCGCACGTCGCTGAGGATCGGCATGGTCCCTCTTCCGGTGTCGGCGTGGTGGTCGGGTCAGATGACGGGCGGGCGGCCGGCGAGCGTCATGCGCCCGATCGTCAGCCATCCCATGATGTGCACGGGTCCGCAGTCGGTCGTCCAGCCTTCGCGGACGCCGCCGAACCAGGTGGCCAGGCGACGCGGGTGCCGCCACCAGCGAGCGACCTGGATCGCGGCCCACGAGCCGACGTACAGCGGACGGAGCACGGCCGGCAGGTTGCGGCGGGCGAGCCATACCCGGTTGCGTGCGTTCAGCCGGTAGTACTCACGGTGTCGTGCCGGGTCGATGGCCGGGTGGTTCGCGACGAGGTCCCCGGCGTACCAGGCGCGGCGGCCGGCTTCCCACACGCGCCAGGCGAGCTCGATCCCCTCGTGGGCGTAGAAGTACGGGGCGCCCCAGCCCCCGGTCGCACGGTAGACGTCCATCGGCAGGACGACAGCGCCCTCCCAGACCGAGAACACCGGCGACGAGTGGTCGGCGTCGCCCTTCCGGATGCGCGGGATCCAGCGGGTGGGGTTCGCCACGCCGGTGGGGTCGACCACACGGGGCTGCACCAGCCCGAGCGACGGATCACGTTCGAACAGGCTGATGGCGTCACGCAGGAACGTCTCCGACGGCACCGATGCGTCGTCGTCGAGGAAGAAGACGTAGTCGCCGTCGACGACCTCGACCCCGGCGTTCCGCCCGGCGGGGATCCCGACGTTCTCGGGCAGTGCGAGCGCGCGGACACCGTCCGGCAGACCCGTCGGCTCCCAGCCGTTGCCGACGCACACCACGTCGAGCTCGACCTCCTGCTGGGCGAGGACGCTCTCGAGCCCACGGCGCAGGTCGTCCGGCCGGGTGCCCTGTGACAGGCTCACCACGGCCACCCGCGGCCGTTCGCGGTGCGGGACCGCGTGCCGACGGACCGTGCCGGGAGTCATCCGCGGACCCGCTTCGACGCGAGGATCGCGACGAAGTGCCCGAACGTCGCCAGCACGGCGAGCGGCAGGAGCGCGCCGACCAGGATCCGGTCGGCCAGCGGGTGCCCGATCACGAGCGCGAGCAGGGCGAACACGAACGCCAGCATCGTCAGCTCGACCGAGTGGTACAGGCGGTGGAACGGCAGGAACCGAGCGGCCCGGCGCAGGGTCGCGAGCCGACGGCCGGACGGGACCGTGCCGGCGTCGCGGCGGTCGACGAGCTTGTCGAGGCCGGAGTTCGCACGGGCGACGTGCACCATGTCGTTGAGGGCCTTGTTGAGGACGATCACGAGGCCCAGGGCGCACCCGATCGTGGTCCACATCCAGTCCGCGCCGTGGATCGGCCACGTGGCCGCACGCACACCGAGCGCGATCGGGATCAGGCCCTCGGTCGTGTAGTGCCCGACCTTGTCGAGGAAGACCCCGGCGGGCGACCGGGTCCCCCGCCACCGCGCGACCTCCCCGTCGGAGCAGTCGACGAGCATCTGCAGCTGTCCGAGGACGAGCGCGAGCAGCGCACCCCAGATGCCCGGGATCAGCAGCGCCGCGGCGACGCTCCAGCCGACCAGGATCATCAGGCCCGTCACCTGGTTCGCGGTCACCCGCGTCTTCAGCAGCAGCCAGGTCAGGTAGGGCGAGACGTCGCGCAGGTAGAGGGACGCGGTCCAGTGCTCGGCGTTCGCCCGCGAGCGGACCTCGTGCGGCTGGGCGACCGCGCGGAGCTCGGCGATCGAGGTCGGGCGGGAGTCGCCGCGACCGGTGGTGTCATCGGTCAAGAGGTCAGTTCACCGTCCCGTGTGGGTGGTCAGCTCGGACGTCCGGGTGAGGAAGCCGATGATGAAGCCGACACCCCAGCCGACGTGGATGCAGGGCAGCACCACGAGCAGCCAGAGGAGCGTCGGCAGCCCCGAACGCCGGGCGACCGCGACGGCCCCCAGGACGACGAAGACGATGTAGACGGCGGGCACCACGAAGCCGAGCAGCGCCCAGGCCGCTCCGGTCCCGAGGGCCGCGCCGATGATCCCGACGACGCCGGCCACGATGCCGAGCGCCATCGCCGCGACCATCGCCGGCGGGACGAAGTAGCGCAGTCCGTTGTTCGCGGGGAACCGGCGAGCGAGTTCGCCGCGCCAGAGACCGGTCGCGACGAACTGCCGGACCAGCCGCTTGAGGCTCGGCCGCGGACGGTACGTCACCACGAGTTCGGGGGTGAACCACACGGTGCCGCCGGTCTGGCGCAGCCTGCGGTTGAGTTCCCAGTCCTGGCCGCGCTTGATGCCCTCGTCGAAGAGGCCGACCTCGAACAGGCGGTCGCGTCGGAACACGCCGAGGTACGCGGTTTCGGCCGGTCCCGCCTGCCCGCCGACGTGGTGCGGGGTACCGCCGAGCCCGACGCGGCTGCCGTACGCCAACGCGACGGCCCGCTCGAAGGGCGTGCGGCCCTCGGCGTGCATGATCCCGCCGACGTTGTCCGCGCCCGAGTCCTGCAGCACCCGGACCGCGATCCGCGTGTAGTCCGTCGGCAGCACCGAGTGCGCGTCGACACGGACCACGATCGGGTGCACCGACGCCCGGATCGCCACGTTGAGGCCGGCGGGGGTCGACCCGACCGGGTTGTCGATCGCCCGGATCCGGGGATCGGCGTCGCTCATCTCGGCCACCAGCTCGTTCGTGCCGTCGATCGACGGTCCGAGCGCGAGGATGACCTCGAACGCACCGGCGTAGTCCTGGTCGAGCAGGCTCTGGACGGCGGCGCGGACCTCGGTGACCTCGTTGAGGACGGGCATCACGTACGAGACGCCCGGCAAGGGCTGTCCGTCTGTCTGCATGCGTACCTCGGGGTCCTGGCTGGGTGCACGGGACGCACCGCGGACGGTGCCGCCCCGCAGAGCGACCCTGAGCCTATCAAGGACACCACCCGTCGACGACGCGACCAGCGGCCCGGGACCCAACCCGGAGACGGACGGGAGGCATGGTGCCAGCTGGCACCGTGCCTCCCGTCAGGCGTGTCCTGCGTCGACCGCCTCAGCCCTTGTAGGTCCCGAGCGTCACGTCCGTCTCGCGGGTCTCCCCGCCACGGAGGTAGGTGATCGTCGTCTTCGCGCCACCCGCGAAGTAGCGGACCTGCGCCGTCAGGTCGGTGGCGTCGGAGACCGTCGCCGAACCGATCTTCGTGACCACGTCGCCCTTCTGCAGGCCGGCCTTGGCCGCGGCTCCGCCCGACGAGACGGACTTGATGAGTCCGCCCATCTGGGTGGCCTTGGCGTCCTCGGCGGCGTCGCCGACCGTGGCTCCGAGGAGCCCGTGCGTCGCCGAGCCGTTGTCCTTGATCTCGTTCGCGACACGCTTCACGAGGTTCGCCGGGATCGAGAAGCCGACGCCGATGCTGCCCGACTGGCTCGTGGAGTCCGACGAGCTGCTCGCGCTCGCGATCGCCACGTTGATGCCGATCAGCTTGCCCTTGGAGTCGAGCAGCGCACCGCCGGAGTTGCCCGGGTTGATCGACGCGTCCGTCTGGATGACCGGCAGGGACACGGTGCTGGTCGAGGACGAGCTGCTGCCGTTGTCGCCGTTGCCCCAGAAGTCGAACGGGCCGCCGCTGCCGTTGCCGCCCTCGTTCGAGTCGCCGCCCTCGCTGGGCGCGCTCGACGTGACCTGGATGCTGCGGCTGAGGGTCGAGACGATGCCGTCGGTCACGGTGTTCGACAGCCCGAGCGGCGCACCGATCGCGACCGCGGTGTCGCCCACGTTGAGGTTGGACGAGTCCGCGAAGCTGATCGGCTTCATCCCGCTGGCGTCGATCTTGATGACCGCGAGGTCGACCGTCGGGTCGGTGCCGACGAGCTTCGCCGGGTAGATCTTGCCGTCCGAGGTCGTCACCGTGATCGTGCCGTTCGAGCTGTCACCGTCGAGCGTCACCACGTGGGTGTTCGTGACGATGTAGCCGTCCTTGCTGAACACGACGCCCGAGCCGGTGCCGGCCTCGCTGCTCGACGAGACGTTGATCGTCACGACCGACGGGGTCGCCTGCGCGGCCACGGCGGTGACGACGGTCGCGTTGTTGTAGTCGTTGACCGTCAGGTTCCCGCCGCCCTGCGAGGACGAGGAACCGACGACGGTGCCGCCGTCCTGCGAGGACCCGGCGAGCCAGCCCGCGCCGCCACCGACGAGACCGGCGACCACGAGGCCGGCGATGATCGGGAGGACGAGCTTGCTGCGACCGTCCCTCGAGCGGGTCCGGGTCGCGGTGCCGACACCGGCCGCGCCTGCTGCTCCCGCGGCACCCGCGTCGCCGAAGTAGTGGCCGTTCCGCTGGTTGGAGCCGTCGACGTCACCGAACGCGCTCGTCGCGGAGCTCGGTGCCTGCGCCGAACCGGCGGTGGCGTACTCGGACGCGGACGCCGGGGCGGAGGTCGGCTGGGCGTACTCGCCGTAGCGGGGCTGCTGGCCGTACTGACCCGCCTGCTGGCCGTACTGGTCGCCCTGCTGCTGGCCGTACTGACCCGCCTGCTGGCCGTACTGGTTGCCCTGCTGCTGGCCGTACTGGCCCGCCTGCTGGCCGTACTGGTCGCCCTGCTGCTGGCCGGACTGGGCGTGGTCGCCGCCGTAGGGGCTGGCGTGCTGCCCGTAGCCGGCCGACTGCCCGTACTGCGGTGCCTGGCCGTACTGGCTCGGCTGCCCGTACTGCGAGGTCTGGCCGTACTGGCCCTGATCGGCCGCGCCCTGGCCCTGGCCCTGGCCCTGGCCCTGGCCCGACACTGTCGGGTACGGCGCTGTGTAGCGGTCCGTGGGGTGGTCGGTCGACGCCTGGATGACGTCGGTCTCGTTCGCGGGAGCGGGGTCGATCACGTCGGTGTGGTCCGCTCGCGCGCTCGTCGGAGCATCGTTCACGTGCTGGGAGTCGTTCGGCGATGCGTCCTCGGCGGCGGCCTGTGCTGCCGAGTCGTCCGGACGGAAGTCGTCGCCCTGCCCGTTGGGCGTGGTGTTCGTCATGCTGGACGTGCTCCTTTCAAGCTCGTGCAGTCTGTCGGACGCACCTGAGCGGTGCTCCTGGCGACGCTGCGAGCGACCTATGGCGATCTTATGCGTGACCTGTGGGACCGTTCCCGGATGGTGCTCCGAGGGGCCGCTAGGTTGGATCGGATCGACGGGTCGCGGAGCCGTCGGGACCACGTCGGAGGGAACCACATGCGTCAGGCAGGACCCTGGTTGCGAGCAGCCGAGGGAGCGATGCTCCTCGGACCGGACGGCGTCCCGGCCCCGACCGTCTTCGCCGAGATGAGCGCCCTCGCCGCCGCGACCGGGTCGATCAACCTCGGGCAGGGGTTCCCGGACGAGGACGGCCCCGCCGAAGTGCTCGACGCGGCCGTCGACGCCATCCGCCAGGGCGTCAACCAGTACCCGCCGGGGCGTGGGACCCCGGACCTCCGCGCGGCGATCAGCGAGCACCAGGCGCACTGGTACGGCCTGCAGGTCGATCCGGACCGCCAGGTGCTCGTCACGGCCGGCGCGACGGAGGCCCTCGCCGCCACGCTCCTCGCCCTCGTCGAGCCGGGCGACGAGGTGATCACCTTCGAGCCCTTCTACGACGCGTACGGCGCCCTCATCCGGCTCGCCGGAGCGACCCACGTCACGGTCCCCCTCACCGCGCCGGACTTCCTGCCCGACGAGGACACGCTCCGCGCCGCGTTCTCCGACCGCACCCGGGCCGTGCTCGTGAACACGCCGCACAACCCGACCGGTCGGGTCCTCCCGGCCGAGGTGCTCGCCACCGTCGTCGAACTCGCGGAGCAGTACGACGCCCTCATCGTCACCGACGAGGTCTACGAGCACCTCACGTTCGACGTCCCGCACGTGCCGATCGCGACGCTGCCCGGCGCCGCCGAGCGGACCGTGACCGTCTCGAGCGCTGGGAAGACCTTCAGCACCACGGGCTGGAAGGTCGGCTGGCTCACGGCTTCGCCGGCCCTCGTCGACGCGATCACGACCGTCAAGCAGTACCTGACCTTCGTGAACGGCGCACCGTTCCAGCCGGCGGTCGCCACGGGGCTCCGGCTGCCGGACACGGTGTTCACCGGCATCGCGGCCGAGCTCTCGGCGAAGCACGAGCTGCTCGCCGGCGGGCTCCGCGCCGCGGGCTTCGACGTGATGCGCCCCGACGGCGGGTACTTCGTCCTCGCCGACGTGGCACCGCTCGGCTACACCGACGCACGGGAGTTCTGCCTCCGCCTGCCCGAGCTCGCCGGCGTCGTCGGTGTGCCGGTCTCCGCGTTCGTCCGGCCCGACCACGCCGTCGGCTACCGCTCACTCGTCCGGTTCGCGTTCTGCAAGCGACGAGACGTCCTCGCGGACGCGGCGGCCCGTCTGTCGGGTCTCGCGGACCGCACCTGACGGCCTGGAGGCGCGACCCGCCTCCACAGCACCCGTCACCTCCCACGCATGGTCGGCACCGACCACCGTGGCACGTCGGGAAGGTGCGTCACGCTGGGAGGTGCGCCGCGCCTCCAGGCTGCTCGCGCAGCACCACGTCGTAGCGGCGCAGTGACAGCGAGGGGTTGGTCTGCCGGACCGCGTCCGTGACCGTCGTGTCGACGGTCGCGACGAGCGTGCCGGGCACGGCGCCCGCCGCGGCCACGGCGACTCCGGAGGGGTCGAGCACGACCGATCCGCCGATGCCGATCGGCGGGGTCTGACCGACGCCGACGACCCACACCGTGTTCTCGATGGCGCGGGCGGTCAGGAGCGTCCGCCAGTGGTGTTCCTTGCCGGGGCCACGGACCCACTCGGCCGGCAGGACCACGACGTCGGCGGCGCCGTGCTCGGGGGCTGCGAGGCGGCGGGTGACCTCGGGGAAGCGGAGGTCGTAACAGGTCTCGAGGCCGATCCGGACGCCCTCGAGGTCGAACACCGGCAGCTGTTCCGGGTCGCCGGACTCGATGCGGTCGGACTCCCGCGAGCCGAACGCGTCGTAGAGGTGCACCTTCCGGTACGCCACGGCGATCTCGCCGTCGGGTCGGACTGCGACGAGGGTGTTCCGGAACCGGTCCGGCACGTCGGCCGTCTCGGCGACGCCGACGACGAGCGCGATGCCGGTCGTCCGCGCGATCTCCTGCAGGCCGGCGACGAACGGGCCGTCGAGCGGTTGCGCGGCGGCCACGAACCGGTCGTCGATGTCGGGCGTGAAGTACGACGTGTACTCCGGGGTGACGAGGAGCGCTGCGCCGCGGGCGGCGGCGTCGACCGCTGCCACCCGGACCGTCTCGAGGTTCGCGTCCGGGTCGTCCACGGGCGCGAACTGCGCCGCCGCGATCGTCAGGGTGCCCATGCGCCGAGCGTAGTCGGCGGGGGCGCGGCCGTCGCCGTCGCCGTGGCCGTCGCCGTGGCCGTGGCCGTGGCCGTGGCCGTGTCCGTGTCCGTGTCCGTGTCCGTGTCCGTGTCCGTGTCCGTGTCCGTGTCCGTGTCCGTGGCCGAGTCTCGGCCCCGCGGACATCCTGCGCGTGCCGGAAGCCGCCAACTGCCCGCTCAGCCGAGACTCGGCCCCGCGGACATCCTGCGCGTGCCGGAAGCCGCGAACTGTCCGCCCGGCCGAGACTCGGCCCCGCGGACATCCTGCGCGTGCCGGAAGCCGCCAACTGCCCGCTCAGCCGAGACTCGGCTCCGCGGACATCCTGCGCGTGCCGGAAGCCGCGAACTGTCCGCCCGGCCGAGACTCGGCGCGGCGGGCTCGGCGCGGCGGACTCGGCGCGGCGGACTCGGCGCGGCGGACTCGGCGCGGCGGACTCGGCGCGGCGGACTCGGCGCGGCGGACTCGGCGCGGCGGACACGATGCGGCGCCGGAACGAGCACCGGTACGCCGGGCACACGAAGAAGGCCCCGGTCCGACTGGACCGGGGCCTTCTTCGTTTTCTGTGACGCTTGGTTGCGGGGGCAGGATTTGAACCTACGACCTCTGGGTTATGAGCCCAGCGAGCTACCGAACTGCTCCACCCCGCGGCACATTGAATAGCCTACACGGGGCCGTGGCGAGGCACAAATCGAGTGCCCCGCCACGGTGTGTCAGCTGCCGCTCTCGGCCTCGGTCGCGGCCTGGATCGCGTCCTGGAGACGCTGGTCCGCCTCTGCGGCAGCGACCAGGTCGTTGTCCGCGTAGGCGTCCTGGCGGTCCTGCAGCGCCTGCTTCGCATCGCTCAGGGCCTTCCGCAGCGCGGCGTTGTCCGTGGTGCCCGAACCCGAATCACCCGTCGAACCGCCGGTCGAACCGGAGTCCGACGAGCCCGAGTCCGAGGAACCCGAGTCCGACGAGCCGGAGTCCGAGGAACCAGAGTCCGAACCGGAAGCGCCCTGGTCACCCGCGGCAGCACCGGAGTCACCGCCGAACAGGCTGTTGAGTGCTTCGTCGAGGGTGTCCTCGAACGCGATCTTGTCGCCGAAGGCCACGAGCACCTTCTGCAGCAGGGGGTACGAGCCGCTCGACGTCGACTGGACGTAGACGGGCTGGACGTAGAGGAAGCCGCCACCGACCGGGAGCGTCAGCAGGTTGCCCTGCTTCACGGTCGAGTTGCCCCGCTTCAGGATGTTCAGCTCCTGCGACACCGTGGTGTCCGAGTTGAAGAGGTTCTGCACCTGCGCCGGACCTGGGATGTTGTCCGTCTTCGGCATCGTCAACAGCGTGAGTTTGCCGTAGCCGGAGCCCTTCTTCCCCTTGCCGGCACCGCCCGCGTCGGAGTCCACCGCCAGGTACCCGGTGAGCACGTTTCGGTTGTTCGACCCTGCCGACTGCTGCGGTATGTAGGTCGTGTACAGCGTGTACGCGGTCCCCTGCCCCGGCACCTTCATCGTCAGGTAGTACGGATCCTGCAGGTTGGCCCGGGTCGTCGTCGTGGTCGTCCCGAGAGCACTCGTCCCCGAGTTCGTCGTGGTCGACGTGTCGGCGGTGTCGGACGTGTCGTTCGTGCCCGACGTCGGTTCCTGTGGCGTGTTCCACGCGTCGTCACCCGAGTAGAACGAGTTCGCGTTCGTCACGTGGTAGGTGCCGAGGATCGACCGCTGCACCTTGAACAGGTCGGTCGGGTACCGCACGTGGTCGAGGAGCTCGGCGCTCATCTGCGACACCGGCTTGACCGACGTCGGGAAGATCTTCTGCCAGGTCTTCAGGACCGGGTCCTTCGTGTCCCACGAGTACAGCGTCACCTTGCCGGTGTACGCGTCGACCGTGGCCTTCACGGAGTTCCGGATGTAGTTCACCTGGTCGGTGCGGTAGGCCGAGCTCTCGGCCCCCGCGATGCTGTCCGACAGGCTCTGGCTCTGCGAGTACGGGTACGCGTCGCTCGTCGTGTAGCCGTCGACGACCCACTGGATGCGGTGGTCGACGATCGCCGGGTAGGCGTCGCTGTCGAGCGTCAGGTACGGGGCGACCTTCTGCACGCGGGAGATCGGGTCGCGGTCGTAGAGGATCTGCGAGTCCTGGTTCACCGCGTCCGACAGCAGGATCTGCTCCGACTGGAACTTCGCCGCGTAGACGAGTCGGTTGAAGAAGTTGCCGAGGCTCGGTCCACCGTTGCCGGAGTACGTCGTCGTGGCGTTGCCGCCGTTGTCGTCGTCGGAGCCGGACGGGTAGTCGAGCTCGACGTTCTTCGACCCCTTCGGCGCACCCACGATCGAGTACGCCGGCGAGGTCTCGCCGAAGTACACGCGCTGCTGGAAGTCACCCAGTGCACCGTTCGACGGGATGCCCGACTCGAGGAACACCGGCTTGCCGTCGCTCGCGCGCTGGTTGCCGAACGCCGCGGTGACGCCGTAGCCGTGGGTGTAGACGAACGCACGGTTGTACGGCGTGTTGGCCTGCGAGCTCAGCCCGTCGAGGTCGATGTCGCGGACCGCGATCACGGTGTCCTCGGTCTGGCCCTTGACGTCGTAGCGGTCGACGTCGAGCTCGTCCGGGAACTGGTAGTACTGCCGGTACTGCTGCAGCTGGCTGAAGGTGTCGGAGACGATCTTCGGGTCGATGAGGCGGATGTTCGCCGTCGTCTGGGCGTCCTGCGCGAGGGCGCCGGAGCTCGCCTCGGTCGTGGCGTCGTAGTTCTGCTCCTGCACACCCGAGACGCCGTACGCGTCACGGGTCGCCTTGATGTTGCGCTCGATGTACGCGGACTCGAAGGTCCGCTCGGACGGCTTCACCTGCAGGCGCTGGACGATCCACGGGTAGATGCCGCCGATGACGATCGCCGCGACGAGCAGCAGCCCGGTGCCGACGATCGAGATGCGCCAGCGGCCGATGACCGCCGTGACGATGAAGAGGATCGCGACGATCGCCGCGATGCCCGCCATGATCTCGCGGCCCGGGATGACCGCGTTCACCTCGGTGTACTGGGCACCGGTGATGAGCGAGTTCGACTTGGTGAGCGCCGCGTACTGGTCGAGCCAGAGGCTGACGGCCTGCAGGGCGATGTAGACGGCGGCGGTGATCGCGAGCTGGATCCGCGCGGCCTTCGAGATGCGGACCTCACGCCCGCCGAAGCGCATCGCCCCGTAGAGGTAGCAGGCGGCGAGCGCGGCGAGGCCGGCGATGAGCACGACGGCCGACGAGTACGCCACGATCGAACGCCAGAACGGCAGCTCGAACACGTAGAAGCCGATGTCCAACCCGAACTGCGGGTCGGTCTTGCCGAACGGCGTCCGGTTGAAGTACTCGAGCACCATGCTCCAGCGCCCGGCGGTCGACAGCCCGGCGAAGATGCCGAGCACGACCGGGATGCCGATCATGACGGCGCGGCGCAGCGGCTCGATGACCTGCTGGTAGCGGTCCAGCTGCGAGTTGAGCTTCGCGTACACCGGCCGGAACCGGAAGGCGATCGCGATGCTCAGGTAGACGGGGACCGCCATCCCGAGGAAGCCGGCGAAGAACATCAGCGTCCCGGCGATCCACCGCGTGGTCAGGACCTGCTGGAAGCCGAGCTGCGCGAACCACGCGTAGTCGGTGTACAGGCTCGCGAAGATGAAGAAGGCGATCACCAGTGCTGCCAGCACGATGATCGTGACCACGATCGGGACCCGCGGCGATCGCCGCCCGGAAGGAGAAGAACCCGAGGTGGACGAGGTTGTCGTCACTTGATGTGCTCCAGACGTGTCGAACCGGCGGGCCCGGCGCGGCGGGCCGTCAGTGCATCGATCCTATGTGGCCTGACCACGTCTGAAACTGTACGGCGACTCAGGAAGGCGATCCGCGCCTCCAGGACCGGGTCAGGAGCCGCAGCGCGCGAGCTTCGCGGTGCTCTTGCCGGAGGCGATGGTCTGCAGGTCGGTGACCGCCTGGTCGAGTGTGGCGACCTTGTAGACGTCGAGTCCGTCGGGGACGTGTCCGACGACCTCGTCGCAGTTGTCGGCCGGTGCGAGGAACACCGTCGCCCCCGCGTCCTTCGCGCCGTACAGCTTCTGGCGGATGCCGCCGATGGCACCGACCTCGCCGTCGGCGCTGATCGTGCCGGTGCCGGCGACGTGCTTGCCGCCGTTGAGCTTGCCGGGCGTGATCTCGTCGATGATCCCGAGCGCGAACATCATGCCGGCCGAGGGCCCCCCGACGTCCTGGAGCTTGATGGAGACCTTGAACGGGAAGTCGTACTCCTCGGTCACGCCGACGCCGATGAGCGCGGTGCCCTGCTCGCTGCGCGGGGTGAGCTGGACGGTCTTCTCGGCGCCGTCGCGCTCGAGCACGACCGTCGCCGGACCCGAGGTGCCGTGCTTCGCGACGAGTTCCCGGAGCGAGGTCGCGTCGGCGTTCGTGGTCAGGGACGTGCCGTCGAACGACCGGATGACGTCGCCGTCCTCGATGACGCCGTCGGCGGCCGACCCCTTCTGGACGGTGCCGACCTCGAGGTCCGTGGGCAGGTCGAATCCCTGCTGGATGAGGGCGGCCGCCACCGCGGACTGCTGCGAGGCCTGCATGTCGGCTGCGTCCTGCTGGTTCACCTGGTCGGTCGTCGTGCCCGTCGGGTAGATCGCCTCGACCGGGATGACCGCCTCGGACCGGCTGAACAGCGCGCGGATCACGCTCGTCCAGGACGGCCGGTTCGTGGCGTCGCCCTGGATCCCCACCGTGAGCATGTCGAGCGCGCCCGCGGTCGGGTAGGTCGGGTGCCCGGTGACCTGGATGAGCTGGACGTCCTTCGCGTCCTTGCCCGTCCCCTGCTTCTGCGTGCCGATGGTGTTGTAGACCGGCCCGGGCACCTCGATGAGGTACGGGCTCGGCAGGATGCTCGCGAGGAGCCCGAGGACCACGGCGCCGATCACGAAGGCCCACCCCACCGTCCGGGAACGCGAACGACGACGGGGTTCGGCGGCGAAGAGGGTCACGGACGTCCTTCCACGGGGGCTCGTTCGCCCCTTCGACAGGTGCTGTTCGCCCTCGGCGCAGCGGTTCGGGCGTTCCCACGGGGGCGTCCCAGGTGCGGCCCCGTGAGCAGCGATTAGCGTAGTCGTCATGCCTGATGAACCGCAGCCGGGGCCGGACGACGACTTCCAGGAGATGCTCCGGAAGCTCCTGTCCGGCGAGGGCCAGATCGACCCGTCGCAGCTCGCCGGTGCCGCCGGCCTGCCGAACGACCCGGCCTTCGTGGCGAACCTGATGGGCCAGCTGCAGCGCGCCGCGCAGTCCGGCGGGGACGGCATCGACTTCACCGTCGCGTCGGAACGCGCCACGGCCATCGCTCGTGAGGGCGGCCACCCGGTCGACCCCGCGACCTCGCAGGCGGCCGACCAGGCGTTCCAGGTCGCCGCGCTCTGGCTGGACGAGGCGACCACCGTCGCCGAGCTCACCGCGACCCCGAGCCTGTACACCCGTGAGCAGTGGGCGAAGGCGACCACCCCGGTCTGGGCGCAGATCGCCGAGCCGGTCGCCCTGAGCATCGCGAACGCCCTCACCGAGGCGATCGAGCAGCGTGCACCGGAACAGTTGAAGGCCATGCTCGGCGACGTCTCGAAGGCGATGCGCGGCGTCGGGGGTGCCCTCTTCGCGATCCAGCTCGGCCAGGTCGTCGGTCAGCTCTCGAAGGAGGTCGTGTCCGGCGGCGACGTCGGCGTCCCGCTCCTCGACGAGCAGGTCGCCGCACTCCTGCCGCAGAACGTGGCCGAGTTCGCGGAGGGCCTCGACGTCCCCGAGGACGAGGTCCGCATCTACCTGGCAGTCCGCGAGCTGGCGCACGCACGGCTGTTCCGTTCGGCACGGTGGCTGCGCCTGCACATCATCTCGTCGATCACCGACTACGCGCGGGGCATCCACATCCCCTTCGACCGGGTCGAGGAACTCGCGTCGGAGATCGACCCCACCAACCAGGAGCAGCTCCGGGACGCGCTGGCGTCCGGTGCGCTCATCCCGCCGCGCACCGAGGAGCAAGAGGCAGCGCTCGCCCGGCTCGAGACGATGCTCGCGCTCGTCGAGGGCTGGGTCGACACCGTGACCGCGGCCGCGACCGAACGCCTGCCGAAGTCCGGCGCGATCGCCGAGATGGTCCGCCGCCGCCGTGCCGCGGGCGGTCCCGCCGAGTCCGCGTTCGCGACGCTCGTCGGGCTCGAGCTGCGTCCCCGTCGCCTCCGCGAGGCGGCCGCGATGTGGCAGCACCTCACCGACGAGCTCGGCACCGACCAGCGCGACGCCCTCTGGTCGCACTTCGACGCCGTCCCGACGTCGGAGGACATCGACTCCCCCGAGGCCTTCGTGCTCCGGCTCCGGAACCCCGGCCGCTCCGCCGAGGACGACGAGTTCGACAAGGCCCTCGAGGACCTGCTCAACGACTCCACCGGCGACCGTCCGCGCGAGGACGAGAGCGGACACGTCGACGAGGGCGGGACCCCGGACGACGACGCACCGTCCCGCTAGTTCTCCACAGATCGTCCGCTGCTCCCCCGCTGCGCCGTCCGTTCGGCCAGCGTGGGGGCATGGGCATCCGCATCGATCCGACGCTCGAGTTCGTCTGGCGCGACCCGGCGACCGTCCAGCTCGGCGTCGATCCTCCGCGCGCCGTGGTGCCGGTTCCGACCACCGGCGAGGAACGGTTCCTCAGCGCGCTGCGCCGTGAGACCGGACGCGACGCCCTGTCCGGCGTCGCTGTGTCGACGGGCTGCCCACCGGGGATCGCCGCCCGCGTCCTCGGGGCGGCCTCACCCGCGGTCGTCGACGTCCTGCCGGAACCGCTGGCACGCGTCGAGGTGCACGGCACCGGCGCGTTGCCGGACGCGGTCGCCGAACTGCTCTCCGGCGAGGGCGTCACCGTCGCCCGCACGAGCGCGCCACGTGGCGGTCCCGTCCTCCTGCCCGAGCAGGACCCGCGCCTGGCGGTCGTCGTGGCGGACCACGTCGTCGACCCGGCCCTCCGCGCCGCGTGGACCCGCCACGGCGTGCCGCACCTGGCGGTGGTCGTCGGGGACGGACGGATCCGCGTCGGGCCGTTCGTCGTGCCGGGCGCCGGACCCTGCCTGCAGTGCGTCGAGTACGCGCACGCCGAGGACGACCCCGCCTGGCCGGCGATCGCCGCGCAGGTGTGGGGTCGGCCGGCGGCGCCGCTCTCGCCGTACCGGATCGCGGCGATCGGGGTGGCGGCCACCCGTCTGCTCCTCGAACGGCTCCCGCGCACGACGCAGCACCCGGGCGACGAGCAGCTGGTGTTCGAGCGCGACGACCTGTCGGTCAGCCTGCAGCCGGTGGCGTTCCATCCGCGCTGTGCGTGCCGAGCGCTGCCAGGAAACGACTCGCCGCCCGGGCGCCCCCACGCGTGGAACCCAGTCGCGACCACGTGATCGTGACCGTGCGGCGGGCACGGGTCAGGCCGACGTAGAACAGCCGGCGTTCCTCGTCGACCTCGGTGTCGGTCGTCGCGTACGAGATCGGCAGCAGACCCTCGGCGGCACCGATCACGACGACGTTCTGCCACTCGAGGCCCTTCGACGAGTGCAGGGTCGCGAGCGTGACGGCGTCGAGATCGGGCTCGTGGTGGGTCGCGGCACGGTCGACCAGGTCCTGCGTGAACTGCTGCATCGTCGTGCCGGCGGGAGCGGCCTCGGCGAGCCCCATCACCGCCTGCAGGGCCTCCCACTGTTCGCGGACCGCTCCGGTGCCCTCCGGCGGGGTCGGCGTCCACCCGCTGACCTGCAGCACGAGCCCCACCCGCCGGGTGAGCTCGTCATCGGTCTGCCGGACCGCCTCGCCGCGCATGTGGTGCACGGCGAGCTTCACCTCGGGCCGGTCGAAGAACCGGGTGCCGCCCTGCACCCGGTACGGGATCCCGGCTCGGCCGAGCGCGGACTCGATCGCCGCCGACTGGGCGCCCAGCCGGTAGAGGACGGCGCAGTCGCCGTACGCCGCGCCACCGCCGACGAGCTCCGTGATCCGTCGAGCGACCGTCTGCGCTTCCTCGCCGTCGTGCGCGCAGGCCACGACAACGGGTTCCGGTCCGGTGTCGACGGTCTGCGCGACGAGGTCGAGTGCACCGGGTTGCCCGCGCATCAGCGCGTTGGCGGCGTGCACGACCTCCGGCGTGGACCGGTAGTTCCGCTCGAGTCGCAGGACGGACCCGCGCGGGAACTCCGACCCGAACCCGAGCAGGTAGCGGCTCGACGCGCCGGCGAACGAGTAGATCGTCTGGCTGGCGTCGCCGACCACGCACAGGTCGTCGCGGCCGCCGAGCCACGCCCGCAGCAGGTCGTGCTGCACGGGCGAGACGTCCTGGTACTCGTCCACGACGAAGAACCGGTACTGCTGCCGGACGTACGACGCGACCCGCGGCTCGGACTCGACCATGCCGAGCGTGGCGAGCAGGACGTCCTCGAAGTCGAGCTGCCGGCGGTCGTCCTTGAGCTGCTCGTAGGCGCGCATGAGATCGAGCACCCGGCGCGGCGCGGTGTCCCGCGGCATCACCCGTTCGGCCGCGGCCGCCTCGTACTCGTCGTAGGAGAGCATCTGCACCTTGCGCCACTCGACCTCGCTGGCAAGGTCCCGCAGGGTCGGGGTGTCCACCTGCAGGCCGACGGTGTCCGCCGCGTGCGCGATCATCCGGCCCTTCGACTCGACGATCCGCGGGGCGTGGCCGCCGACGGTGTCCGGCCAGAAGTAGCTGAGCTGTGCCATCGCCGCGGCGTGGAAGGTCCGCGCCTGCACCGTCCCGGCCCCGAGCGACCGGAGCCGCGACCGGAGTTCGCCGGCCGCGCGGGTCGTGAAGGTCAGCGCGAGGACGTGGTTCGGGGCGTAGGTGCCGGTCGCGACCCCGTAGGCGATGCGGTGGGTGATCGCGCGGGTCTTGCCGGTGCCGGCACCGGCGAGCACCGCGACCGGACCGAGCAGGGTGCGGGCGACGGCCTGCTGCTCGGCGTCGAGGGCGGCGAGGAGCTCGTCCGGTGACGGCGGCCGGACCTCGGCCGACGGCGACCCCGACCCGGACCCCGGCCCCGGCCCCGGCCCGGGCCCGCGCCCCGACCCGCGCGCGCCGTCGCTCACGGCAGATCCAGCGGCCCGCCGTACCACTCTTCGATGATGGCGCGGGCGATCGAGGTCCTCCCCGGCAGGAGCAGGGTGTCGCCGGCACGCTCACGGATCTCGTCGCGCGAGAACCAGCGGACGTCGAGGATCTCCACCCCGTCGGGCCGAGCGGTGTTCGGGTCGCCGTCGACCGCGCGGGCACGGAAGCCGACCATGAGGGACGCGGGGAACGGCCACGGCTGGGACCCGAGGTACTCGGGCTCTTCCACGTGGACCCCGGACTCTTCCCAGACCTCACGCCGGACGGCGTCCTCCAGCGACTCCCCCGGCTCGACGAAACCCGCGAGGAGCGAGTACCGGTTCGCGTCCCACGCCGCGTTCGAGCCGAGCAGGATGCGGTCGTCGGCGTCGGTCACCCCGACGATCACCGCGGCGTCGGTGCGGGGGAAGTGCTCGTGTCCCTCGGGGTCGCGGCGGACCCAGCCGCCGGTGACGACGTCGGTCGGGGACCCGGTGCGCGGCGAGAAGCCGTGCACGGCGTGCCAGTTCGCCATCGCGACGGCCTCGACCGCCAGGCCCTGGTCGCGCGGGGAGAGTTCGGTGCCGAACATGCGCAGGCTCTGCCATGCGTCGTCGTCCGGCTCGATCGCCGTCGCGGTCGCCGGGTCGACGAAGGCCGCGACGAAGCGGGTGCCGGCGGGGGCGTCCGGCGCATCGGACACCGCGCGGCCGAGGTAGAGCGTCACGGTGTCCTCGGGGACCTCCGCGGCGGAGACGAAACGGAGCGTGCCGTCGTCGTTCCGGAGCATCTCGGACCCATGCAGGGGCAGGAACCGGGTCGCGGGGTCCGCACGGAGGACCCGTTCGAGGTCGGGGGTCGTGCGGAACTCGCCGTCGCGGTCGAGTTCGTTTCGGGAGAGCGGGAGCCGGCTGGCGAACTCGACGGTCACGGCAGGGGGCTCCTCGGGTCGGATCAGGTCTGGAGTGCGGGGCGCCGTGCGCGGTCCGGGGCTGTCGCGGGCCAGCGTGGCGCACGCTCGACCGGGGGCTGTGGACCTACCCTGAGGGGCATGGCGGGATCCCAGTTCACTCTAGCCGCGTTGGCCACCACGGCCGTCCCAGGCCTCGTCGTCACGGGCACGCGCACGCTCGGCTCGGCAGCGTCCGGGGACTACGAGTCGGCCGTCCTCCGCGACGCCGACGGCGCCGAGACGGCGATCCGCCGTCCACGCAACCAGCGGGCCGAGGCCCGGCAGTCGGCCGACCTCGTCGCGATCCGTGCGCTGAGCGCCGGGATCCGCACGCGCCTCCCGTTCGGTGTGGCCGAGTACCGCGGTCAGGCGCCGATCGGCTCGACGCGCGCCATCGTCACCACCTTCCTGCCGGGCTCGCACCCGACCCTCGGGACGCTCGTCGAGCGGCCCGAGCTCGCCACCAGTGTCGGCCGTGCGGTCGCCGCGATCCACCAGCTGCCGACGAGCTTCGTCACGGACGCCGGCCTGCCGTCGCTGACGCCCTTCGAGGTGCTGCGGTCCGCCGTCTCGGTGATGGACCGCGCCGTCGCCACGAAGCTCGTCCCGGCCGCGCTCAAGGAGCGCTGGGAGGGTGCGGCCCGCGACCAGCAGCTCTGGCAGTTCACGCCGACCGTCGTGCACGGTTCGCTCGGCACGCCGACGATCCTCGTCGACGGCGACGCGGTCTCCGGGGTCATCGACTGGGGCGAGCTGCGGCTCGGCGACCCGGCGAAGGACCTCGCGTGGGTGCTCGCCGGCCGGAAGGACGCGTTCGACACGGTGCTCAGCGCCTACGAGGCGAACGGCGGCGGCCGTGACCGGCAGCTCGCGCAGCGCGCGCGGGTGCACCACGAGCTCGAGACGGCGCAGTGGCTCCTGCACGGCGTCCAGGCGAAGAGCACCGAGGTCGTCGACGACGCGGTCGCGATGATGCACCGGCTGGTCGACGCGGTGCACGCCCCGAGCGGTGCGCCGCTGCAGTCGGTGTCACCGGAGACGATGGAGATCGGCGAGGTCGAGCAGCTGCTGTCGTCGACCGAGCGTCGACACGGCTGACGCGACTCCCCCCCTGCCTGGAGGCACGGTGCGGGTCCGCCCCGCCGGCCCGGCCGGTCAGCCGATCGCGTCCCGCCACGCCTGCTCGAGTCCGGCACGGTCGAGCAGTTCCCGAGGCCGGACCTCGAGGTCGTCGGCGACGAAGTAGAAGACCGCGTCGACCTCGTCGATCGGGCGCCCGGTGAACTCGGCGTAGGCGACCCGGTACAGGGCGAGCTGCAGCTGCCGCTTCGCCAGGTCGTCGGCGCCCTTCGGCGCCTTGCCGGTCTTCCAGTCGACGACCTCGGCCCGACCGTCGATCTCGTAGACGGCGTCGAGCTTGCAGACGACGCTGTGCCCGAGGAACGGGATGTGGATCTCCCGCTCGACCTCGACCGGCGTGAGCCCCGACCAGCGTGAGCGGGCGAAGGTGGCCTGGAAGTCCGCCAGCCGCCGGGCATCGTCGTCCGTGACCACGGCGTCCGTCGAGGCGTCCACCAGGTCGTCACGGTCGACGTCCAGCTCGCCGTCCCACGCGTCGAGCGTCTCGAGCGAGCCACCGCTCCGGGCCCGCTGCTCGACCCACTGGTGGAACAGCGTGCCGAGACGGGTCGCGCGGTACGGCCGCTCGGGCATCGGCCGGCGGAGCCGTTCGGCCACCGCGTCCGGCTCGGCGAGGTAGTCCTTGAACCCGGACGCCGGCACCCGGTGCGGCACGACCACACGGTGACGGGCACTCCGGTTGGCGGTGCGTTCGGCGAGGAGCAGGTCGATGTCGGCGGCGAACCGGCCAGCCGCTGCGGGGTTGGCGTTCCGCACCCGGTCGGCCGCGGCGACGACCCGCGCTGCGCGCTGTCCGAACGGCACGTGCGGCCACGACTGCGTCGCACCGGCGTCGCCGAGGGGGTTCTCCTCGTGCTCGGTGGTGTCCGGGATCGCCGCGCCGTCGACGACACCCGCCTCGACGAGGTCGCGGAGGTACCGGCTCGGCTCGGTGGGCCGGACGCCACCGGCCCAGAACGAGCCGCTGACGAGCAGGTCGTGCTTGGCGCGGGTGAGTGCGACGTAGGTCAGTCGGCGTTCCTCGTCCTCGTTGCGGGCCTTGACCTGTTCCTTGTACGCGTCGATCGCGAGCGTGACGTCCTTCTGGTTGTCGTGCCCGCGCCAGTCCAGCCGTGGGAGCTCGTCGGCGTCGCCCCGGAACTCGTAGGGCAGCCGGCCGAAGCCGATCCAGCCGGACGAGCCCTCCTGCGGGCGGGCCGGCAGTGCCCCCTCGACCAGGCGCGGCACCGCGACGGCGTCCCACTCGAGGCCCTTGGACCCGTGGATCGTCAGGATCTGCACGGTGCCGGCCTCGGGCTCCTCGGATCGGGGACCCATGTCGTCGCGGCGGGCGGCGGCGTCGATCCAGCCGAGGAACGCGCCGAGGTCGGCCCGGTCGTCGGTCGTGACGAAGCCCGCGAGCTCGTCGATGAAGGCGTCGAGGAACGCCGCGCTCCCCTGCTCGTGGGCGGCGACCTCGACGTCGAGACGCATCTCCTGCACGACGAGCGTCACGAAGTCCACGAGATCGCCGCCGGCGCGGGACCGGAGCGTCGCGAGCTGCTGCCCGAGCTCGCGCATCCGGCGGCGTCCGACGTCGCTGATGTCGGCGAGCGCGCCGTGCTCGTGGGGCGCCGTCGCCACGAAGTCGAGCGCGTCGACGATCGAGCCGTGCTCGCCCGCGGCGACCGACGCCCGGAACGCCGCGGTGAGGGCGTCGTCGAGTCGGTGCTGGGTGTGGTCACGGCCGAACAGCCAACGGGCGAGGGCGTGCAGGGCGGCGATGTCCGCGGCCCCGATCCGCCACCGGGCGCCGGCGAGCACCCGGATGAGGTCGTTGCCCGCGGCGGGGTCGTGCAGGACCCGGAGGCACGCGACGAGGTCGACGATCTCCGGCCGTTGGAGCAGCCCGCCGGTGCCGAGCACGTGGTACGGCACGCGGTGGTCGGCGAGTGCGCCGGTGAAGGCGGCGAGGTCCTTCCGGGAGCGCAGCAGGAGCGCCAGCGAACTCGTGCGGTCGGCGGCACGGCGGTCGGCGAACCACCGTGCGACGGCCGCGGCTTCCTCGGGTAGGGTCTCCGGGAACACGGCGTGCACGGTGCCGGCGTCCGCCCCCGGGCGTGGGGACAGCCGCTCGACGTCGACCTCGGACGCCTCGGACAGCGGCGCGACGACCGCGTTCGCACCGGCGAGGACGTCCACCGGGTTCCGCCAGCTCGTCGAGAGCGCGAACGTGACCGGTACGGCACCGGCCCCGCCGGACGCGTCGGCCGCTGCACCGAAGTCCCGCGGGAACCGGGCGAGGTTCGCCGCACTCGCGCCACGGAACCCGTAGATGGACTGGTGCGGGTCCCCCACCGCCATCACCGGGTGCCCGCGGAACAGCCGCGCGAGGAACCGGGTCTGCACCACGGAGGTGTCCTGGTACTCGTCGAGCAGCACGACGCCGTAACGCTGCCGCAGGTCGGTGACCACGCGCGGGGCGGACTCGGCCGCGGCGAGCGCGAGGGCGATCTGGTCCGAGAACTCCACGAACCCGCGGTCGACCTTCTGCCGACGGAACTCCTCGACCAGGTCGACGAGGGGCTCGAGCGCGCCGATCGCCGCGACCGCGTCGGTGACGGCCTTGTACGGGGTGCCACGGTTGTTGCCGGGCAGTTCGAGCAGTCCGGCAAAGTCGATCGCGAACCGTCGGAGCCGCTCGGGTTCCACGAGGTGCTCGGACACCGCACCGGCGAGCGCCACGACCGCCGCGGTCACGGTGTCGACGTCGCGGTCCAGTCCGGCGAGCCGGTCGTCGCGCGCGCCGACGACCACGCGGCGGGCAAGCTGCCAGGCGGAGGGTTCGGTGAGGACCTGCGATTCGCCGTCGCGGCCGACGAGCAGGGCGTTCTCGCGGAAGACCGAGTTCGCGAAGGCGTTGTACGTGGACACCGTCGGGGCCTCGAAGGCGTCGCCGGCGTCCAGGAGACCGACGTCCTCGAGTGCACGGATGCGGTCGTTGATCCGGACCGAGAGCTCACCGGCGGCCTTGCGCGTGAAGGTCAGCCCGAGGATGCCGTCGGGGCGGACCATGCCGTTCGCGAGCAGCCACACGACACGGGACGCCATGGTCTCGGTCTTGCCGCTGCCGGCGCCGGCCACCACGAGCGCGGGCTGCAGCGGCGACTCGATGACGGCGCGCTGCTGTGCGGTCGGGCGCGGACGACCGAGGGCGTCCGCGATGGCGTCGGCGTCGCGCCGGGTGACCGCCGCCGTCGCGCCCGCTGCGGGGGCGCCGAG
Source organism: Curtobacterium sp. MCPF17_002 (assembly GCF_003234115.2). Classification (NCBI taxonomy): domain Bacteria; kingdom Bacillati; phylum Actinomycetota; class Actinomycetes; order Micrococcales; family Microbacteriaceae; genus Curtobacterium; species Curtobacterium sp. MCPF17_002. Next base: position 988,573 of record NZ_CP126251.1, on the reverse strand, counting down.
CACCTGCTCCTCGTTCACCAGGTCACCTCCCCGACGACGTGGATCCGGCACTCGACGCCGGTCCGGGCCTTCTCGCAGTGGTCGTCGACGTTCGCCAGGAACGTCCGGCCGGCCATGCCCCGCGCGACCGTGTGCAGCCGCTCGCGGTAGGCGTCACGGGCGTCGGCGTCGAAGGCCTGCTGGGTCCGCTCCGAGTACGCGCGGCCGCCGCGGGCGTTCTGCACGAACACGAGGCGGGCGTCCGTCATCACCGACCCGGCGGGGACGCCCTCGACGGCGCCGTCCTCGACCGCCAGCTGGTAGGCGCCGAGCTGGGGGTGCTCCGGCATGTCGTTCTTCTCGCTCGGCATCGACCGCCCGGTCTTGAGGTCGACGACGCTGACCCGGCCGTCGGGGTCGACCTCGATCCGGTCGATGCTGCCGCGCATCCGGGCGGGACCGGTGACGAGGGCGAACGAGGTCTCCGCGCCGAGCAGCTGCCGTCCGGCGCTCGCGAAGGTGCGGAGGTAGTCGCTCAGGCCCTCGACCATCCGGCGGGTCCGGGCGCGCTCGCGGTCGGCCACCCAGGGCGACTCGAAGGTCAGCTCGTCCCAGCGCCCCTCGACGTGGGCCCACAACGACTCGACGTCCACCTCGGTCGCGTGCTCCATCGCCTCGTGCACGATCGTCCCGATGCCCATCGCCGGGCTCGGGGCGCTGCCGCCGAAGGTCTGCACGAACCAGTGCACGGGGCACTCCTCGAACGTGCCGATGCGGGACGGCGAGACGGACACGGTCGGGGCCACGGGCTCACCTGCCCGTGGGTCGTCCGGGTCGAGGCCGTCGGGACCGGGCTCGGGGGGCACCGGCTCGGCGTCGAGGTCGACCAGCGGCGTCTCGGTGGAGGGCTCCACCAGGCCGTACCAGTCGTCCGGCGAGGTACCCGGCACCTCGGCCTCGGCCAGCCGGGCGAGGGCGGAGGCGGCCTCGTGGTCACCGGACCCGACGACCCGGCGTCGGAGGGAGCCCGCGAGTCCGCGGAGCGACAGCGGGTGCACGGTCGGCTGACGGTCCGGCGGGACCGGCACGAGGCGCACGAACGGGGACGGGGCCTCGTCGTCGTTGGCGACGGTGCCGATGACGACCTGGGTCGTCGCGCGGGACACCGCGCGGGCGAACAGGCGCAGCTCGTCGGCGATCACGGCGGCACGGTCGTCGACGGTGGCGTGCTCGACACCCTGGGCGGCGCGGACGAGGCCGTCGGGGTCGAGCAGGCTGCCACGCACGCGGGTGTTCGGCCAGACGCCGTCCTGCAGCCCGAGGACGACGACCACGTCGCACTCGAGGCCGATCGTGGCCGACGGCGTCAGGACGCGGACGCGACCTGCGGTCCGGTCGGGTCCGATCGAGTCCTCGGGCAGGTCGGAGCCGAGCAGGTCGTCGACGAACACGCGTGCCGGAGCGTCCGGGGTGCGCTCGACGAACCGCTTGGCGGCGGTGAAGAGGCCGACCACGGCGTCGAGGTGCCGGTCGGCTTCGGCCGCGCCCACCCCGCCGGCCGCGGACTGCGCACCCCACGTGCCGGCGAGGCCGCTGCGCTCCCAGAGCCCCCAGAGGATCTCCTCGATGCTGGCGTCCGACTCGGCGTCGGTGCGGGCCTGCACCAGGCTGCGCGCGAGACGGGTCGCACGACGGGCGAACCCGGCGTCGACCGTCGCGAGGCGTTCCGGGGCGCCGAGCGCGTCGACGAGCAGCTCGTCGGCCGTGCGGCTGCCACCGCCCGCCAGCTCCTCACGCCGCAGGGCGAGCCGGAGCCGGCGCATCGCCAGGGTGTCGAGTCCGCCGAGCGGGCCGGTCGCGAACGCGGTGGCGAGCGCGGCGTCGAGCGGGAGCACCCCGAGCGCCACGGCGGCGGCATCGAGGAGCGACCGGGCCGCGGTGTCGTCGCGGGGACGGACGGGTGCTGCGCCGGCGGTCGCGGGGACCTCGGCGACGGAGAGCGCCCGCACGAGTTCGGGGATCGCGGCACCGCTGCGGGTGACGACGGCCATCCGGTGCCACGGCACCCCGTCGAGCAGCCGGTGCTCACGGAGTCGACGGGCGACGGCGACGATGAGGGCCGCACGACTCGCACCCTCGAGGTGCACCACGGCGTCGGGTCGGGCGTCCGCCTCGGTCGCGGTCGCCGTGCGCTGCCGTCCGGCCGCGGCCGCTCCGATCCGCGCGGTGATCCCGGAGACGAGCGCCCGGATCGGGGCCGGGTACCGGTGCACGGTCGTCAGGACGATCTCGTCCACCCGCGCGACACCGAGCCGCACCGCCAACCGACCCAGCACGTCCGGTTCGGCGCCGCGGAACGCCGAGGCGGCGATGTCCGGGTCGCCGAAGGCCACGATCTGCACGCCGGAGCGTGCGAGGGCGCCGAGCAGCGCGATCTCCCCCTCGACCAGTTCCTGCGTGTCGTCGACCACGACGAGCCGGAGTGCGGCGACGCTCGCGGGGAGCTGCCCACGGAGGACCGCGGCGGTGGCGTACGCGACGAGTTCGGCGGCGTCGAGGCTGGTGGAGCGGAAGGAGGTCACGGCCGCGCGGTACTCGTCGACGAAGTCCCCGACGGCCCGCCATTCGGGACGCCCGGTGTCGTCGCCGAGCTCGCGCATGTCCTCGGGCTCGACCCCCGCTGCGACGGCGCGCATCATGACGTCACGGAGGGCCGTGCGGAACCCGGCGCGCTCGCGGACGACCGCGGTGATCGGTGCCGGCCAGTCCGGGCCGGCACCGTCGAGCTCGTGCCCCTCGAGCAGGTCGGCGATGATGCGGTCCTGCTCGCCGCCGGTGAGGAGTGTCGGGGTCTCCTGCCCCTGCACGGCGGCGGCGTGCGCGACGATCTGGAACGCGAGGGAGTTCACCGTGCGGGCGAGCGCACCGGGCACCACGCGGTCGACCGAGACGGCCAGCCGGTCGCGGAGCGCGGTCGCCGCCGTCCGGGCCGACGTGAGGGCGAGCACGGAGGCGTGCCCGTCGGGCGAGATCGCGTCCGGACGACCGAGCCGTGCGGCGACGAGCCGGGACAGCGTCGTCGTCTTCCCGGTGCCCGGGGCCCCGATGACCGCGGCGTGCCGACCGTCCGGCAGCGCGAGGACCGCCGCCTGGGACGGGTCCGCCGCGAGGGCCCGGGCGACGTCCTCGGGTCCGGGGGCGGTCGTCAGCGTGGTCTTCGGCACCCTCGTACGGTAACCGCCGCTACCGACACCGCCCGGCAGGCGCGACCAGGGCGGCCAGCACCGGCCGACAGCCGGCACAGTGCGCCTGCGGCGAACGGTCGATGTGCCGATGGGTCGCTCGGATACGCTGTCGTCGTGGACATCAAGATCGGCATCACCAACAGCCCGCGCGAGATCGCGTTCGAGACCGCCCAGACCGCCGACGAGATCGAGAAGGCCGTGTCTGAGGCCCTCGCGGCGAAGTCGACGCACCTCTCGCTCCAGGACGAGAAGGGCCGTCGGTTCATCGTGCCGGTCGGCTCGCTCGCCTACGTCGAGGTCGGCGCCGAGGAATCCCGCCGTATCGGCTTCGTCGCCTGACGACGTGGAACTGCTCTTCGCGGTCCTCGGCGGCCTGATCGTCGGGGCGATCGCCCACGTCGTGCTGCCGTGGCGATCGACCCGCGGCTCCCTCATCGGACCGGCGGTCGGCGGCATCGTCGCCGCGGTCCTCTGGGAGGCCCTGTCGTGGGCGGGCTGGAAGTACGACGCGACCTGGATCTGGGTCGTCACCCTCGTGGGTGCCGCCGTCCTCGCCCTCGTCACCGAATGGGTCCTCGGGAAGCGCCGTACGGCGGCCGACGCGGCCTACTACGAGCGCATCAAGGCCCAGGGCGCCTAGGCGCCAGCGCACCTCGGCGACAGGGCGCCAGCGCGCCTCGGCGATGAGCCCGGCGGCAGCGCTTCAGGCGGTCAGCCCGAGCGCGTCCATCCGCCTGGTGTGCGCGGCGATGAGTTCGGTCCAGACCGGCTCGAGCCGCTCCTGGTCCTCGCGGGCGTGCGACGCGAGTGCCGACCGGGCCACCAGCAGCGTGTCCCCGACGAGCCGCCGGCCCCACATCGCGAGACGCGAACCGACCTGCGGGTCCTCTTCGATGCGTGCGGTCAGTTCTTCGACGACGGCCGCTTCCTCACGCGCGTCGAACACGGTGCGGAGTCGCTGCCGGACGTCGGTCGGCAGCGACCGGAGCAGGCTGCCGAACAGGTCGTTGAGGATGCCCGCGGTCACGTACCCGGTGAGCATCGACTCGTACCAGTCCGCACCGCTCGTCCGTTCGAGGAACAGGTCGATCGCCTCGCGGTGGGGGGCCATCAACGCGGCGGGGTCGCCCCCGCTCCGCTCGATCTCTGCGACGATGGTCCGGTGCCGCTCGAGCGCGGTGGTCGCGAGCACACCCGTGACCAGCCGGCCGGACAGGGTCGGGGCACCGGCTCCGGCGCGGCCCATGGTCTCGTACAGCGACAGCTGCAGGTACGCGGCCTGGCCCAGGTAGACGTCGAGCTCGGGGCTGACGTCGTCCAGCTGCAGGCGTTCGACCGGCGAAGCACCCCGCGGGTTCCGCGACGCGATCCACGCGGCTGCGAGCTGCGCAGCGCGCTTCCGGTTCCACCACGACACCACCCGAAGAGCATAGCGGGAACCTCCCCGCGCCCACGCCCGACCGGCCCATCGGTAGACTGGTCGGGACTTCCACCAGAACTAAGGTGATTCTTTGACTTTCTCAGACCTCAACATCGAGCAGGACCTGGTCGATGCGCTCGCCGGCAAGGGCATCATCGAGCCCTTCCCGATCCAGCAGCAGACCATCCCGCTCGCCCTCACCGGCCAGGACATCATCGGTCAGGCCAAGACGGGGACCGGCAAGACCTTCGGCTTCGGTCTCCCCCTCATCCAGCGACTCGGGGCCGACCCGGAACCCGGCGTGAAGGCCCTCGTGGTCGTCCCGACCCGCGAGCTCGCGGTGCAGGTCACCGAGGACCTCGAACTCGCGGCCTCGAACCGGCCCACCAAGATCGTGTCGATCTACGGCGGCAAGGCGTACGAGGGCCAGATCGAGCAGCTCAAGGCCGGCGCGCAGATCGTCGTCGGCACGCCCGGGCGACTCATCGACCTGCAGCGTCAGCGCATGCTCGACCTCTCGCACGTGCAGGAAGTCGTCCTCGACGAGGCCGACCGCATGCTCGACCTCGGGTTCCTGTCGGACATCGAGCGGATCTTCCAGGCCATCCCCGAGGTGCGGCACACGATGCTGTTCTCGGCGACGATGCCGGCCCCGATCGTGGCCCTCGCCCGCCGGTTCATGAGCCGCCCGGTGCACATCCGCGCGAGCGACCCGGACGAAGGCCTCATGCAGGCCAACATCAAGCACCTCATCTACCGCGCGCACTCGCTCGACAAGGACGAGGTCATCGCCCGCATCCTGCAGGCCGAGGGTCGCGGCAAGACCGTCATCTTCACCCGCACGAAGCGTGCCGCGGCGAAGCTCGTCGAAGAGCTCAAGGACCGCGGGTTCAACGCCGCGGCCGTGCACGGCGACCTCAACCAGGAACAGCGCGAGCGTGCGATGGCCGCCTTCAAGGCCGGCAAGCGCGACGTGCTCATCGCGACGGACGTCGCGGCTCGCGGCATCGACGTGGACGACGTCACGCACGTCATCAACCACACGATCCCGGACGACCCCGACACGTACCTGCACCGCGCCGGGCGCACCGGCCGTGCGGGCAAGACCGGCATCGCGGTCACGTTCGTCGACTGGGACGACCTGCACAAGTGGACGCTGATCGACAAGGCCCTCGAGTTCGGCATCCCCGAGCCCGTCGAGACCTACTCGTCGTCGCCGCACCTCTTCGAGGAGCTCGACATCCCCCAGGGCACCAAGGGTCGTCTCCCGGGCGCCTCGGCGCACGCGGCGTCCGCCGGCCTCGCCTCCGAGAAGAAGACGGGCGACCGTCCCCCGCGCAGCGGCTCGCGTCCGCCGCGCACCCGGACCCGGCCCGGAGGCACGGAGCAGTCCGCCTTCCAGGCTCCGGTCGCCGAGTCCTCGGCTTCCGGGTCCGCAGCTTCCGGATCCGCGGCCTCCGAGCCCACGGCCTCGGACTCCACCGGCGCACCCGCCGATGCGGGCTCGGCCGACGGGGCGGCGAAGCGCCGTCGTCGGCGCCGTCGTCGCGGAGCCGGCACCGGGTCGTCCGAGGCGACCGCCTCGGCACCGCAGGGCACGTCGGACGGCGAGTAGCGCCTCCAGGCAGAAGGGTCCGTCGCTGACGCGGCGGGCCCTTCGTCGTCCGCCCCCGGGCGGTGGGTTTCGTGCTGGGCGACAGTTCACGCCGCCGCAGACCCGTGAACTGTCGCTGAGGCCGTGACTCGGGCGCGAGCTCCGACGGGGGGGGGGGTCAGGTCAGGCGCGAGCCGGAGCCGACGACGGGCGCGCTGCCGGTGGCCTCGGACCGGATGGCGTCGAACGCGGCGAGGGCCGTCCGGTGCTCGCCGAGCCGGTTCGGCTTGCCGGTGCCGTGGTAGTCGCTCGAACCGGTGACGAACAGGCCGTATCGGTCGGCCCAGTCCAGGAGCGTGCGCTTGCCGTGCGCGAGGTTCTCGCGGTGGTCGACCTCGAGCCCCGCGAGACCGGCCCCGACGAGCTCACGGAGCATCGGTTCGTCGATGACGATGCCCCGGGAGGACGCCGCGGGGTGCGCGATCACGGGGACACCGCCGGCCTGCCGGATGAGTTCGACGCCCCGGAGCGGGGTCGGCGCCTCGTGCGGTTCGTAGTACCCCGAGGCCGGGTGCAGGATGCCGCGGAACGCCGCGCTGCGGTCGGACTCGAGCCCGCGGGCGACGAGGGCGTCGGCGATGTGCGGACGGCCGATCGTGGCACCGTGCGACGACTGTGCGAGGACGTCGTCCCAGGTGATCGGGTGGTCCCGCCCGATGCGGTCGACCATGCGGTGCGCACGGGCGAGGCGGCCGTCACGGATGCGGAGCGTCTCCTCGACGAGGCCGGGGTGCTCGGGGTCGACCAGGTAGCCGAGCACGTGGACGCTGCGGTGTCCGACGCGCGTGCTGAGTTCGAGGGCCGGCAGGAGCGTGATCGGCATGCTGCGGGCCGTCGCGGAGGCCTCGGCCCAGCCGGCCGTGGTGTCGTGGTCCGTCAGGGCGACGGCGTCCAGCCCGGCGGCTGCTGCCGCTCGGACGAGGTCCGCGGGTCGCTCGGTGCCGTCGGAGACGCTCGAGTGCGCGTGCAGGTCGATGAACGGATCGGGCACGTGCCCAATGCTATCCACAGGTGAGGAGCCGCACAGGCCGAGGTCCCCCGGGCGGTGCGATGATGGGTGCATGTCCGACACCACGCCCCGCGCGACGAGCAACCGTTCCACCACTCCCGGGTCCTCGACGTTCAAGGACTACATCGGTTCGCAGTGGGCCGACCGCGACCGTCCGCTGCCCGAGCCGCGCGAGCAGGCCGCGTTCGCCGCCGAACGCCGCGCACGGATCTCCGAGCTGCACCCGGGCCGCACGATCGTGGTGCCGGCCGGCCAGGCCAAGGTGCGCTCGAACGACTGCGACTACCCGTTCCGCCCGCACTCCACGTTCGCGCACCTGACGGGGTGGGGCACCGACACCGTCGTCGGCTCCGTGCTCGTGATGACGCCGAACGGCTCCGGCCACGACGCCACCGTCTACTTCCGGGCCACCGCGGGTCGCAACTCCGAGGAGTTCTACGCCAACCCGGAGATCGGCGAGTTCTGGGTCGGACCGCGGCCCTCGCTCGAGGAAGTGGCAGCGGACCTCGGGCTCGCGACCGCCGACCTCGGCGCCTTCGACACCGTGACCGCCGGGCTCGACGCCTCGACCCTGCTCGTGCGCGATGCGGACACCGACCTCACCCGTGCGCTCGACGAGCGCCTCGGCAGCGCCGTGGGCGGTGCGCCCGAGGCCGACGGCGTGCCCGCGACCGACGACGCCCTCGCCCGCGACCTGTCCGAACTCCGACTCGTGAAGGACGCGTACGAGGTGGGCGAGCTCCGCAAGGCCGTCAACGCGACGAAGGCCGGCTTCGACGACGTCATCGCCGACTTCGACGCCGTGCTCGCGCACCCCCGTGGCGAGCGCATCGTCGAGGGCACGTTCAACCGCCGTGCCCGTGCCGACGGCAACACGGTCGGCTACGACACGATCGCCGCGTCCGGCCACCACGCCTGCATCCTGCACTGGACCCGGAACGACGGTGCCGTGCAGCCCGGGGACCTCATCCTCATCGACGCCGGGGTCGAGGTCGACTCGTTCTACACGGCCGACATCACCCGCACGCTGCCCGTGAGCGGGACCTTCACCGACGTGCAGCGCATGGTCTACGACGCCGTGCTCGAGGCCGCCGACGCAGCCTTCGCCATCGTCAAGCCGGGGATCACCTTCCGCCAGGTGCACGCCACCGCGATGGAGGTCATCGCCCGCAAGACCGCCGAGTGGGGCTTCCTGCCCGGCACCGCCGAGGAATCCCTGCAGCAGGACAACCAGTTCCACCGCCGCTACATGGTGCACGGCACGAGCCACCACCTCGGCCTCGACGTCCACGACTGCGCGAAGGCCCGCCGTGAGATGTACATCGACGGCATCGTGCAGCCCGGCATGGTCTTCACGATCGAGCCCGGACTGTACTTCCAGCAGGACGACCTGACCGTGCCGGAGGAGTTCCGCGGCATCGGCGTCCGCATCGAGGACGACATCCTCGTGACCGAGGACGGCGCCGAGAACCTGTCGGTCGGCATCCCTCGGACCCCCTCGGAAGTGGAGGGGTGGATCGCCCGCTCCGGCCGCTAGCCTGAGCGGGTGACGACGCCCGAGGTCTCCCCCAGCACGAACCCCGCCACCCCCGCGGACGGTTCGACCGTGTTCGCGATCGACGTCGAGCACTTCGACTCCCCCGACGCGCAACGGCTTCGCGCGGCGCAGCGTCTCGAGATCGACCGTGCCTACGGCGGCGACACCGAACCGGGCGAGAAGCCCACGGCCGACTCGATCGCGGTGTTCTTCGTCGCGCGTGACGACGACGGCACGCCGCTCGCCTGCGGGGGCCTCCGCGTGGTGCAGGACGGCATCACCGAGATCAAGCGCATGTACGTCCGGCCGGAGTCCCGCGGGTCAGGGGTCGCCGCGGCGATGCTCCGCCGACTCGAGGAAGCCGCGCTCGACCTCGGGTCGCCGGCACTCGTGCTCGAGACCGGCAACGAGCAGAAGCGGGCGATCGGGTTCTACGAGCGCGAGGGGTTCTCGCGCATCGCGAACTTCGGCCCGTACGTCGGGGCGCCGCTGTCCATCTGCTACTCGAAGGTCCTGTAGGCCGGACGCCCGCCGGCGCCCGCAGCCCGCGAGATCGCACTTCCGCGGACATCACTGCCGCCGAACCGCGCCGGAGTGCGATCTCAGCGGGACTCGTCGTCCTTCGCGTCCGATGACGACCCCGACGACCCCGACGACGCCGAGTCCGATGGGGATGCCGGCGCCGAGGTCGGCGTGGCACCGGCGACCCGCTCGCCGTAGCGCGGCGGCTCCTCGGGCCGGGGCTGCGCCGCGGCCGGGGGCTCGGTCGGTGCGGGTGCCGTCGCGGGGGTCTCGCCGTAGCGCGGCCCGTCGTTCGTGCCGTACCGCGGCGCTCCCGCCTGCCCGGCGGGGGCCGACGTGCCGGGCTGCTGCGTGCCTCCAGGCTGCTGGTGCGGTGTGGCGTGTCCACCGTAGGGCGATCCCTGGGACTGGCCCGGCTGCCCACCCTGCGGACCCGGCCGCCACGGCTGCTGCGGCGGCTGCCCCTGGAATCCGGCCCCGGGGGCGCCGGGCGCACCGGGCGTGCCCGGGTTCCAGTGCGTCGCCGGCGCGATGCCGGCCTCGCCGAGGATGCGACGGGCCTGACCGGTCAGCTGCGGGGCGACGACGATCTGGTAGTTCGTGGCGAGCACCTGGTGGACGCTCGTGAAGTCGCGCTGCCGCTTCGTGATCGCGAACGAGACGATGCCGTAGAGCATGCCGAAGGCGGCACCGATGATGGCGGCGGCGAGGATCAGGCCACCGGCACTCGGCGAGAACAGGGTGAGCACGATGCCGAAGAAGATGCCGAGCCAGAGGCCGGACAGGGCGCCGGCGATCGCGGCACGGCCGTAGGTCATCTTGCCGGTGACCCGCTCGACCGTCTTGAGGTCGTTGCCGACGATCGAGAGCTGGTTGACCGGGAAGTCGGCCTCGGCGAGCTTCGCGACCACGCGCTGCGCATCGGGGTAGCTGTCGTAGGTGCCGAGGACGTCGCCCTTGGGCAGCGTCGGGAAGGCCTGGGCGGTCCTGCCTGCGAAGGGGCTCTGATTGCTCACCCAGCCATCATTCACCGAACACCTTGCGATCGCACGTGCACCACCGGGGAGAAGTCCCCGACGACGCGGCCGTCGCGCGGAACGTCGCGGGCACGGCGCGGCCAGGCGCAACGACTACGCTGGGTCGGGTGAGCGCCACGAAGGTCTTCGTCGCCCGCCTCGCCGGGTGCTCCGTCTTCGACCCCGCGGGCGACCGCGTCGGCAGGGTGCGGGACGTGCTCGTCGTGTACCGCCGCGCGGATCCGCCGCACGTCGTCGGGCTCATCGTCGAGGTGCCGGGCAAGCGCCGCATCTTCGTCAGCATCGGCCGGATCACGTCGATCGGTGCCGGACAGGTCATCACCACGGGCATCGTGAACATGCGCCGCTTCGAGCAGCGCGGTGGCGAGGTCCGGGTGATCGCCGAGATGCTCGGCCGCAAGGTCCTCATCAAGAAGGAGCGCATCCGCGCCACCATCGAGGACGTCGCCGTCGAGGACCGCGGGCAGGGCGACTGGGAGGTGTCGCAGCTCTTCCTCCGCAAGCCGAAGACCACGCCGTCGCCGTTCGGCAAGGGTCCGACGACCTTCGCGACCTGGAACGAGGTCACCGAGGACGAGCTCCCGGGCGAGGCGCAGTCCGCCGAGCACGTCATCGCCGCCTACTCCGACCTGCTGCCCGCCGACCTGGCGTCCACCCTGCTCGACCTGCCCGAGGAACGCCGGTTCGAGGTGGCCGAGGAGCTCCCCGACGACCGTCTCGCCGACGTGCTCGAGGAGATGCCGGACCAGCAGCGCATCGAGATCCTCACCCGCCTCGAGGACGCCCGCGCCGCCGACGTCCTCGACCACATGCAGCCGGACGACGCCGCCGACGTCCTCGCGCAGTTCTCCGACGAGCGCAGCGAGGCGCTCCTCCAGCTGATGGAGCCGGAGGAGGCGCAGGACGTCCGCATGCTCCTCGAGTACGAGCCGGACACCGCCGGTGGTCTCATGACCACCGAGCCGGTGATCGTCTCCGCCGACGCGACCGTCGCCGAGGGGCTCGCCCTGGTCCGTCGCCACGAGCTCGCCCCGGTGCTCGGCGCCGCGGTCTGCGTGACGCTGCCGCCGTACGAGCCGCCGACCGGCCGGTTCCTCGGACTCGTGCACTTCCAGCGCATGCTGCGGTACCCGCCGAACGAACGGCTCGGCACGCTCATCGACCAGCAGACCGAACCGGTCCGGGTCGATGCCAGCGCCGCCGAGGTCACCCGCATCATGGCGACCTACAACCTGCTGTCGGTCCCCGTGGTCGACGACGCCCACCGACTCGTCGGGGTGGTGACGATCGACGATGTCCTCGACCACGTCCTGCCGGACGACTGGCGAAGTCAGGGCGAGGGGGAACCCTCACCGCTCCCACGCCAACGCCCGCGCAAGACGCCCGTGACGACGGGAAGGAGGACCACCCGTGGCCCGAACGGATGAGAACCGCCAGGAGCGCCTCGAGCGACAGGAGCGCCTCGACTCCCCGAAGGGCATGCGCACGCGCGTGCTCCCGACCCGCCGTCGATCCGGTCGGGGGGACACCTTCGGCCGCGCCACCGAGGGCATCGCCCGTGCGATGGGCACGCCCTGGTTCCTGGTCGGCCTGACCCTCTTCTGCGTCGTCTGGATGGCCTGGAACGTCTTCACGCCGAAGGCCCTGCAGTTCGACTCCGCGGCGATCGGCTTCACCGCGCTGACCCTCGTCCTCTCGCTGCAGGCCTCGTACGCGGCACCGCTCATCCTGCTCGCCCAGAACCGGCAGGACGACCGCGACCGGGTGCAGTTCGAACAGGACCGGCAGCGTGCCGAGCGGAACCTGGCGGACACCGAGTACCTGGCGCGCGAGGTCGTGGCGCTCCGCCTGGCGATGCGGGACATGGCGTCGAAGGACTTCATCCGGTCCGAGATCCGGTCGCTGCTCGAGGAGCTCGACCGGCGCGACGCGATCGACGACGGGGAGCCGGAGCGCTCGGCGGACGTCCGTGGCTGACGCCACGACCCCGGGGGACGACCAGGCGCTCGGCTCGCGGGTCCTCGCTGCGCTCGCCCGCGTCATCGACCCGGAGATCCGTCGGCCCGTCACGGAGCTCGACATGATCCGTGGTGTCGACGTGCAGCCTGGAGGCGCGGTGCGCGTCGACCTGCAGCTCACGATCGTCGGGTGCCCGGCTGCCGACACGATCGAGCGTGACGTGCGTGCGGCCGCCGGTTCCGTGGACGGTGTGGCCTCGGTCGCCGTCGACGTGTCGGTGATGGCGCCCGCGACGAGGGCCGCGCTGACCGAACGCCTCCGCGCCGGACGCCCCCGCGGCGTGCAGTTCACACCGGACTCGCTCACCCGGGTGATCGCGGTGACGAGCGGCAAGGGCGGTGTCGGCAAGTCCACCGTCACCGTGAACCTGGCTGCCGCCCTCGCCGCCCGTGGGCAGCGCGTGGGCATCGTCGACGTCGATGTGCACGGCTTCAGCGTCCCCGGGTTGATGGGGCTGACCGACGAACACGGCGTGGCGCCGCGCCCGACACGGGTCGACAGCATGATCCTGCCGCCGGTCGCGCACGACGTGAAGGTCGTCTCGATCGGCATGTTCGTCGACGACGTCTCGACCGCGGTGTCCTGGCGCGGACCGATGCTGCACCGGACCGTCTCGCAGTTCCTCACCGACGTGTACTTCGGCGACCTCGACGTGCTCCTGCTCGACCTGCCGCCGGGCACCGGGGACGTCGCGATCTCGGTCGGACAGCTGCTCCCGCACGCCGAGGTGATCGTGGTGACGACCCCCCAGGCCGCCGCGGCCGACGTCGCCGAGCGGAGCGGGGTCGTCGCACGGCAGACCGGGCAGCGGGTGATCGGCGTCGTCGAGAACATGGCGGGCCTCGTGCAGCCCGACGGTTCCGTGCTGCACCTCTTCGGCGAGGGCGGCGGCGCCGAGACCGCCTCCCGGCTGTCGCGCGGGCAGGACTCCCCCGTGCCGGTGCTCGGCAGCGTGCCGCTGTCGATCCCGCTCCGTGCGGGCGGCGACACGGGTGTGCCCGTGGTGCTCGGCGTGCCCGACGACCCGGCAGCGGTGGCGCTGGTGGCGATCGCGGAGCGGATAGCCACGATGGGACGGGGTCTCTCCGGCCGGAAGCTCGGGCTCTCGCTGTCCTAGGCTCGTCCGCATGAGCACGGACCACGTCAGCGTCGACTGGGAGCACGCCCGCGACACCAACCGCGCGAACTGGGACGACCGGGTGCCGATCCACGAGGGTGCGTACGAGATCGATGCACTGGCCGACCCCGAGCACCGTTCGACCGTGGTCCGCGAGGACCTGCCGGTGCTCTCCCCGTGGCTCCCCGGCGGGTCGCTCGACGGCCTGGACGTCTGCCACCTGCAGTGCCACATCGGCACCGACACCGTCTCACTCGCACGCGAGGGCGCGCGTCTGACCGGTGTCGACTTCTCGCCCGCCGCCCTCGCTTCGGCCGCACGGCTCGCCGAGCGGCTCGGGCTCGACGTCACCTGGGTCGAGACCGACGTCCTCGACGCCCGGGCCGCCGTGGTCGGCGACTTCGACGTCGTCTACACGAGCATCGGGACGATCTGCTGGCTCGCGGACCTCGACCGGTGGGCGGCGCAGGTCGCGGCGCTCCTCCGTCCCGGCGGGGTGTTCTTCATCCGCGACGGGCACCCCGCGCTGTACGCGCTCGACGAGTCCGCCGACGAACTCGTCACCCGGTACCGGTACTTCCCCGACGGCACCGCGCAGCAGTGGGACGACGCCGGCACGTACGCGGGCGAGGGCGCGGTCGCCAACACCCGCACGTTCGAGTGGCCGCACCCGCTGTCGGAGATCGTGAGCGCCCTGCTCGGCGCGGGCCTCCGACTCCGGGCGCTCGACGAGGGCCGGACCCTGCCGTGGCGGTTCAGCCAGCGGATGGAGGACACCGGCGAGGGCTCGTGGGCCTGGCCCGAGGCCGATCGCGTCCGCGTGCCGACGACCTTCACGATCGTCGCCACCCGGGACTGACCGGGTCGGACCGTCCGGTCGGCGCGCACCTGTACGTCCTTTCATGGACAGGTCGTTCCACCCGAGAGCAATATGCAGGGGTATTCCACAATGCTCCTGCGAAATCAGGTCGCAGGGGTTCCATCCGCCGGACGACGACGTCCGGCCGAGGACAGGAGAACCGCGTGCAGAAGAACACCCGGGTACGGATCGGCCTCGTGGCCGCCGTCGTGGCGACGATCGCAGGGGGATCACTCGCCGCAGCACCAGCACTCGCCGCGACACCCTCGTGTGCGACCGCCTGGAGCGCCGGCACGGCCTACAACGGCGGCGCCACGGTCAGTGAGGCCGGCACGAACTACACCGCGAACTGGTGGACGCAGGGCGACGACCCCGCGACGCACTCGGGGGTGACGGGCAGCGGGCAGCCCTGGACGTCGTCCGGTGCCTGCACGGGCGGCAGCACCGGTGGGGGCACGGGCGGTGGGACCGGCGGCGGGACGACCACGCCGGGCGGTGGGAGCGCCGGCACCGCGAGCGGGCTCGTCTTCAGCCCGTACAAGGACGTCACGGTGAACCTCGACTGGAACACGAACGTCATGAACACCGCCGTCACGGGGACCCGGATCCCCGTCGTCGGGTCGAGCAACAGCCTCGTGTCCACCCGCGAACCCGGTCTCAAGGCGATCACCCTCGCCTTCGCGACCGGCACGTGCGGCAGCGAGAACTGGGGCGGGGTCGCCGCGGACGCTTTCGCGAGCGCCAACATCCCGAAGCTCGACGCCGCGGGGGTGAACTACATCGTCAGCACCGGCGGCGCCGCGGGCTCCTTCAAGTGCTCCGGCACCGCCCTGCAGTCGTTCATCGCGCGCTACGCCACGCCGCACATGATCGGTGTCGACTTCGACATCGAGAGCGGGCAGTCCACTGCCGACGTGCAGAACCTCGTGAACGCCGCGGCGCTCGCACAGACGAAGTACCCGGGGCTTCGCTTCTCGTTCACGCTGGCGACCCTCGCCGCTTCGGACGGTTCGTTCGGCGGGCTGAACAGCACCGGTGACGCCACCGTGAAGGCGATCAAGGCGTCGAGCCTGACGAACTACACCGTCAACCTCATGACGATGGACCTCGGCCGGGCCACCGCCGCGAACTGCGTCCTGTCCGGATCGACCTGTGACATGGGGAAGTCGTCCGTCCAGGCCGTCACCAACCTCGAGCACACGTACGGCATCGCGCCGTCGAAGATCGAGGTCACGCCGATGATCGGCGTGAACGACGCCACCGACGAGGTCTTCACACTCACCGACGTCGACACGCTGTCCGCGTACGCCAAGGCGAACGGCCTCGCCGGCGTCCACTCCTGGTCGCTCGACCGCGACACCCCCTGCGCCTCGACGACGGCGTCGTCGACGTGCAGCTCGGTCCCGAGCGCACCCGCACTCGCGTGGACGGACCGGTTCCTCGCCGACCTGCGGTAGCCGCGACCACTGACGGACTGGAGGCGCGGTGCCAGCTGGCACCGCGCCTCCAGTCCGTCATCCGGTCAGGTGACGTGCGTCAGGTCGCCTGGGCGTCGAGCGTCAGGTCGTCTCGGCGTCGTGCGTCAGGTCGCCTCGGCGTCGTAGGGTGCGGCCTCGCCGACGGCGAGCGGCACCACCGGTGCCGTCGCGCGCACCTTGGAGGCGGTGACCTGCGCCGTCTGCACGGCGGCAGCACTGCCGCCGGAGTCGAGCAGGGCATCGCGGATGATCCGGCGCGGGTCGTACTGCCGCGGGTCGAGCTTCTGCCAGTCGACCTCGTCGAACTCGGGACCCATCTCCTCGCGCATGCGGTCCTTCGCGGTGTCGGCGAAGCGACGGACGGCCTTCACGAACTCGGCGAGCTTCTGGGCGTACATCGGCAGCCGCTGCGGCCCGAGCAGGAGGACGCCGATGATCCCGATCACCAGGAACTTCTCGAAGCCGTCGAACACGGTACGAGCGTAACCCGTCCCGGCCCGACAGCACCCGTAGAGTTGTCACCCGAACGGAGTGTGCGTGTCAGAGAAAGAGTCGAACTGGAAGTTCGCCGAGGACATCGTCTCGGAGTCAGAGGTGATCGCCCGCGCGCGTGAGCACTCGCTCGAGCTCGGGGTCGAGGCGATCTCCCCCGCCATCGGTGCACAGATCGGTGTCATCGCCGCCGCCTCCCGCGCGACGAGCATGATCGAGATCGGCACCGGGCTCGGCGTCTCCGGCCTGTACCTGCTCGGCGGCGCGCCGAACGCCACCCTCACGACGATCGACGTCGAAGTGGACCACCAGCAGTACGCCCGCGACGCGTACATCGCGGCCGGCTCCGCGCCCGCACGCATCCGGCTCATCCCGGGCCGCGCGAACCAGGTCCTCCCCCGGATGAACGAGGCGTCGTACGACGTCGTCCTCGTCGACGCCGACCCGGAGCACGTCATCGAGTACGTCGAGCACGGGCTGCGGCTCGCACGCCTCGGCGGCACGGTGCTCGTGCCGCACGCACTCTGGCGCGGGCGCGTGGCGGACCCGGTGAAGCGGGACCGGGCGACGACGGACTTCCGGTTGCTCCTCACCGAGGTGTCGACCTCGGGTGCGGTCATCAGCTCGCTGTCGCCGGCGGGCGACGGGCTGCTGCAGATGACGAAGGTCTCCGCGTAGCCCACCCGATCGCCAGGTCTCCTCAGGACAGGTGGCGCAGGTAGCGCTCCGGCGACTCGAGGAACGCCCGCTGGTTCCGCACCAGGTCGAGGTCGCTCCAATCGGCGCGCCGGATGCCCCACTCGCCGACCTCGTGGATCGCGGCACCGGGGAACGCGGCGAGCACGGGCGAGTGCGTCGACAGCACGACCTGCCCGCGCCCGGTGTCGACGATCGACTGCAGGAGCCCGATGAGCGCCAGGCAGCCGGAGAAGGACAGCGCCGACTCGGGCTCGTCGAGGATCCACAACCCTGGCCACTCCGATCGGTCGATCACGAAGTCGAGGAACGACTCACCGTGGCTGCGCTCGTGGAAGACTGGTTCGGGGCGCGCACCGGGGTGGTCCTCCAAGTACGTGAAGACCCCGTGCATCGTCTCGGCGCGGAGGAAGAAGCCGCTCTTGGCCGCGCCGAGCTCCCGCACGAGGACGAGGTGCTCCCACAGCTGCGACTCGGACGGCCGCGTCGAGTGACCGGACATCGTGGAGCCGCCCTCCGGCCCCATCCCGAACGCGAGCGCCATCGCCTCGACCAGGGTCGACTTCCCGACGCCGTTGTCGCCGACGAGGACCGTCACCGGGGCGAGGTCGAGCCCGTCGTCGAGCAGCTGCTGCACGGGCGCGAGGGTGCCGGGCCACTGCGCGCGCGGGAGCGGCTCCGGCGCGTACTCCTCGACGCGGCGGATCGGCAGACGGGTCCGTGGCACACCCTCATCGTGCCGGAGAGCACCGACAGACCCGGCCGGGGGCAGCGGCAGAGCCCGGCGCGTACACGCTCCGGGCTCTGTCGTTCAGTGCTTCGACGTACTAGGCCGAGACGACCTCAGCGAGTGCGTCATGGAGTTCCTTGGCCTCGGCATCGTTGACCGAGACGACCAGGCGGCCTCCACCTTCGAGCGGAACCCGCACGACGATGAGTCGACCCTCCTTAACAGCCTCCATCGGCCCGTCACCGGTCCTCGGCTTCATGGCTGCCATCAGATGTCCCCTTTCGCGCAGTACATGCACGCCCATTATCTCGTATCGATGGGGGAACTGCGAAACCGCCCAGGTTGGGGGTGGCGAATCGGGACGTTCTCGCGGCTCGGATTCCTAACCTTGGCGGATGCCGAACATCCGCTCCATGCGCCGTCGAGCCCCTCGAACGCCGTCCGAGAGCGCCCCGGCCGCACCCGTCGGCGCTGGCCGGTCGGACGACGCGGTTCCCGCCGGGATGCGTGTCGCAGCCGGATTCTCGTGGCGTCTGCTCGTGGTCGCCGGGCTGCTGGCGGTCGTCATCGCGCTCGTCGTCCTGTTGCAGGACATCGTCGTACCGTTCCTCATCGCGCTGCTCGTCTGCGCGCTGCTCGCGCCGATGTCGGCGTTCCTCCAACGGCACCGTTGGCCGAAGTGGACCGCGGTGCTGTCCTGCTTCGTGGCGATCGTCCTCGCCATCGGCACCCTCGCGCTGGTGGTCACCGCGCAGATCCGGTACGACCTGCCGTCGCTCGAGCACCGGCTGCACCACAGCGTGCGGTCGCTGCAGTCCCTGCTCGACAGCCAGCCGTTCGGCATCACGGCGAAGGACGTCAACACGTGGGTGTCCGACGGCTCCGACTACCTGCAGGCGCACGCCTCGTCGATCCTGTCCGGGTTCCAGGCCGCGGGGTCCGGCGCGTTGCACGTCTTCGAGGGTCTCTTCATCATCGTGTTCACGACGCTGTTCGTGCTCATCGACGGGCCCCGGATCTGGGCGTGGGTGGTCCGACTCTTCCCGCGCAGCGCCCGTCCGCGCATCGACGTCGCCGGTCACGCCGGCTGGAAGACGCTGACGAGCTTCATCCGCATCCAGCTGCTCGTCGCCGTCACGGACGCGCTCGGCGTCGTGATCGGGGCGCTCGTCCTGCAGATCCCCCTGGCCATCCCGATCGGCGTGATCGTGTTCCTCGGGGCGTTCGTCCCGGTCGTCGGAGCGATCGTCGCCGGGATCGTCGCCGTGCTCATCGCGCTGGTCTTCAACGGCTGGGTGACGGCGCTGATCATGCTCGGCGTCGTCGTGCTCGTGCAGCAGCTCGAGAGCCACGTCCTGCACCCGTTCCTGACCGGGCAGGCCGTCAAGGTGCACCCGCTCGGGGTGGTCCTCGGGGTGACCGCGGGCACCACGATCGCGGGGGTCGTCGGGGCGTTCTTCGCGGTGCCGTTCATCGCGACCGTGAACGCGATGGTCACCGCCGCGGCGGCGTGGCGGCCGGGCGACGACGCCGCGGCAGCGCAGCGGCCGGGCGACGCCGCCGCGGCGCAGCGGCCGGGCGACGCCGCCGCGGCGCAGCGGCCGAGCGACGGAGCCGCTGCACGGCGGCCGAGCACATCAGCGGCCGGCGCCGATCACGGCGGGGTCCAGTCGTAACCGTCGACCCACCAGCAGAAGTACATCCACGCCCACTGCAGGGCGAGGAAGGCCACGACGACGGCCACCCGGTAGACCCGTGACCGCGGCAGCGCCACGATCCCGAGGAGCGGCGCGATCGGCAGCAGGATCCGCCACGTGCTCGACTGCGGGAAGAACACCGCGAGCAGGTAGACGAGGTAGGCGACGCCCCACAGCCGGAGCTCGAGGCCGATCCGCCGTGCCGCGGGCAGGAACACGAACGCCGCGAACCCGACGACGACCACGGCGAGCAGGATGCCGCCGGCCGGCTGCCGGAACCACCAGCCGAAGCCCTGGATCCACGGCGCGAAGGGCACGAGCTCCTTCCAGCCGATGTACGACGACCGCCACGCGAGCTCGGTGTCGGTGTAGGCCTTCGGGACGCCGGTGACCGCCCACGCGATCGCCGGCCAGGCCAGGCCGACGAGCCCGGACACGACGGCCACGACCGCGGGCGGCACGAACCGGCGGACGGTCAGCGGTTCCGACGACCGGATCCAGGCCGGTCGGACGAACCAGACGCCGAGGAACAGCACGATGAGGAGCGCGAACGCCAGTCCGGTCGGGCGGGTCATGCCGAGCAGCAGCACGACGGGCAGCATCGTCCACCAGCGCCGCTCGACCATCAGCAGGAGTGCGACGAGGAGCAGGAACAGCCCCATCGACTCCGCGTAGGCGACCTGGAACATCGCCGAGACCGGCGCGACGCAGAACAGGACCGTGGCGAACGTCGCCCGCGCCGGGTCGAGGAACCTGCCCATCAGCCGGCGGAACACCAGTGCCGCGCCCCAACCGCACAGCAGCGAGACCGACACCGCGACGAACTCGAACGACGCCCCGGTCAGCGCCATCAGGGCCCGGACCAGGAACGGGTACGCCGGCATGAACGCCCACGCGTTCTCCGTCACGTGCCCGGCCGCGTCCACGGGCAGCGTCGACGGGTACCCGTTCGCCGCGATCACCCGATACCAGGCGCCGTCCCAGATCGAGGCGAACGACAGGTACGACGGATGCTGGACGGTGAACGAGTTGGCCGCCTGCACACTCGCGAACGCCGTGAGCATCGCGCCGGTCACCAGGCGCGCCACCGCGTAGACGACCGTGATCCGCACCCACCACGGAACGACCCGGTAGCGGGCGTGCCAGCGGGCTCGAGCAGGGCTCAGCCGGGTGGTCCCGGCCGTCGTCAGGCCGTCAGCCACCGACGCAGACCGTCCTCGACCGAGGTGATCTGGTCGACGGGGACCTGCTCGTCGTCGTGGTGGGCGAACACCGGCTCGCCGGGGCCGTAGTTGACGGCAGGCACGCCGAGCTCGGAGAACCGGGCGACGTCGGTCCAGCCGTACTTCGGACGCGGCGCCGGTCCGCCCACGGCCGCGACGAAGTCCTGCGCGAGGGGTGCGTCGAGGCCCGGTCGGGCACCGGCCGCGAGGTCGACGATCTGCACGTCGTACCCGTCGAACAGCTCACGGATGTGCGCCACGGCCTCGTCGGCGCTCCGAGAGGGGGCGAACCGGTAGTTGACGTGCACCATCGCCTCGTCGGGGATGACGTTGCCGGCGATCCCGCCGGAGATACCGACGGCGTTGAGGCCCTCGCGGTACTCGAGCCCGTCGACCGTCACCGTGCGGGGTTCGTACGCCGCGAGCGTGGCCAGGATCGGCGCGGTCTTGTGGATCGCGTTGTCGCCGATCCAGCTGCGGGCGCTGTGCGACCGCTTGCCGAACGTGCGGACCTCGGCGCGGAGGTTGCCGTTGCAGCCGCCCTCGATCTGCGCGCCGGACGGTTCGCCGAGGATCGCGAAGTCACCGGCGAGGAGCTCCGGACGGGTCCGGGCCAGACGACCGAGGCCGTTCAGCGCGTCGCTGACCTCCTCGTGGTCGTAGAACACCCAGGTGACGTCGACGCTCGGCGCGGACAGGTCGTGTGCGAGCTTGAGCTGGACGGCGCAGCCGCCCTTCATGTCGACGGTGCCGCGTCCCCAGAGGATCTCGGTGCCGTCCTCCGCCGTGCGGAACTCCGTCGGCAGGTTCGCGTTGAGCGGGACGGTGTCGATGTGCCCGGCGATGACGACCCGGCGGTCGCGACCGAGGTTCGTCCGCGCAACGATCGCGTCGCCGTCACGGATCACCTCGAGGTGCGCGAGGGGCGACAGGGCGGCTTCGATCGCGTCGGCGAGCGGCCCTTCGTTCCCGGACACCGACTCGATGTCGCAGATGGCACGGGTGATGTCGATGGACGAGGCGGTGAGGTCGAGCTGCTCCGGCATGCGGTCACCTTATCGGCAGCCCCTTGCGACCCGCTGCCCCGCCGCCACCCCGTCCAGGGCCTGGAGGCGCGGTGCGGCCCCGCAACGCCCGTCCGGCCGGACGGCTGTCCGCTCCGGCACCTCGGTACCCTGGTCCCGTGACCGACACGACCGCACAGCCAGAACCGACGGACGGGGCCGACCGCCCGACCCACGCCTGGGGCCACGGCCTCGCGACGATCGCCGCCGACGGTACGACGCTCGACACCTGGTACCCCGAGACGCACCTCGGCGCGCTTCCCTCCGACGCCGTGTTCCCCGCCGAACTCCGGGCACACGTCGGTGACGACCCCCGCCGCGAGGTCCGGATCGAGGCCGTCACCACCGAGCTCACGATCGACGCGGCTCCCGCGAGCACCCCGGACGCCTACCTGCGCCTGCACCTGCTCAGCCACCTGCACGTGCGTCCGAACGAGATCAACCTCGACGGTGTCTTCGGGCACCTGCCGATCGTCGCCTGGACGAACGCCGGCCCCGTGCACCCGGACGACCTCACCAGGCTGCGTCCGGGGCTGCAGCGCGCCGGCATCGCCGTCCACGCGATCGACAAGTTCCCCCGTCTCGTCGACTACGTCGTGCCGGACCGCGTCCGCATCGGCGACGCGAACCGGGTCCGCCTCGGTGCGCACCTCGCCCCCGGGACGACGGTCATGCACGAGGGCTTCGTGAACTTCAACGCCGGCACGCTGGGCGACGCGATGATCGAGGGCCGCGTGTCCCAGGGCGTCGTCGTCGGCAACGGCACCGACATCGGCGGCGGGGCGTCCATCATGGGCACGCTGTCCGGCGGCGGCACGCACCGGGTCTCCCTGGGCGAGCGCGCACTCCTCGGCGCCAACGCCGGCCTCGGCATCTCCCTCGGCGACGACTCCGTGGTCGAGGCGGGTCTGTACGTGACCGCCGGCACGAAGGTGGTCCTCGTCGGAGCGGCCCCGAACCCGGACGGCACCGCGAGGACGGTGAAGGCCGCGGAGCTCTCCGGCACCCCGAACATCCTGTTCCGCCGCAACTCGGTCTCCGGCGCCGTCGAGGCACTCCAGCGCCAGGGGCAGGGCATCCAGCTCAACACGGCGCTGCACGCGTAACGCTCCGCAGAGAACGCACCGCACGGAGCGCCCTGCGCCCACACCGACCGCCTGGAGGCGCGACGCAGGTCCCGGCGACCGGCACCGCGCCTCCAGGCGGTCGCCGTCTCCCCCACGGACGCCTCCGCGCGGGGTCGAGGGCGCGCCGCGAGCGCAGCACCCGAGGCCGTAGCCGGATGCAGCGGCCGAGCCCCGCGCCCGCGCCCCGCACCCCCGTGGCCGAGCTCCATGGTCGAGCGGGCGAAATACCCGGGTGCGATCTCACGCGAACCGGGTGTTTCGCCCGCTCGATCTCGTACCGGCAACGTCCATGCCCCTGCACGTACGCGTCCCCCTCCCGATTCGCGAGCGGGCGAAATGCCAGGGTGGTCGCGCGCTGTGACCCCGGTATTTCGCCCGCTCGACGGTGAAGGCGTGCCGCTGTCTGCATGCGCAGGGCCACGCGCACGTCGAGCGGGCGAAATACCCGGGCGGACGCAGCACGGACCGCGGTATTTCGCGCGCTCGACAGCGGGCGGCGGCTCTCGCGTGGCGGGCGAGCGCGTTGCGGGCGAGCGCGTTGCGGGCGGGGCGCAGGCAGGCGGGCGCGCGGTGGCGGGCAGCCGGCGACGCGCAAGAGGCCCGGTGGCGGTCTCGGGACCGGGGCCGGGCCTCGAGGCAATGGCGTCCAGTGCACACGGCCTGCGCCCGTCAGGCGGCACGGGACGCACCCCGAAACGGACATCGCGCCCCGTCAGGACGGGGCGCGATGTCCGCGCGGGGGTGCGACCGAGGTCAGCGCTTCGGCAGGTCGCGCTCCGGGTGCCCCACGTACAGCTGCTGCGGGCGGCCGATCTTGTTCTGCGGGTCGTTGTTGAGCTCGCGCCACTGGGCGATCCAGCCCGGAAGCCGCCCGATCGCGAAGAGGACCGTGAACATCCGCGGCGGGAAGCCCATCGCCTTGTAGATGATGCCCGTGTAGAAGTCGACGTTCGGGTAGAGCTTCCGGTCGATGAAGTACTGGTCGGACAACGCGATCTGCTCGAGCTCCTTCGCGATGTCGAGCAGGTCGTCCTGCACGCCGAGCGACTCGAGGACTTCGTCGGCGCTCTCCTTCACGAGCTTCGCGCGCGGGTCGTAGTTCTTGTAGACGCGGTGCCCGAAGCCCATCAGCTTCACCCCGCGGTCCTTGTTCTTCACCCGCTCGACGAAGCGCTGCACGGGCTCGCCGGAGTCCTTGATCTGCTGGAGCATCTCGAGGACGGCCTCGTTCGCGCCACCGTGGAGCGGGCCGTACAGGGCGTTGATGCCGGCGGAGATCGACGCGAACATGTTCGCCTTCGTCGACCCGACCATGCGGACGGTGGCTGTCGACGCGTTCTGCTCGTGGTCCTCGTGCAGGATGAGCAGCCGGTCGAGTGCCTTGGAGAGCACCGGGTTCGGCTGGTACGTCTCGGCCATCGTGCCGAAGTTCAGCCGGAGGAAGTTGTCGACGAACGACAGCGAGTTGTCCGGGTACAGGAAGGCCTGCCCGATGGACTTCTTGTGCGCGTAGGCGGCGATGACCGGGAGCTTCGCGAGCAGCCGGACGGTCTGCAGCTCGACCTTCTCCGGGTCGTCGACGTCCATGTCGTCCTCGTAGTACGTCGACAGGGCGCTGACGGCGCTCGAGAGGACGGACATCGGGTGCGCCGAGTGCGGGAGGGCGTCGAACAGACGACGGAGGTCCTCGTGCAGCAGGGTGTGCCGACGGATGCGGGCGTCGAAGTCGGCCAGCTCGGACTCGGAGGGCAGCTCGCCGTAGATGAGGAGCCACGCCACCTCCAAGAAGGTGCAGTTCGAGGCGACCTGGTCGATGGGGTAGCCGCGGTAACGCAGGATGCCCTGGTCGCCGTCGATGTAGGTGATGGCGCTCTTCGTCGACCCGGTGTTCACGAACCCATAGTCGAGCGTGTTCATCCCGGTCTGCTTCTTGAACGTCGAGATGTCGACGGTGGACGCACCGTCGACGCTCGGCAGGATCGGGAACTCCGCGGTGCCGCCCGGGTACGTCAGCGTCGCGGTCTCCGTCGTCTGCTCGGCGGCGGGACTCACGGGGACGGGCGTGGTGGGCGGTGTGGCCGTCTTCTGAGCGTCGTTGGCAGTGTCAGTCACGAGGACAGCCTAATCGCGGCGTCTGTCGCTCGTGCACATCCAGGAGCTCGGGACTTGGTGGGAACCACGGATTGCGCTCGGCGCGAAAGCAACGCGTGAACGCCGCGCGGACGACGCGCGAACGACGCACGAACGCAGCGCGGACAACGCGCGAACGACCCAGGACCCCTAGGCGGACTCGAGCCGACGTCCGCTCGCCAGCCGCTGCGCCGCCGCCGCGATGCGCTCGTCCGTCGCGGTCAGGGCAACGCGGACGTGCTGCTCCCCCGCCGTTCCGTAGAAGGTGCCGGGCGCGACGAGGATGCCGCGCTCCGCGAGCCACGCCACGGTGTCGAGCGCCGGCTCGCCCCGGGTGGCCCAGAGGTACAGCCCCGCCGAGCTGCGGTCGACCCGGAAGCCGGCGCCCTCGAGTGCCCGGCGGAGCATGTTCCGCCGCGCCCGGTAGAGCACCTTCTGCTGCTGCACGTGGGTCTCGTCGGCGAGCGCGACGATCATCGCCTGCTGCACGGGCAGCGGCGGCATCATGCCGGTGTGCTTCCGGACGGCGAGCACGTCGGCGAGGATCGCGGCGTCGCCGGCGACGAAGGCCGCACGGTAGCCGGCGAGGTTCGACTGCTTCGAGAGCGAGTACACGCTGAGCACGCCCTCGAGCGAGTCCCCGACGACGCGGGGGTCGAGGATCGTCGGCGTCGGCGCGGTGTCGTACGGCGCTTCCCATCCGAGTTCGGCGTAGCACTCGTCGCCGACGATGACCGCGCCGAGTTCGCGGGCTCGTTCGACTGCGGCACGGAGTTCGTCGACCGACAGCACCCGTCCGTCCGGGTTGCCCGGCGAGTTCAGCCAGACGAGCTTCGTCGTGTCGGGCCAGACCGCCGGGTCATCCGAGGCGAGGGAGGCCGCACCGACGAGGGCGGCACCCAACTCGTAGGTCGGGTACGCAGCAGCCGGGAAGACCACGGTGTCGCCGGCGCCGATGCCGAGCCAGAGCGCGAGTCCGGCGATGAACTCCTTCGAGCCGATCGTCGGCAGGGTGTTCGCCTCGGTCAGCTGCACGCCGTGCCGCCGGCCGTACCAGGCGGCGATGGCCTCGCGCAGCGCTGGCGTCCCGGCGACCTGGGGGTAGGCGTGCGCGTCGGTGGCCTCGGCCAGGGCCGTGCGGATGACGGCGGGGGTCGGGTCGACGGGCGAACCGACGCTGAGGTCGACGATGCCGCCCTCGTGCGCCGCGGCCTGCTGCTTGAACGGGACGAGCTGGTCCCAGGGGAAGTCGGGGAGGTCGAGCGCCACGTGCGTGCTCCGGTTCAGCCGCGGGGCGGTTCGGCCATGACGACCGGGTGGTCCTTGTGGATCACACCGACCTTCGCCGCGCCACCGGGGGAACCGACCTCTTCGAAGAACTCGACGTTGGCCTTGTAGTAGTCGGCCCACTCGTCCGGGAGGTCGTCCTCGTAGTAGATCGCCTCGACGGGGCAGACGGGTTCACACGCACCGCAGTCGACGCACTCGTCGGGGTGGATGTACAGCGACCGGTCGCCCTCGTAGATGCAGTCGACCGGGCATTCGTCGATGCAGGCGCGGTCCTTGACGTCGACACAGGGCTGGGCGATCACGTACGTCACGGCTGGGGTGCTCCCTTCGGACTGAGCAAGGACGAGTCTACTCGCGGCGAGGAGCGCGACCGGACGCAGCAGACCCGGACGCGACAGACCCGGACGCGACAGACCCGGACGCAGCAGACCCCGACGCAGCAGCAGCCGCCCGCACCCCGGACAGGTCCGGCCACGCGAGCACCAGCGCCGCGATCACGGCGGGTGCGAACGTCCACACGTACCCCGCGGTGTTCGCGAGCACGAGCGGGGAGCTCTGCCCACCGACGGACACGAGCACCTGCGTCGCGACGATGACGCCGATGCCGATCGCGGCGACCATGGCCCGCGAGCGGTACAGGAGCCGGATGCCGACGGTCAGGCCGATGACGACGAGGGTCGTGAGCACCATCCCGATCGGGAACGCGCCGACGGTCTGCTGGTGGGTGACGGTGCCGAGGCCGCCCGCGACGAGTCCGAGCACGAGGGCGACGACCACCGCGGTGGCCTTGCCCTGCCCGGACATCTCGGCGAAGGTCTGCGGCGCGGGGGCGGCGGGAGCGTCGGCGTGCCGGAAGGCCTCCACCGCGGGTGCCTGGTGGCGGGCACCGTGCGGCATCACCCACGAGAGCGCCGTCGGGTCCGAGGGGTCGGCGGGGTCGACGGTCACCTGCGACCGGTACTGCTCGACGGCGGCACGGACCTTCGCCCGGACGGGCAGCACGTCGACCGTGACGTCGGCCTCGGTCGTCGTGGGGTCGACGATCATCGAAAACGGGAGCTCCTCGGCCTTCGCCGCGTACTGGGCGGCGTGGTGCACGCGGACGTGGTCCGGGTGGCCGTACCCGCCGTCGTCGGCGTAGCTCACGACGGCGTCGGCACCGACCGAGCGGATCGCGGCGCGGATGTCGTCGACGACCTCGCCGAGGTCGGCTGCGGTGAGCGAGTCGGCCGGGGCGTCGTCGGCGGCGACGGCTCGGCCGTCGGCACCCCACTGCATCCCGGAGTCGGTGTAGTGACGCTCGGGCAGGTCGGTCGGTCGGGCGCCGGGTCCCCCGAGCCACAGGTGGCGCGGACCGCCGAGCGCGGCCAGCGCCCCGGCGATCTCGGTCTCGCGGTGGCGCGCGACGCGCGGCCCGTCGCCGTACATCGGTGCGAGCTCCGTCGTGAGCATCTCACCGCGCTCGCCACGGGTGGCGGTCAGCACGGTCACGTCGGCGCCGAGCTCGAGCAGGGTGGCGATCGTCCCACCGGACGCGAGGGTTTCGTCGTCGGGGTGGGCGTGCACGAACAGGACGCGCTCGGGGCGGGTTGCGGGGACCTTCGACATCGGGTCCAAGCGTACGGGCTAGCGGGGCGTCACGATGTAGGTCGCGGTGACGCCGTCGTTCCCGTCCGAGAAGGTGAGCACGACCCGGTAGGCGTCGCTCCGGAACATCCCGAACGCGCTCGACGTGTCCGCACGCTTCGCCGACTCGGTGAAACCGGCGTCGGTGAGCTGCTGGTCGGCCGCCGCGAAGTCGCCCACGGACGAGGCCCGCACCTGCGCGACCCACCCCGCGCCGTTCGGCCCCGATCCCCCGCCGAGCACGGTGCCGTCGACCAGCGGGACGTCCTTCGACGGGAACCCGTCGGGCACCTTGCCGTCGGACGTCACGTTCGCGCCCTCGAGCGCGGTGTCGAGTGCACCGTCGATGCCGCCGGCGACCGAGGACATGCCGTCCTGGATGGCCTTGCCGTCGATGCCCTGCACGCCCTCGGCGACGCTCGAGGCGACCGAGGACCCGAGGTCGGTCGCCTGCTGCACGGCGTCGGCCGAGCAGCCGGTGAGTCCGGCGAGGGCGATGCCGGCTGCGACGGCGGCGATCAGGGTGCGGGTCGGGGTGCGCATGGGCAGAACCATAGAGGGCCAGCCGGGAGGCGCGGCGTGAGTCCCCTGGGAACGTCACGTGGGCAGCGGGTCGCCGCTCACCACCGTCCCGCCCCCGCTGGACCGGTCAGGCCACGTAGGCGCGCGTGGCGGCCACGAAGGCGTCGACACCGACCGGGATCGCGGTCTCGGCCTGCGGTGCGTAGAACGGCGAGTGGTTGCTCGGGATGTCCTCGCCGCGACGGAAGAGCTCCGGGTCGGTGATGCCGGTGAACCAGTACACGAGCGGTGCCCCCGCGGCCGTCGCGAGCTGCCCCACGTCCTCCGACGCCATGGCCAGCCCGATCTCGAGGTCGCGGGCTCCGGGGACCTCGGCGCGGATCGCGTCGAGCACGATCTGGGCCGCGGACGGGTCGTTGACGGTCACCTCGGCGCCGGGCGCGCGGACGATGGTCGGCTGGGGCAGTCCGCCCGCCTCGCTCTCGGCGCGGACGATGCGCTCGATCGAGGAGATGATCCGCGCGCGGGTCTCCTCGTTGCGGGCGCGGGTGGAGATCTCGATGACGGCCTCGTCGGGGATGATGTTCGCCCGGGTGCCGGAGTGGAAGCTGCCGACGGTGACCACACCCGCGTCGCTCGGGGAGACCTCCCGGGACACCACGGTCTGCAGTCGGACGACGGCCGACGCCGCGGTGACGATCGGATCGAGGGAGGCCTGCGGCGCCGAACCGTGCGCGCCACGGCCGTTGAACGTCACCGTCAGCCGGTCGCTCGACGCCATCACCGGACCGCTGCCGACCGCGACGATGCCGACCGGCGCCGGCGCAGAGTGCTGTCCGAGGACCACGTCCGGCTTCGGGAAGCGGTCGACGAGCCCGTCCTCGACCATCGCCCGTGCACCCGAGATGACCTCTTCGGCGGGCTGGAACACGGCGACGACGGTGCCGTGCCAGTCGTTCGTGGTCGCCACGAGCCGCTCGAGCGTGCCGAGCAGCCAGGTCACGTGGATGTCGTGCCCGCAGGCGTGCATCGTCGGGACCTCGTTGCCGTCCTCGTCGATGCCGTGGTGCTCGCTCGCGTACGGCAGGCCGGTGCGCTCCTGCACGGGCAGCCCGTCCATGTCGGCGCGGAGCCACACGACGGGGCCCTCGCCGTTCGCGAGGACGCCGACGACACCCGTGCCGCCGACACCCGTGGTCACGTCGATGCCGCCGATCTCCGCGAGCCGGTCGGCGACGATGCCGGCGGTGCGGTGCTCCTGGAAGCCGAGCTCCGGGTGGGCGTGGAGGTCCTGGTACAGCGAGAAGAGGTCGAGGGTCACGCGCACCACGCTACAACCGACAACGGCCCGGCCACCTCGATGAGGTGACCGGGCCGGTCGTGGAGGGCGTGCCTCCAGGCGGTGTGCAGCTGCTGCTTACGCGTCCTGACGCTTCAGGCGGGCGTACGAACGCTGGCGGGCCTGCGCGTCCAGCTCGACCTTGCGGATCCGGACGACGGCCGGGGTGACCTCGACGCACTCGTCCTCGCGGGCGAACTCGAGGCACTCCTCCAGCGAGAGCTGGCGGGGCGGCGTCATCGACTCGAAGGTGTCAGCGTTCGCCGAACGCATGTTCGTGAGCTTCTTCTCCTTCGTGATGTTGACGTCCATGTCGTCGGCGCGCGAGTTCTCGCCGATGACCATGCCCTCGTAGACCTCTTCGGTCGGGTTGACGAAGAACGTCATCCGCTCCTGGAGGTTCGTGATCGCGAACGGGGTGACGACACCGGAGCGGTCGGACACGATCGAGCCGTTGACACGGGTCTGGATCGGGCCGGCCCACTCGTCGTAGCCGTGCGAGATCGCGTTCGCGATGCCGGTACCGCGGGTCTCGGTGAGGAACGACGTGCGGAAGCCGATGAGGCCGCGCGACGGGACGATGAACTCCATGCGCACCCAGCCGGTGCCGTGGTTCGTCATGTTCTCCATGCGGCCCTTGCGGGCGGCCATGAGCTGCGTGATCGCGCCGAGGTACTCCTCCGGCGTGTCGATCGTCATGTGCTCGTACGGCTCCAGGAGCTTGCCGTTGTCGTCACGCTTGGTGACGACCTGCGGCTTGCCGACCGTGAGCTCGAAGCCCTCACGACGCATCTGCTCGACGAGGATGGCCAGCGCGAGCTCGCCGCGACCCTGGACCTCCCACGCGTCCGGACGACCGATGTCGAGGACCTTGAGCGAGACGTTGCCGATGAGCTCGCGGTCGAGGCGGTCCTTGACCATGCGCGCCGTGAGCTTGTGGCCCTTGACCTTGCCGACGAGCGGCGAGGTGTTCGTGCCGATCGTCATCGAGATCGCCGGGTCGTCGACCGTGATGGTCGGCAGCGGACGGACGTCCTCGGGGTCGGTCAGGGTCTCACCGATGGTGATCGTGTCGAAACCGGCGACGGCGACGATGTCACCGGGGCCCGCCGACTCGGCCGGGTAGCGCTCGAGCGCCTTGGTGATGAGGAGCTCGGTGATGCGGGCGTTCACGACGGTGCCGTCGTGCTTGACCCACGCGACCGTCTGGCCCTTCTTCATCGTGCCGTGGAAGATGCGCAGCAGCGCGAGGCGACCGAGGAACGGCGACGCGTCGAGGTTCGTGACGTGGGCCTGGAGCGGGTGCTCGTCGTCGTACTTCGGCGCCGGCACGTGCTGGAGGATCGCTTCGAACAGCGGCTCGAGGTCGTCGTTGTCGGGCAGCTCGCCGTCGTTCGGCTTGTTGCGCGACGCGGCACCGTTGCGGCCCGAGGCGTAGACCACCGGGACGTCGAGGATGGCGTCGAGGTCGAGGTCGTCGACCTCGTCCGACAGGTCCGAAGCGAGGCCGAGGAGCAGGTCCTGGGACTCGGAGACGACCTCGTCGATGCGGGAGTCGGGGCGGTCCGTCTTGTTGACGAGCAGGATCACCGGGAGCTTCGCGGCGAGGGCCTTGCGGAGCACGAAGCGGGTCTGGGGCAGCGGGCCCTCGGACGCGTCGACGAGCAGGACGACGCCGTCGACCATGGAGAGGCCGCGCTCGACCTCACCGCCGAAGTCGGCGTGGCCGGGGGTGTCGATCACGTTGATCGTGATGGGGCCGTCCGCGCCGAACTCGCTCGCGTGCTTGCCGTTGTAGAGCACCGACGTGTTCTTCGCGAGGATCGTGATGCCCTTCTCGCGCTCGAGGTCGTTCGAGTCCATCATCCGGTCTTCGCCCTCGAAGTGGGCGTCGAACGAGTTGGTCTGCGTGAGCATCGCGTCGACGAGGGTGGTCTTGCCGTGGTCGACGTGTGCCACGATGGCGACGTTGCGCAGGTCGGACCGGGTGGCGAGCGCCATACAGGACATCCTTCGAGTTCTGGGAGAGGGTTTCGGACCGGCAGCCTCCCGGCGCCACGTCCACGGGCAGAACGCCCGACACACCAGTCTACCGGTAGTTCGCAACCGACAGGAGTACACACGATGAGCCGTCGGCGAACATGGATCGAGATCACGATCGTGCTCATGCTGTCGCTCGGCGGCAGCGCCCTCTACTCGGTGCTCCAGATCATCGACGACCTGTCCCAGACGACGCCGCTCGGGCAGCAGTCCACGGCGCTCAACACCTCGACGACCACCGTGCAGTACGTCGACCTCGCGCGGCAGCTCGTCGGCATCGCGGTCGACCTGGCCCCGGTCGCGCTGGTGTGCTTCCTGCTCTGGAGCACGACCCGCCCGCACCTCGACCGTCTCGGCGTCGACCGGTTCCGCGTCCGACCCGACCTCGGTGGCGCGGCGCTCATCGCCCTGTGCATCGGCATCCCCGGGCTGGCGCTCTACTTCACCGGCCGCGCGATGGGGTTCACCGTGAACGTCAACCCGGCGGCGCTCGACTCGTACTGGTGGACGATCCCGGTCCTGCTGCTCTCGGCGATCCGCTCCGGGCTGCAGGAGGAGGTCATCGTCGTCGGGTACCTGTACGAGCGGCTCGGCGGGCTCGGCTGGGGCCGCTGGCAGGTCATCCTCTCCACCGCGGTCCTGCGCGGGAGCTACCACCTCTACCAGGGCTTCGGCGCCTTCGTCGGGAACGCCGTGATGGGCATCGTGTTCGGCTGGATCTACACGAAGTGGGGGCGGCTCCTCCCCCTCGTCATCACGCACTGCCTCCTCGACGCCGCAGTCTTCGTCGGCTACCCCTGGGTCGCCCACGCCTTCCCCGCACTCTTCCGCTGACGCGCGCGCCGTCCGGTGACACGCGCGCGACGCTCGGACCGCCGCGCGACCGCCCCGGTCACCACCCCCGTTCGGGCGTCGGCGATGCTGTGGACCCGCTCGACCCCGACTCGGCGATCCCACAGTGAACCCACAGCGCGCCGCAGCACGGCGCCGATCCCCCGGCCCTAGCGTTGCCCCATGAGCATCCCCGAGGTGGGCGACCCCGCGCCGCGCTTCACCCTGCCCGGCATGATCGTGCGCGACGGGACCCGCATCGACGACGAGTACGCCCTGTCCGCCGAGATCGGCCGGACCCTCGTCCTCGCCTTCTACCCCGGCGACGCCACCCCGGTCTGCACCGCCCAGCTCTGCAGCTACCAAGAGGAGCTCGACGAGTTCGGCGACCTCGGAGCCGTCGTCTGGGGCGTCAGTCCGCAGGCACTCGACTCGCACGAGGCCTTCGCCCGCGGGTCCTCGCTCACGTTCCCACTGCTCAGCGACACCGCCGGCGACGTCATCCGCGCGTACGGCGTGCAGGCTCCGGGGATCGGACTCCGCCGCTCGGTGTTCGTGATCGGCCCGGACGGGGTCATCCGCTGGCGGCACGTCGGCCTGGTCGGACTCCGGTTCCCGAAGGCCGAGACGATCCGGGCGCAGATCGAACTCCTGGTGGCGTGAGCCGGGTCTCGATGCGCGTGCATACGGATAACGCGGATACGAGCGTGTCGATTTCCTGAAATACCTGCCGTGGGGTATTGACACCCGAACGGGGGGACGAGGACCATTGTCGGCACGAGAGGTCCACTGGATCTGCCTCCCCGGGGAATCGGGTCGTCCGGAGATACGCGACGGTGTGTCACACCCGCTCTTCGGGCGTTCCCGGGGAGGCAACTCGTAACCCCGTTCGCTCTCCGGGCGTGAGCTCCAGGCGTTGCAGCGGCCTTGTACCCTCGGACGGTGCAGACCACGACGATCCTCGCCCCCGGCATGCGCACGCTCGCCGTCGTCCTGTGGGTCGTGGCCATCGCCCTCGTGCCCCTGGCACTGATCGGCGGCGGGAGCCCGTGGCTGTCCCCCGTGCCGAGTCTCTTCATCGCCTTCGTCGCGTGGGCCGTCCTCTGGCGGCCCCGCTTCGAGCTCACCCCGGAGCACCTCCGCATCGTGGACGTCCGCCGCACGAGCACCTACGCCTGGCGCCGCGTCACCGAGGTCCGCACCAAGTACGGCATCGAGGTCCTCTCGAGCGAGGGCGTCCGCCGCACCTGGCTCGCGACCCGCAGGTCGGCTCGGCTCAGCGCCGTGGTCGACCGTCGGCCGGGAGGCGCGGATCACCTCGACGTCGACGCTGCCGCCGAGCGCATCCGCGCCTTCGTGCCCGCCCCACCCGCGCAGGACGGCCCACCTCCGGCGACCGTGACGGCTGCGCCGATCACGCACCGCCCGCACGCGTGGACGATCGTCGCGATGATCGTCCTCGGCGTCGTCGCGTCCATGGCGGCCGCGCAGCTCTGACCGCAGCCGACGGGGCGGGGGCGAGCCGCGCCTCCCGGCCGTCACACGGGCCGTTTCGCGCGTGGTGAGTCGTTCCGCGCGTGGTAGGTCGTTCCGCTCGTAGGAGGTCGTTTCTTTCGACTGAGTAGGCGCGATTCCGCTTTCCACTCCACGCGCGATGGGAAGGAACGCGCACGGGGCGGACTGGAGGCGCGTGGCGGCCTGGCACCGCGCCTCCAGGCCGTCACACGGGTCGTTCCGCGCGTAGGAGGACGTTTCGCTCGTAGGAGGTCGTTTCTTTCGACTGAGTACGCGCGATTCCGCTTTCCACTCCACGCGCGATGGGAAGGAACGCCCGCACGAACGACAACATCCCCGACGTCGAGTGACGTCGGGGATGTCGTTCTGGTCGGCTCTTACTCGTCCGAGCCGGCGGCGAGGATCTGGCGACGCAGTTCTCGACGCTCGCGCTGCACATCCGGGTCCGGCAGGGGCACCGCGGCGATGAGTCGCTGCGTGTACGGGTCCTGCGGGTCGCGGAGGATCTGGTCGCGCGTGCCGATCTCGGCGAGGTGACCGTGGTGGAGCACCGCGATCCGGTCGGCCAGCACGTCGATGACCGCGAGGTCGTGCGTGACGAACAGGCAGGCGAAGTTGAACTCGCGCTGCAGGTCCTTCAGCAGCTCGAGCACCGTCGCCTGCACCGACACGTCGAGCGCGGACGTCGGCTCGTCTGCGATGAGCAGCTTCGGCCGGAGCGCCAGTGCACGGGCGATGCCGATGCGCTGCTTCTGACCACCGGAGAGCTCGTGCGGGAACCGCGTCGAGTACGCCCTGGGGAGCCGGACGGCCTCGAGCAGGGACTCGACCTCGCGCTCGAGCTCGCGGCCCTTCATGCCCTTGCCGAGCAGGAGCGGCTCGCCGATCGACTGCCCGATCGTCATGCGCGGGTTGAGCGACGACGACGGGTCCTGGAAGACGATGCCCGCGTTCTGGTGCACCTGCCGCACGAGCGAGCGGGTCGGCTTCGAGAGGTCGACGCCGGTGACGTCGAGCTGGCCGGAGGTGATCGGGAGCAGACCGATCGCGGCACGGCCGAGGGTCGACTTGCCGGAACCGGACTCGCCGACCAGGCCGACGACCTCGCCCTCGTGCACGGTCAGGTCGACGCCGTCGATGGCGCGGAACGCCTTGACACGGCCACGACCCGGGTACTCGATGACGACGTCCTTGAACTCGAGGACGGGCGGCCCCAGGGTCGTGACGACGTCGGTGTGCAGGACGGTGGCGGTCGCCGTGGCGGGCGCCTCGTGCTCGACGACGGCCTCGAGGGTCTCGGTCAGGTCGATGACCACGTCACCGGCCTGGCCGAGGCGCGGGACGGCGTCGAGCAGGGTCTGCGTGTACTCGTGCTTCGGCGCGGCGAACACGTCGCGCACCGTGCCGGTCTCGACCGCCACACCCTGCTGCATGACCACGATGCGGTCCGCGAGGTCGGCGACGACGCCCATGTCGTGGGTGATGAGGAGGACGGCGCTGCCGAGCTTGGCGGCGAGGTCACGGATGAGGTCGAGGATCTCGGCCTGCACCGTGACGTCGAGGGCCGTGGTCGGCTCGTCGGCGATGAGGAGCTTCGGATCGCAGGAGATCGACTGCGCGATCATCGCGCGCTGCCGCTGGCCACCCGAGAGCTGGTGCGGGTACGAGTCGAACGCCTTCTGCGGGTCGGGCATCTCCACCAGGGTGAGGAGCTCGATCGCGCGGTCCTTCGCCTCGCTCGGCGAGATGCCGTAGTGGATGCGGAGGGTCTCGACGATCTGCGACCCGACGGTGAACACCGGGTTGAGGGCCGTCATCGGCTCCTGGAAGATCACCGCGATCTCCTTGCCGCGGTACTCCCGGAGCTGCGCGGACCGGAGGCCGAGGAGCTCGGTGCCCTGGAACTCGATCGAGCCGTTGACGCGGGCGTTCCGGGGCAGGAGGCCGAGGATCGACATCGAGCTCACGGACTTCCCGGAGCCGGACTCGCCCACGAGCGCGAGGACCTCGCCGGACTGGATCTCGTAGGACAGCTGCTTGACCGCGGATGTCCAGACGTCGTCGACCGCGAAGTCGACGTCGAGTCCGGAGACCTTGACGACGGGGGTGCTGGTGGCGGCCGGGGTGGTGGCCGCGGAGGCGGGCGTGCTCAACGACGTCCGGTCCTTTCCCGGTCGCTCGTGACGACCGCGTGGGTGGTGATGGAGGTGCGCTGACGGCGGGGGTGCCGGCGTCGGGGCTCGAGGCTCCGACCTGCGACGATGGAGGCATGCCTGCCACCCCGACGACGCGCGATGTGTTCGTGTCCAAGTTCAACCGCGGACTCGCGATCGCCCTCTGGCTGATCGTGGCCCTGCTCTTCGTCACGACCGTGCTGAACGACGCGACCTGGCAGGACCGCGCCCTCGCACTCGTGCCGACGGCGTTCGGCGTCCTGCTCGGCTGGGTGGCGCTCTGGCGACCGCGGCTGAGCGTCGACGACGACGGCATGGAGGTCGTCAACGTCTTCCACACGGTGCGCGTGCCCTGGGCGGCGCTCGTGCACGTCGACACCCGCTTCGCCCTGACGCTCATCACGCCGAACCGACGGGTGTCCGTCTGGGCCGCTCCGGCGCCCGGTCGCGCCGGCGTCGCCCTCGCCCGCCGTGAGAACCAGCGGCACGGCCGCGTCGTCCCCGAGGCCGAGGACGGCAACCGCCGCGCGGGCGACCTGCTGTCCACCGCGTCCGGCGACGCCGCGTACCTGATCCGTCAGCGCTGGCACGAGCTGCGCGAACGTGACGCCATCGAGCTCGGCACGGCCGACAGCGTGCGCGTGCCGGTCACCCTGCACTGGCTGTCGATCGTGCTGCTCGCGGCGACCGCCGTCGGCGGCTGGTTCGCCATCGCGGCGCGCTAGGACACGGGGGGACGTCACGCGCTGATCATCTCCGAGCCGGAGGTGTTCTCCGCCTCGCGCGTCTTGCGGAGGCTGAACCGCTTCGAGCGCGGGTCGAACGCATCGCGCAGGCCGTCACCGATGAAGTTCACGCAGAGCGCGAGCAGCACGATGAACGACGCCGGCCACCAGAACAGGTACGGACGGGTCTGGAAGGCCGACTGGTTCTGGCTGATGAGCAGACCGAGGGACGAGTCCGGCGCCTTGATGCCGTACCCGAGGTAGCTCAGCGCCGTCTCGAGCAGGATCGCGGAGGCGATGAGCAGCGTCGCGGAGACGATGATCACGCCGATCGCGTTCGGCAGGATGTGCCGGAAGATGATCCGGATGTCGGACGCACCGGCCACGCGGGCCGCCTCGACGAACTCACGCTCGCGGAGCGACAGGAACTCGGCGCGGACCAGTCGGGCGATGACCATCCACGACACCAGACCGAGCAGGAGCGCGAGGCCCCACGCGCCGAGGCCGTTGGCCGTCTTGCCGACCACGGCACCGATCACGATCGCCGGGATGACGATGAAGATGTCGGTGATGCGCATCAGGATCGCGTCGACGGTGCCGCGGAAGTACCCGGCGACCGCACCGACGACGACACCGATGAACGTCGCGAAGACGCCGATGACGATCATCACGAGCACCGAGTTCTGGATGCCGCGCATCGTCAGGGCGAAGTAGTCCTTGCCGATGCGGTCCTGGCCGAACGGGTGGTCCGAGGTCGGGGCCCCGCCGTTCTGCAGGTCCTCGAGCGCCTTGTACGAGTAGTGCCACCAGCCCGGGATGGGCCCGAGGCCGACTGCCGAGACGGCGAAGACGAGCACGAGGACGTAGACGACCAGCGCGACGACCGCGAGCCGGTTCGCGAGGAAGCGGCGGAGGATGATCCGCCCCTGGCTCTCGCCGAGCTGCTTCTCGTGCGAGCCCGGGGTCATCCCGGTCTCGATGCCGTCGCCGATGTTGGGTTCGAGCGGTGCGCCGCCCTGCAGCGTGCTCATCGGTTGTCCTCCTGGGGGTGCACTGCCGTGGTGTGGCCGGCCGCGCTCGTGGCGCGACGGGTCTCGGTCGTGGTCCGGAGCGCGGTCATCGGACACGCACCCGCGGGTCGAGGGCCGAGTAGGCCAGGTCGGCGAGGAAGTTGAACGCGATCGCGGTGATCGCGATGACGAGGAAGTACCCCATCACCGGGTTCACGTCGGTGATCGACAGACCGCTGTTGAAGAGGCTGCCCATGCCGGAGATCGCGAAGACCCGCTCCGTGATGATCGCGCCACCGAGCAGTGCGCCGACGTCGGTCGCCACGAGCGTCGCGATCGGGATGAGCATGTTGCGGAGCGCGTGGCGCACGATGACGGTGCGCTCCGGCAGGCCCTTCGCCCGGGCGGTGCGCACGTAGTCCTGGTCGAGGACCTCGAGCATGCCCGAGCGGGAGTACCGCGTGTAGCTCGCGAAGCTGATGAGCAGGAGCGAGATCGTCGGCAGCAGCAGGTGCGTGTAGGTGTCGATGCCGGTGATCCAGAAGTCGCCGGTGAGGCCCGGCGTCTGTGAACCCACCGTCGCGATCGGACGCGACACGTAGTTCTGCGTGTAGTCGATCCACGAGCGCATGAAGCGGTCGAGCAGGATGACGCCGGCGCTGAGGAAGGCCGTCAGCGCGCCGATGCGCATCATCAGCCCGCGGTCGTGACCGCCGACGAAGTAGCCGGACGCCAGGCCGACCAGGACGGTCGCGACGGCGAGGATGAAGACCGTCGCGCCGGACGACACGTTGAGCAGCCCCTGCAGCGCGAAGTAGCAGATGATCGCGATGAGGACGTTGATCCCCGCGACGATCCACGCACGTCGGTTCTTCGTGCCGGCGAGCAACGCGACCATGGCCAGGCCGATGCCGGCGCTGAACAGGATCACGAACACCGGGCCGAGCGACGGGTCCGTGAACCAGCCCGTGGCCTGCATGAGCAGCAGCATGCCGGCGGTCACGACGGCGCTGATCGCGCCGACCATGAGGCGCCGCTTGAGGACGCCGCCGACGACGAGCTGGATGGCCAGGCCGACGATCACCGCGATGAGCACGAGCGTCACCGGTGGGATCTTCGGGTCGACCAGGAAGTTGTTGTAGTCGAGCGCGATGAACGACTTCAGGAGCACGGCCATCAGGAAGGACGGCAGCGAGTACAGGAAGAAGCTGACCAGCGTGATCGAGTAGTCGAAGCCCGAGTAGACGCGGAGGGCGGTGACGACGCCGAGGCCGATGCCGAAGATGATCGCCAGGATGAACGAGAACGTCACCAGCTGGATCGTCGAGCCGACGGCCTGCGGGAGGAGTTCCGCGACGGGCTGGTTGCTGAACGTCGTGCCGAGGTCGCACTGGCCGATGACGCACTTGCCGACGCCGGTGATCCAGATGCCCCAGCGGAGCGGCGGGATCACGTCGAGGTGCTGTGCCGCCGTCCGCGCAGCGATGAGCTGGTCACGGTTCGGCGAGTTGCTGCTCTGGAGGTCCTGCAGGGGGTTTCCTGCGATCGCCGCCAGGTTGTACATGATGAACGACGCAGCGATGAGGATGAGGACCGAGACGAGGATCCGTCTCGCGATGAAACTCACCATGGGCGATGGGTGCCTCTCCGGTGTGGTGGATCGTACTGCTGGTCGTCCGATCGGGCGGCCCGAGCAGCAAGAGTACTGGGTCCCGCGTGCGGTCTTCTTCGACGTCGCACCGCGGTGGGTGCCGGGGTCTCCGGCGATGAGGGTGCCGGTCAGGGTCCCGGCTCACGGGAGGGCGCCGGACTCGTCGAGTCCGGCGCCCCCTCGTGTGTGGTGCTGATCAGCGACCGGTCAGGGTCACTTCTTCCAGTCCCAGACGTTCCAGAAGATGCCCGTCTGGCCGCCGAAGTACTCGACGCCCTTCAGGTTCGAACCGGTGGCGAAGAGCCCCGGGCTCTGGAACAGCGGGAGGCCGTAGCCCTGGTCGAAGGCGATCTTGTCGATCTGCTGCTTCATGTCGTCGAGCTTGGATGCGTCCAGCGTCGTCTGCGTCTCGACAGCGAGCTTCGAGGCCTCTTCGTCGGCGAACTTGTTGTAGTTGCCGGAGTTGTTGGTCTGGAAGAGCTGCGGGATCGCGGCGTTGCCGGCACCCGGGTTGACCCAACCGAAGATCGAGGCGTCGTAGTCGCCGCCCGCGAGGAGCGAGGACCAGTCCGGCGAACCGCCGTCGACGACCTTGATGCCGGCCTTGGCAGCCGAGGCCTGGATCGCCTGGAACGTGTCCACGCGGTTCGGGTTCTCGGTGTTGTAGAGGATCTTGATCGACGGGGTGGCGCCGTTCAGGAGCTTCTTCGCCTGGGCGATGTCGACCTTCGAGTACTCGTCGGAGTCGTTCGCCTTGACGGCGTCCTCGTAGCCGTCCTGACCCGGCAGGTAGAGCTGCGAGTCGAGGACCTTGGCGTCCTTGTTGATCGGGGTGACGATCGACTTGAGGATCTGCTCACGCGGGATGGTGAGGAGGAACGCCTTGCGGACGTTCTCGTCCTTGAACACGGATGCACCGAAGTTCAGGTCGAGGTGGTCGTAGGCGACCTGCGCACCCTCGATGACCTTCACGCCCGCGGCCTCGTCGAGCGCCTTGACCGTGTCGGCCGAGGCCTGCGGCTGGATCGCGTCGACCTCACCGTTCTGGAGTGCCGTGACCTGCGCGTTCGCGTCGCCGATGAAGCGGACGACGAGCTTGCCGAAGCCGAC
Organism: Curtobacterium sp. MCPF17_002; assembly: GCF_003234115.2. Taxonomy (NCBI): domain Bacteria; kingdom Bacillati; phylum Actinomycetota; class Actinomycetes; order Micrococcales; family Microbacteriaceae; genus Curtobacterium; species Curtobacterium sp. MCPF17_002. The sequence goes on along the minus strand of NZ_CP126251.1, from coordinate 947,705 downwards.
CTTGTGGTCGCCCGTGTACTCGGGGTTCGGCACGAGGGTCATCGACTGCTTCGGGGTCCATGCGGACACCATCAGCGGACCGCCCGAGACGAGGAGCTTCTTGTCGCTCGGCAGGCTGGTCTTGTCGTAGCCCGTGTTGACGAAGTCGGCGACCTTCTTGAGGGTCTCGTTCGCCGCTGCCGGCTTGGCCGGGTCACCCGCGGGGGTGTCCTTGAGCGCCTTCAGCAGGTCGCTCGTGGTCGTGCCGGCCTCGCTCGCGACGACGTGCGCCGGGAACTGGATCGGGTTGACGAGGTTCCAGTCGACGTACGGGTCCTTGTACGTGAGGGTGATCGACGTCTTGGTGACGTCGGTCGGGTAGTCCGTCTTGAACGGCGAGGCCGAGGCGAGGGAGAAGTACTGCGTCCCGCTCGTGACCTTGCCGTCGGCGTCCTGGGTGGCGGAGTCGTAGTACCCGGAGGCCTGCGCCCAACCGAGGAGGAGGTCGTCAGAGGTGATCGCCTTGCCGTCGGACCACTTCGCGTCCTTGTTCAGCGTGTACTTGACCTTCAGCGGGTCGTCGCTGAGCTTCTTCACGGTGCCGAGGTCGGTGTTCGGCGTGATCTTGTAGTCCGACCCCAGCGTCACGAACTGCGGCTGGGTCATGTAGTTGATCATGCCGTTCATGTCCAGGTTGCCCTGGGGGGTGTTGAAGTTGAACGACGTGACTTCGTTGACCTGCGCGACGGTGACGGTCTTGTTCGACGCCGAACCGGACTCGTTGGCACTCGGAGAGGTGGTGCAGCCGGCGAGGGCGATCGCGGCCGCCCCGGCCAGGGCGACGGCGCCGAGCAGCTGGCGTCCCCGCTTCTTGGTGATGTTCACTCTGTGATCCTCCTGATGGAATGTGATCGAACGAGCAGGAGGCAGGCCCCACGGCGCGTTCGCAAGAACCATAGGTGCGGGTCGGAAGGCCCTCAAAATCTCCGACGAAGTTGTTACACATCGGAAACGTGCGCGGCAGATCGTTGCGTGACACTGTGGATACTTGCGTCTCGGTGGTGCCATACGCAACGCGTGCGCTTGACGTCGCAACGGATTCTGAACAGTCTTGCGGCAGCCCCTCAACGCGATGAACGCTCGGGAAACGCTCCGAGGCCGATCCGCGGGGCACCGGAGGTCGAGTGGCCGTAGCGTGAACACGTGCTCGCGAACGACATCACCCACCTCCACGTTCCCTCCTCTCCGACCATCAGCGGCGATCCGCGCACCGGCGGTGCTGCGTTCGTCGCGGTCTCCCGCCCCGACCTCGACAAGGACGCCTACCGGAGCACCGTCGAGCGGGTGACGGCCGACGGCGCCGTGCGCTGGACCGCCGGCGACCGCGACTCGTCGCCGGTGCTCTCCCCCGACGGCCGCTCCCTCGCCTTCCTCCGCTCCGTCGACGACGAACACGGCGCGCCGCACCCGCAGCTCGCCGTCGCGCCGGTCGACGGCGGCGAGGCCCGCGTCGTCACCGCCCTCCCGCTCGGCGCCGACGCGCCGGTCTGGTCGCCGGACTCCACGCGCATCGCCGTGACCGCCCGGTTCCCGGAACCCGGTCGCTACGGCACGCCGGTGTCGGGGAGCGACCGTCGTCCCGCGGCGAACGCCGAGGCCCCGCGGCTCATCACCCGCCTCGACTTCCACGTCAACGGTGCGGGCTACCTGCTCGACAAGCCGCAGCAGATCGTCGTGGTCGACGTCACCGACCGCGACGCCGCCCCGGTGGACACCGCACTGACGAGCGCACCCTGCTCCCTCGCCGCGCCGGCGTGGTACCCGGAGGGGGATGCCCTGCTCGTCGTCGCACCGCGCGACCTCGGCGCCCGCGAGACCCACGACGACGACCTGTACCGCGTCGACGCCACCGACGGCACGCTCACCCTGACCGTCCGGACCGAGGGTTCGGTCAGCTCGAGCACGATCGCGGCCGACGGCACGATCCACTTCGTCGGTGCGTCGCACCTCGACGGTCGTCTGGTCGGCGAGCCCGAGGGCCTCTGGTCGGTGACGGACGGTTCGGACCCGGTCCGGCTGACCGCCCGCGAGACGGTCGACGTCGCCAGCGCGCCGGTCCTGCACGGCGCCGACGTCCTCGTGTCCGTCCTCGACCGCGGCACCGTGACCGTCCGCCGGGTCCCGGCCTGCACGACGACGCCGCTGCAGCTCGACGAGCTCCCGACCGTCCTCGGCGGTCACGTGGTCGTCTCCGGATTCGACGTCGACGGCGACGTCCTCGTCGCCACCGCGGCCACGACGGACTCCCCCGGCGAGGTGCACGTCGTCGACCTGGCCACGGCCGCCGAACCGACATCGGCCGCGACCGCGACCGCGACCGCGACCGGCGACCAGGCACTGCCGGCGGTCCTCACGGACTACGCCGCCCCGCTCCGGACCGACGCAGCCGCCCCCGGTGTCCGCCGCATCGAGGAACTCACCGGCACCTCGGCCGACGGCACCCCCGTGCACGGCTGGGTCGTCCTCCCCGAGGGCGACGGCCCGCACCCCGTCCTCCGGGTGGTGCACGGCGGCCCGTTCGGCCAGGACACCTGGGCGTTCTTCGACGAGGCACAGGTGTACGCGAGCGCCGGCTACGCCGTCGTCATCGGCAACCCGCGCGGCTCCGGCGGCTACGGGCTCGACCACGGCCGCGCGGTCATCGGCGCGATGGGGACCGTCGACGTCGACGACGTCCTCGCGCTCCTCGACGCCGCGCTGGAACGCCCCGACCTCGACGCCTCCCGCGTCGGCATCATGGGCGGCTCCTACGGCGGCTTCATGACGAGCTGGGTCGCCGCGCACCACGGCGACCGCTTCGTGGCGGCCTGGAGCGAGCGGGCCGTGAACGCCTGGGACTCGTTCGCCGGCAGCTCGGACATCGGCTGGTTCTTCGCGGACGCCTACGTCGGCGCCGACCCGGAGGAGCAGCGTCGCCGCAGCCCCCTGACGTACGCCGACCAGGTCACGATCCCGTTCATGGTCGCGCACTCGGAAGAGGACTGGCGTTGCCCGATCGAGCAGGGGCACCGGCAGTTCGTGGCGCTCAAGCGTGCGGGCGTCGACGCGTCGTTCCTGGTGTTCCCGGGTGAGGGTCACGAGCTCTCGCGCTCCGGCCGTCCGTGGCACCGGGTGCAGCGGTTCGAGCACGTGCTCGCGTGGTGGGCGGAGCACCTGCCCGTCACGGCGGCCGCCTGATCGGGACACCGGTCGCCTGACCGGACCGCCGGTCGCCTGATCGGGACACCGGTCGTCTGACCGGACCGGCGGTCGCGAAGGCGACCCGAGGGCGGACGGGAGGCCCGTGGCGGATCCGCCACGGGCCTCCCGTCCGTCTGCTGGTGCGTCGAGGACGCTGGTCGCTACGCGAACGCCTCGACCGGCGGGCACGCGCAGACCAGGTTGCGGTCGCCGTACGCCTGGTCGATGCGTCGCACCGGCGGCCAGTACTTCCGGCCGCTGATGCCGGGCAGCGGGTAGACGGCCTGCTCACGCGTGTAGGCGTGCTCCCACTCCCCCGAGATCACCGACGACGCCGTGTGCGGCGCGTGCACGAGCGGGTTGTCGTCCGCCGGCCACTCACCCCGCTCGACCGCCGAGGCCTCGGCGCGGATGGCGAGCATCGCGTCGACGAACCGGTCGAGCTCGGCGAGGTCCTCGCTCTCGGTCGGCTCGACCATGAGCGTGCCCGCGACCGGGAACGACATCGTGGGCGCGTGGAAGCCGTAGTCCACCAGGCGCTTCGCGACGTCGTCGACCGTGATCCCCGTGCTGTCGCGGAGGGGACGGAGGTCGAGGATGCACTCGTGGGCGACCAGACCGGACTCGCCCGTGTAGAGCACCGGGAACGCGTCGCGCAGGCGTGCGGCGATGTAGTTCGCCCCAAGCACGGCGGCCTCGGTCGCCCGGGTCAGCCCCTCGAGCCCCATCATCCGGACGTAGGTCCACGTGATCGGCAGGATGCTCGGGCTGCCGTACGGTGCGGCGCTCACGGGCCCGCCCGAGTGGGCTGCGCGCGTCGCACCGGCGCCCGCGACGGAACCCGTGCGGCGGTCGGCTTCCTGCGCGAACGGGTGCCCGGGCAGGAACGGTGCCAGGTGCGCCTTGGCAGCGACCGGGCCGACGCCGGGTCCGCCGCCGCCGTGCGGGATGCAGAACGTCTTGTGCAGGTTGAGGTGCGAGACGTCCCCGCCGAAGTCGCCGAACCGGGCGTGCCCGAGCAGCGCGTTGAGGTTCGCGCCGTCGACGTAGACCTGGCCACCGGCGTCGTGCACGGCGTCGCAGATCTCGCGGATGTCGTGCTCGTAGACACCGTGCGTGGACGGGTACGTGATCATCAGCGCGGCGAGCTGCTCGCCGTGCTGGGCCGTCTTCGCCCGGAGGTCGTCGAGGTCCACGTTGCCGTTCTCGTCGCAGGCGACGACGACGACCTTCATCCCGGCGAGGACGGCGGACGCGGCGTTCGTGCCGTGCGCGCTCGACGGGATGAGGCACACGGTTCGTGCGTCGTCGCCGTTCGCCAGGTGGTAGCCGCGGATCGCGAGGAGCCCGGCGAGCTCGCCCTGGCTGCCGGCGTTGGGCTGCAGGGAGACGGTGTCGTACCCGGTCACCTCGGCGAGCCAGGTCTCGAGGTCGCCGATCATGTCGAGGTAGCCCTCGACGTCCTCGCGCGGTGCGAACGGGTGCACGTTCGCGAACTCCGGCCAGGTCACGGCGGCCATCTCGGTCGCTGCGTTGAGCTTCATCGTGCAGCTGCCGAGCGGGATCATGCCGCGGTCGAGCGCGTAGTCCTTGTCGGCGAGGTGCTTGAGGTACCGCATCATGCGGGTCTCGCTGCGGTGGGCGCTGAAGACGGGGTGCGTCAGGTAGTCGCTGGTGCGCACCAGGGCGGACGGGAGGCGCGTGGCCGCGTCGCGGACGGCGGTCTCGGTCGCCGGGACGGTCGCGTCGCCTGCTCCGAACACCCGTGCCAGGGCGACGACGTCGTCCGGCGTGGTGGTCTCGTCGACGGACACCTGGAAGGTGTCGGTGTCGACCAGGTGCAGCAGGTAGCCGGCGACGCGGGCGGCGTCGACGAGCTCGGCGGCGCGGCCGTGCGCCCGGAGCGTCACGGTGTCGAAGAACGCCTCGTGCACGATGTCCAGACCGGTGTCCTGCGCGGCTGCGGCGAGCGCCGAGGCCGTGCGGGTGACGCGGTCGGCGATGAAGCGGAGCCCCTCGGGTCCGTGGTAGACCGCGTACATCGAGGCCATCACGGCGAGCAGGACCTGCGCGGTGCAGATGTTGCTCGTCGCCTTCTCGCGGCGGATGTGCTGTTCGCGGGTCTGCAGGCTGAGGCGGTAGGCCATCTGCCCGTCGGCGTCGAAGGACACCCCGACCAGGCGGCCGGGCAGCTGGCGCTCGAGCCCGGCGCGGACGGCGAGGTACCCGGCGTGCGGGCCGCCGAAGCCGAGCGGGACGCCGAAGCGCTGGCTCGTGCCCACGGCCACGTCGGCACCGAGGTCACCGGGGCTCGCCAGGAGCGTCATCGCGAGGAGGTCCGCCGCGACGACCGCGATGCCCCCGCCGGCGTGGACCCGCTCGATGACGGCGGACGGGTCGACGATGCGGCCCGAGGCACCCGGGTACTGCAGGACGACGCCGAACGCGCCGTCGAGCTGGTCGTCGTCGGGGCCCGTCAGCGCGTTGAACGTGCGGAGCTCGATGCCGACGGCGTCCGCTCGGTGGTCGAGCAGCGCACGGGTCTGCGGGAGCAGGTCGGCGTCGACGAGGAACGTGTCGCCCTTGACCTTGGAGGCGCGGCGGGCGAGGAGCATGCCCTCGACCACCGCGGTGCCCTCGTCGAGCATGGACGCACCGGCCGTGGCCATGCCGGTCAGGTCGGACACCATCGTCTGGAAGTTGATCAGGGCCTCGAGCCGCCCCTGCGAGATCTCCGGCTGGTAGGGCGTGTAGGCCGTGTACCAGCTCGGGTTCTCGAGCACGTTCCGCTGGATCACCGCGGGCGTGTGGGTGCCGTGGTAGCCGAGGCCGATCATGGCGCGGCGGACCGTGTTGCGGCCGGCCTTCGCGCGGAGTTCGGCGAGGGCCTCGGTCTCCCCGACCGCCGCCGGGATCGACGAGTTCGTCACCGGGGCGGCATGGATCGACTCCGGGATGGCCGCGCGGACGAGGGCGTCCAGCGAGTCCTGCCCGACGGCGTCGAGCATGACCCGCTGGTCGGCGTCGGTCGTGCCGATGTGGCGGTCCGCGAAGGAGGTCTGCAGGTTCTGGAAGCCCTGCTGGTCGGTGGGCCGGGTCATGCGATGGACGCCCGGTACGCGCCGTGGTCCATGAGGTCCTCGGGGAAGGAGGTGCCGTCGACCTTGATCTTGACGAGCCAGCCGGTGCCGAACGGGTCCTGGTTGACGGTGTCCGGAGCGTCGACGACGGCGTCGTTCACCGCGACGACCTCGCCCTCGATCGGGGCGAAGAGCTCGCCGACGCTCTTGGTCGACTCGATCTCGCCGATCTGCTCGCCGGCGGTGGTGGCCGTCCCAACGGCGGGGAGCTCGACGTAGACGACGTCACCGAGCTGCTCGGCCGCGTGGTCCGTGATGCCGACGGTGACGGTGTCGCCCTCGACGAGCAGCCACTCGTGGTCGGCGGTGTACTGGAGTGCGGTCTGGTCGGTCACGGGATCAGCCTTTCTGAGGGCGGCGGTAGAAGGGGAACGCGGTGACCGTGCTGGGGACGGCCGTACCGCGGACATCGATGTGGAGGACTTGTCCCTCGGTCGCGAGCGACGGGTCGACGAACGCCATCGCGACGGGGTGGCCGAGGGTCGGCGAGAGCGCTCCCGAGGTCACGGTGCCGACCACGGTGTCCCCGTGCACGACGTCGTACCCGGCACGGGGAGCTCGGCGCCCCTCCGTCACGAGTCCGACGAGCACGCGGGCGTCGTCCGACGGCGCGACACCGGCCGCGCCGACGAAGTCACCGGTTTTCGCGACCACGCGGCCGAGGCCTGCCTGGGCGGGGCGCACGTCGGTGCCGAGCTCGTGGCCGTACAGGGGCATACCGGCCTCGAGGCGCAGGGTGTCCCGCGCAGCGAGTCCGGCCGGCACGACGCCGCGGTCGGCCCCGGTGTCGAGCAGCGCGTCCCAGATCTCGGTCGCGACCGACGGGTCGCTGTAGATCTCGAAGCCGTCCTCGCCCGTGTAGCCGGTGCGTGCGATGAGGACGTCCGCCCCGTCGAACAGTGCGTGCAGGACCCGGTAGTACCGGAGTTCGTCGAGCGGGGACTCCGGCTGCAGACGGTCCGCGACGACGAGGGCGTCGAGCGTGCCCGCGGCGGCCGGTCCCTGGATCGCGACGAGCGCCGTGGTGTCGGAGTCGTCCGAGACCTCAACGTCGAACCCGGCTGCGCGGTCGGCCAGCGCGGCGACCGCGACGTCACGGTTGGAGGCGTTGGCGACGACGAGGAACACGTGCTCCTCGGTGCGGTACACCACGAGGTCGTCGAGGATGCCGCCATCCTCGGCCAGCAGCAGCGAGTACTTGGCCCGGCCGACGGTCATCGCGCCGAACGCACCGGCGAGCGCGTGGTCGAGGAACGGCACGGCGTCCGGCCCGGTGACACCGATCTCCGCCATGTGCGAGAGGTCGAACACGCCGGCCGCCTGGCGGACCGCGTGGTGTTCGGCGAGGTCGGACGAGTACCGCACGGGCATGCGGTAGCCGGCGAAGTCGGTGAACGTGGCACCGGCGGCTTCGTGCGCGGCTTCGAGGGGGGACGAACGCATGGCGGAGTTCTCCTGGCATCGACAGGACCCGACGACCGTCGTCGGGCGGAACTCCCCCTCTGTCATGTGCCTGAGAGTTTCACCGCGGCCCGTGAGGTCCGGCGGCTTTCACCGTGGGCGAGACGCACTGCGTCTGCTTTTCAGAGTGGCCTGCCCGTGGCGGTGTTGGACCTGAGAGATTGACGGGGAGGTTGCTCCTTCGGTGCCGTGCGTGTGCCGGGGCACTGCACGACGTCTCCCGCGACGGATGGTCGGCCGGTGTTCAGTTGTCCGCCCACGAGCATACCCAGCCCGCGTTACGGGCATGTGTCGTGTCCCAGCGGTTCGACATCTCGTAGAATGCACGGATGGCAGGACAGCGATCGCGCCCCCGTGGGCAGCTCGAGCAGGCGGTGCTCGACGCGCTCTGGTCCGCCGCCGAGACCTCGGACGCGGGACTCAGTGCCCGCCAGGTGCTCGACGCCTTCCCGGAGCCCCGGCCTGCGCTGACGACCGTGCTCACCGTGCTCGACCGGCTCGGCCGCAAGGGACAGGTGGAGCGCCAGCAGCACGACGACGCACCGCTCACCTTCCGTGCGACGAACAGCCGCGAGCAACAGACCGCCTCGCTCATGTCGAACGCCCTCGCCGCCGCGACCGACCGAGAGGCAGCCCTCCTGCAGTTCACCGGGTCGCTCGCCTCCGACGACCTCGACGTCCTCCGCCGCGCCCTCGACGCCCGATCGCGCTCCTGACGGTCCCGCTGCCGTGGTCGTCGCCGGAGTCGTCCTCATCGCGCTCGCCCTCGCGGTCGTGGTCCTCGCGCCCCGGTTCCTGACCCGCTCCGCGTGGACGATCGACCGGCCGCGCACCGCACTCGTCTCGTGGTCCGTCGCCGTCCTGCTCGGCGTCGCGGGGTTCGTCGCGGGCGTCGCGCTCGTCGTCCTCGCGAACCGGCCCATCGCCGACCCGTTCGGCCTCGACGACTCCCCGACCCACGGCCTCAACCTCGGCGTCGCCCTGCTCGCGGTCCTCGCGTTCGTCATCGCCGTACGCGTCCGCCCCGGGCCCGAGCACGAGGCCGTCCGCGAGGCGATGCGCTCCGGCGCGGCACCCCACCGCGAGATCGACGGCACCCCGGTCGCCGTCGTCGAGGCCGAGCACGCACTCGCGTGCGCCGTCCCCGGCCGGTCCGGCGGGGTGCTGGTGAGCACCGGGCTCGCGGACCGTCTCCGGACCGACGAACTGGAGGCCGTGGTCGCCCACGAACGAGCGCACCTGACCCAGCGCCACGCGGTCGCGGTCGGGGTCGCCGAGTCGATCGAGCGTGCGGTGCCGTGGATCCCGGGAGCGCGCGCCATGGCGCGCTCGACGCGCGTCCTCGTCGAGTTCGCGGCCGACGACGCCGCAGCCCGTCGTGTCGGACGTGACGCACTGCGCCGGGCCGTCCTGGTGGCGGACGGGACGAGCCCGCTCGGGGCGATCCGCGCCTCCCGTCTGTCCTGAGAGGCGATCCGCGACCGTGCCGCGACCCCGACGGCTTTCGTGAGTACCGCCTGTCGGAGGCGAGGCATAGGGTGAACGGACCGTGAAGCCACTGACCGAATCAGACATCCGTTCGTCGTTCGTCAACGCCACCCCGGACGAACTCGCCCAGCTGCCGATCCCCGGCCTGCACGAGACGCTGTGGGACGAACGCGAGTTCCTCGGCTGGCGTGACCCGCAGGCCGCCCGCCGTGGCTACATCGTGTCCTGGCTCGACGACCGCCCCGTCGGCATCGTGGTGCGGTCCGCCGGCGGATCGCTCCGCCCGGGCATCGCGGCCATGTGCTCGTTCTGCCACTCCCCGCAGCCCGCGACGCAGGTCCGCCTGTTCTCGGCGGCCCGCGCCGGCGAGTCCGGCCGGAACGGCAACACCATCGGCTCGTACATCTGCGAGGACCTCGGCTGCTCGATGCTCATCCGCACCGCGCCGCCGCACCTCAACCCGCCGGCCACGATCGCGATGCGTGGCGAGGCGCTGCTCGGCCGCATCCGCAACTTCACCGCGGACATCATGAAGACCGCGTGAGCCGGTTCAGCAGTGCACGGTGGGCGGTCGTCGAGGAACTCGGTGACGGCCGCTGGCGCCTGACCCTGCGCGACGAGGCCGACGACGAGCTCGGCGCGTTCGGCCTCGGGGTCGAGGGGCCGTGGGACCCGGACGTCGAACCGCACGTGGGGTTCGTGATCGCGCAGCTCGGTCTGACCCTGCGGGGCTCGCGGCCCTGGCGGGTGGACGAACTCGGCGACCAGCGCGCACCGGTGCTGCCGCTGGGCTGAGTCCGGTCGACGCGGATCACTCCGTCGCGGCGACGAAGTTCCGCAGGATCTCGCGGTCGTCCCCGGTGCGCGACGCCCAGGCGAGTTCGCTCCGGTGGTCGTCGCCGTCGAGCGGCAGGAGCACCACCGTGTCGGGAGCAGCGAGCGTCGCGCTCTCCGGTGCCACGGTCACGCCGAGACCCGCGCCGACGAGGTGGAGCACGGTCGCCCAGGTCGTCGCCTCCTGCACGACGACGGGGTGCCGGCCGCCCGCGACCACGGGCGCGAGGTTCCGCTCCGTGGCGAGAGCACCGGCCTCGGGCGGGAAGAACACGAACGGGTCGTCGAGCAGTTCCTCGCCGCGGATCGACGCGCGGCCGGCGAGCCGGTGTCCGCGCGGGACCGCGGCGACGAACCGCTCGCTCCGGAACGGCAGGAGCCGCACGGCCGGGTCCGGATCGGGGTCCCGGACGATCGCGAGGTCCAGCTCACCGCGGACGATGCGGGCGAGCAGCTGTGACGAGTACCCCTCGGTGAGTTCGACGCGGACGAGCGGGTAGCGCTCCCGGAAGACTTGCACACGCTCGATCGGACCGAGGGGCAGCGCCGACACGACGAACCCCACGTCGAGCCGACCGACCTCGCCCCGACCGACCCGGACGGCCTCGTCGAGGTCCCGGCGAGCCTGCTGCAGCAACGACCGTGCGCGCCCCTGCAGCACTCGGCCGGCCGGTGTCAGCGCGACGCTCCGGCTCGTCCGGACGAACAGGTCGACGCCGAGCTCGCGTTCGGTCCGGCGGATCTGCTGGGACAGCGCCGGCTGGGCGATGCGCAGGGTCGCCGCGGCACGGCCGAAGTGCAGCTCGTCGGCGACGGCGAGGAACGCTCGGAGCTGCCGCAGGTCGACCTCGGGTTCGCGATCCATGCACGCAGCGTATCGATCGGCGCGAACGAGTATTGGACGGAGCACGGACGGGCACCGAGGATGGGACCATGCCCGACGCCACGACCTCCGACGCGCTCACCATCGACGACCTCGCCACCGCTGCCGACGCCGACGCGTTCCGGATCCTCAACGAGGACTGGATCGGCCGGTTCTTCACCCTCGAGGACGAGGACCGCAAGCTCCTCGGCGACCCGCTCGGCCAGATCGTCGAACCCGGTGGCGCCGCCTTCGTCGCCCGCCTCGGCGAGGACGGCCCGGTCATCGGCTGCATCGGGATCGCGCCCGTCGCCCCCGGCGTGTTCGAGCTCGTGAAGATGGCCGTCTCCCCCGACCACCAGGGCCACGGCACCGGTCGGTTGCTCATCGCGACGGCGCTCGACCGCGCGCGGGCACTCGGCGCGCACCGGGTCGTGCTCGAGAGCAACGCGCAGCTGCGCAGTGCCGTGCACCTGTACGAGGCGTTCGGCTTCCGGCACCTCGGCCACGACGAGGTCGCGCCGAGCCCGTACGTCCGCGCCGACGTGCACATGGCGCTGGATCTCGTCGAACACTGACCATCGGGGCTCGCCGTCCGATAGCGTCCGACGAGATGCGGATCCACGAGCGAGCCGAGACCGACCTCGACCCCCTGGTCGAGGTGCTCTGGCGCGTCCACGGCACCGGCTACCCGGCGGGGTGGCCCGATGCTCCGCGCGAGTGGATCTCCCCCGACGGGCTCCTCGGCGCCTGGGTCGCGATCGACGACGACCAGGTCGTCGGCCACGTCGCCGTCGCCGTCCCCGCTCCCGGACGGATGGCCGAGCTCACCCGACTCTTCGTCGACCCGGCACACCGAGGCAAGGGCGTCGCCGACGCACTGCTCGCCGCCGCCGAGGACGCAGCGCCCGGCACCCACATGCGCCTCGACGTCACCGAGGAGACGCCCGACGCCTGGCGTCTCTACGAACGCCGCGGCTGGTGCATGACCGGGCGCGGACCCGCGGACTGGTGCAAGCCGTCCGGCGAGGTCCCCACCGTCCGGTACTACGCGAAGCGCGTCGGCTGAACCGGTACGCTCGCGCCATGGCGACACACGAGGTGCAGGCCGTCCGCGAGCGCGGCGCGTGGCAGGTGTTCATCGACGGGTTCCTGGTGACCGAGGTCACCAGGTGGCCGTCCGTCGGGTTCGTCGCCCGAGAATGGATCGCCCTGACCGAGGACGTGCCGGTGGGCGAGGTCGACATCTCCATCCGGGTCGTCGGCCGCAACCAGTACATCGCCTGACACGAGCGCCCCGTCGCTCACGCGACGTGCCAGACCAACCCCTCCTGCGCACTCGACGGGTACGCCGCTGCGATCCGCAGCACCGCCTCGCGCAGCGTGTCCGGTGAGCACGCCAGGTTGAGCCGGGCGAACCCGCGACCCTGCGAACCGAAGCCGAGCCCGGAGTTCAGCGCGACGTACGCGTGCTCCCGGAGGGGCACCGCCGGGTCGTCGCCGAGGCCGATGCCACGGAAGTCGAGCCAGGCCAGGTAGCCGGCGCGGGGACGGGTGTACACGACGCCGGGCAGGTGCTCCGCGAGGAGCTTCGCGAGCAACCGCTCGTTCGCCACGATCCGGGCGACCACGTCGTCGAGCCACTGGGTGCCGACGGTGAAGGCGGCCAGGTTCGCGTGCAGGCCGAGGATGCTCGTGCGGCACGCGACCTCTTCCCACAGGGTGTCGAGGAGCGCGGCCGTGCGGGGGTCACCGGCGACGATGATCGAGCACTTCACGCCCGCCAGGTTCCACCCCTTGCTGGCACTCGTCACGCACACGCTGCGCGCGCCCACCGGCTCGGCGATCGCCGCGAAGGGGGTGAACGCGACGCCCGGGTGGGTCAGGGGTGCGTGGATCTCGTCGCTGATGACGAGGACGTCGTACCGGGCGGCCAGTTCGGCGAGCGCCTGCAGGTCGGCGCGGTCGTGCACGAGGCCGACGGGGTTGTGCGGGTTGCAGAGGAGGAAGACCCCGACGCCGCTCGCGAAGGCGCGCTCGAGGGCCTCGAGGTCGAGCCGGTACACGCCCCACTGTTCGAGCAGGGGCACCTCCTCGACCTGACATCGGGCTTCTTCGACCAGTTCGAAGAACGGCGGGTACACCGGCGGCGTGATCGCCACGCGGCCGCCGTCGGGCAGCGCGAGCCGGAGTGACTCCACGATGCCGACGCTGACGTCGGTGGCGAGGTGGATCCGGGACGGGTCGATCTCCCACCCCCACCGCTCGAGCGCGAACGCGGCGAAGGCCGGGGCGAGCGGGCCGGGGCCGTCGAGGTACCCGAGGTCCGACTGCTGCACCCGCTCGATGAGCGCCTGCCGGATCTCCGGGGCGACGTCGTGGTCCATCTCGGCGACGAACAGGGGCAGCACGTCGGGCGCGTACCGCGTCCACTTGATGCTCGTCCGGACCCCGCGGAGCGTGCCGACCGGGTCCTCCTCGTCGCTCGCCATGCGTCCCAGCATGCATCCGACTGGAGGCGCGGCGCGAGTCCGGCCGTCATCTCGCGTCGTCTGCGGGTCGCATGGCGGCCGGGGGCCGACCCGTCGGCCTACTGTCGGCTCCATGAGCACGAGCACCGCCGACAAGGCCTCCATCCTCAAGCAGCTGCACGAAGCACCCGCGATCCTCCGGGTCGTGAACGTCTGGGACGCGATCAGCGCGAAGGTCGTCAGCGACCTGCCCGACACGAAGGCGATCGCGACCGCGGGGCACTCGATCGCCGCCTCGCACGGGTACGCGGACGGCGGGATGCCGCTCGACCTCGCCCTCGCCGGCGCCACCACGGTCGCAGCGGCCACCGACCTGCCCGTCACCGCCGACCTCGACGACGGCTACGAGGACCCGGCGGAGACGATCCGCCGTGCGATCGGCTCCGGGATCGTCGGCGCGAACGTCGAGGACCGCCTCCGCCCCTTCGACGAGGCAGTCGCCCGTGTCGCCGCCATCACCGCAGCCGCGCAGGCCGAGGGCATCGACTTCCAGCTGAACGCCCGCACCGACGCGATCGCCCGCGGCGGCGACCGTCCGATCGACGAGAGCATCGCTGACGCCATCGCACGCGGCAAGGCGTTCCTCGACGAGGGCGCGGCGCTCGTCTTCGTGCCGGGCGCGATCGAACGCTCCGTGGTCGAACGACTCGTCGACGGGCTCGGCCGCGGCAAGCTGTCGGTGATCGGCCTGCCGGGTGCACTGCCCGCCGCCGAGTACGAGGCCCTCGGCGTCGCCCGGATCTCGTACGGTCCGCTGACGCAGCGCGTCGCGCTGCGGGCGCTCCGCGACCTGGCGACCGACCTGTACGGCGGTGGCGTCGTGCCGGAGGACACCCCGACCCTCAACTGAACCACCGGACGGCCTGGAGGCGCGGTGCCAGCTGGCACCGCGCCTCCAGGCCGTCTGCTGACTGCCCTACCAACGTGTGCCGTTTGCAGGGCGGCGGCCCGCTACTGTCGTGCCATGAGTCTGGACGTCGACGCGCTGCTCGCCCCGCCCTCTCCCGTGGCCGCACGGGCGCTGGACGTCGTGCGCGAGTGGTCGTCGCCGGCGCTCGTCAACCACTGCCTGCGATCGTGGGCGTGGGCGTCGCTGCTCGCCCCGTCGGTCGGGCTCGAGCCGGACCGTGAGCTGCTGTTCGTCGCGACGATGCTGCACGACCTCGGGGTGACGCCCTCGTTCGACGCCCACACCGTGGCGTTCGAGGACGCCGGTGGCGCCGTCGGCGCGGTGTTCGCACGCGGAGCTGGCTGGGACGCCGACCGCGCGCGACGCGTCGGCGAGGTCATCGAGCGGCACATGTGGCGGTCCGTCGACCCCGCACTCGACGCCGAGGGTCACCTGCTCGAAGTGGCGACGTCACTCGACGTCTCCGGTGTCGGGTTCGACCACTGGGAGGCGACGGACCTGCGTGCCGTCACCGCTGTTGTTCCCCGCCTCGACTTCTCGGCGACGTTCGACGGGCTCATCCACGAGCAGGCCGGCCGGAAGCCCGCGTCGTCCGCAGCACGGCTCGACGGCTCCGGGAACGTCGCCGCGGGTGGCGCACGCTGGGCCGACTTCCTGCGCGTCTGAGGTCGGCCTGGACTTCTGCTGCTTGTCCGTGTAGTGTGTCTTGTTGGTGCATTGCAGCGAACCCATCTGACTCGCGCACACCGACCCCGTCTCGAAGCCGACTCACCCGAGTCGCATTCCCGCGAGACCCCCGCTCGATCCGAACGGACGAGCTGCACGTTGAAACTCGACGTGCGCGCCCCGCACTCGATGCGTCGCGCCGGACTCAGCCGTCCGCCGACACCGAGCCGCCCTGGCGCCGAATGACCAGGAAGTACCGCAACACCATGACCAGCAACGAACGAATCACCATCATCGGCACCGCCCTCGCGGCGCCGACAGTCTCCCCCGACCGCATCGCCGAGTTCGGTGTGCGCGACGAGCACTCGCAGCGCGAGTACCTCGTCCGCATCCCGGCCGACGACCTCGGTCTCTTCATCAGCCGCGGTGCCCGCGTGGACATCGACGGCGAGGCCGGCTGGACCGTGCCGGGCCGCTCGTGGCGCGGTGAGGCGAGCCGCACGCTCGTGCAGGCGCAGAGCGTCCGCGCGGGCGAACTGGCCCTCGCCGCCTGAACCCCAGGCACCACAGAACGGAAGCCGTCGAGCAGTGCTCGGCGGCTTCCGTCGTCTCAGGACAGGTCGGTGACCTGGTCGACGTTAGAGCCCCGGTCCGCGCCGGGGACCTGGTCCACGCCAGGGGCCTGGTCGACGCCGGGCGGATTGCGGTCGCGGGCGCTCCTGTCCGGCTCGTCGGCGCCGCGGAACCGGAACCCGCCGTCCGCGTCGACCGGCCGCTTCACCCCCGCCCGCTCGGACGCGTCGCGCAGGTGCCGGATGAACACGTGGTCCTCCGGCTCGAGCTCGTCGTCCGGAGCGGCGCTCAGCGTGAGTTCGCTCGCGGGGCCGATCAGGACCGTCGTGCGCGTCACCGAGCCGTCGTCGGCCACCGCGGGGATCGCCACCGTGTCCGTGCGTCCGTTCGCGCCGAGGATCGCCGCGTAGTCGAGGAGCGCGTCGGCGATCTCGTCCCCGGTCATGATCTCCGTGCCGTCGTAGTGGATGTACTTCACGATGCCTCCCACCCTCGACGCTAGGTCGGTGGGTTCCGCGTGCACTCAACATGTGCGTGCAACGGCCAGAACCGGTTGCAGTCCTCCGTCCGCTACCCGGTTCGCCGAGCTGCGCTGATGATCTGCGAGCCGGCACTCAAGATGCCAGGGAACATCACGGCAAGCGCGATACCGGCGTGCCCCGTGACGATCAAGATCAGGCCGGCCGCCAAGGCGCTGAGCGTGAGCAGCTGGGCCCCGATGGCTCCGACCGACACCGAAGTCGCCTCGGCCCTGCTGAGTCGTTCGATTGCGTCAGCCGCAACGCCTTCACTTCGGAGGTGACATTCAATGAGCTGTCGGGCAGAGCCCGGAACGACTTCCTCGTACTCAGCCAAGGTGCGCGGTGATGCTACTGGCCCGCTGAACAAGTCCGCAGCGGCGAATGCGAGCACGTCCCCGGAGCTGACATCGAGCCCTGGAGGCGTGCCTTCGTCTGCGTGGCAGTTGCGCGCTTCTCCTGCAGCACGATGCGCATCGCTCGGGCACGAGACGTGTCCCCGGTGAGTCCGACGAACAGTCCGTGCATCGTGTTCTTCGTCATAGTCGTCATCGTCGTGCTCCATGTCCTGCCCGCCGTCTTGATCGTCGGACAAGCCTGACGGACATCGGCACCGGAGCCAAACATGTTGTAGGTCGAGTGGGAGTCAGTACTCGCCCTTGACGACGAAGTACGAGCCCCGGATCGTCCCCGCGAGCTTCGACTTCTGTCGCGCGAACTTGAAGGCGCCGAGCTCATCCGGCACTTCCATGCCGTCCGACAGCTTGAAGCCGACAGCACGCTTCCCACCGGGATCGAGCGTGTACAGCACGTTGATGGCGAGACCGGACTCGTAGAAGACGTACGTCCACCGGACCCCGTCGACGAGCACTTCGGTCGCCTCGAGGGGCGGCGAGCTGATCACGATGCCGCGCTCGTCCTCGAGCACACGGGCGACGTAGTCGACGAGGTCCGGGACGTCCGCCGCCGGGTGCGTCGTGAAGACGTGGTCGTACTTGTTCATGAAGTACCGCGCCTCGTTCGCGCGGAGGCCTGCGAGCGCGTCGGTCACGGGCGAGGACTCGACTCCCACGGTTGACACGTTCTCGAAGTCGACGACGTACGACATGGAGGCCTCCTCGTTGTGCGGCTCAGCGCCAACCTAGTGCCTCAGGTGCGTCGCTCGAAGCCCATCGTGGCCCGGATGCGGTCCCCGGGTCAGCGCGCCGCGGATGCGATTGTCGATTCGGCGTCGGCGATCAGCAGGTACATGCAGCGCGCCGTCTCGGGGACCCGTGAGAATCCGTATCGCTCGTAGAACGCGACTGCATCGTCGTCGAGCGCGTAGACGATGACCGCGCGGGCCCCGACCAACCGTGAAGCCTCGATGCTCTTGAGGAGCGCATCCTGCAGCAGACTCGCACCGAGTCCCATGCCCTGGAACTCGGAGTCCACGGCCAACCGTCCGATGAGAACGACCGGAATCGGATCGGGCATGTTCCGCCGGAGGGCGCCGGGCGCATCTTCCGAGCGGAGCGAACTCGCCGACAAGCAGTAGTACCCGGCGACCCGGTCCGTCTCCTGGTCGACCGAGATGAACGTCCGGGAGGCCCCTCCGGCTTCGTTCCGGATCGCTCTGATCTGGAGCCAGCTCGTCAGGGAGGGCTTCCCGCAGTCGAACGCGCTGGTGTCGTCGTGCTTCGTGATCGGCCGCGGGCGCAGGAGTGCCGTCATGCGTCAGTCGACGAAGACGCTCGGGCGTGCGAGCAAGTCGGCAAGACCGGCGACGGACCTGGCCGGACGATCGAGGATCGCTGAAAAGGCATCGAAGCTCTTCGCCGACATCGCGATCTCACGCTCTCGACGGATCGTGTCCTCAGCGTGCTCGACGAGCACGCTGACCGAGAAGTCGGTGACGGAGCGCCCGGAGATCGCGGCCGCTTCCTCTATCTCGCGCTTCTGCTCCGGGGTCAGTCGGAGATCGAGCCGGTCAGACTTCCGTACGGTGGACATGTGGGAAGTGTACGGCAATTCGCCGTACACGTCCTTCCGTCGGTCAGTTGTTGAAGCGGAACTCCACCACGTCGCCGTCCTGCATGACGTAGTCCTTGCCCTCGATGCGGGCCTTGCCGTGGGCACGAGCCTCGGCGATCGATCCGACTTCGATGAGGTCCGCGAACGAGATGACCTCGGCCTTGATGAAGCCCTTTTCGAAGTCGGTGTGAATGACACCGGCAGCCTGCGGAGCCTTCCAGCCCTTGCCGATCGTCCACGCCCGCGACTCCTTCGGCCCGGCGGTGAGGTACGTCTGCAGCCCGAGGGTGTCGAAGCCGATGCGTGCGAGCTGGTCGAGGCCGGACTCGGTCTGGCCCGTGGACTCGAGCAGCTCCGCGGCGTCGGCGGGATCGAGGTCGATGAGCTCGGACTCGACCTGGGCGTCGAGGAAGACGGCCTGGGCGGGTGCGACGAGCGCGGCGAGTTCGGCCTTGCGGGCGTCGTCGGTCAGGATCGCCTCGTCGACGTTGAACACGAAGATGAACGGCTTGGCGCTGAGCAGCCCGAGCTCCTTGATCGGCTCGAGGTCGATCGAGGTCGCGGACAGCAGGACGCCCTTCTCGAGCGCCGCCTTCGCCTCGTTCGCGGCTTCGAGCACACCCGGCTCGGCCTGCTTGAGCTTCACGGTCTTCTCGTACCGCGGCAGCGCCTTCTCGATGGTCTCGAGGTCGGCGAGGATCAGCTCGGTGTTGATGACCTCGAGGTCGTCCTTCGGGGAGACCTTGTTCGCCACGTGCACGACGTCGTCGTCGGTGAACCCGCGGACGACCTGCGCGATGGCGTCGGCTTCGCGGATGTTCGCGAGGAACTTGTTGCCGAGACCCTCGCCCTCGCTCGCACCCTTGACGATCCCGGCGATGTCGACGAACGACACCGGCGCGGGCACGGTCTTCTCCGAGTGGAAGAGCTCCGCCAGCTGGTCCAGCCGCGGGTCGGGCAGGTTCACCACGCCGATGTTCGGCTCGATCGTCGCGAACGGGTAGTTCGCCGCGAGGACCTGGTTCTTGGTCAGGGCGTTGAACAGGGTCGACTTGCCGACGTTCGGGAGACCGACGATTCCGATGGTGAGTGCCACGGGAGGACAGCCTAACCTGCGCGCGCTGTGTCCCGAGGTGGCAGCGTGGTCGGGACGACACGGATGGAGGACGTCGATGTGGTTCGAACGTGACCGGCGCGGTGTGCACTCGATGGGGACGGACGCGCGAGGGCAACGTCGGTACTTCAGCGCGGAGACGATCGCCGCGATCGAGGCGCTCCCGCTGGCCGAGCTCGAGGCCCTGCACGATGCACTCGCCGAGCTCGAGGCCGACGTCCTCGTCGACTACGACCCCGAGGACGAGTCGATCGACCACGCGGACGAGGACGGGTACCGCTTCGTCCGACCGCCGACGAGCATCGCGTTCCCGCCGGTGACGTCCGACTTCGACACGGCCTTTACCGCTCACGTCGAGGGCCTGCCGAAGCGTTGGCGCCTCGATGCGTCGGCACTCGCCTTCGAGCTCGTCGGCACCGTTCTCGCTCCGTACTGGGCCGAACAGCGGGCACGGCGGAGTGCGACGTGGCGGCTGACCGCCAGGCGCCAGCACGGGTCCCGCCGGGTGCGACGGCGCTGACGCAACGACGCAGCGACGCAGCGACGCAGCGACGCGACAGCACAGCAAGCGCCGGACGCAGCGCAACGCCGACCCGGGTTCCGGCGATGTCGGCGCCGCGTGCGACGATCGGGAACGTGCCGTTGAACTTCACCGCGATCGACTTCGAGACCGCGAACAGCTCGCCCGCCAGCGCCTGCTCCGTCGGACTCGTCAAGGTCCGAGCGGGGAAGGTGGTCGATCGGGCCTCGTGGTTCATCCGACCGCCGCTCGGACACGACGCCTTCCTCGAGTGGAACACCCGCATCCACGGGATCGTCGCGTCGGACGTCCTGCACGCGAAGTCGTGGGAGCAGCAGTACCCGGACCTCGTCGCCTTCGCCGAGGGTGACGTGCTCGTCGCGCACAACGCCCGCTTCGACATGGGTGTCATCGCCGGCGGCTGCTCGGCCACGGGCATCGACATCGCCGAGCACCACTCGATGTGCTCGCTGCAGGTCGCCCGGAAGACGTACACGCTCGACTCGTACCGCCTGCCGATGGCCGCGATGGCCGCCGGGTTCGAGGGGTTCCAGCACCACGACGCCGCGGCGGACGCCGAGGCCTGCGCCGCGATCGTCGTGCACGCGGCCGGTCACCACGGTGCCGACACGGTGGAAGCGCTCGGCGCCGCCACCCGGGTGACGATCGCCCCGGTCCGGGCTCGGGTCGAGAAGCCTCGGACGGCCGGGCAGCCGCGACTGTCGAACCGCCCGATGATCTTCGCCGACTGACGAGCACCGGTGCCGGATCGGCGGCGCAGCACTACTGTCAGCACATGGCAGACAAGACCTCGACGATCCAGCGCTCGATCGTCATCGCAGCACCGGCGGACTCGATCACGCCGTACTTGGCGAACCTGCACCGGTGGGTCGACTGGTCGCCCTGGGAAGGCCAGGATCCCCAGCTGCAGCGCACCTACGGCGGCGAACCGGGATCGGTCGGCTCGACGTACGCCTGGAAGGGCAACCGCAAGGCGGGCGCGGGCGACATGACCGTCACCCGGATCGCCCCGACGGAGGTCGACATCGATCTCCGTTTCACGGCTCCCTTCAGGTCCACGAGCGCGTGCGGGTTCCGTCTCACCGAGGAGAAGGGTCGGACCCGGGTGCTGTGGACGATGACGAGCCCACGGAACCTCGCATCGCGTGTGATGGGCGTGTTCATCGACATGGACAAGCTCATCGGCGGTGACTTCGAGAAGGGACTCGCGAAGCTGCAGGCGGCAGCGGAGCGCTGACGGGAGTGGCTCGTCCGGGACGCGTGACCCCCGGTGGTATTGTCACGACAATCCCTCGGCACCGCTGCCGAACCCGCACTCCCCCGAAGGACCGCGATGACCAACGATGGCCAGCTGCCGTCCGACCTGTTCATGGACCTGGACCGGTCGGGTCCGATGCCCCTCTACTTCCAGGTCGCCTCGCGCATCGAGGAGTCGATCCGTTCCGGCGCGATGCCCCCGGGTGCCCGTCTCGAGAACGAGATCGCGCTCGGTGAGCGGCTCGGCCTGTCCCGCCCGACGATCCGTCGTGCGATCCAGGACCTCGTCGACAAGGGACTGCTGGTCCGTCGACGCGGCATCGGCACGCAGGTCGTGCACGGTCCGGTCACCCGCAAGGTCGAGCTGACGAGCCTGTACGACGACCTCGCCCAGGGGTCGCAGGGTCCGGCGACCACACTGCTCGAGCGGAACGACGTGCCGGCGTCCGACGTCGTCGCCGAGGCGCTCAGCGTGGAGCCGGGCACGATGGTCGCGCACATCCGCCGTGTCCGCTTCGCCGAGGACGTGCCGATGGCGATCCTCGAGAACTACCTGCCGCCGGAGTTCCTCGAGATCACCGACGAGGACCTGCGGAACCACGGGCTCTACCAGCTCCTCCGCAGCCGCGGTGTCACGATGCGCGTCGCGAAGCAGCGGATCGGTGCTCGTGCGGTCACCGACGAAGAGGCGAACCTGCTCGAGATCGAGGACGGCGACCCGGTGCTCACGATGAGCCGGACGGCGTACGACGCGTCGGGCCGCGCGGTCGAGTACGGCGTGCACTGCTACCGCCCCGACCGCTACTCGTTCGAGGTCACGCTCGTCGACAAGTAGGCATCAGGCGAGTGACGGCGATCCGTCACGCGAGTGACGGCACCCCGAGTTCGCCCGTCACGTACTGCGCCCGCCCGAAGCCGAACGACCAGTCCTGCGGCCCGTTCTCGACGTAGCCGATGAAGACGTCCTCCGATGCGAGGCCGATGGCGGCCAGCGCGTCGTGGATCGCCGCGTAGAGGGTCGTCTTCGCCTCGTCGGTGCGCCCGCGCTGCGTGAAGACCTGGATCATGACGACCC
Source organism: Curtobacterium sp. MCPF17_002 (assembly GCF_003234115.2). Taxonomy (NCBI): domain Bacteria; kingdom Bacillati; phylum Actinomycetota; class Actinomycetes; order Micrococcales; family Microbacteriaceae; genus Curtobacterium; species Curtobacterium sp. MCPF17_002. Next base: position 925,503 of record NZ_CP126251.1, on the reverse strand, counting down.
CCTCGGTGCGTTCGAACCCGAGGCCGGCGTCCTCGGCGATGATCTGCTGCGTCGGGTGCTCAGTGACGATCTGGAACCGGTCACGGACCGGGATGCCGTAGACGTCGACGATGGCGGTGTGGATCGCGTCGGCGATGGCACGGACGGCCTCCGGGCTGCGCCCGGCGGTGAAGTCGATACGGACGAGCGGCATGGCGCCTCCTGTAGTTCCGGACTTTGTCCTGACAAACTAACATGGATGGCAAACGCGCGCGACACCGCCTGGAGGCCCGCCACCGGTCTCGTGGACCGGCACCGGGCCTCCAGGGCGGTGCGTCTGCGCGCGGGGCGCGACCCGTGGCTCAAACCGCAGGCACGATGATGTCGCGCACCAGCGCGTCGAGCTTGGCGTCCGCGTCGAGGAACTGACGCAGCGTCGTGACGGTCGCCCCGAAGCGGTCGAACTCGTCGATCGTCATCCCGTCGACGTCGTACCCACGGGCGAACTCGGGCGTCGCGGCTCGGAGCGCGTCGATGACGTGCGCCGGGACCTCGTCGTCGATCGCGTCCGGTCGGAACGGGAACGCGTTGTCGTTGATGTCCTTCGACCACTGGAACGGCGGCGACACCACCAGGTCCCCGCCCTGGAACTCCGACCACTGCAGCGCGTTCCGGAACGCGGCGACGAGCACCCGCGACCGGAATCCCCGCTCGCGGAACACCCGGTAGGCGTTCTTCACCGCGGCGACGCCGGCCCACTCGAGGTACCCCGGGTCGATCATCACGTGGTCACGCTTGACGGCGGTCTTCAGCCAGTCGTCGAACCGGCCGGCCATCAGCGTCACGACGTGTCCGAACTCCTGGTCCGGGAGTCCGTCGGCGGCACGACGGTCGAGCGCTCGCTCGATCGCCTCACCCACGGCGACGACCTGCGGCACCGTGAACGACACCGTCGCGTTGATCGAGACACCGCGGTAGGCGGCCTCTTCGATGGCGGCGATGCCGACCTTCGTCGCGGGGATCTTCACGATGATGTTCGGCGCGAGCTGCGAGAACCGCACGGCCTGCTCGACGAGGGCGTCCTGGTCACGGTGGAAGCGGGGGTCGGTCTGCATCGACAGGCGGCCGTTGCGTCCGCCCGAGGCCTCGAACGCGGGCAGGAGCTGCTCGGCGGCGGCGATCGAGAGTTCCTCAACCGCCTTCCAGCCGATCCAGGACTCCCCCGCCGTCGGGTGCTCGGCAGCGATCTGCCGGATCCGCGGCTCCCACGTCTCCGGGTCCTGCTGGATGCAGGTGTACGCGATGACCGGGTTGCACGTCGCGCCGACGGCACCGTACTCGTGGATCGCGGTGGACAGCTCGCGCGGGTCGGCGGAGTCGTTCCACAGCGCGGTGACCGTCTGTTCGGCGGCCTGCAGGGTGACGGGACGGGTGTCGACGTCGGTGGACGCCGGGGCCTCGAGGGCCGTTTCGGTCGGTGCAGTCGTCATCGGTGCAGTCCCTTCTTGATCGTGTCGAGCTGGAAGCGGGAGACCTCGTCGGCGTTCTCGTCCTCGGCGAAGACGCTCGAGACGGCGACGGTGTCGTCGCGGCTGGTGAAGCCGACGCGGTCGAGGGCTGCCCAGAAGGCGTCGAAGTCCACGTCCGCCTGGCCGACCGGCAGGTGCTGGTGCACGCGCACCGGGTTGCCGGGCGGGTTCGTGATGTACCGCAGGCCGTGCGACCGGTGGTGGTCGTACGCGTCGGCGACGTGGATCAACTGCAGCGAGTCACCGGCGGCGTCGATGATCTCGTCCATGTTCCCGCCGTAGTGGAACGTGTGGCAGGCGACGTAGACGAACCCGACCTGCTTCGAGTTGAGGCCGCGGATGACCCGGAGCGCCTCGAGCCCGTCCTCGACGAAGTCGTCGGGGTGCGGGTCGATGAGCACCCGGATGCCCGCGTCCTCGATGATCGGCAGGAGCTCCTCCATCGACCGGTAGAAGGCGTCCTCGGACTCCTCGGGGTGCTCGGGCCGACCGGAGAACTCGGTGTTGATCGTGTCCACACCGAGGCGCTTCGTGATCTCGATGACCCGCTTCCACTTCCGGACCGCGGCTTCGCGGGCGTCGCGGTCGGGGCCGGACCAACGCAACACGGGCAGGACGCTCGCGACCTGCACGCCCGCCGCCGAGCACGCGGCGGCGAACGCGTTGACGAGCTCGTCATCGGCCTTCGGGTGCCGGTAGAACGGGATGAAGTCCCTGTGCGGCGTGAGCTGCAGGTACTCGTACCCGAGGTCCGCGACCTTCTGCGGGAACTCCAGCAGCGACAGGTCGTGGTGGTACGGGGTGGGGTCGAGGGCGATCTTCGGCATCAGGCTCCCGCAGCGGCCGACTCGAGCGCGTCGGACGTCGTGTCGTAGAACGCCGGCTTCACCGTCGCGTACGACACCTGCTCGAGCGCCCCGGACTGCTGCGCACGCACGGCGACCTCGGCGACGACGGACGCCGTGTAACCGTCCCAGGCGCTCGGGCCGTCGATCCCGCCGTGCTTCGCGGCGTCGACCCAGCGCTGCACCTCTTCGTCGTAGGCGGCACCGAAGCGCTCGACGAACGACGGCGTGACGCCCTGGCCCGACATCCCCTGCGACACCAGGTTGAGCGAGGTCTCGCGTCCGATGTACGCGACACCCGACTCGAAGACGGCGTCGGTCGTGACCTGGTAGCCGAACTGGGCGTTCACGTTGATCTCGACGATCGCCATCGTGCCGGACTCGGTCGTGAACAGGACGAACTGCGGCTCGGGCAGGTCGGCCGGCGCGAGCGAGTTCTTGCGCGGCTTCTTCACCTCGACGCTCGTGATCGCCTCGCCCGTGATGAACGGGATGATGTCGATCTCGTGGATCACCGAGTCGTGGATGAGCATCGACTCGCTGAAGTTCGGCGGGGTCGTCGGGTTGCGGTGCGCGTGGTGCAGCGCGAGCAGGGCACCGTTCGACCCGGACTCGCGGAGTGCGCGGAGCTCCTGGTAGCCCTTGTCGAAGCGGCGCATGAACCCGACCTGGATCTTCGGGCGGTCGGACTTCGCCTGCTCCAGCTCGACGATGCGGAGCGAGTCCGCGGCGCTCGTCGTGAGGGGCTTCTCGCAGAGCACGGCGAGCCCGCGCTCGATCGCCGGCACGAGCACCGGTTCGTGCAGGAAGCCCGGGGTGGCGACGATGACGGCGTCGATCGGGGTGGCGTCGAGCGCTTCCTCGAACGAGGCAGCGGTGATCGCACCTGGTGCCTTCGCGGCCGCGGCTGTGGCACGCGCGGTGTCGGGGTCGACGATGGCGACGACGTCGGCGCCGGCGATGGTCGAGGTGATGCGACGGATGTGGTCGCTGCCCATGGCGCCCGCGCCGACGACGGCGACGCGGAGGTTGTCAGTGGTGCTCATGGTGTTCTCCTGGGGTTGGCGGCGCTGGCTGCGTCAGGACGCGCGGGCGGCGGACGTGGAACCGAAGATGTGCTGGAACGTGCGCTCGGCGATCGGGCCGGGAGCGTCGACGGAGCAGCCGTACATGTCCTGCTCGACGATGCCGAAGACGTCCGGGTTGATCGCGGCCACGGCCTCGATGATCGGCGCGAGTGCCGGCGTGCCGTGCGGCGGTTCGGTCATGATGCCCTGCGACACGGCGGTGGCGAACGGCACGTCGTTCTTCAGGACGTCGAACAGCAGGTCCGTGTCGACCTGCTTGAGGTGCAGGTAGCCGATGCGCTCCGGGTGCTGCGCGATGAGCTTCAGGTTGTCGCCGCCGTAGTACGCGAAGTGGCCGGTGTCGAGGCAGAGGTTCGTGTACTCCGGGTTGGTGACCTCGAGGAAGCGCACGGTCTCCTTGTACGTGCCGACGTGGCTGTCGGCGTGCGTGTGGAACTGCTGGTGGACGCCGTACTCCTCGAGCAGGGCCTTGCCGAGCTGGTCGTGGCCCGCGCCGAGGCGCTGCCACTGCTCGTCCGTCAGCGTCCGGGACTCCAGCACCTCTTCGGTGGCGTCGGAACGCCAGAGGTCCGGGATCGTGACCAGGTGCTCGGCGCCGAGCGCGGCGGCGAGACCGGCGACCTTGACCGCCTGGTCCCACGCCCGCTGGAACTGGTCCTCGCCCTTGTGGAACCCCGTGAACACGGTGCCCGCGGAGAGCTTCAGCCCACGGGACTCCAGCTCGTCGGACAGCTGCGCGGGGTCGGTCGGCAGGTACCCGTAGGGTCCGAGCTCGATCCATTCGTAGCCGGCCGTGGCCGCTTCGTCGAGGAAGCGCTGCCACGGGACCTGCTTCGGGTCGTCGGGGAACCAGACGCCCCACGAGTCGGGGGCGGTGCCGATCCGGATCGATGCCGGTGCCGCGTCGGTGGACGGGCTGCCGATGGGGGTGGCGGTGTCGGTCATGACGTCGCTGTCGCTTTCTGTCTCAGGGGGTTTCAACCGAGCAGCGGCCGCTGCGCCGCGACCTGCTGCTCGTACTCGGCGCGTGCGGCCTGCGTGCTCTCGAGCGTGGAGGTCTGCGCGACCGGCACGTCCCACCAGCCGTCGCCGTCCGGGGCGTAGACGAGCGGGTCCGAGTTGATGTGCACGAGGGTGGTGTGGTCGTTCGCCTTCGCCTGACGCACCGCGGCCTTGAGGTCCTCGATGCTGTCCGGGCCGGGCTGCACCTCGATGACGTCGACGCCGTACGAGCGGGCGTTCGCCGCCAGGTCGACGGGCAGCGGGTCGCCGTTGTCGAACGACTGGGTCTCGTCGAGGTAGCGGTACCGGGTGCCGTACCGCTCGGAACCGACGGTCTCGGAGAGGTGCCCGATCGACGCGTACCCGTGGTTCTGGATGAGCACGACGATGATCTTGATGCCCTCGGCCACCGCGGTGACGAGTTCGGTGTGCAGCATCAGGTACGAGCCGTCGCCGACCATGACGACGGCGTCGCGGTCCGGAGCGCCGCGGCGGACGCCGATGCCCCCGGCGATCTCGTAGCCCATGCACGAGAACGCGTACTCGACGTGGTAGCCGAGTTCGTCGCGCACCCGCCAGAGCTTGTGCAGGTCACCCGGAAGCGAGCCGGCCGCCTGGATCACGACGTCACGCGGATCGGTCACCGACTGCACGGCACCGATGATCTCCGTCTGCCCGGGCAGCGCGTTGCCGGACGGTGCGAACGCGGCATCGACGAGGGTGTCCCACTCGGCCTTCCGCGACGCGATCTCGGACGCGTAGCCGGGCTCGACGACGTACGCCGTGCCCGAGGTGAGCGACGCGGTCAACGCGATCAGCGCCTCCCTTGCGTCCGCGATGAGCGGGAGCTGCGTGCCGTGCTTGTACGCGTCGAACGCCGCGACGTTGACGTTCACGAACGTGACGTCGGGGTTCTGGAACGCCGTGCGCGACGCCGTGGTGAAGTCGCTGTAGCGGGTGCCGATGCCGATGACGACGTCCGCCTTCGCGGCGATCGCGTTCGCGGCGGCCGTGCCCGTGGCGCCGATGCCGCCGAGGTACTGCGGGTGGTCCCAGACGAGTGAACCGCCACCGGCCTGCGAGGTGCCGACGGGGATGCCCGTCGCCTCGACGAACGCACGGAGCTCGTCCGCGGCGTCGGAGTAGAGGACCCCGCCACCCGCGACGATGACCGGGCGTTCCGCGTTCCGGATCGCCTCGACGGCACGTGCCAGCGGACCGTGCTCGGGCAGCGGCCGGCGGATGTGCCACTCGCGGGGCTGCAGGAACGCGACCGGCACGTCGAGCCCCTCGGCCTGCACGTCCTCGGGCAGCGCGATCGTCACCGCACCGGTCTCGGCCGGGTCGGTGAGCACCCGCATCGCCGCGAGCGCGATCGAGAACAGCTGCTCGGGCCGGTCCACGCGGTCGAAGAACCGGGAGAGGGGACGGAACGCATCGGTGACCTGCAACGAGGTGTCGTGCGGCATCTCGATCTGCTGCAGCACCGGGTCGGTGGTGCGCGTCGCGAACGTGTCGGACGGCAGCAGCAGTGCCGGCAGCCGGTTCGTCGTCGCGAGGGCCGCGGCCGTCAGCATGTTCGCAGCCCCCGGGCCGACGGACGCGGTGGACGCGTAGGTGGCACGGCGACGGTGCATGCGGGCGAACCCGACGGCCTCGTGCACCATCGCCTGCTCGTTGCGGGCCTGGTGGTACGGCAGCAGACCGGGCTGCTCGACGTGGAGCTGCTTGATGGCCTGGCCGAGACCGGCGACGTTGCCGTGCCCGAAGATGCCGAAGATCCCCGGGATGGTGCGCTCGCGGACGTCCCCGTCGACGGTCCACTGGTTGGCCAGGAACTCGACGAGTGCCTGACCGACGGTCATCCGACGCGTCGCGCCGGCCTGGCGCGTGGTGGTGGTCACGCGTCCTCCTTCTGCTCGTGCTCGTAGGGCAGACGCGGGTCGAGCTGCTCGCTCGCCCACGCCTGACGGACCCAGCCGTGAGCGGGGTCGTCGGTGATGTTCCAGACGCGCTCCGGGTCGGGCCCGGCCATCACGTTGAGGTAGTACATGTCGTAGCCCGGTGCGGCGACCGCGGGTCCGTGCCAGCCGTACGGCACCAGCGCGATGTCGCCGGTGCGCACCTGGCGGAACTCGTCGATCGCGCGGTCGTCCGAGGCGTACGTCCGGTGCAGCGCGAACGGGTCGGCAGCGTCGGGGGCGATCCCCGCGAGACCGCGGGAGACCGCTGCCTCGTAGTAGTAGATCTCCTCGAGGTTCGACTCCTCGCCGGGCACGTTCGTGTCGTGCTTGTGCGGCGGGTACGACGACCAGTTCCCCGCCGGCGTGATCACCTCGCACACGATGAACTTCACGGCGTCGAGGGCCGCCGGGGTGCCGAAGTTGTGCACCTGGCGGCTCGACTGACCGGCACCACGGAGCTCGACCGGCACGTCCTGTCGGGCCACGTGCGTGGTCGGCTTGACGGTGTCGGTCGGCGCCTCGGCCACGGCGACGCGGCCGCTGCCCGTGATGGTCGCCGAGGTGCCGGAGCCCAGGTACAGGACGTCGGTCGGACCGTCGAAGACGCTGCTGCGTCCCTGCAGGTCCTGTTCGCCGTCACCGGCATCGCCCCGGTACGTCACGTGGAACGCCCCGGCGAGCGGCACGACGATGCGCTCCACGGCATCGGCCTGGAGGCGCAGCTCGCCCCCGTCGGTCAGCGCGCCCGTCCGGAGCCCGGTGTGCGCCCACCCCGAGGTGCGACCGTCGACCACGTCGGTCCAGCCAGCCTCGGGCCGGGAGCCTGCCGTGATGAACCACTGGTCGTGCTGGTGCTGTTCGTTCGCCATGCTGCGCGTCAGTTGTTCGACGGGAAGCCGAGGTTGATGCCGCCGTGCGACGGGTCGAGCCACCGGCTCGTGATCGCCTTCTGGCGGGTGAAGAAGCTGACACCGTCGGCGCCGTACGCCTTGTGGTCGCCGAACAGCGAGTTCTTCCAACCGCCGAACGAGTAGTACGCGACCGGGACGGGGATCGGCACGTTGATGCCGATCATGCCGACCTGCACGTCACGCTGGAAGCGCCTGGCGGCGCCACCGTCGTTGGTGAAGATGGCGGTGCCGTTGCCGTACGCGCCCGAGTTGATGAGCTCGAGGCCCTCTTCGTACGTCGCGACCCGGACGATGCTGAGCACCGGCCCGAAGATCTCCTCGGTGTAGACGCGGCTGGTGGTGGGCACCTGGTCGATGAGCGTCGGGCCCAGCCAGAAGCCGTTCTCGTCGCCGTCGGGTCGGACGGTGCGGCCGTCCACCACAACCACCGCACCGTCCTGCTCTGCGACCTCGATGTACGAGGCGACCTTGTCACGGTGCTGCTTCGTGACGAGCGGCCCCATGTCGCACCCGCGACGCCCGTCGCCGATGCGCAGGGTGGCCGCGCGCTCCGTGATCTTCTCGATGAGCTCGTCCGCGACCGGCTCGACCGCGACGACGACCGAGATGGCCATGCAGCGCTCACCGGCGGAACCGAAGCCCGCGTTGATGGCGTTGTCGGCGACGAGGTCGAGGTCGGCGTCGGGCAGGACGAGCATGTGGTTCTTCGCGCCGCCGAGGGCCTGCACGCGCTTGCCGTGCTTCGTGCCGGTCTCGTAGACGTACTGCGCGATCGGCGTCGAGCCGACGAACGAGATCGACTCGACGTCGGGGCTCGTCAGCAGGCCGTCGACGGAGAGCTTGTCGCCGTTGAGGACGTTGAAGACGCCGTCGGGGAGCCCGGCCTCCTTGAACTTCTCGGCGAGCCAGATGGCCGCGGACGGGTCCTTCTCGCTCGGCTTCAGCACGACTGTGTTGCCGGCGGCGATCGCGATCGGCAGGAACCAGAGCGGCACCATGGCCGGGAAGTTGAACGGGCTGATGATCCCCACGACGCCGAGCGGCTGGCGGATCGAGTACACGTCGATGCCGGTCGACACCTGGTCGGAGAACTCGCCCTTCATGAGGCTCGGGATGCTCGTGGCGAGCTCCACGACCTCTTGCCCGCGGGCGATCTCACCGAGCGCGTCGTCGATGACCTTGCCGTGCTCGGAGGTGATGATCTCGGCGAGCTCGGCCTTGTCGCGGTTGAGGACCTCGCGGAAGGCGAAGAGGATCTGCTGCCGCTTGGCGAGCGACAGGTTGCTCCACTTCGGGAACGCCGCCTTGGCACTGGCGATCGCGGCCTGGATCTCGGCCTCGTCGGCGAGGGCGACCTGCTTCGTGGCCACACCGATCGCCGGGTCGTACACGGGCGCGGTGTTGCCCGAGGTCGAGTCGACGCGTGCGCCGTCGATCCAGTGGCCGACGGTGGTGAGGACGGTGTCCGAGAGTGTCATGCGTTGCTTCCTTCCGAGACGTGCTGGTTCATCGTCGCGGAGCCGTCGAGGTCCGTGGCGCTGTCGTTCGATGCTGTGGAGAACCGGGTGTGCGATCCGCCGTTGTGGACGAGTCCCGCGGCCACGTCCACCGCCGAGGCGACGTCACCGTCCGGCGGGTAGAGCAGGGTGCGACCCACCACCAGGCCGCGGACCCCTGGCAGTGCCAGGGCGTCGGCCCACTTGGCGTAGGTCTCGAGCGGTCGCGAGGACGGATCGCCGCCGAGCAGGAGCGTCGGCAGCGTCGTCGCCGCCATCACCCGCTCCATGTCGTCGACGACGGGGATCTTCAACCAGCTGTAGGCGCTCGACTCCCCGAGACCCGCGGCGATCGCCATCGACGTGATGACGGCGTCCGCGCTGAGGTCGTTGACCACCCGGCCGTCCCGCCATTCCGACATGAACGGCTCGAGCATGATCGGCAGCCCGAGCGCGGCGGCCTCGCTGACCGCCTTCGCGGTGGCCTCGAGCGTCGGCGCGGTGCCGGCGTCCGCCAGGGCGACACGGACGAGCAGCTTGGCGAAGTCGAGCCCGGCGTCCTTGATGGCCGCCGCCGAGTACGCCGTGTACCGGTCGTCCATCTCGAAGGTGGCTCCGCGCAGGCCGCCGCGGTTCATCGAGCCGACCACGACCTTGTCGTCGAGGGCGCCGAGGAGCGCGAGGTCCTCGATGATGTCCGGCGTCCCGAGGACACCGTCGACACCGGGTCGACCGAGGGCCGTGACGAGTCGCTCGAGCAGGTCGTAGCGGTCAGCCATGGCGGACTCGTCGTCGCGGACAGCCAGGGCACCGCGTGCCGGGTGGTCGGCTGCGACGATGAAGAGCTTGCCGTCGTCGGCGAGCAGGGAGCGCTTGCGACGGGCGTCGAGCGTGGCACGCACCAGGTCGGGCTGGCCGGCGCGGATGTCCCGGAGGCGCTGGAAGTCAGCGGGGCTGAGCTCAGGCATGGACCGTCTCCTCGGTGTTCGTCTCACCCGTGTTCGTCTCACCCGTGTTCGTCCCACCCGTGCTGGTCGTGCCGTCGGCGGGGTTGGCCTGGATGAAGGCGTCGATCTCGTCGCTCGTCGGCATCGCCGTCGAGCACTCGAAGCGCGTGGCGACGATGGCGCCGGCGGCGTTCGCGAAGGCGAGGATGCGCTCGAGGTCCCAGCCCTGCAGCAGGCCGTGCGTGAGCGCCCCACCGAACCCGTCGCCCGAGCCGAGGCCGTTGACGACGTCGATGTGGTGCGGCCGGAACTCGACGGAGGCGTCGCGGGTCTTCGCCAGCACGCCCTTGGGTCCCTGCTTCACGACGGCGATCTCGACCCCGCGCTCGAGCAGGGCGTCGGCGGCACGCACCGGGTCGGTCTCGCCCACGGCGACCTCGCACTCCTCGCGGTTGCCGACGGCGACGGTGGCGTGCTCGAGGGCGACGGCGACCTCGCGGGTGGCGGCCTCGGGCGAGGACCAGAACATCGAGCGGTAGTCGAGGTCCAGCACGGTGTGCAGCTTCGTGTCGTTCCGGGCGGCACTCCGTGCCTCGTAGGCCACGTGGTGCGCCTGTCGGCTCGGCTCCTCGCTGAGGCCGGTCACCGTGGTCCAGAACACCCTCGCGCGCTCGATCTCGTGGAGCGGCAGCGACTTCGCGGTGATCATGAGGTCCGGCGCCTTGGGAGCCCGGTAGAAGTAGAGCGGGAAGTCGTCCGGCGGGAAGATCTCGCAGAACGCGACGGGCGTGTTGAGGCCGTCGACCGTGGTGACGAACTCGTTGGCGACGCCGAACTCCGGCAGCGTGCGGGCGATGTAGCGACCGAAGGGGTCGTTGCCCGTGCGGGTGATGACGGCGGCGTCCGCGCCGTGGCGGGCCGCGGCGATCGCGACGTTCGTGGCGCTGCCGCCGACGGACTTCGAGAAGGTCGACACGTCCTCGAGCGGGCCCGTCTGCTGCGGGTAGATGTCGACGCTCACGCGACCCATGGTGATCACGTCGTAGGCGTGGGGAGCTCGGTTCGTCATGCGACGTGGTGGACCTTCCGTGCGGCTTCATCGGCGGACGATCACGACTGTACACCGTGTTTGCCCTAATGTCATGACATGGTTTGGAACGGGTGGTCGCGGCCCGGTTGGACCGCACACCCCAGGCCTGGAGGCGCGGTGTCGGTGGGTTCTGGGAGGGTCACGACATGCAGATCCTCGCCCTGGTCATCGGTCTCGTGATCGGCATCGCCGTCGGTGCGGTCGTCGCCTGGTCGCTGGCGCGGTCGCGCGCCGGCGTCGACGCCGCCTCGGCGCGCGCCACCGCCGAGGCGCTCCGCGGCCAGCTCGACGCGGCACGCCACGACGCCGAGGAACGGCTCGACGCGCAGGACGCGCAGTACCGCCGGCAGGTGGACTCCCTCGAGCGCCGCTCCGCCGAACTCGAGCACCTCGTGCAGCGGATGCACGGCGCCGACTCCACCCGGAACCAGAACGAGTCGAAGGTCCTGTCCGCGCTGAGCCCGGTCGCGCAGACGCTCGACGTGATGCGCGCGAAGATCGCCGAGCTCGAGCAGTCCCGGAGCGAGCAGTACGGAGCCCTGTCGGCACAGCTCCGGTCGGCTGCCGAGTCCGAGGAACGCCTGCGCGCCACGGCGGACACCCTCGCGAGCGCCCTGTCGTCGAACAGCACGCGGGGTGTGTGGGGCGAGACACAGCTCCGCAACGTGGTCGAGGCCGCGGGGCTGCTCGAACGGGTCGACTTCGACGTGCAGTCCTCGGTGACGACCTCGGTCGGCGTCGCCCGTCCCGACATGGTCGTGCACCTGCCCGGCGGCAAGACCATCGCCGTCGACGCCAAGGTGCCGTTCAGCGCCTACCTGCAGGCGGCCGAGATCCCCGCGACCGCGACCGGCGCCGAGGGTGCGCGACGCGACCACCTCATCGCCCAGCACGTCAAGGCACTCCGCGCCCACGTGGACGCCCTGGCAGCCCGCGAGTACTGGACCGGGTACGACGCCTCTCCGGAGCTGACCGTGGCGTTCATCCCGTCCGAGTCGCTCGTGTCGAGCGCGCTGGCGGCCGACCCGGGGCTCCTCGACCACGCGTTCCGGAAGCGGATCGCACTGGCCTCGCCCGTGACGCTCTGGTCGGTCCTGAAGACCGTCGCGTTCTCGTGGCAGCAGGACGTCGTCTCGCAAGAGGCCCACGAGCTCTTCCGGGTCTCGCGGGAGCTCTACGGGCGACTGTCCACGATGGCCGGGCACGTCGACAAGCTCGGGCGCTCGATCCGCGGGTCCGTCGTCGACTACAACCGCTTCGTGGGGTCGCTCGAGCGGCAGGTGCTGCCGAGCGCCCGCCGGCTCTCGCTGCTCGACGAGTCGAAGGTCGTCGCCACCCCGGGCACGATCGACGACGAACCGCGGCTGCTCACCGCTCCCGAACTCGTCACGACCGAGGCGGAGTAGCCCCCGCCCGGCAACCCCACACTGGATCGGCGTCGCACCCCTCCACGAACAACGCGCCCCGTCATGACGGGGCGCGTTGTTCGTACCGGGGTGCGACGCTCGGCCGGATGGGGCCGGACGGGGCCGGACGGGGCGGCCGCGGCAACGCCCCGCAGAGGCGTCAGACCGTGCGGATCAGAACCACTTCTCGGCGCGGTGGTCCGCCTGGATGCGGCGGATCGTGTTCGAGCGCGACCGGAGCACGAGCGAGTCGGTGTGGATGACGCCGCGCGAACGCCGGACGCCGTCCACGAGCACGCCGTCGGTGACACCCGTGGCGACGAAGAACGTGTTGTCGCCCGTGACCAGGTCGTCCTGGTCGAGCACCTTGTCGAGGTCGTGGCCGGCGTCGATGGCCTTCTGTCGCTCCTCGTCGTCCTTCGGCTGGAGCTTCCCGAGGAGCACCCCGCCGAGCGCCTTGATCGCACACGCCGTGATGATGCCCTCCGGCGTCCCGCCGACCCCGACGCAAATGTCGATCGTCGAGCCGGGCAGTGCCGCCGCGATGCCACCGGCGACGTCGCCGTCGAGCAGCAGACGGGTGCCCGCACCGGTGGCGCGGATCGCACGGATGAGTTCGTCGTGGCGGGGCCGGTCGAGGACGGCGACGACCATGTCCTCGAGATCCTTGCCCTTCGCCGTCGCCAGCGCACGGATGTTGTCGCCGATCGGCTTCTCGAGGTCGAGGACCCCGCGCCCCTCGGGTCCGGCGGCGATCTTGTCCATGTAGAACACGGCCGACGGGTCGTACATCGAGCCGCGGTCCGAGACCGCCATGACGGAGATGGCGTTCTGGCGGCCGGCGGCGGTGAGCGAGGTGCCGTCGATCGGGTCGACCGCGATGTCGCAGGCGGGACCGTGCCCGTTGCCGACGTGCTCACCGTTGTAGAGCATCGGGGCGTTGTCCTTCTCGCCCTCGCCGATGACGACCACGCCGTCGAAGTTCACGGTGCCGAGGAACTTCCGCATCGCGTCGACGGCTGCACCGTCCGCGAGGTTCTTCTCACCCCGGCCGACCCACGGCTGCGCACGGATCGCGGCGGCCTCGGTCGCGCGCACGAGTTCGAGCGCGAGGTTGCGGTCGGGCTGGAGGAACAGGGAGCCGGTTTCCGTGGTGGGGGTCACGACCGCCAGCCTACCGACCGGCGGCCGAACGGCCGTCCGGACCGGATGCCCGTGAACGGATGTGCGCTGCCCCGCGGAACGGACGCTCGTCACGCGCACCCCGCCTCCAGTGCGTCTGACTACGATCGGAGCGGACACCACCACGTCGAAGGAGATCACAGTGCCCATCGCAACGCCGGAACAGTACGCCGAGATGATCGAACGAGCGAAGGCCGGCAAGTTCGCGTACCCCGCCGTGAACGTGTCCTCGTCCCAGACGATCAACGCGGTCCTCCAGGGCCTCGCCGAGGCCGGGTCGGACGGGATCCTCCAGGTCACCACGGGTGGTGCCGACTACTTCGCCGGCCAGACCGTGAAGAACCGCGCCGCGGGCGCCCTCGCGATGGCGAAGTTCGCGCACGAGGTCGCGAAGAACTACGACATCACCGTCGCGCTGCACACCGACCACTGCCCGAAGGACGCCCTCGACGGCTTCGTCCTGCCGCTCATCGCGGCGAGCGAGGAAGAGGTCCGCGCCGGTCGCAACCCGATCTTCCAGTCGCACATGTGGGACGGTTCGGCCGTGCCGCTCGACGAGAACATCGAGATCGCCAAGACGATGATCGCGAAGACGCGGAACATCAACGCGATCCTCGAAGTCGAGATCGGCGTGGTCGGCGGCGAAGAGGACGGTGTCGAGCACGAGGGCACCAACGACGCGCTCTACACGACCCCGAACGACGTCGAGAAGGTCGTCGACGCGCTCGGCCTCGGTGACCAGGGCCGCTGGATCGCCGCACTCACGTTCGGCAACGTGCACGGCGTCTACAAGCCCGGCAACGTCAAGCTGCGCCCCGAGCTCCTCGGCGAGATCCAGGCCGCGGTCGCCGCGAAGCACGGCACCGGCGAGAACCCGCTCGACCTCGTCTTCCACGGTGGCTCCGGTTCGACCGACTCCGAGATCCACGAGGCCGTCCGCAACGGCGTCATCAAGATGAACATCGACACGGACACGCAGTACGCGTTCACGCGCTCGATCGCCGACTCGATGTTCCGGAACTACGAGGGCGTGCTGAAGATCGACGGCGAGGTCGGCAACAAGAAGCAGTACGACCCCCGCGCCTGGGGCAAGGTCGCCGAGTCCGCCATGGCGGCTCGCGTCGGCGAGGCAGCGAAGGTGCTCGGCTCGGCCGGTCACACCCAGGGCTGACTCCGGTCCACAGCCTGGAGGCACGGGGCGCGTCCCACGGACGCGCTCCGTGCCACGATGGACGCGTGACCGTCGACGCCATCGCCTCCGAGTTCGCCCAGTTCGTCACCGAGTCCCCCACCGCGTTCCACGCGGCCGCGGCCTCCCGGGACCGGCTCGTCGCCGCGGCGTTCACCGAGCTCTCCGAGCTCGACGCCTGGCCCACCGAGGCGGGTGCCTACGTCGTCGTCCGTGACGGGGCGGTCATCGCGTGGCGACTGCCGGACGGTGCGACGCCGACGACCCCGTTCCGCATCCTCGGCGCGCACACCGACTCCCCCGGTTTCCGGATCAAGCCGAACCCGGGCGTCCGGACCGGCGGCTGGGAGCAGCTGAACGTCGAGGTCTACGGCGGCGCACTCCTGTCGACGTGGTTCGACCGCGACCTCCGGATCGCCGGCCGGGTCGTCGACGCCGACGGCACCGTCCGCCTGGTCTCGACGGACGCCGTCGCCCGGATCCCGAACCTGGCGATCCACCTCGACCGCGGCGTCAACGACGGCAAGGAGATCGACCGGCAGCGGCACACCCTGCCGATCGTCGGCGTCGACGGCGATGCCGGTGGGACCTCCGTTGTGGAATGGCTGCTCGCCCGGCTCGGCGAGGGTGCGGTGTCGTGGGATCTGTTCCTCGCGGACACGCAGGCGCCGGTCCGGATCGGCATCGACCGCGAGTTCCTGGCGTCGGGCCGAATGGACAACCTGACGAGCGTGCACGCCGGTCTCCGCGGGATCGTCGACGCGCCGGCGGACGCCGACCACATCCCGGTGTTCGCGGCCTTCGACCACGAGGAGATCGGTTCGTCGACGCCGTCCGGTGCGGGTGGGCCGTTCCTCGAGGACGTGCTCGGCCGCGTGCAGGAGTGCCTCGGCGCCACCCGCTCCGATGCCGCGCGCGCGTTCCGCGCCTCGTGGCTGCTGTCGAGCGACGCCGGCCACCTGGTGCACCCGAACCAGCCCGAGAAGCACGACCCGACGAACCGTCCGCGCCCCGGAGGCGGCCCGCTCCTCAAGATCAGCGCCAACCAGCGCTACATGACCGAGGCGAAGGGCGAGGCGGTGTGGGCCGCGGCGTGCGAGACCGCGGGCGTGCCGTGGCAGCCGTTCGTGAACGTGAACACGATCCCGGGCGGCTCGACGATCGGACCCATCGCGGCGACCCGGCTCGGCATCCCGACGATCGACATCGGCGTCGGGCTGCTGTCGATGCACTCGATCCGCGAGCTCGTGCACGTCGACGACCTCGCGGCCCTGCACGGTGCCGTGGCCGCGTTCCTCGCGTCCGAGGTCGGCACGACGACCGCTTCCTAGAGGGTCACGACGACCTTCTGCGCCGAGACCCCGGCGCGCTGCCGGTCGAGCGCTCCCTGCACCGCACCGAGACCCGAGCCGACGTGCAGCGGTTCCGGCACGGCCCGGAGCGTGCCGTCGGCGAGCCCGCGGGGCAGGACCTCCGCCCAGAGCCGGCGACCGACCTCGTCGTCGCGGAGGCTGCTCCCCCACACGAAGGCTGCCCGGATGCCGCTCCGGCGGGCACGGGTCATCAGCCCGGCCATGGTGAGGCCGATGCGGCCGAAGACGGGGAGCATCGCGGGGAAGAGTCGTCGGCGTCCGGCGAGACCGTCGAGCGAGACCGGGGTGCTCGCCAGCGCGAGGACCGTGCCGCCCGTTCGCCGCAGCACCTCGATGCAGGACCGGGCAGACGTCGTCCCGAGCGCGACGGCGCCGACGACCCGACGTCCGGCGATGCCCGCGACCAGGTGGTCGACGGCGTGCTCGTCGTGGTGGTCGACCACGACCTCGGCCCCGAGCGACCGGACCAGGTCGGCGTTGCGGGGCGACGCGGTGCTGACCACGTCGTAGCCTGCCGCACGCGCGAGCTGCACGGCGTTCATGCCGACGCTCGTCGATCCGCCCCAGACCACGACCACGCCGCGGCCGTCCGCCGGCAGCGCCTGGTCCCTGCCGGGCGTCGTCAGTCCGAGGTGCGCGGGCTGGAAGAGCGCGCAGGCCGCGGTGGAGGCGCCGAGGGGCAGCACGGCGGCCTCGCTGTCGGACAGGCCGCTCGGCGTGGGTGCCGTGAGCCGTTCGAGCAGCACCGTGCACTCCTGGAACGCCCCTTCGCGCATCGCGTCTCGACCACGGTCGGTGCCGGTCGCCAGGCCGAACACGCGGTCGCCGACGTGGAACCGGGTCACGTCCGAGCCGACGGCGACCACCTCGCCCGCCACGTCGGAGCCGAGGACGGCCGGGTACCGGAGCCACCGGTAGGTCACGGAGCCGGTGCCCTGGACAACCCAGTCGACCGGGTTGACGGCGACGGCACGGACGCGGACGGCGACTTCGTCGGCACGTGGTGTCGGTGTGGGCACGGACTCGACGACGAGCGGGGCCCGGGACGCGCGGAGGACGGCGGCGGAGTGCTGTGACACGGATGTGCCCTTCTGCGGAGGTGATGACACGGAGTGTCTTCACCGTAGCGCGTGACGACACCCGGTGTCATCACTTATGCTGGAGCCATGGCGAGATGGGCGCCCGACACCCGGGAACGACTGCGGAGCGCTGCGCTCGAGCTCTTCGACGAGCAGGGGTTCGGTGCGACCACCGTGGATGACGTCGTCGCCCGCGCCGGCCTCACGAAGCGGACGTTCTTCCGGCACTTCAGCGACAAGCGCGAGGTGTTCTTCGGCGACGACGAGATCCCTGCGATCGCGCGGCACATCCTCGCGGCCACGCCCGCCGGGGTCCCGCCGCTGACGCTCGTGTCGAACGGCCTCCGGACCCTCGCCGCCGAACGCTTCGAACCGCACCGTGACCGACTCCGTGCGGCCCGGCGGGTCATCGTCGCCGAACCCGCACTTCTGGAGCGGGACCTCAAGAAGCAGGCGGACCTCCGCGATGCGATCGATCAGGGCTTCCGCGACCGGGGGCAGGACCCGCTGACCGCACGGGTGCTCGGCGGCCTGAGCGTGGAGTGGTTCCAGACCGCGCTCGAGGCCTGGATCGCCGACGACTCCGACGACTCCGACCACAGGAGCGCACCACTGAGCGAGCACCTGGACCGCGTGCTCGAGCGGATGCGCAGCGTCCTCGGTTAGCCGCCGGCCATCCGCTGCAGGTACGCGGCGAAGTGCGGGTCCTGGAAGAGGACGACCATCACGGGGACCATGCCGAGCACGGTCGCCGCGATCCCGCCGACGAGCGGGACCCAGAACGTCCAGCGCCGCGACCGGAGCCGACGGAGCGACCACCAGGCGACGAGCACGAACACCACGACGAGCACCACCGCCCGCACGAGCACGGCCGACGACAGCGCCGCCGGGTTCGACAGGTCGGTGTACTGCTGCTCGACGACCGTGCGGATCGTCGAGGCCGTCGTCCCCACGGACAGGGACTCGAGGACCGTCCAGAGTCCGACGGCGAGGAAGCCCACCGTCAGCACGAAGTCGAGGGGCGAGGCGCCGAAACGACCCGCGGCCGGAGCGCGCCGGTCCGTCGACGCACCCGAACCGGCGGTCGGACCGTCGGGGCCGGCGCCCGCGCCACCCGTCCCACGGCCGGCCGCTGCACCGGAACCCGGTCCGTTCCTGCGGTCGCGGACGGCATCCTGGGCCGCCTGCTGCCGGAGCGAACGCGACCGTTCCTCCTGCTCGAGACGCTCCTGCTCCACGAGCACCGGGTTGACCCAGCCCTCCGGGGCGTACTCGCCGTACCGGGGTGCGGGGCGGCCCTGGACGCGGCCGGAGGCCGGACCGTCAGCCGACGTGGCGGGGGTGTGCCGCGCCTCCCGGCCGTCCGTCTGGTCGGGGACGTGACCCGGCTCGCGGGCCGGCACCGAGGACCAGCCGTCGGGGGCATCCGTGCGCTCGCCGCTCATCGGTGGCGCCCGCCGAGCCCACGCGTCGGGTTGCCGGACGCGTCGGTGCGGAGTTCCTTGGGGAGGGAGAACATGAGGTCCTCGTGGGCGGTGACCACTTCCTCCACCGTGCCGTAGCCGGCGTCGGCGAGCTGCTCGAGCACCTCGGTCACGAGCGCCTCGGGCACGGATGCCCCGCTCGTCACACCGACGGTGCGGACGCCGTCGAGCCACTCCTGCTCGATCTCGGACGCGTAGTCGACACGGTGGGCCGCACGGGCACCGTGCTCGAGGGCGACCTCGACCAGGCGGACGCTGTTCGACGAGTTCGCGGAGCCGACGACGATCACCAGATCGGCGGCGGGGGCGACCTTCTTGATCGCGACCTGACGGTTCTGGGTGGCGTAGCAGATGTCGTCCGAGGGCGGGTTCTCGATCGTGGGGAACTTCTCGCGCAGCAGCCTGACGGTCTCCATCGTCTCGTCGACGCTCAGCGTGGTCTGCGACAGCCAGACCAGGTTGTCCGGGTCCGGTACCTCGAGGGCGGCGACGTCCTCCGGCCCGTTCACCAGGATCGTGCGGTCGGGCGCGTGGCCCATCGTGCCCTCGACCTCCTCGTGACCGGTGTGTCCGATGAGGATGATGGTGCGCTCGGCCTTCGCGAAGCGGGTGGCCTCGCGGTGGACCTTCGTGACGAGCGGGCAGGTGGCATCGATGGCGTGCAAGTCACGGTCGGCTGCCCCGGCCACCACCGCCGGCGAGACGCCGTGCGCGCTGAAGACCACGTGGGAGCCGCGCGGGACCTCGGCGACGTCGTCGACGAACACCGCGCCCCGCTGCTCGAGCGTCGACACGACGTGGACGTTGTGGACGATCTGCTTGCGGACGTAGACCGGTTCGCCGTACTGCTCGAGCGCCTTCTCGACGGCCACGACCGCACGGTCGACGCCGGCGCAGTAGCCGCGAGGGGCTGCGAGCAGGACCTTCTTCGTGCCCGCGACCGGCTCGTCCCGCAGGCGGCCGCGCGCCGCGAGGACCCGCGGCGGGGCGAGCGGGACCGTGTGGCCGTTGGTGATCGTCACGTCCCCGATGATAGGTGAGCAGATCGCACGGCGGCTGGGCGTGCGCGCGGGCCGGTGTCGCTGGTTTCCGGCAGGATTGGACGGCACCAGCAGGAGGAGCACCATGGCGATCGAACAGGGACCACCGACGGCCGACAACCCGTGGCCCGTCGCGCTGCTCGGCGCGAAGCTGCGGGACTGGATCGACCGGCTCGGCACCGCCTGGGTCGAGGGCGAGATCACCCAGTGGAACGTCGCAGGCGGCAACGTCTACGGCAAGCTCAAGGACGTCGAGGTCGACGCCACGGTGTCGTTCTCGATCTGGTCGAGCGTCCGCACCCGGGTGCCCGCGGACATCAAGCAGGGCGACCGCGTCGTCGCTGCGGTCAAGCCGAACTACTGGGTCAAGGGCGGCTCGCTGACGATGCAGGTCGTCGAGATGAAGCACGTCGGCCTCGGCGACCTGTTGGAACGGCTCGAGCGGCTGCGGCGGACCCTCGCCGACGAAGGCCTGTTCGACCCGGCCCGCAAGAAGCGCCTGCCGTTCCTGCCGCACCGGATCGGACTCATCACCGGCAAGGACTCCGACGCCGAGAAGGACGTCAAGCGGAACGCGCAACTGCGCTGGCCGCAGGTCGAGTTCCGGACGATCCACACGGCCGTGCAGGGTGAACGGACCGTCGCCGAGGTCACCGCCGCCATCCTCGAGCTCGATGCCGACCCGGACGTCGACGTCATCATCGTCGCGCGCGGCGGTGGCGACTTCCAGAACCTGCTCGGCTTCAGCGACGAGGGACTCGTCCGTGCCGCGGCGGGTTCGGCCACGCCGATCGTGTCGGCGATCGGGCACGAGGCGGACCGGCCGATCCTCGACGAGGTCGCCGACCTCCGCGCCTCGACCCCGACCGACGCGGCGAAGCGGGTGGTCCCCGACGTCGCCGAGGAACTCGCGAACGTCCGCGCCGCGCGGGCACGACTCGGGCTCCGGCTGTCCCACATGCTCTCGGTCGAGGCCGACCGGATCGCCGCGCTGCGTTCCCGGCCCGCCCTCGCGTCCACCGCGTGGCTCGTCGACACCCGCGCCGAAGAGGTGGCGCGGGACCTCTCACGCGCCCGGGAGATGCTCGACCGGCGGCTCGAGCGATCCCACGCCGACGTCGGGCACCTCACCGCCCGGCTGCGGTCGCTGTCGCCGCGGGACACGCTGCGCCGCGGGTACGCCATCGTGCAGACGACGGACGGCGGGGTCGTGCGCAGCTCGGAGGACCTGGTCGGTGCGACGCCCGTGCACGTCACGCTCGGAGCGGGGACGGCGACGGGGACGCTCGAGCCGGACGGGCCGGGGCCAGACGGGGCGTGAAGCCGGACCCGGCGGGCCCCCGCCGGGTCGGCCGGGGTCCGGCCGGGTCCGGCCGGGCCCGACCGGGTCCGGCCGGGCCTGACACTGCGGCCCGCGGCTCACCAGCCGCGTTCGCGCAGCCAGCGCTCGGCTGCGCCGGGCCAGGCGGCCGCCGTGCCGGCCCCCTCGGCGAGGCCGATGCCGTGCTCGCCCCGCTCGAAGACGTGCAGTTCGAACGGCACCAGGTGCCGCGCGAGCGCCCGTCCGTACGCGAGGGAGTGCGTCACGTGGACGACGGCGTCCTCCGCCGTGTGCCACACGAAGGTCGGTGGTGTGCGGTCGTCGACGAGCTCCTCGCCGTCGAGTGCGGACTGCGCCCACACCGTCGACCCCTTGCCCAGCAGACTGTCGACGCTCCCCCGGTGCGGGTGGTCGGTCATCGAGACCACCGGGTAGCAGAGGAGGGTCGCGTCGGGCCGGTCGTCGACGTCCGACACCGCACGTTCGTCCGGCGTCGGCGCGTTGGAGACGAGGGTGGCGAGGTGGCCGCCCGCCGACGACCCGATCAGCAGGACGCGTGGGTCGGACGGGAGGCCCGTGTGGACCCCGGTACGCAGGTCACGGAGGAGCGTCCTGGTCGCCACCACCGCCTCCGGGTGGCGGTGCGGTGCGACCGGGTAGGTGAAGACGACGGCGGAGATCCCGAGGGTGTTCAGCCAGCGGGCGTAGCCCTCGCCCTCGTGCGGGGCGTGGTGCCGGTAGCCGCCGCCGGGCAGGACGAGGGCGAGGGACGGCCGGTCGGGGGTCGGGGCCGTCGGGGCCGTCGGGGCCGTCGGGGCCAGGGTCGTCGTGATCGGGGCCGTCGGGGCCGGGGTCGTCGGGGCCGGGTACCAGGTCGCACCGGCGGGCAGGTCCGTCATGCACGCGACCCTACGCGGCGCCCGGTTCTGCACAGGTTCCCCGGTGTGCCCGCACGTCGGTGGCCGCTCGGTAGGATCGAGGGGTGTCATCCCAGCAGGAACCCGAGCAGTCCGACGTCCGGTCACTGAGCTACGAGGCCGCGCGCGACGAACTCGTGCGCGTCGTCGCCGAGCTCGAGCAGGGCTCCGCGACGCTCGAACGCTCCCTGTCGCTGTGGGAGCGCGGCGAAGCACTGGCCGCCCGGTGCGAAGAGTGGCTCGTCGGCGCACGCGCACGGCTCGACGCCGCCCGTGCCGCCTCCGAGTCCGAGGACGGCGCACCCCGATGACCGACCCCGACGGCCGGCCGATCGTCGCCGAACTCGGTCGTCCCGAAACGGCAGAGGAAACCTGGGCCCGGAAGGACGCCGCTCGCACGGCTCGGCGGCAGCACCAGACGGCGTTCAACCTCGTCATCGCGCTGATCGCCTCGCTCGGCATCGTGCTGTTCCTCGTCGCGGTCGTCGTCCGACCCGACACGACGGTCGTCGACCGAGCGGTGGACTACCGCCAGGTGGCGTCGCAGGCGAAGGTGCCGGGCGTCACGCTCGCCGCACCCGCCCTGCCCGAGGGGTACTCGTCGAACCGTGCCGACTACAAGGACAAGACGAGCGACGGCGTGAGCGTCTGGACCGTCGGCCTGATCACCCCCGACAAGCAGTACATCGGGCTGCAGCAGGGCATCAAGGCGAACGACACCTGGGTCTCGAACCAGCTCGACCAGCACGCGGCCACCGGCACGCGCACGATCGCCGGCACGAAGTGGACCGTGTACGACCGCCGTGCCGAGGGTGACGACGCCGGCAACCAGGCGTACTCGCTCGTGTCCACGTTCGGCACGAGCACCGTCGTCCTGTCCGGCACCGCGAACGCGTCGTCGTTCCGCACGGTCGCGACGGCGGTCAGCAAGCAGTTCACGAGCTGACGAGCACCCCCACCGACCCGATCACGCTCGACCCGCCCCGATCAGCCTCCAGGAGTCCCATGCCCGACCGCGCCGCCTTCACCCCGTCCGACGCCCTCCGTCTGCTCGTCGAGGGCAACGCACGGTTCGCCTCGGACAAGCGCCGCACCGGCCGGATCGACCCCGACCGCCGCACCGAGCTGACGGGCTCGCAGGCGCCGTTCGCGACCGTCCTCGGCTGCTCCGACTCGCGCGTGCCGTTCGAGCACGTCTTCGACGCCGGCATCGGTGACCTCTTCGCCATCCGGAACGCCGGTCAGATCGTCGACGACGTCGTGCTCGGGTCGATCGAGTTCGCCGTGGTGGCGCTCGGCACCCCCCTCGTCGTCGTGCTCCGCCACACCCGGTGTGGTGCCGTCGCGGCCGCACGCTCCGGCGAGCCCGTCCCCGCCCCGCACCTGCAGGCCCTCGTGGACGCCATCGCCCCGAGCGTCGAGCGCGTCCGCGCCGTCCACGCCGATGTGCCGCAGGAATCGGTCGGGGCCGCACACCTCGAGGCCACCCTGCGCCAGGTGATCGAACGCTCCGGCGCAGTCTCCCACGCGATCGCCGAGGGTAGATTGGCCGTCGTCGGCGCGACCTACGACCTCTCCACGGGCGAGGTCGCCATCGACACCGTCGTGGGCCAGGCCTGACCGACCGACACGACGACCGTCCCGGACACCAGCGGCCACCCCGCCACCGGGACACCACACCAGCCGGCGCGACCGCGGCCGGCGAACACCCCAGGAAGGACCACGACGACGTGACCGACACCACCCCGAGCACCGCGACCGACGGCGACTACCGCATCGAGCACGACACGATGGGCGAGGTCCGGGTGCCGAAGTCGGCGCTCTACCGCGCCCAGACGCAGCGGGCGGTGGAGAACTTCCCGATCTCGGGCAGCGGGCTCGAGTCGGCGCAGATCGTGGCCCTCGCCCGCATCAAGCGGGCGGCGGCGATCGTCAACGGCGAGCTCGGCATCGTCGAGCCGGCGCTGGCGGACGCCGTGGCGAAGGCGGCGGACGCGATCATCGCCGGGGAGCACCACGACCAGTTCCCGGTCGACGTGTACCAGACCGGCAGCGGCACCTCGTCGAACATGAACATGAACGAGGTCCTCGCGACGCTCGCGTCGGACATCGCCGGTACCGCGGTGCACCCGAACGACCACGTGAACGCCTCGCAGTCCTCCAACGACGTGTTCCCGACGTCGGTGCACGTCGCCGTGACCGAAGCACTCATCCGCACGCTCGTCCCCGCACTCGAGCACCTCGCCGAGTCGCTCGAGGCGAAGGCCACGCTGTGGGCCGACGCGGTGAAGTCCGGCCGCACGCACCTCATGGACGCCACCCCGGTCACCCTCGGGCAGGAGTTCGGCGGGTACGCGCGCCAGGTCCGGCTCGGCATCGAGCGCGTGAACGCGACGCTCCCCCGCGTGGCCGAGGTCCCGCTCGGTGGCACCGCGGTCGGCACCGGCATCAACACACCGAAGGGCTTCCCGCAGCGCGTGATCGCCCAGCTCGCCACGGACACCGGCCTGCCGATCACCGAGGCGCTCGACCACTTCGAGGCGCAGGGTGCGCGTGACGCCCTCGTCGAGGCGTCCGGCGCCCTCAGGGTCATCGCGGTCAGCCTGACGAAGATCAACAACGACCTCCGCTGGATGGGCTCCGGGCCGAACACGGGTCTCGGCGAACTGCACATCCCCGACCTGCAGCCGGGCTCGTCGATCATGCCGGGCAAGGTCAACCCGGTGATCCCCGAGGCCACGCTCATGGTCGCCGCCCGGGTGATCGGCAACGACGCCACCATCGCGTGGGCCGGTGCGTCCGGCGCGTTCGAGCTGAACGTCGCGATCCCCGTCATGGGCACCGCGCTCCTCGAGTCGATCCGCCTGCTCGCGAACAGCTCGCGGGTGCTGGCCGACAAGACCATCGACGGGCTCGAGGCGAACCTCGACCGGGCACGGTCCTTCGCCGAGTCGTCGCCGTCGATCGTCACGCCGCTCAACCGCGTCATCGGCTACGAGGCCGCGGCGAAGGTCGCGAAGTTCGCCGTCGCCGAGGGGCTCACTGTGCGCGAGGCCGTGATCGCACTCGGCCACGTCGAGCGCGGCGAGGTCACCGAGGAGCAGCTCGACAGCGCCCTCGACGTCCTCAGCATGACGCACCCGAACTGACGCCGGCCCCTCGCACAACCGAAGTCACCCCGAGCCGCGAAAACACACGGCTCGGGGTGACTTTCGTTGTGCAGCGGGACCGCAGCGCGAGCGAACGACCGCAGCGCGACCGCAGCGGGACCGCAGCGCGAACGACCGCGCAGCGCTCTACACGAGGTCGGGCGAGTCCAGCATCTCGGTGACGAGCGCCGCGATCGCCGAGCGCTCCGACCGGGTCAGCGTCACGTGCGCGAACAGCGGGTGGCCCTTGAGCCGCTCGATGACCGACGCGACCCCGTCGTGCCGCCCCACCCGGAGGTTGTCGCGCTGGGCGACGTCGTGCGTGAGCACCACGCGGGAGTTCTGCCCGATGCGGGAGAGCATCGTGAGCAGCACGTTGCGCTCGAGCGACTGCGCCTCGTCCACGATCACGAACGCGTCGTGCAGCGAACGGCCACGGATGTGCGTCAGCGGGAGCACCTCGAGCATTCCCCGCTCGACGACCTCGTCGAGGACGTTCTCCGACACCAGGGCGCCGAGCGTGTCGTAGACCGCCTGCGCCCACGGGTTCATCTTCTCGCTGGCGTCACCCGGCAGGAAGCCGAGCTCCTGGCCGCCCACGGCGTACAGCGGGCGGAACACCATGATCTTCTTGTGCTGCTGTCGTTCGAGCACGGCCTCGAGCCCGGCGCAGAGCGCGAGCGCCGACTTGCCCGTGCCTGCGCTGCCGCCGAGGGACACGATGCCGATCTCCGGGTCGAGCAGCGCGTCAATGGCGAGCCGCTGTTCGGCGGAGCGGCCGCGGAGGCCGAAGACCTCGCGGTCGCCGCGGACGAGGGCCACGGATCCCCCGGAGATCACCCGGCCGAGCGCCGACCCGCGTTCCGAGTGGATCACGACGCCGGTGTTCACCGGGATCCCCTCGAGCGAGGCGGTGCGGATCTCCTCCTTCTCGTAGAGGTCGGACATCTGCTCACCGGACACCTGGAGTTCGGCGACACCGGTGTAGCCGCTGTCGACGGCGAGTTCGGCGCGGTACTCCTCCGCCGCCATGCCGATCGACGACGCCTTCACGCGGAGCGGTAGGTCCTTCGAGACGACGACGACGTCGAGTCCGTCGTTCTTGAGGTTCGACGCGACCGCCAGGATCCGCGAGTCGTTGTCCCCGAGCTGCAGCCCGGAGGGGAGCACGGACTGGTTGGAGTGGTTCAGCTCGACCCGGAACGACCCGCCGTCGCCGATCGCGATCGGGAAGTCGAGCCGTTCGTGTTCGATCCGCAGTTCGTCGAGCAGCCGGAGCGCCTGCCGGGCGAAGTACCCGATCTCCGGGTCGTTGCGCTTGGACTCCAGCTCGCTGACGACCACGACGGGCAGGACGACCGCGTGCTCCGCGAAGCGGAACAGTGCCCGCGGATCGCTGAGGAGCACCGAGGTGTCGAGCACGTACGTGCGCTGGGCGACCGATGTGGACGAGTCCGCGGTGTGCTGGTGCTGCGTTCCGCGAGAGACGTTCTGAGAGGTCACGACCCACTCCATCCCCGGGCCGCGATCGGCCCGGTCCATGTCCTCGAACGCGGCCACTGGAGCGGTCCCGAAGCACCGACTGTGGCCGCTTCGATCGGGCGCGGTGCCCGATGGGGCCAAGCTACGTCCGACCTCCGACACGTCGCCACCGACACGCGGTTCCGCGCGTTACGGTCACGTGAACAACGTGACCAGGAGACGGACTGGAGGCGCGGTGCGGGCCCGCACCGCGCCTCCAGTCCGAAGACGGAGCCGCTCTACTGCATCGTCGCGTACGACAGGCAGGCGTCGCGGAACATGTCCAGCGTCTCGTCCGTCGTGGAGGCGAACACCGACACGCGCGCGACGCCGAGCCGCGTCGTCGCGGTGACCCCGTGGTTGTGGAACGCGGCCGACAGCGCCGTGAGGCGCCCCTGCGGCGGACGGAGGACGACGATGCCGGCGCGCTCGCGCGGGTCACGGCTCGACTCCACCGACAGCCCGAACTCGTCGGCGATGTCGAAGACCCGCTCGACCCGGTCGGTGACGCGCTCCTGCACGGCGGCGACGCCGACGGCGGTGAGCCGGTCGAGGGACACGGCCATCCGGGCCTGCGCGACCGGGTCGGTGCGCGTCATCTGGAAGCCGGCGGCCCCGGGGCGGACGGAGGGGACCTCAGTGGGCCACCCGGTCGTGCCGTGCGGGCCGGACAGTGCCGGGCGGAGACGGTTCAGGGCACGGTCACTGAAGGCGGTGAACCCGGTGCCCCATCCGGCGTGCAGCCACTTCTGTCCGCCGGTCGCGACGACGTCGGCGACCTCGTACGGGGCGTCCACGACGCCGAAGCCCTGGATCGCGTCGACGATGAGGAGGCGGTCGCCGATGACCTCGCGGATGCCGGCGAGGTCGGCGAGGTAGCCCGTCTGCCAGTCGACGAGGGACACGGCGACCGCGGTGACGTCGTCGGTCAGGCGCGACTCGATGAGCGCGGGCGTCACCCATCCGGCACCGGACTCGATGACGACCGGCTGCACGCGACCGCCGGTGGCCGAGGCGGCGCTGGCGAGGGCGAGGGGCAGCGACGGGTACTCGTCGGCGGAGACGAGCACCCCGCCGGTCAGGCCGAACGCGGTGTGCAGCAGGCCGGGCGTGGTGGCGGTCTGCGAGACGACCTGGTCCTCGCGGCGGCCGACGAGTCGTGCGGCGACGGTGCGGACGCGGACGTCCTGCTCGTCGAGCGTCTCCATGGCGCCGAAGCGCATGTGCTCCTGGATCGTCCCGAGGACGCGCTGTTCCTCGAGGACCGCGGTCTGCACGGGGCCGAACGCGGCGTGGTCGAGGTAGCCGGGCTCTTCGGCGAAGCCGTCGGCGTACTCGGCGATGTTCACAGGGGCAACCTTCCGTGGGACGAAAACCCTGTGAGTCTACTGGGATGCCCGAGACCGAGCGAACCCAGACCGTTGTGCGCACCGCGCGGCGCGCGGCCCGCGTGCCCGGCGACTGCGCACCGGGGGCCGCGCTGCGCGCTGCGCGCTGCGCGCTGCGCGCTGCGCGCTGCGCTGTCTCAGCCGCCGAAGCGACGGGACCGCAGCCCGAAGTCACGCACCGCGCGGAGGAAGTCGACCTCGCGCAGGTCGGGGTAGAACGCCTCGACGAAGTAGAACTCGCTGTGCGCGCTCTGCCACAGCATGAAGTCGGACAGCCGCTGCTCGCCCGAGGTCCGGATCACGAGGTCCGGGTCGGGCTGCCCCTGCGTGTACAGGTGGTCGCCGATGAGCTCCGGCGTGAGGACCTCGGCCAGGGTGTCGAGCGTCCCGCCGCCCTCGCCGTGCGCCCGCACGATGCTGCGCATGGCGTCCGCGATCTCGCGCCGACCGCCGTACCCGACCGCGAGGTTGACGTGCAGCCCCGTGTGGTCGGCCGTGCGCTGCTCGGCCTGCTCGAGCGCGGCCACGAGTGCCGCGGGGAGCCCTTCGTTCGCGCCGACGTGCTGCACCCGCCAGTCCCGGTGGTCGGCGAGGGTGCCGGCCAGGTCGGCGATGATGCCGACGAGCTGCTCGAGCTCCTCGCCACCGCGGCCCGTGAGGTTGTCGGACGACAACAGGTAGAGCGTCACGACCTCGATCCCGAGGTCGTCGCACCACGTCAGGAACTCGGGGATCTTCGCGGCGCCGGCGCGGTGTCCGTGGGCGGCGGACTCGAGGCCGAGCTGCTTCGCCCAGCGACGGTTGCCGTCCACGATCATGGCGACGTGCTTCGGCTTGACCGCGTCGTCGATCTGGCGGCGGATGCGGCTCTGGTAGGCGCGGTAGAGAATCCCTCGTCCTGCCCACCCGACCTTGCCGCTCACGCGTCGAACATAGTGCACACGGCCTCGGAAGCACCCTCGGCATTCGTTCGGCATCTGCCCATACGGTCGGACCATGCACGCCGAGCACGACACCGGGACACTCCCCCACGTCCCCTTCACCGAAGAGGCCACGAGCACCCCGCCCGAGACGCGTCCCGCCTGGCGCGGCTGGATCCACCTCGGGGCGTTCCCGTTCGCCGTCGCGATGGGCATCGTGCTCATCTCCCTCGCCGGCTCCCCGGCGGCGAAGGTCGGCAGTGCGGTGTTCATGGCGACGTCGCTCGCGATGTTCGGCGTCTCGGCGACCTACCACCGCTTCCCGTGGGGACCGACGGTGAAGCGGGTCCTGAAGCGCATCGACCACACGAACATCCTGCTGCTCATCGCCGGTACCTACACGCCCGTCGCGATCTGCGCCCTGCCGCACACGCTCATGGTCGTGGTGCTGTGGGTGATGTGGTCCGGCGCAGCGCTCGGCATCGCATTCCGGGTGCTCTGGATCGGCGCACCGCGGTGGCTGTACGTGCCGATCTACCTCGTGCTCGGGTGCGCGGCGCTCGGGCTGCTGCCGCAGTTCTTCGCCGCGAGCGTGCCGATGACCGTGCTCATCCTGTCCGGCGGCGTGGCGTACATCGTCGGTGCGCTGGTCTACGCCTTCAAGCGGCCGAACCCGTCACCGACGCTGTTCGGGTTCCACGAGGTCTTCCACGCGCTCACGGTCGTGGCCTTCGCCGCGCAGTGGGCCGGCGTCCTGCTCGTGGCGCTGCACCCCGTGCGCTGACTGCGCGCACGCACACCCGCGCGTTCCTGCCCATCACGGTGCGCGTTCCTGCCCATCACGCGTGCAGTAGGAAGCGCTTCCGCGCATGGTGAGCAGGAAATTCCTGCCTCCTACGAGCGATTCCGCTTCCTACGCGCGATTCCGCCCACTACGAGCGATTTCGCCCCCGCAGCGCGATGCAGCCCCGCCGCGCGGTGTGGTCGTGTCAGCCGCGCTCGGTGTCGTCGCCGACGTCGGCTCGGCCGTCCTCGGCAGCGCGCCGGTTCGGCTCGTCCGTGGCGACCCCGTCGCCGACCCTGCCCCCGACTCCGTCGCCGTGGCCGTCCGGCGCCGTGCCGTTCGCCTCGGCCTCCAGGCGCTCCCGGATCTCGGAGCGGTAGCGGGTGCGGCGGATGCGCCGGGTCATGTCGATGACGAGCAGGATCGTCACGACGGCGACGAGCGCGATCGCGATGAAGCCCGCGACGCCGGGCGTCACGTCCACGTCGGGGACGGTCGAGGTCGGGCTCGGGCTGGGGGTGGCGGCGAGTACTGCCGCGATGGTGCTCACGCGTTCGTGTCCTTGTCGACAGGGATCCCCGCGAACAGGTCGGACTCGGGGAGCTCGGTGGGCACACGGGCCTCGACGAGCTGGTAGTCCTCGGTCGGCCACACCGTCGCGAGGAGGTCGTTCGGCCAGTAGAAGAAGGGGCTGTCCGGCGGCACCTGGCTGGCGTGGGCGCGGAGGGCCGCGTCGCGCGCGTCGAAGTACTCGTGCACGTCGACGTGGCTGGTGGCCAGGTCGGGCCGGTCGGCGAACCGTTCGACCCACTCGCGGAGCTGCTCCACGAGCGGGCTCTCCGGGTCCCGCTCGCGCAGGGCGTCGTAGAACGCGCGGAAGCGGCGGGGGTTCATCGTGCGCTCGTAGTAGAGCTTCGAGACCGACCAGGCGGGCCCGGCGTCCGGGTACTTCGTCGGGTCGGCGGCGTCACGCCAGGCGGCGACGGAGACCTCGTGGGTGCGGATGTGGTCGGGGTGCGGGTAGCCGCCGTTCTCGTCGTAGGTGACGAGCACGTGCGGGCGGAACCGGCGGATCACGCGGACGAGTGCCTCGGTCGAGTACTCCAGCGGCACGGTGGAGAACGTCCCCGGTCGCACCGTCTCGCCCTTCTCGGCGTCCGGCAGACCCGAGTCGTGGTAGCCGAGCCACACGTGGTCGATGCCGAGTGCTGCCTGCGCCGCCGCCATCTCGGTGCGGCGGTACCCGGCCATGTCACGGTGCGCCCGGCTGGTGGCGGGTTCACCGAGGTGCTCGTTGAGGATGTCTCCGGCCTCGCCCCCGGTGCAGGAGACCACGAGGACGTCGTTGCCCTCGGCCGCGTACTTCGCCGCCGTCGCCGCTCCCTTGCTCGACTCGTCGTCGGGGTGGGCGTGGACGGCCATCAGGCGGTACGGCACAGGACTTCCTCACTGCGGGTGAGACGGGGTGTGGATCGAGCGCAGGTGCGGGGACGAGCGCGGGCAGCACACAGCCAGGCGTGAACTACCCTGGGATCAGGATAATCACCCCGGGAGCCCCGAACTGTCCGAACCGCAGCACCCATCGGCACCTCAGCCGTCCGCCGGCACCACCGCGACGCTGGACGACCGCTACGGCCGCACCCCCGGCCGCGCACGTCGGACGCGCTTCATCGGCATCGTCGCCGCTGCCGCCGTCGCGCTGGTGTTCCTCGTCTGGGTCATCTGGGCGGGTCCCGGGCAGACGAGCCACGGCCTCGACACCGACGACGTCGGCTACCAGGTCGTGTCCGATCACGAGACCGTCGTGCACAGTCAGGTCTCCCTCGACCCGGGCACCGCAGCGAAGTGCGCCGTCCAGGTCCTCGACAAGTCGTTCACGATCGTCGGGTGGAAGGAGATCCGGATCACAGCGTCGGATCAGCGCACCCGGAGCGTCAACACTCCTGTGAACACGGTGTCCCGCGGCGTCACCGGCTTGATCCACGACTGCTGGGTTCCCTAGACTGCCCTGATTCGCGGACAAGACCGGCCACTCCGGCCGGTCTTGTTCTTTGCTGAAGGGAATCACGATGAGCAACGACACGCAGGTCACCTGGCTGACCCAGGAGGCGCACGATCGCCTCACCGCCGAGCTCGCGCAGCTGTCCGGGCCGGCACGTCAGGAGATCGCGAACCGCATCGAAGCCGCTCGCGAAGAGGGCGACCTCAAGGAGAACGGCGGCTACCACGCCGCCAAGGACGAGCAGGGCAAGATCGAGGCCCGCATCCGACAGCTCACCGAGCTCCTCAAGCACGCCACCGTGAGCGAAGCGGTCTTCGACGGCACCGTCGAGCCCGGCACGGTCGTCACCGCGGTCATCGCCGGCGACGAGTCGACGTTCCTGGTCGGCAACCGCGAGATCGTCGCCGAGGGCTCGGCCCTCACCGTCTACAGCCCGGTCAGCCCGGTCGGCGCCGCCATCGTCGGCCTGCGCGCCGGCGACAAGGCCACCTACACGGCACCGAACGGCAAGGAGATCGCCGTCGAGGTCACGAAGGTCGAGCGCTACGAGCCGTAGCGCGCACGCGCACCTGCGTTCACGCGAGCGCACGCGCGCTTCGTGAGCAGGAATGGTCGGGTCCCGAGACGGGACCCGACCATTTCTGCTCACCATGGTGGGACAGGTGCGGACGCACCGGCCTGGAGGCGCGTGGCGGCGCCGCCACGCGCCTCCAGGCCGTGCTGCAGACCGTCTAGTGCTCCAGCAGCTCCGGGCGGAAGCCGACCTCGCGGAGGCGGTGGATGACCTCCTGCGCGTGCTCCGGCCCGCGCGCCTCGATCGACAGGTCGAGGGCGACCTCGTTGATGACGAGCCCTTGGCCGTGCCGCGTGTGCAGCACCTCGACGACGTTCGCGCCGGCGTCGGAGATGACCTGCGACACCCGTGCGAGCTGTCCGGGGCGGTCCGGCAGCATGATCCGGATGCCGATGTAGCGCGACGCGGCGACGAGACCGCGGGTGATGACGCGCTCCATCATGAGCGGGTCGATGTTGCCGCCGCTCAGCAGCACGACGGTGCGGCCGGTGTCGCGCACGGCCCCGGACATGATCGCGGCGACGCCGACGGCCCCGGCCGGCTCGACGACGAGCTTGGCGCGCTCGAGCAGCACCAGCAGCGCACGGGCGACGTCGTCGTCGGACACCGTGACGATCTGGTCCACCAGGTCGCGGATGATCGGGAAGTTGAGGTCGCCGGGTCGGGCCACCGCGATGCCGTCCGCGATCGTCGGCTTCGTGGTGACGGTGACGGGCTCGCCGGCCTCGATCGAGCTCGGGTAGGCGGCGGCGTTCTCGGCCTGCACGCCGACGACCCGGATCGAGCGGCCGAGGCGCTCGGACATGCCCTTCACGGCGAGGGCGATGCCGGCGATGACGCCACCGCCACCGATCGGCACGACCACGGTGTCGGCGTCGGGGACCTGGTCGAGGATCTCGAGGCCGAGGGTGCCCTGCCCCGCGATGACGGCGGGGTGGTCGAACGGCGGGATGAAGACGGCGCCGGTGCGGTGAGCGAAGTCCTTGGCGGCGCTCAGGGCCTCTTCGACGGAGTGGCCACGGAGCACGACCTCGGCGCCGTAGTGCCGCGTCGCCTGCAGCTTCGGCAGGGCGACGCCCACGGGCGTGAAGATCGTCGCCGGGATGCCGAGCTCACGTGCGGCCAGGGCGACCCCCTGCGCGTGGTTGCCCGCGCTGGCGGCGACGACGCCCGCTGCGCGCTGCTCCGGCGTCAGCGAGACGAGCCGGTTGTAGGCACCGCGGACCTTGTACGCGCCGGTCCGCTGCAGGTTCTCGCACTTGAGGTGCACCGGCGAGCCGAGCACCTCGGCGAGGAACTGCGAGGTCTCCATCGGGGTGACGCGAGCCACCCCGGCGATCGTCTCGCGCGCCTTCTCGATGTCGTCGAGTGTGGGGATCAGCGTCGCAGTGGAGTCGGTCACGGTCCCATCATCGTCGGTCCAGCCGCTCCTGACGAACCCGTGACGCTCAGTTCGTGCTGGCGGTGCCCTCGGCCGCGGTCGGCTCCGGCTTGGTGCCCGGCGCCGGGACGTCGTCGCCGATCTTGTGCCGACGCCGCCGCATCAACTGCAGCTGCCCGTGCTGGCCGTGCTTCGGGGTCGCCTCGAGCACGTGGTCGGAGTCGAGCCCCCGCCAGCGACCGGTCGAGATCGTCGTCACCATGGCGTTCAGGGTGGCGATGAGCGGTACGGCGAAGAACGCACCGGCGATGCCCGCGAGCCCGGACGCGGCGGTGACGCCGAGCACCACCGCGAGGGGGTGCACCTTGACCGCGTTGCCCATCACGAGCGGCTGCAGGATGTGCCCCTCGATCTGCTGCACGAGCAGGACGACACCGAGCACGAGGACGGCGGCCAGCGGGCCGTTGAAGATGAGGGCGACGAACACGGCGAGGAAGCCGGTGACGATCGCACCCACGACGGGGATGAACGCGCCGAGGAAGACGAAGGCCGCGATCGGGATCACCAGCGGCATCCCACCGAAGAAGAGCCCGACGATGAACGCACCGAGGCCGATGCCGACCGCGTCCACGAACGCGACGAAGATCTGCACGCGGATGAAGCTCGTCAGCGTGATCCAGCCGGCGACCCCGGCGCCGTCGACCGCCGCGCGGGCCTTCCGCGGGAAGAGCCGGACCGTCCAGCGCCAGACGTTCTTGCCGTCGACCAGCAGGAAGATCGTCGTGAACAGGATGATGAAGAGCGCCTCGAAGACGTGCGTGGCGCCGGATCCCGCGCTCGCGACCCCGGAGAGGATCGACGCCGAGTTGTCCTGCAGCCACTTCGTGCCGTCGTCGAGCCAGCCGTTGACGTCGCCCTGGGTGATGCCGAGACCCGAGTTCAGGACGAGGTCCTTGATGTTCGAGTACTGGTCCACCGTGCGGTCACGGAGCGACGGGTACGACGCGATGATCTGGTCGACGACGAGCCAGACGAGTCCGCCGAGGGCCGCGAGACCGCCGAGCAGGCTGATCACGATGGCTGCCCACTTCGGCACGTGGTGTCGCTGCATCCAGTTCGAGATCGGGACGAGCAACGCCGAGATCACGATGCCGACGAGGAACGGGATGAGGATCTGGCTGAAGATCGTCATCAGCCAGATGAAGACCGCGATCACACCGACGACGGCGAGCACCCGCCACGACCAGGCGCCGGCGATGCGCACACCCGTCGGGACGCTCTCCTCGACCACGGGGTCGGGATGCGTCGGCTGCTGCTTTCTGCCCCATGCCATGCCGCGAGTGTATCGATGTGCCTCCTGACAGGTACCAGATACGGCATACACCGGGGTACGCGGCTGTCGGCGGCGATCGGTACCGTCGATCCCATGGTCAGGACCACGCTCTCCGCCGCCGAGGCCCGACGGGTCGCCCTGGCCGCCCAGGGCTTCGGGCAGCCGCCTGCCGATGCCGTCTCGACGCGCTCGCTGAAGGCCGCGTTCGGTCGGCTGGGGCTGCTGCAGATCGACTCGGTCAACGTCTTCGAGCGCAGTCACTACCTCCCGCTCTTCGCCCGTCTCGGTGCCTACGACAAGGCGACGCTCGACCGGCTCACCCTGACGGCGCGTGGTCCCTGGACCGAGTACTGGGCGCACGAGGCGGCCTTCATCGACCGCGACGACCTCCCGCTGTTCCGGTGGCGGATGGACGCCCTGCGGGAGCGCGACGCCGGTCCGACCCGGATCGACTCGGTCACCCGGACCGAGGGCGTCCGCCACGAGCTCCGCGCCCTGCTCCGTGCCGAGGGGCCGATGCCGGCGAGCGCGGTGGAGCACGAGTCGAACGTCCGGCGTGGACCGTGGTGGGGGTGGAGCGACGTCAAGCTCGGCCTCGAGCAGATGTTCCGCTGGGGCGACGTCGTGACGGCGGGGCGCTCCGGCTTCGAGCGGGTGTACGCCCTGCCCGAGCAGGTGCTGCCGGCGGGCACGCTCGAGACCGCACCCGCACGCCCGGCGGCGGTCCTCCGACTGGTCCGGCACGCCACCCGTGCACTCGGCATCGGGACCCGGGCGGACGTCGCCGACTACTTCCGGCTGCGCTCCGACGACACGGCCGCGGCGATCGCCGAGTTGACGGCCGCCGGGGAACTCGTCCCCGTGCAGGTCGAGGGGTGGGGCGAGCAGGCGTGGCTCCACGCCGAGGCCCGCGTCCCCCGACGGCTGACCGCCGACGCCGTCCTCAGTCCCTTCGACCCGGTGGTGTGGTTCCGGCGGCGAGCCGAGCGGATGTACGGGTTCCACTACCGGATCGAGATCTACACGCCCGCCCCGAAGCGGGTGTTCGGCTACTACGTCCTGCCGGTGCTGCAGGACGACCGGCTCGTCGGGCGGATCGACCTCAAGAGCGATCGGCAGCGCGGGGTGCTGCGGGTCCGGACCGCGTGGCAGGAGCCGGGCGAACGGCTCGACGCCGACCGGCTGGCCGAGACGCTTCGGCGGACGGCCGCCTGGCAGGGGCTCGACGGGATCGAGGTCACGGACCGCGGTACGGCCGCTGCGGCCGTCGCTGCGGCACTCGGTGTGCCGCTCCTCCCGCACGAGGCGGCCGACGACGCGGACGCGACTGCGGCTCTCGACCCAGCCGTCTGACGGCCTGGAGGCACGTGGCGGGCCTGGCCCGCGCCTCCCGTCCGTCACCGGTCGCGTCTCCCGTCCGTCACCGGTCGCGTCTGCCGTCCGTCACCGGTCGCGTCTCGGGCCGGCGCCACGCCGGCGGGTCAGAAGCGGTCGAGACTCCCGCGCAGGCGCGCGATGCGGTCCGGCAGCGGCGGGTGCGTCGAGAACAGACGGTCCATCAGGCCGGGACGCATCGGGTCCGCGATCCAGAGGTGCGCCATCGACGAGTTCTGCGTCTGCATCGGCCGCCCGTACGCGCCGAGCTTCTCGAGCGCGCGGGCCAGTCCCTCCGGGTGCCGCGTGGTCATCGCGCCCGTGGCGTCCGCGAGGTACTCCCGCTGCCGCGACACCGCCGCCTGGACGCCCGCGGCGGCGATCGGCGCGACGACGACCGCGACGATGCCGGCGATGAGCAGGATCGGGTTGCCGCCCCCGCCGCTGTCGTTGTTCCGGTTGCGTCCGCCGGAGAGCCCGCTGAAGATCGAGATCCGGAGCAGGACGTCGGCGATGAGGCCCACCGCCACGACGAGACCGAACACCATCGTCGAGACCCGGATGTCGTAGTTCCGCACGTGCCCGAGCTCGTGCGCCATCACGCCCTGGAGCTCCTGGTCGTCCATGATCGCGAGGAGCCCAGTCGTGGCGGCGACGATGGCGTGGTCGGGGTCACGGCCGGTGGCGAAGGCGTTCGGCGACGGGTCCTGGATCACGAAGACGCGCGGCATGGGCATCCCCGTGGCGATCGCGAGGTTCTCGACCGTGCGCCAGAGCCGCGGCTCCGTGGCCCGGTCGATCTCGACGCCACCGGAGATCGCGGTCGCCTGCCGTGCGGCGAGGAAGTACTGCAGGACGGCGTACCCGATCGCGACGACGAGCACGATGACACCGATCGAGACGTTGCCGGCGAGGTACCCGCCGAGGAACCCGAGCGCGCCGATGATCAGCAGGAACACCAGGACGATGAGGACGGTGTTGCGCTTGTTCCGCGCGATCGCGCTGTACACGTCAGGCCGAGGCCGGGTGGGTCAGAACTGGACGCGCGGCGGTTCCGCGATCGCGGCGGGCTCAGTGGTCTCGAAGAACGACGCCTCGGAGAAGCCGCGGCTCTTCGCGAACGACGAGTTCGGGAAGACCCGGATCTTCGTGTTGAGCTCGCGGACGCCGCCGTTGTAGAAGCGTCGGGCCGACTGGATCTTGTCCTCGGTGTCGACGAGCTCGGACTGCAACTGCAGGAAGTTCTGGCTGGACTGCAGCTGCGGGTACCCCTCGGCCACGGCGAACACGCTCTTCAGCGCCTTCTGCATGTGCCCCTCTGCAGTGGAGGCGGACGACGCGTCCCCGGCGCTCAGGGTCTCGGAGCGCGCTCTGGTGACGGCCTCGAAGACGCCCTTCTCGTGCGTCGCGTAGCCCTTGACCGTGTCCACGATCGTGGGGATGAGGTCGGCGCGGCGCTTCAGCTGGACGGAGATGTCGCTCCACGCCTCGTCGACCCGGAGCTTCAGGGTGACCAGCGCGTTGTACGTGACCCAGAGGTAGATCCCGATGACCACGAGGAGGACCACCACCACTCCGACGACGATCAGCGTCGTGATGAGTCCGGTGTCCATGCGGGCGTACTCCTTCGCGCATCGGGATCCTGCGCTTCGGGATCCGCGGTGGTTCTGTGTTCTCTGGTGCTGGGGTGCTTCGGTGCTTCGGTGCTGCGGTGCTGCGGTGCTTCGGTGCTTCGGTGCTGCGGTGCTGCGATCTCGTGGCCACAACCAGCCGGAACCGGCCGCAACGGGCCGGGTTCGGCAGCCGGAACGGCCGGGACTGATTGTACCGAGGCACGACCACTGCTCCCGTCCGTCGATGGTGTTCACGGCCGATTCCCGAGTCGCACACACCGGGCGTCCGGCCTCGTCGGCGTGTCGCCCGTTCGGCGGACATCATCCGTTCGACGTATTGACCGCGGCGGCTCCATCACGTGGGATGGAGCCGGATGAACACGCACGGGGAGTACGTGGACGAGGCGGTGGTCGGGGGCGACCGCCCCGTCCGGCGAACCCGGTTCGTCGTGCTCGCCGCCGGGGTCATCGCCCTCGTCGCCGCACTGCTCGGCGCCGTCGCCGCACCGGCGGCGGCTGCCACCTCCGTCACCTCCGGCGCCGCCGCCTCGTCCGCCCCGGCGCTCGCCGCCCCGTCCCCCTCGGGCACGTCGACACCGGTTCCGCAGAACCAGCTCTCCCCCAGCCCCGGGAACCCGACGACGTCGCCCGTCGGGCGTCCGGTGCAGCCGACGATCGCGGACCCCGGGGACATCACGAGCGGCACCGTCCGGTTCAGCGGCAGAGGCACGGCCGGGCACGCGGTCCGGGTGACCGGTCCGGCGTCGACCGGATCCGGCGGGTGTTCCGCGACGGTGCAGGACGCCGGCGCGTGGTCGTGCTTCGCCCCCGTCCGGTCCGGACCCGGGCAGGTGTTCACCGTCAGCGACCGCACGGCGCCGGACCTCGGCTCGTCGCGGGCGCCGGCCTCGGACGTCATCGTGCCGCCCACCGTGACGACCTCCCGCCCGACCACCGGTCCGGTCAGCGGCACGGGTCTCGCCGGGTCCACCGTCACGCTCTCGGTGTCCGGATCGACCACGGACCACACCGCGACCGTCGGTCGGGACGGCCGGTGGACGGTGTCCCTCGGCGGCGCGGCGGCCGGCAACGGTGACGCCCGGCTCGCGGTCACGGCCACCCAGACCGCGAGCACGGCGAACGGCTTCCGGTCCGACCTCCGGAGCGCCGCGTCGGCACCAGTCACGATCACGCTCGACCGCACCGCGCCGGCCGCTCCCCGCATCACCTCCCCGGGTGCTGGCGACCGGGTGCGCACCCAGGCGTCGACGGTGTCCGGCACCGGCGAGCCGCGTGCGGTGCTGACCGTCTACGTCGACCGCGCGCCCGTGTGCCGTGTCGACGTCCCGGCATCCGGCCGGTGGTCCTGCACGGCGGCCGGGGCGACCCTGCTGCCCGGCTCGCGGACGATGAGCGCGACGCAGCAGGACGCGGCCGGCAACTTCTCGCGGTCCTCGGCCGACGTCGTGGTCCGGGTGGGGCAGCCCTCGGCAGCCCCCTCCGGCGTGGCGACCGGCGCGACGGGCAGCGGCACGCCGAGCGGCCCGGGCACCGCCACCGCCGGCGCGAGCGGGAGCGGCCACGGGACGGCGGGCGCCCACGGCGGCGCCGGCAGCAGCGGCACCGGTGGCTCCACCGGGAGCACCAGCAGCGGAAGCGGCGGCAGCGGAAACGGCGGCGGGACGGCCGGGGCGGGGACCGGTGACGGCGGCCGGCCCGATCCGCGCGGCCTCGGATGGTCCGGACCCGCGGGTGACTGGACCGCCTCCACCGCGTACGACACCACCGTGCCGACCATCCAAGCCGCCTTCTCGTGGCGCACCGTCCTCGTCGCCACCGCGGTCGCCGCCGGGTTCCTCCTGCTCATCGCCGGCCCGCTCGCGCTCGTCGGTGCTGCGGCCCGCGGTCGGCTCCGCAACCCCTTCTCCGCCCTGCTGGGACGCAACCGCCCGCACGCCGAACGACGTCGCGCCGACGACCTGCTCCCCACCTGGGCGTCCATCACCGTGGCCGTCCTGGTCGTCGGCCTGTGCACGGTGCTCGGCGTGGGCGTCTCGCTCGAGGCCCGCTACGTCCGCCTGGCGATCGCCGTCCTGCTCGGCGCCGCGGTGCTCGCGACGACGATCGTGCTGTCGAGCCGCTGGGCCGCCGGCGCCGACCGGGACACGATCGGGTTCCGGGTGTCACCGTGGCTGGTGCTCGCAGCGCTGGTGGCCTGCGGCGTCACCCGCTCCTTCGACCTCTCCCCCGCCGTCATCGTCGGCGCGGTCCTGGTACCGGTCGGTCGTCCGCACGCCGACACCGCGTCGCTCCGGCTCGGCCGAGCGATCGCCGCCGGCGCGAGGAGCGCGACCTGGCGTTCGGTCGCCCTGCTCGTCGTCGCGGCGGTCGGCTGGGTACTGCACTCCCTCACGCCGGGGTCCGGGTTCTGGGGCTCGTTCGTGTCCGAGTTCGCCATCACCCTCTGCGTGGGCGGCCTCGGTGCCGTGGTCACGACGTTGCTGCCGCTCGCGGGTTCCGCCGGGCAGTCGCTGCACGAGCAGTCCCGCGGCCGGTACGCAGCGATCGCCGCCGTGGCCGTGGCACTCGCCGCCGCCGTCTACTCGGGGGCGGCCGGCACGCACGTCTCCCCCGTCGTCCTGACGGCCGTCGCCGCCGGGTGCACGGCGGCTGCGGTCGCGAGCACCGTCTGGCTGCGCGTCCGGCGCGACCAGACCGCCTGAACACGAGAACTTCTCCGCATCGCCGGATCCCGGGCCGCCCGCCGGATACGCTGACGAACGGTGCTCCACGGCACCACGACCGGCCCAGGGAGCGACGATGACCGAGACCCGATCCGACTACGACCCCACCCGCTTCCGCGAGGTCTTCGAGGGCAGCTACACGTACGCGAACGGCTTCGCCCGGAACACGCACCGCTTCGCGGACCGACCCGCGCTCCGCGAGCCGGACACCGACCGGTCGTGGACGTACGCGCAACTCGGCGCCGACGTCGACCGGATCGCCGGCTGGCTGGTGCGGCACGGCGCCGGTCGGGGCACGGTCGTCATGGTCGAGCTGTTCAACTCCCCCGAGTTCGCGATGCTGTACCTGGCGTGCCACCGCATCGGCGCGGTGTTCTCCCCCACGAACTTCCGGCTCGCCCCCGACGAGGTCGCGTTCATCATCGAGGACTCGGCCCCCGTTGTCCTGGTGTACGACGCCGCGCGCACCACCGACGTCGTCGCCGCACTCCGCACCGCCCCGCACACCCCCGACCACGTCGTCGTGGTCGGAGCGACCGAGCAGGACCACACCCCGTTCACCGACCTCCTCGCCGCCGAGCCCGTCACCGCCGACGAGCTCGCCGCGGCCGAACCGCGCAGCACCTACGACGAGACCACGCGGCTCTACACGTCGGGGACGACGGGCCGCCCGAAGCCGGTCCCCCTGCCGAGCCTCGTCGAGGTGCTCAGCGCGCACGACGTCATCATGCACTTCCCGCTCAGCCCGTTCGACAAGACGCTCAACATGTCGCCGCTGTTCCACCGCGGCGGCCTGTACTCGGGCGGCCCGAACCCGGTGTTCTACGTCGGTGCCGAGCTGACGACGCTCCGGCACTTCGATGCCGGCCGCGTGCTCGACCTCGTCGAGTCCGAACGGATCACGTTCCTGATCGGGGCCCCGCCGAACCTCGTGCAGCTCGCGAACGCGCAGGAGGCCCGCCCCCGCGACCTGTCCTCGCTGCACGGCATCGTGACGATGGGTGCCCCGCTCGACCGTGCCGCGGCGCTCCGCTACCAGGAGCTCCTGTCACCGCGGATCTTCAACGGGTACGGCACGACCGAGACGTTCTGGAACACGTTCCTCCGCCCTGAGGACTTCCCGGACGGTGCCGGATCGACCGGCCGTGCCTCCACCGACGACGACGTCGCCGTGGTCCGTGTGTACGCGGACCGGCTCGCCGAACCCGCCGACACCGTGCCCAAGGACGGGTCCGAGATCGGCGAGTTCGCGGTCCGCACGGTGAAGTCCGGGTACTCGTACCGGAACCCCGGGCTCGAGGCGGAGAAGTTCGCCAACGGCTGGTTCTACCCGGGCGACCTCGCCACGTGGGACGAGCACGAGCGTGTGACGATCGTCGGGCGCAAGGACGACATGATCATCTCCGGTGGCGAGAACGTCCACCCGGTGCAGGTCGAGGGTGCCCTGCAGGAGCACCCGGGCGTCGCGGACTCGATCGTGGTCGGCGTGCCGGACGAGCGCTGGGGCGAGGTCGTCACGGCGTACATCGTTCGTGCTCCGGGTCGGCTGCCGGAGGACGACGACGAGGCTGCGGCCGCCCTCGAGGACTGGACCGCCTCGCACCCGGGCCTCGCCCGCTTCAAGCGTCCGCGCCGGTACCGCTTCGTCACCGAACTGCCCTACAACGCCACCGGCAAGAAGGTCCACTACCTCGCCAAGGCGAGCGCGGCGGACGACCAGGCGGCCGGCCTGCTCATCGAGCCGTAGCGCCCGTCACGTGACCGGTCGAGGGACTGGAGGCGCGGGGCGGGCCCGCCCCGCGCCTCCAGGCCCGCTGCTGGTCGGGCCCCACGGAACCGGCACCGACGTGGCGGACCGCTACTCCGCGCGGCGCGGTGCGTTCCGGGCGAACAGCCCGGGGAGCAGGCCGCCGATCTTCGTCCCGATGCACAGACTGACGAAGGTCGCGAGCGGCGTCGCGAGGGACTCCGGGTCGAACGTCGCGACCGCGACGAGGCCGACCGTCCCCGGCACGAGCAGGAGGAACGCCGGGAAGAACGACACCGACGCCGGGATCGCCGGCACGAGCCGCTCCAGCAGACGCGTCGCCACGAAGAGCAGTGCGGCGGTGGCCCCCGTCGCGACGACGCTGCCCCACAGGGGCGTCGTGCCGCTCACGAGCGCGTAGGCGGTGACCATGACCGCCACCGAGACGAGCGTCAGGCGCCATCCGGAGCGGAACACCAGGCCGAGCCCGATCGCCAGGACCACCACGGCGACCCACGAGACCCAGTAGGACGGGACGGCCTCCCAGCCACCGCGCTCGGTGCCGACGCCGGCGACCTCGCCCACGAGCGCCGCCGAGGACGGGTCGACGTGCAACCCGGTCAGTGCACTGCCCGCGGCGATCCCGGCGGCCATGAACCCGAGCATGATCAGCCCCTGCACGAGGCGTGAGGACCCGGTCACGATGTCGGCCGCGGTGAGCTCGAGCAGGGCGTTCGTGATGAGCGCACCGGGCACGAACACCGCCACCGGAGCGCACACCGCGAAGAGCGGGACGTGGTCGAACCCGGTGCCGGCGGCCA
This sequence comes from Curtobacterium sp. MCPF17_002, assembly GCF_003234115.2. NCBI lineage: Bacteria > Bacillati > Actinomycetota > Actinomycetes > Micrococcales > Microbacteriaceae > Curtobacterium > Curtobacterium sp. MCPF17_002. The sequence continues at coordinate 882,310 of NZ_CP126251.1, read as the reverse complement.
CGAGGCCGACGACCGCCGTCGACATGAAGGCCGCGAGGAACGGGATGATGGCCACGGCCTCGCGGAAGCGCCGGAGCAGGAGCCCGATCACCCCGACGAGTGCCCCGACCCCGAGCGCGACGAGGATCGCCCACCACGGACAGCGGAACACGACCGCGAGGCCGGCAGAGGTCAGGGCGTTGCCGAGGACCCACGGCAGAGCGGGCGGCGGGACCGTTCCCGCGCGGATGGCCCGGACGCGTGCGGGGATCTCGGCGAGGGCGATCGATCCGCTCTCGAGGCCGAGGACGAGACGGTTCGCACGGGCCGCCTGCCGGGACGACAGCTCCACCCCCTCGGCGTTGACGATGGTCGCGGCACCGGTCGACGTCTCGCTCACCATCACGAGCGCGGGGAGCACCCCGACAGCGAGGGTCGGTCCGACCCCGCCGGCGTCGCGGGCCTTCTCGAGCGCCGAACGGACGTCGGTGACGGAGCTGCCCGCGTCGAGCAGCAGGGCGCCGAGCGTACCGAGCAGCATGCCGACCGGGAGGGTCTCGCCGTCGACGACCTCGACGTGTGCCTCGGGTCGGCCGAGGGCGTTCCGCAGGTTGGCGAGCGCGCTTCCGAAACCGACCACGCGACGATGGTACTGGCGCGGGCGGAGTCGGCCATGCCAGCCAGGCACGGTCGTACACGAGACTCGGCTGGGCGGACACTTTCACGGCGGTCGGGCCGCAACACTGTCCGCCGGGCCGAGTCTCGGCGTGGGCGGAGGTACCCCCGGTGGGACTCGAACCCACAACTCGGCGATTTTAAGTCGCATGCCTCTACCGATTGGGCCACGGGGGCGGGCCGCAACAGCCTACCGACGCACGGAGGCGGTCACCCCGTCGGGGTGACCGCCTCCGTGTCGAGCGTGTCGCTACTTGGCGTCGGCTTCCGCCTTCACCGGCTCGGCGTCGTTCGAGACGTCCTTCGCCGGCTCGCCGTACGCGGGGCCTGCGGCACCGGCGGGCTTGCCCTCTTCCGGAGCGGTCGTCGGCTTGGCGGCCTCGGCCGGGGCGGCGGGCGCCTCGGCAGCGGGCTTCGGACGCGACGCGAACGCCTCGAACGCGGCGCGCGGGGTCTCGCGGTCATCGAGCGACGCGATGTCGCGGCCGAGGAAGAAGCCACCGACCCAGTCGCCGACGACGCGCCACTTGCGCTCCCACGACGGCATCGCCATGCCGTGGTAGCCGCGGTGGGCGCCCCATGCGAGGAAGCCCTTCATCGCGAACTTGCCCGACTGGAAGACGCCGATGCCGAGACCGAGGCCGGCGACGGCGCCGAGGTTCTCGTGCTTGTAGTCGTTCGTCGCCTCGCCGCGGATCGTCGCGACGAGGTTCTTCGCGAGCTGCTTCGCCTGACGGACCGCGTGCTGGGCGTTCGGCACGCAGAACCCGCCGACGCCACCGCCCGTGAGGTCCGGGACGGCCGCGACGTCGCCGCAGGCCCACGCATCGGCGATCACGCCGTTGTCGTCGACCACGCGGAGGTCGGGCTGCACGCGGATGCGGCCGCGCTGCTCGAGCGGGAGGTCGGTGCCCTTGACCATCGGGTTCGCCATCACGCCGGCGGTCCAGATGATGAGGTCGGACTCGATCGCCTCGATCGCGCCGTCGCTGGTCTTGAGCTCGCACACGCCGCCCACGGCCGAGGCCAGCTGCGTCTCGAGGTGCACCGTGGCCCCGCGCTGCGCGAGGTTCTTGAGCACCCAGTGCGAGGTCTCGAGCGAGACCTCGGGCATGATGCGGCCCATCGCCTCGACGAGGTGGAAGTGCGTGTCGTCGAAGGACAGCTGCGGGTAGCTCTTCAGCAGGTCGGTGACGAACGAGCGGAGCTCGGCGAACACCTCGATGCCCGCGAAGCCGCCACCGACGACGACGACGGTCAGCAGACGGTCGCGCTGCGGGCCGGCCGGCAGGTTCGCGGCCTTGTGGAAGTTCGTGAGGATCTTGTCGCGGATCGCCGCGGCCTCTTCGATGGTCTTGAGGCCGATCGCCTCGTCCGCGACGCCCGGGATCGGGAACGTGCGCGAGACGGCACCGGCGGTCATGACGATCTGGTCGTAGGACTCCTCCCACGCCTCGCCCTCGGCCGGGGTGATCGTCGCCGTCTTCGTGGCGTGGTCGACCTTCGTGACCTTGGCCGTGACGACGCGCGTCTTCTTGAGGTGACGGCGGTGCGAGACGACCGCGTGGCGCGGTTCGATGGAACCGGCGGCGACCTCCGGGAGGAACGGCTGGTACGTCATGTACGGCAGCGGGTCCACCATCACGACCTCTGCTTCGCCCGGGCGAAGGTGCTTCTCGAGCTTCCAGGCGGTGTAGAAACCGGCGTAACCGCCGCCGACGACGAGGATCTTGGGCACGGGGAATGATCTCCTTGGGTGGGGGTTGGCCGGGAGTCGAGTCAGACTTCGCCGCCACCCGCCCCGACTCCAGCGTCTGCACCGTCATCATACGCCCGGCACTCACACCGGGAGGGCGACCAGCTCGCGCGCTCGAGCGCGAGGTCGCCGATGGGGTTGACACCGGGTCCGGCGGCGAGGGCGTGGCCGACGAGGGCGTGCAGGCACTTCACGCGGGTGGGCATGCCACCGGCGCTGATCCCGACGATCTCGTCGACGTGCTCGATCGACTCACGATCGGCCAGGTAGGACTCGTGCGCCGCGCGGTACTGCGCGGCGACTTCTGGGTCCTCGAGCAGGGCAGCCAGCTCTGGCATGACCTGGTTGGCCTCGAGGGTGCTGATCGCGGCGGTGGCCGCGGGGTGGCACAGGTAGTACAGCGTCGGGAACGGGGTGCCGTTCGACAGCCGGGGCTTCGTGGACACGACCGTGGGGTTGCCACAGACGCAGCGAGCCGCGATCCCGATGACGTCGCGAGCCGGTCGGCCGAGCTGCGCCGAGACGACCTGGATGTCGCGTTCGGAGGGCGGGTCGAAGGGAGGGGTCGTCACGGGTACGTGAGCCTACCGGAGTCCCGGGGCCCGTCCTACTTCGTGTCGCCGGTGCCCGTCGTGTCGCCGGTCCCGGACACGTCCGGCGCGACGAGGTCCTGCGTGGTCTGCTCGGTGAGCCCGGAGGTGAGCACCGACGACAGCATCGCCTGCACCCAGTCGACCTTCGGCGTCTGCACCGTCGAGCTCACGGGCGTGCCGGAGTCCGTCGTCGGTGTGCTGTCGGCCTTCGTGCTCTCCGTGCCCATGACGAGGTAGCTCTCCTCGCCCGGGTACACGTACAGCAGCCGGTCGCGTGCCTGCGCCTCGATGTAGGCGGGGTCGTCCCAGCGGGCGACGTCCTTCTTCTTCTGCGAGACGTCGGCCTTCTGGCTGGCGACCTCCCGCTGCTGCTGCGCGATCTGCTCCTGCTGCTGGATGAGGGTCCGGAGCGACGGCGCGAGCACGACGACGAACAGCACGATGATCGCGAGCATGAGGAGGCTGAACCCGGAGAAGCGGATCGAGCGGAACCAGGGGTGCTCGGACGTACCGCTCTCCGGCATGGCCACGGGGACGCGGCGGACGCGGGGCTTCTGGCTGGGCACGGCTCGACGATAACCCGGGCGCGGTGGTGCGAGCGGTCGGCACGCGGCTGTTCGGCGCCCTCCCAGCGTCGCCGCAGCGTCGCCGCACTGTCACCGCAGCGTCGCCGACCCGTCACCGACCCTGGAGGCGCGACTCGCCGAGATCGCGTTTCCGCGCGTTTCCGAGATGGCGGACGCCCACGAAGTGCGATCTCGGCAGGCGCAGGCGCAGCGGCGGATGCCCACCGGGGACGACGAGACGCCGCCCTCCCGGAGGAGGACGGCGTCTCGTGTGGTGTTCGGGTTACAGCGCGGCGGAACGCGGGAACGCCGAGCGACCGGCGTACACCGCGGCGTCGCCGAGCTCTTCCTCGATGCGGAGCAGCTGGTTGTACTTCGCGACACGGTCCGAGCGAGCCGGGGCGCCGGTCTTGATCTGACCGCCGTCGACCGCGACCGCGATGTCCGCGATCGTGGTGTCCTCGGTCTCACCCGAACGGTGCGACAGGATCGAGGTGAGCCCGTGACGGTGCGCGAGCGACACGGCGTCGAGCGTCTCGGTGAGCGTGCCGATCTGGTTCACCTTCACGAGGATCGAGTTGGCGGCCTTCTCGTCGATGCCCCGCTGCAGACGCTTCGGGTTCGTGACGAACAGGTCGTCGCCGACGATCTGCACCTTGTCCCCGAGCTCGGCGGTGAGGTGGGTCCAGCCGGCCCAGTCATCCTCGGCCAGCGGGTCCTCGATCGTGGCGAGCGGGTAGTCGCGGACGAGCTCGGCGAAGTAGGCGGTGAACTCCTCGCCCGAGAGCTGCTTGCCCTCGAAGGAGTACTTGCCGTCGTGGAAGAACTCGGTCGAGGCAACGTCGAGCCCGAGCGCGATGTCCTTGCCCGGCGTGAAGCCGGCCTTCTCGATCGCGGCGAGCAGGAAGTCGAGCGCGGCGCGGTTCGACGCGAGCTCCGGCGCGAAACCGCCCTCGTCGCCGAGGCCGGTCGCGAGACCCTGCTTCTTCAGCTCGCCCTTGAGGGCGTGGTACGTCTCGACACCCCAGCGGAGCGCCTCGGAGAAGGACTCGGCGCCGTACGGCACCAGGAAGAACTCCTGGATGTCGACGTTGGTGTCGGCGTGCGCGCCACCGTTGACGACGTTCATCAGCGGCACCGGCAGCGTGTGCGCGTTCGGGCCACCGAGGTAGCGGAACAGCGGCAGGTCGGCCGAGTCGGCGGCGGCACGAGCGACGGCGAGCGAGGCGCCGAGGATCGAGTTCGCCCCGAGGCGGGACTTGTTCTCGGTGCCGTCGAGCTCGATGAGCGCGGCGTCGACGAGGCGCTGGTCGGTGGCGTCGAAGCCCTCGAGCGCCGGGCCGATCTCGTCGAGCACGGCGTCGACGGCCTTCAGGACGCCCTTGCCGCCGTAACGGGAGGAGTCGCCGTCACGGAGTTCGTACGCCTCGAACGCACCGGTGGAGGCACCGGAGGGGACGAGCGCACGGGACACGACGCCGTCGTCGAGGAGGACCTCGACCTCGACCGTCGGGTTGCCTCGGGAATCGAGGACTTCGCGTGCTCCTACGGCATCGATCACGGCCACGGGGTACTCCCTACACGTTCGGTTGGTGATTGCGGAGTCGATCCTACCGATGACCGGTGAACAGCCGGCGCGCATGACGCCCGCTGTGCAGAACTCGCGGCGAGCCCTGCCGCGGACTCAGGCGAGCGGACGGAACTCGACGCCCTCGAGGGACTCCGTGTCCGCCGTGATCGTGGCGAAGGCGTCGAAGCCCTGCGCGACCAGTCCGGCGAGCAGGTTCTTCGTGTTCTTCGTGCGGCGCTCGAGCCGCACGCGACGGTGCGACTCGAGCGCCTCGGACTTGAGCGCCGCGAGCCGGACCGGGTCGACGTCCTTGTCATACACGAGCACGACGGCGTCGGACTCGGCGGACTCGGGCAGCGTGACGAGGTCGACGAGCCGCTCGAACCCGAGCGAGAACCCGACCGCCGGCACGTCCTGCCCGAGGAACCGCCCGATCATGCCGTCGTAGCGACCGCCACCGCCCAGGCTGTAGCCGAAGTCGGGGTGCGCGACCTCGAAGATCGTGCCCGTGTAGTAGCCCATGCCACGGACGAGGGTCGGGTCGAAGCGCAGGTCGACGCCCGGCAGCGCCGCACGGAGTCGGAGCAGGTCCTCGAACGCCTCGCCGTCGAGCCACGCGGCGCCCGCGACGGACTCCCAGTCGGCGGACTCGAGCGCGCGGATCGTGTCCTCGAGTCCTGGAAGCTCGGCGCCGACCGTGTCGCGGAGTTCGGCGGCCACGCCGTCCGGCCCGATCTTGTCGAGCTTGTCGATCGTGATGAGTGCCCGATCGGCGGCACCCGAGTCGGCGATCCCCCACGAGGCGAGCAGCGCCAGGAGGATCCTGCGGTCGTTGATCCGGATCGTCGTGCCGGTGATCCCGAGCGCGTCGAGGGCCGCGGACGTCGCACGGATGAGCTCGATCTCGGCGAGCTGCCCGGGCTCACCGAGGATGTCGATGTCGCACTGCACGAACTGCCGGTAGCGCCCCTTCTGCGGGCGCTCGGCTCGCCAGACCGGAGCGATCTGCACGGCCCGGAACACCGACGGCAGCTCGGCGCGGTGCGAGGCGTAGAAGCGGGCGAGCGGCACCGTCAGGTCGAACCGGAGGCCGAGGTCGGCCAGGTCGAGCGGCGTTTCGGCGTGCTGCAGGTCCTCGGTCGAGAGGCCCCGCTTCATCACGGCGAACGCGAGCTTCTCGTTGTCGCCGCCGAGTCCGGAGTGCAGGCGCGCGGCGTCCTCGACGACCGGGGTCTCGATCTCGTCGAAGCCGTGTCGCGCGTACACACCCCGGATCACACCGAGCACGTGCTCACGCCGGGCCTTGTCCGCGGGGAGGAAGTCACGCATGCCACGGGGTGCCGTCACGGTCGATGCCATGCGGCCAATTCTGACAGACGGGCGACTTCTGGTTGCACGACGTCCAACCTGCTGGTATGCTACATCCAGAACCTCGGTTCGACACACGCCTGATCCGTGTGGTGAACCGATCGCGTGGGCAACGTGCTGCAGTGTGCCCCGCGGTTCGAGCGGGCATTCCGGACGACACCTCTCCCTGGTGGTGACGTCTGCCCGCTCGCGGGCGTCCTCCTTTTTTCGGGTTGGGGGGACGCCCGCACTCTCGCAGTACCCGCACGCTCGGATGTCGGCGCGCCCACAGCGCCCGACCTCTCGCCGGGCCCGAATGTCCGCACGCCCGCAGCGCCCGCACTCTCGCCGCGCCCACGCCCCGCAGCACCCACACGTCCGGAGCGCTCGCACATTCGGGTCCCGACGGCATCACTCCTCGGCGCGACCCGCTGCCTCCAGGTCGGCGACCGCGGCACGCAGGCTCGCGATGGGGTCGATGCCGGTGTTCCTGGCCTCCGCGACGGACGCGAGCACCGCCGCTCCCCACGCACGGTCCACCGCACCCGAGCCCGCACCCGAGCCAGCACCCGGATCCGTATCCGGATCCGTATCCGTAACCGCACCCGGATCCGCACCCGGATCCGTATCCGTAACCGCACCCGCACCCGCACCCGCATCCGCACCCGACGACCTGGGCGCACCCGCGACGACGGACGCGACGACCGCGTCGGCGTCCCCACGTTCCTCCAGGCGTTCGAGCAGTTTCACCGCGCGCTCGAGCGGCGGCATCGCCCTCGGCACCCCGTCGAACAGACTGCGCCGGCCGGACTTCTCCGCAGCCTTCGCCGCACGCCAGACCCGGACGACGTCCTCCACGGTGTCGGCCCGCTCGTCTCCGAAGACGTGCGGGTGGCGTCGGACCATCTTGTCGCGGGCATCGGCGGCGGCGTCCTCGAGGTCGAACGACTCCGCCAGCCCGGCGTGCAGCACGACCTGGTAGAGCACGTCTCCGAGTTCCTCGCGGAGCTCGTCGTCGTCCCCGGAGTCGATCGCGTCGACGAGCTCGTACGACTCCTCGACCGCGTAGCGAGCCAGCGAGGCATGGGTCTGCGCGCGGTTCCAGACGCAGCCCTCGGCGGGGTCCAGCAGGCGGTCGACGACGGCGACGAGGTCGGTTACGGCGGTCATGTCGTCATCGTGCCACGCCGGCCCACCTGGACGGCCGCCGCGGGCAACCGGTATGCTGTACGTGGCGTGTCGGGAAGTCTGGTCGACGGACCATCACCCGATCCCAATTCCCGGAGCTCCATGTCGGCACTCGTCCGTTCCCCCCGCTTCAGCGCCATCGCCCTGCTCACCGCGGCCGTCCTCGGTCTCGTCGTGGCGAACTCACCGCTCGGCCCCGGTCTCGAGGACCTCCTGCACGTGCACGCCCCGTGGGGCTCCGTGGGGCTCGACCTCTCGGTGTCGCACTGGATCAGCGACGGCCTGCTCGCGGTCTTCTTCCTGCTCGTCGCGATCGAGCTGAAGCACGAACTCGTCGCCGGGGAGCTCTCCAACCCGAAGACCGCGATCATCCCGGCCATCGCAGCGGTCGGTGGCGTGGTCGTCCCCGCCGGCGTGTACCTCGCGGTGACGGCGGGCACCGCGTACGGCCACGGCTGGCCGATCCCGACCGCGACGGACATCGCCTTCGCGCTCGGCGTCCTCGCGATGTTCGGCCGGGGCCTGCCCTCGACGCTCCGGGTGTTCCTGCTCGCCCTCGCCGTGCTCGACGACCTCATCGCGATCATCATCATCGCCGTCGTGTTCGCGCACGACACCGACTTCTGGGCGCTCGGCGGCGCCGTCGTGGTGCTCGCCCTGTTCTGGCTGCTCGGCAAGGCGCTCCGCCCCGGGCGATCCGGTCAGGGATGGGTCATCGCCGGCATGGTCGTGCTCGGGCTCCTCACGTGGTGGCTCGTCTACCACTCGGGCGTGCACGCGACGATCGCCGGCGTGGCCCTCGGCCTGGTGCTGCCCCGCCGGCCCGGGCACACCCTGCACGAGAACGTCGAGCCGTGGTCGAACGCGATCGTGCTGCCCGTGTTCGCGTTCGCGTCGGCCGCGGTCGTCGTCCCCTCGGTCGGGATCGGCGAGCTCTCCCCCACGTTCTGGGCGGTCGTCCTCGCACTGCCGGTCGGCAAGGTCATCGGCATCACGCTGTTCGGGTCGGTCGCGACGCGGATCTTCCGGGCTCCTGGGCGCTCGACGCTGTCGTTCTGGTCGATCGTCACGGTGGGCGTGCTCGGTGGCATCGGCTTCACGGTGTCGCTGCTCATGAACGAGCTCGCGTTCGCCCGCAACGAGGAGATCCTCGACGAGGGGGTCCTCGCCGTGCTCGTCGGATCCGGGATCGCGATCGTCGCCTCCGCCGTGGTCGTCAGTCTGCGGGCGCGTCGGTACCGCGCGCGGCGGGAGCTCTCCGAGGTCGAGGCGACGGAGTAGCGCCCCGCGCCGTCCCGCCCGCGTGAGCCGCAAGCGCATGGTGCGACATCCCACGCGTCGAACGACAGGTGGAACGTCGGAAGATGCACACGCACCTGCTGCGTGCGCATGGTGCGACATCCCACGCGTCGAACGACAGGTGGAACGTCGGACGATGCGAGGGCATCTTCTGACGGAGGAGATCCGGCAGCGGATTGCGACCCACCGGACGACACGACGTGCAGTGGACGGCACCACCGACGGCCGGGAGGCGCGGTGCGGGCCCGCATCGCGCCTCCAGGCCGACGGCGCGCACCTGCAGAGCGCGGTGACGGTCGGCCACGACGCCCGCGCTACGCGGCCGGCGTCTCCGCCGGCGCCTTCGACGCCCCGTACACGGCCGTCAGGATGCTCTCGACCCACTCGATGAGCGCGTCGTCCGGCAGGGTCTCGCCGTGCGGCTTCGGCAGCGGGATGCTCGCAGCGTCCTGCTGCGGGAACCACCGGGCACCCGGGTACATCCGCTTGAGCCGGACCTGCGCCGAGTCGGCGAGTTCCTTGCCCGCGACCCGCAGGTTCGACCCCATGACGACGACGTCGGACAGCCCGACCTGCTGCGCCATCCGGCGGAGGCGGGACACCTCGACCAGGGTGAGCACCGGCTGCGGCGGCTGACCGTAGCGGTCGGTGAGCTCGTCGAGGACCATGTCGATGCCCTCGGCCTGGGCCGCGGGGGCCGAGGCGGCGGAGAGCTTCTGGTACGCCTCGAGTCGGAGCCGCTCGGACTCGACGTAGTCCTCGGGGATGTGCGCGTCGACGGGGATCTCGAGCCGGAGTTCGGTCTGCCCCTCGGCGACGTCCCCGCGGAACTGCGAGACGGCCTCACCGATCATGCGGAGGTACAGGTCGAAGCCGACGCCCGCGATGTGTCCGGACTGCTCGCCGCCGAGCAGGTTGCCGGCCCCACGGAGCTCGAGGTCCTTCATCGCGACCTGCATGCCGGCACCGAGCTCGTTGTTCGCGGCGATCGTTTCGAGGCGGTCCTGCGCGGTCTCGGAGAGCGGCTTCTCGGGGTCGTACAGGAAGTACGCGTAGCCGCGCTCCCGACCACGGCCGACGCGACCGCGCAGCTGGTGGAGCTGCGACAGCCCGTACTTGTCGGCCTTGTCGATGATGAGCGTGTTCGCGTTGGCGATGTCGAGGCCGGTCTCGATGATGGTCGTCGACACGAGGACGTCGAAGCGTCGCTCCCAGAAGTCGACCATCACCTGCTCGAGGGTGCTCTCCGACATCTGCCCGTGTGCGACGGCGATGCGGGCGTCCGGCACGATCTCGGCGAGGTGCGCTGCGACGCCCTGGATGTCCCGCACACGGTTGTGCACGTAGAAGACCTGGCCCTCGCGCAGCAGCTCGCGCCGGATCGCGGCGGCGACCTGCAGGTCGGACTGGGGGCCGACGAACGTGAGGATCGGGTGCCGGTCCTCGGGTGGGGTCGCGAGCGTGGACATCTCGCGGATGCCGGTGACCGCCATCTCGAGCGATCGCGGGATCGGCGTCGCGGACATCGCGAGCACGTCGACGTTGGTCTTGAGCTTCTTCAGCTGGTCCTTGTGCTCGACGCCGAACCGCTGCTCCTCGTCGATGATGACGAGGCCGACGTCCTTGAACTGGATGCCCTGGGACAGGATGCGGTGCGTGCCGATGACGATGTCGACGGTGCCGTCGGCGAGCCCGGCGACGGTCTCCTTCGACTCCTTCTCGCTCTGGAACCGGCTGAGCGCGCGGAGGTGCACGGGGAAGCCGGCGAAGCGCTCCTGGAAGGTCTCCATGTGCTGGCGGACGAGCAGGGTCGTCGGCACGAGGACGGCGACCTGCTTGCCGTCCTGCACGGCCTTGAACGCGGCGCGGATCGCGACCTCGGTCTTGCCGTAGCCGACGTCGCCGGAGAGCAGCCGGTCCATCGGGATCGGGCTCTCCATGTCGCGCTTGATCTCGTCGATGGTGGTGAGCTGGTCGGCCGTCTCGGCGAACGGGAAGGCCTCTTCGAGTTCGCGCTGCCACGGGGTGTCCGGGCCGAACGCGTGCCCCTTCGACGCCATCCGCGCCGAGTAGAGCTTCACGAGGTCGACGGCGATGTCACGGACGGCCTTCCGCGCCTTCGACTTCGCGGCCGACCAGTCCGAGCCGCCCATCTTCGACAGGGTCGGGTTCTCGCCGCCGACGTACCGGGAGAGCTGGTCGAGCTGGTCGGTCGGGACGAAGAGCTTGTCGCCCGGGTAGTTCCGCTTCGAGGGCGCGTACTCGAGCACGAGGTACTCGCGCTGCTGCTTCACGGCGTTGCGGCCGCCGGAGCTCACCTCTCTGCTGACGAGCTCGACGAACTTGGCGATGCCGTGCGTCGCGTGCACGACGACGTCGCCCGGACGGAGCTGCAGCGGGTCGACGACGTTCTTCCGTCGGCTCGCGAGCTTCTTCACGGTGCGGGCACCCTGCTGGACGCTCCGACCGTAGAACTCCGCCTCGCTGAGGACCGCGATGCGCGGATCCGGGGTGGCGAAGCCCGCCTCGACGGTGGCGGTCGTCACGATGGCGACACCCGGTTCGGGAGGCGCGGTGAGGCTCTCGGCACGGGCTGCGACCCCGGCGTCGGCGAGCACCTGCACCGCCCGCTCGACCAGTCCCTGGCCCTGGGCGGTCACCACGACCGCCCATCCGTCGTCGGTGAGCTCCTTGACGTGCGCGATCGCCCCGTCGGCGCTGCCGGCGAAGCTCGGGACCGCTTCGGCGCGGACGCGGATGTACTCCCCCGCCTCGGCCGCGGCTTCGGCATCGGTGAGCACGCGCTCGGTGTCGCCTTCGTCGAGGCCGGAGTCGAACGGCGAGACCGTCCACCAGGTGCGCTGCCCGCGGCCGTTCTTGAGCTGCTGCACGGAGAGGAAGTTGCCGGCGTCGAGGTCGATCGGCGCCTGGGCCCCGGCGACGGCGGCGCTCCACGCGGCCTGCAGGAACTCGGTGTTCGTCTCGGCGAGGCTGTGGGCTCGACCGCTCACGCGCTCCGGCGAGAACACCGCGATCACGGCGTCGGTCGGCAGGTAGTGGGTGACCGGCACGAGGTCCTGCACGAGCGCGGGTGCGAGGGACTCCATTCCCTCGACCGGGATCCCCTCGGCGATCTTCGCGAGCATCTGGGAGAGGTTCGGGAACTCGTGGAGCATCTCGCGCGCTCGCTGCCGGACGTCGTCGCTGAGCAGGAGTTCGCGTGAGGCCGTGAGCTCGACCGAGCCGAGGTCGTCTTCGGTGGTGCGCTGGTCGGCGACGGAGAAGGCCTTGATCGCCTCGATCTCGTCGCCGAAGAAGTCGACACGGACCGGGTGGTCGGCCGCCGGCGGGAAGACGTCGAGGATCCCACCGCGGACGGCGAACTCACCACGGCGGGTGACGAGGTCGACGCGGGCGTACGCCATGTCGACGAGCTGCCCGGCGATCACGCCGAGGTCGTTGCCGCGCGAGTCGGTCCGCAGGACGATCGGCGCGAGCGAGGTGAGGTTGCCCGCGAGGGGCTGCAGCGCGGCGCGGACGCTCGCCACGACGACGGTCGTGCGGCGGTCGGCTGCCGGTGTGTCCTGCCACACCGCGAGCTTCCGGAGCGTCGCGATGCGGGTGCCGACGGTCTGCGCGCTGGGGCTGAGCCGTTCGTGCGGCAGGGTCTCCCACGCGGGGAACTCGAGGACTTCGGCGTCGGGGAGGTAGGAGCCGACGGACCCGCGGATCGCTTCGGCTTCACGCCCGGTGGCGGTGATCACGAAGACGCACTGCGGCCCGTTCCGCTCGGCGAGGAGCGCGCCGAGCAACGGCACGCGGAGGCCGTCGACCACCGAGAAGTCGGCGTCACGAGGAGCTGCGCGGAGGACGCGATCGAACGCGGAGGCGCGCGAGAGCGCTGGGATGATGCCCGAGATCGTCACTCAGGACATGGTACCGGCGACCCCCGACAGCGGACGCACCGTGCGCGACGGGCGAACGGGCGTGCGTCAGGACGGCGCGTGCACGCGCTGCTGCGCGGCGACGAGCCCGAGCTCCACGATCGCCTCGACCGCGTCGGCACCGTCGGCCAGCAGGTTCGGCAGCGTCTTCTTCTCCGTCGGGGAGAAGTCGCGGAGGACGTAGTCGGCCGGGTCCTGTCGGCCGGGGGGTCGGCCGATGCCGATCCGCACGCGGGAGAACTCGTTCGTCCCCGTCGCCTTGATGATGTCGCGGAGGCCGTTGTGGCCGCCGTGCCCACCGTTGCCCTTGAGCCGCACCGTGTCGAACGGCAGGTCGAGCTCGTCGTGCACGACGATGAGCGACTCCGGCGTGGCGCTGTAGAACCCGAGCACCGAGGAGACGGGGCCCCCGGAGGTGTTCATGAACGACGCCGGCTTGGCGAGCACCAGACGGGGTCCGCCGGGAACGAGGCGCCCCTCGGCGACCTGGTTCGGGGTCTTGTGCTTCTTGAACGTCGCGCCCATGCGGACGGCGAGTTCGTCGAGGACCATCTGGCCGACGTTGTGGCGGTTGCCGGCGTAACCGGGCCCGGGGTTCCCGAGCCCGATCACGACGAATGACTGATCGGTCATCAGCACAGCACCATCAACGTCGACCAGCGGTCCGCGGAGGGGTGTTACTCGGCAGCGCCGTCGGCGCCCGACTCGGCACCGGCCTCGGCCGAAGCGGCGTCGGCAGCGTCGTCGTCAGCGGTGCCACGCGGGGTGACGATCGCGACGACGAGCGCCTCGGGGTCGGTCTCGAGCTCGGCGCCCTCGGGGAGCTCGAGCTGCGCAGCGTGGATCTGCACGCCGTCCTGGAGGTCCTGGACGTTGACGGACACGTGCTCCGGGATGTCGGTCGCGAGCACCAGGAGCGAGACCGAGGAGAGGTCCTGCACGTGGATGGTGCCCGAGAAGGACTCACCCTCGATGACGACGGGGACGTCGACGGTGACCTTCTCGCCGCGGCGCAGGACCACGAGGTCGATGTGCTCGATGATCTGGCGCACCGGGTCACGCTGGACGTCCTTGACGAGGGCGAGCTGCGCCGCACCCTCGATGTCGAGGTCGACGACCGCGTTGGCGGTACGGACGAGGAGCATCGTCTCGTGGCCCGGCAGCGAGATGTGCTGCGGCTCGGTGCCGTGGCCGTAGACGACGGCGGGGATCTTGTCGGCCGCGCGGAGCTTGCGAGCAGCGCCCTTGCCGAACTTGGTGCGGACTTCCGCTGCGAGCTTGGTGTAGTCGGCCATGGTGTCTCCTGGTCTCGGGGACGACACCGGGGTGCCGGCATCGTGGGGGTCTGTGGTGTTGCAACTCGAACGCGTGCACGCGTGAGGAACGCTCCCAGGACGGGCCGGCTCTCCCACTGCGTCGATCACGGCCGCGCATGCGCGGCCCTCGCCGAAGTCAGTCACCGAGTCTAGCAGCACCCGGCCGGGCGTGTCGGACGCCTCCGTGCCGGGACGGGTCAGCGACCGACGTCGCGACGGTGTCGCTGAGCGGCGGCCAGGAGGTCCCGCGCGCGGTCGCTCGCCGCCTCGGCCTCGTCGCGGACGTGCTCGAGGCGCTCGACCTCGGCGGTCGCGTCGGCCAGCTGTCGTTCGAGTTCGGCACGGCGTTCCTCACCGGCCTCGAGGTCGTTCTCGGCGGAGTCGAGTGCGGCATCGGCCTCGCGGGACTCGGTGCGCGCCGCCGTCTCGGCCTGGCGCGCGGCTCGGCGTTCGGCAGCCGGGTCCGTCTTCGGCGCACGCTCCTGCTTCGGGGCCGGCGTCCGCTTCGCGGCCGGCGCAGGATCCGGCTGGGGTGCCGGGTCCGGCTGGGGTTCCGGGTCCGACTGCGGCTCCGGCTCGGGCTGTGGTTCCGGTTCGGGCTGCCTGGAGGCGCGACTCGCCTTGCGTGCCCGTCTCGCCTGGTCGATGGGGATGGGTGGGGCATCGCTGCCCGACCAGGCGTCCGGGACGGCGTCCGGATCGGCGAGGGCGCCGTCGAGGTCGACGTCGTCGAACCCCGCGCTCTCGAGCGGCCGGACGAGCAGCCCCGACCGGACGGCGGCGCCTGCGTGCGGATCCGCCATGGCCGCCTCGATGGTGGCGCGGACCTGGTCGAGCACCGCCGGGGTCGCCGGGTGTCCGGCATCGGACGCGAGGTCGGCCCCGGCCTGCGCGAGCGCCTCGACCACCTCGGCGCGCTGCTTCCGGAGCCGACGGATCGCGTCGGGGTCGGCGGTCGACTGGGCCTCGCGGATCGCGGGACCGAGGTCGACGGCCTCGTCGAGCGCCCCCTCGTGCGCGAGCAGGTCGATCACCCACGCGGCCGGAGTGGGCTTCCGGAGGCCGCCGATCGCCGTCGCGAGGGCACGGTCGTCCTTCCGGACCGATCGCTGCCGTGCGGTGCGTTCGGCGACGAAGTCCGCGGGCGCGACGAGGAGCAGTTCCCTCGCCACGTCCGCGAACTCCATGCCGACCAGCTTGCCCGCTACCAGTCGTGGACGGTGCCGTCGGCGAGTCGGTTGAAGGGCAGGTAGGCCTGCTCGTACGGGTACTTCCCCGCCTCGTCGACGTCGAGGCTGACGCCGAGGCCGGGCTCGTCGCCGGGGTGCAGGTAGCCGTCGGTGAACGTGAAGGTCTGGTGGAAGACCTGGTTCGTCTTCGGGCCGTGCTGCATGTACTCCTGGATGCCGAAGTTGTGGATCGCCAGCCCGAGGTGCATCTGCGCCGCGAGTCCCACCGGCGAGATGTCGGTCGGCCCGTGGAACCCGGACTTGATCTGGTACATCGCCGCGTAGTCCATCGTCTTCCTCAGCGGGGAGATGCCGCCCATGTGCGTGACGGCACCGCGCACGTAGTCGATGAGCTGGTCGCGGATGATGTCCTTGAAGTCCCAGATCGTGTTGAAGACCTCACCGATCGCGAGCGGCGTCGTGGTGTGCTGGCGGACGAGGCGCAGGGCTTCCTGGTTCTCGGCGGGGGTGCAGTCCTCGAGCCAGAACAGGTCGTAGGGCTCGAGCGACTTGCCGAGCTTCGCGGCCTGCAGCGGTGTCATCCGGTGGTGCCCGTCGTGCAGCAGCGGCAGCTCCGGGCCGAACTCGTTGCGGACCGCTTCGAACACCGTCGGGAGGTGGCGCATGTACGCCCGGGTGTCCCAGTCCTCCATCGCCGGGAACGCGCCACGCTGCGCCGGCTCGAAGTCGTAGCGGACACCACTGTTGCCCTCGGTGGTCTTGTTCGACGCGATGCCGTAGATCGACTCGAGGCCGGGCACACCGGTCTGCACGCGGATCGACCGGTAGCCCTCGGACTGGTGCTCGCGGATGGAGTCGAACAGCTCGGGGAGTTCCTTGCCCGAGGCGTGGCCGTAGGCCATCAGCCCGGTGCGGGAGGCACCGCCGAGCAACTGGTAGACGGGCATCCCCGCGACCTTGCCCTTGATGTCCCAGAGCGCCATGTCGACCGCGGCGATGGCGGCCATGGTCACCGGTCCGCGACGCCAGTACGACGAACGGTACAGGAACTGCCAGGCGTCCTCGATGCGGCTGGCGTCACGCCCGACGAGGAGCGGCACGACGTGCTCGGAGAGGTACGTGGCGACGGCGAGCTCGCGGCCGTTGAGGGTCGCGTCGCCGAGCCCGGTGACGCCGTCGGCGGTCGTGAGCTTCAGCGTGACGAAGTTGCGGTTCGGGCTGGTGACGATGACCTCGGCCCGGTCGATCAGCTGACCGCGGTCCTCCGAGGCCCAGGTGTCCGGACGGCCCGATGTCGGATCGGTCGCCGACCCGCCGTCGGTCGCGCCGGGCACGGGGGCGGCGGGGTTCGTGGTGCTGGTGTCGGTCATGCGTGGACTCCTTCGTCGGAGGGCTCGCGGGCTGCTGCCGCGGCGGTGCGGATGCGGTCGGCCGCGGCGCTCACGGCCGCGACCACGGGTGGGGTGTCGAGGTCGGGGGCGATGACGGCCAGGACGTCGTGCACGTCCGAGTCTGGCCCGGGAGCACCGGCGTCGCTCACGAGGCCCGGCTGCGTCGTCACGTGCAGCCACCACGCGGCGACCGCCGTCGCGGCTCCGGGGCCGATGCCCGCGGCCGGGTCTCGTGCCAGTCGGTGCCGCAGCACGTCGACGACCCGGACGGGCAGCTTCTCGGAGCCGCCCGAGGCGATCTGCCGCAGGGTGTGCTTGATGCGCGGGTTCGCGAACCGCTCGACCAGGGCGGCACGGGCCTCGGTGACCTCGGCGGCGGGCAGCGGGAGCTCGGCCGCGGCCTCGTCCCAGAGCTGGTCGACGGCGGCGCGGCACACCGGGTCGTCCATCGCCTCGGCGACGGTCTCGTGGCCGAGCAACAGGCCGGTGTAGGCGAGGAGCGAGTGCGATCCGTTGAGGAGCCAGAGCTTCCGCTGCTCGTACGGGGTGACGTCGTCGACGATGCGGACGCCGGCGGTCTCCCACGCCGGCCGCTCGATGCCGTCGAAGGCGTCCTGGAGCACCCACTCTGCGAACGGCTCGGTGACGACCGGCACACGGTCCTCGGTCAGGGCTCCGTCGAGGTCGGCGAGCGCCTCGACGTCGGCGTCGGTGGTGGCCGGGGTGATCCGGTCAACCATCGAGCTCGGGAACGCGACGTTCGCCTTGATCCACGTTCGGAGGCCGTCGTCGTCGACCGCCGCGAGCACGGCGTCCCGCAGGACGTCGCCGTTGTGGGTCAGGTTGTCGAGACTGACCAGCGCGATGCGACCGGCGCCGGCCCGTCGCCGGGCATCGAGCCCGGCGACCAGCCTGGCCGGCACGTCGGAGCCGGACCGGTAGCCGTTCTCGGTGACCGTCAGCGTCACGATCGACGTCTCCGGGGACGCGACCGCGTGCCTCCAGGTCGTGTCGTCGCTACCCGGGTGGGCCGCCACGATCGTGTCGACCATCTCGGCGGAGTCGCCGGTGGCGGCACGGGTGACGAGCGTGTACCGGCATTCCTGGGCGGTCAGCGCGTCGGCCGCGGCGGGCGAGCGCCCGGTGAACGCGGTGATCCCCCACGCCGGACCGGAGGCGTGCTGCGTGTACCAGGCGAGGTGGGCGCGCGCGAACGCCCCCATCCCGAGGTGCACGATGCCGGGACGTCGATCGGTCATGCCGACACCGGCACCAGGGACCGCAGGTAGGCCAGGTTGTCGGCGGTGCGGGCCTCGAGCGGGAGATCGGTCGAGAAGTCCTCGATGGTGACCCAGCCGTCGTAGCCGACCTGGCCGAGGGCGTCGAGGTACTCGGACACGGAGGCCTGTCCGGTGCGCAGCGGTGCCCACTCGTTCTGCCAGATCGCGCTGCCGTCGGCCCGCGTGCCCCCGGTGTCGACCCACCGCGCGTTCTTCACGTGGGCGTGGGCGAGGTACGGGCCGAGGAGCTCGAACGCGGCGAGGTGGTCCTCGTGTCCCTCGATCACGAGGTTGCCGAGGTCGTGGATGACCCCGATGTGCGCCGGGTCGAGACCGTCGATCAACCGGAGCGCCGCCGAGGCCGACGGGGTGATCGTCATGTGGTGCAGTTCGACGAGGGCCTTCACCCCGAGTTCGGTCGCGCGGGACACCGCCCACTCGAGGTCGGCGCGGGTGCGGTCGAAGATCTGCGTGTAGGTCTCCCCCGTGCGTTCCTTCTCCTGCCGGTACATCGGCATCGAGACCCGCACCTGGCGGGCACCGAGTTCGCTCGTGACGCGGAGCATCGTGTCCACGCCGTCGTGGTCCGACGCCTGCTGGTAGCCGCCGATGCCGGAGTACTCGAGCCCGGCGCCGTCGGTGATCCGGGCGATCTCACCGACGTGGTCCTCGATGCCGGTGAACTGCCACGTCGACTTGTTGCCCGCCCAGAAGGAGCGGCCGGCCGGCACTTCGGCGCCGTCGGCGGGACGGTCGTCGACGATGCGCCACTCGACGCCGTCCCAGCCCTGTTCGGCGAGGGACTCGGCCGCCTGCGACGGGGTCCAGTCGGGGGTGGACGCGGTGAAGACGGAGAACTTCATCGGGTGGCTCCTTCGTTCGCGGTGTCGGCGGTTGCATGGGCACCGACGACCGGCACCACGTCGTCGTACTTGCCCTGGATGACGTCGTCGATGCGGACCGGCTGCCCGAGGGTCGCGCTGACGTAGAGCCCGCGCACGGTGGCGAGGGACACGAGCGCGTCGTCGACGCCGACCGCCGGGTCCCCGCCGCCACGGATGGCCGCGACGATGTCCGTGTACTGGCGACCGTGGCCGGCGGCGAAGTGGTCCGGCTCGGCCGGCCCGCCGACGACGTGCTCCGGCGGGACGACGTCGTCCTTCTGGTCGACGGCACCGGCGACCGCGGTGGCGTTCGAGGTGGTGGACGCCGACTCGAGCGTCGCGGCGTCCGGCGCGATGTGGAAGTAGGCGAGCCGGTCGTCGTCGACGATCGCGGAACCGTGCGTGCCGTAGACGGCGTAGCGGGCGGAGAGGCCCGGGTAGGCCGCCGTGGTGCAGTGGATGACCCCGAGTGCGCCGTTCTCGAACCGGACCGTCGCGACCGCCGTGTCCTCCACCTCGATGCGGTCGTGGGCGAGCAACCCGGTCTGCGCCGAGATCTCGACCGGACGACCGAGCACCCACACGAGGAGGTCGACGGTGTGCACGCCCTGGTTCATCACCGCGCCGCCGCCGTCGAGCTCCCAGGTGCCGCGCCAGTCACCGGAGTCGTAGTAGCCCTGCGACCGGTACCAGGCGACGCTCGCGACCCCCGAGGTGACGGTGCCGAAGCCCCCGCCGTGCGCCGCGTTCGCCACGACGACGGACGCCGGGTCGAACCGGTGCTGGCTGATGACGCTCGTGACGAGTCCGCGCGCACGGCCGGCTGCGGCGAGCGCCGCGATCGACCGTGCCCGGGGCATCGTGGTGTCGAGCGGCTTCTCGATGACGACGTGCTTGCCCGCGGCGAGCGCCGCTTCGGCGAGTTGCACGTGCATGCCGGACGGCGAGCAGATCGCGACGACGTCGATGTCGGTCTCGGCGATGGCCTGTTCGATGGTCTCGGTGGTGATCGGGCGGTCGACGCCCATCGCCTCGATCTCGTCGGCGGCGCTGGTGGCCGCGGCGGGGATCGCGTCGACGAGGGCGACGACCTGCAGGTCCGGGTGGTGCACGGCGACCTTGGCGTGGTGGCGTCCGATGACGCCGGCGCCGACGACGGCGAGGCGGAGTGGGCTGGCTTCGAGTGGGGTGGTCATCGCAGGGTGACTCCGATCTGGTCGGTGAGCGTCCGGAAGGCGCGGCCGGCGCGGCCGAACGCCGCGGGGCCGGAGAACCCGCCGAGGTGGGTGAAGTCGCTGAGGTGGGGTTCGAGGGACGCGTACCCGGTGTACCCGGCGTCGCGCAGGGCGGTGAGGGTCTCGACGAGCTCGCCGTCGCCGTCGCCGGCGGGGACGACGGACGAGTCGGCGGCGACGGCGTCCTTCACCTGCAGGTAGTCGACGTAGGGGCTGAGCTGGGCCCAGCCGTCGGTGAAGGGCCGGACGCCGCACTGGACGTAGTTCGCGTTGTCCCAGGCGAGCCGGAGCGCGGAGGAGCCGACGCTCTCGACGATGTCGAGCACGCGCGAGGGGACGTCGCCGTAGATGTCCTTCTCGTTCTCGTGCAGGAGGGTGATGCCTTCGCGCTCGGCGAGGTCGGCGAGGGCCCGCATCCGGACGAGCACGTCGTCGCGGACGGCTTCCGGCTGGCGACCCTCGAAGTAGAACGAGAAGATCCGGATGTTCGTCGTGCCGAGGGCGTGCGCCGCGGCGATGGCACGCGCGAGCCGCGAGACCTCGTGCTCGACGGGCTCGTCGACGGACACCTTGCCGATCGGCGAGGCGATGGCGGACACGGTCTGTCCGCGCTCCTCGAACAGGCGGTGGAGTCCGGCGAGCTGGTCCTCGTCGAGGTCGACGACGTTCACGCCCCATGCACTGCGGACCTCGATGGCGCTGGCCCCCAGCGCCTGGAGGACCGCCACCTGGATGGCGGGGTCGGCGTCGATCTCGTCACCGAAACCGGACAGTTCCCAACTGAGCTGGGTCATTGCATTCCCTTTCGTTGTCGTCTGCGGGGCCCCGCCGCCGGTACCGGTCGGACGCGCCAGCGGCCGACCGGCCGTGTCGGTGGGGTGAGGGGCGGGGCGGGCTGGCACCGCGCCTCCAGTCGGTCTGTGGACAAGTCGGCAGACTGCACAGCGCTACTTGACCGACCCGGCCGTGAGGCCGCCCACCAGGTAGCGCTGGAAGATGAGGTACAGGGCGACGACCGGCACGGCGCAGACGATCGAGGCGGCCATCATCTGGCCGTAGATCGGGACGGCTCCGCCCTCTTGAGCGGTGCCGAGCACCTGCAGGACCACGGCGACGGTGCGCGTGTTCGGGGTCGTCATGATCGTGGAGAACAGGACGTCGTTCCACCCGAGCAGGAAGGCGAAGATGGCCGACACGACGATCCCCGGCCACGACAGCGGCAGGACGATCTTCGTGAGGATCTTCGTCGACGAGGCACCGTCGATGCGGGCGGCCTCCTCGAGTTCCTTCGGCAGGCCGCGGAGGTACGTGACCATCACCCAGGTGGAGAACGGCAGGGCGAACGTCAGGTAGGTGACGAAGAGACCCCAGCGGGTGCCGATGATCTGGACGCCCGTCGCGCTGGCGATGTTCGAGAAGACCACGAACACGGGCAGGAGCAGGAGCGTGCCGGGGATCGACTGCAGGGCGAGGAGCCCGCGGAGGATCGTCAGGCGGCCGAGGAACCGGAAGCGGACGAGGACGTACGCGGTGGACACGGCGAGCGCGGCACTCGCGACGGCCACGGCCCCGGCGGTGAGCATCGAGTTCACGAGCCCCTCGCCGAGGGCGACCGTCGACCAGATGTCCACGTAGTTCGACAGTGTGAACTCGGACGGGAAGTACTCACCGCGGGCGACCGCGACGTCGGAGTTCACCGAGCCGAACAGGATGTAGAGCACCGGGACTGCGATGAACGCGATGATCACGGCGATGACGACGATGAGCAGCCAGCGCGGCAGGAGCCGGGTGACGTCGGTGTCGTACGGACGCTTGTGGCGCCGTCCGCGGTCGCCGGTCGTGATGCTCTCGGTGAGCGTCGCGGTGGGGCGGGTGGTGGTGGTGAACGCGCTCATGCTCGTGCTCCGTCGATGTCGGCGGCGATCGGGGCGGTGGCGAGCGTCGCACGGTCGGCGCGGCGCTGCTTCCGGTTGGGGCCCGCGTCGTCCCCGGTGTCGAGCTTGACCGCTCGGAGGTAGACGAACAGCGGGATGGCGACGATCACGAGCGAGCAGATCGCCATCGCCGCGGACAGACCGAAGCGGAACGACTGGAAGCTGGCGATGTACGTCAGGACGGGCATCACCTCGACGCTCGACGGCAACGGGATGCCGAAGAGGACGAACGGCAGCGTGAAGTTGTTGATGTTGTGCAGGATCGAGATGATCACCGCGAGGCTGAGGGGGCCGCGCAGGTACGGGAAGATGATGTACCGCAGCTTCGCCCACCAGGTCACCCCGTCGAGCGCCGCGGCCTCGTGCACCTCGTTGTCCACGGCCTGCAGCCCGGCGAGGGACAGCAGGTAGACGAACGGCCAGCTCGTCCAGATCATCACGCCGGCGAGCGCCCAGTACGAGGCCGAACCGTTCAGCCAGAGGACGTCGGTGTGCAGGATCGAGTTCACGACGCCCTGCGGCTGGAGCATCGTGCGGAAGAACGTGCCGACGACGAACGCCGGGAGCACGTACGGGATCAGGTAGATCGAACGGACGAGTCCGCGGCCGGGAAACCGGTTCTGCGTGGAGATCGCCGCGGCGACGCCGATCGGCACGGTCACTGCGGTGACGAGCACCGACAGGGACACCGAGATCCAGATCGAGTGGAGCAGCGGCGAGTCGGTGAAGGCCTCGGCGAAGTTCGCGAACCCGACGAAGGGGGCGCTGAACCACTGCCGGAGCGTGTACTGGTCGAGGTCGAGCATCGCGATGAACAGGCCCACCAGGAGCGGGACCACGATGACGGCGAGCATGAGGACGCCACCGGGCAGGAGCATCCAGAGGGGACGCTCCCGCTTGTACAGGGGCGTCTTGCCGTGCGGGCGGACGGGCCGCCCCGGCGCCGCCTCGGTGTCGGGCCTGGTCTGCGTGGTGGTCATCACAGACCTCCGTTCTTCTGACGGTCGAGCGTGGACTGGGCGTCCTTCTGGGCGTCCTGCAGGCGCTTCCGGAGCTGGTCGTCGGTGACCTCGCCGCTCTTGAGCGACGGGATGGACTGCACGACGACGTCCACGAGCGAGAGCTGGATGTCCGACCACGCACCGGTGAAGGCGGTCGGCTTCGAGAGCTTCCCGGCGTCGATGATCGGCTTGAGTTGCGGGTTCTGCGCCGCGAGCTCGGCAGCGGCATCGGCGTTCGTCGGCAGGTTGCCGAACAGGTCGTAGTACTCGCGCTGCGCCTTCGGGGCGCTGAGCTGCTTGATGAAGTCGAACGACAGGTCCTGCTTCTTGCCGTAGTCGGCGACGACCCAGTTGTCACCGGACAGGATGCTCGCCGCCTGGATGCCGTCGGCGGGACGTTCGGTCGCTCCCGGCGGCACGGTGGGCAGCAGGGCGAACTCGTACTTGCCGTCGACCTTCGTCCCCGCGAACGAGTTGATCGCGGTGGTGGTCGTCATCGGGAAGAACGCGGCCTTGCCGTCGGTGAACTGCGCGAGGGCCTGGGCGTTGTTCCACCCGATGGCGGCCTTGTCGACGACCCCGTCCTTCGTCACCCAGTCGAAGTAGGTGCGGTAGGCGTTCGCGACGGCGTCGCTGTCGATCTCGGCCTTGCCGGACCCCGACACGATCGTGTTGCCGGCGTTCTGCGCCATGCCCCAGACGAACTTCCACGGGTCGAAGCCGTCGGCGTAGGCGACCGCCAGGCCGTGGCGGTCACCGGTCGTGGTGGCCTTCGCGTCGGCGGTCAGTTCGTCCCAGGTGGTGGGCATCTCGTCGATGCCGGCCTGGGCAAGCAGGTCCTTGTTCACCGCCATCACGAACGGGCGGCTGGCGAACGGGATGCCGATCTGCTTCGAGGAGCTCGGTCCGGAGATGCCGAACGACGCCGGGTCGAACTGGTCCTTCCCGCCGATGGCCTTCCACTCCTTCGCGCCCATCTCGACGAAGGCGCCGGTGGCGTAGGCCGTCGGGGTGAAGGTGGTGCCGATCGCGTAGACGTCGGGACCCTGCCCGGAGATGACGCTCGTCTGGATCGCGGTGAGTTCCTCCTGCGCGGAGGAGTAGGTCTCCCACTGGATGTCGGCCCCGGTGGTCCGCTTGAACGCGGCGGCGGTGTCCTGCTGCCACTGCTTGCGTTCCTTCGGGTAGGTGGTGTCCGCGCCCATCATGACGCGGAGGGTGTTCGGGTCGTCGCCGCTGCCGTTCACCACGGCGCATCCCTGCAGGGACAGCGCGGTGAGGGCGACCACGGCCACGGCACCGATCAGGGTGCGTGTCCTGAGTCTGCCTGTGCTCATGCGGGGGTTTCCTCCTCGAGACCTCCACCCGGGAGCGACGCTGCGTCCCGGGTGCCGGGTGGTCCTGCCCCGGCGTGGTGACCACTGTTCCCCGCGTGGCAACATCCGGCAACCGGTTGCCACTTGTTGCCAGAGCGGCATACGTTCGGCCTCGTGAGCAGCACAGACATCGACGTCAGCGCCGGTTCCGGGGTGGGCGCCGGTCCCGGCGCGGACGCGTCGCGACGCGTCACCATCCGGGACATCGCCGACGCGACCGGGGTGGCGCCGTCCACCGTCTCCCGTGCGCTCTCGCTCCCCGACCGGGTGAACCACACGACGCAGCAGCGCATCCAACAGGCCGCCCGGGAGCTCGGCTACGTCCCGAACTCGCAGGCCCGCGCGCTCACGTCCGGTCGCACCCGCGCGGTCGCGGTCCTCGTCTCGGACATCACCAACCCCTTCTACTTCGACGTCATCCGCGGCACGCAGCACCAGCTCTCCGGCGCCGGGTGGACGCAGCTGCTCGTCGACACCGAGGAGTCCGCCGACGCCGAGATGGCCGCCCTCAGCGCGATCGCCGGCAAGGCCGACGGCGCCGTCCTCACGGCGTCACGACTGTCCGACGCGCAGATCGCCCGGTTCGCCGAGCGCACCCCGCTCGTCGTCGTGAACCGTCGCCCCGCCGGGGTCCCCTCGGTCCTCATCGACACCCCCGGAGGGGTCGAACAGGCCGTGCAGCACCTCGTGTCGCTCGGACACCGCGACATCCTCTACGTCGCCGGCCCGGACAGCTCGTGGTCGAACGAACGCCGGTGGAAGGCCCTCGTGCGCGTCGCCAAACGACTCGGCGTCCGGGTCGCCCGGATCGGCCCGCACGCCCCCTTCGTCGACTCCGGCGCGGCCGCCGCCGACGCCGCCGTGCACGCCGGAGCCACCGCGTGCATCGCGTTCAACGACCTCATCGCGATCGGCATGCTCACCCGGCTGCGGGAACGCGGCGTCCGCGTCCCCGAGGACATGAGCGTCGTCGGCTGCGACGACATCTTCGGCGCCGACTTCTGCAACCCGCCCCTCACCACCATGACCTCCCCCATCGAACGGGCCGGCCGCGTGGCGATCCGGATGCTCCTCGGTCGCCTCGGCGCGATCCCCGCCGACGAACTGCCCGGCGAGCACATGACCGACGCGGTCGCGCTGCCCACCCACCTCACCGTCCGCGAGTCGACCGGCCCCGCGCCCGCCTCGTCCCACCGTCCGTCCTGAAGGAGTCGACGATGACCCGCACCAGCACCGCCACCCCGCTCGCGCCGCACCCCGACCGGCTCTTCGCCGCCGACCCGGGAGCGCGCGCCGTCGCACGGACCGTCTACGCCGCCGTCGCCGACGCGCCGATCATCTCCCCGCACGGACACGTCGACGCGGCTCTCATCGCCGACGACCAGCCGTTCGCCGACCCCGCCTCGCTGCTCATCACGCCCGACCACTACGTGCTGCGGCTCCTGCACGCGAACGGTGTCGGACTGGAGGCGCTGGGTCGCGCCGACCTGTCGGGAACCGGCACCGTGCCTCCAGGCCGCACCATGTGGCGGCAGCTCGCGGAGCACTGGGACGACTTCCTCGCCACCCCCGTCCGCTATTGGTTCGAGACGGAGCTGCACGACGTCTTCGGGCTGACGGAGCAGCCGTCGGCCGCGAACGCGGACCAGCAGTACGACCACATCGCCGCCCTGCTGCAGCAGCCGCAGATGCGGCCGCGCGCCCTGTTCGACGCCTTCGGCATCGAGGTCCTCGCCACCACCGACGACCCCACCGCCGACCTCGCCGCGCACGCGCGGCTCGCCGCCGACCCCACGTTCACCGGCCGGGTGCTCCCCACGTTCCGCGCGGACGCCGTGTTCGACCCCTCACGGTCGGACTGGAGGCACGTGGTCACGTCGATCGGTGAGGCCGCCGGCGTCGACACGGGAACCCACGAGGGCCTGCTGGCAGCACTCCGCGCACGTCGCCGCTTCTTCATCGAACACGGCGCGACCGCCACGGACACCGGGGTGCTCGACGCCGGCTCGACACCGCTGTCGTCGTCGGAGCGCTCGCGCATCCATGCGGCCGCGATGCGGGGACCGTCCGGTGTGACCGCTGCCGAAGCCGTCGCGTACCGGCGCGACATGCTCTACCGGTGGGCCGAGATGAGCGTCGAGGACGGCCTCGTCATGCAGCTGCACCCCGGCGTGATCCGGAACCACCACACCCCCACGCTCGAGCGGTTCGGGCCCGACACCGGACACGACCTGCCCGCCGTCGGGTCCTTCACCGAGCCGTTGCGGCCGCTACTCGAGTCGTTCGGGACCGCGCCCGGCTTCCACCTCGTGCTCTTCACCGTCGACGAGACCGTGTTCTCGCGGGAGATCGGCCCCCTCGCCGGGTTCTACCCCGCGGTGTACGCCGGGGCGCCCTGGTGGTTCATCGACACGCCGGCGGCGATCGGGCGCTACCGGTCGGCGATCACCGACTCGGTGTCGTTCACGAAGACCTCCGGGTTCATCGACGACACCCGGGCGTACTGCTCCATCCCGGCACGGCACGACATGGCGCGGCGGGCGGACGCGGCGTACCTGGCGTCGCTCGTGGTCACGCACGAGCTCTCGGAGGAGGACGCGGTGCGGACGGCTCGGCGCATCGTGTCGGACATCCCGAAGGCGACGTTCAAGCTCTGAGGGGGGCCTCGCACCGTGCGAGGGCGCTGGGGCTTCCCGCTCAGTGGTTCCCGCTCGGTCGTTCTTGCTCGGTGGTTCTCGCTCGGTGGTTCCCGCTCGGTAGTTGCCGCGCGGTGCGAGGTTCCGTACTCCGTGCGAGGCCCGCGGCCTCGCACGGAGTGGGGAACCTGGCACCGTTCGACGTCTGGGCGCCTGACCTCGCACGGTGCGAAGTGAAGGGTCGCCGCGGCTCGCACGGTGCGAGGGCGGGATCGGTCAGACGGTCGTCGACTGGGCCGCGCGGAGGCGGTCGAGGCTGCGGCGCATCTCCACCCCGGCGACGGCGGGGTCCGGCGACCACCGGCACTCGAGCGAGACCGAGCCGCGGTACCCGCCGCCGTGCACGACGTCGAGGAAGTCCCGCCAGACGTCGTCGACCACGCCGGGCGGGTTCCGGTCGGGATCGCTCACGTGGACGTGCCCGATCCGGTCGCCGTGCGCCCGGATCACCTCGAGCGGCTCGGCCTCGTTCCGGATGTGGAACAGGTCCGCGACGACGTCGACCCCGTCGATCCCCGCAGCGTCGAGGAACGCGACGGTCTCGGCGACGGTGTTGAGCAGGTTGGTCTCGGAGCGGCTCAGCGGCTCGAGGACGATGCGGAGGTCGTTCTCGGCAGCGACGTCACGCGCGGTCCGGACGACGTCGGCGAACCGGTGCCGTGCCTCGTCCGCCGGCATCCCGTCCGGCGCGGTGCGTGCGGTTCCGGAGCCGAACACGATCTTCGCCCCGGGCTCGGCGACGGACCGGACGATCGGCAGGACCGCGGCGAAGTAGGCCGTGACGACCACGGGATCGGCCGTCAGGAGCGGGAGGTCACCCGGGACGAGCACCGCGAACGACGGGAAGCGCTCACCCGCGTAGGACTCTGCCAACGCCCACCCGGTGCCGTCGCGGACGACGAGGTTGCCCGCGATCGCAGGCTCGACGTGGTCGGCGCCGGCTCGTCGTGCGGTCTCGGTCAGTTCTGCGCCGGCGACGACGCCGAATCCCGTGAACGACATGGCCCCATGCAACTCGGTGTCCGTCGGCGCTGCTGGTGTTGCCACGCGTTGCCATCCGCTGCCATCCGCCGCCGTCGGTCAGGCGGGTGGCGGTACCACGGGCTGGGTTCGCAGCATGGTCACGCCTGCCAGCCCGGGGTGACGAGTCCGGTCTCGTAGGCGAAGACGACGAGCTGGGCACGGTCTCTGGCACCGAGTTTGATCATCGCCCGGGAGACGTGGGTCTTCGTGGTCATCGGACTGACGAAGAGGCGCTCCGCGATCTCGGCGTTCGTGAGACCGATCGCGACCAGCTGCATCACCTGGCGTTCGCGGTCCGTGAGGACGTCGAGTCCGGGTGCGAGGGAGCTCGGCTTGGCGTGGGTCGCGTACGCCTCGATCAGGGAGCGGGTGGCCCGGGGCGACAGCAGGGATTCGCCCGCGACGACCGTGCGGACGGCCCGGAGGAGCTCGGCCGGTTCGGTGTCCTTCACGAGGAAGCCGGCCGCGCCGCCGCGGATCGCCTCGAAGACGTAGTCGTCCTCCTCGAAGGTGGTGAGGATCACCACGTGCACGTCGTGGAGCTCGGGATCGGCGGAGATGCGCTGCGTGGCGGCGAGGCCGTCGGTGCCGGGCATCCGGATGTCCATGAGCACGACGTCCGGACGTTCGGCACGGGCGGCCTCGACCGCGGCATCGCCGTCTCCGGCCTCGCCCACGACCGTCATGCCCGGTTCGGCGTCGACGAGTGCGCGGAGCCCGGCGCGCACCAGCACCTGGTCGTCGACGAGGAGCACCCGGATCGGGTCGGGAGCATCGGTGGGCAGGGTCATGCTGTGTCCTCTGTCGTTCCGTGCGTCGTGGCGCCTGCACGGGCGTCGGGGTCCGCCGTGATGACGGGGAGCCGGGCCGCCACGCGCCAACCACCGTCCGTGGTCGGACCGGCACGCAGCTCGCCGCGGACCGCGTTCGCGCGCTCACGCATGCCGATGATGCCGTTGCCGGTCGGTCCGATGTGCTGGTCCCCGCTGCCCGCGAGGCGCCCTGGGCCGCCGGGGTGGTCCTCGACGATCAGGTCGACCACTTCCGGTCCGATCGTCACCGACACCTCGGCGCGGTGACCGGGTGCGTGCTTCATCACGTTCGTCACCGATTCCTGGACGATGCGGAACGCGTTGCGGTCGGTCACGCCGCTGATGGCCGCGGGGTCGCCGTCGATCGATGCCCGGATGTCGATCCCGGCCGCACGCGCACGTTCCACGAGGGCGAGCACACGATCGAGCCCTGGCGTCGGGTTCCGCTCCGAGGTGCCGACGACGGCCTGCGTGTCACCGTCGTGTCCGCCGTCGGGCGGCGCGTCCACGGCGCGGAGGACGCCGAGGATCGTCCGGAGCTCGACGAGCGCATCGCGGCTGGAGTCGCGGATGTTCGACAGCGACTCGCGGGTCTGCTCGGGCAGTTCCGAGCCGAGGTGCAACGCGACCCCGGCCTGCAGGTTGATGAGCGACATGCTGTGCGCGACCGAGTCGTGGAGTTCGCGGGCGATCCGGACGCGTTCGTCCGACGCGCGCCGGCGTTCGGCCTCGGCTCGCTGGCGCCGGCGCTCGGCGACGCGCTCCAGCCGGACCCGGACGAGCTCGGACACCGCGATCGTCACCGTGGCCCAGGCGATGCAGAGCAGCACCGCGCTGAGGTCGAGGAGCGACGATCGACCGAGGACGGTGTCGGCCGTCGGGAACACGACGCTGCTCAGCCCGGCCGCCGCAAGGACCCACGCCCGGTGTCCCCGGAGCCACGCGTTCGCCAGTGCCATCGTGAGGGCGGCGACGAACGGCCCACGCGGGCTCACGACCAGGGCGTAGCCGATCGTCGTGGCGAGGGTGACGAGCAGCACCCCGCGTGGCCATCGCCACCGCCACGGGAGGACCACGACCCCGGCGACGAGCAGCGCGACGGCGAGTGGACCGAGCTGGACGGCGTCCACGCCGGCCCCCGGGCCGAGCGTGTGCCGTGCCCACGGTGGTCCGCCGACCGTGCCCGCCGAGCCGGCGCCGGTCGCGAAGCCCGAGGCCACGAGCGTGCCGACGATCTGCACGACGGCCACCGGCAGCACCCGGCCGATGCGCGCGAACCGACGGCGACCGCTCCAGCGGGCGTCGGTCGGCATCGCATCGGCGGCCGTCGGTCGGGTGTCCATGCAGCGAGCCTAGGGTCGGCACCCGCCCGCGTCATCGGGCGGCAGCACGACCTGTGGACTACTCCCACCGGAGTAGTCGCCTGTGGAGGAGGCACCGCTGTACGACCGCGGGAGCAGGCGGAAGTGGGGCTCCCTGGCGGACGCGTGACGCGCCTCCAGGCCCGACGCTGGAAGGGTCGCGACAGCGGCACCGATCCGACCTCAGGAGGTCCCCATGCTCACCACCATCGCAGCGACCGCGCCGTACTGGCACGGCGGCGGGTTCCCGTTCTTCGTGTTCCCCGCGTTCTTCTTCTTCGCGTTCCTGGTCGTCTTCGTCGTGTTCGGGGTGCTCCGTCGGGGCAGCTGGCGCGCCCGGTCGGACGCGCGCTCGGTGCTCGCCGACCGGTTCGCCCGCGGCGACATCGACGCCGAGGAGTACCGCTCGCGGCTGTCCGAGCTCAGCCGGAAGTGACCGACAGCGCGGCGAGGATCGTCGCCACCGTGTCGTCGACCGAACCCTCGATCGACACGTCGACGGCGGCCTCGTCCGGCTGCGGACGCTCCAGGGTGGCGAACTGCGAGTCGAGCAGGGAGGTCGGCATGTACTCGTGGTGCCGGTGCGACTGACGCTCGGCGATGCGCTCGCGCGAACCGTCGAGGAACGCGATGACGAGGCCGGGAGCGTCCTCACGGAGACGGTCGCGGTAGACGCGCTTGAGCGCCGAGTTGGCCATCACGCACCGGCTCCCCGACGCCTCGACCTCGGCGATCCGGTCCGCGCAGGCGACGAGCCACGGCCAGCGGTCCTCGTCGTCGAGCGGGATGCCCTGCCGCATCTTCTCCTTGTTCGCGGCGGGGTGCAGATCGTCGGCGTCGACGAACACGCTCGGTTCACCCTGCGCGGCGAGCGCATCGGCGAGGGCCCGCCCGATCGTGGACTTGCCGGAGCCGGAGACCCCCATCACGAGCACGGGCGGGAGGACAACGCTCTCGGTCATCCCTCCACAGTATTGGTCTGCTGAACACTCATCCCCAGTTGTTGTAACACCCGTGCGGTTCCAGGCCGCCGACCGTAGGTTGAGGTCCAGACGTCAGGACGAAGGAGACCCACGTGGCAGACAACAACGGTCAGGCGAACATCGGGGTGGTGGGTCTGGCGGTGATGGGCTCGAACCTCGCCCGGAACCTCGCATCGCGTGAAGGCAACACGGTCGCGGTCTACAACCGCACCTACGCCCGCACCGAGGAACTCATCAAGGAACACGGCGACGCCGGGTTCATCGCATCGGAGGACATCGACGACTTCGTCGCGTCCCTCACGAAGCCGCGCACCGCGATCATCATGGTCCAGGCCGGCAAGGGCACCGACGCCGTGATCTCGCAGCTCGCCGAGAAGTTCGAACCCGGAGACATCATCGTCGACGGCGGCAACGCGAACTTCCACGACACCATCCGCCGTGAGCACGACCTCCGCGAGAAGGGGCTCAACTTCGTCGGCACCGGCATCTCCGGCGGTGAAGAGGGCGCGCTGAAGGGCCCATCGATCATGCCGGGCGGTTCGAAGGAGGCCTGGGAAACCCTCGGCCCGATCCTGAAGTCGATCGCCGCGGTCGCCGAGGGTGAACCGTGTGTGACGCACATCGGTACCGACGGTGCCGGCCACTTCGTGAAGATGGTCCACAACGGCATCGAGTACGCCGACATGCAGCTCATCGCCGAGTCGTACGACCTCCTCCGTCGCGTCGGCGGGCTCTCCGTCGAGGACCTGGTGCAGGTGTTCGACGAGTGGAACAAGGGCGACCTCGAGTCGTACCTCATCGAGATCACCGGCGAGATCCTCAAGCAGCAGGACGCCGAGACCGGCAAGCCGCTCGTCGACGTCATCCGCGACGAAGCCGGGTCCAAGGGCACCGGCGTGTGGACCGTGCAGAACGCCGTCGGGCTCGGCATCCCCGTCTCCGGCATCGGCGAGGCGGTCTTCGCCCGCGCGGTCTCGTCGAAGCCGACCCAGCGCGCCGCGGTCCAGAAGTCCGTGCAGTCGCGGCCCTCGATCGCCGAGGTGCCCGAGACGTTCGCCGACGACATCCGCGCCGCGCTCTACGCGTCCAAGGTCGTCGCGTACGCGCAGGGCTTCGACCTCATCATCGCGGGGGCGAAGGAGTACGGCTGGGACATCGACCTCGGCAACGTCGCGAAGATCTGGCGCGGCGGCTGCATCATCCGCGCCCAGTTCCTCAACCGCATCGTCGAGGCGTACGACAAGAACCCCACCCTCGAGTCGCTGCTGGTCGACCCGTACTTCGCGAACGCCGTCGCCGAGGGCGAAGCCGCCTGGCGCCGCATCGTCGGGATCGCAGCCGCGTCCGGGATCCCGGCGCCCGGGTTCTCGTCGGCGCTGTCGTACTTCGACTCGCTCGCCTCCGACCGCCTGCCCGCAGCGCTCATCCAGGGCCAGCGTGACTTCTTCGGCGCGCACACCTACCAGCGCATCGACAAGGACGGCACGTTCCACACCCTGTGGTCCGACGACGACCGCCGCGAGGTCGAACAGGAACCGTCCACGCACTGACGCCGCGTCGACCGCGCCCGGAAGGCCTCGCCGATCGGCGGGGCCTTCCGCCGTCGCTCCCGCCGTCGGCGTCGCTCCCGCCGTCGGCGTCGCTCCGCCGTCGGCGTCGCTCCGGCGTTGCGCCGCCGTTGCGCCGCCGTCAGGCGACGATGCGCTCGCGTGCCAGGTCGGCGACGAGCCGTTCGAGCCGGGGGCCACGGCGGAGCATCCGGCGGGAGCCCGGTGCCGAACGGACGAAGAAGGTCGCGACGGCCGCCGAGTCGTCCGGCCGGACGTAGTGCAAGGCGATCGCCCAGGACCGACCGTCGCCCTGCACGTCCTCGAGCCCGACGTGCACCATGCGGCTCCACCGGATGACGAGCAGCCGGGTGGCACGGCGGTCCTCGAGTTCCCACAGGGACGCCTCGGTCGCACCGAACGCCCAGGTCACGCGGTGCCCGAGCGAGACCCCCGGGCGCACGGACTCGATCGATGTCCGGAGTTCCGCCGTCGGTGCTGCCGGGACCAGCCAGACGGTCGGGTCGACACGGCGGATCGCCATCGCGAGCGCTTCGTCCTCACGGCGCCGGCGGACGGACTGCGCACGGACGACGGCGACTCCGATGACGACGAACCCCAGGGTGATCGAGGCGACCTCGGCGACCCCGAAGTACGTCAGGTCCGCGCCGGGTGACAGCGAGACGACGATGATGCGCGCGGTGAGGAGCGCCACCCAGACCCCGACGATGACCCATCGCAGGACGGCGAGGCGACGAGCGGGTGACCACGGCTGACGCTCCTGCCGCCGCGCACGACCGGGGCGCGGAACACGATCGGGACGCCTCAGCACACCCCGATCCTCGCACGGCCCGCCGGTGAACTGCTGGCGCGGCCCGGTGAACGCCGACCGAACCGCCCTCCACGACCTCCGGGACGGTTCGCCGTCCACAGAATCCATGGTTGTCAGCCCGCGCCGGTCCCCGCGACCTACGCTCAGCCTGTGACCACTGACCAGCAGACCGAGGCGACGCCGACGGACCACCAGAACGCCCTCCCGGCGGCACGGTGGTTCGCCGCAGCCGCCGGGCTCGTCGCCGCCGCGTCCTTCTTCGCTGCCGCCGAGCTCGGTGCCCTCGTCCTCGGTGGCGCCGGCAGCCCGCTCATCGCCGTCGGCTCCGCCGTGATCGACCTCGCCCCGCATGGTGCGAAGGACCTGATGGTGTCGCTGTTCGGCACGGGCGACAAGGTCGCGCTCTTCGTGCTGATGGGCGTCATCGTCGTCGTGGTCAGCGCCGCCGCCGGCATCCTCGAGCGGGTGCGTCCGCCGTTCGGAGCGCTG
Source organism: Curtobacterium sp. MCPF17_002 (assembly GCF_003234115.2). Lineage (NCBI taxonomy): Bacteria > Bacillati > Actinomycetota > Actinomycetes > Micrococcales > Microbacteriaceae > Curtobacterium > Curtobacterium sp. MCPF17_002. Next base: position 848,043 of record NZ_CP126251.1, on the reverse strand, counting down.
GTGTTCGCGGTCGGGGGTGTCCTGTCGCTCATCGCGGTGAGCACCCGGTCCGGCAGCGGCACCTTCGACGGTGCGCCGTCCGTGCTCGGTGTCGCCGCGGCGATCATCGTGCTCCGTGTCCTCGCACAGCGACTCCGGCGGTGGGAAGCCGCCGCTGCCGTGCCCTCCGTCGCGCCTCGACCGGCGTCGACCGAGCGCCGGGCCTTCCTCGCGTGGGGCATCGCGGCTGCCGCGGTCGCCGTGGTCGTGGGGACCGCGTCGCGGCTGGGCTCATCAGCGATGCAGGCAACAGCAGCTGCGCGCCGAGCGATCCGGCTGCCGTCCCCGGCGACCTCGGCACCGGCCGTCCCCGCGGGCGCCTCCCTCGACGTCGCCGGCATCACGCCGTACGTGACGCCGAACGCCGACTTCTACCGGATCGACACCGCACTCCGCGTACCGTCCGTCGACACGGCGGACTGGCGACTCCGCATCCACGGTGCCGTCGACCACGAGGTGGAGCTCACCTGGGACGACCTGCTCGCGCTGCCGATGGAGGAACACCACGCCACGCTGAGCTGCGTCTCGAACGAGGTCGGCGGCGACCTGATCGGGAACGCCCTCTGGCTCGGGTACCCGATCCGCCACCTGCTCGAGCGAGCCGGACCCCACGCCGGCGCCGACATGGTGCTGTCCCGGAGCGTCGACGGGTTCTCCGCGGGGACGCCGCTCGACGTGCTGCAGGACGACGGGACGGCCGCGCTCCTCGCCGTCGGGATGAACGGGGAACCGCTGCCCCCGGAGCACGGGTTCCCGGTGCGGATGGTGGTCCCCGGGCTGTACGGGTACGTCTCCGCGACGAAGTGGGTCGTCGAACTCGAGGTCACCCGGTTCGCGGACGCGCAGGGTTACTGGACGCCCCGGGGTTGGTCGGAGCGCGGTCCCGTCAAGGTCGAGTCCCGCATCGACACCCCACGCGCAGGGTCCACCGTGAAGGCCGGCTCGCCGGTCGCGATCGCGGGGGTCGCATGGCAGCCGCACACCGGGGTGAAGGGTGTCCAGGTCCGGATCGGCGACGGCTCGTGGCAGGACGCGACCCTCGCGGACTCGGTCTCCGCCGACACCTGGCGGCAGTGGGTGTACCGGTGGACGCCGACGAAGGGGTCACACCGCATCCAGGTGCGTGCCACGAGTGCCGATGGCGAGGTCCAGACGAGTGTCGAGCGGCCGCCGGCGCCGAACGGGGCGTCGGGGTGGCACACGGTCGAGGTGCGCGCGTCCTGACGGGCGGGTGCTGCGTCGGCAGGCTGCTCCGGGCGGGCCGCTTCGGGAGCGCGCGGGCGGCCGGCCGGGGGCGCGAGGCATCGCGTCGGCCGCGAGGTGCCGTGTCGGGTGCGAGGCACCGCCGGATCGCACGGTGTCTCGGCGGCCGCGCGGTGTCCCGGCAGCGTGACGGTGTCCCGGCAGCGTGACGGTGTCCCGGCAGCGTGACGGCGTCTCGGCAGCGTGACGGCCGCTCGGCAGCGCGAGGCGTCTCGGCTGCGCGGGCGCCGGCGCCGGCGGTCAGTCCGCGCGGGTCGCCACGACGCAGGTGCCGTCGACGTCGTCGTCGGACTCCACCGACGCGGCGAACCCGGATGCCTCGAACACCGCAACGGACTCGGCAGCCTGGGCCACCGACACCTCGATCACGACGGAGCCGCCCCGCCGGAGCCACTCCCCCGCACCCGCGGCGATGCGCCGGTGCAGATCGAGCCCGTCGGAGCCGCCGTCGAGCGCGACCCGGTGTTCGTGGTCACGAGCTTCGGACGGCATCATCGCGATCGACGACGTGGGCACGTACGGCGCGTTCACGGCGATGACGTCCACCACGCCACGGAACCGATCCGGCAGGGGCGCGAACAGATCACCCTCGACGACGATGCCGCGGTCGCCGATGTTCTCCGCCGCGGCGCTCACCGCGTCCGGGTCGATGTCGGACGCCACGAGGTCGAGGGCTCCGACGCGACCGAGCAACGCCACCGAGATCGCTCCCGCCCCGCAACAGAGGTCGACGACGCGGTCGTACCGCTGCAGTCGGCGAGCAGCCTGGTCGACGACGACGGTCGTCCGGGCACGTGGCACGAAGACACCGGGCGTCACGCGGATGCGGTGCCCGTCGAACGCCGCCCATCCGAGGACGTACTCGAGGGGTTCGCCGCCCAGGCGTCGTTGCACGAGCGAGCGAAGGCGTGCCGGATCCCCGTCGCCGGCTTCGAGCAGGAGGTCTGCCTCGTCCTCGGCGAAGACGCTGCCCGCGGCCCGGAGCCGGGCCGCGAGCGCGTCACGCGCGGGTGAGGTCAAGCAGCACCGTCGAACATCGACGTCACGGAGCCGTCGTCGAAGACCTCGTGGATGGCGCGGGCGATGAGCGGAGCGATCGGCAGGACCTCGAGCCGGTCCCAGCGCTTGTCCTCCGGCACGGGCAGCGTGTCCGTGACGACGACCCGGTCGATGAACTCGCTCTGCAGCAGCTCGGTCGCGGGGTCCGAGAACACGGCGTGCGTCGCGGCGACGACGACGCCGGTGGCGCCGGCTTCCTTGAGCGCTTCCGCCGCCTTCGCGATGGTGCGGCCGGTGTCGATGAGGTCGTCGACGAGCAGGCACACGCGACCGGAGACGTCACCGACGATCTCGTGCACGGTCACCTGGTTCGGGACGAGCGGGTCGCGACGCTTGTGGATGATGGCGAGGGGCGCGCCGAGCTTCTCGGACCAGATGTCGGCGACCCGCACGCGGCCCATGTCCGGCGAGACGACGGTGAGCGTCGAGGGGTCGAGGATCTCTTGGAAGTGCTGGAGCAGCACGGGCATCGCGAACAGGTGATCGACGGGGCCGTCGAAGAAACCCTGGATCTGCGCGGCGTGCAGGTCGACGCTCATGATGCGGTGGGCACCGGCGGCCTTGAACAGGTCGGCGACGAGACGGGCCGAGATCGGCTCACGCCCGCGGCCCTTCTTGTCCTGACGGGCGTACGGGTAGAACGGCGCGACGACGGTGATGCGCTTCGCCGAGGCGCGCTTCAGGGCGTCGACGATGATGAGCTGCTCCATGAGCCACTCGTTGATCGGCGCCGTGTGCGACTGGATGACGAACGCGTCGCAGCCGCGGACCGACTCGTCGAAGCGGGTGTAGAGCTCACCGTTCGCGAAGGTCCGGGCATCGGTCGGGACGAGCTCGACACCGAGTTCTTCGGCGATCTCGGCGGAGAGCGCCGGGTGTGCTCGCCCTGAGACGAGGACGAGTCGTTTCTGGCCGGTCGTTTTGATTCCGGACAAGTGCGGTGCTCACTCCCTGACCCGCGCGGGGTCGATGTCGGCGACGGGTGGTCGCCGTGTTCTATTCGCCGTTCGCGCGCCGAGCAGCCTCGGCCGCCGGCGAACCGGGCCGGTGTTGCTCGACCCATCCGTCGGTGTTGCGCTGTGGGGCGTAGCTGATGGCCAGCGACCCGGCCGGTACGTCCTTGCGGACGGTCGTACCCGCGCCGGTGTACGCCCCGTCACCAATCCTAACCGGGGCGACGAACACGTTGTGCGAGCCTGTACGGACGTTCGACCCGACCTCGGTCCGGTGCTTGTTGACGCCGTCGTAGTTCGCGGTGATCGTGTTCGCCCCGATGTTCGAGTCCTCACCCACCTCGGTGTCGCCGATGTAGGACAGGTGGGGAACCTTGCTGCCCCGGCCGATCTTCGCGTTCTTCGTCTCGACGAAGGTGCCGATCTTGCCCTGGTCGCCCAGGATCGTGCCCGGCCGCAGGTAGGCGAACGGCCCCACGGAGGCGCCGTCGCCGATCACGGCGAGTGTGGCGTCGACGCGGTTCACGACGGCTCCGGCACCGACCTCGGTGTCGCGGAGGGTGGTGTCCGGACCGACGACGGCACCGGCTGCGATCGCGGTGGCGCCGATGAGCTGCGTTCCGGGGAGGATCTCGGCGTCGGGCTCGATCGACACGTCGAGGTCGATCCACGTCGTGGCCGGGTCCTGCACGGTGACACCGGCGAGCTGGTGACGGCGGACGATGCGGGCGTTGAGCTCCCGTGCGGCATCGGAGAGCTGCGCGCGGTCGTTGATCCCCGCGACGAGCCACGGATCGGTCAGCGTGACCACGTCGACCAGGCCGCCGCGGCCGGCGATGAGGCTCGGCGCGTCGGTGATGTACTTCTCGCCCTGGGCGTTCGCCGTGGTCAACGACGGCAGCACCGCGCGGAGCTGCGTGACGTCGAACGCGTAGATGCCTGCGTTCGTCTCGGTGATGCCGAGCTGCTCGGCGGTGGCGTCCTTGTGCTCGACGACGCCGACGAACGCACCGTCGACACCGCGCACGACCCGGCCGAGACCGGTGGGGTCCGGAGCGATGGCGCTGACGAGCGTGACGGCGTGTGCACCGCCGACGTGCGCGTCAACGAGGCGACGGAGCGAGTCGGCGTCGAGCAGCGGGACGTCGCCGGAGAGCACCACGACGGCACCGTCGAAGTCGGCGGGAAGTGCCTGGACGGCGACCTCGACCGCACGACCGGTGCCGGCGATGTCGTCCTGGTCGACGACGATCGCGTCGGGCGCGCGCTCGACGACCTCGGCCGCGACCCGCTCGCGCTCGTGCCGGACGACGACCGCGACGTGCTCCGGGCTGAGGGACGACGCCGTCCGCAGCACGTGGGCGATGAGCGGCAGGCCGGCGAGGCGGTGCAGCACCTTCGGGGTGGACGACTTCATGCGTGTGCCCTGCCCGGCGGCGAGGACGACGACGGCGATCCGCTGGTCGGTCATGGGTCCATCCTGGCGCACGCGACCGGGTGGAGACGGACCGAACCACGGCCCTGTGCGCAACCGTGCGCAGAACCGCACCTGTGGAGGGGAAGACGAGCCGCGCCTCCAGGCCGGAGGGACGCGGAACGGACGGACTGGCGGACCGTCGGACTGGCGGAGCAGGTGGGCAAGCGATCTTGCCCATCACGACCGAAGTGGAAGGCAGATTCGCGCATAGGGGGTCGGGAAGAACGACCTCCTACGAGCGATTCGACCTCCTACGAGCGATTCGGCCTCCTATGCGCGGAACGACAACCTACGCGCGGAACGACACCCGACGCGCGGAACCGCTCCCTACGCGCGGAACGGCCCCGCGGCGGCCGGCTCCCGCGGCACGAACGCCATGAGCACCAGCCCCGCGACGAGCACGACCACCACGCCGATGATCCCGAACCGTGTCGAGCCGCCGATCGTCACGGCGACGCCGAACAGCGCCGGCGCGAGGAACGACGCCGCCCGACCGGTGGTGGCGTAGAGGCCGAAGAGCTCTCCCTCGCGGCCGGGCGTCGCGAGCCGGCTGAGGTACGCCCGCGACGACGCCTGCACCGGCCCGACGAACACCGCGAGCGTGAGACCGAGGATCCAGAAGCCCTCGGTCGCCGTGCCGATCAGGAACACGCCGAGCCCGGTGAGCACGAGCCCGACCAGCGACACCGTGATGATCGCCCGGGAACCGAACCGGTCGTCGAGCCACCCGGACACGAAGGTCGCGACGCCCGCGACGACGTTCGCGGCGATGGCGAACAGGATCACCTGCGAGGGGCTGAAGCCGAACACCTGCGCGGCGATGATCCCGCCGAAGGTGAACACGGCGCCGACACCGTCACGGAACACCGCGCTCGCGAGCAGGAACGCGAGGACGTTCCGTCGCTCCCGCCACAGCCGTGCGATGTCCCGCCCGAGGTCCGCGTAGGCGGCGAAGACGCCTCCGGTGCGGGTGCGGACCCGCGCGGCCTCGGGCACGGTGACGAACAGCGGGATCGAGCTGATCGCCATCCACACGGCGGCGATGCCGATCGCGATGCGGACGTCCCACTGCCCGGACGCCACGGTCGCGGGGAGCTGCAGGAGCCCGGCGACCCCGGGGACGCCGAAGTCCTGGATGCAGAGGAGCAGGAGCACGACGAGCAGCACGATCCCGCCGAAGTAGCCGGCCGCCCAGCCGATGGCGGACACCCGCCCCTTCTGTTCGCCGGGTGCGACCTGGCCGAGCATGGCGTTGTAGCCGACGCTCGCGATCTCGTACGCGACGGTGCCGATGCCGAGGAGGGCGGCTCCGAGCAGCAGGTACGGCTGGCTCGGCGCGACGAACACCATGCCGCCGATGGACAGGGTGACACCGATGGTCGCGATGAGGACGGACCGGCGGCGGTGTCCGGAGGAGTCCGCGAGGCGGCCGATCGCGGGGGCGACGAGGGCGACGACGATGCCGGCGATGGTCAGCGCGGTGGAGACGACGGCCGCGTTGTGCGCGAGTTCGCGCTCCACGAGTGCCGTCCCGGCGGCGGAGGTGTCGGCGACGAGGGAGGGGTCGACGAACGCCCGGCTCGCCAGGTAGGTGCTGAAGACGAAGGTGGTGACGACCGCGTTGAACGCTGCGGAACCCCAGTCCCACAGCGCCCAGGACACGAGCGCGCGCCGGTCGGTGCGCTGCGGCACTGCAGCCGAGAGTGGAGCCGTCATGCGCGAACCGTAGCGCGTCCGGGTGACGCGCCGGTGGCCCCGTTCCGGGGCACGTGTCGGACTGGAGGCCCGTGGCGGGGTCACCACGGGCCTCCAGTCCGACAACGGTGCGGGGTTCCGGGCACGGTGCGAGCCCCGCAGGCCGCCACCGGTTCCGGAACCTCGCACCGTTCGTCCGCGGGCACCGCGTCCGCGGGCACCGCGTCCGCGGGCACGGCGCGCGCGCCCCGTGCCGCTCGGGCGTCAGGCGGGGACGCCGCCGGGGTAGACGACCGACTTGAGGGAGGCCGGGTCGGTGTCGCTCTCGAGGGCGTCGCGGACGTCGTCGAGGCCGAAGCGTCCCGTGACGAGCGAGTCGAGGTCGATCTGCCCGGAAGCGACCAGCTCGATCGCGACCGGCCACGTGTTCGTGTACCGGAAGATGCCGGTGACGGTGACCTCGAGGTTCTGGATGTGCTCGACGGGCAGCGTCATCTCGGAGTTCCCGAGGCCGACGAGGACCGCAGCACCCGCCGGGCCGACCGCCTTGATGCCGTCGGAGACCGCACGGGGTGCACCGCTGGCGTCGATGAACGCGTCCACCGGCACGAGGTCGGACGCGACCGACACCACGGTGGGGTCGACGACCTCGGTGGCCCCGTACTGCAGGGCGCGCTCGCGGCGTTCCGCGACGAGGTCGCTCACGACGATCCGGGACGCGCCGAACGCCCTCGCCGCCTGCGCGCAGATGATGCCGATCGGCCCGGCGCCGGCGATGAGGACCGACGATCCGGGGACGATGCGCGCCTTGCGGACGGCGGCGATCCCGACCGAGAGCGGCTCGAGGAGCGCACCCGCCTCGAACGAGACGGCGTCGGGCAGCGTGTGCGCGAACTCGGACTCGATGGTGACGAACTCCGCGAAGGCACCGTCGATCGGCGGCGTCGCGTAGAAGCGCATGTGCGGGCAGAGGTTGTAGCGGCCGGCCAGGCACTGGGCGCAGCGGTGGCAGGGCCGCTGCGGTTCGACGGCGACGCGCTCGCCCACCCGGGCCTCGTCGACACCGTCCCCGACGGCGACGATCGTGCCGGAGAGCTCGTGGCCGAGGACGAGGGGCTCCTCGACGACGAAGTCCCCGATGCGGCCGTGCCGGTAGTAGTGCACGTCGGAGCCGCACACGCCGACGGCGGCGACCCGGACGAGCACGTCGCCGGGGTCGACCTCGGGGACGGGGCGGTCCTCGACGGTGAGGTCCTGGGTGCCGAGCAGCACGCTGACGCGCTGGCGCTGGATGGAGGTCATGCGGGTCTCGCTTCCTCGGCCGCAGCGGCGCGGCCGGACGTGGTGGTGGCCGCGGCGCGGCCGGACGTGGTGGTGGTGGCCGCGGCGCGGCCGGACGTGTTGGTGGCCGCGGCGCGGCCGGACGTGTTGGTACTGATGGTGGTGGGGTCGCGGAGCAGGTCGCGGAACCCGATCTCGGCGGCACCGCGGAGCAGGACGTCGGCGCCGAGTGCGGCCGGCGCGATGCGGAGCCGCTCGGTCATCGCCGACATCGACTGTTCCCGGACGGCCGTCTCGATACGGTCCCCGACGTGGTCGAACAGGACACCGAGGAACCCGCCGAGGACGACCACCTCGGGGTTCACGGTGTGGATCGCGTTCCGGAGGGCGGTGGCGAGCGCGGCGACCTGCCGGTCCACGACCCGCTCGACCTCGGGCCGTCGTTCGGCGAGGACCGCGGCGAGCGCCTCCGGGTCGTCCGCCGCGACCCCGGTCACCCGCACCAGGTCGTCCCGCGAGGCCTCGGTCTCGAGACACCCGACGGCACCGCAGTGGCAGCGGATCCCGTTCGCGGCGACGAAGGTGTGCCCGAGCTCGCCCGCGTAGCCGGCTGCGCCGCTGAGGGGCCGGGCGGCGCTGATGACGCCGCCACCGATGCCGCTCGCGCCGCCGTTGAGGTAGATGAGGTCGTCGACGCCCCGGCCGCTGCCGTAGAGGCGTTCGGCCCAGGCTCCGGTGTTCGCGTCGTTCGTCGCGCGGACGGGCAGACCGGTGCGTGCGGCGAGCGGGCCGGCGACGGGTTCGTCGTGCCAGCCGAGGTGCGGGGCGTAGCGGACGACGCCGTCCTCGACGCGGACGGTGCCGGGGACCGCGACGCCGATGCCGACGACCCGGAGTCCTCCGCTGCCGGCGGACACCAGGCGGTCGAGGAGCACAGCGATGGTCTCGACGGCCTCGGCCGCGGTCGGCGGCCCGTCGGAGGTCGCGACGGCTCGGTCGCGGACACTGCCGTCGAGCCCGACGAGGGCGACCGTGACGGCGTCGACCTCGACGGTCACTGCCACCGCGACGACGTCGGCGGACGCCCGGACGACGGGGCTGGGACGGCCGACCGAGGCGGCGGAGTGCCCCGCTGCGGCGGACGGCCCGGCGCCCGAGGCACTGGTCCCGGCGGGCGGCCCGGCGGACAGCCCGGTGGACGGGCCGGTGCCGGCGGCTTCCTCGTGCACGAGCCCGCGCTCGACGAGCTCACCGACGATGGCGAGCGTCGTCGACCGGTTGAGGCCGGTGCGTCGGGTGAGTTCGGCACGGGTGATGGGGCCGTCCTCGTGCACGAGCCGGAGGACCCGCGCGGTGTTGTTCCGGACGGCCGGCGGCCGGACGGCGCCCGCGCGCCCCACCGCCGCGTCGCGCCCCGCCGCGTCGCCCCCGCGCCCCACCGCCTCGGTCACCGGGACCGCGAGAACGCCGCGTCGAACGACGCCTCGGGTGGTGCGATCGTGCCGAGCTTCCGGACGAACGCCAGCGCCTCCGGGGCACCGACGAGCCGGTCCATGCCGGCGTCCTCCCACTCGACGCTCGTCGGTCCGGCGTACCCGATGTGGTTCAGCACGCGGAACACCCGCTCCCACGGCACGTCCCCGTGCCCCGCGGTGACGAAGTCCCAGCCACGGCGGGGGTCGCCCCAAGGCAGGTGCGACGACAGCCGGCCGTTGCGCCCGTCGAGCTGCTTCACCGACTCCTTGCAGTGCACGTGGTACACCCGGTCGGCGAAGTCGAGCAGGAACGCCGCGGGGTCGAGGTCCTGCCAGACGAAGTGCGACGGGTCGAAGTTGAACCCGAACGCCGGGCGGTCCGCGAAGACCTCCAGCGTGCGCTTCGCCGTCCAGTAGTCGTAGGCGATCTCGGACGGGTGCACCTCGAGCGCGAAGCGGACGCCGACCTCCTCGAACACGTCGAGGATCGGCGACCAGCGGTCGTGGAAGTCCTGGTAGCCGGCGTCGATCATCCCGGGCGGCACGGGCGGGAAGCCCGCGACGGTCTTCCAGATGGACGATCCGGAGAAGCCGGTGACGGTGTCGACGCCGAGCGCTGCGGCCGCACGCGCGGTCCACTGCAGTTCCTCCGCGGCACGCTGCCGGACGCCCTCGGGGTCCCCGTCGCCCCACACGCGCGGCGGCACGATGTCCTCGTGCCGCTGGTCGATGGGGTCGTCGCACACGGCCTGCCCGACGAGGTGGTTCGCGATGGTCCAGACCTGCAGGCCGTTGCGCTCGAGGACCGCGCGGCGGTCCGCCACGTACGCCGGGTCCGTCGCGGCGCGCCGGACGTCGAGGTGGTCGCCCCAGCAGGCGATCTCGAGGCCGTCGTACCCCCACTCGCCCGCCAGGCGTGCGACCTCCTCGAAGGGCAGGTCCGCCCACTGGCCGGTGAACAGGGTGACCGGCCGGGTCGGCGTCGTCGGGTTCGTCGTCGGGTCCGTCGTCGGACTGGAGGCACGGGTCGTCTCCGTCATGCTGCTTCCTTCCTCCTGTGGCCGGGTCGGCCCACGCGGCTCCCGTGGCCGGGCCGGCCGCCGCGGCGGGTCACCACGACTCCGGTCGCGCGCCGGACGGCACGGTCGCCGGTCGTTCGACGGTGGACTCGACCGTGACGACGGTGTGGTCGCGGGCCGCGGTCGCGACCGCCTCCATCACCTCGAGCACGTGGTACGCCAGGGCCCCGGACGCCCGGTGCGGACGGTCCGTCGCGATCGCCCGCGCCATGTCGGCGAGGCCGTAGCCGCGTCCGGCGTCGGCGTACCCGGCGGACACCGGCAGCTCCCGCCACTCGCGGTCGTCGGCGGTGGCGATCGACACCGGGTCGGAGAACCGGTTCGGGTCGGGAACGCCGAGGGTGCCGGCGGTGCCGTACACCTCGAAGAGCGGACTGCGCGTGGCCCAGACCTCGAACGAGACCGTCACGGTGGAGACCACGCCGCTCTCGTGCTCGAGGATCGCGACGACGTGGGTGTCGATGTCCACGGGGAGCACCGTGCCGGCGGCGGGACCGGTGGCGATCGTGCGCTCGCGGGTGGACCGTGTGCCGCTGCCGCTGACCCGGACGACCGGTCCGAAGAACGACACGAGGCTCGTGAGGTAGTACGGCCCCATGTCGAGCAGGGGGCCGCCGCCGGGCTGGTAGTAGAAGGCGGGGGCCGGGTGCCAGAGCTCGTGGCCGGGTGCGCTCCACGACACCGCAGCGGCGACGGGGGTGCCGATCGCACCGTCGTCGATCGCGGCGCGCGCGGTCTGGATGCCCGTCCCGAGCACGGTGTCCGGCGCGCTGCCGACCCGGAGCCCGGCCCGCTGTGCGAGGTCGAGGACCGGGGCCGCCTCGGCGGTGGACATCGCGAGCGGCTTCTCGCCGTACACGTGCTTGCCGGCGGCGAGCGCCCGGGTGGCGACGTCGGCGTGGGCTGCGGGGATCGTCAGGTTGAGCACGACGTCGACGTCGTCGGCGGCGAGGAGGTCCTCGACGGAGGAGCCCCGCACCCCCTGGGCGGCGCCGACGGTCCGGGCACGGTCGACGTCGATGTCGGCGACCGCGACGAGTTCGAGGTCGGGCAGGGCCGGGAAGTGCTCGAAGTACTGCTGGCTGATCACCCCGACACCGATCACCCCGACGCGGAGCGGCGTGGCGGCTGCGTCGTCACGCGTCGGCTGCGCGCTCATCGTGCTGCCCACAGGAGTCCGCGTTCGATGATCGTGCGGACCGGCTGCGACTCGACGATCTCGATCCGGTGTCCGGGTGCCGAGACGAAGATCCGTCCCTTCCCCCACTGCCGGGTCCAGATCGCCGGCGCGGTGACCGGCCGGTTCCAGGCGTCCCACTCGCGGGCCTCCTGCGTGGTGGTGGCGAGGACGTCGTCGTACTCGTCGCTGAGGACCCAGTACTGCTCGGTGACGAGGTCGAAGTCCTCGATCCCCTGGGTGATGGGGTGCTCGTGCCCGAGGCCCGTGATGTGCACCGTGTAGGGGACGTAGTTGTCGGACTGCTCCCCGATCCGCTCGGACGGGTGCTTGCCCGCGTGGTGCGCGAACTGCCCGCCGATCATGTGGAGGTAGTCGGCGTTGTCGCGGTACGAGTCCGCGATGCCGCCGTGCCACCCGGCCAGGCCGGTGCCGTTCAGCACCGCGCGCTGCAGGCCGGCGAACTCCTCGGCCGCGATCGTGGTCATGGTGTTGACCTGCACGATCAGGTCGACGGTGTCCATGTACTCCTGGTCGGCGTACACGGCGGGCGAGCCCTCGACCCGGACCTCGAACCCGTGGTCCTGCAGGAACGGGATGAACAGGTCGGTGGTCTCGACGGGCTGGTGCCCGTCCCAGCCGCCGCGGACGACGAGTGCCTGACGCGTGGCCATTCAGATCACCGTCCAGGTGCTGCCGTCGGCGGCGCTGCGTTCGACGGCGTCGAGCACCCGCTGCACGTGCAGCCCGTCGTCGAAGGACGGTGACGGGTCGGTGCCGGCGACGATCGCGTTGACGAAGTCCTTCACCTCGTGACTGAAGGTGTGCTCGTAGCCGATGAGGTGCCCGCTCGGCCACCACGCGGCCATGTAGGGGTGCTCGGGTTCGGTCACGAGGATGCGCTGGAAGCCCTGCTCGCCGGCCGGGGCCGTGGCGTCGTAGAAGCGCAGTTCGTTCATCGACTCGAGGTCGAACTGGATCGCGCCCGCCGAGCCGCTGATCTCGAGTGTCAGGCCGTTCTTCCGGCCGGTGGCGTACCGGGTGGCCTCGAAGGACCCGATCGCACCGTCCGCGGCACCGCCGCCGAGTCGACCGAGGAAGAACGCGGCGTCGTCGACGGTCACCTGTCCGCGCTCGCTCGACGCGGTGCCGGACAGTCCGACGCCGTCGGCGAGGAGGGGACGCTCGGGCACGAAGGTCTCGAGCGTGCCGGACACGGTCGTGAGGTGCGCGCCGGTGACGTGCTCGACCAGGTCGATGGCGTGCGCCCCGATGTCACCGAGCGAGCCGGACCCGGCGAGCGACTTGTCGAGCCGCCACGTCATCGGGCCGTCCTCGTCGGCGAGCCAGTCCTGCAGGTAGAGCGCGCGGACCTGCCGGACGGTCCCGAGCCGGCCGGCCTCGACCAGCTGTTTCGCCAGCGCGATCGCGGGCACCCGGCGGTAACTGAACCCGACCATCGCGCGGACGCCGTTCGCCCGCGCGGCCGATGCCGCGGCGGTCATGGCCTCGGCTTCGGCGACGGTGTTGGCGAGGGGCTTCTCGCAGAGCACGTGCTTGCCCGCCTCGAGCGCGGCGATCGCGACCTCGACGTGGGACGAACCCGGCGAGCAGATGTCGACGACGTCGATGTCCGGGTCGGTGACCACGGCCCGCCAGTCGGTGGATGCGGCCTGCCAGCCGTACTGCTTCCGAGCGGCCTCGGTCCGCTCGGGATCACGCCCGACGACGACCGCCATCTCCGGCTCCGCCCCCAGGTCGAAGAACCGCGGTGCGGTCCGCCACGCCTGTGAGTGCGCGGCTCCCATGAACCCGTGTCCGACCATCGCGACCCGCAGCCGTTGCTGCACGCGTCGTTCTTCCGCCATCCGCTCGCTCCTTTGCGATCACGTCCTTGCCACAGCCAACACTACCGCTTATGTTGGGCGCGGCAACATTTTGTTTCGACGACGAACGGTGACCACCATGGCAACGACGCCCACCCGTGCAGACAAGTTCTCCTTCGGTCTCTGGACCATCGGCTACAACGGATCCGACCCCTTCGGCGGGCCGACCCGGCCCGCGCTCGACGTGGTCGAGGGGGTCGAGAAGCTCGACGAGCTCGGCGCCTACGGCCTGACCTTCCACGACGACGACCTGTTCGCGTTCGGGTCGACCGACGCTGAACGCCAGAAGCAGATCGACCGCCTCACGGGCGCGCTCGAGGCGACCGGGATCGTCGTGCCGATGGTCACGACGAACCTCTTCTCCGCCCCGGTCTTCAAGGACGGCGGCTTCACCTCGAACGACCGGCAGGTCCGCCGCTTCGCGCTTCGCAAGGTGCTCCGCAACATCGACCTCGCCGCCGAGCTCGGTGCGAAGACGTTCGTGATGTGGGGCGGCCGCGAGGGCGCCGAGTACGACGCCGCGAAGGACGTGCAGGCGGCGCTCGAGCGCTACCGCGAGGCCGTCAACCTGCTCGCCGACTACGTCACGGACAAGGGCTACGGCATCCGGTTCGCGATCGAGCCGAAGCCGAACGAGCCCCGCGGCGACATCCTCCTGCCGACCCTCGGCCACGCGATCGCGTTCACCGAGACCCTCGAGCGTCCGGAGATGTTCGGCATCAACCCCGAGGTCGGCCACGAGCAGATGGCGGGCCTCAACTTCACCGCCGGCATCGCCCAGGCGCTGTACCAGGGCAAGCTCTTCCACATCGACCTCAACGGTCAGCGCGGCATCAAGTACGACCAGGACCTGGTGTTCGGTCACGGTGACCTGCAGAACGCCTTCTCGCTCGTCGACCTGCTCGAGCACGGTGCACCCCAGGGCGGCCAGGCGTACGACGGCCCCCGCCACTTCGACTACAAGCCGAGCCGCACCGAGGACATCACCGGTGTCTGGGACTCCGCGGCCGCGAACATGCGCATGTACCTCCTCCTCAAGGAGCGGGCCGAGGCGTTCCGCGCCGACCCCGAGGTGCAGGCCGCGCTCGAGGCCTCGAAGGTCCCGGAGCTCTCCACGCCGACGCTCAACGCCGGCGAGTCCTACGACGACTTCCTGGCCGACCGTTCGGCGTACGAGGACTTCGACGCCGACGCGTACTTCGGCGGCAAGGGCTTCGGCTTCGTGAAGCTGCAGCAGCTCGCCATCGAGCACCTGATGGGTGCTCGTGGCTGAGCTGGTGGCGGGGGTCGACTCGTCGACCCAGTCCTGCAAGGTCACGGTCCGCGACGCGGCGACCGGTGCCCTCGTCCGGGAGGGACGCGCGTCCCACCCGGACGGCACGTCCGTCGACCCCCGCCACTGGTGGGACGCCCTCGGCGCCGCGGTCGCGGACGCCGGCGGGCTCGAGGACGTCGGCGCCCTCGCGGTCGCCGGGCAGCAGCACGGCATGGTCGTGTTGGACGCGGACGGGAGGGTCATCCGCGACGCCCTGCTCTGGAACGACGTGCGCAGTGCGGCCGCGGCCGCGCAGATGGTCGAGGAGATCGGACGGGAGGCATGGGTCGCCAGGACGGGACTGGTGCCGGTCGCGTCGTTCACCGGCACCAAGCTGCGGTGGCTCCGCGATGCGGAGCCCGAGAACGCGGCACGCGTCGCCGCCGTGGCACTCCCCCACGACTGGCTGTCGTGGCGGCTCCGCGGCTACGGCCCGGCGGACGAGAGTCCGCTCGGCCCCGACCTCGACGCGCTCGCGACCGACGCTTCCGACGCCAGCGGCACGGCCTACTGGGACCCGGTGCGCCGCGAGTACGACCCGGAGCTCTTCGCGCTCGCACTCGGTCGTCCGATGCGCCCCGCGTCGATGGGTGACGACGACGCCGTGGTCGTGCCCCGCGTCGTCGCGCCCGACGAGGCGATGGGCACGCTGTCCACCGACGTGGAGCTCCCGGGCGGCGCGGTCGCCCGGACCGGACTCGTCATCGGCGCCGGACTCGGCGACAACGCCGGGGCAGCGCTCGGCCTCGGACTCGGCCCGGGCGACGTCGCGGTGTCCCTCGGCACGAGCGGCACCGTCTTCGGGGTCTCCGACGCCGAGGTGCGCGACCCGAGCGGGACGGTGGCGGGCTTCGCCGACGGGAGCGGGTCGCGCCTCCCGATCGTCACGACACTCAACGCGGCCCGCGTGCTCGAGGTGATCGGACGGTTGCTCGGTGTGGACCACGACGCGCTCGGCGCGCTCGCGCTCGAGGCGCCGGCCGGCGCCGACGGGCTCGTCCTGGTGCCGTACTTCGTCGGGGAACGCACGCCGAACCGGCCGGACGCGACCGCGTCCCTGCTGGGGATGACACCGGACACAACGGACCGCGCCCACCTGGCGCGGGCGGCCGTCGAGGGGATGCTCTGCGCCCTCGCCGACGGCCTCGCCGCGGTGGAAGCGACGGGTGTCACGGTCTCGCGGCTGCTGCTCATCGGCGGTGCCGCACGCAACGAGGCCGTCCGCGTCGTCGCCGCGCAGGTGTTCGGGCGGGACGTCGAGCTCCCCGCCCCCGGTGAGTACGTCGCCGCCGGGGCCGCTCGACAGGCCGCCTGGGTCCTCACCGGGTCGTTCCCGTCGTGGGATCTCGACACCACGGTCGTGCCCGCGGACCCGCACCCGGCGGTCCTCGAGCAGTACCGCGCCGCCGCCCGCTGACGGACACCGCACCACGACACTCCCTGCCCCCGGCGCCGTCCACCACGACGCCGGGGGCAGGATCGTCCCGGAGGACACCCATGCCATTCACCGACCTGCCCCTCGAGGCGCTCCGCACCCACCGTGCGGACGTCCGCCGCCCCGTCGACTTCGACGCCTTCTGGACCGACACCATCGCGGCCTCGCGTACCGCCGGCGCCGGGACCACCCCGGTCCTGGTGCCCGCCGAGACCCCGGTGACCGGCCTCGTCATCGAGGACCTCACCTTCCCGGGCTTCGCCGGCGACCCCGTCCGCGCCTGGGTGAGTCGCCCCGTCGGCGCCGCCGGGCCCCTGCCCGTCGTCGTCGAGTTCCTCGGCTACAACGGCGGCCGGGGCCTGCCCGGCGAACGCGTCTCGTGGGCCCTCGCCGGGTACGTGCACGTCGTGATGGACACCCGCGGCCAGGGCAGCGGCTGGGGCTCCGGCGGCGACACCCCGGACCCCCACGGCTCCGGCCCGCACATCGGCGGCTGGATGACGAGCGGGATCACCGACCCCGCCGACCACTACTACCGCCGCGTGTACACCGACGCCGTCCGGCTCGTCGAGGCGGTCCGGACGCTGCCGGGCATCGACCCGTCCCGCATCGCGTTGACCGGTGGCAGCCAGGGCGGCGGGATCGCCATCGCCGCCGCCGCACTCGTCGAGGCGCACGTCGGACCGGTCACGGCCGTCCTGCCCGACGTCGCGTTCCTGTGCGCCTGGGAGGAGGGCACGGCCGTCGCGGTCGGCGGCCCGTACCTCGAACTGGCGCAGTACCTGTCGGTGCACCGCGAGGCCGCTGACACCGTGTGGGACGCCGCGGCGTACTTCGATGGCGTGCACCACGCCGCCGGCATCACCGCGCCGGCACTGTTCTCGGTCGCGCTCATGGACGACGTGGTGCCGCCGCGGACGACCTTCGCCGCCTACAACGCCCTCGCCTCGACGGACAAGGCGATCGAGGTCTACCCGTACAACGGGCACGAGGGCGGCGGGTTCCGGCACTGGGAGCGGCAGGTGGCGTTCCTGCGCGAGCGGGGCTGAACGCTCCGTCGGCTCGATCACCACGTCGAGACCACGGCTGCCTGCCCGGCGGTGTTGAGTGTGAGGACATGGCGACGCAACAGAACCTGCTCGTGTTCGGCAGTACCGGACAGACCGGACGGCACTTCACTCGGCTCGCGCTCGACGCGGGACACCACGTCCGGGCGCTCGTGCGGACGCCCGCCAAGCTGGCGGTCCGGCACGACGAACTCGAGATCGTGCAGGGCTCGGTCACGGACGACCTCGACCTCGACGCGCTCCTCGACGGTGTCGATGGGGTGGTCGCCATGCTCGGCGACGCCGCGGCCCAGCGCACACGCCAGGTGAACACGACGCTCGTCCGGTCGCTCGTCCCGGCGATGCGCCGCAGCGGGACCCGGCGGTTCCTGTACCAGGCGGGCGGACTGAGCGCGGCGCCGGGGAAGCGACTCTCGCCCGTGCTCCGGCTGATCCGCGGCACGGTCGCCCGCAGCCACGTCGGGCAGCACGAGGACAACGAGGCGGTCATGCGCTACCTCGACGAGGAGGCGCAGGACGTCGACTGGATGGTCCACCGCGCCGGCATCGGCTCGGACGGACCGTCGAAGGGCGAGCTCCACCGGTCGGCGTCGAAGATCAGCATCGGGACGTTCGTCGACTGCGCGGCCTACAATCTCCGGTCGCTCACGGACGACTCGGCCGTGCACACCTGCGACGGCAGTACCTACCGACGGTCGCGCTGAGCAGCGACACCTCCGGGGCCCGCAACACGTGGGTCCGTGCCGGTTCTGGGGATCTGTCCTCTGCGGACGCTCATGCCGACTCGCCCGCGGCCGACGGACGGCCCGCTCCGACCCCGGCGGGCACGGCACGGTCGTTGCAGTTCGCTGCCGCAGCAGCCGGGATCGATGCCGTGCCGACAGTCCGGCCGCCGAGGCCGAAACCGGCCACCAGTGCACCGCACACGAACAGGCAGGCGGTCACCACGAGCGCTCGGTGGAAGCCGACCGTGTCGATCTCCGGCCCCACGACGGTGCTGAGGAACGCGATCGCGACGAGCCCGGCGATCCGTGCCACGGCGTTGTTGACCGCCGAGGCGACGCCGGCGCGGTCGGACGGCACGGACGCGAGCACCGCGGTCGTCAGCGGCGCGACCGTCGTCGCCAGCCCGACACCGTAGACGAGCAGACCGGGCAGCAGTTGCCAGGCGAAGTCGACGGGCGGCCGAGCCGTCAGCATGAGCAGGAACCCGCCGGCCGAGATCGTGCAGCCGACCGCCACGAACACGCGGGAACCGAGGCGCCCGGCGAGCGCACCGATCGAGCGCGCGAGGAGCAGGGACGTCAGCGCGATCGGCAACGTCGCCAGACCCGCGAGCGTCGCCGGGTACCCCGCGACCTCCTGGAGGAAGAGCACGACGACCAGGAGCCCGAGGGACACTCCGCCGTAGATGGCCGCCGTCGCGAGGTTCCCGTTCCGGAAGTCCCCGATCCGGAAGAGGGTGAGCGGCAGCAGCGGTTCCGGAGCACGCCGCTCCCACGCGAGGAACGCCGTCAGGGCGATGGCCCCCGACGCCAGGGAGACGAGCACGACCGGACTGGCCCAGCCGGACTCCTGCTGCTCGATGAGGCCGAAGGCGGCCGCTGCCAGGCCGACCGCGACCAGGACCGCACCGAGGACGTCGATCCTCGGCGCCCCGACCACTCGCGCTCGATCGCGCGATCGGCCGAGCAACGCCACGGTGACGGCGATCGGGATCACGTTGACGGCGAACACGGACCGCCACCCGACGAGGTCGACGAGCACACCGCCCAGGAGCGGTCCGACGACGAATGCGGTGCTCGTCCACGCCGTCCACGTCCCGATCGCGCGTCCCCGGGTCGCCGTGGGGAACGCAGCGGTGATGAGTGCCAACGAGCTGGGGACGAGGAGGGCGGCACCGACCCCCTGCGCCACCCTCGCTGCGATGAGGAGTCCCGCCGTCGGAGCGACCGCGCACGCGATCGACGCCAGCCCGAACAGACCGAGCCCGACCCGCAGGACCCGGATCCTGCCGAAGGTGTCGGCGAGCGAACCGGTCAGCAGGATCAGGGCGCCGAGGGCGAGGAGGTACGCGTCGAGCACCCACTGCTGGGTCCGGACCTGTCCGCCGAGCTCGTCGGCGATCGCCGGCAACGCGACGTTGACGACGGAGCCGTCGAGGAACGCGACGAACGAGGCGAGGATCGCGACGGCGAGGGTCGTCCCACGACTGGGCACGCTGGACCCGTCCGCAGGGCTACGGCGCCGTGAGCTGGTCGTCGGCGCCCTCCAGGCGCTGCGTCGTCAGCCAGTCGAGTGTGGCGTCTGCGACGGTCCGCCATCCGTTGTCGATGGTGAGCGAGTGGCCTCGACCCTCGAACTCCCGGTACTCGGTGACGGCAGCGGTGTTGTCGCTGTACAGGCGGTGCACGGCGAGGGTCACCGACCTGGGGACCGTGTGGTCCTCGCTGCCCGACGTCAGCAGCAGCGGGCCGCGCGGCGCCGCGTGCGTGTCGACCGTCGCCGGGGAGTTGCGCGTGAAGTTCGCAGAAGCGTCCTCGAACAGCGGTCGTCCCGGCCCGGGGATGGTCCATGCGGCGTGCAGGGCGTCGGACTCCTCGGCGCTGATGGCGTTGCCGAAGGCGTACCGGAACTGACTGGCCGTCAGGGAGACCGTCCGTCGCTTGTTCTTCGGGTTGCCGAGCGCGGGGAACCCGGATCGGAGTTGGGAGAACGGCAGGATCTTCACGCCCTTGATCGGTGCCGGGTCGATCGCGACACCGGCGACGGCGTAGCCGTTGGCGAGGAGCTCCTGGGCGATGAGGCCTCCGAAGGAGTGCCCGACCACGATCGGCTTCGCGTCGAGCCCGTCGATCAGGTCGGCGTAGTGCCGGCAGATCTGCTCGATCCCGACGTCGTCGAGTCGGTCCGGGTCGTCACGGGTCGCCTCGACCGTGTCCGAGTCGCCGGGCCACCCGGGCGCGATCGCTTCGTAGCCGTGCTCGGCGAACAGGTCGATCCACGGCTGCCAGGCGGACGAGTGGATCCAGAGGCCGTGGATGAACACGACCGGGGGTTTCGACATGGTTGCTCCTTCGGGTGGAGCCGCCCGTGCGAGGTCCGCCGGGCGGTCACAGGTCTTTGGTCAGGCCGCCGTCGATGAGGAAGTCGGCGCCGGTCACGTTGCCGGCTCGATCGCTGGCGAGCAGGACGACGAGGTCGGCGACCTCGGCCGGTTCGGTGAAGCGTCCGGTGGAGAAGCCACCTCCCTCGGCGATGATGCGTTCCCGCGCCACCTCCGGTGAGACCCCCGTCGCGGCGGCCACGGTCGCCGCGACCCCGCCCTCGCCGAGCCAGAGCGGTGTCGACACCGGCCCGGGACTGATCGTGTTGAACCGGATGCCCTGCGGGCCGTACTCCTTCGAGAGGGACTTCGAGAGGTTCCAGACCGCAGCCTTCGTCGCCGAGTAGTCGATGACGCCGGGATCGGGCAGGAAGGCGTTGACGGACGCGATCGTGACGACGTTCCCCCGTCCCCGTTCGAGCAGCAGCGGGATGGCGGCGCGGGTGGTCCGCACGGTCGCCATGAGGCTGAGCTCGAGCGTCCGCGCCCACTCGTCGTCACCGACCGCGAGGAACCCGTCCGTTCGTGGCGTGACCGCTCCGACGTTGTTGACGAGGACGTCCAGCCCACCGAAGTGCTCGCTCCGTGCGACCAGCTCGGCCGGCCCGTCCGGGGTCGAGAGGTCGACGGGGACGGCGAGCACCTGACCGGAGTCGGACAGTGCGACCAGCTCGTCGGTGATGCTGCGGGCACCGGCGACGACGCGCGCCCCCTCGGCGACGAGCGCCTCGGTGATCGCGAGTCCGATGCCCTTGCTCGCACCGGTGACGACGACGACCTTGTCGGTGAGGTGGAGGTCCATGTCGCGACGGTAGGGCGATCGGGGCCGTCCTGCCTGTCCCCGCTGCTACCAGGGAGGAGCACGAGGTCCACCACGGGCACGAGGTCCTACGAGGGAGCGGTCCTGCCGAGGCGTTCGAGGGCGGTCACACTCGGTGTGCCGGGCTCCGCGTGGTAGAGCCAGATGCTGTGGCCGTCCGTTCCCGGGAGCGGGAGCCGCGCGTAGTGCAGGACGAGACGGCCGACCCGTGGGTGACCGAGGACGTGCACGCCGGTGGACGAACTCGTGACGTCGTTGCGCTGCCAGGCGTCCCGGAAGTACGCGTTCCGCGCGGAGAGCTCCGCCACCAGGTCGGCGAGCCGCGCGTCGTCCGGTCGCTGACCGAACATCGACCGGACGAGCGCCGCGGTCCTCCCGCAGAGCCCCTCCCATCCCTCGTGGAGCGCCCGTTCGTCGTGGTCGGTCAGCAGCGACACCAGGTTGTTGACCCCGATCCGGTAGCTGGGGTTGAGTGCCCCGGCGAGCGCGTTCGCCGCGAGGACGTCGAGGTACCGGTTGTGCACCACCGCGGCGGTCCGGGGCCACGACTCGATGAGCCAGCGCACACCGTCGTCCACGTCGTCGTGCCGGACCTCGTCGACGGCCTTCGTGGGCCGTGCGAGCTCGTGGAGGTACTCGCGTGCGGCCTCGCCCAGCAGGAGCGCCCGCGCCAGCGCGTCGATGACCTGGTCCGACGGTCGCGTCTCCCGCCCCTGCTCCAGCCGGAGGTAGTACTCCGTGCTGATGCCGGCCAGGATCGCGACCTCCTCACGGCGCAGCCCGATGACCCGCCGGACCTGTCCGCCGACCGTGATGCCGACGTCCCCGGGCGAGGTGAGGCTGCGACGTGCCCGGAGGTACGCTCCGAGCGGGCTCTGCGTGGCCATGCCGAATGCTAGCGACGGACCGTGCTCCGGCACCATGCCCGGCGTCGACCAGCCCGCGCCGCGCAACCGGGACCGAACCGCGGCGGGTCCCAGGTCCACCGGGTAGGCAGGGGTGGTCGAGTTCGTCGGAGAACCCGACCTCGGTGGGAGGAGCGTCGATGCAGGTGCGACCGTTCCACGCGGATGCGACGCCAGGCGTCCACCACGTGTTCGACGACTGCAAGGACCTCCCGGAGGGCTGCAAGCGGGTCCGCGGCACGCACGGGTGGCCGATGTGCGTGCAGTGTCTGCAGCGACTGCAGTCCTGACCGGATCACGGACGACGACGACGGACCGGACGGCTGACGCGACCGGCTGACGGACTGGAGGCACGGTGCGGGCCCGCCCCGCGCCTCCAGTGCGATGGTGGACCGTTCCGGGCACGGCGGGCGCTGGTCGCGCACCGAACGTCCGCAGGACGCCGCGTCGTCAGCCGAGCTGCGCGACCAGGGCGACGACGAACAGGACGAAGGACACACCGGCCGCCGTCGAACGGAGCACGTCGATGCGCTCCCAGCGCGTGACGACGGCGCGCCAGTCCGCAGGCGGCCGCCGGGGGTCCCAGTCGTTGACCCCCATGTTGATCGGCACGGTCCCGAGGAACGAGGCGAGCACGAACACCACCAGGGCCGCCGCTCCGGCGATGCGGAGCGGGAGCCCGGCCGCGTTCCCCGCGACGACGAGGACGGCGACCGACGCGGCGACGGTCGGGATCATCAGCACCGGCACCACCACCTTGAGGCGCTGCACGAGTGCGATCCGGGCGCGGACGTGCGCGTCGTCCGGCAGGGACGACAACGCCGGCTGGATGCCCCAGCGAACGATGAACTCCTCACCCGCGAGGAGCCCGATGAGGACGAGCTGCACGATCAGGAGGGTGTTCACGCCGGCTGTCCGATCTCGCGGAGGAGGGCCCGGGCAGCGCGCCCGGCGGCCGTGATGACGGACTCGTCCGGGTCACCGTGACCGGCTGCGGCCTGGACGGCCGCGTTGATGCTGAGCACCGACATCCGCAGCAGCAGGGCGTTCTCCGCCGTCGGCCGGGGAAGCAGCTCCGTCAGTTCGTCGACGAAGGTGTTCAGCGGCGACCCGATCCGGTCCGCGCCGGCAGCGGCGAGGCCCTGGACGACGAGGGGGTTGGCCGCCATGAACCGGATCCCGCGCAGCTTGTCCGCCGAGAACGACCCCACCCAACGCAGGACCGCGGTCTCCAGCAGCTCCGGGGTGCGGTCCTGCGTGCGGAGCCACTCCACGAGCTCGTCGGCCTCGGCTCCGCGCTCGTCGAACAGCGATCGCAGGATCGCCTCCTTCGACGGGAAGTGGTAGTACAACGACGCCTTGTTGATGCCGAGCACGTCCGCGATCCGGCGGAGCGAGGTCGCCTCGTACCCGTGCTCGGTGAACAGCTCGAGTGCGATCTGCTGGGCGCGGCGTCGTGTCTCCGCTCCGGTGCGCCTGGTGCCTCGGTCTGGTGCGTCGGTGTCCACACGACCAATCTACCTAACGACCGGTAGGGAAGCAAGGGGTCACCGCGAGACGGCTCACCGCCCAGGTCGCCGGCTGGACGGCGTCCACACCGGCGTGTCACTGACCGCCTCGGCGATGCGCCGGCTGACGGCGCCGAGCTGACGGACCTGCGCCGCGGTGAGCGCATCGAAGACGACCCGGCGGACGAGGGCCTGGTGACCGGGCGTGGACTGCTCGACCTGCTCGTGACCGGCGTCGGTGAGGACGGCCAGGGTGAAGCGGCCGTCGCCCGGATCGACGACGCGGCGCACCCACCCCTTCGATTCGAGTCGGGTCACGGCGCGGGACAGCCGCGACAGGGTGCAGCTCGCGTACCCGGCGAGGGTGCTCATCCGCAGGGTCCGCTCGGGTGCGCCGTCGAGGGCGAACAACACCCCGTGCTCGAAGTGCGTCAGACCGCTGTCCCGCTGGAGCTGGGCGTCGAGGGCCGTCGGGAGCCGCTCGATCAGGGTCGCCAGGGCAGCCCAGACCTCGAGCTCCTCGTCGGTCAGTCCGGCGGGTTCGTCCTGGTTCGGCATGGGTGGAGGCTAGCAGGGCGACTTGCCTGGGCAAGTGACTTCCCGTACGGTGACTTGCCTGAGCAAGTGAAACACGAACAGGAGCGGCCATGGATCTGGGACTGCAGGGCAGAACGGCGTTCGTCAGCGGATCGACGCAGGGCATCGGGTACGCCATCGCGGCGTCGCTGGCGTCCGAGGGCGTCCGGGTGGTGCTGAACGGCCGGGACACCGCTCGCGTCGAGACCGCGGTCGGACGACTCCGCAGCGAGCACCCCGGCTCGGACGTGTCGGGCATCGCGGCCGACTTCGGGTCCGCTGACGAGGTCGAGCGGCTCCTCGCCCGCCTCGACGCGGACGGGTACGAGGTCGACGTCCTGGTGAACAACGTCGGGCTGTTCGGCCTCGCCGAAGTCGAGTCGATCACCGACGAGGACTGGGCACGGTACCTCGACGTCAACCTCATGAGCGGGGTCAGGCTGTCGCGGCACCTCCTCCCCCGGATGCTGGAGCGCGGCTGGGGACGGATCGTCTTCGTCAGCAGCGAGTCCGGCGTCGACGTGCCGGCCGACATGGTGCACTACGGGGTCACGAAGGCCGCGCAGCTCGCGCTCGCGAACGGTCTGGCGAAGCGCACGCGCGGTACCGCCGTGACGGTCAACACCGTCCTCGGCGGCCCGACCTGGTCGGACGGCGTCGCGGCGACGGTCGAGTCCCTGGCCGCGTCGCAGGGCCTGCCGGTGGACGCCCTGCGGGCGGCGGTGATCGGCCAGAACCGCACGACGTTGCTCGAGCGGTTCATCGAGCCCGTCGAGATCGCGAGCCTCGTCAGCTACCTGGTGAGTCCGCTGGCCTCGGCCACGAACGGCGCCGCGCTCCGGGCCGACGGCGGTGTCCTCACCGGCATCCTCTGACGGCGCAGTCGGCGCGTCAGTCGACGCTCGTGAGATCGGCGCCGCCACGGACGATGTCCTCGGCGACCTCCCGCAGGCCGCGCCCCGCCCCCTGACCGGCCCGCCGGATCAGCTGGAAGGCCTCGTCGATCCGGACACCACGACGGTGCGCGAGCGCACCCTTGGCCTGCTCCACCGTCACCCGGGCCTCGATCGCGTCCGCCACCTGCTCGTCGAGGGTGCGGAGCGGACCGGCGCCGCGCTGACGGGCCAGCGCGGCCGAGGCGGCGTCGGCGAGGAGCTGGAGGAGCACCACGTCGCGGTCGTCGTGCCCGCGGTCGTGGTCCGCGAAGATGCAGAGCGACCCGATGGTCGCCGCACGCAGGCGGATGGGCTCCGCGAACGTCCCTGTGAGGCCACGGTCACGCATCGTCTGCGCGAACGTCGGCCAGACGTCCGCGTGGGTCGTGACGTCGGGCACGTCGATCGTCTTCCCGGAGCGGTAGCAGTCGAGGCACGACCCCTCGTTCGTGCCGAGCTGCGCCTCTTCCGCGTCACTGCTCCGTTCGCTCGTCGACGCGATCACGTGCAGGGTGCTGTCGGCGTCGGCGAGGACGATGCCCGCCTCGGTCGCCGACGTGAAGCGGACGCACGCATCGATGACGCGGTCCATCGCGTCGAGGACGTCGAGCGACGGGTCGAGGACGTCGTCGAGCGCGCTGGTGAGGTCGTCGAACCGGTCGTGGCCGTCGTGCTCTTCTTTCTTCGCCATGCGTCGACCGTACGTCCCTCACTCTGATGGCCGTCCCGAGCAGGAGGAGCGCATCGTCCACCGCGTGATGCGTACACCTCGGGGCCCCTCGTGTTGGACGGCGGGCACCGCGTGTGCGACGGTTTCACGACCCCCGAACGAGTGACCTGTTCGGGCACCTCGACGACGAAGGGACATCCCGTGCACAGCACCTACCAGGGTCTTCCGGACAGCAGCCGCCGGCTCGGGTCCCACCGCGCGTCCGGCCTCACCGACCCGGCTGTCCTGCAGGCGTACGTCGACCACCGCGTTGCCGACCCGTCGCTCCTGTCGAGCTCGACGGGCCCGTCGTACGCGGACTTCTTCGTCACCCCGACCCCGTAGCCGGTCGCACCGACCCGGTTGGCCCGACTCAGCGCGTCGTGTCGAGCAGCACCCGTCCCCCGCGACCGGCGTCGACCAGCTCGTGCGCCGCTGCGGCCTCGGCGAGCGGCAGGACCGAACCGATCGTGACCGAGACCTCACCACGCGCGACGCCGGCGACGAGGTCCTCCATCGCGGCCCGCTTCACGTCCGGGTCGAAGTCGTCGCTGCCGAGGAACCGCACGAGCACGTTCGCGAACAGCAGCGGCGGGAACGGCAGGTCCACCCGGTCCCCGCGCGCGAAGTAGGTGGCGATGACGCCGTCGTTCGCGATGACCGCGGCGTCGAGGTCGGCGTTCGCGTCGAGTGCCACCTCGATGATCCGGTCCACGCCGTCGGGAGCGATCGCGCGGACCGCCGCGACCGGGTCGGCGTCGAGCGCGACGACGTGCATGGACGCCGAGGTCGCCGCCTCGAGGTCACCGCTGCGGCGGACCGTCCCGATGACCGTCGCACCGGCGGCGACGGCGAGCTGTGCGGCGAGGGACCCCACCGCGCCGCGGACGCCCTGCACGAGCACCGTCCGGCCGTGGACCGGACCGTCCGCGAACACCGCGCGGTGTGCGGTGATGCCGGGGATCCCGAGCGAGGCGGCCACGTCGTCGCCGACCTCGTCGGGGAGCGGCACGGCCAGGCGCTCGGGGACGACGACGTACTCCGCCGCGGTGCCGAACTGCCGGTAGGACTGCGCGCCGTGGACCGCGACCCGCAGGCCGACGAGTTCCTCGGCGACGCCGACACCGACCTGGTCGACGACACCGGCGCCGTCGCTGTGCGGGATCACCCGTGGGTACGGCATCGCCGACCCGAGCCACCCCTCACGCTTCTTCGTGTCGCCGGGGTTCACGCCGGAGCGGGTGAGCCGCACGCGCACCTCGCCCGCCGCGGGCTCGGGGGTGTCGACGACCCCGAACCGGAGGACGGCCGCTGCCGGACCCTGCTCGTCGTACCAGACTGCCTGCATCGGCGTGACTGCGTTCATCGGGCGCGTTCCTCTCGTTCGTCCGGCGGTGTCCGTCGGAGTGCGCGCAACAGCCCCTCGAGCTGCTGCAGTCCCGGGGCGTCGAGCCGTCCACCGAGGCGGCGGTCGAGCGCATCGTCGAACGCCGCCTGCGCGCGCTCGAGGACGCCGGCGCCGGCCGGGGTCAGGACGAAGAACGCCGAGCGCCCGTCGCCGGGGTTCGCGAGCCGCTCGCAGAAGCCGTCGGCACGGATCCGCTCGACGAGCTTGCTGGCGCCGCCGCGCGTGATCGACAGGGCGTCGGCGATGTCCGCGACCCGGCAGTCCGGGGTCGATGCGATCACCGACATCGGCTCGAACCGGCTCAACGGCGTGCCGCACGACGCCGTCATCGCGGCGTCGACGTCGGACCAGACCTCGGTCTCGGCGCGGATGAGCGCGTCGAACACCGTTCGGAGGAGCGGCGACCGGGGACCCATGCGACCAATCTAGTTTCCGTGGAAACCACATTGCAACCCGTCGCACGGGTCCCGCTCACCGGGTCAGGCGCGGTCCCACGTGACGATCCGCCGGTCGGCGGACGTCACCTCGCGCACCGGACCGGTGATCCGGAGCACCGTCCGGTCCGTGGCGGAGCCGGGGACGGGCTCTGGACCGGACCCACCGCCGTGCGCGACGATGCCGCCGGAGTCCACCGTGCCTCCAGGCCGTGACGCCGCCGCGTGGGACGCGACCCACACCTCGACGTCACCGGGCTCGACCACGCGACGCAGGTCACGACCGCTGAACGCGAACCGCTGGACCGGCACGCTGAACCGCACCCGGGTCGACTCCCCCGCGGCGAGCGCGACGCGCGCGTAGCCGAGGAGCTGCACGAGGGGCCGTGTGACCGATCCGTGCACGTCGTGCCCGTACAGCTGGACGACGTCGGCGCCGGAGCGGTCCCCGGTGTTGGTGACCGTGACCGTCGCCGTGAACGCGCCGTCCGTCGTGACCGTCTCGTCGACGACGAGCGCGGAGTACGCGAACGAGGTGTACCCGAGGCCGAACCCGAACGGCCGGACCGGGGTCGAGTCGGCGGCGGTGACGTCGGACGGACCGCCGAGCCGCGGGTGCAGGTACGTGTACGGCTGCGCGCCGGCGGACCGTGGCAGCGAGACGGGCAACCGGCCGGACGGCGAGGCGACCCCGGTGAGGAGGTCCGCGATGGCGAGGCCACCGCCCTCCCCCGGGAAGAACGCCTGCACGACCGCAGCCGGTCGCGGACCCGGCCCGTCGAGCGCCCACCCGATCGCGTACGGGCGACCCGTGAGCAGCACCATGACCGTCGGTGTCCCGGTGGCGACGACGGCCTCGACGAGCGCCCGCTGGACCCCGGGGAGGTCGAGCGACTCGGTGTCGTTGCCCTCGCCGACGGTCCCGCGACCGAACAGTCCGGCCTGGTCGCCGACGACGACGACGGCGACGTCCGAGGCGGTCGCGACGGCGACGGCCTCGTCGATCCCGGACCGGTCGGTGCCGCTGACGGTGCACCCGAGCGCGAAGCGGACGGCCGCGGTGCCGAGCGCGTCCGCGAGTGCCTCGCGGACGGTCGGGATCGCGAAGCCCAGCGGCAGGTCCGGGTGCGAGGCGAGGACGTGGTTGGCGAAGGAGTAGCAGCCCTGCAGTGCCTCGGCGCGGTCGGCGTTCGGGCCGATCAGGGCGAGGGACGTGCCGGGCGCGAGCGGGAGGACGGGCGCGGCGACCGGGTCGCCGGCGTCCGTCCGCGCCGCCTCGTTCGACAGCAGGACGAGGGAGCGCGCCGCGAGCTGCTGGGCGAGCTCCCGGTGCCGGGGCGTGTCGAGGTCGATCCCGGTCGGGGCGTCCTCGGCGAACGCGTCCGGGTCGAGCAGCCCGAGCCGCTCCTTCTGCCGGAGCACCCGGAGCACCGCCCGGTCGACGAGCGATTCGTCGACGAGTCCGGCGCGGACCCGCTCCACGAGCGGCTCGAGGTAGGCGTCACCCGTCGGCAGCTCGACGTCGATGCCCGCCTCGAGCGCGAGTGCGGCGGCTTCGCCGCGGTCGGCGGCGATGCCGTGCATGACCTCGAGGAACGCGACCGAGAAGTAGTCGGCGACGACGGTCCCGTCGAAGCCGAGCCCGTCACGGAGCAGGTCGGTGAGGAGCGCGCCGTTCGCGGCCACGGGCACGCCGTCGATCTCGGCGTACGAGTTCATGACGCTCCGGGCGCCGCCGTCGCGGATCGCCATCTCGAACGGCGGCAGGAAGACGTCGGCGACCTCGCGGGGGCCGGCGTGCACCGGTGCGTGGTTCCGCCCCGCCTGCGATGCCGAGTACCCGAGGAAGTGCTTGAGGGTCGCGTCGACCCCGGCGCTCTGCAGCCCGCGGACGTACGCGGTGCCGACCGTGCCGACGAGGTACGGGTCCTCGCCGATGCACTCGTCGACGCGGCCCCACCGGGGGTCACGGATCACGTCGAGGACGGGCGCGAGGCCCTGGTGGATGCCGAGCTGCCGCATCGAGGACCCGATCGCGGCCCCGACCTGTTCGACGAGGTCCGGGTCGAACGCGGCACCCCACGCGAGCGGCGTCGGGAACGTCGCGGCCTTCCACGCGGCGAGCCCGGTGAGGCACTCCTCGTGGACGAGCGCCGGGATCCCGAGTCGGGTCTCGCGCTGCAGCCGGCGCTGTTCGGCCCACAGCCAGGCCGCGCGTTCGTCCGGCTCGACGGGTCGGGTGCCGTACACGCGGGTGAACTGGCCGATGCCGTGCCGGGTGATGTCGGCGAGGGTGCGGCCGTCCTGCGCGGCGGCCATCTCGCCCTGCATCGGGGCGACGACGCCGTTCTGGTCGAGCCAGTAGCCGACGAGCTGGGCGGCCTTCTCCTCGAGGGTCATCGCGGCGAGGAGGGTGGTGACGCGGTCCGCCGCGGGTTCCGGTTCCCGGGTCGTGTCGGCTGCGTCGGCCGCGTCGGCTGCGTCCGTTCCGGCCTGGAGGCGCGGCTCGCGTCCGGCGGTCCGCGTCGCGTCCGCCGTCGTCACCCCTTCACCGCCCCGGTCAGGCCGCCGACGATCCGGCGCTGGAAGATCGTGAAGAACACGAGCGCGGGGATCATCGACATCGACGTGAACGCGAGGACCTTCGCCGTGTCGACGGAGTACTGCGACGAGAACGCCTGCACGCCGAGCGGCAGCGTGTAGCTGCCCTCGTTGTTGAGGATGAACAGCGGCAGGATGTAGCTGTTCCAGCTCGCGATGAACGCCAGGATCCCGACGGTCACGACCCCGGGCAGCGACAGCGGCACGATCATCCGGAAGAAGAAGCCGAGCCGGCTTGCCCCGTCGATCGACGCCGCCTCCTCGAGCTCGTCCGGGATCGCCCGCAGGAACGGCACCAGGATGATGACGGTCGTCGGCAGGGCGAAGGCGATCTGCGGCAGGATCACGCCGGCGAGGCTGTTCGTGAGACCGAGGTCCTTCACGAGCAGGTACAGCGGGGTGATCGCGACGGTGATCGGGAACATCAGGCCGGCGGCGAACAGGGCGTAGAGCGCACCGCGGCCGGCGAACCGGTAGCGGGCGAGCACGAAGCTCACCATCAGCCCGAGCACGACGACGCCGACGGTGGTGCTGACGGCGCTGATCGTCGAGTTGCCGAGCTGCTGCCAGAACACACCGCTGGACAGCACCGAGCCGTAGTTGCCGAACTGGAACGGTGCGGGCAGTCCGGCGGGGCTCGTGGTGATCTGCGAGTTGGTCCGGAAGCCGCCCAGCACGATGTACAGCACCGGGGCGAGGTTCGCGGCGACGAACAGGATCGCCACGACGTAGGTGAGCGGGTTGGCGTGACCCAGCGCCGCACTGGACCGGCGCTCACGCGCGCCCCGTCGCCCGGGGGCGACGATGCTCGTGGTGGCCATCAGTTCTTCCTCTCGGTGAGTGCACCCGCGGTGTCCCGGCGGAGCACGAAGCGCTGGTAGATCAGGGCGACGGCGAGCGAGATGACGAACATCACGACCGCGACGGCGCTGCCGAAGCCGAAGTTGCCGGAGGTCCGGCCGTTCGCGACCATGTACGTCGCCATCGTCGAGGTGCCGGCGGTCGAGGCGATGTACTGCCCCCAGATGATGTAGACGAGGTCGAACAGCTGGAGCGACCCGATGATCGACAGGAACGCCCAGATGCGGATCGTCGGTCCGAGCAGCGGCAGCGTGATGCGGCGCTGGATCTGCCAGTAGCTCGCACCGTCGATCGCGGCGGCCTCGAAGAGCTCCTCGGGGATGCTCTGCAGGCCGGCGAGGAACAGGATCACCGCGAAGCCGATGTACTTCCACGAGATGATCACGAGCAGCGTCCAGATGGCGATGTCCGGGTTGGACAGCCAGTCGGCGCGCAGTCCCCCGAGCCCCATGCCCTGGAGGAGGTCGTTCACGGCGCCGTTGGACTGGAGCATGAGGCTCCAGCCGGTGCCGATGATGACCTCGGAGATGACGTAGGGCACGAAGACGAGCACGCGGATCAGGCCGCGGCCGTGCATCTTCTGGTTGAGGAGCAGCGCGAGCACGATCGCGATCGGCCCCTGCAGCACGAGGGACATCACGACGATGAACCCGTTGTGCATCAGGACGGACTGGAACGCCTTGTCCTGGAAGATGATGACGTAGTTCTGCAGCCCGACGAAGTCGGTCGGAGGGCCGTAGCCCTGCCACTTGAAGAACCCGTAGTAGGCGGCCATGCCGACGGGCAGGATCACGAACGTCACGAAGACGATGACCGCGGGTCCGGCGAGGACGGCGATCTCGGCGCGCTGCCGCCAGTCCGCGACGCGGCGCGTGGACCGCCGCCCGGCGGGGAGCGGCGTACCGCTCCCCGCCGGAGACGTCCCCGCGGCCGTGTCCGACCCGGTGGCCGGAGTCGTGCCGAGCGAGGTGTCGACAGTCATGCTCAGCCCTTGGCCGCAGCCTGGTTGGTGGTCGAGATGATGTCCTTCGCGTCGCCCTTGCCGGCGAGCACGTCGACGACGCTCGTGTTGAGCGCGTTGCCGACGTTCTGGCCGTACAGGGTGTCGAGGTACTGCGAGACGAACGGTGCCTCGTTGTACGCGGCGAGCGCCGACTTCAGGTAGTCGGAGTCGACGACGGACTGCGCGTCCTTGTTGACCGGGATGGCGTTGAAGGCGGTGTAGTAGGCCTCCTGGTTGTCCTTCTGGACGATGAAGTTGAGGAAGTCCGTGCAGGCCTTCTTCGGGGCCTTCGCCGAGCAGGAGTTGCCGTCGACGCCACCCATCATCGACTTCGGGTCACCCTTGCCACCGTCGATGGTGGGGAACGGGAACCAGCCGAGGTCGGCCAGCGGCTTGCCGTCCGGGGTGAGGGAGGCGATCACGCCCGGGTCCCAGGCACCCATGAGCTCCATGGCCGCCTTGTGGTTGGCGAGGAGACCGGCGGAGCTGCCGGCGCCCTGCTGTGCGGCCGTGGTGAGGAAGCCGTCGTTGAACGGCTCGGTCTTGTTGAACGCCTCGAGCTGCTCGCCCGCCTTGGTCCAGCACGGGTTGTCGAACTTCAGCGACTTGGCGGTGCTCGTCAGGGTCTTCTCGCTGCACTCGCGGAGCGCGAAGTTGTAGTACCAGTGCGCGGCGGGCCAGGCGTCCTTCGCGCCGACGGCCACCGGGTCGACCCCGGAGGACTTCAGCTTCGCGATGTCGGC
The DNA here is from genome assembly GCF_003234115.2 of Curtobacterium sp. MCPF17_002. Taxonomy (NCBI): domain Bacteria; kingdom Bacillati; phylum Actinomycetota; class Actinomycetes; order Micrococcales; family Microbacteriaceae; genus Curtobacterium; species Curtobacterium sp. MCPF17_002. The sequence goes on along the minus strand of NZ_CP126251.1, from coordinate 815,233 downwards.
GTTGAGCTCGTCCATCGTGGTCGGGGTGCCGTCGATGCCGGCCTTCTGGAACAGGTCCTTCGAGTACCAGATGCCCTCGGGGAGCACCGCGCCCGGCATCGCGTAGGTGCCGCCGTCCTTCTCGTAGCCGGCGAACGTGCCGGCGCTGATCGACTTCTTCGCGTCGGCGCTGATGGAGTCGGAGATGTCCATGAGCTGCCCCGCGGCGATCATCGCGTCCATCTTGCCGCCGCCGCGCTGCAGGAAGATGTCGGGTCCGTCGCCGGAGTTGAGGGCCGTCTGGAGTTTGCCGTCCAGGTCCTCGTTCTGGATCGCCTGGATCTTGATGGTGACGTTCGGGTACTGCTTCTCGAACGCCTTGACCGTCGAGGCCCAGTAGGCCTTGCCCGGTCCGGTGGTGGAGTTGTGCCAGAAGGTCATCGTGACCTTCCCGCCGTCGCCGCCGTCGGAGGCATCGCTGCCCGCCGAGCAGCCTGCGGCCACCAGTGCTGTCGCCCCGATCAGCGCGATGGCTGCCGCGGCACGGATCTTCCTCGTCATCGTGGAACTCCTGAAGTGTCGTCGTTGACATGGAGCGACATCGACTGCCGCTGCGGAGAGCGTGCCAGGTGGTCGCAACCCTTGTCAATCGATATCGATAACGTTTTCTAGCGCAGTTTCCGTCGCACACAGCGGTACGGTGAGCACATGGACACGGCTCTCGGAGTGCGTCCCGGGCCTTCTCGGGTGACGATCGGGGACGTCGCGCGCGCCGCCGGGGTCTCGATCCCGACGGTCTCGAAGGTGATCAACCAGCGCGACGGCGTCGCACCCGCGACGATGCTCCGCGTGCAGCAGGTGGTGGAGGAGCTCGGCTACGAGACCTCCCTCGTCGCCCGGAGCCTGCGGAGCTCGCGCACCGGCGTCGTCGGCATCCTGGTGCCCGAGTTCGAACCGTTCTCGACCGAGCTCCTCCGCGGCATCTCGAGCGCCACGACGGGCACCGGCTACGAGCTGCTCGCGTACGCCGGCCTGATGACCGGCGCGGACCGGCCCGGGTGGGAACGCCGCTCGCTGTCGCGACTGTCCGGCACCCTCATCGACGGCGCGATCGTGGTCACCCCGACCACCGCGCTGTCGAGTTCGTCCATCCCCGTGGTCGCGATCGACCCGCACACCGGGCCGGAGGGGCACGCCACGGTCGACGCCGACAACGAGGGCGGCGCCGTCGACGCGGTCGAGCACCTCCTCGCGCTCGGCCACACCCGGATCGCGCACGTGCACGGCCGTGCGGACCTCGCGTCCGCCCAGCTCCGCGAGGCCGGGTACCGCCGCGCCCTCGTCGCCGCGGGCATCACCGTCGACGAACGACTCGTCCGGGACGGCGGCTACCAGGAGGACCAGTCCGCGGCCGTCGCGCACGAGCTGCTCACGATGGCCGACCGCCCGACCGCCGTCTTCGCGGCGAACGACTCGTCGGCCTTCGGTGTGCTGCGTGCCGCCGCGGCGCTCGGTCTGCGCGTGCCGGACGACCTCTCGGTGATCGGCTTCGACGACGTCCCGCAGGCGTCGACGACCACCCCGCCGCTCACGACGGTCGTCCAGCCGCTCGCGGAACTCGGGTCCCGCGCGGTCGAGATGCTGCTGACGATGCTGCGCGGGGAGCCCGCGTCGGCGCACGTCCGGCTGCCGACGACCCTGCGCGTCCGGCAGAGCACGGGACCCGCCCCCACGACCACCGCCTGAGCGCGGGAGCACACCGAGCGGGCAGCGCGCACGCCGTCAGCGCCGTCAGCGCGCTCAGCGCGCTCAGCGCGCTCAGCGCGCTCAGCGCGCTCAGCGCCGCAGCGTCTGCTTCGGGTACTCGCCGAACCGCTCCACGTACGACGCCGAGAACCGGCCGAGGTGCGCGAACCCCCACCGGCGCGCCACGTCGCCGACGGTGCCGGCCTGAGCGTCGAGTTCGAGCAGGTCCGCGCGGACGCGGTCGAGCCGGACCTGACGCAGGTAGGTCAGCGGCGAGACGTCGAAGACCCGCCGGAACGACTCCTGCACCGACCGCACGCTCAGCCCGGACGCCTCGGAGAGCTCGGCGACCGTCACGGCGTCGGCCGCGTGGTCGTGGACGTACTGCACGGCGGCGCGGAGCCGTGAGTTGCGCGGGTGACCGAGCACGGCCGGCAGGTGGTCGTGCTGCGGCGGGAAGGCGTCCAGGAACACCTCGGCGGCCATCGCCTTCGCGGCGTACCAGGCGGTGGACTCTGGTCCGCCGACACGCAGCGAGCGGGCGAGCGCCGTCAGGGCTCCCTGCCACCGCCGGGCGGTCTCCGAGTCGGGCTGGCGCCGGTCGTCGAACTGCAGCGGCTGCTCGGCCGCTTCGGTCCGGGTGGCAGCGACACGCCGCACGAACTCGCGGTCGAGGTGGACGAGACGGAGATCGTGGTCGGTCGTCCAGAACGTGTACTCGTGGTCAGGCGGCAGCAGCACCGGGGTCTCGCGCGGCAGGGGGTACCGCTCGCCGAGACGCTCGACCTCGGCGGACCCCGCGCCGATCCACGCGACCACGTGGTCGCCACCGGTGGGGACGGACCCGTGCAGCGACCCGCGGAGCTGCGCGCGCCGGATCGTCACCTCGGTGTCGCCGAGTGCGGTGTAGCGGTAGTCGAAGGCACCGTCCGTCGGTCGCGCGACCCAGTGGTCGCCGCCGTACAGCCCGCCGAGGTCGCGCACGGCGTCCTCGGGGCTGCGTCCGGCGACCTCGAACCGGACGGTCGCCGGAGCACCGAAGCCCTCGGTCTCGTCCATCAGCGGGTCCACCACGGGGACCTCCGTTCCGCGGCCGATGTCCACATCGCGCCACGCCCCTCGTTATCTGGATACGCTGGCAGGGTGAGCGCGGCGTATCGTTGCGCGGAACCGAGCCACACCGAGGGGGCGACCGCGTGAGTGAGATCGACCTGACGGCCGCGATCACCCGGTTGGAAGCGGCCATGGGGGCCCTGCGCGGTCGGCTGCGGGAGCGGCTCCAGGTCTCGGGCACGGACCTGACGGTCCTGCAGTTCGTCGCACGCGCCGCGGCGGCGGAGCGGAGGGTCCGGGTGAAGGACCTCGCGTCGCACCTCGGGCTGAGCGGCCCGGCGGTCACGGGGACCGTCGATCGTCTGGAACGGGCCGGCCACCTGTGCCGCGTCCCGAACCCGGACGACGGACGGAGCCGGTTCATCGAACTGACGCCGGAGACCCAGCGCGCGTACGCGGCCGCGATGGACAGCACGAACGAACACCTGCACGAGCTCCTGTCCTCCTTCTCTGCTCGCGAGAGCACCAAGTACGTCGGGCTGATCGACCGCGTCGTGGAAGCGCTCGAGTACGGCGCCCCGACTCCTTGACGGCAGGCTACGGGCGGCTCGGGGCCACCCCTGGTCGTTTGTCCAACAAGCGCAGTTAGGTAACTTGCCTACCTAGCCTGCCGGACGGATCGCCCTGCTGGTACGTACCTTCTCCACCGGAGGCCCCCGTTCGGGGGCACCAGGACGACGAGGAGGGATCATGGGCAACTACGAATCCGAGCAGGGCGTCGACCCGGTGCGCATCGAGACGTTCCGCCGGATGCGGAAGCGCTGGAAGTTCGGCGAACTGCAGGACGGCGCCGGGCTGTACGAGGACTTCTTCACGGACACCGCGCGCGACCCGCGTCGGCGCTGACGGAACGGCACCTGCGCGGTTTCGCGCTGAGCGACACGTCACGCGTTCGCGGACCCGTGAACTGTCGCTTGGCCCGAAAGGTCACCGGCTGACGGCCTGGAGGCACGGTGCGGACCCGACCCGCGCCTCCAGGCCGGTGGGTGGCGAGTGGCGCCGCGAAAGCGACAGATCGCGCGTCGGCGTCAGGCCGACGGCCGCGAAAGCGACAGATCGCCGCCAACTGGTCGCGGTCATCTGTCGCTTCAATGTGTGGAGACCCGGGACCGACCCGCGCCTCCAGGCCGTCAGGCGGTCGGCGCGGGCGCCGTCGACTCCGCGGTGCGGAGCGTGCACGGCAGGAGGAAGTGCGGCAGGTCCTCGGAGGTGCCGTCGAGCTGCTCGATGAGCGCGTCGGCGGCGCGCGTGCCGAGCTCCGCGCCGGGGGCGACCATCGTCGACAGTCGCGGGTAGTGCTGGTCGGCGTTCGTCTCGGACGAGGCGATGCTGAGCACCGAGACGTCCTCCGGGACTCGACGTCCGGCGGAGTAGAGGCCGACGAGCAACCCCGCCGAGGAGTCGTCCTTCATGACGAGCACCGCCGTGACGTCCGGGGACACTGCGAGCAGGTCGCTCGCCGCCTGCCGGCCACCGTCGCTGCCCGGCCCGGAGTAGACGACGTGCCCGGTGAGCCCTCGTTCGGCGAGGACGCGCGCGAAGGTGGCCTCGGCTCGGAGGTGCGGCGCATAGCCGGCCATCGGGGTGCCCTCGAGGTCCTCGAGGACGAGCCCGAACCGACGGTGCCCGAGCCCCTGGAGGTGGTCGAGGCTGTCCTCGATCGTGGTCTCGAAGTCGATGTCGACGTACGGGAGCCCACTGCTGTCACGGGTGCGGCCGATGAGGGTGAACGGGACGTCGAGCGCGGCGAGGACGGCGACGCGGGGGTCGTCCATCCGCACCTCCATGAGGATGACACCGTCCACGAGCCCGCCGGACACGAGGTCGTCGAGGTCGTCACCCGCCGGGTCGACGGGCCAGAGCACGAGGTGGTGGCCGCGCTCCGACGCACGCTGCGCCGCGCTCATGAAGAACTGCGAGGTGGTCGGGCTGAAGCGGTTGCCGGTGGTCGGGAAGAGCAGCGCGATGATCCGGGTGCGCCGGCTCGCCAGCGCCCTCGCCACGACGTTGCCACGGAACTTGAGCTCACGCATCGCGGCGGTGACCCGCGCGGTGGTGGCCGGGGTGACGTACTTCGTGCCGTTGACCACGAACGAGACCGTCGCGATCGAGACCCCGGCGCGATCGGCGACCTGCTGCATCGTGGCCATGGCGTCTCCTGCTCCGGGTGTGGACCGCTCGAGGTCGTGGTCGTGGTCGTGGTCGTAGTCGCGGCCGTGGTCGCGGTCGCGGTCGCGATCGTGGTCGCGAACGATCCGAGCGGCTCCAGCTTAGCGACGACGGATCCCAGAAAAGCGCTTTACAGGTGAAGCGCTTTTCTGTTAGCTTCTCGCCCCAGGAGCACAGCGACGATGACGTCAGCGGCCTCGTCGGTGCGTGCCAGCCCCAGCATCCGTCAAGAGAAGAGCTCTGCAATGAAGCACAAGTTCACTTCCCCGTCGCGCCGGATCCGCGCCCTCGTCGGCGCCGTCGCCGTCGTCGCCACGATCCCGTTGGTCCTCACCGGGTGCTCCGGCTCCGGATCGGCCTCCACGGACTCGAAGACCCTCACCATCGAGGACTACTACGCGGCCAACTACAACCCCATCTACAAGCAGTGCGCCGCCACGGTCGGCGCGAAGCTGGACATCAACCACGTCGCCGGCGCCGGCCTCATCGCGAAGGTGCTGCAGCAGGCATCGTCGAAGACGCTGCCCGACGTCCTCATGCTCGACAACCCCGACGTCCAGCAGATCGCCTCCTCCGGTGCCCTGTCCGACCTGTCCGCCTACGGCCTGAGCGCCTCCGGCGACGTCCCCGGCGTCAAGGCCGCGAACACGTACAAGGGCAAGCTCTACGGGCTGCAGCCGGCCACGAACTCGATCGCCCTGTACTACAACAAGAAGCTCCTCGCGGCCGCGGGCGTCCAGCCGCCCAAGACGTGGGACGAGCTGCAGGCCGCCGCGAAGAAGCTCACCAAGGGCTCGACCTACGGGTTCGCGATGAGCAACATCAACACGTACGAGGGCACCTGGCAGTTCCTGCCGATGTTCTGGTCGAACGGCGGCGACGAGAAGGACATCGCCACGCCGGAGGCCACCCAGGCGCTCACGTTCGTCGAGGGCCTGCAGAACGACGGGTCACTGTCGAAGAGCTCGATCAACTGGGCCCAGGCGGACGTCAACAACCAGTTCATCGCCGGCAAGGCCGCGATGATGATCAACGGTCCGTGGCAGCTCCCGGCGCTCAACGCCGCGAAGGGCCTCGAGTTCGACAGCGTCCCGATCCCGACCCGCACCGGCTCGGACACCGTCGCCCCGCTCGGTGGTGAGGCCTTCACCGTCCCGCAGACCGGCGACAAGACCAAGATGCAGCTCGCCGGCAAGTTCGTCGGGTGCCTCAACAGCGTGAAGATGCAGAAGGTCATCGCCGGGGCGACCGGCAACGTGCCGACCAACATCGAGGCCGGCGCCGCCTGGGCGACCGACCACCCGCAGGTCGCGTCCTTCGTCACCACCGTGCAGACCGCCCGCGCCCGGACCGGTGAGCTCGGACCCGACTGGCCCAAGGCCGCCACGAAGATCTACACCGCGGTCCAGCTCGCCCTCACCGGGAAGGCCAGCCCCGAGGCAGCGCTCAAGCAGGCGCAGTCGCAGGAGCAGTAGCCAGTTGCACATCGGGAGCCGGCCGACCGGCCGGCTCCCACCCGCGTGGAGGAAAGGACCCCGGCGTGAGCGCCTCGACACAGACACGACCACGGACGACGTTGCCCGTGGTGACACCCCGACCCGGGCAGCGACGAGCCCGGTTCCGATCCGGCTTGACCCGATGGCTCTTCGTGGTCCCCGCCGCACTCTTCGTGGCCGTCTTCTTCGGCTACCCCGTCGTGAAGAACATCATCATGTCCTTCCAGGACTACACGACGGCCACGTTCTTCACGGGCGAGGCCCCCTGGGTGGGACTCGGGAACTACATCTCGGTGTTCCAGAGCTCGGTCTTCACGACCAGCCTCGTGAACACGGCCCTCTTCACCGCCGGCTCGATCGTCCTGCAGTTCGTGATCGGGCTGAGCCTCGCGCTGTTCTTCCGGCGGCACTTCCCGCTGTCGGGCTTCCTGCGCGGGCTGCTGCTGCTGCCGTGGCTGCTGCCCCTCATCGCCTCGAGCGCGGTGTGGAAGTGGCTGCTCGACCAGGACAGCGGTGCGTTGAACCAACTGCTCGGCATGGTGGGCATCGCACCGGTGCCGTGGCTCGTCAGCCCGAGCCTCGCGCTCATCGCGGTGATCGGCGTCAACGTCTGGCTCGGCATCCCGTTCAACACGACCATCCTGTACAGCGGTCTGCAGTCCGTGCCGCCGGAACTCTACGAGGCAGGATCGCTCGACGGCGCCACCGGCTTCAAGGCGTTCTGGTACATCACGTGGCCGAGCATCCGGTCGGTGGTCAGCGTCGTGATCGTGCTCGGGGTCGTCTACACGCTGAAGGTCGTGGACATCATCCTCGGCCTGACCGGCGGCGGCCCGGCGAACTCGACCCAGACCCTGGCGACGAACGCCTACCACCAGTCGTTCATCAACTTCCAGTTCGGCATCGGAGCCGCGGTCAGCAACGTGCTCATCGTCGTCTCGTTCGTCTTCGCGATGGTCTACATCGCGCTCTCCCGGAAGGCGGTCGACGAATGAGCGTCGGACTCGCGAACCAGACCGTCACCGCGACCCGCGCGATCACGACCGAGCGCAGTGCACGGCCGCGGCGTCCGCGCACCGTCAAGGGCATCCCGTTCACGATCCTCGGCATCGTCTTCCTGGCGATCATGGTGTTCCCGGTCTACTGGATGGTCAACACCAGCCTCCAGGCCACGTCCGGGGCAGCCACGGCGACGTGGTTCCCGTGGAGCCCGACGTTCGCCGGGTACCAGGCGGCGTTCGCGCAGCAGGGGCAGAACTTCGTGTCCAGCATGATCATCGGCCTCGGGACGGTCGTGCTCACGCTCGCCGTCGCGACCCCGGCCGCCTACGGGCTCGCACGGTTCCGGATGCGGGGCACGCGGGTGTTCCTGCTCGTGCTGCTCATCACCCAGATGATCCCGGCGATCGTGATCGCGAACGCGCTCTACACGTTGTTCAACAACGTCGGGCTGCTCAACAGCTACATCGGCCTGATCCTGGCGGACAGCGCGGTCCAGGTGCCCTTCGCCATCCTGCTCATGCGGGCCTTCATGGAGTCCATCCCACCGAGCCTGGTTGAGGCCGCCCTCGTCGACGGCGCCAGCGACTTCCGGGCGTTCGTGTCGATCGTCGTCCCCATCAGCCGGAACGCGATCGTCACCGCGGCGCTGTTCACGTTCCTCGGCGCTTGGGGTGACTTCCTCATCGCGCTGACCCTGACGTCGACACCCGCGGTCCGACCGATCACGCTCGGCATCTACAACTACATCGGCTCGAACGTCACCGACTGGGGGCCCGTCATGGCGACCTCGGTCCTCGCATCGCTGCCGGCGGCGGTCCTGCTGATCTTCGCCCAGAAGTACATCTCCGCGGGTGCCCTCGGCGGGGCCGTCAAGTGACGACCCCGGACCGACGCCACCACACACCACAGTCCGAAAGGCACACCATGACCACCACCCCCCTGCGCATCACCGTCTGGGGCGAGAACGTCCACGAGCAGGTCGAGCAGCACGTCGCGGAGCGCTACCCCGACGGCATGCACGGCGCCGTCGCGGACGGCATCCGCGAGAACCTGCCGGACGCCGTCGTCCGCACCGCGACGATGCAGGAACCCGAACACGGCCTCACCGACGAGGTCCTCGCCGAGACCGACGTCCTCACCTGGTGGGGGCACGCCGCGCACCAGGACGTCGACGACGCCGTGGTCGACCGGGTGCACAAGCACGTGCTGTCCGGCATGGGGCTCGTCGTCCTGCACTCCGGCCACTGGTCGAAGATCTTCGGCAAGCTCATGGGCACCACCTGCACGCTCCGCTGGCGCAGCGAGCACGACCAGGAACTCGTCTGGACCGTGAACCCGCAGCACCCCATCACCCGCGGCGTCCCGAACCCGATCGTCATCCCCGAGCAGGAGATGTACGGCGAGTACTTCGACGTCCCCACCCCCGACGAGCTCGTGTTCATCTCGGGCTTCACGGGTGGCGAGGTGTTCCGGAGCGGCATGACCTACCGTCGCGGCCTCGGGAAGATCTTCTACTTCTCCCCCGGCGACCAGGACTTCCCCGTGTACCACCACAAGGACGTCCGCCGCGTGATCGCGAACGCCACCGAGTGGGCACGGCCGGAGCGTGAGCGGGAGATCCCGACGCTCCGCCGCTACGAGCTCGGCGAGTACTTCGACGGGCAGCACTACCGCGGCCCCTTCGACGACGCGCCGGTCGAGGAAGCGGCGGCGTCCGCCGAGGAGCCGGCCGCACCCGAGCACGAAGGGGCGCAGGCGTGACGCCGTTGCGCGTCGTCCAGGTCGGCGCCGGCGGGATGGGCCGGGCCTGGCTCGGCACCGTCGCCGCAGACCCGGACGTCGAGCTCGTCGGCATCGTCGACCTCGACCTCGACGCCGCCCGGGCCGGAGCAGCCGTCGCGGGCGACCCGTCGATCCCGGTCGGTAGCGACCTGACGGCGCTCATCGCCGACACCGGGGCCGAGGCGGTGCTCGACATCACCGTGCCCGTGGCCCATCACCCGGTGACGCTCGAGGCCCTCCGCGCCGGACTCCCCGTCCTCGGCGAGAAGCCCGCCGCGCAGACCGTCGCCGAGGCGCTCTCCCTCGCGGCCGCCGCCGAGGCCACCGGCAGGCTGTTCATGGTGTCGCAGTCGCGCCGGTACAACGACCACCTGGTCGCGTTCCGGCAGCACGTCCGCGGTCTCGGTGCCGTCGGCGGGCTGAGCACCCGCTTCGCGAAGGCCCCGCACTTCGGCGGTTTCCGCGAGGAGATGGACGACGTCCTCCTGCTCGACATGGCGATCCACGCGTTCGACTCCGCCCGGTACGTGCTGGAGCGGGACCCCGTCTCGGTGTACTGCGAGTCGTGGAACCCGTCGTGGTCCTGGTACCGCGGGGACGCGGCGGCCGCAGCCGTCTTCACGTTCGAGGACGACGTCCGCTACGTCTACGACGGGTCGTGGTGCGCGCCGGGTGCGGAGACCTCGTGGAACGGCGACTGGCGCGCATCCGGCGCTGCCGGCACGGCACTGTGGGACGGCGACCACGACCCGTCGAGCGACCTCGACGGCACCCCCGGGAGCCCCGAGGCCGCGCCGAGCGTCGGCAACGAGATCGCCGGGTCGCTGGCCGCGTTCGTGCACGCCGTGCGGTCCGGTGGGACGCCGGACGGCGAGGTGCACGGCAACGTGATGAGCCTCACCATGGTGGACGCGGCGATCGCCTCGGCACGGTCCGGGCGGCGCATCGTCATCGACGAGGTCCTCGAGCAGGCGCACGCGACCGCCGTGGCACACGAGCAGGACCCCGGGATCCGCGAGCGGCTCACCTCGTGGGAGTCGGTGCGGGGTGCGCTGGCGACGGCGCCGGTGCCGTTCCGCTCCTAGGGTGCTGTTCCGCTCCTAGGAGGTCGTTTCGCTCGTAGGGTGCTGTTCCGCTCGTAGGGTGCCGTTTCGCTCGTAGGGTGCAGGAATTTCCTGCCTCCTACGAGCGATTCGGCTTCCTACTGCGGGTGCGATGGGTCGGAACGTACGCAGGGACGGACTGGAGGCGCGGTGCCAGCTGGCACCGCGCCTCCAGTCCGTCTGCCAGCGCGTCAGCGCGGGATGATCGAGAAGAGGAACTTCTTCCGCACCATGTACCACGCGAGCAGGATCAGCAGGGTGTGGGTGGCGAAGCCGATCCAGACGTTGCCCCAGTCGAGGCCCGGGATCGACGCGATCGCGAGCGCGAAGAACACCTGCCAGACGAACACGTAGAGACTCGCCTGCCCGATCGGGATCCAGAGCCAGCCGATGGCCTTCGAGATCGGCTTCCAGAACACCGTGAGGATCGCGTACGACACGATCGCGAAGAACGCGATGTCGACCAGGCGCCCCCACTGCAGGTCGACGCGCTGGTACGCCGTGTTGTACAGGTCGTCGTACATCGACGCGGGGAACGGCGCTGGCGTGAACCCGAACTGGTTGCCGGCCCAGACGTACACCAGGAACAGTGCGTACCCGCCGATGCCGACCCCGACGAGCACCTTGCCGAGCCGTCCGGTGAGCGCACCGATGATCTGCCGTCGGTAGTACCCGAGCACCAGGCCGTGCGTGAAGACCACCTGCCAGGTGAGGAGCGGGAACACCGACTCGAACTGCGAGTTGAGCGGCCGGAACTCCGGGTTGACCGCCTGGTACACGTAGAGCGCCCAGCTGACGACGAGCAGCGCCCACCAGAACCCGCGGCGGATCACCCACATGAACGCCGGGATGAAGAGGCTCAGCACCACGAAGAGCCCCATGATGTTGAACGGCCACGGGCCCATCTCGAGCAGCAGGAACTGCCGGATCGCGTACCACGGCGGCGGGTACGCCAGCAGCTGCATCGCGTTCGGGTAGAGGTCGTACACGCGCCCCTCGGCTCCGACGCCACCCGTGCCGGTGCCGCGGTCCGTGAAGGTCGTGATCGCATCGGTGTCGAGGAACGGCACGAAGCTCAGCGCGAAGACGACCAGGATCACCCCCAGCGTGACGAGGTACTGCTTCCGCGCACGCTTCCACGCCCCGATCGCCGCCGCCCACTCGCCGAACTTCTTGATCGCGAACGGGTACGTCATGCCGAGGACCATGCCGGACAGGAACACGAACATCTCCGCGCCGGTGATCGCGCCGACGGCGTGCAGCGTGATGTACGAGTACGGGCCGCCGATCTCGATGTGGGTGATGACCACGGCGAGGATGATGAAGCCGCGGAACAGGTCGAGGCGCAGGTCGCGCCCCGGTTTGCCGTCGTCCGGGTACCGCCAGCTCGGGAGCAGCCGACCGAAGAGCCCGCTCAGCAGGAAGACGACGGCGAGCCCGACCGCGCACCAGACGATCCAGGCCATCTGGTCGCCGCCGGTGTCGTACTGCTGGGCGGTCGCGGCGGCGCCCTCCTGCGGCGTCACACGGTCGGTGACCGGACCGAACGCGAAGTCCCCGGAGCGCTCGAGATCGGTACGGAACGAGCCCGCGATGCCCGGTACGGCCGTGTCGCGCCAGTCGGCGACGCGGCCCGCGGCCTCGGGCTCGCGGCGGTTCGTCTCGAGGAAGGTCACGCCGCGGATCAGCGGCCGGTCGGCGACCGCGGCGATCACCTGCCGCCACCAGCCCTGCTTCACCGAGAGCTCGGCGTCGCCCCGGAGCGAGTGGTCGTACAACGCCCCGGTGTCGAGCAGCATCGGGCGGTCGTCGGCCGCCGCGAAGCGGTCGTAGAAGTTCTCCGGCTGCTGCTCCTCGTAGCCCCAGGTCTCGTCGAACCGTGCGGCCACCTCGCCGGCCTCGGGCACGTCGTTCCGGGTGAGGGGGACGTCCCGGCCGGCGGCCTCGGTCGCCTTGCCCTTGCCGAAGGAGTACATCGACAGGCCGACCCAGTCCACCGAGGAGTCCCCCGGCCAGTACGGCTCGTACGGGTCGTCGGCCGCGGTGAGCTGCCCGTCGCCGTTCGTGTCGAGCTTCGCAACATCCGTTGCCGACAGGTCCCGCAGTCGACCGGCGGACTCGCCGAACGGGTAGCCCGCTCCGTACGACGGCGACCACACCATGCGGGCGTCGGAACTGCCGGCGTGCACGGCACCGGCGAGCGCACGGAACGCCCGCACGTACTGCGTCGGCTGCTGCCCCCACCGCACCCACGTGCCGTTCATCTGCGGCGCGAACCGGACGAGCACCTGGGTGTCGTACTGGCTGTGGACCTGCTCCAGGAGGTCGTTCGCGGCACGGGCGTCGGCGGCGTCGAGGGACCGGAGCGACCGGTCCGGCTCGAGGCTCACGACGAGGACCGCTCCCTGTGCCGCGGCCGCCCGGGTGGCGCGGAGGAACTCCTTCCGTGCGGAGCGGTCGAGCGGGTACTGGATCTCCACGCCGTACATCGACGGGGTCGCACCGAGCCGACCGGCGTACCCATCGGGAGCGTCGTCGCCCCAGTCGATGTCCGGACCGAACCACGTGGTGCCGTCGGACGGCTGGAGTGCGGCGACCGATCGGGCCTGCACCGCGGACGCCTGCACCGTGGACGCCTGCGCGGCCGACGCCTGCGCCGCCGACGCCGGCAGGGCGCCACCGAGCAGCAGCGTGCCGAGGACGACGAGGAACGCGACCGCCCGAGCCCCCAGACGGCTCACCGGGAGCACGCCAGCGTCCAGATGTTGTGCCCGTCCTCGTGCCGGTGCTCGAGTCGGTCGAGTGCGGCGATCGCGAGCGCGAGGCCGCGCCCGCTTTCCTCGTCGACGTCGGCCATCGTGACCGCTCGGAGGTCCACGTCGGCCGGCCGGCCGTTGTCGGTCAGCACGGCCACGAGCTCGTCCGCGGTGGCGTCGAGCACGACGGTGTAGCCCCGGCCCGCCTCGCGATCGGTGCGGCGGGTGTGCTCGACGATGTTCGCGGCGATCTCGGCGAGGGCCGTCTCGAGGCCGAACCGGAGCCGGACGTCGTCGATCCCGAGGGCGTCCCACCAGACGGCGAAGCGGTCCTGCACGACGTCGAGCGACTCGACGGTGGCCGGGACGTCGAACTCGGTGCGGGCCGCGCTCACAGGGGTCCCCCGACGGTGCTCGACTCGTGCTCGGACTGCACCGTGCCGGGTCCGCGGTAGCGCACGGCCCGGATCACGATGCTGAAGATGAACAGGTCGAAGACCACCCATGCGGTGTTCACGAGCGGGGCGATGCCCGACGCCTGCCCGGTCAGGTAGCGGATCCCGATGAGGACCAGCGCCGCGACGAGGGCGCCCATCGCGATGAGCTGCGGCTTGACGAGGTCCCACCGCGGCTTCTGCTCGGACGTGTCACGGACCTTGGGCGTGACACGGAACCCGAGCGGCTTGCCCCGGAAGACGTTCTCGAACGCGCTCGTGACCGACTCGATCCAGACCGGGAACAGCGCGAGCGAGTACTGCTGGCCGCGCCACGTCGGTCTCCCGGCGGCGACGACCCAGAACAGCAGCTGGTTGAGGACGAGGAACGGGATGAGCCGAGCGAAGAAGTCGACGCTGTAGGCCTGCACCGGCACCACGCCGAACGACAGGCAGAGCACCGGGGCCGCGATGTAGACGATGGCGGCGAACCCGGACAGGTAGCTCCACATCGTCGAGAAGTACATGAGCCGCTGCCCCCACGACAGGCCCTTCTGCACGAGCGGGTTCTCACGGAAGAACACCTGCATGGTGCCCTGCGCCCACCGGAGCCGCTGCACGAGCATGGTCGGCAGGTCCTCCGGCGCGAGCCCCTTGGCGAGGATCTCGTCGTGGTACGCGGACTTCCACCCGAGGCCGTGCAGGCGCATCGCCGTCGCCATGTCCTCGGTCACCGAGATCGTCGCCAGCGGCATGATCGGCTGGGCCTCGTCGTCGCGGTTGACGTCGAGCGCGCGGGCGAGGACCGCGATGGACTCGATCGCGGCGACCGGTGAGGCATCCCGTCGCCCGAGGACGTCGAGCGCGGCGTCGTCGAGCCCGGCGAAGGTGTCCGCCTCGGTCGACATCGCCGCGAGTTCCTGCAGGTCGTTCCGCACGGACTCGAGGTCGGACGCGGCGAACCGGAAGGAGATCGCGTCGATGCCGCGCTGGAACCCGTACGTGACGTCGCCGAGCGGTTCGCCGCGCTGCACCTGGTCGCGTGCGCGGTCGACCACCGCCTCGGCCTCGTCGAGCGCGCCGAGCACCCGCGCGTCGGTCTCCGTCTCGCGGGCCCGGGAGAGGAGCTTCCTGGAGGTCTTGATGGTCCGAGCGACCGACGCCTCGACCTCGCGCACGTACCGGGTGACGCCGAGCTGCATGAGCGCTTCGCGCCGGAGGATCGCGTTCGACCCGCAGAAGAACGCGGCGTTCCAACCGTCCTTCGACTGCTGGATCGGCCCGTAGAAGAGCGGCGCCTGGCTGCCGAGCAGGTCGGCGTCCGGCACGTTCTCGAACCACTGCGGCGTCTGCACGAGCGCCATCTCCGGGTCCTTGAAGTACCCGAGGGTGCGGTCGAGGATCGACGGTTCCGGCACCTGGTCGGCGTCGAGGATGAGCAGGAACTCGCCACGGGTGGCGAGGAGGGCGTTGTTGAGGTTGCCGGCCTTGGCGTGGCGGGGACGGTCGACCCAGTCCGCGCCGCGGGTGATGATCCCGATGCCGAGCGACTCGGCAGCAGCCCGCATCTCCGGGCGGTTGCCGTCGTCGAGGATCCAGGTCTCGTGCGGGTGCGCGATCGCCTTCGCCGCCTGTGCTGTCCGGACGACCAGCTCGACCGGCTCGTCGTACGTGGTGATGAAGACGTCGACCGTGACGTCCGACGACGGCTTCGTGGGCGGTTCGCCACGCTCGCGCAGCCGCCAGGCCCCGATCGCGAAGAGCAGCGAGTCGATGACGCTGTACGTCTCGGCGAGGATGAGCGGCACCGCGATCCACCACGAGTGCCAGTTCACGGACGCGGCCCACCGCCACCCCACGTAGTTGACGCCGGCGATCGAGGCGAGCAGCGCGACCGTCCGCACCGTGACGAGCCGGCGACGCGAGGTACCCGTGGTCAGACGACGGCGGTCCTGGCGGCTGACGTCGAGCGCGGTCACCGGGCGGCCCCGGACGCGGGGTCGCCGAACGTGCTGCGTCGCAAGCGTGCCTCCTGATCGCCCGGCCCCGGCCGCAGCGTGCGCCCGAGGGTTGGTTCCGTCCGGGCGTCGGCTCCGGGTGCCGACGCTGCGGGCGTCCGCTCGGGTCGTCGGGCACGACCAGGGCGTAGGGACCTGTCTACCGCAGGTCGGTGCCGATCGTCAGCCGGACGCCCCGATCTGGGGACGAGTCCCGCCCGTCATCAGCGCAGCGCGGACGAACGGGCGCGCGTGCACACGCCCGCACGCACGCGCAGACGCCCGCACGCACCCGCGCGCCCGAGCGCCCGCACGCACGCCCGCGCACGCCCACTCACGCCGAAGCACCCGCACCTGCACCTGCCCTCAGTCGAACGTCGCCGCGAACCCGATGTCGGCGGCCAACCGCGCGATCACCTGGTCGAAGTACGCAGCTCCGTCCGACACCGAGCCGGCGTAGTGGCCGAACAACTCGAACGAGATCGTCCCGAAGACCGTCGTCCAGGCCATCAGCGTGCGGACGAGGACCTCCTCCGGCAGCTCGATGCCGAGCGTGCGCAGGGTGGCGACCCCGTCGGCGACGGCCGACCCGGCCGCCCCGGGGGCCGCCGTGGGCGCGGAAGGCGATCCGCGCCTCCAGTCCGACACGGCTGACCCGGCTGACCCGGCCGACCCGGCCGACCCGGCCGACCCGGCCGACCTGGCCGACCCGGCCGACACGGCCGACCCGGCCGAACCGGCCGACGCGACCGCACAGGCCGAACCATCCGACGCGACCGAACCGCCCGAACCGACCACGTCCGCGACCACCCGCACCAGCGTCAGCGTCGTCCGCGAGGCGGGCTCGACCGTCTCGCGCGGCGCGACGTAACCGGGCACCGGTGAGCCGAACAGCAGCGCGAAGTCGCCCGGGTGCGCGACCGACCACGTCCGGATCGCCCGGCACGCGGCGACCCAGCGGCGACCGGGTTCGGTGCCCGCTGCGGCGTCGGCGGCCTCGACCGCTGCGCCGAGCTCGTCGTAGTCGGCGACGAGCAGCGCCGTGAGCAGGTCGTCCCGGCTCGGGAAGTACCGGTACACCGCTGAGGACACCAGCCCGACGTCCCGCGCGACCGCGCGGAGGCTCAGCTGCGACGGGCCCTCGGCCGTCAACCGGGCACGCGCCGCGGCCAGGATGCCATCGTGCACGGTCCGTCGTGCGAGCTCACGTGCCGTCGGTGCCATGCCCCCACCATGCCACGAGAGAGCAGTGCACACAAATGAGAGCGGTGCTCTTGCAATCGCGACGGAAGCGGTGCATGCTCGTCCCAGAGAGCGGTGCTCTCGCAGACCACCGCCACCCCGACGAAAGCAGGAAGCCATGTCCCAGCACCACGTCGTCATCGGTGCCGGCCCGGTGGGCCGGCACATCGCCGAACTCCTCGCCGAGCGCGGCGACCGGGTCACCGTCGCCACCCGTTCCGGCCGCGACACCGGGCTGCGCGGGGTCACGCACGTGGCGCTCGACGCCTCCGACGCAGCAGCGCTCACCCGCGTCACCGAGGGCGCGACCGCCCTGTACAACTGCGCCAACCCGGGGAACTACACCCAGTGGGAGCAGGTCTGGCCGCCGCTCGCGACGTCGCTCCTCACCACCGCCGAGCGCACCGGTGCCGTCTACGCGATCACCGGCAACCTCTACCCGTACGGGCCCGTCGACGGCCCGATGCGCCCGGACCTGCCGGACGCCGCGACCGACCACAAGGGCATCCTCCGCGCCCGGCTCTGGGCAGACGCGCGCGCCGCCCACGAGGCGGGGCGGATCCGCGCCGTCGAGGTCCGCGCCGCGGACTACGTCGGCCCCGGGACCGGCGCCAACGGACACATCACCCGCGTGCTCCCGGCCGCGCTGCAGGGCAAGGCGGTGTCGATGATCGGGCGGACCAACCTGCCGCACAGCTTCACCGAGGTACTGGACGTCGCCCGGACCCTCGTCGCGGCCGCCGACGACCACGGCTCCCACGGTCGCACCTGGATGGTGCCGAGCAACGAGCCCCGGTCGCAGCGGCAGGTGGTCACGGAGATGCTCGCCTCGGCGGGGAAGCCTCCCGTGACGGTGCGACGGCTGCCCGCCGGCATGCTCCGTGCTCTCGGACTCGTGTCCCCGATGATGCGGGAGATCTCGGACATGAGCTACCAGTGGACGGCGCCCTACGTCATCGACGACAGCGAGAGCCGGGCGCGGTTCGGCATCGAACCGACGCCGTGGGACGAGGTCTGCCGCCGGACGGTCGCGGGGCTGCGCGCCTGAGCGCGGCGCCGGGCTGCGCCGTCGGCGCCCTCTGAGGCGCTGGCGTCGTGATGTACACATTTGTGCACCACTTGGTGCGTTTTTGTGTACAGTGCGACCATGAGGTTGACCGAACCGCTCGCATCACTCCTCGCCGAGTCCCAGGCGGGGGCACTCCGAGTGCTCGCACGGACGGACGCCGGGATGACCGGACGCCAGGTGGCCCGACTCAGCGGGGCAGCGCAGCACACGACCACCAAGCGCGCGCTCGACAAACTCGAGCGGATCGGGCTGGTCGACGTCGACCGCGGTCTCCAGCACTCGGTCTACCGCGCGAACCGCGACCACCTGCTGTGGCCGGCGATCGCACTCTCCCTCGAGGCGTCGTCCGAACTCGAGCGTCGCATCGTCGGGCTCGTTCGCGACGAACGCGCCGATCTGCTGTCGGTCGCGGTGTTCGGCTCGGTCGCACGCGGAACAGCGGGCGACGAATCGGACCTCGACCTCGTCATCGTGTCCGACAGCACCCCCGCTGCCGACTTCGCCGTCCACCTCGGTGACCGCGTGCACGCCTGGACCGGTAACGAGTGCGCCGTCCTCGACTTCGACCGGGCGCAACTCCACGCTGCGGTCGACGCCGACGACCCCATCGTGGAGTCCCTGCGACGTGATGCGCGAACGGTGTACGGCACCGAGCTCCGCCACCTCCTCGCATGACGCCGCGAACACGCTCGATGTCCGTCGTCGACGTCGCGGCGAGGCGCGCCGAGGCGGTCGCCTACCTCGACGCCGCTCGACTCCTCGCGACGTCGGACGACCACGCCGATCGGAAGGTCAGCGGGTCGAACGCGGTGCTCGGCGGGATCGCCGCGGCGGACGCCATCTGCGGCCACCTGCTCGGGCTGCGCCACGCCGGCGAGGACCACGGGGAAGCCCGCCGCTTGGTCGACACGGCATGCCGTCCAGACCGGCAGCCCGGCCTGCAGCTGAAGCGGCTGCTCGACGAGAAGACGAACTTCCAGTACTCCGCCTCACGGGTCACGGACACCCAGGTCCAGACGCTGCTGACGGCGCTGGAGCGCCTGGTGGCACGGATGGACGAACAGCTCCGCCGCTGAGCCGCCCCACCCCGTCGGGCGCACGCTTTCCGCACGCGACGCACGCCGGGCAGTGGAACGGGCTCACCGCGGACTGGAGGCGCGGTGCGGGCCCGCACCGCGCCTCCAGTCCGAAGGTGGTCGCGTCAGACGCTCGCGTCAGATGACGAGCAGCCGCGAGAACTGCGCCGGCGACAGCCGCTGCGCGGCGCCTCCGGCGGCGGGTACCCGCCAGAGCCCCGGCGTCGCACCGGTCACGGCGTCGACGAAGAGGTCGCCCGCAGAGTCCGCGGCGCCGATCCACAGCCCGTTCGACTGTGCTGCCACGCCGCTCGTCGTCACCTCTTGGGTGGTGCCGTCGGCGTTCCGGGCCCACAGGTGCGTGACCGTGTGGTCCGCCGTGCAGGCGTTCGGGCCGCCCTCCGCGATCGCCGCGCACCACTCGGCACTCTGCCCGAGGACGAGCGAGTCGTTGTTCGTCGCGCTGTACGCGTAGGCGAGGCGAGAACCGACAGAGGTCAGCGACGACGAACCCGCCGGCAGCGCCCACCACGAGTGGTAGAACGTGCCGCCGGACGCGCGGTAGCTGAGGTACAGCGTGCCCCGGCCGTCGGCGAGCAACCCGGCGAAGGTACCGATCGACATCCCGCCGGCCACCGTGATGGTCCGGGTGCTGACGATGCCACGGGGCGACGCGGTCACGACCGTCCCGCCGGTGCTCGTCGCCGTGACGGCGGAGACGGATCCGTCGCGACCGACGGACCAGGCGTTCCGGCTCGAGGGGAGCAGGGCGACCGGGTTGCCGCCGGTCACCGGGAGCTTCGTGATCGCGCCGGACACCGAGTCGACCCAGTAGAGGTTGCCGGCGACGTCCGATCGGAGGTCGGCGGTCAGGTGCAGGCCGGTCGCGAGGGTCCGTGCCGCGCCGCCACCGGACGGGTACAGGAGGATCGACTTCAGGTCGGCGGAGGGCACGAACACGTCGCCGATGTCGTCAGCGGTGAACCCGGCGCCCTTCGCCGCGACGGTGGTCGTCCGGCCGCTGCCGGAGGTCGGGAACCGCACCAGGGCGCCGGAGGCGTCGAGCGCGAAGAGGGACTGCGCGACCCGGGTCGAGCGGGGCGCGGTGTAGCCGACCCGGACGGCAGGACCGGCGCCCTTCGCACCGGTCGCCCGAACCGTCAGGGCGTACCGCGTGCCGGCGATCAGGTCGCCGAAGCGGTCCGACCGCGCGGCGGCGGGGAGCAGGTCGACGCCGTGGTCGGGCTGCCGCTGCGACGGGGAGATCGTCACCTTCCAGCCCGTGACGGCTGCTCCGGTGCGCGGGGCGTTCCAGGTGAGGGTGGCGCCGTCTCCGGCCCCGCTGACCTGGACGGAGGTCGGGACTCCCGGGAGTCTCGACGGGGGTGCGGCAACGGCGGGCGTGATGCCCCCGATGACGAGCGCCGCCGCTGCTGCGACGGTGAGCGCTGCTCTGTACACGATGGTCCCCTGTCTTCTCCGTGGCATCCCTGCGTCACGGCTCCGGGTATCCCATCACCGTCCGGGCTCGGCGGACCCGTTCTCCCCTGATCGTGCGGTCCACGGTGCGCCATCCCGCAACGGGGACGCGCTGCGGCGGGCGTGCGGCGCGGCGCGGCGAGGGACGGCGCGGGGTGGGGCGGCGCGGGGTGGGGCGGCGCGGGGTGGGGCGGCGCGGGGTGGGGCGGCGCGGGGTGGGGCGGCGCGGGGTGGGGCGGCGCGGGGTGGGGCGGCGCGGGGCGGCGCGGGGCGGCATGGCGTGGCGTGGCGCAGGGTCTCCCATGCGCGGAACAGCCCATCACGCCCGGAATGGGAAGCGGAATCGCGCATAGGAGGCAGGAAAAAGCTGCCTCCTATGCGCGGAACTGCCTCCTACGAGCGGAACGGCCTTCTACGCGCGAAACAGCCCACACACCCCACACCCGCACAGGCGGGCGGCCGGGCAGGCGACGCAACGACGGGAGGCGCGGTGCCGGTGGGCACCGCGCCTCCCGTCGGGACGCGATCAGCTCGGGTCAGCGAGCGCTCAGTAGCGGGGCTTCCGCGCCGGGCGGTCGTCGCGGTCCTCGCGCGGGGCACGGGGTCCACGGTCGTCGCGGTCGAAGCGACGTGCACCGCCGCCACCACCCCGGCGGTCCGGCTTGATCTCGATGAGCTTGCCGCTGATCCGGGTGTCCGTCAGGCGGTCGAGCACGCCGCCGTCCATGTCCGCCGGGAGCTCCACGATGGAGAAGTCCGGCTGGATGCGGATCGCGCCGAAGTCGTCGCGGCGGAGGCCACCCTCGTTCGCCAGCGCGCCGACGATCTGGCGCGGCTCGACGCGGTGGCGACGGCCGACCTCGATGCGGTAGGCGGTCATCGGCTGCGAGCGGCGGGGGCCGCGGTCGCCACGGTCGGCACGGTCGCCGCGGTCCTCACGGCCGCCGCGGTCGTCGTCACGACGGTCACCGCGGCGCTGGTCGCGGTCGACCTGGTTGCGGAGGTCGTCCGACGCCGGGTCGAGCAGCAGCGGCGACTCGCCCTGCGCCACGACCGCGAGTGCCGCGGCGACGTCGTCGGCCGGGACGTCGTGGTGCTCGACGTAGTGCGCGATGATGTCGCGGAACGCGGTGATCCGGTCCTGCTGCTCGAGCGCGCCGCTGATGGCGTCGTCGAAGCGGGTCAGGCGCGTCTCGTTGACGTCCTCGATCGTGGGGAGCTGCATCTGCGTGAGCGGCTGCTTGGTGTGGCGCTCGATCGCCGAGAGCAGGCGACGCTCGCGCGGCGTGACGAAGCTGATCGAGTCACCCTTGCGGCCGGCGCGACCGGTGCGGCCGATGCGGTGCACGTAGGACTCGATGTCGACGGGGATGTCGAAGTTCACGACGTGCGTGATGCGGTCGACGTCGAGGCCACGGGCGGCGACGTCGGTGGCGACGAGGATGTCGAGCTTGCCGGACTTCAGCTGGTTCACGGTGCGCTCGCGCTGCGCCTGGGCGACGTCACCGCTGATGGCGGCGGCGGCGTACCCGCGGGCACGGAGCTTCTCGGCGAGCGTCTCGGTCTCGCTCTTCGTGCGGACGAAGACGATCATGCCCTCGAAGTCCTCGACCTCGAGGATGCGGGTGAGCGCATCGACCTTCTGCGGGTACGACACCATGAGGTACCGCTGCGTGATGTTCGCCGCGGTCTTCGTCTTCGTCTTGACCGTGATCTCGGCCGGGTCGTTGAGGTACTGCTGCGAGATGCGGCGGATCTGCGCCGGCATCGTCGCCGAGAACAGCGCGACCTGCTTGTCGTCCGGGGTCTCGGCGAGGATCGTCTCGACGTCCTCGGCGAAGCCCATCTTGAGCATCTCGTCGGCCTCGTCGAGCACGAGGTACTTCAGCGCGGACAGGTCGAGCGTGCCCTTCGCGATGTGGTCCATGATGCGACCGGGGGTGCCGACCACGACGTCGACGCCACGACGCAGGGCGGACAGCTGCACGCCGTACGCCTGGCCGCCGTAGACCGGCAGGACGTGGACGTTCTTGATGTGGGAGGCGAACTGCTCGAACGCCTCGCAGACCTGCAGTGCGAGTTCGCGCGTCGGGGACAGGACGAGGGCCTGCGGCACCTTGCTGCCGGCCTCCATGCGGGACAGGATCGGCAGCGCGAACGCCGCGGTCTTGCCGGTTCCGGTCTGCGCGAGGCCGACGACGTCGCGCCCCGCGAGCAGCGTCGGGATGGTCGCCTCCTGGATGGCGGAGGGCGTTTCGTAGCCGATGTCCTTGACGGCCTTGAGCACCGGGTCGCTCAGGCCGAGGTCGGAGAAGGTCACCACGGGCCCCTCGTCGGTGGTCTCGGTGGTGGTGGCGGTGTCCGTGCTCATGCGCAAACGGTATCTCGAATACGCCGTTCGCAGTGACGGACGGGAGGAACGGGGCGGGCCGGCACCGCGCCTCCAGGCCGTCTCCTGGTCACCTGCGGGGCGTCGGCCGCGCGCTCAGGCCGGGTCGCCCCGGCCCGTCGCGCCGATGCCGAGCACCGTGTCGGCGCGGTCGTTGAGCCGCTCGAGGAGCCCGGCGAGCGTGTGCAGCTCCCCCGTCGCGAACGCCTCGGTGAGGTCGTCGAAGACCTCGGCCCCGGCGACGTCGAGCGTGTCGAGCAGCTTCCGCCCGGCCGGCGCGATCGACACGAGGCTGGCGCGACCGTCGGCGGGGTCCGGCGTGGTGCCGAGGTACCCGGACTCCACGAGGGACGCGACCCGCCGGCTGATCACCGGGCGGGACAGACCGGTGGCGTCGGCGATGGCCATCGAGCGCACGGCGCCGACGTGGTCGACGGCCCGCAGGATCACGCGGGCGGTGGGGTCGAGACCGCCGCGGGACTCGATGAGCGAGGACCGCAGGGTCTGACGGACCCACAGCCGGTCGAGCTGGGCGCGCATGAGCCGCTCGGCGTCGTCCCGTCCGGCATCGTGCTGCCCCGTGTCGTCCCGCGCGTCGGTCACGCCGTCAGCGTAGCGCGCACATTTAGTTGCTTGCTGGAAGCAATAGATGTAGCGTTGCGCGGTCTGCAAAGTTACACAGCACGAAAAAGGAGTTCGATGACCGCCACCGCACCCGTCACGGTGCAGCACGGACGGCACGCTGCCGAGGCCACCGCGGCCTCCGGCGCCCCCGGCCAGCAGCCGCTCATGACCCACCGCCAGATCCTCCTCGTGATCTACGGGCTGATGGCGGGCATGTTCCTGTCGTCCCTCGGCCAGACGGTGTTCGGCACGGCGATCCGGACGATCGGTGACGACCTGCACGGCCTCGACCAGCAGGCGTGGGTGACGACCGCGTACCTCATCACCTCGACGATCGCGACGCCGATCTACGGCAAGCTCTCGGACATCTTCGGCCGCCGTCCGCTCTACATCTTCGGCATCGTGGTGTTCATCCTCGGCGCCGTGCTGTCGTCGATGTCGACCTCGATGCTCATGCTCGCCGGCTTCCGCGCCGTGCAGGGCATCGGCGCCGGTGCGCTGATGTCCCTGCCGCTCGCGATCATGGGCGACATCCTCGCCCCGCGTGAGCGTGCCAAGTACCAGGGCTACTTCCTCGCCGTGTTCGGCATCTCCTCCGTGATCGGCCCGCTCATCGGCGGCCTGCTCGCCGGGACCTCCGAGATCCTGTGGATCACCGGCTGGCGCTGGGTGCTCCTCATCAACGTGCCGATCGGCATCGCCGCGCTCATCATGGTGATCGTCTTCCTGCACCTGCCGAAGGTGCACGGGGCCGACGCCGCGAAGCCGAAGGTCGACTGGTGGGGCGCCACCTCGGTCATCGTGACCCTCGTGCCGCTGCTCCTCGTCGCCGAACAGGGCCGCACCTGGGGCTGGGGCTCCCCCGCCGCCATCGCCTGCTACGTCGTCGGTGTCGTCGGCCTGATCGGGCTGCTGCTCATCGAGTCGAAGATGGGCGACGCGGCGATCATCCCGCTGAAGCTGTTCCGGTCCGGCACGTTCTCGATGGCGACCGTCATCGGGTTCCTCGTCGGCTTCGCGATGTTCGGCGCCATGCTGACCATCCCCCTCTACCTGCAGATCGTCGTCGGCCTCACCCCGACGGAGTCCGGCTTCGCGACGCTGCCCCTCGTCGGCGGCCTCATGATCGCGTCGATCACCTCGGGTCAGATCGTCGCCCGGGTCGGCCGCTACCGGATCTTCCCGGTCATCGGCACGGGCCTGGTCTCGGTCGGCTACGTCGTGCTGACGTTCATGACGATCGACAAGCCGCTCTGGTTCCTGATGATCGGCATGTTCCTCATCGGTCTCGGCCTCGGTTCGGTCATGCAGTCGCTGACCCTGGCCTCGCAGGGCTCCGTCGAGGCCCGGGACATGGGCGTCGCGACGTCGTCGGCCACGTTCTTCCGCCAGATCGGTGGAACGCTCGGCACCGCCGTGCTGCTCTCCATCCTGTTCTCGGTGATGCCGGCGAACATCCTGCACGCCACCGCGAACGAGAAGGACCTCGGCCCCGCGCTCGACGCGGCGCTCAACCCGACCGTCGCCACCGCGAAGGCGAACCAGGGCGCGATGGACAAGATCTGGACGCCCGTCGTCACCCCGCTGACGAAGACCGTGCAGTCCCAGCTCGACGCCGCCGTGGGGAAGGCCGACCGGGCCGCCGTCGCACAGGTCACCGAGCAGGTCACCGCGGCCGTCCAGCAGCAGGTCGCCGCCGGCACGGTCCCGGCAGCCGCCGCCCCGTCGGTCATCGCCCAGCAGGTCACCGCGGCCACCCCGGCCGCGGAGTCCGCCGCACGCGACGCCGTGGCCGTCCAGGCGCACGCCTCCGTGCAGGGCGACACCGTGTCCGTCGACTGGTCGAACGCCGCGCAGCGCTCGTACTGGGTGCAGGAGCTCACCCCGGAGCTCGCGAAGAAGATCGACGACGGCAGCACCCAGAACGACAGCGCCACGAGCACGAACGACACCTCGTTCCTGACCGGCGCCGACAGCCGCCTCACCCGGCCGTTCATGGCGGGCTTCAACGCCTCGTCCGTGACGATCTACTGGGTCGGCCTCGGGGTCATCCTGCTGGCGTTCGTCCTCACCTGGTTCTTCCGGGTGCCGCCGCTCCGTCAGCGCTCCGCCCTGCAGGAGCGTGCCGACGCCGCGGGGTCGGCCGAGGCCGAAGCGGAGCTCGAGGCATCCGCCGGCATGGCCGCCGCCGAGGCGGGTTCCTTCACCGGTCCGATGACCGGATCCACTCCGACCCAGCGTCGGTGACCGACCGGGGCGTCCGTCCGTGCCCCCTTTCCGGGCGGGCGCCCCACCAACCAGCACCATCCGCATCCGCACCATCCGCAGACAGGGAGTCCTCGTGACCACCACTCCGGCAGCGACCACGGCGACGGAGCCGTGCACGCTGCGCGAACGGAAGAAGCAGCAGACACGGCAGGCACTGCACGACGCAGCGCTCACGCTCGTGTCGGCGCACGGCCTCGACGGGGTCACCGTGGAGCAGATCTGCTCCGGGGCCGACGTGTCACCGCGGACCTTCTTCAACTACTTCACCTCGAAGGCGCACGCGGCGCTCGGCCTCGACACCGTCGAGGTGCCGCCGTCCGCCGCGGAGTGGTTCGCCACCGCCGACGGCAGGCTCGTCGACGACCTCTGCGGACTCGTCGCCCGGACCGTGCCGCTGTCGCAGGATCGCCGCCGCATGAAGGAACTGCTCGTACTCCGGCCCGAGATGACCCCGATGGTCATGCAG
Organism: Curtobacterium sp. MCPF17_002; assembly: GCF_003234115.2. Lineage (NCBI taxonomy): Bacteria > Bacillati > Actinomycetota > Actinomycetes > Micrococcales > Microbacteriaceae > Curtobacterium > Curtobacterium sp. MCPF17_002. The sequence continues at coordinate 789,043 of NZ_CP126251.1, read as the reverse complement.
TGGATGGCCGAGTCCCGGCAGTCGCTCCTCAGCACGGTCGGCGCCCGCACCGACGAGCAGACCGCCCGCACCGCGGTCGCGCTCGTGATGTCGGCGCTCACCGAGGTCGCGCACCGCGAGACCGTGCGCGACACCGACGAGCTCGCGGCGCGGCTCCGCACCGTCGTCGGCGAGATGGGCGCACTCGCCGCCGTCTGAGCGCTGACGGCGGCCTGGAGGCACGTCACGGCCCCGCAACGCCGGACGCGTCGTCGGGTGCGGGATTGCGGGAAACCCCGGGGCTGCGTGGTCCCACAGGTCGCGTTCGGCATCCCGCAGGACTCCTCCTGGGCGCCTCCAAGCATGCCTACGCTCCGTTGCACCGGTCGTACCCGACGACCGGCTCCGGCTGTCACCAGCCGGCACGCACGTCGAGGAGCCCCACCCGATGAAGCACCGTCAGAGCTGCCGCACCGCGGCCCTCATCACCGCCGCGACCGGCACCGTGCTGGTCTCGAGCGCCTTCGGCATCGTCCCCGCGATGGCCGTCGGCGCGACCACGTCGACCGCGACGTCGACGTCGACGTCCGCACCCGCCGACGCGTCCACGTCCGCCGTCACGAGCACGACGAAGGCGACGACGCCGACGACGAGCCCGGCCGCGCCGACCACGACGGCACCGCCCGCCAAGACGCCGACCGCCACGCCGTCCGTCGTGGCGACACCGGCGGCCGCAGCGTCCCCGGAGGCCGCCGCACCCGCTGTGCCCGCAGCACCGGCGACCCCGACTGCACCCACCACCACGGGTGCCGACGAGACCCCCGCCGTCAGCGAGGCGCCCGCCGCGTCCGAGACGGCCACGCCGTCCACGCCGACCGAGTCGCGCCGACCCTCCACGCCGACGTCGAGCCCCACGCCGAGCACACCGGCGGACTCGCACAAGCCGGGGAAGCCCGGCCACGGCGACGACCGTGACCAGGCACCGACCTACGCGACGGCGTCGTCGCAGGACTCCCCCGTCGTGCTCCCGGCCGTGCAGGCCGGCCACCGCTTCCACGCCGACCTCCGGGCCCAGCACGCGGACGACGCCGAGTACACGATGACCACGGTCGAGGGCTCGCCCGTCGACCTGCCCGACGGCCTCTGGTTCCGGAACGGCGTCCTCGGTGGCACGCCGACCATCGCCGGGACCTTCACCGCCCAGGTGACCGCGACGAACGACTGCGGCTCGGCGAGCCAGTGGATCCGGATCACCGTCGAGACCGGCGAGACCCAGCACCTCGGCGCCGCCGTGTACAGCGTCCCCGCTGCCGCCGACGACGAGTACACCTGGGTGGCACCGGACGGCACCACCGCGCCGGGGCCGATCAGCGCCGACGAGGGCGGCTCCGTCACGATCGTGCCCTGGGCGTTCGACGCCAACTGGAACCGTGTCGACGTGACCGACCTCGCCGAGGTCACCTCGGACTACGACTCCGACGTCATCGTCAAGACGGCGACCGGCTTCACCGTCACCTTCGCGCACGCGTCGCCGCACGTCATCAGCCTGACCGTCGGCTGCGTCACCACGCAGTTCACGGTCGAGGTCGTCCCCGTCCCCACGACGCCGACCGAGCCGACGACGCCCACGACGCCGACCACCCCCACCACGCCCACGACGCCCACGACGCCGGCCACCCCGACGACCCCGGAGACGCCGACGACGCCCGAGACCCCGACCGAGCCGGAGACCGACGTCACCGCGATCCCCGTGGTGATCCAGGAGACGCCCATCGTCTCCGGGACGATCGACCCGGTCGCCACGGCGACACCGGTCGCCACGGCGGACCAGCTGGCCTACACCGGGGCGGACACCTCCGCGCCGATCGGGTGGGCTGCCGGCCTGCTCGCGGCCGGGCTGGCACTCCTCGGGATCCGAGGCATCCGCAGCGTCCGGCGGAGCCGGCACCGCGGCTGACCGACCCGCGTCGCGGTGCGCAACGACGCGTCCCGCGACGCGCACCACGACGACGACGGCGCACCCTGCAGCAGGGTGCGCCGTCGTCGTGTGCCGCGGTCGCGGACGGACCGGCTCAGGCGTGTGCCAGCGGGTCGAGCTGCTCGGGCGTCGCGTCCGCGGCCTGCGTCGACCGGCTGAGCGCCTCGTGACGCTCGTCCTCCGCGAGGAGCGCGCGGCCGGCTGCGGTCCCGTGCTCGAACGCGTCCGGTCCGACGAGCAGCCGGAGCGGCGGTTCCGCCATCGCGACGACCCGCAGGACCAGACCGGCGACGAGGTCGGGGTCGCTCGCGCCGATGCTCGTGCCGCCGTGCATCTGCGCGGACACCCCGACGGTCGACTCGTACTCCGGACGCACCGGGGCGACGCGCATCGACGGACCGGCCCAGTCCGTCCGCATCCCACCCGGTTCGAGGACGGTGACGCGGACGCCGAAGGGGGCGACCTCCTTCGCGAGGACGGAGGAGAACCCGCCGACGGCCCACTTCGCGGTCTGGTAGGCACCGAGGCCCGGGGTGGACATGCGGCCACCGACCGAGGACACCTGCACGATGTGCCCGGAGCCCTGTTCGCGCATGACGTGGACGGCCTCCCGGCTGAGGGTGACGACGCCGAAGAGGTTGGTCTCGACCTGGGCCCGGAAGTCGTCGGGGTCGGCGTCCTCGATGCTGGCGAGGTTCGCGTACCCGGCGTTGTTGACGAGCACGTCGAGCCGGCCGAACCGTTCGACCGCCGTCTGGACCGCTGCCCGCGCGGCGTCGGCGTCGGTGACGTCGAGGGCGACGGAGACGAGCGCGGCGCCCGGTGCGGTGCGGCCGGAGGCGGTGAGGTCGTCGAGCGCGTGGAGGTCGCGGACGCCGGCGACGACCTGGTGTCCGGCGGCGAGCGCCGCGGTGACGATCGATCGGCCGAGGCCGCGTGCGGCACCGGTGACGAGGATGACTGACATGGAGTTCCTAACTGACTGTTTGGTTGACAGTGCTCATGGAACACCCGCCGTCTCCCGTTGTCAACCATCCGGTTGATAGCATGACGACGTGCCCATGCCCCGCGATGCCGATGCCACCCGCGCCCGACTCCTCCTCGCCGCTCGTGACGAGTTCGCGGCGGTCGGGATCGCCGGTGCCCGTGTGGACCGGATCGCCGCGGCCGCCGCGAGCAACAAGGCGCAGATCTACCACTACTTCGGCAGCAAGGACGGCCTGTTCGACGCGGTCTTCGACGCCATGGTGGCGGAGACCCTCGACGAGGTGACGATCGACGCGGACGACCTCGCGGAGTACGCCGGGCGGCTGCACGACTCGTACGCCAGGCGCCCGTGGGTGCAGCGCTTGGCGACCTGGTACCGCCTCGAGCGAGGCGACTCCCAGCAGCCGATCGACGCCGTCGTCCGGAGCAACGCCGGGAAGCTCCGGGCGATCGAGGAGGCCCAGCACGCCGGGCGGCTGCCGACGACCTTCTCTCCCGCCGAGCTCCTCGGCATCGTGATCCACACCGCCGCGCTCTGGAGCGGGGCCACCCCGGAGTACGCCCGCCTCACGGACGAGGTCGGCGCTGCCCGACGCCGCGCCGTCGTGGTCGCCGCCGTCGCCGCCGTCCTCCGCGCCTGACTCGCTGCCGTCCTGCGCGTCGAAGGCCCTTCCGCGCGTAGTGGGTCGTTCCGCTCGTAGGGGGTCGTTCCGCTCGTAGGAGGTCGCTCCGCGCATCGGGAGACGAATCGCGCATCGGAGGCAGGAAATTCCGACCCCCTACGCGCGATTCCGCTTTCCATTCCGGGCGCGATGGGCAGGAACGTCACCGCGACCCACTGACGGACTGGAGGCGCGGTGCCAGCTGGCACCGCGCCTCCAGTCCGTCAGGTGGTGACGCTGGTCAGACGACGGACCAACCACCGTCGCTCGGCAGCACCGCCCCGTTCACGTTGGCGGAGTCGTCACTGAGCAGCCAGGTGATGGCGGCCGCGAGCTGCTCCGGCTGCGCGACCGGCGGGATCGCGACCTGCATGATCGGGCCGACGCGACCGGCGGCGTACTCACTGCGCATCGGCGCATCGATGTTCGTGGCGACCGCACCCGGGGCGACCGCGTTGGCGCGGATGCCCTGCGGTCCGTGGAAGAACGCGACGCTCTTCGTGAACCCGGCGATCGCGTGCTTCGACGCCGTGTACGCGGCGCCGGCCGCCGAGGCTCGGAGCGCAGCCTCGGATGCGACGTTCACGACGGCACCCCGACCGGCGGCGATCATGACCGGCAGGACGGCGCGGGTGAGTCGCATCGGACCGGTCACGTTGACGCTGAACACGCGATCCCAGGTGGCGTCGTCCACCTCGCTCGGCGGCAGGAAGGCGTCCATGATCCCCGCGATGTTGGCGAGGCCGTCGATCCGCTCGCCGGCGGCGGCGATGAGCGCGTCGATGGTCTCCGCTGCGGCGACGTCGCCGACCACGGTCTCGACCTGGAGCCCGGCGAGTTCGTCGCGCAGGACGTCGAGCCGCTCGGCGACGACGTCGGTCGCGACCACGCGGCCGCCCTCGTTCGCGATGCGCGTCGCCGTGGCGCGTCCGATCCCGGAACCCGCTCCGGTGACGATGATGGTCCTGCCGGCGAACCGTCCGGCGGTGGTGTCGGTCATGTGGTCTCCTCACTGAGAGGCGCTCGCTGCGCCGTGATCGTTATAGCACTCAGTGCCGAAAGGACTCCATGAGCTCGACGAGCGACCGGCCGACCGGACGACCGCGGACCATCGACCCGGACGCCGTGTCCCTGGTCGCGCTCCGACTCTTCGACGAGCAGGGGTTCGACACGGTGTCGATGAACGACGTCGCCGCGGCCGCCGGGATCAGTCGTCGCTCGCTGTTCCGGCTGTTCCCGAGCAAGGCAGCCCTCGTGTGGGGCGGCCTCGACGAGTTCGCCACCCGGTTCGCCGAGGCGCTGCGGGGACGACCGGCCGACGAACCCTCGTCCACCGCGCTCCGTGCCGCGTACCGGGTCGGCGCGTCGTTCCCGGACGCGGCCCTCGAGGTGACCCGGCACCGCCTCCGGGTCATCCGGTCGAACCCGTCCCTGCAGCGAGGCGGCGACGCCACGATCACGAGGCTCACCGACGCGATCGTGCGGTTCATCGCGGAACGGGACGGCGGATCGGTGGACGACCTCGCGGTGGTCGTCCGGGCGAACACGCTGGCGGCTGCGACGAACGCGGCGCTCACCTGGTGGGCGACCCACGGCGAGGGGCGGCCGGAGGACGCGGTCGACCGGGCGATCGACCTGCTCGGCTGAGCGGCCGCGGGGCCGCAGGGCCGATCGACCCTGGTGGACGTGACACCTCGGCGGTATCGTCCGGGCATGAACCTGAACGGGCCCTCGCCCTACTTCCAGTTCGACGGCAGCGCGCGCCAGGCGCTCGAGCGTTGGCAGGGGGTGTTCGGCGGCGAGGTGCGCATCGCGACGTTCGCCGAGTTCTCCCGCACGGACGGCCCGGCCGACGCGGTCGCGCACGGGCAACTCGCCGGCGACCTGCAGCTGTTCGCCGCCGACACCGCCATCGGCGAGACCCCGTTCCGAGCGACCGGGGTCCTCTTCTCCCTGCTCGGCGCCGCGGAACCGGACGTCCTGCGCCGGTGGTTCGACGACCTCGCCTCAGACGGCGCCGTCGTGGACCCGCTGCAGCAGCGGCCGTGGGGCGATTGGGACGGCATCGTCCGTGACGCGTTCGGCGTCACGTGGCTCATCGGTTTCGAGGCCTCGGCGCTGCAGTGACGGTGGCGGCGCCGGCACGCGCGCGAGCGCGCCGAGCGCCAGCGCCCGCGCCGCCTGCGCCCGCGCCCGCGCCAGCGCCGCGCCCGCGCCCGCCAGCGCTACCGCGCGTCGAGCGGCAGCAGCGGCGCCCAGTACGCGTCCGGCCCGTCCCCCACGACCGCCTCGCGCTCGAAACGGAACCCGTACTGCCGCAGGAAGTCCGCGGCAGCGGCCTGCTCGTCCTCGGCGTCGTCGTGCGCGGCGTCGAACAGGTACACGCCGTGCCCCATCGCGACACCGGCGTCGCTGATCACCGAGAGGTCCCAGCGACCCTCCTCGGAGCGTTCGATCCGGACGACGGCGGCCTGCGCGGCGGTGAAGTCAGCCATGCCGCGAGCATACGGACGACACGGCAGCGGCGTTCAGCCTAGGGTGACGGCATGGCGGCGACGGTGCGGCAGGTGCAGGTGACGTTCGACTGTGCGGACCCCGAGCGGGTGGCACGGTTCTGGTGCGAGGTGCTCGGGTACGTGGTGCCGGCACCACCGCCGGGGTTCGACTCGTGGGAGGCGTTCGACCACTCGCTCCCGCCGGAGCACCAGGGCTCGGCGTTCGCCTGCCAGGACCCGAACGGCGTCGGTCCGCGACTGTTCTTCCAGCGGGTGCCCGAGAGCAAGGTCGTGAAGAACCGGGTCCACCTCGACGTGCGCGTCGGCACGGGTCTCGTCGGCGCCGAACGCCTGGCGGCGCTCGACGCCGAGAGCGACCGGCTCATCGCCCTCGGCGCGACGCAGTTCCGGCGGATGACGGCCGACGCGGTGAACGAGTCGTGCATCGTGATGCAGGACGTCGAGGGCAACGAGTTCTGCCTGGACTGATGCGGCCGCTCCCGTCGTTGCTCCGGACCGACCGCCTCGTCCTCGACGGCTGGCTGACGGACGACGTCGGTTGGTACGCCGACCTCGTCGCGGAACGGAGCGCCGCAGCCGCCCGTCGCGGTGAACCGCCGACTCCCCGGACGTCGGGCCGGCCCACAGCCGAGTCCGCCGCAGCGTCCGTCCGAGCGCTGGCCGCGACGGTCGGCACCCCGCTCCCGCTCCACCCCGTCCGGGTCGCCGCTACCGGCACCGCGCTCGGGTACTGCGGGCTGGTCGTCGGCCGGTCCACCGCCGCCGAGCCGGAGCTCGCCTACGAGTTCCTCGAGGCAGCACACGGCCACGGCCACGCCACCGAGGCGGCCCGCGCCGTCGTCGACGCCGCGCGAACAGCCGGGTACGTCCGGCTCTGGGCGACGATCCGCGCCTGGAACGCGCCGTCGTTCGCCGTCGCCGCGCGCCTCGGGTTCGTCCGCGACCCCGCCGCCACCCGCGCCCACCCCGAACCCGACGACGGCCGCGGCGAACAGGTCTGGAACCGACTCGACCTCTGAGGTCGCGTCGCCGCGGCCGGCCAAGCCGATACCGCCGCATCCAGGCCGTCCACATCAGGGCGAGCCACATCAGGGCCTGGAGGCACGGTGCGGTCTGGCACCGCGCCTCCAGGCCCTAGTCTGTGAGCCGCTGGTCTGTACATGCAGACAGGTGACGAGTGGAGGAACGGTCATGTCAGTCGGGTTGCTCGCCGTGGTGGACGACATCCTCGCCGCCGCCCTGAAGGCCAGCGCGAAGACCGCCGGCGTCGTCATCGACGACGCCGCCGTGACCCCGCAGTACGTGCAGGGGCTCGCGCCGGCGCGGGAGCTGCCCGTCGTGTGGCGCATCGCCCTCGGCAGCCTGTTCAACAAGTTCGTCATCATCATCCCGATCGCGCTGCTGCTCACCGCGTTCGCGCCGTGGGTGTTGCCGTGGCTCCTCGTCCTCGGCGGCACCTACCTGTGCTTCGAGGGCGCCGAGAAGGTCATCGAGTGGTTCGGCACCCACCACGAGGCCGAGTCGGCGGCGCCGTCCAGCGAGCCGAAGCTCGTGTTCGGGGCGATCCGGACCGACCTCATCCTCAGCACCGAGATCATGCTCATCGCGCTCGCGAGCCTCGACACGGACCTCGGGTTCTGGCCGACGGTGGGCGCCCTGGCGCTGATCGGGCTCGGCATGACCGCGCTCGTGTACGGCGCGGTGGCCCTGCTCGTGAAGGTCGACGACATCGGCCTGCAGATGATGAAGCACCCCGTCCGTCGGACCCGTCGGACCGGTGCGCGCATCGTCCGGGCGATGCCGGCCGTCTTCCGGGTGATCAGCATCGTCGGCACCGTCGCCATGCTCTGGGTCGGTGGACACCTCGTCATCGCGAACCTCGCGGAGACGTTCTGGCGCGGCCCGTACGACCTGCTGCACGCGATCGAGCACGCGATCGAGGCGGCCGGGCCGGTCGTCACGTGGATCGTCGACACTGCGATCTCGGCGCTGGCCGGCTTCGTGCTGGGCATCGTCGTCGTCGGGATCGTGCTCGGGATCTCGCGGCTGCGCGGTCGCCAGCACCACTGACCGCAGACCTTCCAACAGGTCAGCCTCGGCTGTACAGTCGACGCATGCTGACCGCCGCACCCCGGCTCGACGTCATGAACCGCCTCGGACGCGCCCTCGCCGATCCGACGCGCTCCCGCCTCCTGCTGCGCCTGCTCGACTCCCCCGGCTACCCGGCGGAGCTCGCGGCGGAACTCGGACTCACCCGGACGAACGTGTCGAACCACCTCGCCTGCCTGCGCGGCTGCGGGATCGTCCTCGCCGTGCCCGAGGGCCGTCGCACCCGGTACGAGATCGCGGACGCGCACCTGAGCCGCGCGCTGGAGTCCCTCGTCGACGTGGTCCTGGCGGTCGACGACGGCAGCGGCTGCACCGACGAGGACTGTGACGTCCCGCTCTGCTGCGGACCCGGCGCATGAGCGAGACGACGCCGACCCGACCGCGCGTCGCGACCGACACGGCCGCGGCTGCGGCTGCAACCCTGACCGCCCCCGCGGCTGCGGCTGTGGCTGCGGCTGCGACCCCGACCGCCCCCGCGGCCGCGACTGCGACTGCGCGCCGGGCCGTGCTCCGGCGTCGGATCCGGTGGATCGTCGCGGCCACGATCAGCTACAACGTGGTCGAGGCCGTCATCGCCATCGCCGCGGGATCGGTGGCGTCGTCGACCGCGCTCATCGGCTTCGGCCTGGACTCGATCGTCGAGGTCCTCTCCGCCGCCGCCGTCGCGTGGCAGTTCGCGGGCCGCGACCCGGAGGCACGCGAACGCACCGCGCTCCGGGTCATCGCCGTGTCCTTCTTCGGACTCGCGCTCTTCGTCACGGTCGACGCTGCGCTCACGCTGACCGGCCTCCGCGAACCGGAGCACAGCACGGCCGGCATCGTGCTCGCGGCCGTGAGCCTCGCCGTGATGCCGTTCCTCAGTCTGCTCGAGCGCCGCACCGGCACGGAACTCGGCTCGGCTTCGGCCGTCGCGGACTCGAAGCAGACGCTGGTGTGCAGCTACCTGTCCGCCGCGGTCCTGGTGGGCCTGCTGCTCAACACCCTGTTCGGTTGGACGTGGGCCGACCCGGTGGCCGGGCTCGTCGTGGTCGTCTTCGCCGTCCGCGAGGGGCTGGAGGCGTGGCGTGGCGACGCGTGCAAGCAACCCGTCGCTGCCCTCACGGGTGAACGCGAGACCGACGACTGCGACTGCTGCTGACGTCGCACGACTGCGGCTGACGCGCGTACTTGCGGTGCACCGGCCGCGCGTCGCATAATCTGCGTGTGCATGCAGACAAGCAGATGTGCGGGCTCAGCCCGGAGTCGGAGTACGTCGAACTCGCGGTGGAGGTCTTCGCCATGCTCGCCGACGCCACCCGCGTGCGGATCGTCCTGGCGCTGCGGAACGCCGAGGAGATGTCCGTGAACCACCTCGCCGACGTCGTCGACAAGAGCCCGGCCGCGGTGTCGCAGCACCTCGCGAAGCTCCGGCTGGCGCGGATGGTCTCGACACGGCGCGAGGGCACGACGGTGTTCTACCGACTCACCGACGAGCATGCCTCCGAGCTGGTCGTCGACGCCGTCAAGCAGGCCGAGCACGCGGTCGGCAACGCGCCGCACCACCACCGGACAGCGGCCACGAGCGCATGAACGCGCACACGCACTCCGGCCACGACCACGACCACCCGCACGAGCACGAGCACGCCCACGACCACGCGCACACGCACACGCACGACCACGAGCACGCCCACCCCCACGGCGGCGTGAAGGGCTTCCTGTACGACCTGTTCGTGCCGCACACCCACGACTCCGCCGACTCGATCGACGACGCGATGGAGGCCTCCACCGCCGGCGTCCGCGCGCTCAAGATCAGCATGTTCGTCCTGCTCGGCACCACCGTGCTGCAGCTCGTCCTCGTCGTGTTCACGTCGTCCGTCGCCCTGCTCGCCGACACAATCCACAACTTCGCCGACGCCCTGACCGCCGTCCCGCTCTGGATCGCGTTCGTCCTCGGCCGCCGCGCCGCCACCCGCCGCTACACGTACGGCTACGGCCGCGCCGAGGACCTGGCGGGCATGTTCATCGTGTTCGTCGTCGCCCTCTCCGCGGTCGTCGCGGGGTGGGAGGCGATCGACCGCTTCGTGCACCCCCGTCCGATCGAGAACCCGTGGCTGCTCGTCGCGGCCGGCGTCATCGGCTTCGCCGGCAACGAGGCGGTCGCGATCTACCGCATCCGCGTCGGGCAGCGCATCGGCTCGGCCGCCCTCGTCGCCGACGGCGTGCACGCGCGTCTCGACGGCTTCACGTCGCTCTCCGTGGTGCTCGGCGCCGTCGGTGTCATGCTCGGCTTCCCGCTGGCGGACCCGGTCATCGGCCTCCTCATCGCGGTCTCGATCGTGATCCTGCTCTGGGGCACGGTGAAGTCCATCGGTGCGCGCCTGATGGACGCCGTCGACCCCGAGCTCGTACACCGTCTCGAGCACGCCGTCGAGGACACCGCCGGCGTCCGCGCGGTCCGGGACGTCCGACTCCGCTGGGTCGGACACCGCCTGACCGGGTCGGCGACCGCCGAGGTCGACGGCGACGACCTGCGTGGTGCGAGCGCCACGGCCGCGCACGCGGCCGAGCACGCGCGCGAAGCGCTCCGCAACCTCGACGAGTTCACCGTCACCGCGGCGCCGAGCGCCCGCCACTGACGGCCCGGTGCGAGCGCCGTGCGCCGCAGCGCACAACGGAAGTCACGCCGAACCGCGGGACGCTGCGGTTCGAGGTGACTTCCGTTGTGCGGCGGGTCGGCACAGCGCGGCGGCCCGGCATCGGACGTTCCGTCGGTGCGGTGGTCGCGACCACGTCCGGACTGGAGGCGCGGTGCGGGCCGGTACCGCGCCTCCAGTCCGTCACGGGATGACGTGCAGTCCGTCACGGGGTGACGTGCTCAAGCAGGGCTTCGACCGGTGGTCCGGCTCGGGCCGGAACGACGGCGAACCGCTCGCGGGGCAGGCGCTGGCCGCACTCGCGGAGCTGCGCGAAGCCGCCGCGGCGCGGCGCGAGCGCCGTGCGCCGCAGCGCACAACGGAAGTCACGCCGAACCGTGGGACGCGGCGGTTCGAGGTGACTTCCGTTGTGCGGCGGCCCGGCACAGCGCGGCGGCCGGCACCGGACGGCGGGTCGGCACCGCACGTTGCGTCGGTGCGGTGGTCGCGACCACGTCCGGACTGGAGGCGCGGTGCGGGCCGGCACCGCGCCTCCAGTCCGTCAGGGGGTGACGTCTTCGAGACCCGCCAGCAGGCCGGGCTGGGTGGACGCGTCAGGCCGGCGCCGCGACCACCGTGCGCGTCGTGCCCGAGCGCGCCTCGCGCGCCGGTCGCGCCGGGCGCGCTGGGCGGTGCCAGACGAGGGCCGCCCGCTCGGGGTCGCGCGCAAGCCGGCGCACCCGCAGCACGACGATGTCGTGGTCGCCCGCCCGGTGGGTGTCCTCGACGGTGCACTCCAGCCAGGTGTGCGACCCGGTGAGGAACACCGCCCCACTGTCCGTGGCGACGTGGTCGATCCCGTCGAGCCGCCGGTCCCGGTCCCGAGACGCGAGCTGCCGGGTGTGCGGCGCGTGCACGTCGGCGAGGACCGAGAGCCCGAGCACGGTGGCAGCGGCGAGGTCCGGCCACGTGGTGGAGGAGTGCTGCACCGCGACCGACACGAGCGGCGGGTCGTGGGAGACCCCGACCGTGAAGGACGTGGCGACCATCACGACGGGCACCCCGTCGATGCGGGCGGCGATCGCGGCGACGACCGAGGGGACCTCGGCCGCGGCCTCGCGGATGTCGAGCGGGTCGTCGGTGAACGCGTCGTGCATGTCGGACTCCTCGTGTCGTGGGACCGCGTCGCGGCCGTCCCGGTCAGGGGCGGGTGAGCAGGGCCCGGGCCCGGCGCTCGTCGTCGCGCATGGCGACCACGAGGGCGTCCGGCCCGGAGAAGGTGCGCTGGCGGCGGATCCGCGCCCCGACGGTGAGTTCGACGGGCGTGCCGTAGAGGTCGCCGGCGAAGTCGAGCACGTGGACCTCGACGGTCCGCGGGCGGTCGGGGAAGGTGCTGTTGCTGCCGATCGACACGAGGGCGTGCCGTGCCTCCGACCAGGTCGCCGCGCTGAGCGACCCGACGTAGACGCCGTCGGCCGGCACGCGACCGCCGTCGTCGGGCAGCAGGTTGGCGGTCGGGTAGCCGAGGCCGTTCCCGACGCCCGCTCCGTGCACCACGGCGCCGGTGAGCACGGTGGGCCGCGGTCGCCCGGGCAGGAGCGCCGCCGCCACCACGGCGCCGACCGCGGCGACCGCCAGGACCCCGAGCGCGACCGCGTCCGTCGACGCGGCGAGCACGACCGCGGTGGCCGTGCTGCCGAGCACCGCGCCGAGCTGCTTGACCGTGTTGAAGGTGCTCGAGGCGGCACCGATGGTGGCGGGGTCGCCGTGCAGGACCGCGGCGAGCGAGAACGGCGACCAGACGAAGGCGTTCGCGAACCCGAAGCCCGTGAACGCCGCAGCGACCGTCCAGAGCGGTGCGCCGGACCCGACGAGCACCGCGGTCAGCGCCACGGACACGACGAGGAGCACGGCGCCGACCGTCGCCGTGACCCGGGGTCCGGCCGTGTTCGTGAGCCGCCCGACGAACGGGGCGGCGGCGAGGCACGCGATGCCCATCGGGACGAGGACCAGGGCGGCCTCCCCCGCGCCGAGCCCGCGCCCGCGCTGCAGGTCGAGCATGAGCGGGATCGGCGCCGACCCGACGCAGAACGACGCGGCCGCCGCACCCCAGGACCCGGTGACGAAGCCGTGGTCGCGGAAGAGTCCGAGCGGCACGAGGGCCCGGTCGCCGGCCCGACGCTGCACGACGAGCACCGCGGCGACGACGAGGGCGCCGAGCAGCACGAGCGCGATGCGGGGCAGCGGCTCGGCGAGGACGCCGTCCCCGGTGCCCTGGACCCCGACGACGACGGCGAGCACCCCGGCGGTGACCCCGACGACCGCGGGCAGCGGCAGCGGGACCCGCACGCGCCGGGACAGCGGGACGAAGCGGAGGACGACGATCGCGGTGACGATCCCGACCGGCACGTTCACGAGGAACACCGACGGCCAGCCCCACGCCTCGACGAGGACACCGCCGACGATCGGCCCCGCGACCGTCGCCGCCCCGCCGCCCGCACTCCAGACGGCGAGCGCGACGGCCAGCCGCGGCGGGTCGAACAGCGACCGGATGACGGTGAGGCACTGCGGCGTCAGCAGCGCGGCGCCGACCCCCTGCACGGCCCGCCAGGCGATGAGGGCACCGATGCCGGGTGCCAGTGCGCAGCCGACCGAGGCGACGGTGAAGACGGCGAGCCCGAGCAGGTAGACCCGGCGGTGCCCGTACCGGTCGCCGAGCCGACCGGCGACGAGGAGCGGGACGGCGAAGGCGAACAGGTAGGCGCTGTTCACCCACACCGACGTCGACGCGTCGGCGTGCAGGTCCCGGGCGACGGCGGGCAGGGCCACGGACACGATCGTGCTGTCGAGCAGCAGCATGAAGAAGCCGAGGCAGAGCCCGCCGAGCGCGAGCCACCGACGGGCCGGGGTCACCTCACACCGCCAGGTTCTGGCGGAGCGTCGTCCCCGGGTACCGCGGGGCGAGGGCACCGCGCCCGCGGAGCTCCGGCACGAGCAGTTCGCTGAGGTCGGCGAACCCGGCGGGCATGCCGAGCGGGCTGGAGAGCATGTAGCCGCCGCGTCCGCCGGTGGCCGCGAAGTTCTCCTCGAGCGCGTCCGCCACGCCCGCGGCGTCACCGACGAGCATGTGGTCGAGCCCGGTCGCCGCACGCCAACCGTGCTCGAAGAACTCGTCGCGGTCCATGCAGTGCTCCTCACCGAACTCGGCGACGAGGCTGCCGACGAGGCCCGCGGGGCTCGCGTTCGCCGCGACGATCTCGTCGCGGAGCTCGCCGAGCCGGAACCGCTCCGGCAGCGTGGAGAAGTCGTAGCCGGCGTTGTGGGAGATGAAGGTGCCGACGGCCTCCCGGTTCCAGAACGACAGCAGCGAGTCGCGTCGTGCGGTGGCCTCGGCGTCGGTGCCGCCGACGATCACCTGCGTGGCCCAGAGGATCCCGACCGCTGCCGGGTCCCGTCCGGTGTCGACGAGTGCGGCGTCGAGGGCGTCCCGGTGCCGGCGCTGCCCGGCGAGGCTCGCGCCGAAGCCGAACACCAGGTCGGCGAAGGACGCACTCGCGGCGATCCCCCGGGGCGAGTTGCCGGCCTGCACGACGACCGGGTGGGTCTGCGGGCTCGGGACGCTCGCGAGCGGTCCGCGGACCTTGAAGAACCGGCCGTCGTGGTCGATCGGGTGCACGCCGGCGGGGTCGGCGAAGCGCCCGGTGGTGCGGTCGCGCACGATGGCGTCCGGCGCGACGGAGTCCCAGAGGTCCCGGCAGACGCCGATGAACTCCTCCATCCGCTCGTACCGGGCGTCGTGGTCGACGAGGTGGTCGGAGCCGTAGTTCGCGGCGTCCGCACCCCGTGACGAGGCGACGACGTTGAACGCCATCCGGCCGCCGGTGACGTGGTCGAGCGAGTTGAGCAGCCGCGCGACGTAGAACGGGTGCATGAACGTCGACGAGTAGGTGAGGCCGAACCCGATGTGGTCGGTGACGGTCGACATCGCCGCGATGACCGGGGACATGTCCTGCCGCGGCCACTGGATCCCCCACTCGACGGCGGGGTCGATGCTGCCGCGCCAGGTGCTCGGCACGCCGGACCCGTCGCCGAAGAACAGCATGTCGACGCCGGCGCGTTCGGCCGTCCGGGCCAGCTCCATGTACATGCGGACGTCGGGGAAGTCCTGCCCGACCCAGCTGCCCGGGGCTGCCCAGCGTCCCTCGGTGTGGGTGAAGGACAGGTCGTAGGCGAGGTGCATGCCGCTCATCGGGCACCCACCCCCGCCGGACCGGCCGTGCCGGCCGCCGCCGCCGCGCCGTCGGTCGCTGCCGCGTGCCACAGGTCCACGGTCTCGTCGGCGTCGGTGACGACACCGACGTTGAGCCCGATCATGGTGAGCGCGGCCTCGTGCACGTCGACGTCGTACGCCGCCGTCGCGTCCCGTGGGACGACGACCGGCCAACCGAGCTGCATCGCGTCCTGCGCGGTCGCGAAGACGCAGCACTCGCTCGTGAGTCCCACGACGGTCAGCCAGCCGATCCCGGCGGCGGTGAGTCGCGCCTCCAGGTCGGTCCCGAGGAACCCGCTGTAGCCGCGCTTGACGACGCGGGTCTCGCCGGGGGCGGGCGTCGTCCGGTACCACTCGGCACCCGAGGTGCCGAGCACGCACGGTTCGTCCTCGGCCATCGGCCCGTCCGGGTCGCCGCCGCGCAGCCAGGCGCTCGACCGCCACGGGGCGGCCGGGTCGCTGCCGAGTTCGACCCAGACGACGGGGACGCCGGCCGCTCGGGCCTCGTCGACGAGGGAGCCGATCCGGTCGATCGCGGCGTCGACCGCGGCGGACGCCGCGTCGTCGAGACCGTACGGCGCGATCCGCGACGGCTCACCGAAGTCACGCTGGACGTCGACGACGACGAGTGCCGGAGCACCGCCGGCCTGCAGACGGACGAGACGCGGATCGCGCGCCGCGCCGCCCGCCGGGGCCGCGCCCCCCGGGGCCGCGCCCGCCGGAGCCGCGCCCGCCGGGGCGGCGCCCGCCGGAGCCGCGCCGCTCATCGGAGCACCGCCGCGTCGTGCTGCCGGAGCGCCGGCAGGACCGACTCCCCGAACCGCACCATGTCCTGGTCGTACTCGGGGAAGATCAGCATGAGTCCGTCGAGCTCGCCACGGTCGACGATGTACTCGATGTGCTCCGTCACGGTCTCGGCGGACCCGGCGACGTACGCCGTCTGGAACGCGTCCTCACCCGCGGCCCCGTCCGCCCACGCCCGGGCCTGCTCGGCGGGCACACCCCACGACGCCCGCATCGACGCGAGGGCCTCGCGGTCGACGCCGACACCCCACTCGCGGACCTTCCGCTGCGCGGCCGCGTCGGTCTCGTCCTGCACGACCGTGAGCATCGAGTAGGTGCGGCACTCGCGCCCCTCGGCGGCGGCACGGTCGTGGACGTCACGGGACAGGTCCCGCATCTCGTCGAGGCTGTCGGCGGCGAGGAAGGCCCCGTCGGCGTGCTTCGCCTGGAACGCCCGCGCCGCCTCGGACTTGCCGGCGCTGATGATCGTCGGTCGGCTCGACGGGTGCGGCCGGGACTCGCACGCGTCGAGGTCGAAGTACGGCGTGTGCATGGTGACGCTGTCCTCGGTCCAGAGGCGCGTGACGGCCTCGGTCCACAGCTCGGTCATCCGGTACCGGTCGGCGTGGCTGAGGGCCGCGTCCCAGATCCCGAACTGCTCGAACTCGGCGGCGTAGGCACCGTTGACGATGTTCATGCCGGCCCGGCCGCCGGAGATGTCCTGCAGCGTCGTGTACATCTTCGCGGCGACGGCGGGGTTGTGGACGTTGGCGTGCATCGTCGCCCAGATCTTCACCCGTTCGGTGGCCTCGGCGATGCCGGCCATCATGGTCATCGACTCGAGCGAGCGACCCCAGTGGTCGGTGGTGCCGCCGAAGCCGCGCCACTTCGCCATCGACATCACGAAGTCCAGCCCGATCTCCTCGGCGTGGACGGCCGCACGGCGGTTCCACGCGTAGGTGGCCTCGGGGTGGGGTGCCGTGGTCGACAGCATCCAACCGCCGTTGCCGATCGGCAGGAAGATGCCGTACTCCTTCGCGGGCATGGTGGCCTCGCCTCTCGTCGTCGTTGCGCCGTCGGTGGTCAGTGCCGGGGTCACGGCGCCGGCCACACGAGCTTCCCGCCGTCGTACACCGCGTCGACGTACTCGTTCGTGAACCACTTCGACGCGTCGTCGGAAGTGACCGAGTCGTCGACGATGTCGAACTCGTGGAGCATGTCGACGAGCTTCGTGACGTTCGCCGGGTCGACGCCGCCGAGCGGCTGCCCGGGCGTCGGGTTGTCCGCGACGACCTTCGTCTCGGTGGTCCAGATCTTCGCGTTCTGGGCGGTGTCGTAGGTCGCACCGGAGAGCTTCGCGGCGTACCCGACGCACTGCTTCACCTTCGCGTCGCTCGAGGAGCAGAAGTCGTAGGCGTGGAGCGCGGCGCGGAGGACGTCCTCGACCGCGGTGGGGTGTGCCTTCGCGAACGCCGGGTTCACGGCCATCGCGCCGAGCGACGCCGGGATGTCGTAGTCGACCGGCTGCCACACCGTGACGTCGTCACCGGCGGCCTTGAGCAGGTTCGGCTCGTTCGAGACGAAGCCGGTGAGGGCCT
Organism: Curtobacterium sp. MCPF17_002; assembly: GCF_003234115.2. NCBI lineage: Bacteria > Bacillati > Actinomycetota > Actinomycetes > Micrococcales > Microbacteriaceae > Curtobacterium > Curtobacterium sp. MCPF17_002. The sequence goes on along the minus strand of NZ_CP126251.1, from coordinate 771,549 downwards.
CGAGCCCGTTCTGCTTGCGGGGCAGGACCGAGGGGTCGTAGCCCTCCTTCACGAGCTTGAGGGAGTCCCAGTCGACGCCGGCCTTCACCATCATCGCCTCGACCGCGGCGGGCACGTAGCCCTTGTGCCCGACGACCTGGCCGTCGAGCTGCTTGAGGTCGGTGATGTCGCCGTTCGTCATGAGGACGTCGAGTCCGGCGTTCGAGTACGACGAGATCCCGGTGATGTCGATGCCGTTCGCACGGGCCTGGATGAGGTCCTGCTCGGCGACGGCGGAGACGGTCGCCTGGCCGCTGGCGAGGAGCTTCGTGTTCTGCGCGGTGTCACCGGAGCCCGGCTTGAGCTGCACGTCGAGGCAGAGGTCCTTGAAGTAGCCGAGCTCGTCGGCCGCGATGTACTCGAGGATCGACGCCGACGACTGGTACTGGTAGCCGGACAGGTAGGTGATCTTCCCGGCGTCCTTGTTCTGCTGGCAGCGCTCGGACGAGATCGCTTTGCCCTCGGACGAGGCGCCGGCACTCGAGCCGGCGCTGCATCCGGTGAGCGCGAGGGCCACGGCTGCGGTGGCGAGGGCCGCGAGTGCGGCCTTGGTGCGGTGCTGCATGGTCACTCCTGTGGGAAGGGATGGGTGGTGCAGGGGCGGGTGCGGGGTGCGCTTGCGAGATGGTGCTGCGGGTGACGGCCTGGAGGCACGACACAGGTCTCCGGGGCGGGTCACGTCCGCGGATGGGGAGGGAGGAAAGGAGGGAGGGGCGTCAGTCGTTCGCGGTGCGGTGCCAGTGCAGGACGCGTCGCTCGACGAGCGTGATGAGTCCGAGCAGCACGACGCCCATCACCGCGAGGATCGCGATGGCCGCGTAGACCACGGCGAGCTGGTTCATCGACGACGCGGTGCTGATCACCGTCCCGAGGCCGCCCGTGGACCCGGAGGCGGAGAGCTCCGCGACGACGGCGCCGATGATCGACAGCGGGAACACGATCCGCAGCGCGGCGAACACGAACGGCAGGGCGTTCGGCACCCGCAGGTGGACGAGCATCTCGAAGCGGGAGGCGTTGATCGTCCGGTACACCTGCAGCACCGGCTGCGGCACCGACCGGAGTCCGGCCGCGGTGTTGATGAGGATCGGGAAGAAGCAGATGAGCGCCGTGATGACGAGCTTCGGCAGCGGCCCGAACCCGAACGCCACCACGAGCGCCGGGGCGATCGCGACGAGCGGGGTCACGTTGAGGACGATGGCGATCGGCATCACCGCGCGGCGGACGATCGCCAGCTCGCTCGTCAGCACCGCGAGGACGAACGCGGCGACGAACCCGATGCCGAGGCCGACGAGGGACTCGATCAGCGTGATGCCGGCGTTCTGCAGGTAGTAGGGCAACTGCGTCGCGAGGGACTCCCCCACCGCGGGCAGCGGCGGCAGCAGGTACGGCATCGCGGTGGCGCCGATCTGCCAGAGCACCGCGAGGACGGCGAGCATCACGACGAGGGGCAGCCAGACGGACGGCCGGAGCCATCCGGGGACGGGTCGGCGGATGGTGCGTCGTTCGGCCTCGGCGGTGGCGGCGATCGCTTCGGGGGTGGACGTGGACGTCGTGGTCGCGCTCATCGTGCCGTCTCCCTCAGGCCGCGTCCGTCGTCCGCCACGCGCTGTGCAGCCGCGTGCGGACGAGGTCCTCGTACTCGTGGAAGCGCCGTTCCTCGAACAGGCGCTGGTTGCGCGGCCGGGGCAGGTCGATGTCGATGACGTCGACGATCCGGCCGGGGCTCGGGGCCATCACGATGACCGTGTCGGACATCCGCACGGCCTCGGAGACCGAGTGCGTGACGAACAGCACCGTGGTGCGCAGCTCGTCCCAGAGGTCGAGGAGCTGGTCCTGCAGGCTCTCGCGGGTGAACTCGTCGAGCGCGGAGAACGGTTCGTCCATGAGGAGCACGTCCGGCCGGAGCCCGAACGCCCGCACGATCGCGGCGCGCTGCTGCATCCCGCCGGACAGCTGCGCGGGGAGCTTCTCCATCGCCTCGCCGAGTCCCGCCATCCGGAGCAGCTCCCGCATGTCCGGACCGTTGCCGGTGGCGCGCTCCTCGAGGTCGTCGATGGCCGCGCGTCGTCGCCCGGCACCGGGGTTCACCCGGCCGGCCAGGGTGACGTTCTGCAGCACGGTCAGCCAGGGCAGCAGCGCGGGGGTCTGCGGCACGAGCCCGATGAGCTTCGCCGCGCACGCCTCGGCCGGGCTGACACCGTGCACCCGGACGTCGCCGTGGTCGGCGGGTTCGAGCCCCGCGACGAGTCGGAGCAGCGTCGACTTCCCGCATCCGCTCGGGCCGATGAGCGAGACGAACCGCCCGGGCTCGATCGTGAGCTCGACGTCGTCGAGCGCCACCATGGCTCCGGGGCCGCTGCCGTACACCTTGCGCACGGCGTCCAACCGGACCGCTGATGTGGTCATCCGTATCCTCCATACCGTCGTCGAGCACGCTGCTCGGTCTCGTATGGCGGAGAGCGTGCGTCGCGAGTTCGGGTTCGTCTGCGACGCGGAAATCCGCTGCTGGTGTCGAGGCTAGGACGTCCGTGTTACGGCGCCGGACCACATGTGTTGCGAACGTGTGAACGCGTCCGCGAGGGGGCCGCTCAGCGCGTGGAGGGCACGGCAGCGGCACCGTCCCAGACGAGCACCTCGACCCCGAGGTCGGCGGCGGCGACCGCCACCCACCCGGCGAGCGCCCGGGCCGCGGGCTCCGCGACGACGAGCACGGCCCGCGGAGACCCGGGGATGCTCTGCCGCAGCCACAGCAGCTTGAACAGGTCCGCCATCACCTTGTTGCGCCAGGCCGGCTTGTAGGCGCCCTGGTTCGCCACGAGCTGGACGACGACGCTGTCCGCCTCGTCGATGCCCTCGACCTCGACGCGGGCGCGGTCGAGCACGACGGTGCGGGGGCGGAGGACCAGCCCGAACGCCGCGCCGGTGTGGTCGAGCATCAGGCGCTCGACGGAGTCGGGGGCGAAGCGGCCCCACTCGGGACGCACGACGGGGACCTCGGTCATGTCGGCAGTGTAAGCGCCAGCCTCAGATCTCGACGTCGCTGCCCATGGTCACGGTGCGCTGCGCGGGCAGCCCGAACCGTGCCGCGGGGTCGGCGGCGTTGTGCGCGAGACCGACGAAGAGCTTCTTCCGCCACGACACCATGCCGCGGTTGCCCGGCATCGGCCGGAGCGCGCCGCGGGAGATGAAGTACGACGCGTGCTCCATCTCGTCCGGGTCGATGTCGAGCACCTCGGCCAGGCAGGCGGCGTGCAGTGCCCGCGGCAGGTCCTGGTCGTCGGAGAACCCGAACTTCACGGTGATGTGGTCGATGCCGTCGTCCTCGTAGCCCAGGTCGTCGCGGAAGAACGCCTTCGCGTGCGGGACGTGCGGAACGTTGGCGGTGAGGACGGACACGATGAGCACGGTGCGGTGCAGGACGTGGTTGTGCTCCACGTTCGCGCGGAGCGCCAGCGGCGTCGTCTCCTTGTTCGGGTGCGGGAACACCGCGACCCCGGGCACCCGTGGGATGTGGTGCTCGTTGACGTGCTGGATGAAGTCCGCGAGGGAGCCCTCGCGTTCCTTCCGTTCCTCCTGCACGAGCGCACGGCCGCGGCGCCACGTCGTCATCACCGTGATCACGGCGAGGGCGATGAGGAGCGGGACCCACCCGCCGTGCAGGACCTTCGACAGGTTGCCGGCGAGGAAGGTGAGCTCGAGGCCGCCGAACGCCACGGCCGCGACCACCAGCTTCCACGTCTTCCACTTCCACAGGGGTCGCACGACGAGCAGCAGCAGGAGCGTGTCCACGACGAGCGCCCCCGTGACGGACACCCCGTACGCGGTGGCCAGGGCCGCCGAGGACCGGAACACGAACATGATCGCGAGCACCCCGATGAACAGCAGCAGGTTCACCGCGGGCAGGTAGATCTGCCCGCTCTCGCGGCGGGACGTCTGCCGGATCGTCAGCGGCGGCAGCAGGCCGAGCTGCACCGCCTGCCGGGTCAGCGAGAACGCTCCGGAGATGACGGCCTGGCTGGCGATCACGGTCGCGATGGTCGCGAGCAGCACGACGGGGAGGCGCAACCCGTCCGGGAACAGCAGGAAGAACGGGTCCTTCGCGGCGGTCGGGTCGCTCAGCACGAGCGACGCCTGGCCGAGGTAGTTGAGGACGAGCGCGGGGAACACCACGAAGAACCACGCGCGGAGGATCGCCGGACGACCGAAGTGCCCCATGTCCGCGTAGAGCGCCTCGGCGCCCGTGATGACCAGCACCACCGCGCCCATCGCGACGAACGTGATGTACGGGTGCGCGAACGTGAACGCGATCGCCCACGTCGGCGAGAGCCCCTGCAGGACCCCCGGGTGCGCGAGGATGTGCGGCACCCCGGCGGCCGCGATGACGACGAACCAGAGCAGCATGACCGGGCCGAACAGGTTGCCGACCCTGCCGGTCCCGAAGCGTTGCGCGGCGAACAGCACGACCAGGATGACCGCGGCGATCGGCACGACGAGGTGCCCCACCGACGGCGCCGCGGTGCCGAGCCCCTCGACCGCGGACAGCACCGACACCGCCGGCGTGATCACCGAGTCGCCGTAGAAGAGCGAGACGCCGACGATCCCGATGACGAGGAAGATCGTCGCCCCGCCACGGCGCTTCGCGTACAGGCGGCGTGCGAGTGCGGCGAGCGCCATCACCCCGCCCTCGCCGTCGTTGTCCGCCCGCATGAGCACGAGGACGTACTTGATCGACACGATGATCGTGATGCTCCAGAACATCATCGAGATGACGCCGTAGACGTCCTCCTGGTTCGCCTTCACCAGGCCGTCGTCGATCGTGAACACCGTCCGCAGCGCGTACAGCGGGCTCGTGCCGATGTCCCCGAACACCACACCGAGCGCGGCGAGCGCCAGGACGGCGACGCCCTTGCCCGCGCCGTGGCCACCGTCGTCGGTGGTCTCGGTCGCGGGGGGCTCGGTCGCGGGGGGCTCCGTCGCGGGGGTCTCAGAGCGGGTCTCGCTCACGCTCGTCACTTCCGTCTCCGGCCGTCCGGGCGACGGCCGCCGCTCATCATCGCACCGGCGGCAGGCCCGCGCTCGCAGGTGGCGCACATGCGTGCGCGGAGCGGCGATCGCGTCGTGCGCATCCGTCGGACGGGAGGCGCGGGGCGGGCCCGCACCGTGCCTCCAGTCCGGTGGTGGGCGCGGGAGACCGCCCGGCGTGCGCCCGGCGGGTCAGGCCGGTCCGTCTGCCCGTTCCGCCGTCGGCTCCGCCGCCGTACCCGCGTGACCCGGGCGCTGCCGAGCCAGCTCGTCCGCGACGAACCGTGCCAGCGCGTCCGCACCGAAGTGGTCGTCCGCCGTCACCGTGACCACCGTGTCCCCGTCGAAGAGGAGCATCTGACCGTACGCGCCGTGCAGCCGCCACAGGCGCCCCGGGCCGCCCCAGCCGGCCATCTCGTACCGGTCGTACCCGGGCTCCGTGCCCTCCCGCTCCACCCAGTCGGTGTGCATCGCATCGCACCACCGGGTGCCCACGATCCGCTGCCCGTCGACCACCCCGCCGTCACGGACGAGGCGACCGATCCGGGCGATCTCCTCGGTGCGGAGCGCGATGCCCTCACCGGCGGCGACGTACCCGTTCGGGCAGCGGAGCCAGTCGACGTCCTCGATGCCGAGCGGGGCGAACAGCCGTTCCGCGACGAACGCGCCGACGTCGCCCACCCGGGTCTCGAGGACCCGCATCGCCGTGTACGTGCTGGCGTTCGCGTACTGGAAGACCCGGCCACGGGAGGGGCGGCCGAGGAACTCGGCGGCGAGGTCGGGCCAGTCGGTGCGCTCCGTCGCGGACCACGGCATGTCGATGCCGCTCGTCATCGTGAGCAGGTGGCGGAGCGTGACCTCCTCCACGCCCGGTCCGGTGACGAACCCGGGCAGGTACGTCGCGACCGGGACGTCGACGTCGACGAGCCCGTCGTCGGCGGCGATGCCCGTGGCGAGGACGCAGACGCCCTTGGCGACGGAGTGGACCTCGCGGCGGAGGTCGGGGGTCCAGTGGTGTTCGGCGGTTTCTGCGCCGCTTCGCACGTGGAGGCCGTGCGCGGTGAACCCGGTCGCGTCGACTTGCTGGACGATGGCGTCGAGGATGGTCGTCGCGGTGGTCACGCTCCATCCTCTCGCGGGATCGTCGTCCGCGCTGGCTGCGCTGGCTGCGCTGGCTGCGCTGGCTGCGCTGGCTGCGCTGGCTGCGCTGGCTGCGATCGTCCGCCGCGTAGCGTGCCGAGCGTGTCCGACCAGCAGAACCCGCGACCCGACCCGACGCGTGTCGGCGACCAGCCCGCGCTCCGCACGGCGTCGGGCTCGAACTGGCTCGTGTGGGGCGCGGTCACCGCCGTGCTCGTCGCGGCTGTGATGGTCCTCATGGCGATCCGCGCGCCGGCGGTCGGGTGGCCGGCCCTCGTCGCCGTGGTCGTCCTGTTCGTGGCGATGGTCGTGGTCCGGGCCGTCGTGCGGCCGCGTCGTGCCCGGCTCGTCACCCTCGCGGTGCTCGACCTCGGGATCGTGGTCGTCGGCCTGGTCGCCGTGCTCGTCGTGCTGTTCTCCGCGCCGACCGGCTGACGGGGTCCGTCGCGTCAGCGCTGCGCGCCGCTGCCCTCGCCGCTGCCGTCTCCGCGGCCGCTGCCGCTGCCGCTGCCGCTGCCGCTGCCGTACATGTCGCGGCGCAGCCGGGTGAAGCGTCCCTGGTTGCTGAACCCCCACTTCGCCGCGACGGCCCCGATCGTCTTCGTCTCGTCGTCGAGGAGTTCCTGGTGCGCCTCGGCGAGACGCGCGCGGCGCAGGTAGGTCATCGGGGTCATGTCGAGCTGGCGGCGGAACGCCGCCTGGAGGCCACGCGGTGACACCCGGGCCGCAGCCGCGACGTCGTCGATCGTGATCGCCTCGGTCAGGTGGGAGTCGATGTACGCCATCGCACGGCGGATCGTCGCCGCTCCGGCACCGGTGCTGGCCAGCGCGCGCGTGACCACCTCGAACGGCAGCGCCCGGGCGGCGATCGCGAGCAGGTAGTCGAACGCGGCGGCGCGGATCAGGTCGTTCTGGAAGACGGAATCGACCTGGACCACGTTCTGGTACACGTGCGACACCGCCTTCGCCCAGAGATCGGCGTGCTCGGCGACGGGGTGGTGTCCACGGAGGCGGAGGGTCCCGCTGTCAGCACCCTCGGCCCGGATCGCGCGCTGCAGGAGCGCCGTCTCGGGCATGTTCACCACGAGGAGCTCGGAGCCGTCGTACTCGGCGCTCGTCTCCTCCTGGCCGAAGATCACCCCGCCGACGTTCCCGCCGTCGCCGTGCACCGTCCGGAGGCGCCCGCCGAGACGGGTCGCCGACGTGAAGACGCCCTCCGGTTCGACGACGACCTCGGCGTGGAACCCCATCGACAGGCGGGCGATGGTGAGGTGCTCGTCGCCGCGGATGTCCGCCTGGAACCGGACCTTGCCACGCGGCGGGTCCAGCCGCACCTTCGGGTACATCCCCCCGAGCACGGCGCTGACGGTGTCCACGTCGTCGGTGTCCTGCTGCAGCATCATCAGCGTCATGTGGTCGTCGGTCTCCCATCAGCGCGTTGCAGTCACGAACACCTCCACGCTAGCCCCGTGCGATTCCGCACCGATCCACCACGCGGGGGGCGGTGGCAGCGCGCATGATCCGGCGAACGCGGCGACGGTGTCAACCTCTGTTCCGTCGCGATGTGTCCCGTCGATACTGAAACTGTCTCGTGCACTGCCGTCCCCGGTGGTGCACAGCATCGACGAAGGAGGCGCCATGGGACACGAACAGGTGACGAGTCAGGTCCTGGTCTCGGCGGCGTGGCAGCAGCTCGTGCACGCCGATCGGGTGCGGGCGCTGGCGGCGACCGACCCGATGGACGTCCGCGTGCAACCGGTGGACCAGGGGTGCTGGCGAGTGGTGGACGCGACGGCCGTCTGGGGTGACCCGGAGATGCTGCTCGGCTTCATCGAGCGGACGGTCGACGGGTTCGACTGCACCCTGATGGCATCGCTCCACGAGCACCGGCACACCGGATCCCTCGAAGCGGCGCACCAGTACTTCGAGGACCAGTGCGGCCACCCGGACGAGGCGCCGTGCTGATCGACTGAGCAGCACGGTGCCGGCGTCGCTCCGCCTCCAGGATTCGAACCCGGACCTAACGGCACCAAAGGCCGTCGTGCTGCCATTACACCAAGGCGGAACACACCCCGCGGAGTGCCCGACCATCCTCCCATGCCGACGCGGCTGGCCGCGCAGCCCTCGCTTCCGCCAAGATGGGGGGATGCCGCAGGAGGACGAGGTCGATCGCATCGTCGCCGCGTGGGGACGCGAACGCGACGACCTGGACTTCGGACCGCTCGAGGTGCTGTCCCGGGTGGACCGACTCGCGCGGCACCTCGACCGTGCTCGTCGCGCCGCGTTCGACGAGAGCGACGTCGAGCCGTGGGAGTTCGACGTCCTGTCCGCACTCCGGCGGGCGGGTGAACCGTACGAGCTCAGCCCGAAGACGCTCCTGCAGCAGACCCTGGTGTCGAGCGGGACGATGACGAACCGGGTGGACCGGCTCGCCGCCCGCGGGCTCGTCGCACGACGCACGGACCCTCGTGACGGCCGGGGCATCCTCGTGTCGCTCACTCCTGCGGGCCGCGCGGCCGTGGACTCCGCCATCGCGGACCTGCTCGCCGCCGAGCGGGACATCCTGTCGGGGGTCTCCGACGCCGAGCAGGACCAGTTGTCCGGCCTGCTCCGACGACTCATCCTAGGACTCGGGGACTAGTCTCCGGCGCATGCACGCGATCACCCTCGCCGTCGCCGACGTCGCACGGTCGGCGGACTTCTACCGCGCCCTGCTCGGTCTCGACGGCAGCGGGGTGATCGGCACCGAGTACCCCGCGACGGAGACCGCGGCCGGCGGCACCACGGCGATGTTCACGCTCGACGACGGCCTCATCGTCAGCGTCTACGGCCGCGGGGACATGGCGAAGGACTCCGGCGCGCCGTTGGCCACCGCGCCGAGCAGCACGATCGGGCACTTCGTGGACTCCCGCGAGGCGGCCGACGCCTTCCTCGAACGGGCACGAGCGGCCGGGGCGACGATGCTCGCGGCGCCGTACACGCGGCCGTGGGGCATGTACTCCGGCTTCTTCCAGGACCCGGACGGCCACCTGTGGGAGGTCGTCGCGAACCCCGGCGGCGGCGACCCCGCCGACGCGACGCCGGACAGTGCGTCCCAGGACGACGTCGACCCCGAGTCCGTCGAGTAGCACCCCCATACGAGCATCGCGCCCCGTCATGACAGGGCGCGACGTTCGTACGGGGGTGCGAACGATCGTGCGCGGACTAGACGCCGAGCTGCTCCGCGACCTCGAGCCAGCGCTCCTCGAGTTCCTCGACCTCGGCCTCGAGCGCACCGAGCTTCGTCTGCAGCGCCCCGAGCCCCGCGTAGTCCGACTGGTCGTGGGCGGCGAACGCGTCGAGCATCTTCTGCCGGTCGGCCCCGACCTTGCTGATCTTCCGGTCGAGCGCCGACATCTCCTTCTCGGCCGCACGGCGTTCGGCACCGGACAGCGACGACGCGGCAGACCCGGAACCGGACGCGGAGGCACCGGCCCCGGCCGCAGGACTGGCCGAGCCGGTCCCGCCTGCCGTGTCGGGCCTCCCGGCAGTCGCGGCGGCAGCCGCTGAAGCGGTCCCGCCACCGGTGCCGGCCGCCCGGAGCCGCATGTACTCGTCGACGCCGCCAGGCAGGTGCCGGAGGTGCCCGCCGAGCACCGCGTACTGCTGGTCCGTCACGCGCTCGAGCAGGTACCGGTCGTGGGAGACGACCAGCAGGGTGCCCGGCCACGTGTCGAGGAGGTCCTCCATCGCCGCGAGCATGTCGGTGTCGAGGTCGTTCGTGGGCTCGTCGAGGATGAGCACGTTCGGCTCGTCGAGCAGGATGAGCATGAGCTGCAGGCGACGCTTCTGCCCGCCGGACAGGTCCTTCACCGGCGTGGACAGCTGCTCCGCCGTGAAGCCGAGGCGCTCCAGCAGCTGCGACGGCGTCATCTCCTTGCCGTCCGACACGTAGGAGGTCTTCTTGCGGGCGACGACCTCGCGGACGCGGTCGTTCGCGAACTGCGCCAGGTCGGCGAGCTGCTGGTCGAGCACCGCCACCTGCACCGTCTTGCCGGTCTTCACCCGCCCGCTCGTCGGCTGGAGGCGACCGGCCACCAGGTTGAGCAGGGTCGACTTGCCGGCGCCGTTCGGGCCGAGGATGCCCGTCCGCTCCCCCGGCGCGATCCGCCACTCGATGCGGTCGAGGATCTCGGTGCCGTCGAACGAGACGCTGACGTCGAGCAGGTCGACGACGTCCTTGCCGAGCCGCGCCGTCGCCGTCTTCGCGAGCGCGACGGCGTCACGGATCGGCGGCACGTCGTCGATGAGCGCGTTCGCCGCGTCGATGCGGAACTTCGGCTTGCTCGTGCGAGCCGGCGCGCCACGGCGGAGCCACGCGAGCTCCTTGCGGGCCAGGTTCTGCCGGCGCTGCTCACTCGCCGCGGCCTGCCGGTCACGCTCGACGCGCTGCAGGATGTACGCCGCGTAGCCGCCCTCGAACGGGTCGACGACGCCGTCGTGGATCTCCCACGTGTCGGTCGACACCGCGTCGAGGAACCACCGGTCGTGCGTCACGACGACGAGGCCGCCCTGGTTCGGCGACCACCGGCGGGTGATGTGCTCCGCGAGCCACTGGATGCCCTCGACGTCGAGGTGGTTCGTGGGCTCGTCGAGGAACAGCACGTCCCAGTCGCCGACCAGCAGCCGCGCCAGCGCCACACGACGACGCTGACCACCCGACAGCTCGTCCACGCTGACGTCCCACGGGATGTCCGACACGAGGCCGCCGATGATGTCGCGGATCTTCGGGTCGCCCGCCCATTCGTGCTCCTGGAGGTCGCCGACCACCGTGCTGCCGACGGTCGCGCCCTCGGGCAGGATGTCGCGTTGGTCCAGGTACCCGATCGTCACCCCACGACGGTGCGTGACCCGACCGCCGTCCGGTTCGAGGCGCTGGGACAGCAGGGCGAGGAGGGTCGACTTGCCGTCACCGTTCCGGCCGACGACGCCGATGCGGTCACCCTCGTCGATGCCGAGGGTGACGCTGTCGAAGACGACCTTGGTGGGGAACGCGAGATGGAGGTTCTCGGCGCCGAGGAGATGTGCCACCCGTCAAGGGTAGGCGGCGTGGCGGGGTGCGTGGTGCGCGGTGGTGCGCGCGGGTGCGGTGCGGGTCGCGTGGGTGCGGGTGGCCAGCGGGTGGTGGGTGCGCACCTTTGGTGCGAGGTTCCGTGCTCCGTGGGACGCGCAGGACCTCGCACCGTTCGCGGAAGCTCGCACCGTACGCACGCACCGTGCGCGCGCGCCGGCCTGGAGGCGCGGGTCAGCTCCCCGGGGTCGGCTCGCCGTCGCCGGCGGCCTCCTTGGCACGGCGCAGTCGCGCCTGGGCCTCCCAGTACTCGATCTCACGCTCGAGTTCGGCGAGCTCCTGCTCCGTGCCGGTGATGCGCTTCTCGCCGTGGGCGTTGCGCGCGGCTCCGAGGGTGGCGTACCCGTCCTCGTGGCGCCGCGGCTCGATGTAGCGGCCGTGGTTCCGGTCGCTCTGGGACCAGTCGTGCCCGACGGCGAACCACACGATGCTGCCGACGACGGGCACCAGGATCACGAGGAACACCCACGCGACCTTCGGGAGGCCTCGCACCTGGTCGGCCCCCTTGGTGAGGATGTCGATCAGGGCGAAGACCAACAGGACGATGGAGGCCCCGTACAGCAGCACGCTCATGAGCAGCGAGTCTATGGATCGGCTTGGAACCGCCGCTACGCCCCGAACGCGTGCCGTTGTTGCGATCGGGCAACATTGCGATCGGGCAACGGTCAGAGAGCGGCGACCCACTCGTCGGAGCCGTCGGTGAACCGCTGGTGCTTCCAGATCGGAACGCGCTCCTTGACGAGGTCGATCAGCGCGCCGCAGGCAACGAACGCCTCGGCGCGGTGCGGCGACGACACCGCTGCGGCGAGCGCGACGTCCCCGATGCCGAGCGCTCCGACACGGTGCAGCACGGCGATGCGGACTTCGGGGTGCGCGTCGGCGATGGTGCGGGCGACCTCGGCGATGACGTCCCCGGCGCTCGGGTGCCGCTCGTACTCGAGCGCGTTGACGCCCTTGCCGCCGTCGTGGTCGCGGACGACCCCGGCGAAGGTGACGACCGCGCCGTCCTGATCGGTCGCGACGACGGCCGAGACCTCGTCGACGGTGATCGAGCGGTCGACGACGTCGGCGACCACCACGCGGCCGTCGGTCTCCGCCGGCCGCGTCACGAGGCGCTCCGCGGCGCGTGGCCCTCGCCGTGCACCTGCGCCAGCACGTGGTCGAGCAGCCCGTCGAGCACGGCCAGCCCGTCGGCGACGCCACCGCGTGAACCGGGCAGTGTCACGAGCAGGGCGCCACCGGCGGCGATGCCCGCGATCCCGCGACTCAGGAGCGCTGTCGGTCCGGCTCCGGCGAGTCCGCGACGGCGGATCTCCTCGGTGATGCCGGGCAGGTCGAGGTCGATGAGCGCCGAGACGGCTTCGGGGGTGCGGTCGGTCGGCGTGACGCCGGTGCCCCCGCTGGTGATGACGACGCGGGCGTCGGCGTCCAGTTCACCGGCGACGGTGTCCTCGATCGGCCCGCCGTCCGGCACGATGATCGGCTCCGCCACGGTGAAGTCGTGCTCGCGCAGCCAGGCGGCGATGACCGGCCCGGTGCGGTCGAGGGCGGGGTCGGCCGCGGCCTGGGTGGACACCACGACGACGCCCGCTCGTCCCCTGGTCGGCTGTGTGGTCATCGGTTGCTCCAGTCCCCGGAGCGTCCGCCGTGCTTCTCGAGCACCCGGATGTCCGTGATCGATGCCGTCCGGTCGACGGCCTTCACCATGTCGTAGACGGTCAGTGCGGCGACGCTCGCGCCGGTCAGTGCCTCCATCTCGACGCCCGTCCGTGAGGTCGTGCGCACCGAGACCTCGACGACCACCCGGTCCCCGGAGCCGGTGATGTCGACCTCGACGCCGGCGATCGGCAGCGGATGGCACAGCGGGATGAGGTCCGAGGTCTTCTTCACGGCCATGATCGCGGCGATGCGGGCCGTGCCGATGACCTCGCCCTTCGGCAGTGAGCCGTCGAGGATCCGGGTGACGACGTCCGGCCGGGTGACGAGGGTCGCCGTCGCGGTCGCCGAGCGTGCGGTGACGTCCTTCTCGGAGACGTCCACCATGTGCGCGCTGCCGTCGGCTCGGACGTGGGTGAGGTGCTGGTCGGTCAACGGAGTCTCCAGACGGTCAACGGGTCCCCGGGTGCGACGGTGTCGGTGCCGACCGGCACGTGCACCAGGTGTGTGGCAGCGGCGTAGTGGGCGAGCAGGTGGGAGCTCGGACCGCCGACGAAGTGCACGTGGCCGTCCTGTACCCGGCCACGCCGGACCTGGTGCTTGCCCGCGGGCGAGGTCGCGGCCTCGGCGGCGGGGAGCACCAGCACCGTGCGGTCGTCGACTGCCCCGGCGGCGGCCGCGAGCACCGGACGGAGGAACACCTCGAACGAGACGAGCGCGGAGACCGGGTTGCCCGGGAAGGACACGACGGGCACCGGACGACCGGCGATGGTGACCGTGCCGAACGCCTGGGGACCGCCGGGCTGCATCGCGACCGGGGTCACCGCGAGCCCGCGCGGCTCGAGCGCCTGCCGGACGACCTCGTACGCCCCGGCGCTGATGCCACCGGTCGTGAGCACGAGGTCCGCCCAGTCCCCCACCGCGTCGTCGAGCGCGGTGAGGAACGCGGCCTCGTCGTCGGGCACCCGGACGGTGCGTGCATCTGCCCCGACCTCGGCGAGCGCCGCCCGCAGCGCGATCCCGTTGGCATCGCCGATCATCGCCGAACCGCCACCGGCGCCGGGGTCCGCGCCGGCATCCGCGCGCGCACCCTGCAGCTCGGAACCCGTCGACACGACCAGCGCCCGGAGCTGCCGGACGATCTCGACCGTCGTCACCCCCGCCGACGCGAGCGCCCCGAGGAGCGCCGGCGTCACACGAGCGCCGACGGGCGCGAGTTCGTCGCCCTGCGGCAGGTCCGTGCCGGTCCCCCGCACGAACGTCCCCGCGACCAGGTCGTCCGGCACGGTGACGTCGGTGAGTCCGAGCGCCGCCGGGAAGGCACCGGGCTCGGTCCGCTCGACCGGAAACACCGCGTCGGCGCCGTCCGGGATCCGCGCGCCGGTCATGATCGGTGCCGCGGTGCCGGTCACGAGTGGCGACGGGACCACCCCGGCGGGGATCGGCGCGACCACCCGCAGCACGCGCCCCGCGTCGGCGGCACGGACGGCGAAGCCGTCCATCTGGCTGTTGTCGAACGGCGGGAGGGGAACCGGTGCGACGACGGCCCGTCCGAGCACCCGGTGCCCCCGTCCGGCGCCGGCTCCGGTCGCGAGGTCGTCGATCTCGCGTTCCTGCAGCTCGGCGACCCCGATGCCGGACAGGACCGGCGCGACGAGCGCGGCGATCTCGTCTCGGTGCTGACCGATCGTTCGCACGGGGGCCTCCGAACAGGTGGGAAGTGTGCCCGCTCCCGGTTGGTCCCGGGGCGGTCTCAGTAGCGTAACCAGCGCGCAGAACGCGCCGACGACCATTCGGAGGACCTGTGGAGAACGACGTGACCACGACCGGGGCTGTGGACGAGACCGTGGGCATCGGGGTGATCGGGGGTTCCGGGCTCTACGAGCTGTTCGAAGCCGGCACCGCGGACGAGGTCGACGTCGACACCCCGTTCGGACCCACGTCGAGCCCGATCAGCATCGGGACGATGTCCGGCAAGCGGGTGGCGTTCCTCACCCGGCACGGCCGTGAGCACTCCGTCGCACCGCACCGCATCAACCACCGGGCGAACCTGTGGGCGCTGCGTTCCCTCGGCGTCCGGGCCGTGGTGTCGTCGAGCGCCGTGGGCGGACTGCACCCGGACTACGCGCCGGGGACGTTCGTCGTCACCGACCAGCTCATCGACCGGACCTGGGGTCGCGCGGACACGTTCTTCGAGGACGCCGTGCAGCACCTGTCGTTCGCGGACCCGTTCGACCCGGTGCTCCGCCGGGTCGCCGTCGCGGCGATCGGCCAGCTCGACGTGCCGTTCCGACCGACCGGCACCTGCGTCGTGATCCAGGGGCCGCGGTTCTCCACCCGCGCCGAGTCGGTGTGGCTTCGCGAGGCCGGTGGCCACACCATCAACATGACGATGACGCCGGAGGTCCCGCTCGCCGCCGAGCTCGGGATCGGCACCGTGAACCTGTCGTTCGTGACCGACGCCGACGCCGGGTTGGCGCCCACCGAGGACGAGGCCGCGGCCGCCGCCGAGGCCGGCGGTGACGCCGAGACCCCGGTCACCCACGCGCTCGTGATGGAGCGCCTCGCCCGTGCGAACGAGGTGATCGTCCGCGCCATCGGCTCCATCGTCGCCGCGATCCCCGACGACTACTCACCGCGCGAACTCGTGCCCGCAGCGGCGAGCGCCGCAGCGCTGGCGACGACGAGCCCCGCCGTGCCCACCGGCAAGCACGCCGCGCCCGCGACGGCGAGCGCCACCGCGCCGGCACCCGGGAGCGTCGCGTGACCCGCCTCCTCGTCACCGGCGGCGCCGGCTTCATCGGCTCCGCGATCGTCCGCCGCGCGCGCGCCGACGGCCACGAGGTCCGCGTGCTCGACTCGCTCCGCGACGACGTGCACGGCGACCCCGCCGAGATCGTCCGCGCACACCAGCAGCAGGGCATCGAGTTCGTCCACGGTGACGTCCGTGACCGGGTGGCACTCGACGCGGCCCTCGACGGCGTCGAGGTGGTGTGCCACCAGGCCGCCAAGGTGGGGCTCGGGGTCGACTTCCAGGACGCCCCCGACTACGTCTCCTCGAACGACGCCGGCACCGCCCACGTGCTCGCCGGGATGGACCGGCACGGCATCGGCCGCCTGGTCGTGGCGAGCTCGATGGTCGTCTACGGCGAGGGGGCGTACACGACCGCCGACGGCGAGCCCGTCCGTCCACCGGCCCGCCGCCGCGAGGACCTCGACCAGGGACGCTTCGACCCGATCGGCCCCGACGGCCAGCCGCTCGTGCCCGGCCTGATCGACGAGTCCGCAGCGCTCGACCCACGGAACGTCTACGCGCAGACGAAGGTGGCACAGGAGCACCTCGCGTCGAGCTGGGCGCGGGCCACCGGTGGCCGTGCCGTCGCCCTCCGCTACCACAACGTCTACGGTCCGGGCATGCCCGCGAACACCCCCTACGCCGGTGTCGCCTCACTGTTCCGCTCGGCACTGGCCCGCGGTGAGGCCCCTCGGGTCTTCGAGGACGGCCGGCAGCGGCGCGACTTCGTGCACGTGGACGACGTCGCCGGGGCGAACGCCGCGTCCATCGCCGCGACCGCCGACCTGCCGTCGGAGTCCTTCCGGGCGTACAACGTCGGGTCCGGCGTCGTCCACACGATCGGCGAGATGGCGGGGGCGATCGCCGGGCCGGACGGTCCGCAGCCGGTCGTGACTGGCGAGTACCGCCTGGGTGACGTCCGGCACGTCACCGCGTCGTCGGACCGGATCGCCGCCCAGCTCGGTTGGCGCGCCGAGGTGGACTTCGAACGCGGCATGCGCGAGTTCGCGACGGCCCCGCTGCGCGCCGCAGTGCAGGCACCGCAGCCGCAGCCGGGGCAGTAGACCGGGTCCCGCACCGGACGGGAGGCGCGTGGCGAGACGACCCGCGCCTCCAGTCCGCTTTCCGACCACCCCACCGTGCGTGAGATCGCACTTCGGCGCGCGTCCCTGCCGACGTGAGCCGCCGAAGTGCGATCTCACGACCGACACGACGCGACCGACACGACCAACACGACCAACGCGACCGACGTCCCCACAGTCCGCTTCGTGTTGTGTCGAGGGCATGGAACGACAGCCGGCCGACGAGACCGACCGCCTCCCCGGAGCGACGCGCGCGGCAGGACCCGACACCAGTCGGTCCGCCCGACGGCACCGAATGGCAGACATGAACGTCGACGTCATCCTCCCTTGTCTCGACGAGGCCGATGCACTCCCCGCGGTCCTCGGCCGCCTCCCCTCCGGCTACCGCGCGATCGTCGTCGACAACGGCTCGACCGACGGTTCGGCCGACATCGCGCGGGCACACGGCGCACTCGTCGTCACCGAACCGGTGCGCGGATTCGGCTCGGCCTGCGCCGCCGGTGTCGCCGCCGCGACCGCCGAGTACGTCGCCTTCTGCGACGCCGACGCCTCGATGGACCCCGCCGAACTCGTCCCGCTCGTCGCACGCGTCGCGACCGGCCACACCGACCTCGCACTCGGCCGCCGTGTCCCGACCACTCCGGGAGCCTGGGCACCGCACGCCCGCTTCGCGAACCGTGTCCTCGCCGTCCTCATGCACCGTGCGACCGGGTACCGCCTCCGCGACCTCGGCCCGATGCGCGTGATGCGCCGCGAGGACCTGGTCTCCCTCGACCTGCGGGACCGCCGCAGCGGGTACCCGCTCGAGATGGTCCTCGCCGCGCACGCGGCCGGGTGGCGCGTCGACGAGTCCGACATCGGGTACGCGCAGCGCATCGGTGACAGCAAGGTGACGGGCACGCTCCGCGGCACGGTCAACGCGATCAAGGACATGTCGCGTCTGCTGCGCGCCTACCGCCGCGAGACACAGGGCGCCGGCCTGGAGGCACGGGGCCGCGTCGTCGCACCGGCTCCCGTCCGGCGCACGGCCGGGTCCACCCCCGAGGTGGTCGGGTCGACGGTCAGCGCACCGACCGAAGGCGCTCGCTCGTGAGCGCCGACACCGCCGGCATCACCGTCGCGGTGGTCGCCAAGGAGTGCCTGCCCGGCAAGGTGAAGACCCGGCTGACGCCGGCGCTGACGCCGGAGGGCGCTGCCCGCGTCGCCGCTGCGAGCCTCGCGGACACGCTCGCGACGGTCCGCGCGCTGCCCGCTGCGCGGCGCGTGTTGTTCTTCGACGGGTCCTCGCTGCCCGAGGGTGCGCTGGACCTCGACGGCACCGGGGGCTTCGACGTCGTCCACCAGACCTCCGGCGGACTCGACGAACGCCTCGGCGCCCTGTTCGACGCGGTCGACGGCCCGACGCTGCTGGTGGGGATGGACACGCCGCAGTTCGGCCGGGCGGACGTCGCACCGGTGTTCGACGACCCGTCTCGCGACGCCTGGTTCGGTCCCGCCGAGGACGGCGGCTTCTGGTCGCTGTACCTCCGCGAGCCGGACGGCGCGTACCTCCGCGGCGTACCGATGTCCCGCGAGGACACCGGCGCCGTGCAGCGCGCCCGACTGACCGACGCCGGCTTCGACGTGGGCACCCTCGGGGTCCTGCTCGACGTCGACACCGTGCCCGACGCCGAGCGCGTCGCAGCCCTCGTGCCGGACTCGCGGTTCGCCGCGGCCCTGCACGCCGAGACCGTGGGGAGCCTCCGATGACCATGCACGCACCCGTCTCGTTCGGGGCCGGCGGCGGCGAGCCCTACGCCCGGGCCCTCCGCACCGACGGCCGCATCCGCCTGACGGACCCGGACCGACCCGACGCCGAGGTCACCCTCGACGTCGGTCGGTGGAGCGCGGCCGCCGACCGGGTGGACCGCTCGCTCCTCGACGGTGCCGACGGCCCCGTGATCGACATCGGCTGCGGCCCGGGCCGGATGCTCGTCGCCGCCCGGACGCTCGGCCTGCCGGCGCTCGGCGTGGACGTCTCCGCCGAGGCCGTGGCGATCGCCCGGCGCTCCGGCGGCACCGCCCTGCAGGGGTCCGTGTTCGACCCGATCCCCGACGAGGGCCACTGGGACACCGCGCTCGTCATCGACGGCAACATCGGCATCGGCGGCGACCCGACGGCGCTGCTGACCCGGTGCCGCAACATCGTCCGTGTCGGCGGCCGCGTCATCGTCGAGACGCACGTCGACCGCGATGCCGACCGCACCTTCACCGCTCGCGTGGTGGACGCCGACGGCCACCAGAGCGCCGGGTTCCCCTGGGCCGAGGTGGGCGTCGACGCACTGCTCGACCACGCCGAGCGTGCGGAACTGATCGCGCGCCAGAGCTGGACGACGGGCGGACGGACGTTCTGCGAGCTGCTCGCCTGACGCGGGGCGGCATCTCGTCGTCGACGCCCCGCTCCGGCCGTGACATGTGTCACGGCCGGTCGTGACATCCGGGCACATCCGCTCGCGGTCGTCCGCCGCTTGACTGATCGGACGCCGCCGCGCACCCCGGCCGCGCGGCCAGATCCGGAACGAGCACCATGCGGAAGTCCCTGCGCATCACCCTGATCACCCTCGGCTCCCTGCTGGCGGTCCCCGTGCTCGCCCTCGCGACCACGTCCGTCGTCAACGTCGTCGCGACCCGGGCCGAGGCGTCGGAGATCGCCGACTACGGCGAGCGGGTACCGGTCGACGGCAAGGAGATGAACGTCGTCGTCCGCGGATCCGGTGCCGAGACGGTCGTGCTCCTCCCGGGGCTCGGGACGGCAGCCCCGGGACTCGACTTCGGTCCGCTCATCGCCCAGTTGGTGCGGACGTACCGGGTGGTCGCCGTCGAACCGTTCGGCACCGGGCTCAGCGACCAGACCGACGTCCCCCGCACCGCCGCGAACATCACCCGCGAGGTTCACGAGGCACTGCACCACCTCGGCGTCGACCGGTACGTGCTGATGGGCCACTCGGTCGCCGGCGTCTACGCGCTGCCGTACGTCGAGTCGTACCGCGACGAGGTGACGGCGTTCGTCGGCATCGACAGCAGCGTGCCGCGACAGTCGACCTGGGACGACCCGATCCCGACCGGCGCGATCGTCGCGCTCGACCGCCTCGGCCTGCTGCGCGTGGCGAACGCGTCGACGCCGGACACGTACGGCGCCGCGTACAGCGCGGCGACGAAGCGGCAGATGCAGCTCCTCTCCGCGAAGAACGGTGCCGCCCCCACGATCATCGACGAGATGGCACGGGCGCCGGAGAACTTCCGGTCCGTCGAGGACTCGACGTTCCCGGCGGACCTGCCCGTCCTGCTGTTCGTCCGGACGAACGACAACCAGGTGCCGAACTGGGTGCGGCTGCACGAGCGCCAGGCCGCGAGCGTCGAACACGGGCGGGTCGTCGGACTCGTCGGCGACCACTACCTGCACCACACGCTGTCGGAGCGGATCGCCAGGGACACGGTCGCCACCCTCGCTACCCTGGGCGAGTGACGCACCCCGGGCACGCGCGGCCCCGCGCCGACACCGATGTCCGGGTGGTGCGCTGGTCCTCGATCACGTCGCTCTGGGCCGTCGTCCTGGTGGGCGGTGCCGTGCAGGTGCTCGTCGGCACGGACAGTCCCGCCTCGGCGCGGACCCCCGCCCTCGTGGCGCTCACCGTCGTCGCGGTGGCGGCAGCGTCGGCCGCGATCCCGCTCCTGCTCCGGCCCGCCAGGGAAGCGGCACCCCTGCACCCCAGCGTGCTCGCTCTGGTCCTGACGTCGGTCGCCGTCTGGGTCGTGTCGCTCGTCCCGTCGTCGGACGGACCGGGCTGGGCGTTCACGATGGCCATCGCCGGCGGCACCCTCGGGTGTCTCCTGCACGGGTGGGGGCGGGTCGTCACGCTCGCCATCACGATCGTCCTGCTCGTGGGCGGGGCCGATGCGGACGCCCCACCAGGGGAGCTGGTCCTCGTCGGCACCCTCGCACTGTTCACGCTGATGCCGCTCAGTGTCGTCTGGATCCACCGGGTGGTCCTCCGCCTCGAGGCAGCTCGGCGCACCGCGTCCGACCTCGCCGTCGCCGAGGAACGACTGCGGTTCGCCACCGACCTGCACGACATCCAGGGCCACCACCTGCAGGTGATCGCGTTGAAGAGCGAACTCGCCGAGCGGCTGCTCGTCGCCGACCCCGAACGTGCTCGTGCCGAACTCGACGACATCCGATCGGTGGCGAAGGCGGCGCTCGAGGACACCCGTGCACTGGTCAACGACTACCGGACCGTCACCGTCGCGGTCGAGGTCCGGAACGCCGCAGCCGTGCTCCGCTCCGCCGGCATCGACTGCGCCGAACGGATCGAGACCGACGGCATGCCGGACGCGGTCGGCGCGGTGTTCGCCGTCGCGATCCGCGAGGCGGCGACGAACATGCTCCGGCACAGCCGGGCGGGCACTGCCGCGATCGAGCTCGTGCGGGTCGGGGATGCCTTCCAGCTGACCGTCACGAACGACGCCGCACGCGCGTCCGACCACCACGCCGGGACCGGCATCGCGGGGTTGACGCAGCGCGTGTCGGCACTCGGTGGCACGGTCGATGCTCGCCGCCTGGGCGATCGGTTCGCCCTCGTCGTCCGGATCCCGGTCCCGGCCGGGGCGCCGGCGCCGGCAGCGTCGAAGTCGCCGTCGCCGTCGCCGGCGGTTCCGGCATGATCCGGATCGTCATCGCCGACGACGAGGAGCTCATCCGTGGCGCCCTGGTCGCCCTGCTGGGTCTCGAGCCCGACATCGAGGTCGTCGCCGACGTCGCGGACGGTCGATCGGCGGTCACCGCGGCGCTGACCCACCAACCGGACGTCGTGCTGCTCGACCTCGAGATGCCCGTGCTCGACGGCATCGAGGCCGCGCGTGCACTGTCCGCGATGCCCACCGTCATCGTCACCCGTCACGCGCGTCCCGGGACCCTCAAGCGCTCCCTCGCCGTCGGCGTCCGCGGGTTCGTGCCGAAGTCGACGCCCGCCGCGCGGTTGGCGGCGATCATCCGCAGCGTGGCCGCGGGCGAGCGCTACGTCGACGCCGGACTCGCCGCAGCCGCCCTCACCGAGGACGAGAGCCCGCTGACTCCGCGGGAGGCCGACGTCCTCCGGCTCACCCGCGACGGCCTCGCGACGAAGCAGATCGCCCGTGCGCTCGCACTCGCGCACGGCACGGTGCGGAACCACCTGTCGTCCGCGATCACGAAGCTGCACTGCGACTCCCGGGTCTCAGCGGCGGCGGTGGCCGCAGACCGCGGATGGATCTGAATTGCCCCACCTTGTTTTGTGTGATGCAAAAGAAGGAGGTACGCTGGGAACATCAAGCCGACGGCGTCGCGGTCGCCGGCCTGGTGACCGGGGACCCTCGGCACGACGACGAGGAGCACCCATGCAGAACCGTCAGAACCCCCTGGGCGGCGCCTACGTGACCGGCCTCGAAGCGCGCGACGAGCTCGGCGGCTACGCGGTCAACGCCGCGTGGCGTCCGATCGGCACCTACACCGGCACCGGCATCGGCCGCGCACTCGGTCGGTTCGTCGACACGCAGTTCCGGCGCCCGAGCACCGCAACGTCCTCCACGCGCACCGTGACCGGATCGCTGCGCACGGCGACCGGCTCGTTCCGCACGGCCTGACGCGCCGTTCCCTCAGACCGCGAGCGGTCGTCCACCCGGGGTTTCCCCCCTTTCACCCCGGGCTGGACGGCCGCTCGCTCCTGTCAGCCGCGCTTCCGCTCGGGACGGTCGAACCGCGCTCCGCTGCGCTCGCTGTCCTGCACGTTCCACACGAGCAGCAGGAACGGGCCGACGACGGGTGCGAGTTGCACCAGCATCGACCAGCCGCTTCGCCCCGTGTCGTGGAGACGTCTCACTTGCAGCGTGATGTTGGGGATGGCGGTGACTGCGATCCAGGCGAGGAAACCGATCAGGACCGGCGTGCGGATCTCGTCGGGAACGGCGCCGACCAGCCCCAACAGCACCACGCAGACGAGGCCCCAGAGGAATCGAGCCCACCAGAACTCCGCACGGCTCGCCCGACCGTCAACCGATGCGGCGTTCACCACGAACCGCTTGACGGCGACCACGGGGTCCGCCCCGGGCATCGGCCTCGGGTCCCGCACCCATCCGGCTTCGCCGACGACCGCCGACGGCACCGGGGCGAGTGCGACCGCGTCACGCTCGAGGCTTCGCAGGACCCACCCGAGCCACGACCGATCCGTGGAGTTGTCCTCAGCCGCGTCGTAGTTGCAGTCGAGGGCCACCAGACAGGCCGCGAGCGCCTCGTCATCGAGCTCGAGCACGGCACGGACGTCGTTCGCCAGAGCATCGACCTCCGTAAGACGCGCATGCGTGGAGAAGTGCGCCATCGCCTCGACCGGCGACAGGTTGCCATCCGTCCGCGTCCGGTTGCAGTAGGCCCCCACGAAGTCGTCGAGCGCCGGGAACTGCCCGCCGGCACCGACGTCGAGCGACGGGTAGACCGCCTGCACCGTGTGCTGCCAGGGGTCGCCCGCGCTCACCGTCAGGACCACACGAACGGCATTGAGACCGATCTCCTCCCCGAACGGCGTGCCGACACCGACAGCACCGAGGAGCTCGGGTCGGTAGGTCAGACGGAGCGGCTTCACCATGCCCCGGCTCGACCATGAGTCGAACCGTGCTTCGTCAGCGTGGATGGCGGCATGCGCGAACGAGCGAACGGTCGCGTCGTCGACGGTGAACCGTGCCGCACCTGTCCGTAGCTGCCATGTCCCCGTCACGCCGTCAGACACCGTCGTTCCCGTTCTCGGCCCCGGAGAGGTGACGATGCAGCCGCTCACCGACGCTCCGCAACCACTGACGGTCGTCGAGGCCGTCCTCAGCCGGGACGTAGTTGCAGTCGAGTTCGATCAGGCGACCCGCGAGGGAAGCCTCGTCCGGAAGAATCGCGTCGAGGTCGCGGACGTTCTCCAGGAGCATGCGCAGTGCCTCGTCCGACGCAACTGCGACGTGATCCTCCAGGGCCTGCTCGGCGGAGTACGGCTCCTCCGCCCAGTCCTGGTGGAAGTACGACCCGACGAATGCGTCGAAGCCGTGGAAGTTCTGCGCGGTGATGCTCGCGACGGCGGGGTACGCGGTGAACACGGTGTAGCCCGACGGATTGTCGGGCGCTCGCGTCAGCACGACTCGCACGCCTTCCAGGTCTTGGGGTTCCGAGAAGGGATTGCCGCGACCAGTGACGCCACCCTGCACCGCGTAGATCCGCAGCGGCCGGACTGCCCCTGCCGCCACCCATCGACGGATGCGCTCGTGGTTGAAGTCGAGCGCGTACGCCACCGCTTCGTTCGCTCGTTCGACGTTCGGGAAGTAGGACTCCCCTGTCCGGACAGCGTGAGCCATCAGACCGCTCCACCCAACTGACCGTGCTCTTCGGACTCTGCCTTCAACACGACGTTCCGCCGGGCACGATCCCGAACGTCGATCAGCCATGAACGGGCCGATCTACCAGTGTCAGCGAGGGGATCGAGACCCGAATCAACGTACGTGAAGAAGGCGTCCGCCAAGGGCTCTGTTCCAAGCACGCTCAAGAGATAGTCGAGTTCCGTTCGCAGCTCTTCGTTGTCTGCCAGGGAAGCATCGTCGAGGTCTTGCACGAGCACCGCCTCCACATCCGGCCAGTCGAGTCGCCAATCGAAGTTGAACTCCGCTCCGAGCAGCGACGTCATCTTCGGTGCGCGTCGGACCACATCTCGGTAGAAATCCTCGTCAATCATGGAGCACCTCTCGCGGGTAACTGGTCAGAATCGAGTATGGAGGGTCGCCATCGGGATCGAACTTCAGAACAACTCGCACGACGGACGCATCCCGGATCGGAGGAACACGACCGTCAACGAATCTCCGGCCGACGACCTGATCGGCCGACCAGTCGAATGCCTCGGTTTGTTTGCCCTTCGGCCCCAGCCGCTTCGAATCGATCCAGTCCTGGATTTCTTTGTGGTTGAAGTCCAAGGTGTTGGCGATCAACCGGTCTACCGCCGGAACCGGTTCACTGACCTTCGAGACGGTTCATTCGCGCCTGCACACGCGCGCGGAGCATTCGGAGCCACTCTCTGGGTTCCTGGTTGGCATCGAGCTGTGGGGAGAACCCGGACGCGTTCACGGAGATGAATCTCAACACATCCGCATCGGTGTGCAAGTGTTCGATCAGCAGTGCTGAGTCAGCGTCGAGCTGTGGTATCTGCTGGGAGGGTGCGTGATCGATTGCGGTTCGCCAAACGTCCTCCGCAGAGTCCCAGTCGTCTTTCCAGTCTTGGTGAAAGGCGCCACTCAAGATCGAGGAGATCACTGGTGTTTGGGCTCTCAGGAATTTGATGTCCATGTCCATGTCCATCCTCAAGGAATCGGGTCGGGCCTCGTGCTCGATCGTGAGGTCGACGTGCAGCCGGGCGCCGCCCGGTCCGCGGTCGGCGTCGTCGGGGCGTTCCGGCGCCCACCGGAAGCCGTGCGCGGCGAGCAGGTGCAGCGCGGCCCACGACACCACCGCTCCGCGCGCGGTGTGCAGCGTCGCGCCGTCACCCGCCTGCACGGCGTCGAGCAGCGCCGCGTCCGCGCGGATCGTGTCCCCCATCCGTCGACCATACCGCCGTTCGTCAACATGTCGCATACGACGGGAACGTCCGAGGGGCAGGGGTGCCAGGATGGACGCATGAACGACCGCGCCGGCACCCCCGCGACCGCAGACGACCTCGTCGACCTCGACGCCCTCATCGCCGCCTACCACGAGCGCGTCCCGGACGTGTCCGTTCCCGAGCAGAAGGTCGTGTTCGGCACCTCGGGGCACCGCGGCTCGTCGCTCGACTCCGCGTTCAACGACACCCACATCGCCGCCATCACACAGGCGATCGTCGAGTACCGGCAGTCGCAGGGCACGGACGGCCCGCTGTTCATCGGCCGTGACACCCACGCCCTGTCCGGCCCCGCCGAGCGCACCGCGCTCGAGGTCCTGGCGGCACACGGCGTGCACGTCCTCGCTGACAGCGAGAACGGCTACGTCCCGACGCCTGCGCTGAGCCACGCGATCATCGCCTACAACCGCGCGGGTCACCCGGACACCGCCGACGGCATCGTCATCACGCCGAGCCACAACCCGCCCCGCGACGGCGGCTTCAAGTACAACCCGCCGCACGGTGGGCCCGCGGACAGCGACGCGACGTCGTGGATCGCCGACCGGGCGAACGCCATCATCCAGGGCGGCAACGCCGAGGTGCAGCGCACGGAGCAGGCGACGCCGGACCGCTACGACTTCCTCGGCGCGTACGTCGCCGACCTCGAGAACATCATCGACATCGACGCGATCAAGCGTGCCGGCGTGAAGATCGGCGCCGACCCGCTCGGTGGCGCGTCGCTCCCCTACTGGAACCGCATCCGCGACCACTACGGCCTCGACCTCACCGTCGTGAACCCGGACGTCGACCCGACCTGGTCGTTCATGACGCTCGACTGGGACGGCAAGATCCGGATGGACCCGTCGAGCCCGAGCGCGATGGCGTCCGTCGTCGCGCGGAAGGACGAGTACGACGTCCTGACCGGCAACGACGCCGACTCGGACCGCCACGGCATCGTCACGCCCGACGGCGGCCTGATGAACCCGAACCACTACCTCGCGGTGGCGATCGAGTACCTGTACGCGCACCGCCCGGCCTGGCGCGACGACGCCGCGATCGGCAAGACCCTGGTGTCGTCGAGCATCATCGACAAGGTCGCCGAGTCGCTCGGTCGTCGCCTGTGGGAGGTCCCGGTCGGCTTCAAGTGGTTCGTGCCCGGTCTCATCGACGGCTCGGTGGCGTTCGGCGGCGAGGAGTCCGCGGGCGCGTCGTTCCTCCGCAAGGACGGCACTGCGTGGACGACCGACAAGGACGGCATCATCCTGGCGCTCCTGGCGTCGGAGATCATCGCGGTGACGGGCAAGACCCCGTCGCAGCTGTACGACGAGCTCACCGAGCGCTTCGGCGACCCGGTCTACCAGCGGGTGGACGCGGCGGCGAGCAAGGACCAGAAGGCGCGGCTCGGCAAGCTCGACGGCGACGCGATCACGGCCGAGACCCTGGCGGGCGACCCGATCACGG
The DNA here is from genome assembly GCF_003234115.2 of Curtobacterium sp. MCPF17_002. Taxonomy (NCBI): domain Bacteria; kingdom Bacillati; phylum Actinomycetota; class Actinomycetes; order Micrococcales; family Microbacteriaceae; genus Curtobacterium; species Curtobacterium sp. MCPF17_002. Next base: position 744,579 of record NZ_CP126251.1, on the reverse strand, counting down.
CGAAGCTGTCGAAGGCGCCCGGCAACGACGCGGCGGTCGGCGGTGTGAAGGTCGTCACCGACAAGGCCTGGTTCGCGGCTCGTCCGTCCGGCACCGAGGACGTCTACAAGATCTACGCGGAGAGCTTCGTCGGGCAGGAGCACCTCGAACAGGTGCAGCGCGAAGCCAAGGAGATCGTGGACGCCGCCCTCGGCGCCTGACACCGCCCTCGCGCATGGGATGGTTCGGACGGAAGAAGCCCGACGTCGAGGCCCCGAGCCTCGTCGTGCTCGCGCAGCGCGCCCTCGCCGAGCGCGGCATGGAGACGACGGTCCAGGGGCCGGCGGGTGAGCTGCACGAGGCACGCCTGATCGGCTCCGACGGCCGGGTGTTCCTGCTCGAGAACCTCGCCTCGCAGGTCCGCGGCGAGACGCCGGCGGTGCAGGCCGACATCATCGCGGAGCACTTCGACCGGATGATCGAGGCGTACAGCGAACCGCCGGTCGAGGAACTCAGCCCCGACGAACTCCGCGGGCGCGTCCGCCTGCGCGTGCTCGCCGCCGACAGCGGTGGACCGTCGGACCCGACCGACCTGTCGTACGCGCGGCCGTTCGCACCCGGACTCGTCCTCGGGCTCTGCGTCGACTACCCGACGATGGTCACGACGATCTCGGCGCCGTCGCTCGACCGGTTGTCGCTCGGCGTCGACGAACTGTTCGCGATCGGGCAGCTCAACACCGACTCCGAGCCGGTCGACGAGCACACCGAGCTCGCACCGGGCGTCTTCGTCGTCGAGGGCGAGTCGCTCTTCGTCGCGTCGAAGGCCGTCAACCTGCCCGCCGTGTTCGGGTCCGCTCCCTTCGGCACCGTGTTCGCGGTCCCGCACCGGCACCTCCTGCTCGCCGCGCCGCTCCGGGGCGCCGACGGCATCAGCGCGGTGCAGACCCTCGCGGGGATGCTCGTGCAGGTGCTCACCGATTCTGATCGCGGACTGCCCGGCGGGCCGCTCAGCCCCCTCTTGTTCTTCTCGCGGAACGGGCAGGTCAGCGCGGTCTCCGGTTTCGACGAGGAGACCGGTGCGATGCGCATCGAGGTGGACGAGCGGTTCCAGCAGGCGCTGGAGGAGGCCGCAGCCGCCTGACGGACGCACCCCGCGCCTCCAGTCCGCCAAGTCCTGCGGGTGCCACGGAACCGGCCTGGAGGCGCGGATCGCCTCAGTCCGTCAGCACCCGCTGGTACCGCAGCCAGTTCTCGCAGAGCCGCGTCCACTGCGACGTGTGCGGCTCGCGCACCGCGGTGCCGAGACCGTGCCGACCGTGCGGGAAGACGTGCACCTCGACGTCGACCTCGTTCCGGACGAGCGCGTCCGCGTAGGCGAGCGTGTTCGTGGCACGGACGATCCGGTCGTCGGCCGTCGTCCACACGAACGTCGGCGGCGTGCGGGCGTCGACCCGGGTCTCCATCGACAGCTCCCGGCGCTCCCGCCAACTCGGCGCGTCCCCGAGCAGGCCCACGAGGGGTCGCGGGCGGGTCGGGGCTTCCATGCTGATCACCGGGTAGTTGAGGACGCAGAACGCGGGACGGTCGAGCGCGGGGTCGTCGATCCCGTTCGCCAGGCACGCGGCGAGGTGTCCGCCGGCGCTCGAGCCGACGACCCCGATGCGCTCGGTGTCCACCGTCACCCCGGCCCCGGGCGCTCCGTCGCGGAGCCACGCGAACACCCGCCGGGTCGCGTCGATCGGTGCGGGGTGCAGCGGCCCGTCGAGGTCCGGCGTCCGGAGCGGGTACCGGAACAGGGCGGCGTGCACCCCGACGCCGGCGAACCAGTCCGCCATCGGTTCGGAGCTCGCCCGTCCGTGTTCCTCGTACCCGCCACCGGGCAGCACGATGACGGCGGGCCGGGAACCCGGCAGTGCACTCGGGCGTACTGTGACGGCGTCGGGCGTGCTCATGACGGCGACCCTACTGATCCGCCGCCGGTGCTGCCGATCCACTCAGGAACCCGCTCCGACACGAACGTCCACCTTGCGGCAGTTGTAACTTTGCAGCCAGCGCAAAGTTTTCGGGAGATCCTGCACATGACCCAGACCGCGACCGCACCCGCGGCTCCGACGACCTCGTCGAACGCCGTGATGAACCACCGGCAGATCCTGCTGGTGATCTACGGCCTGATGGCCGGCATGTTCCTCGGCGCCCTCGACCAGACCATCGTCGGTACGGCGATCCGCACCATCGGCGACGACCTGCACGGGCTCGACCAGCAGGCATGGGTGACGACGGGCTACCTCATCGCCTCGACGATCACCACGCCGATCTACGGCAAGCTGTCGGACATCTTCGGCCGACGCCCGCTGTTCCTCACCGCGATCGGCATCTTCATCGTCGGGTCGTTCGCCGCGTCGTTCTCGACGTCGATGCTCATGCTCGCCGGGTTCCGCGCCCTGCAGGGTCTCGGCGCCGGTGGCCTGATGTCCCTGCCGCTCGCGATCATGGGCGACATGCTCGCTCCCCGTCAGCGCGCGAAGTACCAGGGCTACTTCCTCGCCGTCTTCGGCATCTCGAGCGTCATCGGCCCGCTCGTCGGCGGTGTGTTCGCCGGGTCGGGCGAGCTGCTGTTCATCTCCGGCTGGCGCTGGGTCTTCCTGATCAACGTGCCGATCGGCATCATCGCGTTGTTCATGGTGCTGACGTTCCTGCACCTGCCGAAGTTCGGCGACCGCGGCAAGCCCCGCATCGACTGGTGGGGGGCGACCCTCGTCATCGTCACGCTCGTCCCGCTGCTCCTCATCGCCGAGCAGGGCCGCGAGTGGGGGTGGAGCTCCGCGGGCGCCTTCGCCTGCTACGGCATCGGCGCCGCCGGGCTCATCGCGTTCATCCTCGTCGAACGCGCCATGCAGGACGACGCGATCCTGCCGCTGAAGCTCTTCGGCTCGCGGGTGTTCTCGATGTCCGCGGTGCTGTCCGTCCTGGTCGGTTTCGGCATGTTCGGCGCGATGCTGACCATCCCGCTCTACCTGCAGATCGTGAAGGGCGTCACCCCGACCGAGTCCGGGTTCGCGATGCTGCCGATGGTGCTCGGCCTGATGATCTCCTCGATCGCGTCGGGCCAGATCATCTCCCGGACCGGCAACTACCAGGTCTTCCCGATCACCGGCACGGCGTTCACCGCCATCGGCTTCACCGTCCTCACGTTCCTGACCGCCGACCGTCCGCTCTGGTTCCTCATGCTCGGCATGTTCGGCATCGGCCTCGGGCTCGGGCAGCTCATGCAGACCCTGACCCTGGCGGCGCAGAACTCCGTCAGCCCGCGGGACATCGGTGTCGCGACCAGTGCGGCCACGTTCTTCCGCCAGATCGGCGGCACCATGGGCACGGCCGTGCTGCTGTCCGTGCTGTTCACGCTCATGCCGACGAACATCACGACCGCGATGCAGAACGAGAGCGACCTCAAGCCCGCCCTCAACGCGGCGCTCACCCCGTCGGTCGCGAACGCGTCCGACAACAAGGGCGTGATGAACCAGATCTGGGACAAGATCGTCGACCCGGTGAAGCAGAACGTCCAGGACGGCCTCAACAAGGGCGCCGTGCAGGCCAAGGAGGCCGCGGACGCCGCCGTGACGAAGCAGGTCACCGCGGCGGTCCAGCAGCAGGTCGCCGCCGGCCGGGTCCCCGCCGCCTCGGCCCCCGCGGTCATCGCGCAGCAGGTCGCCGCGGCGAAGCCCGCCGCCGAGCAGCAGGCGCTCGAGGCCGCGGCGGCGAAGGCCAACGCCGACGTCGTCGACGGCACGCTCCAGGTCGACTACTCGAACGCCGACCAGCGCTCGAACGTCGTCGACGAGGTCGCTCCGACGCTCGTCAAGCAGCTCAAGAGCGGTGACTCGAGTGCGAACTCGTCGTCCAGCTCGGCGACGAGCGACACGTCGTTCCTCAACGGGGCCGACAAGCGTCTCACCCGACCGTTCCTCGTCGGCTTCAGCGACTCCGCCGTCGTCGTCTACTGGGTCGGCCTCGCCGTGATCCTGCTCGCGTTCGTCCTCACCTGGTTCTTCCGGGTGCCGCCGCTCCGCAAGGTCTCCGCCCTGCAGGAGCAGGCGAACGCCGCCAAGGACGACGCCGACCGGCTGTCCGTCGAGGCGCAGTCGGCTGCGGCCGGCACCGGCTCGCTCGTCTCGCCGGACACCGGCTCGACGGCGGTCGCGCCGACCTCGCCGGACGTGGCGTCGCAGCCCCGTCCAGCCGGTTCCGCCGTCGGGACGACCGGGCCTGGAGGCACGGCCTCCCCCGCCACGACCGCACCGTCCGGCGCGTCCCCCGCTCCGGCGACGGGGGCTGCCAGCACGGCGTCGACCGGCGACACCCGTGCACCGCTCCCGAACGCGACCACGCACGGCGCGCACTCGGCGGCCGCACCGGTCGACGAGCCGCCGGTGACCACCGGCGCCATCCGCACCCGGGCCGCGCACGCTGCGGCGGTGACGGATCCGGCCGCGGACGCTGCGGCGGTGACGGTGACGGATCCGACCGCGGACGCTGCGGCTGCCGAGACCACGGGCGTGACCCCGGCCGACGGGGCGGACCCAAGCCGCGCCTCCAGGCCGGACGAGCACGCGCACGGCCGCCACTCGGCCGAGTAGCCGACCACCCGTCGAGACCCAGTCCGTTCACCCGCCTGCGTCAGACCGCGGAGGCGGCGGGCGGTTCCACGACCTCGAACGACGCCGCGGGGAGCCGCTTCCGCATCACGTCGACCGCGACGGGGTTGTCGTCCACCAGGACGAACCGCCGGCCGAGCGCCTGGGCGACCGCACCCGTCGTGCCGCTGCCGGCGAAGAAGTCGAGGACCCAGTCGCCCTCGCGTGAGGACGCCTGGACGATCCGCCGCAGCACACCCTCGGGTTTCTGCGTCGGGTAGCCCGTCTTCTCGCGGCCGGTCGGCGACACGATCGTGTGCCACCACACGTCGGTCGGGAGCTTGCCGCGCTCCCGCTTCTCGGCGGTGACCAGGCCGGGAGCCATGTACGGCTCGCGGTCGACGGCAGCGGAGTCGAACCAGTAGCGCGACGGGTCCTTCACGTACACGAGGATCGTGTCGTGCTTCGTCGGCCAGCGTGACCGCGACTTCGCGCCGAAGTCGTACGCCCAGACGATCTCGTTGAGGAACGCGTCCCGGCCGAACAGTGCGTCGAGCAGGACCTTCGCGTAGTGGGACTCGCGGTAGTCGAGGTGCAGGTAGAGGGTGCCGTCCGCGGCGAGGAGCCGCCACGCCTCGAGCAGCCGGGGCTCGAGGAACGACCAGTAGTCGTCGAAGCGGTCGTCGAAACGCATGAGGTCGCCGCGGATCCGCTCGTACGTGCGCCCGCGGAAGCCGGTGACGCGGGTCTCGGGGCGGGCTCGGGGCGCCGCGGGTGGCGACTCGCTCAGGTCGTCCGTGGTCGCGACCGCCGCGCTCGCGTGCCGGCGCTGGTACCGGCCGGTGTTGAACGGCGGATCGAGGTAGACCAGCGTGAACGACCCGTCGGCGAGGGTGGGGAGCACATCGAGGTTGTCGCCGAGGACCACCCGGTCCGGGCCACGATCGTCTCCGCGCTGCACGCGTCCATTCTGGTGCACGCCGTCGCACAGCCTGCCCTGCGGCCGCGGGGGTATCTTCGCCGCCATGGCAGCACCCGAGGTCCGCAACGACACCGACAAGCAGCAGTACTCCCTCGTCGAGGACGGCGAGGTGATCGGCTTCGCGGCGTACGAGGTCGGCGGCGACGAGATCCGCTTCGTGCACACCGAGGTCGATCCGGCACACCGTGGGGGCGGGCACGCGTCGATCCTCGTCGAGCACGCGCTCGACGACGTCCGATCGCGCTCGCTGCGCGTCGTGCCGCAGTGCAGCTACGTCGCGGCGTGGCTCGAGCGGCACCCGGACTACCAGGAGCTCACGACCCGCTGACGCGAGCGGGCGTCAGTCGGCGGCCGTCAGTAGCCGCGCGTCAGCCGGCGGCCGTCAGTAGCTGCGGTCGTGCGTGCCGGCGCGCGCTTCGTGCCGGCCGGCGCCGCGCACCGCCGGGACCCTGATGAGCACGGTCCCGCTGAGCAGGTCGTGGTCGTCGTCTGCCGGTGTCGGGGCCTCCTTCGGGAGGCGCGACTGCCGTTCGTACGCCGCTTGCGTCTCGTGACGGGTCGGCGCGAAGACCTCGTCCATCATCGAGATCACGCCGCCGGATCCGCCGCTGCGTGTGGACTTGTTCGACAGGTCGATCCACCCCACGCGATCGGCGATCCACATCACGACGGCCGCGGCGGCCACCGCCCCCAGGAGGATCAACCAGTTCACGCTGACGAGGCTACGTCGGGCCGTCGGGGTCGACATCAGCCGCGCGGGGGATTCTCGTGATCCGCACATGTGGTTCTTCAGGACGATGTCCACACTGGATGTGCGGCCGCTCGGGACCCCCTCCCCGGGCGGCCGACCACGTTCCCGACGCTCGGCCGACCACGTTCCTGACGCTCGGCCGCTCCCCGCTCAGGGGACGCGCTCGAGCCACTCCTGCGTCTGGAACTTCGTCCGCACGAGCTCCTGCGCCCGGGCACGCTCGGCCTCGGTCACGTGCCCCTCGTGCGCCCCGTAGAGCCGGGTGAAGGTGCCGATGAGCCGGTCGATGATCTCCGCGCGGGTCAGGCCGGTCTGCGAACGCAGCGGATCGACGCGCTTCGCGGCACTGGTCGTCCCCTTGTCGCTCATCTTCTCGCGTCCGATGCGCAGGATCTGCACCATCTTCTCGCCGTCCATGTCGTAGCTCATGGTGGCGTGGTGGAGCAGTGCCCCGGTACCGAGGCGCTTCTGGGCGGCGCCGCCGATCTTGCCCTTGGTCGAGGTGATGTCGTTGAGCGGCTGGTAGTACGCCTCGATGCCGAGCGACTTCAGCGCCTCGATCACCCACTCGTCGAGGTAGGCGTACGAGTCGGCGAAGGTCATGCCCTGCACGAGGTCGGTCGGGACGTAGAGCGAGTACGAGATGACGGCGCCGGCGTCCATGAACATCGCGCCGCCGCCGGAGATCCGTCGGACGACCTCGACGCCGAACTTCGCCGCGCCGTCCGGGTCGACCTCGTTCTTGAGGGACTGGAACGACCCGATGACGACGGCCGGCTGGTTCCACTCCCAGATGCGCAGGGTCGGGCCGCGGCGACCGGCACCGACCTCTTCCGTCAGGACCTGGTCGAGCGCGAGGTGCTCGTTCGGGCTGATCGGCCCCTCGTGGACGATCTCCCAGTCGTACTCGCGCCAGGTCGAGGCGCGGGACAGCGCCCGGCGGACGGCGACTCCCACGGACTCGGGGGTGAAGCCGAGCAGCACGGCGTCCGCCGGCAGCGCGGCACGGACCGCGGCGGCGATGCCCGCGGCGTCCGTCGTCGCCGGCTGGCCGTTGACGGCCTGGTCGATGAGCGGGAGCGCGTCGTCGGGTTCGAGGAAGAAGTCCCCCGCCAGTCGGAACTCCTGGATGACGCCGTCGACGACCTCGAGGTCGACGACGACCAGCTTGCCCCCGGGGACCTTGTACTCACCGTGCATGGGGCAACCCTATTCCGGACTGCAGCGGTGACGGCCGGAGGCGCGTGGCGGCGCCGCCACGCGCCTCCAGGCTGTGGGGTGGTCGCGTCAGCGCGACGTGACCCGGTCGAGCCACCCGACCAGGTCGGCGACGACCTCGGCGCGGTTGGTCTCGTTGTAGACCTCGTGCCGGGCTCCCTCGTACACCCGCACCGAGACGTCGGTGAGTCCGCCCCGACGCCGGTAGGCCTGCGCGAGCCGTTCGACGGACCGGGGGCCGCCGAGGGGGTCCTCCGACCCGACCTGCAGCAGCATCGGCAGGTCGTGCGGGATGCCGCGCCGCGGGACCCCGAGGAGGCGCAGCGTGTCCGCGAGCCCGAAGAGCCCGATGACGTCGGCCTCGACCGCGAGGGGGTCCACCGACATCGCCTCGATGATCGACCGGTCACGGGTGAGCCACTCGAACTTCGTCGGCCCGGACCCCGCGTGCCGGGCGTTGAGGTCGCCGCTGTTCATCCACCCGGGCAGCCGGTACGCGGTCGCGGAGAGCACCACGCCGTCGTACGACTCCGACGAGGTGTTCACGATCCGCTGCGCCATGAGCGAGCCCCACGAGTGTCCGACGAGCACGAGCGGGACGCCGGGGGTGTCCGCGCGCGCGACCGCCGTCATCTGCTCCACGGCTGCGATCGCTGCGCGGAGCCCACCGGGTCCGAGGCGTCCGAGCTTGCTGTGGTCGCCGTCCCACTGCCCGAGGCCGGTGCGACCGTGCCCACGGTGGTCGTTGACGTGGACGGTGTACCCGGCGCGGACGAGGTCCTGCGCGAGCGGCTCGTACCGGAGCCCGTGCTCGCCCACCCCGTGCGCGATCTGCACGATGCCCTTCGGCCGCGCCGCACGCCAGGTCGAGTAGACGATCTCGACGCCGTGGGCATCGGTGAACGAGGCGTCGCCTCGTGCTGCGGAGAAGGTGGGCACGGCTCGATCCTCCCAGATCCGCGTGTGCGCGCGCCTGCGCGGCGGGCGGGCGCCGGCGCTGTGCTTCGTGAGCAGCGATGGCAATGGACTGGAGGCGCGACCCACGTGAGCAGGTCGGCTCGCGCGATCCGCGCCTCCAGTCCGGACGTTCCTGCCCATCGCACGCGCAGTAGGAAGCCGAATCGCGCATAGGAGGCAGGAATTTCCGTCCTCCTACGAGCGATTCCGCTTCCTACGCGCGGAACGACCCCCTACGCGCGGAACGACCCTCTACGCGCGGAACGGCCCTAGTGGGCGCTGTAGCCGCCGTCGACCAGGTGGTAGCTGCCGCTGATGAACGAGGCCTTGTCGCTCAGCAGGAACAGCACGAGCGCGGCGACCTCGGCGTCGGTGCCGAGACGCTTCGCGGCGTGCTCGGACTCGAGCGCCGACAGTGCCTCGGCGGACAGCGACGCCCGGACGAGCGGGGTGTCGATGAAGCCCGGGCCGACCGCGTTCGTGCGGACGCCCTGGGCGGTGTACTCCAGCGCGGCGACCTTCGTGAGGCCCACGAGCGCGTGCTTCGAGGCGACGTACGCGGCGTTCTGCGCGATGCCGACCGAGCCGAGCACGGACGACATGTTCACGATCGCGCCACCACCGGAGGCGAGCATCGCGGGGATCTCGTACCGGAGGCCGTAGAACACACCGTCGAGGTCGACCGCACGGACACGGTCCCACGCGGCGATGTCATACTCGCCGATGGGCTGCGGTGCGGCGCCGATGCCGGCGTTGTTCACGGCGAGGTGGAGTGCCCCGTAGGTGTCGACCGCGAACTGCACGGCCCGCTCGTTGTCGGCGGCGAGGGCCGAGTTCGCCTCGAACGCGACGGCGGTGCCTCCCACTGCCTCGATCTCCGACACGACGCGCTGTGCGGCGTCCAGCTTGATGTCGGTCGCGACGACCTTCGCGCCCGCGGCGGCGAGCTCCTTCGCGATGGACTCCCCGATACCGCTGCCACCACCGGTGACGATGGCGACCTTGCCCTCGAACTCGGACATGTTCTCCTTCTCTCTTGGCAACACCTGTTGTCTAAGCGCAGACTACACCCGCAAACTGGTTCGTTCGCTGAGCTAATCAGTTAGACTGGTGATCGTGAACGACGTCTCCCTCTCGACCGACCTGCGGATCGCGGTGAACCGGCTGTCCCGGACCCTCCGCGGGCAGAAAGCCGACACCACGGTCACCGACGCGCAGTTCTCCGCCCTCGCCCGCCTGCACCGCGACGGATCGATGTCCCTCGCCGACCTCAGCCGGCAGGACGGCGTCACCCCGCCCTCGATGACGAAGACCGTCGCCGTGCTCCTCGAGCGTGGACTGGTCTCGAAGGACGGACACGGCGACGACCGCCGCAAGGTGCTCCTCGGAGCCACCCCGGCCGGCGCCGCCTTCGTCGAGGAGACCCGTCGCCGTCGGGACGGCTGGCTCACCCCGCGCCTCGCCGACCTCACCGAGGCCGAGCGCCAGACCCTCGCCGACGCCACCGAGATCATGAGGAGGCTGGCCCAGCAGTGACCGCCATGTTCCGCTCCCTGTCGACCCACAACTACCGCATCTGGTTCGCCGGAGCCCTCGTCTCCAACGTCGGTACCTGGATGCAGCGCACCGCCCAGGACTGGATCGTCCTCACCAAGCTCTCCGACAACGACGCGATCGCGGTCGGCATCACGATGGCGCTGCAGTTCGGCCCGCAGCTCCTGCTCCTCCCCCTCACCGGCCTCGCCGCCGACCGGTTCGACCGGCGCAAGATGCTCATGCTCACGCAGGGGCTGATGGGCGCACTCGGGCTCGGCCTCGGGATCCTGGTGCTCACCGACACCGCGACGATCTGGTCCCTCTACGGGTTCGCCCTCGCGCTCGGCATCGTCGCCGCGTTCGACACCCCGATCCGGCAGACCTTCGTCTCCGACGTCGTGCAGGGGGAGAACGTCGCCAACGCCGTGGCGCTCAACTCCGCGTCGTTCAACGCCGCACGGCTCGTCGGCCCCGCGGTCGCCGGCGTCCTCATCGCCGCGATCGGCTCCGGCTGGGTGTTCGTCATCAACGCGGCCTCGTTCCTGGCCGTCCTCATCGCGCTGCGCTTCGTCGACCCGTCCCAGCTCGCCGACCGGATCCGGGCGAAACGCGGCAAGGGGCAGATCCTCGCCGGGATCCACTACGTGCGGACCCGGCCCGACATCATCGTCGTGCTCTGCATGATCTTCGTCGTCGGCACGTTCGGCGTGAACTTCCCGATCTTCACCTCGACGATGGCCCGGGTCGAGTTCCACAAGGGCGCGGGCGAGTTCGGTCTGCTCAACTCGGTGATGGCGATCGGTTCGGTCGCCGGCGCACTGCTCTCCGCGCGGCGGGACCGCCCCCGGATGCGCACCCTCGTGATCGCCTCCGCCGGCTTCGGGATCGCCTGCGCCGCAGCCGCCGTCGCCCCGACGTACTGGACCTTCGCGATCGTCCTGGTGTTCGTCGGGCTCGCGTCCCTGACCTTCATGACGACGGCCAACGCCCTGGTGCAGACCACGACGAAGCCCGCGATGCGTGGCCGCGTGATGGCGCTGTACATGGCGATCTTCGCCGGCGGCACCCCCATCGGCGCCCCGATCGTCGGAGCCGTCGCCGACGCCTGGGGCCCGCGATGGGCCATCGGCGTCGGCGCGACCTCCGGGTTCGTGGCGCTCGCGATCGCCCTCGTCTGGCTCATCCGCCACGAGCGGTTCCGGGTGCGGTACGACGCGGACACCCGGCTCCACCTGGCGATCACGCACGCGATGCCGGTGGTCGGGACGCGCGCCTCGCGCGCGGCACTCCGGCACGACCTGGAACGTGACGAGGCGGTCGCCAACCGCTCCAGCGCCGTCTGACTGGGCCACCCACCGGGCCTGGAGGCACGTGGCGGCCCCGCACCGCGCCTCCGGTCCGCCCGTCGGTCGCGTCGCACCGCGGACGGGTCGCGTCCCACCGCGGACGGGTCGCGTCCCACCGCGGACGGGTCGCGTCCCACCGCGGACGGGTCGCGTCCGACCGCGGATGGGTCGCGTCCTACCGCGCCGGCTCGGTCTCCGCGAAGACGCGCTCGTCGAGCGCCGCGACGACCCGGTCGGCCGCGACCGCGAGCCGCTGGCCCGCGGTACGTGCCACGAGGAGCGCGGTGTCCTCCGAGACCGCCTCGAGGTCCTCCCGCGTCGCCGCGAACGCGCGCACCTCGTCCTCGATGCAGGACGGCGCGACGTCGGCGAGGCACTCGTCCGTGCGGCGCGCGAGGAACCGGAGCGACCGGGGACTGTGCTCGTCGAGGAGCAGGAACGCGGCGGCGTCCTCGGGGCCGAGCGTGTGGTGGTCACGACCGCGCTGGAACGCCTCGCCGGCCCCGCACGCCCGGAGCGCCGTGGCCCACGACGACCCGGACTCCGGGTCGAGCAACCCCGAGGCGAGCAGCCGAGCGGTCGCAGCACACCGCTGCAGCGACCGACCGAGGGTGAAGAACTCCCACACCTCGTCGCGGCTCGCATCGGCTTCGACGACCCCGATGGCCAGGGCGCTGCGCTCCCGGACCCACCCGAGGAACTCGTGCGCCCGATCGGCCGACACCTTGCGCGGCATCCGGGAGCGGGTGACGTTGAGGCAGTCCCAGAGCTCGGTCGAGACGACGTCACGAGCACGCCGGGCGTTGTCCCGCGCGACCGCCACGGCCGACGCGATCGAGGCGGGGTCGTGCCGGTCGAGCGCGATCGAGTCGATGGTCGACGCCCGGTCCGGGTCGTTCGCCGGACCGGCCGCACCGACGACGGAGCGGAGCTCGGCTGCGACCGCCCGGTCCTGGTCCACACCGGCCGGTTCACCCCGCGCGACGTAGACGTCGAGCATCCGGGCGACGACGTCGGTGCGTTCGACGGCGTTCCCGACGTGGAAGACGCTCCCCGCGAGTCGGCTCAGCACGTCGGCTCCTGCATGTCGTGAACCTACTGACCGGGGATTGCCGGAGTGTTTCGTCGCCGCGTCACGGGTGTTGCAGTCGGCCGATCCACGCACTCGCTAGACAAACTAACTAGAGCCTCTAGCATTGTCGACATGACTTCCGAGGTGATGAGCAGTGCCACGGGATACTGGTACGACGGGGAATCCCGGGTCGACTCGGTGGACGTCCTCAACGCCCTCCGCCGGTACCGGACCTCCGAGAGCTCCGCACAACGCCGGGCCCGCGAGTCGCTCGGCATCGGTGAGAACGCCCTCCTCGCGCTCCGCGTGCTCCTCGACGCCGAGAAGGCCGGACGCACGGTCAACGCGAAGGACCTCGCCGAGGAGCTCGAGATCACCGCGGCGTCGACCTCCGCACTCGTCGATCGACTCGTCCGCAGCGGGCACGTCGAGCGCCACGCGGACCCGAACGACCGCCGCGGCGTGATCCTCACTGCGACCGGTGCGTCGATGCGCGACGTGATGCGGGTCCTCGACCAGCTCGACTCCCGCGCGATCGAGGCGACTGAGAGCCTCTCGGGCGACGAGATGGCGGTGATCGTCGCGTTCCTCGACCAGATGGTCCGAGCGGTCGACGACGTGGACTCCCGTCACGGACGTTCCGCGTAGCCTGCTCCCATGGCAGGAACGGGTCCGCACGGTCACACGCCCGCACCGCACGACCCCGAGGACGACATGCCCCTCGCGGAACTCGATGCACGGGCCCGGGCGGACGCAGCACTCCGGCGCATCCACGCGGGCGCCGACCCCGCGCGTGAGGCGTTCGACCTCGCCAACACGATGAACGACGAGACCGTCGGACGGCTGACGAACGCGGTCCGACGGTTGTTCCGGCGCCGGTAGCCGGGCGTCGCTAGAACGCGGTCCCGACCGCCGCGATGTCGTCGCCACCGTGCCCTGCCGCGCTGGCGTCCGCGTACACCCGGCCGAGCGCCTCGAGCAGGACCGTCGAGACCCCCTCGCTCCGTGCTGCGTCGGTGATGAGCCCGATGTCCTTGCGGAGGCCGTCGAGGGCGAACTGCGCCGGGAACTCCCCCGCGATCATCGACTTGCCCTTGGTGTGCGCGTACGCCGAGTCGCTCGCACTGCCCTCGATCGCCTGCAGGAACAGTGCCGGGTCGAGGCCGAGCGCCGCCGCGAGGGCGAGGGACTGCCCGGTCGCCGCGGTGATCGACGCGATCCAGGCGTTGGCCGCGAGCTTGAGCGCCGTGCCCGCACCGACTTCGTCGCCCGCACGGACCGTCTTCGCACCGATCGCGTCGAGCACGGGGTCGATCCGGTCGAGGACGTCGGACGGTCCCGCGGCGAGCATCGTCAGCTTCCCCTGCTCCGCCGGCGCCTTCGTGCCGAGCATCATCGCCTCGACGAGCGTGATGCCGTACTTGCCTGCGAGCTGCACGACGGTCTCGGTGCCGGCGACCCCGATCGTCGAGGCCTGCACCCACACGGCGTCCGTCGGGGCGTCACCCGCCGCCGCCTCGAGCACGTCCAGCACGGCCTCGGTGTCGAACAGGGTGAGCAGGACGACCTCGGCGTCGGCGACCGCTGCGGCCGGATCAACGGCGACGGTCGCGCCGTGTTCGCCGAGCGGGGCGGCCCGGTCGGCGCTCCGGTTCCACACCGTCACCTCGTGGCCCTCGCGGAGCAGCGACCCCGCCACCCCGGCCCCCATCGCCCCGGTTCCCAGTACCGTCACCCGCACGTGCGTCTCCGTCTCCCGAGCAGCACCGTGCCGCTCCGCCGACGACGCTACGCGCCCGGTGTCAGAGCAGGCCGCGGTTCCGCAGCCACGTGGCCGGGTCGACCGGGGTGCCGCCGAGGATGACCTCGAAGTGCAGGTGCGACCCGGTGGAGACACCGGTGTTCCCCACGGCGCCGATCCGCTCGCCGACCGCGACCGTCTGGCCGGCGCGGACGCTGATCTGCGACAGGTGGCCGTACCGGGTCTCCGAGCCGTCGGCGTGCTGCAGGAGGACCTGGTTGCCGTACCCGCCGAACACGCCGGCGGACACGACGCGGCCGGACATCGCCGCGACGACCGCGGTCCCCGTCGGGGCGGCGAAGTCGAGGCCCTGGTGGTTCGTCGAGCACGAGGCGCACCCGCGCACCCACCGGGAGCCGAACCCACCGGCGATCGGGATCGTGCCCGCGACCGGCCGGACCGAGGTCGGGCCACCGCTCGTCGACGGCGGGGGCGATGCGGGCATCCGGATCGGGACCCTGCCGATCGCGAAGGAGTCGCGCAGGACCGGGATCGAGGACCCTGCGGCGACGGTGTACTCCTGCGCGTCGAGCGCGGGGAGGGCCGCCTGCGGGGTGGCGGCCACGGCTGTCTGCGGAGTCGCGACGGTGAAGAACAGGCACGCGGCGACGGCGGTCGCGGTCACGGGGACGGCCTTCGCGGAGGCGACGGCGCTGCTGATCGAGCGCAGCGGGAGGGTGATCCCCCGGGTCACGGTACGACCCACGTCCCGAGGGGTGGGTCGTGACTCGCGCTTCCGCTGCGGCCCGGCGCGGAGTTCGCGTCGGGATGGCAGGGCTTCGGACACCGGCCGGCAGGCACGGAGGGTGTCCGCGACGTCGCCTGCGGTCCGTCGAGGGGTCGTCTCTGGTGCAGTGGAGACCGGGGCGGCGGGTGCGGTCGCCGCCACCCCGGTGGCTTGGTGGGAGACCACGCCGGCAGCGGCCGCTGCGGCGGCGGCGGTCGCGGCGTTCGCCGCCTGCCGGGCTGCCCCGCGCGGACGCATCGGTGGGGGCTCGGTCGTCGTGGTCATCGGGTTCGTCGGGTTCGGCGGGTTCGTCCGGCTCGGCAGGTTCGGCGGGGTCGTCGGGTTCGTCGGGTTCGTCGACAATGCGTCAGACGCGGACGACGCCGTCGCGCGTGATCTGCTCGAGCTCGATCACGACGGCGTCGACCACGGCGCGGGTGATCGCGTCGGCAACGGCCTCGACCAGCGCGAGCTGTTCGGCGCGGACGACGTGCGCGGCACCTGCGGCAGCGACGACACGGGCCGGGATCTCGTCGATCGCCGCGACGAGGGCGGCGGGGACGAAGGTGGAGTCGTGCGACCGGACGGGCGCGGACATCGGCGAGGTGGGAGCCGGGGTGGGGCTCGCCGCGGCGACGCTCGGGACGGGCGCGGTCCCCTCGGCGCGGCGGGCGATGGTGTCGAAGAGCGGGGTGGAGGACATGCTGCTGACCTTCCGATCACGTGTGAGGCGGTCCGTTCTCGGCCGGACCGCGGTGGAGTGTGCCCCTGGGCACTGCCCCATTCAAACACTGATATGTCGGATGTGCAATAGCTGATACGGAGATCGTGCGACGATCAGTCCGGTTCGACGGCCTCGGTCGGGTCGTCGCGCCGGAGGGCCTGCCGGACGCGCTCCACGATCGTCGCCGGCGGGTTGTTGTACGCGTTCGCCGGCTCCTGCCCGCTGAGCTCCTGGATCGCGGCCATCACGGCGTCGGTGGCGTGACGGCGCGCACGGCCGGACGACGCCTCCCCGAACGAGGACAGGTCGAGCGGTTTCCCGAACTCGATCGTCACCTTCGCGAGCTTCGGGAGCCGGGACCCGACCGGCTGCACGTCCTCGGTGCCGGTGAGGGCGACGGGCACCACGGGAGCGCCGCTCGTCAGCGCCAGCCACGCCACACCCGTGCGGCCCCGGTAGATCCGGCCGTCGAGGGAGCGCGTGCCCTCGGGGTAGATGGCGAACGCCTCGCCCGCCTGGAGCCGCTCGAGCCCGAGGTCGAGGGCGTGCTGCGCGGCCGCACCCGCACCGCGCTCGACACCGATCGCGCCGATGCCGCCGAAGAAGGCGCGGGACACGGCACCGCGGAGGCCCTTCCCCGTGAAGTACTCCTGCTTCGCCAGGAACGAGACCTTCCGGGGCGCCATGAGCGTGATCGCCGGGGAGTCGATGAACGAACGGTGGTTGCTCGCCAGGATCACGGGGCCGCGCTTCGGGACGTTCTTCCGACCGACGATCCGCGGACGCCACAGCATGCGTGCGAGCGGGGTCACCACCGCCCGGCTGAGCGTGGTGGTGAACTTCGTCGAACCGGACACCGGGCCTCCTCGTGACGGGAGTCTCCGAGTGTAGTGAGGCAGAGCACGACCGCATGCCCGAGCGGGCATGTGTCGCGCTCAGTCCGCTGCGGCCACCACGTCGAGCACGGCACGGCCGTAGCGCTCGAGCTTCGCACCGCCGACACCGGAGATCTCGGCGAGCTGGTCCTCGTCCGCGGGCTTCACCGCGGCGATGCCGCGGAGCGTCGCGTCGTTGAACACCACGTAGGCCGGGACACCCTGCTCGCGGGCCTGTGCGGCACGCCATGCGCGGAGCGTCTCGAAGAGCCCGACGGCCTCTTGGGGCATGTCCGTCACGACCGCCCGGCGCACCCGGCTGCCGCGCGGGGCCTTCACCGGGTCGCGACGCATCCGGACGGTGACCTTGCCGCCGAGGACGTCGGCGCTCGTCGGACTGAGCACGATCGTGCCGAACCCGTCGCCCGACACCGCGGCGTACCCCTGCGCGAGGATCTGCCGGGCGACCCCGCGCCACTCGGCCTCACCGAGGTCGTTGCCGATGCCGAACGTGGCGAGCGACTCGTGCCGGAGCTCCTGCACGCGGGGCGACGGCTTGCCGACCAGGATGTCCACGAGGTGCGAGACGCCGTACCGCTGCCCGCGCTCACGGTCGAGCCGGACGACGGTGGAGAGCAGCTTCTGCGCCGGCACCGTGCCGTCCCACGACTCGGGCGGTGCGATGCACGTGTCGCAGTTGCCGCACGCCGTCGACTCCTGCCCGAAGTAGGCGAGCAGCCGGACGCGACGGCACTCGATCGTCTCGCACAGGGCGAGCATCGCGTCGAGGTGCGCGCTGAGCTGGCGTCGGTGGGCGGCGTCGCCCTCGGACTGGTCGATCATCCGGCGCTGCTGCACGACGTCGTTCAGGCCGTAGGCGAGCCACGCGGTCGCGGGCTGCCCGTCGCGCCCGGCCCGACCGGTCTCCTGGTAGTAGCCCTCCACCGACTTCGGCAGGTCCAGGTGCGCGACGAACCGGACGTCCGGCTTGTCGATCCCCATGCCGAAGGCGATCGTGGCGACCATGACGATGCCGTCCTCGCGCAGGAACGTGGACTGGTTGCGCGCGCGCACCGCCGCGTCGAGGCCCGCGTGGTACGGCAGCGCCTGGATCCCCTGCTGGGCGAGCGCCGTCGCGGTGCGCTCGACGGAGTTGCGGGACAGGCAGTAGACGATGCCAGCGTCGCCGCTGTGCTCGGTGCGGATGAAGGTGAGGAGCTGCTGCAGCGCCCCGGTCTTCGGCTCGATCCGGTACTGGATGTTCGGCCGGTCGAAGTCGGCGACGAAGTGCGCGGCGTCGTCGAGGCCGAGCCGGGCGGAGATCTCGCGGTGGGTCTGCGGCGTCGCGGTGGCGGTCAGGGCGATGCGCGGCACGGTCGGCCAGCGCTCGTGGAGGACGCTCAGTTCGAGGTAGTCCGGCCGGAAGTCGTGGCCCCACTGCGCGACGCAGTGTGCTTCGTCGATGGCGAACAGGGCGATGCGCGCGCGGTCGAGCAGCGCGCGGGTGGACTCGAGCCGGAGTCGTTCGGGTGCGAGGTAGAGCATGTCGACCTCGCCCGACACGACCGCGCGCTCGACCCGGGCACGTTCGTCCGGCCCCTGCGTCGAGTTGAGGAACGCGGCCTTGACGCCGTTCGCCGCGAGGGCGTCGACCTGGTCCTGCATGAGGGCGATGAGCGGCGACACCACGACCCCGACGCCGTCGCGCACGAGCGCGGGCACCTGGTAGCAGAGTGACTTGCCGCCACCGGTCGGCATGAGCACGAGGGCGTCACCGCCGGAGACGACCTGCTCGATGATCGCGGCCTGCTCGCCGCGGAAGTCGTCGTAGCCCCACACGCCGCGCAGGACCTCGAGCGCGGCAGCGCGCGACGGCGAGACGGCGGCACCGGCAGGCACGACGGCGGGCGCGGGCGTGGTGCTCATGCCACGAGCCTACGGCCGACCGGCGACACCCACCGCGTTCTCCACACGGTCCGCACCGGTGCCGGTGCCGTCGCCGTCGCCATCACCGGACCCGGCCACGTCGTCGACGCGGGCCGGTGCACCCGCCCAGCCCGTGCCTCCAGGCCGGAGCCACTGTCGGCCACCTGCCCAGGCCGGGGCCACACCGCGGAACCGTGGCGCCTCCCTGCCGGCGAACCGACGGTCCAGCTTCCGCCACCGAGCGAGGAGCTCGACCATGCCCCAGAACGCGAGCGACGTCCCGAGGGTGAGGAGCCAGCCGCCGACCGTGCCGTTCGCGTCCGACGAGGTCAGGTCGATCCGCGACCACCCCGGCGCCTGCAGCACGAAGATCATGATGTTGTTGAAGGCGTGCTGGAGGACGGTGGCCTCGAGCCCCCCGGTGCGCAGGACGATGATCGCCGCGATGAGGCCGAACGAACCGACGTCGAGGATGCCCCACACGTTGTAGCCGTTGGGGATGTGGAGCAGCGCGAACACCACCGTCGAGACCGCCACGGCGACGACCGTGCCGACGATGCGCCACGGGATCCACGAGCCGATCGTCTGCATGAGGAAGCCGCGGAAGATGTACTCCTCCGCCGCGCCCTGGAACGGCACGAGCAGCAGGACCAGCACGATCGTCAGGGTCAGCGTGCCGAGCGACACCGTCGACTGGCCGATCGCCGCGTGGTCCCAGCCGAAGCCACCCCTGAACGTGAACATGCCGCCGGTCTGGAACAGGAACATCACGACCGCGATGACCAGCGTCGGCAGGAGGCACCACGCCGTCCACGCCCAGCGCACCCGGAAGCGCACGGAGGACAGGATGCCCGCCGGTCCGACCCGCGCGATCCGCACCGCGAGCAGGATGCCGGGCAGCAGCACCACGAGCGACACCAGTGACATCGACAGCACGATCGGGTCCGTCGGGTCGAGGGCACCGCTCGCGAGGTCGTTCTGCAGGTCCATCAGCCCCTGCGCGCCCTGCGTCGCGCCGATCGGCACGAAGTACGCGACCGCGATGAGGACCTGCGACGCGATGTACCAGCCCGCCAGGAAGGCGAGGGCCACGAACGGGCGCCACCACCTCCAGCGTGCGTCGACGCGGGGCAGCCGGTGGTAGGGAACGCTCACGCCACGCAGGCTACCGGGCGGGGCAGGATGGGAGCCGTGCTCACCGTCGTCCTCGGCCTGTCCGGCGCCCTCGTCTACGGGTTCGCCGACTTCCTCGGCGGGCTGGCGTCGCGGCGCCTGCGCGCCGTGACCGTCGCCGCGGTCGCCGCGGCCGTCGGGATCGTGCCGCTGTTGCTCGGCCTCGTGGTCGTCGGCGGGGTCTTCACGTGGGCCGGCACGCTGTGGGGCGCGGTCGCGGGGATGTCCGGCGGGATCGGGGTGCTCCTCCTCTACCGTGCGCTGGCGATCGGGCCGATGAGCGTGCTCTCACCCCTCACCGCCGTGTTCGCCGCGGTCGTGCCCGTGCTGGTCGCGGTGTTCCGCGGGACGGCACTGTCCGGGCTCGCCGTCACCGCCCTCGTGGTGGCCGTCGTCGCGGTGGTCCTCGTCGCGGCCGTCCGGGACACGTCCGGCGCACGGTTGACGGCGCGCGGGCTCGTCACCGCGGCGGTCGCCGGGTGCGGGTTCGGCGGGATCGTGCTGGCGTACGACCTGACGCCGTCGGACTCCGGCGTCGCGCCCCTGGTGGTCGCGCGGGTGCTGCAGGCGGTACTGCTCGGTGTGGCGGCGCTCGTCTCGGGACTGGCCGGACGCCCTGGAGGCGCGGCAGACCCCGCAGCGTCGGCCGCCGTCGCGGGGTCTGCCGTGCCTCCAGGGACGCGCCCGCGTCTGGTGGGTCGGCTGCTGCTCACGGTCGTCGCCTGCGGCGTCCTCGACGCCCTGGCCAACGTGTTCATCCAGGCCGGGCTGCACTCGAGCGACGACCCGGTGACGCTGCCCGTCGTGAGCGTGCTCAACGCGCTGTACCCGATCGGGACCGTCGTCCTCGCGGGGGTGGTGCTGCGGGAGCGGCTCAGCGCGGTGCAGTGGGCCGGCATCGTGCTGGCGTTCGCGGCGTCCGTCGGGCTGGCGCTGGCGTAGGGCTCCGCTGCGCTGCGCTGCTGTGCTGCGCTCCGCTGCTGCGGGCCGGCGCGCGGTTCTTCGCGCTGAGCGACACGTCACGCGGTTCCGATCGCGTGAGGTGTCGCTCGGCGCGAAAGCTCGGTGGGGTCAGGCGTCGGGGATGAGGCGCTTGCCGAGCGAGACCGTGTGGTCCGGGGCGTAGCCGAGCGATTCGTAGAAGCCGAGCACCTGCTCGTTGCCGGCGCGCACCTGCAGGTTGAGCTTCGGGCAGCCGAGGTCCGTCAACAGGCGCTCGAACT
Source organism: Curtobacterium sp. MCPF17_002 (assembly GCF_003234115.2). Taxonomy (NCBI): domain Bacteria; kingdom Bacillati; phylum Actinomycetota; class Actinomycetes; order Micrococcales; family Microbacteriaceae; genus Curtobacterium; species Curtobacterium sp. MCPF17_002. The sequence goes on along the minus strand of NZ_CP126251.1, from coordinate 723,658 downwards.
CCGCCATGAAGGCGCGGCCGAGTCCGGAGCCCTGCAGGTCCGGGCGGACGGCGAGGTAGTTCACCCAGCCGCGGTGCCCGTCGAACCCCGCCATTCCGGCGCCGACGATCGCGTCCTCGGCGACCTCGGCGACCAGGAACAGCTCGGGCTGGACCGTGAGCTTGCGCGCGATGTCACGTCGGGGGTCGTTCCACGGGCGGACCAGCCCGCACGACTCCCACAGGGCGATGACGGCGTCGGTGTCGGCTGGCGTGAAGGCGCGGAGGACGTGCTGCATCTCCTCACGCTAACGGAGCTGTGGAGAACCTCGTCACGGTGCCGTCGCCGTGGTCTGATAGACCTGTCCGACCACCCCTTCCGGATCAGGAGCCCCGTGACCGCACACGACACACTGCCCTCACGTCGATCCCGACGTGACGGTGAGGGCGGTGCGACACGGACGCCCCGTCGCCGGCAGACGGTCGGCGGCGCGATCGTGTCGCTCATCGCGGAGCTCCTCATCATCGCGGGCGCGGGTACCGGGCTGTACGTGGTGTGGACCGCGTGGTGGACCGACGTCGTCGCGGTGCACGCGCAGACGGCGCTCGTCAAGGACCTCGGGCAGACCGAGACCAAGCCGACTGCCGGCACCGAGCACCGTGGGCCCGCTCCCGTCCTCGCCGAGCCGCCGAACGTCACCGACGTGTTCGGCACGATGCAGATCCCCCGGTTCGGTGCGGACTACACGCGGCCGATCGGCGAGGGCACCGATCGTGAGAAGGTCCTCAACACCATCGGGCTGGGCCACTACCAGGACACCGCGATGCCCGGTGCCGAGGGGAACTTCGCCGTCGCCGGCCACCGCGTCACCTACGGCAAGCCGCTCAACCAGATCGCCGAGCTCAAGACCGGCGACTCCGTCGTCGTGCGGGTCACCGACGCGAAGACGAAGTTCGACGTCTGGTACGTGTACAAGGTCACGGACTCCCAGATCGTCACCCCGGACCACATCGAGACCATCGCCCCGGTGCCGAACAAGCCCGGCGTGGAACCCACCGCCGACGACCGCTGGCTGACCCTGACCGCGTGCCACCCGATGTGGTCGGCCAAGGAGCGGTACGTCACGCACGCCAAGCTCGACTACTGGATGCCCGCGTCGGAGGGCACCCCCAAGGAAGTCTCGGAGACGTCGAAGTGATCTTCCCGTTCGTGTGGCGGATCCTGCCCGGTCCCACCGCGCTCAAGGTGATCGAGTTGCTCGTGCTGCTCGCGGCCATCGTGTACGTGCTGTTCACGTGGGTGTTCCCGTGGATCGCGGCCGACATCCTGCCGTCCCCGGACGGCACGGTGGACGTCTCCCCGACGCCCTGACTCGGCGGGCCGGTCGCGCCGGTCGGTCGCACGGCCGGCCGGTCGCGCCGGGCGCACTGCGGGCGGTCGCGCCGGTCGCACGGCGGGCCGGGTCAGACCGTGGTCGTGACGCGGGAACCGCCCTCGGCCGTCCGGCGTACCGCGATGCGCTCCGGGATCCGCTGCTTGAGTTCCTCGACGTGGCTGACGATCCCGACCTGACGGCCACCGGCGGTGAGCCGCGAGAGCTGCCCGATGACGTCGTCGAGCGTCTCCGGGTCGAGCGTGCCGAACCCCTCGTCGACGAACAGCGTGCCGAGCGAGACCCCGCCGGCCTCGGCCTGCACGACGTCGGCGAGCCCGAGCGCCAGGCAGAGCGACACCGTGAAGGTCTCGCCACCGGACAGGCTGCGGGGGTCACGGACGGTGTCGGTGGTCTGGTCGTGCACGGCGAGGGCGAGCCCCGTCCGACGTGCGCGTGACCCGGACTCCCGCTCGTCGGAGGTCTCGAGCGTGAACCGGCCCGCGAGCATCGCCCGCAACCGGTCGTTCGCCGCGGCGACGACGTCCTCGAACCGTCGCATGAGCACGTAGGTGCCGAGCGTGATGCCGCTCGGGTTCACGGACGGCTGTCCGGCGGCGATGTCGGCGAGGCGCACGACCGCGCGGCTGCGGGCCGAGGTGTCGTCTCGTGCGCGTCCGGCGTCGGCGACGTCGGCGGCGCACCGCTCGGACGCCGTGGCCCGGTCCCCCGCCGAGGTCGCGACGCGGGTGGCGTCCTCGGCGTCCGTGCCGGCCCGGTCGCGCGCGGCCCGGGCGCCGTCGAGGTCGAGACCTTCCGGGTCGTCATCGGCGGCGGCGACCACCGCGGGCTCCGCCAGACCGGCATCGACCACCGCGCGCTCACGATCCGCGGTGGCGACCGCGGTCCGGAGCCGCTCGGTCTCGGACCGGTCGAGGAGAGCAGCACGCGCAGCACCGACGTCGTCGAACTCCTGCTCGGCGAGCACCTGTTCGACCTCGGCCGCTCGTTCGCGGACGGCCTCGGTCGCGACGGCAGCGCGCTCGTCTGCCTGCGCCAGGGCGTCGAGCCGGTCGATGAGCACGTCGAGCTGCTCGACCCCCGCACGGAGTGTGTCCGGCGCGGCGTCGAGGAGCTCGGCCACACGGTCGACCGCCTGCTGCACGGCTGCGGTGTCCTGCTCGAGACGCTCGGCGTCGGCCGACGCCGAGCTCGCGAGGACCGCCCGCTCGGTGTCGACCTCGTTGCGCTGCCGCTCGAGAGCCCGGGTCTGCTCGTCGTGTGCGGCCCGCTGCTGCTCGAGGTCACGGACCCGCACGGCGGCGTCGTGGGCGGCGTCGACCCGGGCCCGGGCAACGGCGTCGAGGGCGTCGACCGTCGCCTCGTCGGTGTCGCCGAGCACCTGCCCGAGACGCTCGAGTTCGGCCCGCTCGACCGCGAGTGCCGCTGCGGCGTCGGAGAGGTCCTGTTCCGCGCGGCGGGCGACGTGGGCGGCTGCCTCGATCGCGTCGGCGGTGGGGTGGTCGTCCTGCGGGAGTGCGACGACGGGGTGCTCGGTCGCGCCGCACACGGGGCAGGGATCACCTGACACGAGCGCAGCGCCGAGTTCCCCGGCGAGTCCGGCGATGCGGCGCTCGCGGAGCTGCTGCTCGGCCCGGACCAGGTCGTGGGCGGCCGTCCGGGCAGCACTGACGGTCTGCTCGGCACCGCGGACCCGGCGCTCGGAGACCGCTCGGGCGTCGAGTTCGGCACGGAGCCGTCCGACCCGCTCGACCTCGACCCGTGCGCCCTCAGCCCCGGCGGCGATCTCGGCAGCGGCGCGGGCGGCCTCGACGATGCGGGCTCGTCCGGCCGGCCGTGCGTCGAGTGCGGCGTCGAGTTCGGCCAATCGGACGGTGAGCTGCTCGCCGCGACCGACGGCGGCGTCCGCGGCCCGTCGCCGCCCGGCGATCCCGGCTTCGACGGAGACCAGGTGGCGGACCGTCGTGAGGCAGCCGGAGACGGTCGAACGCCGACGGACGAGCGCATCGCCCGCCATGCTGATGTCGTGCCGGGTACGGAGGGCTTCGGCCGCCCCGAACGCTTGATCCGAGCGGGCGCGGGCGGCATCGAGTCCGTCGGCGACCGCCGCCACCCGTGCGGCCCGCTCGGCGAGGCCCAGGCGCGTCCGGGCAACATCGACGTCGGGCGCACCGGCGTCGAGGAGTGTGCGACGTCGGAGGAGTTCGGCGCGACGGTCGAGGGCCGCCGCGCGTGCGGTGACCGCCTGCTCGTGCGCCGCGGCTGCTGCGGCGACGCCGGCCGCGGATGCCCGCGCTGCCTCGGCGACGTCGGCTGCGGCGCGGAGTGTCACGACCGTCGGGCCGACGACGGACTCGTCCGGATCGTCGGTGCCGGCAGCCTGTGCGAACCGGCTCAGGGCGTCGCGCACGCGGGCGTCCGCGCCGCCGACGTCGGCCTGGACCGCTCGGCGACGGGCCGCGAGCTCGTCGGCGGTGCGGTCGTAGACCTGCGTGCCGAACAGGGACTGCAGGAGCTTCCGGCGGTCCTCGCCCGGGGAACGGAGGAACCGGGCGAACTCGCCCTGGGGCAGCACCACGGTCTGCAGGAACTGCGCCCGGTCGAGTCCCACGATGCGGGCGATCTCGACGGCGACCTCGGGGATGCGGGAGGACAGTGGCTCACCCGCGACGTCGGCGGGGTCGGCCAGACGGACGAGCTGCACGGACGCCTGCTGCTTCACGGTGCCGGTCCCACGCTGCTTCGGGCGGTCGTACTGCGGCGTGCGCCGGACCCGGTACACGCCGGCACCGGTCTCGAACACGAGCTCGACGAAGGGCTCCACCGCGGGGTCGGCGTGCTGGCTGTGCAGGCGGTCGTCGCTGGCGTCAGCGCCGGCGAGCTTGCCGTACAGGGCGAACACGACGGCATCGATGATCGTGGACTTGCCGGAGCCGGTCGGCCCCTCGAGCAGGAACACCCCGGAGGCGGCGAGCGCGGCGAAGTCGATCGACACGAGGTCCGGGTAGGGACCGATCGCGCGGAGTTCGAGACGGTGCAGGTACATCAGCGGTCCCCCTCGCGCTGCAGCGCCAGCGCGGCTGCCTCGTACGCCTCGGTGAGGATCGCGCGGTCGTCGTCGCTCGGCGCAGCACCCGTGGCGAAGGACACGAAGTCCGACGCGACCTCGACCGGGTCGGAGGTCGCCGTGACCGCCCGGACCGCGGCGCGTTCACCACGGTCGGCCGGCTCGTGCGTGATCGCGAGGGCGTGCGGGAAGTGGTCCTTCACGCGGGCGTACATCCGTTCCGGGTGCACGGTGTCCGTCACGGCGACCCGGACCCAGGCGTCCGCCGCGGACCGGAAGGTGCCCGACTCGATGTCGTCGATGCTGCCGCGGACGTCGACGAGGCGTCGGGGCACGGGTGCCGGGACGAGTTCGACCGTCACCCCGCCGGCGGCGTCGAGGTCGACGACGGTCACCGACTTCTGCTGGTTCCGCTCGCCGAACGAGAACGCGAGCGGCGACCCGGCGTACCGGATGCGGTCGGACGAGCCGACCCGCTGCGGTCCGTGCAGGTGCCCGAGCGCGACGTAGTCGACGCCGTCGAACACCGCCTCGGCAACGCGGTCGACACCGCCGACACGGATGTCCTGCTCGCTGTCGCTCGGTTCGGTCCCGCCGACGAACGCGTGCGCCACGACGACGCTGCGCGTGCCCGGGCGGTCGGCGAGGTCCGCGCGCACCCGCTCCATCGCGGCGCCGACGACGGCCTGGTGGGAGCGGGCGAGCGGTTCGTCGGGCACCGCTGCGAGCGCGTACCGCGTGAGGTCGGGGTGCAGGTACGGGATGCCGTAGACGGCGACCGTGCCAGCCGCGTCCGGCACGATCACCGGGGTCGCGATGCCGGCGGGTTCGGCGAGGATCCGGACGCGGTCGCCCATCACACCGGCGCCGAAGCCGAGTCGCGCGGCGGAGTCGTGGTTGCCCGGGGTGAGGACGACCGTCGTGGTCTCCGCCAGTCGCTCGAGGACACGGGACAGCATCCGGACGGCGTCGACCGGCGGGATCGCGCGGTCGTACACGTCGCCCGCGATCACGACGAGGTCGATCGCGCGCTCGCGCACCTGGCGGACGAGCCAGTCCAGGAACGCCACCTGGTGCTCGAGCAGGTCAGCACCCAGCAGTGTGCGGCCGAGGTGCCAGTCGCCGGTGTGCAGGATGCGCATGCCGTCACGCTAGCCGCGGCCACGGACATCACCCGACGCCCCGCGGCGACCTGTGGAGAACTCAGCCGCAGGTGAGGTTCGTGCCGACGAGCGCGGTCTGGATCTTCGTGCTCGAGGTGCTCGTGGCCGTCCAGTTGCTGCCGAGCTCCGTGCGGACGGTGATCGTGACGACGGCCCCGAGGCTGAGGATGCCGGATCCGGCGACGCGGATCGGCGATCCCGTCCCGCTCGTGACGACGGTGTTGCCGTTCATGATGACGGTGTACGTCGCGGTCGTGCCGGCGGGCGGCGTGAAGGTGATGTTGACCGAGTGGTCGGCGTTGTTCGTGCAGCCGAGGGCCGTCGGCGCGACGGCGGTGGCGGCACCGAACGAGGACCTCGGGTTCACCGTCGTCTGCGACCACGGCACCGCGACGGCCTGCTCCGGCAGCAGGACACCGAGACCGCCGGCGACCACCAGGACGGCGGCCGCCCCGCCGAGTCGGCGCAGCCGACGCACGCGTCGCGCCTGTCGACGGAGGACGTGGCGGCTCCGGACCGGAGCGGGATCGGACGGGAGGCGCGGGGCGGCGCCGTCACGCGCCTCCAGGCCGTCATCCGCACCGTCACCGCCGCCGTCGCCGTCACCGCCGTCGCCGTCGCCGTCGTCCGTGGGAGCGACCGGTGAGGACCCCGCGAACCGGCGCAGCGACCCGTCGATCGTGCAGAGCGCGAGCACCGCGACCAGCGCGAGGGCCAGCATGCCCACCGGCATCCACTGACCGGTACGGATCCAGGTGATCGGCGTCCCGACGAACGGCACCCGCAGGAACGCGACCCCGTGCACGGCGGACCGCTCGAGCGGCGTCGAGTCCTGCTGCGGGTTCGCGTCGCCCTTCGTGACGAGGGTGCCGTCGGGGCCGTCGTCGACGTAGCGGTGCATGCGGAGGTGTCCGGGCTGGTCCGGGTCGTCGGCGAGCAGGATCTTGCCCATCCGGACCTCGCCGGCGCTGACCGGCCGTGAGACCACGACGTCGCCGGGCGTGAGCCGGGGCTCCATGGACCCGGTCATCACCGTGGTCGGCTGCCAGCCGATCACCGCGGGTGCCGCTGCCCAGAGCGCGAGCCCGAGCAGTGTGGCGACGACGCCGCGGGCGAGGGTGGCGACGACGACGCGCCCCCAGTCGACGGCGTCACGGAGCACGTCGTGCGGTGTGGGACCACCGTGCACTGCGATGCTTGCCATGACTGCCTTCGACCGGGGGCGCGTTCAGGAGGGGGCGACGGGGCCGGCGTCACGCGCGGCCCCGGAGGTCACCGGGAGGAGCGGTCAGGAGCGCTGATCACGCTCCAGACGGTCCGGTTCAGCTGTTCTGGGCTTCCCAGGTGAAGCCGAGGGCCGCGGTGCCGCCCTGCACGGTGTTCGGCGCGGTGCTCGAGACCGAGTAGGTGAAGCGGTAGACGCGCGACTCCGAGGCGGTGCCGGTCGGGGCCCACGTGCCGAGGCCGCTGGCGAAGCTCGACGCGGTGAAGTTGCTGAGCAGGCCGCTGTAGAGGCTGCCGCTGGTCGTGGCGGGGGTGAAGCCGGTGCAGGAGCCGAAGCCGCCGCCGGTGCCCTGCTCGACCGTGAGGGTCATGTTGGCGTCGAGGCCCTTGGTGGCCGCGGCGTTGGTGCCGTAGAGCTTGACGGTCGAGGGCAGCGAACCGGTCGACGTGACCGTGATGCAGTTGGCGCCCGTCGAGCCCGGCTTGAGGCCGGTCGCGTTGAACAGCGCGGTGTTGTTGTCGTCGTCGGTGAGGGCGACGCTGCCGGCGGTCCAGTTGCTGGTCGGGTTGACCGTGGTGGCCGAGAAGGCCGAGTAGGACGCGGTCGAGACGACGACACCCGAGGCCACGAGAGCGGCGGGGATGGCGATCCAGGCGGCGAGACGGGCGGCGCGAGGGGTGACACGAGACATGGCGGAGCTCCTGATCCAGAGGTGGAACCGGTCTCGCGGTGGTTGGCCGCGCTTCGGTGCCGTGGTTGGTTGGTACGACGATCAAGCTACTTGGCAACCGTGCGGCTCACAAGCGGAGGTATGCCCCCACTGCTGGGGGTACCTTGATCGGTGAGATACTTGTTCAATGAGCAGCACGGCGGCATACCCGTGCCGTCCCTCCGATCGCGCAGGCGATCACCACCCGAGAAGAGCCGCCCGATGACGGACACCGCCCCCGCGCTTCCCCAGCAGCGTGGACAGGAGCTGCCCCCAGCCCCTGTCTCCCCCACCGTCAGCGTGCCCGAGCCGACGCCGGACACCGACCTCGCGAAGCTGATGACCGCGTTCCGCGTGCTCCAGATGCAGCACGCACGCGTCCTCCACCACGAGAGCCACACCCGCAGCCTCAACGCCACCGACACCCGGTTCGTGTTCTTCCTCGCGGCCGCCGACGGCCAGGGCGTCACCCCGAAGCAGGCCGGCGAGTACCTCGAGCTGACGACCGGGGCCATGACCTCGCTCATCGACCGGCTCGAGAAGCGCGCCCACATCGAGCGCCGCCCGAACCCCGAGGACCGCCGCAGCATCCTCATCCACCTCACCCCGTCCGGGGCCGAGGTCGCGAAGGGCATCGGCGCCGTCTACACGTCCGCCTTCCGCGAGGTCATCGCACCCGACGACCGGGCACAGCTCGCCGCCGCGTTCGACCGGCTCGGCACCGCGCTCGACCGGCACTCCCGCGCCGTCCACGACCAGGCGACGGTCGCCGGTCTCGTCCCCTGACCGAACGAGGGTGACGGGCGGGCGCCGTGACCGGCGGGCGCCGGTCACGGGCGGACGCGTGTGACGGTGCGTGTCGTGCCCGCCGCGTAGCGTGGCCGGCATGACCCCATCAGAACTCCTCATCGAAGCCTTCTCCCGCGTGCCCGAGACCGTGTCGCGCGCCGTGGACGGGCTCTCCGAGGACCAGCTGGCGTCGCGCCCGGCGACGGGTGCGAACACGCTCGCCTGGCTCGCCTGGCACATCGCCCGCGGGCAGGACGCACAGATCGCGGACCTCGCCGGCACCGACCAGGTGTGGACCGCCGACGGCTGGGTGGAGCGCTTCGGCCTGCCGTTCCCCGCCGAAGCACTCGGCTACGGGATGTCCCGCGACGACGTCGGGCGCGTGCGTGCCTCCGCCGAGTTGCTGCTCGGGTACCTGCGCGCGGTGCACGAACGCACCGTCGCCTACGTCGGCACCCTGTCCCCGGAGGACCTCGACCCGGTGGTCGACGACGCGTGGGACCCGCCGGTCACCGCCGGAGCACGGCTCGTCAGCATCCTCGACGACTGCACGCAGCACGCCGGGCAGGCCGGCTACGTGCGCGGCCTGCTCTTCTTCAACCGCTGAGGGCAGACGGGAGGCACGGTGCCAGCTGGCACCGTGCCTCTCTTCTGTCGTCTGGTCGCGACTACCGCGCGGCGAGCTCCGCGACGATCCCGTCACCGGGAGCGGCGTCGACGAGGTCCGCCTCGATCTCCGCGTGCTCGAGGATGCCCTCGATCTTGCGGCGACGGCTGCGCGGGACGATCGTCACGACCGTGCCCTCCTTGCCGGCACGACCGGTCCGGCCGGAACGGTGCATGTACGCCTTGTAGTCGTCCGGGGCGTCGGCCTGCACGACGAGCGACACGTCGTCCACGTGGATGCCGCGGGCGGCGACGTCGGTCGCGACGAGCACGTTGACGCGGCCGCTCGTGAGCAGCTGCAGGTTCCGCGTGCGGCGTGACTGGTTCAGGTCGCCGTGGAGCGAGGTCGCCCGGATGCCGGCGTCCTCGAACTGGTCGGCGAGCCGCTCGGCGTACGCGCGGGTGCGGGCGAACACGATGGTCTTGCCCGCGCCGGCGACGAGCTCCTCGAGGAGCTGGTCCTTCTGGCGCTGCTCGACCACGAGCACGCGGTGGTCGATCGTCGAGGACGCCTGGTCCTCGCCGGCGACCTCGTGGACGGACGGCTCGTGCAGGAACTCCTCGACGAGCGCCGCGACCTGGGCGTCGAGCGTCGCGCTGAACAGGAGCTTCTGCGCGCGGTTGCCCTCGGGCGTGACCTGGGCCGTGGCGGAGAGGATCTCCTGCACCGGCTCGAGGAACCCGAGGTCGCACATGTGGTCGGCCTCGTCGAGCACGGAGATGACGACCTCGCTGAGGTCGAGCGTCCCCTTGTTCATGAGGTCCTGCACACGACCCGGCGTGCCGACGATGATGTCGACGCCGCGCTCGAGGGCACCGACCTGGCGGCCGTACGGGACACCGCCGTAGATCTGCGTCGTGAAGAGCCCGACCGAGCGGGCGATCGGCTGCACCGTGCGGTCGATCTGCAGGGCGAGCTCGCGCGTCGGGGCGAGGATGAGCGCACGCGGGGCGCGGCCCATCTTGCGCTTCGTGCCGCCGCCGTTCTCCATGAGCTTCTCGACGAGCGGAGCACCGAACGCGATGGTCTTGCCGGAGCCCGTGCGGCCACGGCCGAGGACGTCCTTGCCGGCGAGCACGTCGGGGATCGTCGCCGCCTGGATCGGGAACGGGCTCGAGGCACCGAGCTCCTGCAGGGCGCGGGAGATGTTGCCGCCGATGCCCAGGTCGCCGAAGGTCACGCCCTCGACGTCGGCCGCGACGGTGGCCTCGGCCTGGAGCTTCTCGAGCTTGACGTCGTCCGCGGGGACGAACGGCTTGCGCTCGGCGTCGTCACGGGCGGGACGGCGGGGGGCACGGTCGTCGCGGTCGAACGTGCGCGGGGCACGGTCGTCGCGGTCGAAGCGACGGGGCGCGCGGTCGTCGCGGTCGAACCGGCGCGGGGCACGGTCGTCGCGGTCGGGGGTGCGACGCGGACGGTCGTCGGCGTCACGACGCGGGGCACGGTCGTCGCGATCGAACCGGCGCGGGGCACGGTCGTCACGACGGGGCGCGCGGTCGTCGCGGTCGAACCGACGCGGAGCACGGTCGTCACGGTCGAAACGACGCGGAGCACGGTCGTCACGGTCGGGGGTGCGACGCGGACGGTCGTCGCTGTCACGACGGGGTGCACGGTCGTCACGGTCGAACCGACGCGGAGCACGGTCGTCACGGTCGAACCGACGGGGTGCACGGTCGTCACGGTCGAACCGACGCGGAGCACGGTCGTCACGGTCGGGGGTGCGACGCGGACGGTCGTCGCTGTCACGATGCGGTGCACGGTCGTCACGGTCGAAGCGGCGCGGGGCTCGGTCGTCACGGTCGAAGCGGCGGGGGGCGCGGTCGTCACGGTCGGGGCGGCGCTGACCAGCGTCACGCGGCTCCCAGTTCGGACGCGCGGGGCGCTCGCCCTGCGACGAACGGCCGCGACGCTCCTCGGCGTCCCAGCGCTGCTTCTGCCGCGGCTGCGACGGTTCGGCGGCGCGGAACCCGCGGTGCTTGCTGCTGCGAGCGGCGGGGGTGCCGTTCGGGTGACGGACTCGGTCGGAGGCGCGGTTGTCCGCGCCCTTGTCGTACGGGGCCATGGCTACTTTCTCGGGGTGCAGACGTACCGCAGCGCCCGACAGCGACATCGGCGGGGGCTGCTTGCGGAGGGGGTTCATCCCGTCGCGGATCGACGTGATTCCAGCCCTCGAGCAACACACACCCAAACGAAAAGCCCGTGATCACAATGTCACGGCGTCGAAGGCCGACCGAGTGAGTCTACGTGATCACGGGCACGGTGGCCAGCCCCGAGGCGGGCGCAGGGCGCCCGGCGGGGGTGATCCGTTCCTCCAGGCCCGGTCGTCGGGTCAGGACTCGGCGAGCCGCTGACGCTGCTCGGCCACGTCGAAGTCCGCCGCGGGCCACGAGAGCTGCATGTCCTCGAGGGTGCGGAGGAGCAGCTGCTGCACCGCCAGTCGGGCGTACCACTTGCGGTTCGCCGGGATGACGTACCAGGGCGACCGCACGGTCGATGTCCGGTCGAAGACCGTCTGGTACGCCTGCTGGTAGTCGTCCCACAGCAGACGCTCGTCGATGTCGCCGGGGTTGAACTTCCAGTGCTTGTCCGGACGGTCCAGGCGCTCGCCGAGCCGCTCGCGCTGCTCGTCCTTCGAGATGTGCAGCATCACCTTCACGATGCTCGTCCCGGACTCGGCGAGACCGTCCTCGAAGGCCACGACCGCGTCGTACCGCCGCTCGATCTCCTCCGGCGGGGCGAACGAGCGCACCTTCTGGATGAGGACGTCCTCGTAGTGCGACCGGTCGAAGACACCGAGCTGCCCGGCGCCCGGCAGCTGCCGTTCGACGCGCCAGAGGAAGTCGTGCTCACGTTCCTCGGCGGTCGGCGCCTTGAAGCCGGCGTAGTGCACGCCGTTCGGGTCCACCGCTCCGACGACGTGCGACACGATGCCGCCCTTGCCCGCGGTGTCCATCGCCTGCAGCACGAGGAGCACGCGGCGGTCGTCACCAGCGGTCGACGCCGCCCAGAGCCGCTCCTGGAGGGCGGACAGACGGGAGGCCCCGGCGGCGAGCGCCTCGAGCCCGTCGATCTTCCGACCGGGGAAGCCCGGCGTGCCGTCCGGGTCGACGCTGTCGAGGCGGAAGCCCTCCTCGACGCGGAGCAGGGGTTCGGGATCGGCGTTCCAGGCCTTGCGACGGCTCACGGGTCCTCCAGCGGGGTCGTCTCTCATCCTGGCACCGCGGGTGCGCTGCGTCCGGGCGGGCGGGCGGTTCGGTCGGGCGGGCGGGACGGTCCGGGTGGGCGGCTCGGTCGGGCGGCGGACGGTCCGGGTGGGCGGTTCGTCCGTTCGGTGGACGCCGGGGTGCGGGGGCCGGGTTACCGTTGTCCTGATGAGGTCAGGCCGTCGCACGCTGCTCGCGCTCGTCGCCGCGGTCGTGGCGCTCGGCGTGGTCGCGTCGTGCTCGTCGGACCCGGTGGGCGACGAGAACCAGACGGTCACCGGCGGCCCCGTCATCTACCCGCTCTCGCTCCGGTACCACGGCATCGACGTGGTCGCCGACGTGCCGTACGGCTCGGACGCGCTGCAGCGGCTCGACGTGTGCCTGCCGGCGGACAGTGCGCCGGGTACGTCGGCGACGCCGAGCGCCACGGCGTCTGCGGGGTCCGCCGCGTCAGCGTCACCTGCTCCTGCTGCTGGGTCACCTGCTCCTGCTGCTGGCGGCGCAGCGGTCGCCGCTGCGGACGCCGTGGCTGCTGCCGGTACCGGTACCGGTGCCGGTGCTGCCGGTGCCGGTGCTGCCGGTGCCGGTGCGGGTGCTTCCGGTACCCCGTCGTCGTCGTCGTCACCGGCGCCGGATGCGGCGGACGGTGTGGTCGCCGGAGCCGAAGCCGTCGCGGCGGCCAGCGGCACCCGACCCGCCGTCCTCATGATCCACGGCGGCAGCTGGTCGCACGGCGACAAGGACACCGCGGCCTACCGGTCCGTGTGCAAGTACCTCGCCTCGCAGGGGTTCGTCACCTTCAACGTGGACTACCGACTCGCGCCGACGGACCCGTTCCCGGCCGGGCTGGACGACGTCCGGCGGGCGCTCGACTGGGTGTTCCGCCCGACGACGCTGTCCACGTACGACGTCGACAGCAAGCGCGTCGGGGTGTTCGGCGGCAGTGCGGGCGGGAACCTCGCCGCGATGCTCGCCGTCACCGACCACGACTCCACCGCGTACGCCGAGGGCAACCGCATCCGGGCGGTCGTCGACCTGAGCGGGCCGACGAACCTCACCACCCGCTCCACCCGGGCGGACGGGGTCTCCGCGGCGTTCCAACGGCGGCAGCTGCTGTACCTCGGCTGCCGGACGTACACGAACTGTCCCGCGGCGACACGGGCCTCGCCGGAGTACCAGGTCACGGAGGACACGGCCCCGTTCTTCATCGGGCACTCGACGGACGAGTTCATCCCGATGTGGGAGTCGCAGGAGTTCGCGGCGACCCTGCGGAAGCACGACGTGCCGGTCACGTTCGTCGCCGTCCAGGGCACGGCGCACTCGATCGCGCAGCTGGACCAGGCGATGAGCCGCCGCGTGGTGAACTTCCTGCAGCGCCGGCTGGGCTGAGCGCCGCCGGGGCCTGGCCGCGGCGGCGGCCGCCGCGTCCGCCGGGGCCGCGGCCGCCGGGGCCGCGTCCGCCGGACTCGGCCGCGCTCGCGGGGCCGAGTCTCGGCTGGGCGGACAGTCTGCGGGCATGTGGAGCACGAAAGTGTCCGCGGGGCCGAGACTCGCCCGCCCGCCCGGCCAGCCAGCCGGCGGGCCGGGCGGGCCGGCGGCCCGGGCGCCGTGCGGGCTGGCGCGCGCGTGCCCCGCGCGGGTGCCACCCGGAGTCGGGACTGCCGCCGACGGCCGCACCGCCGCAGAATTCCGTGGTGACCGACACCACGACGAGCCCCGCACGCGCCACCACCACCCGGTGGGAGCGGCACTCCCCGCTGCAGACGTTCGCCGAGCTCCTGCTCGGGCTGTCGTTCACCGCCGCCGTGGCCTTCGGCGGGTACGGAGTCGTGACGGGTCAGCTCACCGTGCTGTCGCAGGTCGCCGGGATCGTGTTCCTGGTGACCCTCACGTGCGTGCTCGTGTCGTGGTTCCGCGCGGTCGAGCGCGAGGACACGCCTGCCCCGACCGGCCGCGCCGTCGCCCAGGCCGCGTCCGCCGCCGTCGCCCAGGCCGCTCCCGCCTCCGTCAACCCGATCGCGGCCGTCGACGCCGAGTACCGCCGCTGAGCAGCTAGTCCCCCACCGCCGCCGCTGAGCGGCTAGTCCCCCGCCGCCTCCTCCGCACGCCGGTCGGCCCGCCGCTCCCGCGCCCGCTCCACCACGAAGTACAGCGCCGGCAGCACCACGAGGGTCAGCAGCGTCGACGACACCAGTCCGCCGATCACCACGAGTGCGAGCGGCTGCGAGATGAACCCGCCCTGCCCGGTGAGCCCGACCGCCATCGGCACGAGCGCGAAGATCGTCGCGAGCGCCGTCATGAGGATCGGCCGGAGGCGTCGGGTGGCTCCCTCGACCAGGGCCTCGCGCACGCGGAGCCCTCTTCGGCGGTACTGGTTGACGAGGTCGATGAGGACGATGGCGTTCGTCACGACGATGCCGACGAGCATGAGGACACCGATGAGCGACGCCACGCCGATCGGGATGCCGGACGCGATCTGCAGCAGGATCGCCCCCGTCGCCGCGAACGGCACCGAGACGAGCAGGAGCAGCGGCTGCAGCAGGCTGCGGAACGTCGCCACCATCACCACGTAGACGATGAGGATCGCGATGAGCGCGGCGAGCAGCAGCTGGCTGAACGCCGACGACTGACTCGACGCGACGCCGCCGATCGACGCCGAGGCGCCCCGCGGCAGGTCGAGCCCGTCGACCGCGGTGGTGACGGACTGCACGGCGGCACCGAGGTTCGTGGCGTCCGGGGTGACCGTGATGGTCGCCGTCCGCACGGCGTCGGAGGTCGTGACCGAGGTCGGCCCCTCGGCCTGCTCGATCGTCGCGACGTCCGACAGCGGCACGGGACCGGTCGACGTCGGGATGGAGAGTGCCCGGAGCGCGGCCGAGGTGGTGGGCGCGTCCCCGTCGGCGATGTAGACGTCGAGTGAGGCGTCGTCGATCTCGACCGTGCCGGTGTCCTGCGGGGAGACGGCGGCGGCCACGATCCCGCCGACCTGGGTCTCGGTGAGCCCGCGCGCGGCGGCCTTCGTGCGGTCGACGCGGACGGCCAGGTACGGTTCCGCCGACGACAGGTTGCTCGAGGCTCCGGTGGTGTGGTCGACCGTCCGCATCTCGCGGAGCACCTGGTCGGCCGCCGTCCGGAGCTGCGCCTGGGTGGGCGCGGTGACGTCCACCTCGATGTCGCTGCTGCCGCCGAAGCCGCCGCCGCCCGAGGCCACCGTGACCTCGCCCGCGTCGTCGAGGGCGTCGAGCCGCTTCCGGGTGTCCGACTGGATCCGGTCCTGGTCGGCGTCGGCATCGGTCGTCACGGCGTACTGGATCGAGGCCGAGGCGCCTCCGCCGAAGGCCGCCTGGATCGACTGGCCGCTCGTGCCGATGGTGGTCTGCACGGTGTCGACGCCGTCCACCGCGCGGAGCTGTCGTTCGACCTTGCGGGCCTCGTCCGACTGCACGTCGAGGCTCGAGCCGGGGTCGAGGTCCTGCGTCACGGTGAACGTGTTCTGCCCGGAGTCGCCGAGGTAGTTCGTCTTGACGAACGGCAGTGCCGCCGCCGTGCCGCCGAGGACCACGATCGCCAGGACCAGGACCGTCCACGGTGTCCGGAGCACCCACCGGAGCACCGGCTGGTAGCCCCGGCGGAGCCGGTCCGGCGCAGCCGCGTCGTGCAGGTCCGCCGCGGAGGTGAGCGTTCCGGTGGTGGCGGAGGAGCCTGGAGGCGCGGTGCCGGCAGGTGCGCCGGCTGCGGGCTCCGACGTGGTCGCGCCCGCGTGCTTGTGCGCCTTCGGGGCTCGGAGGAACCAGTACGCCAGCACCGGCACGATCGTCAGGGCGACGAGCAGCGACGCGACCAGGGCCATGCTGACCGTCAGGGCGAACGGCCGGAAGAGCTCGCCGACGAGCTCGGCGACGAAGGCGACCGGCAGGAACACGACGACGGTGGTGACGGTCGACGCGGTCACGGCGCCGGCGACCTCGCGGACACCGTCAAGCACCGCCTGCCGTCGGTCCACCCCGGGCTGCAGGTGCCGCTTGATGTTCTCGATCACCACGATGGAGTCGTCGACGACGCGGCCGATCGCGATGGTGAGGCCGGCGAGCGTGATGATGTTGAGCGTGTAGTCCGCTGCCCGCATGCCGATCGCGGCGAGGAGCACGGACGTCGGGATCGAGATCGCGGTGACGATCGTGGAGCGGACCGACAGCAGGAAGAGCAGGATCACGACGACGGCGAACCCGAGGCCGAGCAGCCCCTCCTCGGCCAGGGAGTCGATCGACTGCTGGATGTACGGCGCCTGGTCGAACACCACGGTGATCTCCGGGTCGTCGGTGATCTTCTTCTCGATCCCGGGCAGGGCGTCCCGCACGGTCGTCGAGACGTCGACGGTGTTGGCCTCCTGCGTCTTCGTGATCGCGATCGTGAGCGCCTGCTCGCCGTCGACGCGGCTGATCGAGGTGCGCGGGGACTCCTCGATCGCGACCTTCGCCACGTCGCCGATGGTGGTCGCGCTCGTGCCACCGGTGAGCGGCAGCGCCTCGATGTCGTCGATCGAGGCGATCCGTGCCCCGGTCTGCACCGACAGCGTCTTCCCGTCCTGGGTGATCGTGCCGCCGGGGATGAGCGTGCCGTTGTCGTCGAGGGCGTCCGAGATGGCCGTCTGGGCGAGGCCGCGGGTGGCGAGGGCGTCCTGGTCGGGGGTGATCACGACGCGTCGGCCGGGGTTGCCGTAGACGTCCGCTTCCCGGACGCCGTCGAGCTTCTCGAGGTCGGGGATCGCCGTGGCGTTCAACCGGTCGACGAGCTGTTCCTGGTCGCCCTTCGCCGACACCGCGAGCTGGATGACCGGCAGGTCGTCGAAGGACCCCGTCACGATCTGGGTCTGCACGGAGTCCGGCAGCGACAGGGCGTTGACGACGGTCTGGATCTTGTCCTCGGCGCTCGCCAGGTTCGACCCGTAGGCGAACTCGGCGGAGACGATGCTCTGCCCCGTGGACGACGTCGCCGTGGTCGACTTGAGGTCCGGCACCGCCTGGATGCCCTGCTCGATCTTCGTGGAGACGTCGTTCGACACGACCTCCGGCGTCGCCCCGGGGTAGGCGCTGACGATCGCGACCTGGGGGAACTGGACGCTCGGGATGAGCTCCTGCTTGAGGCTCGTCAGCGCGATGCCACCGAACACCGCGACCACGATCGTGACGAGCGCGATGAGTGCCCGGTTGCGGAGGCTGAAGACCGAGAGGAAGTGCACGGTCCGATCCTTGCAGGGCGGAGCCGTGCGCGGCCGGGATCAGCCGCCGAGCGCCAGGTACACGGCGAGCACCCCGACGGTGCCGAGGACCCCGGTGCCGAGCGCCAGCACCCGGCCGACGGACGTGCGTGCGGTGAGGACCGCCACGACCAGCACGGCGACGCCGACCGCGATCTCGACCACCCACGTCACCGGCCCGGTGGTGTCGGCCACCTGGAGGAGCGCCCGCACCCCCTCGCCGATGAGCACGGCGGCCGTCGCGCCGAGGGCCGTGCCGCGCCACCGGACGTCCCGGGAGCGGAGCGACACCGCGACGGCGCCGGCCAGCATCCCGGCGGGGATCCCCATCAGGACCCAGAAGTTCGTGATCGACAGGGAGTCGGGGTACCCGCGGAGGTTCGATGCCGCCCAGTAGCCGACGTGCATGAGCTCGAGGAGGACCACCCCGAGCACCATCGCCACCGGCAGGGCGACCCGGCCGGCACGGACACCGGCGAGCAGGCACAGCGCCGCGGCGACGACGAACCACGGTCCGGCCGAGTTCGCGACGGCCGACAGCCCGGGCAGCGCCTGCCCGTACGAGGTGAGCACCCCGACGAGGAGTGCGCCGGTGAGCGCCATCGACACCCGGGCGGCTGCGGGGACCGCGTGCGCGGGGGCAGCGGCTGCAGCGGCGACGGGGCCGGGAACGGACGAAGCGGTCATGGTCCCAGGATCCCGAACCGACCGGCCACCGCACATCACCCCACGGAGCGACATCCGGACCCGGCCCTCACCCCGCAGGATGACACCGGAGGACACAGGGCGACGCCGAGGGACGCCGGATCACACCACCGCCGCGAGCGACCCCCGCACCCCGGCGCTCTCCCCACCGATCCGGGCCCACGACCGCTCGAGCACGTCGACCAGCCGCACGCGGTCCGCCGGCGGCATCGTGAACGGCACGCGCAGGAACCGCTCGTACCCGCCGTCGGGCCCGAACACCCCGCCGGACGCGAGCACCACGCCCTCGGCCCGAGCGGCGAGCACCAGTGCGCTCGACACCGGCCGCCCGAGTCCCACCCACGTCGTCAACCCGCCGGCCGGCGAGGGGACGTCCCACTCCGGGAGCCGCGCGCGCAACGCGCCCACGACCTCGTCGCGACCCTGTCTCAGGTACTCGCGCCGCGCCTCCAGGACGGCCGCCGTGCGTGGGACCAGCTCCCGCGCGACCAGCTGGTCGAGGACGGGTGTCCCGAGGTCGCCCGTCGGGCGGGCGAGGAGCAGGCGCTGCAGCAGCTCCGGTTCCGCGCGGATCCACCCGATCCGGAGGCCGCCCCAGAACACCTTGTCGGCGGACCCGATCATGACGACCGGAGCCCCGGAGGGACCGGCGGCCAACGGCACCGACGGCACCCCGTCGATCCGCAGCTCCCCCATCGTCTCGTCGGCGATCACGGTCGTCCCGACCGACGCGGCGACCGACAGGAGCACCTCGCGCGTCGAGGCCGACATCGTGGCCCCGGTCGGGTTGTGCAGCTCGGGCATCACGTAGGCGACGACCGGAGCGGTCCGGCGGAGCGTGGTCTCGAGTGCCGACGCGTCCCAGCCAGTGCGGGCGTCGACGGGGACGCCGACGAGGCGGCCGCCGGCCTCGCGGAAGGCCTCGTGCGCGTGCGGGTAGGTCGGCGACTCGACGAGCACCGCGTCGCCCCGTCGGACGAGCACCCGTGCGAGCAGGGCGATCGCGTGCTGCGCCCCGATGGTGACGACGACCTGCGAGGGGTCGGTGGGCAGTCCGCGGTCGGTGTACCGCGCAGCGATCGCCGCGCGCAGTCCCGGGTCGCCCACGGTGTCGTACCCGATCCCGGCGAGCGCCGCGGGCACGTGGCGCATCGCCCGCTCAACGGCCTCGGCGACGCCGGGTGCCGAGTGGAGTGCGGCCTTCCGGAGGTCGAGCACGTCGTCCTCGACCACACCGCCGAGCCGCTCCGGGTCCGGTCGGCCGATGAGCCCGGCGGGCAGGCGGACCACGCTTCCGGAGCCGCGCAGGGACACCAGGAACCCGTCGTCCCGCAGCCGCGCGTAGGCGTTCGCGACGGTGGTGCGCGAGACGCCGAGGGCCGTGGCGAGTCCGCGCTCGGCCGGCAGGCGGACGCCCTGCGGGATGCGGCCGTCGATGACGAGCACGCGGACGGCGTCCGAGAGTGCCTCGTACGCCGGGGCGTCGGTGCCGGCGCGCCAGTCGGTGAGCAGGAGCGCAGCGGAGCGAGCGCTGAGGAGGACCGGGGACATGGATCCACGGTAGCGGAATTGGCCCTCGACGCGCAGTCCAATTCCGGACACGATCGACCCATGTCCCGCCCCACCGCCCTCACGCTCCGCTTCGTGCAGCTCTTCGTCGGCCTCTTCCTCTACGGCGCCTCCACTGCGCTGCAGGTCCGCGCGGTCGTCGGGGTCTCGTCGTGGACCGTGCTCACCGAGGGGCTCGAGAACGTGGTCCCGTGGTCGTTCGGGGTCATCACCGTGGTGTCGAGCGGCGTGATCCTGCTCTTCTGGATCCCGCTCCGGCAGAAGCCCGGCATCGGAACGCTCCTCAACGCCCTGGCGATCGGGCCGTCCGCCGACCTGGTGCTCTGGCTCGTCCCGACGCCGTCCGAGCTGGTCGGCCGGGTCCTGCTGTTCGTCGCCGGACTCCTGCTGCTCGCCGTGGCCACCGCGTTCTACATCGGCGCCGGCTTCGGCACCGGCGCCCGGGACGGCCTGATGGTCGGCCTGCACGAGCGACTCGGCTGGCCGGTGTGGGCGGCGCGGACCGTCATCGAGGTGACGGTCGTGATCGTCGGCTGGTTCCTCGGCGGCGACGTCGGCGCCGGCACGGTGGTCGCGGCCTTCGCGATCGGGCCGATGGTGCAGCCGCTCATGCCGGTGTTCCGCCGGTTCCCGTGGAGTCCGGAGCGGACGGGCGCTGCGGTCGCGCCGCCGGCCCTCGCTTCGCAGGCCCCGGAGGCCCTGGAGGCCCGCCCCACCCCCGCCGCGCCCGCTTCGTGAGCAGGAGTGGTCGGGTCGCGGCACCCCACCCGACCATTCCTGCTCACGGTCCGTCCGACGGCACGCCTCACCATCCGCCGGACGCCCTTGCGCCCTGCCCACTCGCGATATAACGTGTCCCGCACAGACGCGATACATCGCGAGTTGGAGGAAGCAACATGGCCCAGGAGAAGTGGCTCGTCGAAGAGCCGAAGGTGATCGACACCGGCATCGTCCGCACGCTCCGCGTGGGCCTCGCCGGTGGCCAGGTCGACGTCGTCGCCCACGACGAGCCGACCGCCCGCATCGAGGTGCACAGCGTGTCCGGCAAGCCGCTCAAGATCGAGCTCGACGGTGACACGCTCACCATCGACCACCCGCAGATCCGGTGGGACGACCCGCTCGGGTTCCTCCGCTCGTTCCGCGGCAAGGCCCACGCCGACGTCAGCGTCCTGGTGCCCCGCGACGCCGGCGTCACGGTCGGTGTCGTCTCCGCCGGTGCGCTGCTGTCCGGCACGAACCGCGGCGCGACCCTCAACACCGTGTCCGGCGACCTGGTCGTCGACGAACTCGCCGGGGACCTCGTGGTCAACGCCGTGTCGGGCACCACGACGATCCGCGAGCTCGACGGCGCGCTGACGGTGCACACCGTGTCCGGCGACATCGTGGCCACGGGCGAGATCCCGCGGTTCTCGGCCGACGGCGTCTCCGCCGACGTCGTGCTCGACCTGCACGGCACGCCCGACTCGGCCCGCGTGAACACGGTGTCCGGCTCGGTGAGCGTCCGGCTCGAGGACGGCGTGCCCTACCGCTGCACCGTCAGCACGGCCTCGGGCAAGCTGCAGTTCGACGACTCGGAGATCCGGGGCGTGCGTGGTTCGTACGTGAAGCAGGGCGGGGAGCTCTCCGGCCAGTGGCTCGATCTCCGCGTGAACTCGGTGTCCGGCGACATCTCGGTGCTGCACGCGCCACCGGTGCCCGGTCCGTCGGGCACCGCCCCGTCGGGTACCGCCCCGACCACCCCGTCCACGAGCACGACGACCGACAGCGAGGTCCCGGAATGAGCCCCGTCTTCGCGCACGGTCACCTGCGCCTCTACCTGCTCGTCCTGCTGGCCGACCACCCGATGCACGGGTACGAGGTCATCCAGGCGCTCGGTGACCGCTTCGGCGGTACCTACGTCCCGAGCGCCGGCACCGTGTACCCGCGGCTGTCGAAGCTCGAGGACGAGGGCCTCGTCTCGAAGTCCGCCGACGGCCGCAAGACCGTCTACGCCATCACCGACGCGGGCCGTGCCGAGCTCGACGCCCGCGCCGACGAGATCGCCGCGGTCGAGAACGGTGTGAACGACTCGGTGAAGACCCTGGCCGACGGTGTGCGCGCCTCGGTGGGCGAGGCCATGCGGTCCCTCCGCGCCGACCTCGCCGCGAGCGCACAGGCCCCGCGCAGTCAGACCGCCGACGAACCGGTGGACGTGCCGTCCGAGGGTGCGCGTGCACTCCGCGAGGTCGAGATGATCCTGTCGTCGTTCCGGCAGCAGGTCCGTGCGGACCTCCGTCGCCGCGCGACGCGCGGGACGCTCACCTCCGACACGGTGACGCGTCTGCGCGACGGCCTGGAGGCACTGCGCAAGTCCATCTGACGGCCGCCGGCCGACAGGCGGTCGCGCCCCGTGCCTCCAGGCAGTCGACCGCGGACCCTCAGAGTCCGCGGTCGGCCAGCGCGTGCATCGCGTCCCGCAGGGCGCGCGAGGCGCCCGCGCCGGCCCACTCGTAGGCGTGCGTGAAGCGCTCGTCCTGCACGTACATGTCGGCGAGCGTGCGGAACCGGTCCGCGGTCAGCTCGGTCGGGGGCGTCGCCTCGGCCAGCCACGCGAACTGGCGACGTGCCAGCGCGTCCCCGGCCGGCGATGCCGGACCGTCGCCGGACGCCGCGAGCGCCGCCGCGTCCGACGCGATCGCGCGCTGCTCCGCCTGGAACGCCGCCTTCGCGGTGGCGTCCTTCGACTCCCACCAGCTGGCGCCGCGGTCCCAGGCGTCGGCACCCCAGCGCTCGGAGACCTCCTGCTTGAACTTCGACTGGTCGAACCCGTCGAACGTGTCGGTGGTGTTCATGTCCTCTCCCTGTTCGATCCTCGTGATGGTGGTGCGGACGGCGGCGAGCTGCCGGGCGATCCGGTCGCGCTCGCGTTCGAGCCAGGTGACGTGCGCCGTCAGGGCCGTCACGTCGTCCTGCTCGCCGTCGAGGACCCGGCGGATCTCGGGCAGGCCGAGGCCGAGCCCGCGGAGCAGCAGGATGCGCTGCAGCCGGACGAGCGCGCGGTCGTCGTAGCGGCGGAGGCCGCCGTCGCCGACCGCGGTCGCCGGCAGCAGTCCGATCGCGTCGTAGTGGCGCAGGGTCCGGCTGGACACGCCCGCGGAACGCGCCACCTCGGCGATGCCGTGGGGTGCTTTCGCAGCTGCGTCGCTCGTGTCTGTCGAATCCCTCATGTCGACGACGGTAGCCGTTGACGCAGCGTCAACTGCAAGGGGTTTTCGGGGGTGAACCGGGGTCTCGCGCACCCGAACCGGAATAACCGACCGGCGACCCGTGTTGACTCGCGGCCGGAAATGAGTAGGTTTGCCGCTCGTGACGAACGAGATCCGGTCGTTGAAAGCACGACTGATCGGGGATCCCCTCCCCTCCGAGAAGCTCGAAGGGCAGCTCCTCCCGAAGCACCTGGCCCTGCCGATCTTCGCGAGTGACCCGCTGTCCTCCGTGGCGTACGCGCCGCAGGAACTCCTCATGATCCTGCTGCTCGGCGGGATGTCGTTCCTCACCTTCGCGCCGTGGGTCGCCGCACTCGTCGTGCTGCTGCTCGTCGTGGTCGTCGCGTCCTACCGGCAGCTCATCAAGGCGTACCCGTCCGGCGGCGGCGACTACGAGGTCGCGCACCGGAACCTCGGCGAGAAGGCGGGGCTCGTCGTCGCGTCGGCACTGCTCGTCGACTACGTGATGACCGTCGCGGTGTCGGTGGCGTCCGGCGTGGACAACATCATCTCCGCGCTGCCGATGCTCAACGAGTTCCGGGTCGAGCTCGCCCTGGTGTTCGTCGTGCTGCTCGCCGCGGCGAACCTCCGCGGCGTCCGCGAGTCGAGCAAGGCCTTCGCGGTACCGACTTACCTGTTCGTCGCGTCGGTGTTCGTCATGGTCGTCACCGGCCTGATCCGGGTCGCAGCGGGCCACGCACCCGTGGCCGAGTCCGCCGCGTACACCGTGCAGAACGTCGAGCACACCACGCAGGCCGCCTTCATCCTGCTGCTCCTCCGCGCCTTCGCGTCCGGCTGTTCGGCGCTGACCGGCGTCGAGGCGATCGCGAACGGAGTGCCGGCGTTCCGTCGGCCGAAGATCAAGAACGCGCAGAAGACCCTGGTCGCGATGGGCGGCATCGCGATCGTCCTGTTCGTCGGCCTCATCTCGCTGGCACTGATCTCCCGCGTGCACTACGCCGAGCGCGCCTGCGACCTGCAGGGCTTCGCGAACTGCGCCACCACGCCGCAGCGGTCCCTCATCGCGCAGATCGCCGCCGCGACGTTCGGCAACGACTCGGTGCTGTTCTTCGTCATCCAGGCGACGACCGCGGCCGTCCTGCTCCTCGCCGCGAACACGGCGTTCAACGGGTTCCCGCTGCTCGGCTCGATCCTGGCCCGCGACTCGTACGCCCCGAAGGCCCTGTCCACCCGCGGCGACCGGCTCATCTACTCGAACGGCGTGATCGTCCTCGCGCTCGTCGCGGCGGCGCTGCTGATCGTCTACCGGGCGAACGTCACGAGCCTCATCCAGCTCTACATCATCGGTGTGTTCGTGTCGTTCACGCTGGGGCAGAGCGGGATGGTGCGGCACTGGACGCGGCTGCTGCGCGAGGACCGGGCGGGGAGCGCGGGTGCCGGGGTTGGCGCTGGCGCCGGTTCGGGCCCCGGCGTGCCCCCGCTCAACCGCCGCCAGGTCTACCGCTCCCTCACCATCAACGCGATCGGCGCGACGTTCACCTTCGTCGTCCTCGTCATCGTCACGATCACGAAGTTCACCCACGGTGCGTGGCTCGTGTTCGTGATCATGCCGATCCTGTTCGTCCTCATGCTCGGCGTGAACCGGTACTACCGCGACGTCTCGCACGAGGTCGAGGCGGACGTCGAGACCCAGTTCGGCGCCACCGGCGACCACGCGATCGTGCTCGTCAACAAGCTCCAGAAGCCGGTGCTCAAGGCCCTCGACTACGCCATCGCCGCGAAGCACGCGAGCTTCGAGGCCGTGCACGTCGCGATCGACGACGCCGACGCCGCGCGACTCCGCGAGCAGTGGGCCGAGTACGGCATCGAGGTTCCGCTCACCATGGTGCCGAGCCCGTACCGGGACATCTCGATGCCCCTCATCAAGTACATCAAGGCCCACCGGGCGGAGCACGGCTCCGAGGTGGTCACGGTCTACACGCCGATCTTCATCGTCGGGCACTGGTGGGAGTCGCTCCTCCACAACCACCGCGGCCGCCGGATCCGGAAGAAGCTCCTGCTCGTGCACGGCGTCACCGTCGCGCTCGTGCCGTGGCTCCTGGACTCGTCCGAGCTGCTCTACGGCCGGCGCTCCCGGCCGCTGCCCGGTCAGGAACGCCGCGGTGAGCCGATCCGCCCCGCCTTCCGCCGTTCGACGAACGGCGCCGTCGAGCGAGACGTCGAGGTCGAGGACGACCGCCTGCTCCGATCGGCGCAGCGCAACAGCCTGCAGCCGCGTCGGGCGACCCGTCCCGCCGGTCCCGCCGAGGGTGTCGACCAGACGCTCTGCACGGGCGAGATGCAGGTGCTCGTGCCGTCGCCGCCGCGAGGTGACGGTCGTGCGTCGTAGTGGTCGAGTGCTCGATGCGGTCGTGCGTCGTCGTGGTCGAGTGCTCGCGCGGTCGTGCGTCGTCGTGGTCGTGCGTCGTCGTGGCCGTCCGTCGTAGCATCTGACGTCATGACCATCTCCGACCTGCGCACCTTCGCCACGTTCGACGGGCACGGCGGCAAGGTCTCGAAGCGCGTCGAGGTGCTCGACCACGAGCCCTCCGCCGGCGGCCCGTACGAAGGACTCGTCGCCGTCCGCGGCGAGCACCCGCTGGGTGCGATCGACGAACGCGCCGCCGACGAGTCGGCAGCGCTCGCCCGCGGCACCGTGAGCATCGGCTGGGTGGACCCCGCCACCCTCCGCGACTGGTACCGCCCGGACCGGGTCGTCGTCTCCCGTCTCGAAGCGCGCCGCTCCGGCATCGAGGCTGGCACCTACGCCGATTCGCGCGGTCGCGGCCGGGTCCGGATCGACGGCCTGGAGGCACGGCTCGCCCCCGACGGACGCCCCGCTTTCCGCGCACTGGCCGGTTCGGCCGAGGCTCCGGTCGCGGACGTCCCGCTGCCGACCGACCAGGCGGTGCGGCTCGTGGTCGTCCGCCCCGTCGAGGAGGGGTTCGAGATCGTCACCACCCCGGTGTCGCCGTTCCTGTCGCCAGGGCGGTACCCGGCGTTCGGCGACGACGTCGTCGGGCTGCCCCCGCACGGCGCCGCCGGGCACGTGCAGGTCAGCGCTGCCGTGCTGCTCGACGGCGAGCTGCACGAGGTCGAGCGGATCGACGTGCAGGCCGCGACGATCTGGATCCGGCGCGGTGAGCGGACCGTGCCGATCGCGGTGAGCTCGGTCGGGCCTGACCTGGTGCGGTACACGGCCGTACCCGCCTGACGCGGTTCCCGGGGTCCGTCGCGATCGGCACCGTCCCGGGTCCGTCGCGATCGGCACCGTCCGGGGGACGACGCGGTGAGGGTCCCGGTCGGGGGCGCGGCGTAGCGTCCACGGCATGAGCGACGTAGACCCCAACCAGACCCCGCCGACCGAGCCGGACGCCGCTCCGGAGACCCTCGGCGGCCCCCGACCGGACCCCTCGACCGACGCGAGCAAGGACCCCGAGGACTGGGTGACCGGCGACGAGCCGATGACCGGTCCGCAGCGCAGCTACCTCGACACCCTCGCCCGTGAGGCCGGCGAGGAACTCCCCGCCGACCTCACCAAGGCCGAGGCGTCGGAGCACATCGACCGCCTGCAGCAGCAGACCGGACGCGGCACCGATTCCTGACCCCGCTCCGTCGACGCGGACCCGCAGCTCGTTCCTGAGCGCGGGTCCGCGTTTCTGCGGCCCCGCGCCTGGACAGGTCCTGGTGATCTCCGAGCAGTCCCCCGGACGAGGGTCACCGATGACGTGTCACCGGTTAGCTTCGGCGACATGCGAACGACAACGACCTCCATCGGCCTGACCGCGCTCCGCATCGTCCTCGGGGTGGTGTTCATCGCCCACGGCGCGCAGAAGTTCGCGCAGGGCATCCCCACCGTGACCCAGGGGTTCTCCGGCATGGGCGTCCCGTTCGCCGAGATCGCCGCACCCCTCGTCGCGGGACTCGAACTCGTCGGCGGGGTGCTGCTCGTGCTCGGCGTCGCGACCCGGATCGTGGGGGTGCTGCTCGCGGTCGACATGGTCGTCGCCGGCCTGCTCGCGCATGCATCCTCGGGCTTCTTCTCGCAGGACGGCGGGTTCGAGTACGTGCTCGTGCTCGCGGTGGCGTCCCTCGCGGTGGCGCTCACCGGGCCGGGTCGGTTCTCGCTCGATGCCGTGGTGCTGCGCGCATCCCGGCGTCGTCGTGGCGCGCAGGAGCCCATCCCCGCCTGACGCGCTCCCTCGCACCGTGCGAGGTCCGTGGTGCCGCCCAGCGGCCCTCCCTCGCACCGTGCGAGGTCGCGCGGCTGCGCCCGAGTCCGGCGCACGCAACGGTGCAAGGTTCCCGACCCCGTGCGAGCCAGCGCGGCTCGCACCACGTCGGGAACCTCGCACCGTCCGCGCCGACCCTCGCACGGTGCGAGGTCAGGCGCCCCGGAGCTCGTCCATCACCTGGCGGGCGATGAGCCGTCCGGCGCGGTTCGCCCCGATCGTCGAGGCCTGCGGCCCGTAGCCCGCCAGGAACAACCGCGGCTCGTCCGCCGCACGCCCGTCCTCGACGACCACGCCGCCGGCCGCTGTCCGCAGGTGCAACGGGGCGAGGTGCCGCAGGTCGGCTCGGAACCCCGTGGCCCAGATGATCGCGTCGGCGTGCACGTGCCTGCCGTCGGCCGTGATCACACCGGACTCGTCGATCCGTCGGAACATCGGCTCGTCCTGGAGCACCCCTCGGTCGATTCCGGCCCGGATCCGTCGGGAGACCGGGACGCCGGTACCGCTGACGATGCTCGGCAGAACCTCACCGGCGCGGGCTGCTCGGTCCTGTTCGTCCACGGCGGCGACCGCCGACTCGAGGTCGAGTGACGTCGTGTCCGCCCAGAGGACCGGGCGCCGTGTGAACCACCGCGTCGAGCGGGCCACCCCGTCGAGCTCGAGCAGAAACCCGATGGCGCTCGTTCCACCGCCGACGACGACGACGTCCTGGCCGGCGAACTCGGCGGCGCTCCGGTACTCCGTGGTGTCGAGCTGCCGGCCGGCGAAGACGTCGCGGCCGGGGTACCACGGCATGAAGGGGGTGCCCCACGTGCCGGAGGCGTTCACGACGACCTCTGCACGGATCCGGGCCTCGGTACCGTCGGGCGTCCGGGTCGTGACACAGAGCGATCCGTCACCGATGCGGGAAACGGATGACACCGCGACGGGGCGGCGGACCCGCAGGTCGTAGTGCTGCTCGAACCGTCGGTAGTACTCGGACACGACATCACGGGCGGGCCGGGAGCGGTCGGCGTCGTCGAACTGCAGTCCCATCGCCCGCATCCCGGGCAGGTCGTGCACGCGGTGCGCCGCACCCAGTCGCAGGGCTTCCCACCGGAACTGCCACGCCCCACCGGTGCTCGGCGCGCGGTCGAGGACGACCATGTCGCTCCCGGGCACGAGCCCGAGGCGACGCAGGTGGTATCCCACCGAGAGACCCGCTTGCCCGGCACCGATCACGACCACGCGGGCGTGCTGGTCTGCTGGTGTTTCGAGGGGTTCGGTCATCACTTCGATTCTCCTGTGCGCGGAGCCGTCGCGGCGACGTCCAGATCGGGGTACATGGTAGAGTGATCGGCAGATTTCAAACCACGAATCGTCCAGTTCCCCGAGTGATCCTCCTTCACCCGCCAGGACCGGACCAGAGCCGATCACGAGGGGGTCACGCATGGGGCGCGGCCGTCAGAAGGCAAAGCACACCAAGGTCGCCCGAGAGCTGAAGTACTTCAGCCCGGAGACGAACTACGGTGCACTCGAGCGCGAGCTCTCCGCCGGACAGCATTCCGACCAGGACTACGTCGACCGCTGGGGCGACGAGTACAGTCCGGAACCCTCCGGCGACGAAGACGAGTTCGAGACCCAACAGGACCAGAACAAGTCCGCCTGACGTCTCTCGTCGTCACGCCGCGCGCCTCCGGGCACGCGGCGTTTCTTCGTTCCCGGCAGCACAACCGAGCGCACGAGTACACAACCGACGGCGGGCGCACCGGCACACGAACGAACGGCCACTGAGATCGCACTCGGGCGACGTTGTGCCGATCAGGTCCGCGCCGAACTGCGATCTCACCGCGCCCGCGCCGCGGCGAAGTGCGATCACACCCGCGCCGGGGCCCGCACCCGGGCCGGCGAGGCCGCTCAGCGGGACAAGGCCTCGCGGAGCACGCCGCTCAACGACCGCGCCATCCGCTCGGTGAGGTGCGACCGGTCAGCGCGCACGAGCGTGTCGCCGATGAACGCCGGGCACGTCCGGTCGGCGTCGCAGAACCACCGCGTGACGTCGACGCACTCGACCGCCCCCACCGCACAGCTGGCGTCGACCTCGGCCTGCGGCAACGTCGTCTCGCAGCGCTCGGGGCCGGCCGTCCGCACCGCGCAGTCGGCCGTGTGCGGGCCGTTCGGCGCCGGGCCGAGGACCACCACGCGCTCGGCGAACTGCTCGTACTCGGTGACCCGCTCGCGCACGGCGTCCGACCAGTCCTGCCGGAAGCGTTCGCGGTCGTCGTGCGCGACCATGGCGGCTAGCTCGGTCCACGTCTCACCGCCGGTGGAGAGCACCACGAGGTCGGGTGCGTCCTCGGCGGCGAGCGCGAGCTGAGCGGCACGAGCGGCATCGCAGGCGTTGGACGCGCCACCGCCGTCGCCGGACGGCTCCTCGTCACGGGTCACCGGCTTCGGGACGGAGAACGGCGAGCACGCCGAGAAGGACAGCGTCCGGACTCGCCAGCCTTCGGGCACGAACGCGTCCGCGACCCCGGGAGCCCAGGCCGCCGCGGTCGAGTCACCGATGAGCAGCAGGGTCCGATCAGCCGTCTCCGGGCCGTCGTCGCACGGGCGCAGTTCTGCCGGGTCGGTACCGGCCCAGAACCGGCAGCCGCTGACCTCGTCGAAGTGTGCGGAGATCGTCGTCGTGAACGCCCGGTCGAGCCCCGGTTGCAGGTCGCCCGGCCAGCGGTCCGCCGTGACGGCGGCGTCGACGGCGCGCTCGAGTTCCTCGGCGTCCGACCACGGGTGGACCGCCGGCGCACGCACCTGTCCGACGGCGGACGCCACGGCCGCGGTCGCTCGGACCTGCCCACGGTCCGCGACCGCACCGACGGCGCCGACCACGACCACCAGCGTCACTCCGGCCAACGCGGCCCGGACGACGTGGCGGGACGGACGTCGGACCACCGCGCCGGCGACCCGGAGCGGCCGGTGCTCGCCGGTCATCCAGCTCCGGAGCCATCGACTGCGGAGGACCGGGGTCTCGAGCCACCGGGACGTCAAGTCCGCGAGGAGCACCGACAGCAGCACGGCGGCCACGAGCACCGGCACCCCGCGCCCGAACGCCAGGGGCAGCATGATCGCGATGGGGAAGTGCCAGAGGTACAGCGGGTACGAGATCTTCCCGAGGTACATCGCCGGGCGGATCGTGAGGACCCGGAGTGCCCAGGTGCCGTGCACGCCGAAGGCGACGAAGAGCGTGGCACCGAGGACGCTCGGCACCGCTCCGGGCCACGGGAAGCCCGTCGTCGGGTCGAGCACGAACGCGGAGACGGCGAGGAGCACGAAGCCGAGCGATCCGATGAGGGTCCGGACCCGGACGTCGATCCGGTCGATCGTCACGGAGAGCGCGCCGGCGATGATCCCGGGGATGAACTCCCAGCTGCGGGCGATGGTGTCGAAGTACGCGGCGTCGGGCGCGGTGGCGGTGCGCCAGGCCGAGTAGGCGGCGGTCAGCGCGAGCGCGATCACGGCGAGCACGACGACGCGGGCGACGACCTTCCGGCGGTCTCCGGTGCGGACCGCCAGCGTCGCGAGGACCACGAGCACCGGCCACACCAGGTAGAACTGCTCCTCGACCGAGAGCGACCACGTGTGTTCCAGCGGCGACGGTGTGCCGCTCGGCTCGAGGTAGGAGTGCTGCTCCGCGATGAAGTGCCAGTTCGCGACGAGTGCCATCGCGCTGAGGCCGTCCCCGGCGACGACGATCGCCCGCGGCAGGTACCAGAGGAGCGCCGCAGCCAGCACGGTGACGACGATCACGAGCACGGCCACGGGCGCGATCCGCCGGATCCGCCTGGCGACGAACGCGACGAGCGAGATCCGGCCGGTGCGGGCGCGTTCGTCGACGAGCTGACGGGTGATCAGGTACCCGGAGATGACGAAGAACAGGTCGATGCCGACGGGGCCTCCGTTCGGGACGGCCCACAGGTGGTAGACGACGATCAGCGCCGCGAACCACCCCCGCGACGCGAGGATGTCGTCACGGAAGGTCGTTGCGCGTCGGGACATCCCGCAACGCTATACGGCAATACTCAAATATCGTGCATCCTGTGGATACGACATGTACGCCGCAGAGCGCCGCATCGACGCCGCGAAGCGCTGCGCTCGTCAGCCCGCGTAGCTCCCGACGAGCCGCACGGCGCCGCCGTCGACACCCTTCGCACCCTGCTCGAACCCGGCCAGGTCGCGCTCCGAGGTGGCGATCGTGCCCACGGGCCACGACGGCATCCCCGCGGCGCCGAGCGACGCGATGACGTCGGTGGCAGCGGCGGCGGAGACCACGGCGAACATGCCGATCCCGAGGTTCCAGGTGCCCTCGGTGTCCTCGATCGGGGTGCCGGCCATGTCGGCGAGCACCCGGAAGACGGGCAGGGGCTGCCACGTGGAGCGGTCGACCTCGACCCACGAGCCGACGGGCAGCACGCGTGCCAGGTTCGCCGCGATGCCCCCACCGGTCACGTGCGACAGCGAGTGCACGGCACCCGGGTGCTGCTCGAGGAGCGCCAGCAGCGGCGACGTGTAGAGGCGGGTCGGCTCGAGCAACGCCTCGCCGACGGAGACGGACGCGCCGAACTCCGGCAGCTGGTCGGTGAAGCCGATGTCCCGCGTTGCCAGGATGTGGCGCACGAGCGAGTACCCGTTCGAGTGCAGCCCCGACGACTCGATCGCGAGCACGACGTCGCCGTCCTGCACGAGGTGCGCGCCGAGCTGCGATCCGGCCTCGACCGCGCCCACCGCGGCGCCGGCCACGTCGTAGTCGTCCGGTCCGAGGAGACCGGGGTGCTCAGCGGTCTCGCCGCCGACCAGCGCGGTGCCGGTGTCCGCGCAGCCGCGCGCGATCCCGGCGACGATGTCGGCGATGCGGGCGGGGACGACCCGGCCGCACGCGATGTAGTCGGTCATGAAGAGCGGCTTCGCCCCGACCACGACGATGTCGTCGACGACCATGCCGACGAGGTCCTGGCCGATGGTGTCGTGCTTGTCGATCGCCTGCGCGATGGCGACCTTCGTACCGACGCCGTCGGTCGAGGTCGCGAGCAGCGGACGTTCGAAGTCCTTCAGGAACGAGACGTCGTAGAGTCCTGCGAACCCACCGACACCGCCCAGCACGGACGGGTTGTGGGTCGCCGCGACGGCGGACTTCATGAGCTCGACGGCGAGGTCACCGGCAGCGGTGTCGACGCCGGCCTCTGCGTAGGGGTTGGGCATGCGTAGTCCTCCGCTTGGGCATGGCAGACTTGTTCGGTACCACCCGATTCTACGGTCTGGAGCACTCCGCGAATGTGCGGCATCGTCGGCCTCGTTGCGCAGGGGCCTGCAAACCAATCCATCTACGACGCACTGCTCCTCCTGCAACACCGGGGACAGGACTCGACGGGCATCGCCACGGTCGAGGGTCGCATCCACCACATGCACAAGACCCGGGGTCACGTACGGGAGTCCTTCCGCACCCGTGACATGCGTGCCCTCCTCGGCACGATGGGACTCGGGCACGTCCGGTACGCCACGAAGGGCGCCGCGAGCAACGAGGAAGAGGCCCAGCCGTTCTACGTGAACGCGCCGTACGGCATCGTCCTCGTGCACAACGGCAACCTGACGAACACGCGGGAACTCACCCGTGAACTGTTCGACATCGACCGGCGGCACCTCAACACGACCTCGGACACCGAGCTGCTGGTGAACGTGCTCGCGCACGAGCTCCAGGGCCAGGTGCGCGACGCCGACCTCGACCCCGGTCAGGTGTTCGACGCCGTCGAGCGCGTGCACGAGCGGGTCGAGGGGTCCTACGCCGCGATCGCGACGATCGCCGGGCACGGCCTGCTGGCGTTCCGCGACCCGTTCGGCATCCGGCCGCTCATCCTCGGGCACAAGTTCGACGAGGCCGGCAACCCCGAGTGGGTCGTCGCCTCCGAGTCCCTCGTGCTCGAGTCGGGCGGCTACGAGATCGTCCGCGACGTCGCTCCCGGTGAGGCCGTCTTCATCGAGATGAACGGGCAGATGCACGCCCGCCAGTGCGCGAAGAACCCGCGCCTGGTGCCGTGCTCGTTCGAGTACGTCTACCTCGCCCGTCCCGACTCCGTGATGAACGGCATCTCGGTGTACGACGCACGGCTCCGGCTCGGCAACCGCCTGGCCGACACGATCGAGCGCTACGCCCCCACCGGCGACATCGACGTGGTCATGCCGATCCCGGACTCGAGCCGGCCGGCCGCGATGCAGGTCGCGCGGAAGCTCGGCATCGAGTACCGCGAGGGCTTCTACAAGAACCGGTACGTCGGTCGCACCTTCATCATGCCGGGGCAGGCGGAGCGCAAGCGGTCCGTGCGCCAGAAGCTCAACGCGATGTCGTCCGAGTTCAAGGGCAAGAACATCCTCATCGTCGACGACTCGATCGTGCGGGGCACCACCAGCCGCGAGATCGTGGAGATGGCCCGCGCCGCCGGTGCGAACGAGGTCACGTTCACCAGTGCCGCTCCCCCGGTCCGGTACCCGCACGTGTACGGCATCAACATGCCGACCCGCGCGGAGCTCATCGCGCACGACCGGAAGATCCCGGAGATCAACAAGGTGCTCGGCAGCGACCACCTGATCTACCAGGAGATCGGCGACATGCGCGACGCGATCATCGAGGGCTCCGACGTCACGGACCTCGAGATGAGCTGCTTCACCGGCGAGTACGTCACCGGCACCGTGAGCCCGGAGTACCTGGCCTGGGTCGAGGACAACCAGCTCAGCTGAGTGGGGGTCGCGAACGCGACCAGACGAACGGACTGGAGCGCGCCCCGCTCAGCGGTGACGCGCCAGCGTCACGCGGGGCGCGCCGACCGAGCCTGCGAGGGAGGAGTGCCAGCTGGCACCGCGCCTCCAGGCCGTTCCGGGGTCTCGTCTACTGCGACCGTTCGCCGCGGCCGTCGACGTCGCCGTGGTCCTCGATCTCGCCCTCGACCGTCTCCGGCGGGAGTTCCACCTCGACGCGCTCCGCGGTGAGGCGGGCCGCCCGCCGCGCGAAGACGCGGTCCAGCACGACCGCGACGACCGCGCCGACGAAGGCGCCGATCGTGACGCCCCACAGGCTGAAGTACCCCACCAGGCTGCCGAAGCTCGCGGTCTCCTGCTGGTCGCCGCGCTCGATGTTCATCGTCGCCGACACCACGATGAGCGTCGCGACGAAGCCGAGGACCGCGCCTCCCACGATGAAGACGCCGAACTTCGGGGCACGACGGATCGTGACCTGGTCGGAGGAGGTGACGGCGTTCGGCGCCGGGGCCGGTCGTTCGTCGGGTCGGTCGGTGTCGCTCACCAGTCCATTGTCCCCCACTGTGGGACGTGCTCCGGCCTCCACGGCGGGGTCGATCCGGGAGAGGATGGTCCCGACCGATCGGTATCCCACGGGGAGGAGTGACGCGTATGCGAGAACGCAGTGCACGTGGTGTCCGTGTCCCGGCCCGTGTGGCGTGGCCGATCCTCCAGCGCCGCGAGGAGGACCGCGCCGTGGCCGTCGTCGCCGAACACCGGTGGAGCGTCGCCCTCGTCGGGGCCCCCGGGCTCGGCAAGAGCGCCGCGGCGGGCCGGGTGACCGACCGGGTCGCCGGTCGTGACGCCTCCGGCCGGACCCTCGTCGTGCCGATCACCGCGGTCGCCGCGAGCCGTTCGATGCCGTTCGGTGCCGTCGCCGAGCGGTTCGGCGAGCTGCCGGGCTCCCTGACCGAGCTCGTCGGCGGGAGCCAGGCCGAACAGCGCCTCCGCGCGACCGAGGACCTCGCCGACCGTGACGTCCTGCTCCGCGTGGACGACGCCGACCACCTCGACGCGATCTCGGCGCGCTACGTCGCCTGGCTCGTCCGCGAGCAGGGCGCACGACTCGTGCTCACGTGCCGGGACTTCGCCGCGCTGCCCGAACCGCTGCGCTCGCTCTGGCAGGACGACCTGCTCGAGCGGATCGACCTGGCCCCGCTCGACCTGCACGAGACGTCGTCGATCATCGCCGAGGCCCTCGGAGCCCAGCTCGAGACGGCCTCGGCGGAACGGGTGCACCGCGCGACCGCCGGGAACCCGCTCTACGTGCGCGAGGTCGTCCGGGCTGCCCTGGCGACCGGAGCGCTCGAGCAGACGGCGTCCGGCTGGTACTGGCGCGGCCGAGTGACGGCGTCGAGCAGCCTGGCGGACATGTACCGCACCGAACTCGGCGCGCTGCCTGAGGACCTCCGCGACGTCGTGGACATCGTCGCCCTCGCGGACCCGATCCCGCTCCCCCGGCTGCTCGGGCTGGTCAGCGGCGGCGACGTCGACCGGGTCGTGGCGCTCGGTCTCGTACGCATCGACTCGCTCGACGACGGCACCGCTGTCGTCCGGCCGTCACACCCCCTCGTCGGCGAGGTCGTCCGCGCCCTCGTGCCCGTCGCCCGTCGCACGGCGCTGTTCGCCCGCGCCAACGCGTTCCGCACCGACCGTCCCGAGGGAGCGCCGGCCGCCGCGCGCCTCCGTGCCGCGCTCTGGTCGCTCGAGTGCGGGGTGCTGCCGGCCGTCGACCAGCTGCTCGACGCCACCCAGGTCGCGGTGCGCCTGCAGGAGCACGAGAGCGCGATCGCCCTCGCCTCGGCCGCCATCCGCACGACGCTGACCCCTGCCGAACGGGTCGCGGCGCACTGCCTCCGGTCCCTCGCACACTCGTACAGCACCGGTCGCGAGGCCGGTCGCTCGGACGCCGAGGCCGCATGGGCCGTCGCCCGTTCGGCGCCGGACGAGGTCGGCGACGCGGGCGTGATCGAGGCGTGCGAGACGCTGGCGAACATCCGGCAGTTCCACGATGACGACACCCTCGCGGCGGTGGCGCTCACGGACACCGCCGCCCGGCTCGTCTCCGAGGACGCGGCCGAGCGGCTCCGGCTCCTCCGGCTCGCGCACCTCGGCTGGGGCGGACGCTTCGAGGAGGTCCGCGCCGAGCTCGAACGCTCCGGCATCGTGCACGCCCCGACCGTCCCCTTCGCGTTCCTCTGCCTGGCGCCGTGCGCGGTGATGGCACTCGCGACCGCCGGACGGCTGGACGACGCCGCCGCCTTCGGGAAGCGGTGTCTCGCAACGGCTGTCGAGCACCTCGAGGAAGCCCCGTGGAGCGTCGGCGAGATCGTGTCGGTCATGCACCAGCTGCAGGTGTGGCGAGGCGACATCGCCGACCTCATCACCGAGGTCCCGGTGCGCCGGTCGAGTCCCTACCTGAAGTACGACTTCACCCTCGAGCTCATCGGCGACGGCAACCTCGCGATCGCGCAGCGCCGCTGGGACGACGCCGTGGCCGCGTTCTCGGCCGCCTGCGAACGCTACGACGTCGCCGACCACGGCGGCTTCGCGGCGTACCCGTGGGCACGGCTCGCGATGTCGTACGCCTACGCCGGACACACGGAAGAGGCCACGGCAGCGCTCGAGCGCGCGCGGTCGACACCGATCCGGGCGATGCGGATCACCGGCGAACAGGTCGCGGTGTCGATCGCCTGGACCGAGGCGGTGCTCGGCAACCCGGCGGGGCTCCGGCACGCCGACGAGATCATCGAGCGCTCGACCGCGAGTGGCTCGTGGACGCCGGTGATGTACGCGGAGACGCTCCACTACACGAACGACATGCTGAGCGGACGGGACACCGCTGCCTCGCTCGACCGGATGCGGGCGGCGGCGGCGAAGGTGGACGGACCGCTCGCCCATGCGATCGTCGCGTACGCCGACGCGGTCCGGGCCGGCGACCGCACCGGGACGATCGCGGCGCAGGGCGTCCTGGCGACGCACGGCATGTCGGTGACGGCGGGACGGTCGAAGACGCCGCTGACGAACCGCGAGTACGAGGTGGCCGCGCTCGCGGCGAAGGGCCTCAGCAACCGCCGGATCGCGGAGACGCTCGGACTGAGCGTCCGGACGATCGACGCACACATGTCGCGGGTGTTCTCGAAGTGGGACCTGCACACGCGGACGCAGCTCAGCGAACTGCTCTGACGCGCGTACCCGACACGCGACTCGGCCGAACCCGCAGGATCGTTGCGGAATGCAGCACGACTCGCCGGAACGGTTGACACGGTGTGTCGGATGTCGCGTACCTTTGGACCTGTCGCCGGGTTCGGACCCGTTCGGGTCGGGTCCGAATCCCGGCGACTTCTCCGGCCGGCGTCATCGGCGGCCCGTGTCTTCTACGGTAGGCGGCCGGTCGGTGACGTCACATCGGTAGGCATTACCTAATTCGGGTCGCCGAATTCAGCAACGGCTGTCGCCTCGTCCTGGAGGCCCGTGGCGGGCCCGCACCGCGCCTCCAGTCCGCCGTCCCGTGACGTGTCAGGTGTCCAGCCGCACCGGCAGGAACTCCGTCAGGACCGCACGGGAACCGGACGCGCTGACGCGCGACTGCGCGACCGCCTCGTCCCAGCGCAGCTCGCCGGTGGCGAGCGCCAGCCACGTCGTCGCGTCCGTCTCGACCACGTTCGGCGGCGTCCCCCGGGTGTGCCGCGGGCCGGGCACGGCCTGGATCGCTGCGAACGGTGGTACCCGGACCTCGACGCTGTTGCCGGGGACGTCGTCGGCGAGCCGCTGCAACGTCCAGCGCACGGCGGTCGCGAGGGTCGGCCGATCGGTCGCCCCCTGCCGGACGGCGGCGAGTGCGGCGCGCCCGTCGGCGTCCTCGATCCTCCTCGGTGGCATGTCCACAGGCTAGCCGTCGCATCGCAACGGGCGAGTCGGGCTGGGTAGGGTGATCGGGTGCGAATCCTCGTCCTCGGTTCCGGTGCCCGCGAGCACGCGATCATCACGGCCCTCCTCGCTGAACAGGCGGGCCACGTCATCACGGTGGCGCCCGGCAACGCCGGCATCGCCGCCGACGTCGAGACGGTCTCCCTCGACCCCACGAACGGCGCCCTCGTCGCCGAGTACGCGCTCGAGAACGACATCGAGCTCGTCGTGGTCGGGCCCGAGGCGCCCCTCATCGCCGGCGTCGCCGACCCCCTGCGGACACGGGGCATCCCGGTGTTCGGCCCGAGCAAGGCCGCCGCGCAGCTCGAGGGCTCGAAGGCGTTCGCGAAGCGCATCATGTCCGAGGCCGACGTGCCCACCGGCCGCCCGGTGTACGCCGGCACCGCCGACGAAGCGGTCGCGGCCATCGACGAGCTCGGTGCCCCGTACGTCGTGAAGGCCGACGGGCTCGCCGCCGGCAAGGGCGTCCTCGTGACCGAGGACCGCCAGGCGGCGATCGACCACGCCACCTACTGGCTCCAGCACGGCCACGTCGTCGTCGAGGAGTTCCTCGACGGCGAAGAGGTCTCGCTGTTCTTCCTGAGCGACGGGCACGACGTCCGACCGCTCAGCCCCGCGCAGGACTACAAGCGCCTCGGTGACGGCGACTCCGGGCCGAACACCGGCGGCATGGGCGCGTACTCGCCGTTGCCGTGGCTCGCCGACCGCTGGCCGTCGGAGCGCGCCTTCGTGGACGAGGTCACCGACCTCGTCGCGCTCCCCACCGTCCGCCGACTCGAGCACGAGGGCACGCCGTTCGTCGGCCTGCTCTACTGCGGCCTCATCGTCACCGAGCAGGGCGTGCGGGTCATCGAGTTCAACGCACGCTTCGGCGACCCCGAGACCCAGGTCGTCCTCCCCCGCCTGGCAACACCGCTGTCGAGCCTCATGCTCGCCGCCGCCAGCGGACAGCTCGCGTCCGCGCCGACACCGGAGTTCCGCGACGACGTCGCCGTGACGGTCGTCCTCGCCAGCGAGGGCTACCCGGAGAACCCGAGGACCGGTCGCACGATCACCGGCGTCGACGCCGCGAACGCGCGCGACGGCGTCTCGGTGGCGCACGCCGCGACCGGGGTCCTCGACGGTGACCTCATCGCGACCGGTGGCCGGGTGCTCAGTGTCGTCGCCGTCGGCTCGACGTTCGCGGAAGCCCGCGACCGTGCGTACGCCGGCGTCGGCGACATCACGCTCGAGGGCGCGCAGTTCCGCACCGACATCGCCGCGAAGGTCGTCCGATGAGCCCGGCACCCGTGCTCGCGGGGTGGCGCCACGTCTCCTCCGGCAAGGTCCGCGAGCTCTACGTGCCCGAGGGCACCGCCGACGTCGCGAGCGCATCGGAACTGCTCCTCGTCGCATCCGACCGGGTCAGCGCCTACGACTTCGCGCTCGAACCGCCGATCCCCGGCAAGGGTGAACTCCTCACCCGCCTGTCCCGCTTCTGGTTCACGCGGCTCGCCGACGTCCCGAACCACCTCATCGCGCCGTCGGCCGGCGGCACCCCGGTGCCGGAGTCGGTCGCGTCGCGGTCCATGCACGTGATGCCGCTCGAGATGTTCCCCGTCGAGTGCGTCGTGCGCGGGTACCTCGTCGGCAGCGGTTGGGCGGAGTACCAGGAGTCCGGCAGTGTCTGCGGCGTCGCACTCCCCGAGGGGCTGTCGAACGGGGACCGCCTGCCCGAGCCGATCTACACGCCGGCGTACAAGGCGCCACAGGGCGAGCACGACGAGAACATCTCCTACGAGCAGACGGAGGAGCTCGTCGGCGCAACGGCGGCGGCGCAGCTCCGGGACCTGTCGCTCCGGGTGTACTCCGAGGCGGCGGCGATCGCCCTCGAGCGCGGGGTGGTCATCGCGGACACGAAGTTCGAGTTCGGCCGCGACGGCACGGGGCAGATCCGCATCGGGGACGAGGTCCTGACGAGCGACTCCAGCCGCTACTGGGACGCCCGGTCGGGGAACCGCACCGAGTCGTTCGACAAGCAGATCGTCCGCGACTGGCTCAGCGCGAACTGGGACCGGCAGGGCACGCCCCCGGTGCTGCCCGAGGCGATCGTGACCCGGACGGCCGAGCGCTACCGCGAGCTGATCGAGCGGCTCGGCG
The DNA here is from genome assembly GCF_003234115.2 of Curtobacterium sp. MCPF17_002. Taxonomy (NCBI): domain Bacteria; kingdom Bacillati; phylum Actinomycetota; class Actinomycetes; order Micrococcales; family Microbacteriaceae; genus Curtobacterium; species Curtobacterium sp. MCPF17_002. The sequence goes on along the minus strand of NZ_CP126251.1, from coordinate 683,564 downwards.
CGTAGCGCGGGCGCCGCTCACCGTCGCTGAGATCGCACTTCGTGCGGCCCGCGCGCCACGGAAGCGGCAGCAAGTGCGATCTCAGCACCGAAGGACAGGCGTCGAGCGCGCCGTCCGCGCACCCTCCGCGTCAGTCGCGCGCGATGACGACGACCGTCAGGTCGTCGCCCGGGTCGTGCGTCCCCGCACGGGTCCGCACGCGTCCGAGGAACGTGTCGATGTCCGGGGCGTCGCGCCACATCGCGCCGAGTGCTCCGAGTGACGCGAGCGTGGAGTCCCACAGCTCGAGCGCGCCGTCGCTCACGAGCACGAGGACGTCCCCCGGCTCGAGTTCGAGGGTGCCCGTGACGCGGTCGGCGCCGACGGGGTGCAAACCGATCGGCAGGTCGTAGGAGCGTCGGACGGTCTCGGTGCCGTCCGCGTGCAGCTGGATCGCGAGGCCGTGTCCGGCGTCGGTGAACTCCATCCGCCCGGTCGCCGGGGTCAGGCGTCCGTGGAACATCGTGGCGAACGACTCGGCACGGCTGAGGTCCGGTCCGACCTGCGCCTCGAGCCCGGCCACCGCACGTGCGGTGGACTCGGAGCCTCGTGCGAGCAGCGCACCGCGGATGGTCGCGGCGAGGAGTCCGGCCGACATGCCCTTGCCCATCACGTCGGCGACCGTCACGACCAGCGCATCGCCGTCGACGTGCCAGTCGTGGAAGTCACCGGAGACGACACCGTGCGGGACGGACATGCCACCGACGCGGTACCCCGGCACCTCGATCACGGACGGCTCGAGCCCGGCGAGCACCGAGCGGAGGCGGTCCTCGTCGGCGCCGGCGGCGAGTTCGCGCTCGGCCCAGACGCCGAGTTCCTCGAGCAGCGCGAGGTCGTCGGGTGCGAAGGTGCGCGGAGCGGAGTCGATGAGGCAGAGCGTGCCGACCTTCACGTCGTCGTCGCCGACGCGGATCGGGACGCCGGCGTAGAAGCGGACGTTCGGGTCGTCGAGCACCATCGGGAGGTCGGCGTACCGGGGGTCCTCGAGCGCGTCCGGCACGACGATGGGCCCCTCGGCGGCGAGGGTCCGGCCGCAGAAGGTGTCCTGCAGCGGGATCGTCGGGTCGAAGACGTCGTCGCTCTGCTGCGACTTGATCGTCAGCACGTCGAGCCCGGCGAGGTTGAGGAACGAGCCGCTCACACCGAAGGCCTCCCGCGCGATGCGGGTGATCCGGTCGAACCGTTCCTCGGCACCGCCCTCGACCACGTCGAGTGCGGCGAGGAGCGCCGCGCGCCGGGCGTCCGTCGTCGGGCGGTCGGAGACGGCGGGCTCGGAGTGCATGGGTCCACGCTAACGCGCCAACCGGACAGTCCCAGTCCCCAGTACGGAGGACGCGGCGAGAGGATCCGGCACAGGTCCGCGCACGAGGACGGCGTGACGCGTGACGTCGGGCGCGTGCGGAGCGCCACCCAGCGCGGCGTACCCTTGGCGACGTGCTCCGTCGTGTCGTCCCCGTGCTCGTCCTCGGTGTCGCCGCCGCGCTCGCCCTCACCGGCTGCGGCGCGCACGACTCCACCGGGCAGGTGTCGGTGACGGTGTCGGCCAACGCCGCGGACCACCCCTACGAGGTGAAGGTCTTCGCGTCCACCGGCAAGCTGTCCGAGCACCAGCGGGTCTTCCCGGGCGGGACCGCGGACTTCGCGGGGGTCCCGCTCGGCGAGGTCACGGTGCGGGCGAACGAGCTCTGCCCCCAGAAGACCACGGTGTCGAACGATGCCGTGGCGAAGGTCAACCTGACGACGACGGGCTGCTGACCCCCACGGCCACCAGGTGCTCGACGCGGGGCTCCCCCGCCACCTCGCGCACCGCGTCGAGCGTCCGGGCGTCGTCGCCGGTCTGCCGCACCTCGTGCTGGTCGACGTGCTCCTGCCACGACCCCACCCGGAACGCCTCGACCCACGCACCGGGCCCGGCGCCGGCATCCCGGTAGAGGTTCCAGTCACGCGCCCCGGTCCGTCGGCGGCTCTTGCCGAGCGAAGCGGCGCGGGTGCGGAACACGTCGACGGACGCCTCCGGCACGGTCCAGTGCAGCAGAACGAGGGTCTCGCCGGTGGCCGCCGCGTGGTCGTCGGGGACGATGTCCACGTCGCCGAACGGCATCGGCGTCGCCGCACGCTGCCGGTCGGTGAGCACGGGGAACCGTGACGTGGCGAGGAGCAGCGCGCTCGCGGCGGTGACGACCCCGGCTCCGGCGAGGACGCCGACGACCCCGAGCGGCGTGGCCACGATGCCGGCCAGCGCCGCGCCGACCGCCGTGCTGCCGAACAGCACCAGTTGGTACACGGCCAGACCACGCGCCCGCACCCAGGCGGGCAGGAACGCCTGCACCGTGCCGTTCAACGTCGTGACGACACCGATCCAGGCCACCCCGCCGACGACGAGGGCGACGAGCACGACGGGGAGCACGGGGACGAGGGCGACGACACCCATGCTGATGCCGAAGAGCACCGAGGTCACGCCGACCAGCCGTCCGGTGCCGAGCCGCGCGCGCACTGCCGGCATCACGAACGCCCCGCCGACCGATCCGACGCCGACCGCGGCGAGCAGGAGCCCGTACCCGCCGGAGGACAGGCCGAGGGGCCCGCTGGCGACCAACGGCAGGAGCGCCCAGAGCGCGTTCGCCGGCACCATGAACACGGCCAACTGCACGAGCAGCCGGCGGACGACCCCGGCGTGGAGCACGTACCGCAGGCCGGCGCGGGTGGCGTCGATGAACGGTTCGGCCCGGGTCTCCGGCCGCTGGTAGCCACGCCACGCGAGGAGCACCACCAGGAAGAACGCGAACGACAGGGCGTTCGCCGCGAACACGAACGGGACCCCGAGCTGGGCGATGACGACACCGGCGAGCGCCGGCCCGATCGCCCGTGCGACGTTGACGCCGACGGAGCTGAGGGCAGCCGCGTCGGTGATCGCCGCCCGCGGCACGAGCTCCGGCACGAGCGCCTGGTAGGCGGGCAGCTGCAGGGCAGAGGCGGCGCCGAGCAGGAACGTGACGGTGAGGAGGAGCGCCGGCGTCATCGAGCCGGTCGCGGTCAGCACGGTCATCGCGAGGCCGACGACCACCTGGAAGGCCTGCACCCCGATGAGGAGTCGCCGACGGTCGACGAACTCGCCGATCACGCCGGCGGGGATGCCGATGAGCAGGACGGGCAGGCTCGACGCGGTCTGCACGAGCGCGATGACGACGGGTGCGGCGTGCTCGTCGACGAGCAGCCACTGCGCGCCGACGGTCTGCATCCAGCTGCCGATGTTGCTCACCAGCACCGCGATCCACAGTGCGCGGAAGACCGGGATCGCGAGCGGCGCGAGCGCCCCGCCGCGGGGTGTCGTCGACTGGTCGGTGGTCACGTCGCCTCCTGGGGGTGGAACGGTGGGGGCCTGGAGGCGCGGTGCGCGTCGGACGCACACCGCGCCTCCAGGCCGGGGTCGTGTCCCGATCAGTCGGCGAGTGCCGCCGTCAGGAAGGCGACCGCCTGCGCGATCGCGGCAAGCTCGGATCGTCGCTCGTCCACGGAAGCAGGATAGCCGGAAACCGCACGGATGAGAACCACCGTTCTCTGCGGAGCTCAGTCGTGCGTCGGGTCGGTCCGCCGCATCGACTCGTGCGGACGCTCCCCGAAGCGCCGCCGGTAGTGCTCGGCGAACCGCCCCAGGTGCGTGAACTGCCAGCGGTGCGCGACGTCCCGGACGGTCCGGACGCCACCCCGCGGCGACACCAGCTCGAGGTGCACCCGGTCGAGCCGGACCTCGCGGAGGTAGCGCATCGGCGTGACCGCGAGTCGCCGCCGGAAGAGGTCCTGCAGTCCACGCTCGCTGAGGTCGGCCCCCGCCGCGATGTCCGCGACCTCGATCGACTCCCCCGCGTGGTCGTGCACGAAGCGGATCGCCCGACGGAGCCGGTGCTCGACGTCGGACCGCGACCGGGTGAACGTCGACAGGACCACCGTCGTGACACGTCGGTTCAGGGCTGCACGCTCGCCGGCGTCGAGTGACGGGTCGAGGATCCGGTCGGCGACCTCACCGAGGAGTGCGAGGAGCGGCTCCACCCCGGGGTCGTCGTGGTCGGGCTGGACGAACTCGGACGGCTCGTCGGCGTCCCCGAGTACCGACGGGGCGACGTGCAGCAGGGTCATCGCAGTCGCGTCGGTGTCGAACGCGTACGCCACCGACGCGGAGAGCATCATCGGCCGTCCGGCTGCCACGGACCACTCGCTGCCGTCGTCGGCGGTGAGGGTGGCGTGACCGTCGGCGAGGACGAACACGACGTGGTCCGGACGCGGCCCGATGGTGCCGGACTGCGGTCCCGGAGTGCGGATCCGGTGCAGCGCGACGTCGTCGTCGCCGCCCGTCACGTACTCGAAGGCCGGGCCTGCTGGTGTCACGGGGTCCCTCCGGTCGACGACGCGTCGGGGACACCGTCCCACACGTCGGCGTGCCGCGACAGCACCGTCCACCGCGACACGGGCCAGGTCGTCAGGAACGCCCGCCCGACGACGTCCGACACCGGCACCGTGCCGTGCACCCGCGAGTCCGCGGAGTCGGAGCGGTTGTCGCCCATCACCCAGAGCCGACCCTTCGGCACCGTGACCGTGAAGTCCTGCCGCGAGACCCGGTCGGACCCCGGTTCGAGGACCACGTACGACTCGTCGACCGGGTGCCCGTTCACCGACAGCCGCCCCTGGGAATCGCAGCACGACACCGTGTCGCCGGGCATCCCGATCACCCGCTTGATGAGGTCGTCGCCCTGCGCCGCCGTGAGCCAACCGCCCGGGTCCTGGAAGACGACCACGTCACCGCGCTGCACCGGCACGACACCGGGCACGAGTTCGTTCACGAGCACGCGGTCGCCGATGAGCAGCGTGTTCTCCATCGACGCGGAGGGAATGTAGAAGGAGCGGACGAGGTACGCCTTGACCAGGAACGACGCCAGCAACGCCGCGACCACGATGATCACCACGTCGCGGAGGAACTTCCACCCGGGCCGCCTCGTCTGCTCCTGCGCCGCGCTCAATGCGTCAGCACCACCTTCACGAAGCCGATGACGAAGGCGACCGCGGCGAGCACGATGCCGCCCCAGAGCCCGAGGAACGTGGGGCGCTTGCCGCTGAACCGCTGCATGAAGACGCCGACCATGCCGATGCGCACCACCAGGATCACGGTCGCCGCGATCTGCGCCCACTCCGCCGGCAGCCACCCGATCCACGCCGCTGCGTAGAGGACCGCCGGGATGAGCCCGGACGTCGCGATCGGGTTCGCGTTCCGCACGGTGGTGACGACCGACTCGCGACGTGCGTCGTCGGACCCCGAGCCGTCGTCACCGAGACCGTGCGCGACGAGGTGCGCGAGGACGTGCGCGAGGTACGTCAGGACTGCGGTCGCGAGCACCGTGAGGACCGCCGCCCCGTGGTGGATCTGGTCGGGGTTCACCGCGATGGCCACGGCGAGCACCGTGATGTTGCCGTAGATGTACGACGACATCCGGTCGCGCATCTGCTCGACGGGGAACGTGGCGGGGTCGGGACGGCCGCCGCGACGGCCGCGTCCGCGTCCACCGCTCGGTCGCTCGTCCGGCAGGCGTCGTGAGCGTGGCATCCACCCATCTTGGCCCCGGTCGGCGCGGCCCCGCCGACAGGACACCGGGTGCGATGCCAAGCTGGGTGCGCCGACGCACCGCTGCGACGGACAGACGGGAGGCACGACCCATGTCCCACAGACCCCTCGCCCTGGTGACCGGTGTCGGTCGACGAGCCGGGATCGGCGCAGCGCTCGCGCTGCGGTTGGCGACCGACGGCTGGGACCTGGCCATCTCGTGGTGGGGCCCGTACGACGCCCGCGTCCACGGTGCCGCCGATCCGGAAGGGATCGACAGCGTCGTCGCCGGGTGCGAGCACGCGGGTGCACGCGTGACGCGCCTCCCGGTCGACCTGGCCGATCCGGAGCAGGCGGCCGCACTCGTCGGCCGAGCCGAGACCGAGGCGGGCGCGCCCGTGACCGCGGTCGTGATGTCGCACTGCGAGTCGGTGGACTCGGACTTCGCCACCACCACCATCGAGTCGTTCGACCGGCACATGGCGGTCAACGTCCGCGCACCGTTCCTCATCGTGCAGGCGTACGCGGCGCGACTGCGCGCCGGGGCCGCCGCACCCGAGGACCGGCGCCGCATCGTCGCGCTCACGAGCGACCACATCGCCTTCAACCTGCCGTACGGCACGAGCAAGGGCGCGCTCGACCGGCTGATCGTCGGGGCGGCCCAGGAGCTCGCGGACGTGCACGTCAGCGCCAACCTCGTCAACCCGGGGCCGAACGACACCGGGTGGATGACGGAGGAGATCCGGCAGTCGGCGATCGCGCAGACCCCGGGCGGGCGGACCTCGATGCCGAGCGACACGGCGGCGCTCGTGGGGTTCCTCTGCGGGCCGGACGGGGGCTGGGTGAACGGGCAGCTGCTCAAGTCCGACGGCGGGTTCAGCGCGAAGTGAGGCGGGCGCGCGCGTGCGTCATGGCCGCAGTCGTACGACAACGACGATGTCGCAACCCCGCGACGCACTGAGCAGGTCATCTTAGGTGACGCGTCACCGAAATTGGTTGACGCATCAACTATTTCGGCGCAGACTGATGCCATGCACACGCAGGACCTCCTCGCCGCCGACACCGGGATGGGCGCCGTCACCCTCCGGGTCGCGAACCTCGACCGGATGATCGGCTACTACCGCGAGGGCATCGGCCTGTCGCTGTTCTCGAACGACGGCGGCGTCGCCGTGCTCGGACGACCGTCACCGTCGGGCGTCGCCGTGCCGATCGTGATCCTCGAGCACGCCCCTGCGATGCAGCACGCCGGCGCGCACGAGGCCGGGCTGTTCCACACGGCGATCCTGTTCGACACGAAGGCCGACCTCGCCGCCGCGCTGTACTCGGTCGCGACGAAGTACCCGCAGACCTTCACGGGCAGCGCCGACCACCTGGTCAGCTTCGCGTTCTACTGCACCGACCCCGAGGGCAACGGCGTCGAGCTCTACTGGGACCGCGACCGCACCGAGTGGTCGTGGACGCACGGCATGGTCGACATGGACACGAAGTACGTCGACCCGAACGCCTTCCTGCAGGAGCACCTCACGCCGTCGGCCCTGGACGGCGTCGCCACCGCTCCCGGCCGGGTCGGACACGTCCACCTGTCCGTCGGCGACGTCGCATCGGCCCGCGAGTTCTACGTCGACAAGCTCGGCTTCGAGACCACCGCCGGGTGGGGCGAGGCACTCTTCGTCAGCGCCGGCGGGTACCACCACCACATGGCCATGAACACGTGGAACTCCCGCGGTGCCGGACGCCGCCAGCTCGCGCTCGGACTCGGGCTCGTGCGGATCGAGGTGCCGGGCGAGGACGACCTCGGCGCGCTGGCCTCTCGCATGCGGGACACCGGCGTGCAGACCGCCGACGACGGCCGCACGGTCGCGTTCGAGGACCCGTGGGCGAACCGGCTCGAGGTCACCGCACCCGGTCGCGGCTGACGGGTCGCGGCTGACTCGTCGCGGCTGACCGGTCGCGCTGGAAGCCCCTCGTCGGGTGCTGCCCGCTGCGGGCGGCCGGTCATCGCGACCGGAAGTAACGGTGCAGGGCGCGTTCGCGCACCATCATCGCGGCGAGCGCCCCGCCGAGCACCACGGCGACGAGGCCGAGCGTCGCCGTCGCCGCCGCTTCGAGCACGATCGGCAGCGCGTCGTCGACCGGGAGACCACGCACGAGCACCACGGCCACACCGACCGCGACGAGGGCGCCGACCGCACCCCACACCGCGTGCTGCACGACGATCCCCAGCACCTGCACGCTCCGCTGCACCCCGACGTGCAGGTCCGAGGCCAGCGCGAGCCGCCGCCTGGCGACCGCCGCCCCACCGACCGCCAACCCTGCGACGACCGCCGCGCCGAACGGCACCTCGGCCGATGCCGCAGCGGACGGCGCGAAGGCCGCGCCGAGCCGGGGATTGAGCTGCCCGACCGTCGGACGGGCCTCGTCGTCGGCGCCACTCGCCGGCAGGACGGTCCGCCGGAGCATCGCGCGGGTGTCCTCGCGCTGCGGCCAGACCGTGACCCAGCAGGCGTCGAACGGTGCTCCGTCGTCGGCGGTCGGCGCGAGGAGCGCGTACTCGAGGTCCGGGTCTCGACCGTCGTCGGGGTAGTCGTACACGCCCGCGACCTCGGAACTCGTCCCCGCCGCCGTGACGAGCGGATCACCCGGAGCGAGTCCGAGCGATTCCCGCACCGCGGGCGAGACGATGACGCCCGCGACCCCGACGGTTCCCGCGGTCCCCAGGACACCGGGCAGCCCCGCGGTGACCTCGTACGTCGGGACGGCCGAGCCGGGGAGCGCAGCGGGCACCGTCCCGGCGTCGAGACGCCGGAGCGCGCCGGACGTGATGACCCCTTCCGTCTCGGCGAGCGCATCACACACTCGGCCGTCGATCCTCCCTTCGGCGCGTTGCACGGTCGTCGCCGCCCCGCTCGCGACGAACGCCGCCGCGGCACGGACGTCCTTCGCGACCGCTGCCGTCCGGAGGCCGACGACGCCTCCGAGCAGGACCGCGAAGACGATCGCGCCGACACCAGCCCAGGCGGCACCGGACGCGATGTCCCGCCAGGCCTCGCGGACGACCTCGGCCAGCCGCATCACCGGTACCGCCCCAGGTCGAGCACGCCGTCGCAGGCGTCCCGTGTCTCGTCGTCGTGCGTCGCGACGACGACCGCGGTCCCCGACGCGGCGAGCGCGCCGATCGCGTGGTTGACCTCGGCCGCGGTCGTTCGGTCGAGCTGTGCCGTCGGCTCGTCGACGAGCATGAGGTCCGGGCCACTGGCGATGCCCCGCGCGAGCATCAGCCGTTGCGCCTCACCGCCGGAGAGTTCCGCGAACCGCGCGTGCGCCCGGGGGCCGAGCCCGAACCGGTCGAGGACCTCCAGAGCGCGCGCGTCGGCCGTCCTGCGGTCGGCGCCTGCCGCGAGGAACGGCAGCGCGACGTGGTCGAGGACGCGCCGCCGGGCGACGCCGTGCGGGTTCTGGAACACCCACAGGGGGCGGCAGCCTTCCGGCCGGACGACCGCGCCGTGGGTCGGACGGAGCATCCCCGCCAGGATCGCCAGCAGGGTGGACTTGCCCGAACCGCTCGGGCCGACGACGGCGGTCACCGTGCCCGATGCGAAGACCCGGTCGACACCACTGAAGAGCGCGGTGCCGTTCGGCCACACGTGTCCGATGGCATCGAGGGTCACCGGCACGAGCGGGACCGATCGGGGTCGGCGCGGACTCGATCGAGCGTCCGCCCGTCGGGCACCCGGACGAACGACTGACCGAGCTCCGACCCGAGCACCTCGACCCGGAGCGGCTGCCCGGTCGTCGGTTGCACACAGGCGTCGCCGCCCTGGAGGTCCCAGAGCACGGTCGGTGGCAGCACCTGGACGGTCCGCGGCCGGCTGAGCGTCCACGTCGCAGGCAACGTCGGCACTCCCTCGGCCGAAGCGACGGTCGCCGCGTACTCCGGCAACGCGGCGACCGCTGCGAGCGCCGTCGGTGCCGAGACCACCCCGCGCGCGTCGACCGGCACATCCCGACTGCCGATCCGCAGGACGCGCTCCCCCGGCGCCGGTTCGACCGGTGGCGTCTCGATGCGCGCGCCACGGAGTTCCGCGGGGAGTTCGACGAGGACGCCGTCGGTGCCGACCGGCGCCCCGACGATCGCCGTGCACGACCGCACGGTGTTCTCGGACGCCGGAACCCATGCGAACGGCCCCCGCGGCACCGTGTCGTCGGGCAGGTCGTGCTGTTCGACGCCCCGGTTCACCAGGAACTGCCTTGCGGCTCGGAGCGTCGCCCGCCCGAGGACACCGTCGACGGTGAGTCCGGCCCCGAATCGCGTGAGCTCACGCTGGAGCCCGGAGACGTCCTCGCCGCGGTCCCCGACTTCGAGGTCGCGCCACAGAGGACCGTCCGTGGCCAGCGCGATCACCGGCTGCCCGTCGATCCGGGCGACGACGGCGCCACTCCGGAGCGGTGCACCCGTCGAGCACGACGACGAGGTCACCGTGCCGGCCCGCACCGTGACGACCGCACGCGGCGAGCCGATGTCGAGCGCGAGCTGCACCTGCCGTTCGTCCGCGTCCGTGCGCTCCGTCACGCGGACGGTGCTCGCTGGCAGCGCCGTACGGAGTGCCGCCGGAGGGTCCGCGGGCACGACGACCACGATCGCGGCGGCCGTGCCCGCTGCCACCACCATCGACCCGAGCGCCAGGAGCGCCGCTGACGGCCACGTCGTCACCGCTCCCACCAGAGTCCGAGCGGATCGATCCGGCATGCGGTCCATTGCGGATCGAAGTCACCAAACGGCAGGTCGTCAGCGTCGTAGTCGAGTTCCCACTGCTCCTCGGTGTAGTCCCCGTCGACGAGCCCTGCCTTCCTGAGGCAGGCGACGGTGATCTTCGCGTCATCCAATCGTTCCGGATTTCGGCGAGTCTCTCCGTAGAGGTAGGTGATGCTCCGATCGAATCGCGCTTCGCAGGACTCAAGCACGCTGTTGGTGCGGCTCATGTCATTGCTCGGCGCGCTTCCATCGGTGCTCGCGACCTCGAACCCGCCCTCCGCGTAGTAGTTGATCGTGAGGTTCGAATCCCGCAGACACGAGTCGATCCGCGCATGCGCGTCCTCGAGCTCAGCGGGAGTGACGACACCGTCCGCCAAGGCAGCCCGCTCGTAGTCGGATCTGCTCTCCCCGTACGACGATCGGAACTCGTCCGCCCAGGGACCGTCAGCGATCGCGTCCGAGGTCTCAACGACGGGTGACACGTCGGTCGAGCATCCGCCGATCGTGGCCGTGAGGACGACCGCGACGCAGAGTCCTACGCCTCGTTCCAGCGCGGCGGGCATTCAACGCGCGGTCATGCCGTACGACACGACGTTCGCCCAGCACAGCTTCTGCTGGGAGATGCGCCCCTTGCCGACCCAATCGCCGTACTTCGGATTGGCGTTCTTGATGGCGTTCCAGTGCCGTGCCCCATTCGAGCACGAGTTGTTCTTCCCCTTCATCAGCGTGACGGATCCATAGCACGCGGCGTGCGCGTCCGGCGCGGTCGCACTGTCCAGCGCGATCCCTCCAGCCACGACGGTTCCGAGCACGGTGGCACACATCAGTACGTTCTTGATCGACATCGATCTCCCCAACTCATCGCTGATACTCGTGTATCACCGTTAACGTATCGATGCGACGGTCATCGGGCAACCCGTGTCGGGAGAACCCGGCAGGATGGACGCGTGACTGAAGACATCCGGTGGGAAGTCGTCGAGGAGAGCACGCTGTCGCTCCCCGACCACGAAGCGATCGCAGCGCTCCTGGGGCAGGCGTTCCCCGACTGGTCGCACTGGTACGTGGGCGGCCGCAGCTGGTCCGGCATGCAGCCGGAGCGCCGGGTGCTCGCACACGACGCCGACGGGGTCGTCCTCGCCCACGTCGGCATCCGCCGCATGTTCGTCACGGTCGGGGGCCGCGACGTGCTCGTCGGCGACACGGGCCTCGTCGCGGTGTCGCCCCGACTCCAGGGCACGGGCGTCGGCCGCGAGCTGATGACCCGCACCCACGCCGTCCTCGACGGGCTGCAGGTGCCGTACGGGTTCCTCGGCGCGGGCGAGAACCGGATCCCGTTCTACGCACACCTCGGCTGGCACGAGCTGGAGGACGCCGTCGGCACCTTCTCGGCCTTCACCGCCGAGGGCGCGGGCATCAGCAACACAGAACAGGGCGGCTGGATGGTGCGCCCGGTCGCGGAACAGCTCGAGGACTGGCCGACAGGCCCCATCTGGCTGAACGGCCAACAGGTCTAGCTCGAGGACTGGGCAGGCACACAGACCAGGCCCGATCTGGCTGAACGGCCAACAGGTCTAGCTCGAGGACTGGGCAGGCACACAGACCCGGCCCCATCTGGCTGAACGGCCAACAAGTCTGACCGCCGGGGCCGACCCCGGCCCTGCACCGCACGAAACGACGGACGGGAGGCACGGTGCCAGCTGGCACCGCGCCTCCCGTCCGTCAGTGGAGCGGCTGGGGCTTACGCCTCGACCGCGACCTTCTCCGGGTCCTCGTTCGATCCCGGCGCGCTCGGCGCGACCGCGGCGCGCACGCGCGCCCCCAGGTCGGCGTCGACGTTCGTCCAGTAGGCGAACACGCGCTCGCGCAGGTCGTCGCGGGTCACCTTCGAGACGTGCCCGGCGATGTTGCCGACGAGGCGCGCACGGGCGGCGTCGTCGAGGACCTCGCGGTAGAGCGTGCCGGCCTGCCCGAAGTCGTCGTCCTCGGGGTGGAGGGTCGCAGCGGTGCGCTGGAGGGCGCCGTCCGACTCCCAGCCCGGGGCGTCGTCGGTCGCGCTCGGGTCGGCGTGGGCGCCACCGAGCGAGTTCGGCGCGTACGCGGGGACCTCGGACTTCTGGAAGTCGAAGCGCATGGCGCCGTCCTTCGAGTACGAGTGGACCTCGTTCTTCGGGGCGTTCACCGGGAGCTGCGCGTGGTTCGTGCCGACGCGGTAGCGGTGTGCGTCCGCGTAGCTGAAGATGCGCGCGAGGAGCATCTTGTCGGGGCTCGCCGCGATGCCGGGGACGAAGTTCGAGGGCGCGAAGGTGGCCTGCTCGATCTGCGCGAAGTAGTTCTCCGGGTTGCGGTTGAGCTCCATCGTGCCGACCTCGATGAGCGGGTAGTCCGCGTGCGGCCACACCTTCGTCAGGTCGAACGGGTTGAAGCGGTACGACGCGGCGTCCTCGTAGGGCATGACCTGCACCTTGAGGGTCCAGCGCGGGTGGTCACCACGGTCGATCGCTTCGCGCAGGTCGCGGATGTGGAAGTCCGCGTCCTCGCCGGCGATGCGGTCGGCGTCCGCCTGCGACAGGGTCTTGTGGCCCTGCTCGGTGATGAAGTGGTACTTCACCCAGAAGCGCTCACCCTCGGCGTTGATCCACTGGTAGGTGTGCGACCCGAAGCCGTCCATGGTCCGCCAGCTCGCCGGCAGGCCGCGGTCGCCCATGAGCCACGTGACCTGGTGCGCCGACTCGGGCGAGAGGGTCCAGAAGTCCCACTGCATGTCGTGGTCGCGGAGGTGCGAACCCGGCAGACGCTTCTGCGACCGGATGAAGTCGGGGAACTTGATGCCGTCGCGGATGAAGAAGACGGGGGTGTTGTTGCCGACGAGGTCGTAGTTGCCCTCGCTCGTGTAGAACTTCAGCGCGAAGCCGCGGGGGTCGCGCCAGGTGTCCGGGGAGCCCTGCTCGCCGGCGACGGACGAGAAGCGGGCGAGCATCTCGGTCTGCTGGCCCGGCTGCAGGAACGCGGCACGGGTGTAGCGGCTGATGTCCTGCGTCACGGTGAAGGTACCGAAGGCGCCGCCACCCTTGGCGTGCACGACCCGCTCCGGGACGCGCTCGCGGTTGAACTGGGCGAGCTTCTCGACCAGGTAGTGGTCGTGCAGGGCGAGGGGCCCGTCGGCGCCGACGCCCATGGAGTGCTGGTCGCTCGAGACGGGGGCGCCGCTGTTGGTCGTGGTGGTGGGGGTGCCAGCCGGCTGGCCGGTCGTCGTGTTCTGGTCGGACACGTGTCCTCCTCGGGGGGAACGGTTGGTCGGTCAGGGATGCTCGGGTTGTCTGTGGGTCGCCGCCGGGTCGCGGCGGCGGCGGGTCGCGGGGACGGTGGGTCGCGCTAGGCGCTGGCGGGGCTGGCGCCGTCGGCCGCAGCGTCCTCGTCCGCGCCGTCACGCTCCGCCGCGGCGCACTGCGCGCAGATGCCCCAGTAGGTGACCTCGGCAGTGGTGACGGCGAAGCCGTGGGTCTCGGACGGCGTGAGGCAGGGCGAGTGCCCGACGGCGCAGTCGACGTCCTCGATCGCACCGCACATGGTGCACACGATGTGGTGGTGGTTGTCGCCCGTCCGCCGTTCGTAGCGCGCGGGGCTGCCGGCCGGTTCGATGCGTCGAACGAGCCCGACACCGGTCAGTGCCGCGAGGACGCCGTAGACCGCCTGGTGGCTGGTCGTCGGCAGTCCCGCGGTGAGGGCGGTCACGATGTCGTCGGCGGTTGCGTGCGGCATCGTCTCGGTGGCACGGAGCACCGCGAGACGAGGGGTCGTGACGCGCAGGCCGGCATCACGCAGAAGATCGGCATCGACGTCCATCGCGAACCCTTCTTTTGCAGCAATCAAGACAACGGTGCAACTGTACACCAGCCGCCGGACATCCCCTGCTGCAGCCCGGATCTGAACCGGTTCTCACCACCCGCGGCCCTTCGAGACGGCGCCGCGGGCGGAGGATCGTCTTCGGCCGCACGATCCGCAGGAGGCACCCCACGCCGTCGACACCCGAGTTCTGGAGCACCTGGCACCTCGACCCGCTCGCAGCGGTGCTCATCGCCGTCGCGGCCGTCACCTACGGCTGGTGGGTGGTCGGCGCGGCCCGACGAGGCACCCCGTGGCCGTGGTGGCGGAGCCTGGCGTTCCTCGCTGCGCTCGTCCTGTTCGGGATCCTCCAGTTCGGGATCGTCGGTCTCTACGACCGCGAGCTGCGGTGGGCGTTCGTGCTGCGGTTGGCCCTGCTGTTCTTCGCGGTCCCCACCTTCGCCGCGCTGGCCGCGCCCGTCTCGTTGCTCCGGACTGGAGGCCCGGCTCGCCTCGCGCAGACCGCCACCGCCATGCTCCGGTCGCGTCCGGCACGGTTCGTCGGCAACGCGATCGTCTCGCCACTCATCGCCCTCGTGCTCTTCTGCGTGCTGCTCACCCCGTTCGCTGCGACCATCCGCGAGTCCCCGGTCTGGGCGACGGCGATCACGGTCCTGGTGCCGATGCTCGGGTTCGGACTGCTCACGCCCCTGTCCGAACCGGGCATCCTCCGCTCGTCGACGTTCGTGACCGTCGAGTTCCTGCTCGCGTTCGTCGAGCTCCTGGCGGACGCGATCCCCGGCATCGTCCTGCGGATCACGAACCACGTGCTCGACGGGTCGGTCGTGCAGGCGGTCGGGCGGCCGTGGTTCCCCTCACCGCTCCGCGACCAGCACCTCGCCGGGGACCTGCTGTGGTTCATCGCCGAGGTCGCCGACGTCCCCGTGCTCATCTCCCTCTTCATCCGGTGGCAGCGCACCGATCGCCGAGAGGCCCGCACGATCGACGCCCTGACCGACGAGGAGATGGACGAGCTCACCCGGGCGCACCTGCAGCGCCGCGGGTAGCGCGTGCGCGGGGCCCGGACTCGCGGCGGGCTCGCGGCGGCCGCTTGTCGGACCTTGCACACGCATCCGGCGGCAAAGCACGCGTCGATCGACTGGTGCAACGTCGGAACATGCACGCGCAGCAGATGCACGTGCATGAGGCGACGAAGCACGCGTCGATCGACTGGTGCGGTGTCGGATCATGCGTGTGCAACTTCCGACGTCAGCCGCCGCCGCGGATGACGACGGGCCCCGCGCCGCTCGTGTGAGCAGCCCGGGGCCCGGGTCGACGACGCTGCCTAGGCGTCCGCGTGCTTGCCGTGGTGGTCGATCGCGGCCAGCTCGTCCTCGGCGGTGGCCGGAGCGGCAGCCGCAGCGTGCACGCCGTGCTCGGGGGCGGGAGCCCCCTCGGCGTCGGGCTGCGTCGCGACCGAGCCGGTCTGCTGCCAGGCGACGGTCTGCTTCGGCTTCGCGAGGAACAGCGCCGCGACGATCGCGATGACGAGCACCACGGCCGGCAGGACGAGCGCCTGTCCCATGGCGGTCGCGAACGGCTGCAGCAGGAGGTCCGGCAGGCCGCCGATCTGCTGCTCGGCGCCGGCCGACGACGCGCCACCCGACGCACCGCCCGACTGCGCCGGGAAGTTCGCGGTGATGCGCGACTCGATCAGCGCGGCGATGCCGGCCGAGCCGAGCACCGCACCGATCTGCCGGGTGGTGTTGTAGACGCCGGAGCCGGCACCGGCCAGGCGCGGCGAGAGGTTCCGCGTCGCCGAGACGGACAGCGGGCCCCACATGCAGGCGTTGGCGAGGCCGAGGAGCGCGCTCGGCAGGAGCACCCAGCCCCAGTCCGCACCGGAGGCCAGCAGCGCGCCGAACCAGAACAGCCCGGCCGAGAAGCAGGCGAGCCCGAACGACGCGACCCAGCGCGGGTTCCAGACGGTGAGCTTCTTGCCGATGAACGGCGCGAGGCCCGCGGAGATCACGGCCTGCGGCACGAGGAGCAGCGCGGCACCGGTCGGCGAGAACTTCTCGACGTCCTGCGCCCAGAGCATGATCGGGAGCGCGAACGACGAGATCGCGACACCGACGGCCGTGATCGCGATGTTCGCCAGTGTGAAGTTGCGGTCCTTGAACAGACCGAGCGGCAGCAGCGGCTCACCCTTCTGCACGCCCTGCCAGACGACGAAGGCGACGAGCACCACGATGCCGGCGATGATGAGCGACCACACGGTGATGGGGCCCGTGATGGTGCCCCAGTCGTAGGTCTCGCCCTCCTGGATGCCGAAGACGAGCAGGAACAGGCCGGCGGCGGAGAGCACGATGCCGAGGTAGTCGAAGCGGTGTCCGTGGCGCTCGAACTTCGGCACGAAGCGCTGCGCGAGGATGAACGCGACGACGCCGACGGGGACGTTCACGATGAAGATCCACTCCCAGCCGAAGCCGTCGACGAGCAGGCCGCCGAGGATCGGACCGACGAGCGAGGCGACACCGGCGGTGGCACCCCAGAGGCCCATCGCCGCACCGCGGTTCTGCGGCGGGAACATGCGCGTGATGACGGACATGGTCTGCGGCGTCATCATGGCCGCACCGAGACCCTGCACGACGCGGGCGACGATGAGCATCTCGATCGAGCCGGACAGGCCGCACCAGAGGCTGGCGAGCGTGAAGACCACGAGCCCGGTCTGGTAGAGCACCTTCGGGCCGAAGCGGTCGCCGAGCCGGCCGGTGATGAGGAGCGGCACGGCGTACGCGAGCAGGTACGCGCTCGTCACCCAGATGACGGCGTTGATGTCGGCGTCGAGCTTCTGGGCGATGGTGGGCGTCGCGACGGACACGATGGTCGAGTCGACGAGGATCATGAAGAAGCCGACGACGAGCGCCCACAGGGCGGGCCACGGCTTCTTGTCGGTCGTCCGCGGAGGCGTGACGGTGGTCATCGAGTGGTTTCCTTGCTGTTCGTGGGGGTCTGCTGCGGGACGGCCGGGCCGTCCCAGGGGATGTCGCCACGCGCGATGCGGTCGACCGTGGCGCGGAGCCACTCGATCTGTGCGCCGAGCATCGCACGCACGTACGACACGTCGAGCCAGAAGCGGTCGGACAGCTCCTTCTCGCGCACGCGGGCGATCGCGTCGTCGTACTCGTCGCGCTCCTGTTCGAGCGCGACGATCCGGGCCCGGACGGCATCGACCGCCTCGTCCCTCGGGAGGTTCTCGAGCACGGACAGCGCCAGGTGGAACTCCGGGTACTCGTCCGCGGGTTCGGCCACCATGCGGCGCAGGCCCTCGGCGAGCGCCGCGCGTCCGGTGTCGGTGATCGTGTAGGTCGTCCGTTCCGGGCGGTTGCCGTCGCGGTCGGTGCCGACGACCTCGGCCAGGCCGAGCTCGGCCAGCCGGCCGACCTGGTGGTACAGGGTGCCGGGCCGCACCTTGACGTTCCGTTCCTCCTGGCGGTGGACCATCGTCTGGAACATCTCGTACGGGTGCATCGGGGCCTCGTTGAGGAGGTCGAGCGCGGCGAACGCGAGGGGCGTGAGCGACGCCATCCGTGCCTCCAGGCCTGGTCGATGCGGCAGTCTTCCGACTGGACTATTCGAGTTGGAATATACCGCTTGGAACAAACGTGAGCAAACGCACAGCGGACACCGCCCTGGAGGCCCGGGGCGGTCCCGGCGTGTCGCGCGACCCGTAGACTGGTCGCGTCCCACCCACCCCCCAAGTGCTGGAGTGAACACGTGCCAACGATCGTCGTCGAGGTCATGCCGAAGGCCGAGATCCTCGACCCCCAGGGCAAGGCGGTGGGCAACGCCCTCGCCCGTCTCGGCAAGGCCGACCTGACCAACGTCCGCATCGGCAAGCGCTTCGAGGTGTCCGTCGACGGCCCGGTCGACGACGCGAAGCTCGCCGAGGTCCGCGACATCGCGGCCGACGTCTTCTCCAACGCGGTCATCGAGGACGTCGTGTCCGTGACCGTGGAAGGCCAGTGAGCCGGATGCGCATCGGCGTCATCACCTTCCCCGGCTCCCTCGACGACCGTGACGCCCAGCGCGCGGTCCGTCTCGCCGGTGCCGAGCCCGTCGCGCTGTGGCACGGCGACCACGACCTCCAGGGCGTCGACGCCATCGTGCTGCCGGGTGGGTTCTCCTACGGCGACTACCTCCGCGCCGGCGCCATCGCCGCGAAGGCCCCGATCATGGCGGAGGTCATCGACGTCGCCGGCAAGGGCATGCCCGTCCTCGGCATCTGCAACGGCTTCCAGATGCTCGCCGAGGCACGACTCGTCCCCGGCGCGCACACCCGCAACGCCCACCAGCAGTTCATCCGGCGCGACCAGAAGCTCCGCGTCGAGACGACCGGCACCGCGTGGACCTCGGGCTTCACGGCCCAGCAGGAGATCACCATCCCGCTGAAGAACGCCGACGGCCGCTTCGTGGCGGACGCCGACGAGATCAAGCGCATCGAGGACAACGGCCAGGTGGTGTTCCGCTACGTCGGCGTGAACCCGAACGGGTCGATCGACGACATCGCCGGCGTCTCGAACGAGCGCGGCAACGTCGTGGGGCTCATGCCGCACCCCGAGCACGCGACGGAGCCCGGGTTCGGCCCGGACACCGCCGCGGCGATGGCCTCCGGCACGGACGGCCTCACCTTCTTCACGTCCGTGATCGAGCACGCGCTCGTCAAGTGACCTCGCTCGTCAAGTGACAGGAACCGACACCACCGTGACCACTCCCGTGCGCCCGAAGCCCGACACCGTGCAGGACGCGGCGGCCACTCCCGACAAGGACCAGCCGTACGAGGCACTCGGGCTCAAGGCCGACGAGTACGCCAAGATCCGCGAGATCCTCGGTCGCCGCCCCACCTCGGGCGAGCTGGCCATGTACTCGGTGATGTGGTCCGAGCACTGCTCGTACAAGTCGTCGAAGAACTACCTGCGGCAGTTCGGCAAGAAGGTCACGCCGGAGATGACGAAGAACCTCATGGTCGGCATGGGCGAGAACGCCGGTGTGGTCGACGTGGGCAACGGCTGGGCGGTGACCTTCAAGGTCGAGTCGCACAACCACCCCTCCTACGTCGAGCCCTACCAGGGCGCGGCCACGGGTGTCGGCGGCATCGTCCGCGACATCATCTCGATGGGTGCCCGTCCGGTCGCCGTGATGGACCAGCTCCGCTTCGGCGCGATCGACCACGAGGACACGGCGCGCGTCGTGCACGGCGTCGTCGGTGGCATCTCGTTCTACGGCAACTGCCTCGGCCTGCCGAACATCGGCGGCGAGACCTACTTCGACTCCGTGTACCAGGGCAACCCGCTGGTCAACGCCCTCGCGGTCGGTGTCCTCCGTCACGAGGACCTGCACCTCGCCAACGCCTCCGGCGCCGGCAACAAGGTCGTCCTCTTCGGCGCCCGCACGGGTGGCGACGGCATCGGCGGCGCGTCGATCCTGGCATCCGACACCTTCACCGAGGGCGGCCCGACCAAGCGCCCCGCGGTCCAGGTCGGCGACCCCTTCGCCGAGAAGGTCCTCATCGAGTGCTGCCTCGAGCTGTTCCGCGAGAAGCTGGTCGAGGGCATCCAGGACCTCGGTGCCGCGGGCATCTCCTGCGCCACCTCGGAGCTCGCCTCCAACGGCGACGGCGGCATGCGCATCTCGCTCGACGACGTCCTGCTCCGCGACCCCACGCTCACCGCCGAGGAGATCCTCATGTCGGAGAGCCAGGAGCGCATGATGGCGGTCGTCCGCCCCGAGAAGCTCGACGAGTTCCTGGCCGTCGTCGGCAAGTGGGAAGTCGAGACCAGCGTCCTCGGCGAGGTCACCGGCACCGGCCGGCTCGTCATCGACTGGCAGGGCGAGGAGATCGTCAACGTCGACCCGCGCACCGTCGCCGTCGACGGACCGGTCTACGACCGCCCGGTCGCCTACCCGACCTGGATCGACGCCCTGCAGGCGGACGGCGCCGACTCGCTCGAGCGCCCCGAGACCGGGCCCGCGCTGAAGGCACAGTTCCTGCAGCTGCTCGGCTCGCCGAACCTGGCGTCGAAGAACTGGGTGACGAACCAGTACGACACCTACGTGCTCGGCAACACCGCACTCTCGTTCCCCGACGACGGCGGCATGATCCGCGTCGACGAGGAGACCGGGCTCGGCGTCACCATCGCGACGGACGCGAACGGCCGGTACTGCCAGCTCGACCCGAAGCAGGGCGCTCGTCTCGCGCTGGCCGAGGCGTACCGCAACGTCGCCGTCACCGGTGCCGTCCCCGCCGCCGTCACCGACTGCCTGAACTTCGGCTCCCCGGAGAACCCCGAGGTCATGTGGCAGTTCTCCGAAGCCGTCGAAGGCCTCGCGGACGGCTGCATGGAGCTCGGGATCCCGGTGACCGGCGGCAACGTGTCGTTCTACAACCAGACCGGCTCGACCCCGATCCACCCGACCCCGGTCGTCGGTGTGCTCGGTGTCATCGACGACGTCGCGCTCCGCGTGCCGTCCGGCTGGCAGGACGACGGACACAACATCTACCTGCTCGGCACGACGTCGCTCGAGCTGGACGGTTCGGCCTGGGCGGGCACCGTGCACGACCACCTCGGCGGTCGCCCGCCGGCGGTGGACCTCGGGCGCGAGAAGGCCCTCGCGGAGCTCCTGCACGCTGCGGCGGGTGAGCAGCTCCTGACGAGCGCGCACGACCTGGCGGACGGCGGCCTCGGCCAGTCCCTCGCCGAGTCGGTGCTCCGGTTCGGGCTGGGTGCCCGCGTCGTACTCGACGAGTTGCAGGCCCGCGACGGAGTGGACACCGCGACCGCGCTGTTCTCCGAGTCGACCGGTCGCGTCATCGTGACCGTCCGGCGCGAGGACGACGTCCGCTTCCAGGGTCTCTGCGACGGCCGCGGGTTCCCCGTGCTCCGCATCGGCGTCACCGACGCCGCGTCCGGGTCGCTCGAGGTCCAGGGTGCGTTCGAGGCGACGCTCGACGAGCTGCGCGGCACCCACGCTGCGACGCTGCCGAGCCGCTTCGGGGACGTGATCGTCGAGGACGTCATCGAGGGCTACGTGGGCCGCGGCCCGCTCGACTCCGACGGCGCGTTCTCGCCCCGTACGGACTCCTGACACCGGACGCCAGCACGATGCCCATCGTGACGCTGCCCTTCGCCGAGCTCGTCGACCGGTTCGGTCCCGTGCCGGACGGCGTGGAGTTGGACGTGTGGGACGTCGAGGAGCCCTACACGCGCCCCGACGACGTCGCCATCGCGTTCCTGCCGTTCTACTTCGGTGGACGGCACCGCTGGCAGTACGTCCACGACCTGCCCAACCTGCAGCTCCTGCAGCTGCCGAGTGCCGGGTACGAGCACGCGGTCCCGCACGTGCCCGGCCACGCGCAGCTCGCGAACGGACGCGGCATCCACGACGACGAGACGGCGGAGCTCGCGGTCGGGCTCGCACTGACCTCGCTGCGTGAGCTCGGGGCGTTCCAGGCCGACCGTGCGAACGGCATCTGGGACGCGCGGACCACCCGTTCCCTGGCCGACCGCCGCGTGACCGTCGTCGGCTACGGGGCGATCGGTTCCGCCATCGCGACGCGGTTCGAGGCGTTCCGCACCGACGTCACCGTGGTGGCACGGACCGCCCGCGAGCAGGACGGCCGGCAGGTGCACGCGTTCGGCGAGCTGCCCGGACTGGCACGGACGACCGACGTGCTCGTGCTCATCGCACCGCTGACCGACGAGACCGAGCGCCTCGTCGACGCCGACCTCCTCGCAGCACTGCCGGACGGCGCCCTCGTGGTGAACGTCGCCCGAGGCCGGGTCGTCGACACCGATGCGCTGGTGGCGGAGCTGCAGTCCGGACGGCTCTCAGCGGCGCTCGACGTCACCGATCCCGAGCCGCTCCCGGCGGGTCACCCGCTCTGGACGACGCCGAACACGGTGCTGACGCCGCACGTCGGCGGCAACACGGACCTCAGCGTGCCGAGGTCGATCGAGCTCGTGCGCCGTCAGGTGTCCGCGTTGGTCGAGGGTCGCCCGTTCGAGAACGTCATCGAGGCCTGACGGAGCGGCCAGGCGCGTCCGTCGGCCCGTCGGCCCGTCGGCCCGTCGGCTCGTCGGCTCGTCGGCTCCTCAGAGCGGGATGATGCAGGTCGGCGTCCCGACCGGGATCTGCGCCACGGCTTCGCCGGGGACCCCGTCGTCACCCACGGGCAGGACGGCGATCGCGTCGGACATCTGGTTCGCGACGAGCACGAACCCGGGCACCCGCGCGAAGTGCCGCGGCCAGACACCGCCGGACGGGGCAGAGCCGACGAGCGCGAGCCCGCCGTCCGCGGCGTCGAGCACGACGATGCGGTCCCGCCCGCGGACCGCGACGAACACGAGCCCTCGGTCGTCGACCTCGATGTGACTGAGCAGTGACGCGCCGACCTCACCGTCGAAGGTCGCAGCCGATGCGACGGTGACTAACGACCCGGACGCGTCGCGGTGGAGCCGGTGCACGTGTCCGTCCAGCTCGCCCGCGAGGATGAGGTCGCCGTCGTGCCACGCCATGTGCCGCGGACCGACGCCCGGCGCGACGTGGTGCACGCGGACCGGTTCGATCGAGGGTGCGTCGGTGATCCGGTACTCGTGGAGGGCGTCGGCGCCGAGGTCTGCGACGAGCACCGTGCCGTCGGGCGTTGCGATGGACTGGTGCGCGTGCGGGCCCTCTTGCCGGTCCTCGACCGGGCCGCTCGCCCGGGGCAGGCGTTCGGTGACGAACGACGTCTCGGGGACCCGGATCTGCCGGGCGCTGCCGTGCGTCCCGACGACACCGTCACCGGCGAGGACGGACGCGGCGTACGACTCCGCAGCCGCGAGCGACACCGCGGTGACGGTCCCGGAGACGTAGTTCGTGACGACGAGGGTGCCCGACGGGTCGACCCGCACGTGGCACGGGGCGTCCCCGCCGGCCGGTGCCTCCCAGAGGTGTTCGAGCACGGCACCGTCGCGGCGGAAGGCGGAGATGCTGCCCTCGACCGTCTCGGACACGGCGTAGACGCGGTCGCCGGAGACCGCGAGGAACGACGGGTCGTCGATGACCGCGACGGTCCGGACGTCGGGGGCCGCTGCGTCGCCGCCCGAGACGACCGAGATGCCCGTCGCGTTGCCGCCGCCGGTCGCCGTGTACGAGCCGACGAGGAGCATCGGCAGCGTCGCGCTCACTCGTCGCCGCCGGCGATCTGCTCGTGGTGGTGGATGACCTCGGCGACGATGAAGTTGAGGAACTTCTCGGCGAAGGCCGGATCGAGGTGCGACTCGGCGGCGAGCGACCGGAGGCGTGCGACCTGGATCTGCTCGCGTCCGGGGTCGGCGGCCGGCATGCCCGCGGCTGCCTTGAGGTACCCGACCCGCTGCGTGTACTTGAAACGCTCCGCGAGCATGTGGATCACGGCGGCGTCGATGTTGTCGATGCTCTGCCGGATGCTGCGCAGTTCGGCGACGGCCGCCTCGTCGTACTCGGGCGTGGTGTCGTCGTCGCTCATGCCCCGAGCCTAACGGCCGAGGCTGGCCGACCGGTGTCGGTTACGCGCGCCGAACCTGGGTGGAACCTGAGCACGACTTCGGAACTGCGAGAATGGAGGTCATGTCGGTGCTGCTCGTCCTCTCGTGCGTGTTCGCGGTCCTCGCGGACCTGGTGCACGTGTACATCTTCTTCCTCGAGTCCGTGGCGTGGACGAGCCCCCGGGTCCGGCGGATCTTCGGGCTGACCTCGGAGGCCGAGGTGCAGGCCACGCGGTCGATGGCGTTCAACCAGGGGTTCTACAACCTGTTCCTCGCCATCGGCGCGATCCTCGGTGTCGTGCTGGCGTTCGCGGGCAACGGCGCGAGCGGCTGGACGCTGGTCGTCTTCTCGACGGCGTGCATGCTCGGTGCCGCCGTGGTCCTCGCCGGGACGGGGCGCCGGTACCTCAACTCCGCGTTCGTGCAGGGCTCGTTCCCGCTGATCGCCCTGCTCTTCGCGTTCCTCGGATCGACGTTCGGCGTCTGACCGCCGCGCGCAACCTGCGCGTGCCCCGCACGTTCTGTCCCATCACGCGCGCAGTGGGATGCAGAAACGCGCATAGGAGGCCGGAATTCCCGACCTCCTATGCGCGATTCAGCACCCTACGAGCGAAACGGCCCCCTACGAGCGGATCAGCACCCGAGCCCCCGGGGTGGGTCAGCCGAGCTTCGCGGCGAACTCGTCCGGCAGCTTCTCCAGCGCCCACTCGATCGCGGCAGTGGTGCCCATCGAGAACGCTGACGAGACGTCCTTGTCGTCGAACACGATGTAGTGGCCGGCCTCGACCGACGGCACCTTCTGGAACAGCGGGTCCGCCTCGGCCTTCGACGCGTCGACGTAGATCGGCAGGATGGTCGTGAGGTCCGCGTTCAGCAGGTCGAGGTTCTCGTCGGAGAGGTGCACCGAGAACGCCTTGCCGGCCTGCTCGTCGATGGCCTTCGGGATCGTGAACCCGAGGTTCCGCATGAACGTCGAGCGGCTGTCGGTGGAGGCGTAGGCCCCGAACCCGTCGGCTGTGTAGGCACCGACGACGGCGGACTTGCCCTCGAACTCGGGGTGCGCCTTGCGGGCGGCGGCGTAGGCGTCGTCGAGGCCGGAGAGCAGCTTCTTGCCCTGCGACTCCTTGCCGAGCGCCTTCGCGATCATCGTGGTCTGCTGTGTGGTCGACGCGAGGTAGTTCTCGCCGCCCTTCGGGATCGCCACGGTCGGGGCGATCGCGGACAGCTTCGCGTAGCGGTCCTTGTCCCCCGAGGACTTCACGTCGAGGATGACGTCCGGCTTGAGCTTGAGGATGTCCTCGTAGCTCGGCTCGAGCGTCTGGATGATCTTCGGCGACTTCGTGTACGCACCCTTCAGCCACGGCCCGACGCCGTCGCCGCCGAACGCGAGCCAGTCGCTCGCACCGACGGGCTGCACGCCGAGTTCGAGCGCGGTCTCGGCGTCACCCCAGCCGAGGGCGACGACGCGCTTCGGCTGCACGTCGATCTTCGTGGTGCCGAGCGCCGTCGTGATCGACACCGGGAACTGGCCGCCGTCGGAGGACGACGCGGACGAGGAGGTGTCGGACGCGGAGCCGGAGGCACACCCGGCGAGGACGAGGGACGCTGCGACGACGGCGCCGGCAGCGGCGAGGACGCGTCGGAGGCGGTGGGGAGTACGGATCACGAAGGGTAGCCTAACCTAAGGGAGCGGCTCGGACGGCCTGGCTAGGCTGACTCACCGTGTCGTACCTCGATCCCGACCGCACCCGTCTGGCGGTGCTCGGCTCCCCCATCGCGCACTCGCTCTCGCCCACGCTGCACGCAGCGGCCTACGACGTGCTCGGGGTGCCGTTCCGGTATGGGAGGCACGAGGTCGCGTCCGGCGGACTGGAACCGTTCATCGCGGGGCTGGGTGGGGAATGGCGCGGCCTGAGCCTGACCATGCCGCTGAAGCGCGAGGTCCTGCCGCTGCTCGACCGGACCACACCACTCGTCGACGAACTCGGTGTCGCCAACACCATCGCGTTCCGGCAGTCGGGCGACCGCGTGCTCCGGTACGGCGCCAACACCGACGTCGAGGGGCTCGTCCGCCCCGTCGAGGCCCTCGGCCACCTGCCCGGCGAGGCGACGATCCTCGGTGGCGGGGCGACCGCCGTGAGCGCGCTGACCGCGGCGGTCCGTCTCGGTGCCGCGCTCGTCCGGGTGTTCGTCCGTGACACCGCGCGGACCGGACCCCTGGTCGACCTGGCCGTCCGCCTCGGTGTCACGCTCGAGGTGCTCCCGCTCACGGAGCTGCCGGGCACCCGCCACGGCTTCGTCGTGTCGACCCTGCCCGGTGGCGCCGCCGACGCACTGGACCTCGGGCCGTCGGGCGACGACGCCGTGCTGTTCGACGTGGCCTACGAGCCGTGGCCGACGGCGATCGCCTCGCGGTGGGCGGACTCCGGCGGTCGCGTGCTGAACGGCCTCGACATGCTCACCGAGCAGGCGATCGGGCAGATCCGCTTCTTCCTGACCGGCGACCAGGACGAGCTCCTGCCCGCCGAGGCCGACGTGCGGAGGGCGATGCGCGCCTCCGTGGGCCTGCCCCCGGTCATCGGAGCCTGACCCGATCGCACGCCGTGCCGACCGGCCGCCGGCACGACCGGCCACCGTGCCGACCGGCCGCCGTCCCGACCCGCCGCCGCTCCGACCCGTCAGGCGACCGTCCCGTCGACGTAGAACCAGCGACCCTGCTCGCGCACGAACTCGCTCGTCTCCTCGAGCGTGCCCCGGTCGTCGTCGGAACGCCACCACGCGCGGAAGGCGACCGTGCCCCGGGAGTCGAACGGGCCTCCAGAGCTCGTCGCCAGGATGTCCAACCGGGTCCAGCGCTGGTCCGCGTCCAACTCGAGGACCGGCGGTCGCGTCTGCGGGTGCCAGGTGAGCAGCAGGTACTCCGGCAGGCCGAGCGCGAAGGCGCTGAACCGCGAGCGCATCAGCCGTTCCGCGGTCGGGGCGGCAGCCCCCGCGTGCAGAGGGCCGCAGCACTCGCCGTAGGGGTTCCCGCTCAGGCAGGGGCAGCGCGACTCGTCGGTGACCACGCCGGAACGCTAGTCGACGATGGACAGCGCGACGGTGATGTTGCCGCGGGTGGCGTTCGAGTACGGGCAGATCTCGTGCGCGCGCTCGGCGAGACGCTGCCGCTGCTCGGGCTGGGCGGATGGTGCGTACACGTCGAGCTCGACCGCGAGGCCGAACCCGCCCTGCCCGTCGCCGCCGATGCCGACCTCGGCCGAGACCTCGGCGTCCTTGGTGTCGATGCCGAGCTCCTTGCCGGCGGCGTGCAGGGCTCCGAGGAAGCACGCGGCGTACCCGGCGGCGAAGAGCTGCTCGGGGTTGGTGCCCTCGCCGCTCCCGCCCATCTCCTTCGGCGGACGGGTGTCGAGGTCGAGGCGGTCGTCCTCGGTGCGCACGTGGCCGTCGCGGCCTCCGCCAGTGGCGTGGGCGGCTGCGGTGTAGACGATGTCGAGACTCATGGTGCGAGCGCATCGCGCCTTCCTGGGCGAGTGCTGGACCGCGGCGGAACGGCGGGCCGGGCAGCGTCCGCCGTCGGGCGAGGTCGGGCGTGTCCGTTCCGGCGCTCGGTGAGAGGAGTAGAAGGAACCTCGTGTTCAAGCTCGGATGGCAGGTGTTCCGGCAGCGCGTCGGCGACGTGGTCGATCCGGCGCGCGCTCGTCGTGCCGTGTGGATCGCGGGCACCGTGGCCGTGCTGGCGCTCGCCCTCCTCGTCGTCCTGCAGGTCGTGTTCGCCTGGGCAGGCACAGCGCCGGTCCGAGCATCGATCACGGTCGGCCTGGCGACGCTCGCCGCCGGCATGATCGCCTTCGCGTGCTGCCCGATGGGTCGGCCACCCGCACCGTCGAACACGATCAACGGGAGGCAGGTCCGCGCGGACTGGCAGCTCGCGGTCCGGTGGTCCGTGCAGCCGTACCTCGGGCGTACGGCCCGTCCTGTGGCACCCGACGACCGTGCAGCGGTGCTGAACGACGTCCCGCTGCTGCAACTCGGCCTGATCCATCGATTGTCCCGCACGGGTCCCCTGCTGGTCGGGTTGGCCCTGCTCGGCCTGACGGCGCTGTCCTTCGAGGGCGACCGCTCGTACGTGTTGCTCTGGACGCTCCTCTACGTCTTCACGCTGCCGGATCTCGTACGCCGCCTGGGTCGGGCCGAGCGGGCACGCCTCGCTGCGCTCGCGGCCAGCTCGCCGTCGCCCGAGACCCAGCCCGCGCAACGACGCAGGGATCCGAGCGGGTCGAAGGTGCGTCTGCCCGACGAGTAGCGCGGAAGCGCGTCACTTCCGCGCTACGTGCCGCACGCACGCACGCCTGTCGGTGGCACCGTGCACACTGGGCGCATGTGTGGAAGGTTCGTCGTCTCCGACACCACGGCCGACTTGTTGCCGGAACTGATCGGTGAGCTCGCCGACCGGACCGAGCACGTCGACGAGGACACCGGCGTGGTCGGCACCGGCCTCGTCCCGAGCTGGAACGTGGCCCCGACCGACCCCGTGTTCGCGGTCCGGCAGCGCCACGGTGAGCGCGAGCTCCCCCGGATCAGCTGGGGCTTCGTGCCGAGCTGGGCGAAGGACTTCCAGAAGCAGCGCCCGAAGCCCATCAACGCCCGCATCGAGACCGTGGCGACGAGCGGCATGTTCAAGCGGGCCTTCGCGACGAACCGGTGCATCATCCCCGCCCAGGGGTACTACGAGTGGGTCGTGCGCGAGGACGGCAAGGAGCCGCACTTCGTCCACGAGCCCGGTGGTGCCCTCGCGATGGCGGGCGTGGTGAGCGCGTGGCCGGATCCGACCAAGCCCGAGGGCGACCCGGACAAGTGGCGGCTGTCGCTCGCGATCATCACCCGCGACGCACACGTCGCTCCGGGCGAGGTGCACGACCGGATGCCGGCGTTCCTCACGCCGGACGGGTACGACCACTGGCTGAACGGTGACGCCGGGGGCCTCGGCACCGACGATCTGCTCGCGCTCCTCGACCACGAATCGCTGACGGTCGCGGCGGGACTCGAGCAGTACGAGGTCTCCCGCACCGTGAACAGCGTCAAGAACGACGGCCCGCAGCTCATCGAACGGGTCGCGTGACGGCGCCGCCGCAGACGGACTGGAGGCCCGGATCACGCGAGCAGACCTGCTCACGTGATCCGGGCCTCCAGTCCAGAACGTGCGTTCAGACGGCCGATCGGCTCACGCCGTGCGCATGACGTCCGGCAGGACGATGTGGAGGCGCTCGGCGAGGCGCTCCTGCGCCTCTTCCAACGAGCGGAAGTCACCGACGTACTGCCCGAAGGTGTCGGACACGAAGTAGTGCGTGCCCTGCCGGTCGACCGTGCCGCCGTAGTACCCGGCGTAGTTCGCGGCCCACAGGCCGGTGTCCGGGCGGGACCAGGTGATGCGGGTGCGCGCGGGCTGCGGGTGAGCGACGACCTCCGCTTCGATCTCGGTGATCGCTTCGATCGTGGCGGTGTCCAGGGTCACCTCGGCCTGCTGGCGGTGGGCGACGGTCGTGCTCATGGTGCTGCTCCTCGTGCGGTCGTGCTGCGGTGCTGACTGTCCTGCTGCGGTGCTGGTGGTTCGCGTGCTGGTGGTTCGCGTGCTGGTGGTTCGCGTGCTGGTGGTTCGCGCTCTGGTGGTTCGCGCTCTGGTGGTCGCGCTCAGTCGACGGGTCGGATCACGGACGGCAGCATCACGTGCAGCTGGTCGGCGAGCTGCGCCTGCGCCAGCTCGAGCGATTCGAAGTCGCCGACGACCAGGCCGAAGGTGTCCGAGGCGATGTACCGGCCGTCGCGCTTGTCGATCGATCCGCCGAAGTAGCCGCCGTAGTTCGCGACCCACTCACCGTCTTCCTCGTGCGTCCAGGTGAGCTTGGCGCGCGCCGGTCGGGCGTGCGGCTCTGCCTGGGCCTCGAGGATCGCGATGGTGTCGACCGTGTCGGTGTCGAGCGTGACCTCGGCTCGGCTGTCGGGGGTGACGGTGGTGCTCATGGCGCTCTCCTTCTTCGCGATCCGGGGTACATCTGCTGACACGAGAACGCTACGAGAGCAGCACCGTCCGACGCCAGCCAGGCCCGTCGATTCACGGTTTCCGTCAATGCGATGCATCGGTGAAGCCCGTACTTCCGGGGACGTGCGACGCACTTCCGGGGTACAGCCCACCGGTTCGGGGTACTCGCTTCCCGTCCATTCCCAGTGCGGACGGACGCGGCCCGACGATCAGGCCGGGGCAGCGCCCGCCGCTCGCCGGTACGCGCCCGGGGTCATCCCCACGAGCGGCGTGAACTGCTCGATGAACTGGCTCGTCGTCGCCCACCCGCTGGCGGACGCGACCTCGGTGACCGAGCGCCCCTCGGCGAGCAGGACGAGCGCGTGATGGACGCGCAGTTGTAACCGCCACTGGCGGTATCCCATCCCGGTCTCCTGCCGGAACAACCGGGTCAGGGTCCGCTCGCCGACGCCCGCCCACGTCGCGAGTGCCGCGAGCGACACCGGCTCGCTGAGGTCGCGTTCCACCCGGCGGACCACGCGCCGCAGGCGCGCATCCGTCGGTTCCGGCAGGTGCAGGGGCTGCTCCGGCGCGGAGGTGAGCTCGTCCACGATGACCCCGCGGAGGTGAGCCCGGGCCACGTCGGAACGCGGAGCCGACGTCGTGATGGCGAGCAGCGCCTCCCGGGCGAGCGGTGACACGGTGAGGACCGCCGGACCGGACGGGAGGCCCGTGGCGGCTTCGGCGGACAGGTGCACGATGCGCATGTCGGTCGCCCCGTGCGCCCGGTGCCGGTGCTTCGCGCCGGCAGGGACCCAGGCTACCCGGTTCGGCGGCGCGATCCACGCACCGTCGTCGGTGATCAGCGACAGGACCCCGGTCGCCGCGTGCACGAGGTGACCGAGCGCATGGACGTGCGGCGGGACGGTCTCGGCGTGCGCGAACAGGAACGCGGCCTCGGTCCGGTCGTCGTCGTCGAGGGGTTGGCTGGAAACGGACATCTCCTGGCAGGGTACGTGTTCCACGCCGACCCCGCTCGGTGGTGTGATCGTGCAGTGACCACCGCATCCGTCCCCGTTCCCACCGCCGTTCCCCGTCGCGGCCTCCTCGCCGCCTGGTACGTCGCCGCGGGGCTCCTGCTCGTCGCGCTCAACCTGCGGATGGGCGTCGCCTCGGTGGGGCCGGTGCTCGGGTCGATCGAGCGGTCGCTGCACCTCACCCCGTCGGCGGCCAGCCTCCTCACGACGATCCCGGTGTTCGCGTTCGGGGCGTTCGCCTTCCTGACGCCGGTCCTCACCCGGAGGATCGGACTGCACCGGCTGCTCGGCCTGACGATGGCCGTGCTCGCACTCGGCATCGCGCTCCGCCTCGAACCGCACGGTTGGGCGCTCTACGGCGGCACCGTCCTGGCGGGGGCGGCGATCGCGGTCGCGAACGTGCTCATGCCGGCGGCGATCAAGAGCGACTTCGCGCACCGCGTCGGCCTGATGATGGGGCTGTACTCGACGGCGCTCTTCCTCAGCGCCGCCGTCGCGTCCGCAGCGGTCGTGCCGCTCATGGCCGCCTTCGGGTCGTGGCGTCCGGCGCTCGCGTTCTGGGCGGTCCCCGCCGTGGTCGCGTTCCTCGTGTGGCTGCCCCGCGCACTCCGGAACGCGGGCCACGTCCGCGGAACCCGCGGAACCCGTGGAACCCGTGGAACCCATGGAACCCGCGTGGCCGCCGACGCCCTCGTCGACCCGGCCGACGAGCCGACCTTCGCCCGGTTGTTCCGCGACCCGGTTGCGATCGCGGTCACCGGCTTCATGGGACTGCAGAGCCTGTCGTACTACGCGTTCCTCACCTGGGTGCCGACGGTGCTGCAGGACGCCGGGATCTCGGCGCACCAGGCGGGACTCATGCTGGCCTACTCGAGCCTGCCCGGGATCGCCACCGGGGTCACGGGTCCGGCGATCGCGCGCCGACTCCGGCCGACGTGGTTGCCGGTCCTCGTGGTGGCGGTGCTGTGCGGGGCGGGGTTCGCCGGGCTCCTCGTCGCCCCGGCCGCGGGCGCCTGGGTGTGGATGACGCTGCTGGGCCTCGGGCAGGGCGGCGCGATCAGCCTGTCGCTGAGCTACATCGTGTGGCGCTCCCCGGACGCCCGGCACACGGCGCACGTCTCGACGATGGCGCAGGGCACCGGGTACCTGCTCGCGGGGCTCGGCCCGCTCGGCATCGGGCTGCTGCACGCGGCGACCGGGGGCTGGACGGTGCCGATCGTGGTGCTGCTGGCGCTCATCGTGGTGCAGGCGGTCGCCGGCGTGGCCGCGAGTCGCGACCGCCAGGTGCTCGCGCGGCGCTGAGCCCGCCCGCGCTGGGTGGGCGCGCGGGCGCGGGCCCGCGCGCGGCGCGGGCCCGCGCGCCCGAGACTCGGCTGGGCGGACAGTTTCGCGGTGCGGAACCCGCGAAACTGTCCGCGGGCCCGAGTCTCGGGTCCGGCGGCAGCCGGCCGGCGGCCAGCGGCGGGCGGCAGGCGGCAGGCGGTGCGCCGGCCGGCGGCAGCCGGCCGCCGTCAGGCGCCGAGCAGGTCGTGCCGCACGACGATCGCGTCACGCCCGGGTCCGACGCCGATCGCGGAGATCCGCGCGCCGGACATCGCCTCGACCGCGAGCACGTACGCCTGGGCGTTCGCGGGCAGGTCGTCGAACGTGCGGGCGCCGGTGATGTCCTCGGTCCAGCCGGGGAACTCCTCGTAGATCGGCTTCGCGTGGTGGAAGTCCGACTGGTTCACGGGGACCTCGTCGACGCGGACGCCGTCGACCTCGTACGCGACGCACACGGGGATCGTGGACAGGCCGGTGAGGACGTCGAGCTTCGTCAGCACGAAGTCCGTCACGCCGTTCACCCGCGCCGTGTACCGGGCGATCGGGGCGTCGTACCAGCCACAGCGGCGCGGGCGTCCGGTGGTGGTGCCGAACTCGAAGCCGTTGGCGCGGAGGAACTCGCCCGACTCGTCGAAGAGCTCGGTCGGGAACGGACCGGCACCGACGCGGGTCGTGTAGGCCTTGACGATGCCGATGATGCGCTCGAGCTTGCCCGGGCCGATGCCGGAGCCGGTCGCCGCGCCACCGGCGGTCGCCGACGAGGACGTCACGAACGGGTAGGTGCCGTGGTCGACGTCGAGCATGGTGGCCTGGCCGGCCTCGAACAGGACGGTCTCGCCGCGCTCGAGCGCACGGTGGATCTCGAGCCCGGTGTCGGCGACCATCGGACGCAGCCGGTCCGCGAAGGACAGCAGCGACTCGACCACTTCTTCGGCGTCGATCGCGCGGCGGTTGAAGACCTTCACGAGCAGGTGGTTCTTCTGGTCGAGGGCCGCTTCGACCTTCTGCCGCAGGATGTTCTCGTCGAAGATGTCCTGGATGCGGATGCCGACACGGTTGATCTTGTCGGCGTAGGTCGGGCCGATGCCGCGACCGGTGGTGCCGATCTGGCGCTTGCCGAGGAAGCGCTCGGTCACCTTGTCGATGGTGCGGTGGTAGTGCGTGATGACGTGGGCGTTCGCCGACACGAGCAGCTTCGACGTGTCGACGCCGCGGGCTCGGAGCGCGTCCAGTTCCTGGAACAGGACCTCGAGGTCGACGACGACGCCGTTGCCGATGATCGGCGTGACACCGGGCGTGAGGATGCCGGAGGGCAGCAGGTGGAGGGCGTACTTCTCGCCGCCGACGACGACCGTGTGTCCGGCGTTGTTGCCGCCGTTGAACTTCACGACGTAGTCGATGCGGCTGCCGAGGAGGTCGGTGGCCTTCCCCTTGCCCTCGTCGCCCCACTGGGCGCCGATGATGACTGCTGCGGGCATCTGGTTCTCCTCACGTTGGCGGAGGACCTCACGCGACCGTCGGGCCGGTGGTCCACCCGAGTCTATCGGCTGGTCACCTGCGCGTCACCCGCCTGTGGACAACGCGCCTGGGAGCGCACGCACCCGGTCCGGGGCAACGTCACGGACGTCAGATCCACGACGGAAGGAGCACGACATGAGCGGCATCGGTGACAAGGCGAAGGACCTCGCGGGCAGCGAGAAGGGCGAGAAGGCGACGGACGCCGGCCTCGACAAGGCGGCCGGCGCGGCCGACAAGGCGAGCGGCGGCGGTCACGGCGACCAGATCGACAAGGCCGAGGACGCGGCCGACAAGAAGGTCGGCGACTAGGCAGTCGACGGCGACCCCACGACAGACTGGAGGCGCGGTGCCAGCTGGCACCGCGCCTCCAGGCTGCAGGTGGTCGCGTCCCGAATCGCGCCACCGCTCTCCGGATCAGCTCCGGAAGAAGTCTTGGTAGGACGGGTCGCCGACGGGCTGCGAGTGACCCGGTTCGGCGAGGCGCGCCTCGATCATGGACTGGATGACGTCCGGCGGGGTGAGCCCACGGCGACGCCACTCCGCGGGGTTGGCCCGGAGCTGCTTCAGGGTGCTCTGCGTCTGCATGCCGCAATCCTGGCACCGAATAACTAGTTCGTCTAACTACATGTCCTCTTGACGCACTCGAGGCCCCGTCACACACGGTGACGGGGCCTCGAGTGGACTGCCGTGCCTAGCGGCGGGAGACCTTCGCGGTCGGCTTCGACGTCGCCGAGCCGTCCTGGTACCCCTTCGCCTTCGCGGTGACCTGCACCTGCAGACGGTGTCCGGCATCGGACGACCCCAGCGTGTAGGTCTGCTTCGTGGCCCCCTGCACGACGACGCCGTCACGGGACCACTGGTAGGAGTACGTCACACCCTTCGCGTCCCACGAGCCGTGGTGCGCGGTGAGCCGCTTGCCGACCGTGGTCACGCCACTGACCGTCACCGCGCTGCCCTTCCGGAGCGACAGCGTCGGGGCCGCGACCGTCGCGGAGACGGTCTGGGCCTGGTCGCCGACCGCGTTGCCGAGGTGCAGCAGCAGGACCTGGGCGTTCGCGACACCGGTGCCGCGGGTGACCCGGAGCGAACCGCTGTCGGCGAAGAGCACGCCCGTCGCCGTCCCCTGCGTGAAGGCGAGCGCCGGTGCCGACGGGTCGTAGGTCGCCTCCGCCGTCTCGTCCACCACGTAGGAGCCGCTCGTGGCCAGTGCCGGGGCGTACGCCGACTCGGTCAGGACCGAGTAGGTGAACGGTCCCGTGGCACCGATCGCCCCGGCCTGCACCGTGAGGACCTTGACCGCGCTGTCGAACGTGTTCACGTCCTGCCCGGGGGCTCCGCCGTTCAGCGGCTGCGCGTCCACCGTCTCACCGGTGGCGAGGTCGACCGTCGTGGCGAGCGTGGCGTCGACCGCGGCCGACTTCGCGTCGTACACCAGGTAGTCCGGCGTGCCGTCGCGGTCGGTGTCGATGAGCACCTCGACGTTGGTCACGGCGCCGGGGTTGGCGTCGGGACCGGCCGTCTGCACGCCGAACGCGAGCGTGTCGGACGCCTTGTCGTAGTTCGCACCGTAGGCACGGACGTCAGCGGCCTGCAGCGAGCGCTTCGCCGAGCCGGCCGGGAACGACTCCTGGCCGTCCGTCCCGCCGAGCACGAACGGTGCGACCGCCGCGTGGTACCCCGTCGTCGCATCGCCCTGGTCGACCGAACGCCCGGTCAGGGCGAGGGAGGCCGTGCGACCCGAGCCCGTGAAGGACACGTCCGCGCCGTGCACCGCGCTGACCGGCTTCGGTGCCACGTAGGCGCCGAGCCGCAGCGGGTTGAGCGACTTGTCCGTGGGGGTGAAGGTCACCACACCGGAGGCAGCGGCGACGAACTCCCGCTGGTAGCCCTGCTGCACCGACTCCTGGGTGGGGTCGATGACGCGACGGAGCTGCGTGGGGTCGGCGATGGAGAAGGTGAGCTTCACCGTCGCGGTGCCGTGCGGTCGCACGGTGACGCGCTTCGCGCTGAGCGCGAAGGCCACGCCCGGCTGCGACACCTGCGGCTGGTAGGCCACGTCGTAGGTGTGCGGACGGCCGTCGGTGTTCTCGATCTGCAGGGTGCGGCTCTCGCTGGTCTTCGAGGCGACCTCGACGACACCGTACGAGGCGGTGACGAGCTGGTCGTTCTCGATGCTGCGGACCGTGGTGCCGGCCGTGACCGCCTGCAGTGCGTCGACCCGGCCGGTGCCCTGTCGGAGCAGGGTGGCGGTGCCGTCGCCCTGCTCGACGTCGTGGGTCGCGGTGTTCATCAGCGCGGCCTTCACCTGCGGTGCCGTCCACGTCGGATGCGACTGGAACGTCAGCGCGGCGATGCCCGCCACGTCCGGCGTCGCCATCGACGTGCCGCTCATCGACATGTGGCCGTCACCGGTGCCGTTGGCCGCGGAGATCACGTTGACCCCGGGGCCGGCGATGTCCGGCTTGACGATGTCGTCGAACGATCCGTGGACACCCCGGCTGGTGAACGACGCGAGCGTGTTCACGGTCTCCGGGTCGGTGGCCAGTTCGAAGCCCTTGAGCTCGTCGGCGAAGCGGACGTGCAGGGTCCCGGCCTGGGCGGCTGCCTGGAGGCTCGACACGCTGTCCTTGGTCAGCTCGGCTCCCGGGATGGCCTGGTTCCCCGCGATGCCCGAGTCGAAGGTGTTGATCGTCCCCGCCAGGAGGACGCCGACACCGCCGGCTGCCTGGACGTTGTTGAACCGGACACCGGAACCGCACTCGAGCGCGGCGTCGGTCCACTTGAGCCAGACCACCTTGCCCGCGATCTTCGCGGCCTCGTCCGCGCTGAACGCCGCGCAGCCGTCGGTGTTCGTGGTCGGGACGACGACGTCGCCCTCGACCGGCAGGTCACCCGCGTAGTTCTGCGAGTACTGGGCACGCCAGGTCTTCGCGACGTCGGCCGGGGCGGTCGCCTCGACACCGTCGTAGAGGGACTGACCGGTGGCGCTCGCGGCGACCGTCAGGGCACCCTCGGCGTT
Organism: Curtobacterium sp. MCPF17_002; assembly: GCF_003234115.2. Classification (NCBI taxonomy): domain Bacteria; kingdom Bacillati; phylum Actinomycetota; class Actinomycetes; order Micrococcales; family Microbacteriaceae; genus Curtobacterium; species Curtobacterium sp. MCPF17_002. Next base: position 646,875 of record NZ_CP126251.1, on the reverse strand, counting down.
GCCCGGCGAGCCACCGATGTCGGTGAAGTCGTCGGCGTTGCCGGAGGCGATCACGGGCAGCACACCGCGCGCCGTGAGGGCGTCGATCTTGGCGTTGTCAGGGTCGTCCGGCGCGCCGTAGTCGGAGCCGAGCGAGAGGTTGAGGACGTTGATGTCCTTGCCCTCGGTCAGCGCCTGGCCGACCCAGTCGAGGGCTGCGCCGGTGAGGTCGGTCGAACCGCCGCCGTCACCGAACACCTTGAGGGCGTAGAGCCCCGCCTCGGGTGCGGTGCCCGGGCCGATCCACATGTCCTGGACCTGCTGCGTCGTCAGCTTCGTGTAGTCGCCGTCGAAGGTCTTCTTGTCGGCGTCGAGGCCGTACCCGGCGATGGTGCCGGACACGTGCGTGCCGTGGTCGCCGCCCGCGCCGTCGATCGGGTTCTCGTCCGGGGCCGGGGTCGGGTCGTACGCGGGGTCGCTCGGGTCCGCGTTGTACGTCGGGCCGGCGAAGTCGTAGCCGCCGAGGAACTTCGAGGCGTCGAACCAGCTGGGGTCCGGCGCGCCGGTGCTCGCGAGGGCGGCGTCGTACGCGGCCGTGGTGCCGGGGCCGCCGAAGTCCGCCTGGGTGTAGTCGAGGCCGGTGTCGAGCACGGCCACGTTGACGCCCTTGCCCGTGTGACCGGTCTGCTGCCACGCGTCGAGGGAGCGCGTGTAGACGTCGCTCGCCGCGTTCTTCGGCGTGACGCCGTCCGCGCCGGGCTGCACCAGGCTCGGGTCGACGCCGGACGGTGCCTTGCCCGAGTCGGCGTTCACCGTCGGGTCGACGATCTGCTTCGGCGTCAGCGGGATGACGCTCTCGACGTCGGCGCGGGCCGCCACCTTCCGGAGGGCCGCGACGTCGGCGACGACGGCGACACCCGGCACGGTGTACTCGGTCGAGTACAGCTCGGTGGCGTCGCCGTCGGACTGCTTGAGCGCATCGCTGACGGCGGTGGTCGTCGAGGTGATGGCCTTGACACGCTGCTTCGCGGCCGAGGACTGGACCTTCGACTTCGTCAGGTCCCCGCCCTTCGCCTGCGCGTCGACCTCGAGCGCGCCCTGGCCGGTCGTCCGCACGAACGCGGCGATCGTCTTCGAGGGCTTCGCGTCCCGCAGTGGCTGCGCGAGCTTGAGGTCCGCCGTGGCCAGCCCCGACGGAGCTGCCGAAGCGGCTCCCCCGACGGCGAGACCGCCGCACGCCAGGGCCGCGGCGGCGATGCCGGCGGTCAGGACGCGCGCGATGCGGTGTGTGTTCGGATTCGGGTCGTTGTTCGGTGTTGCACGGTTCAAAGGGCGCACTCCCGGTTCGTCCGTGTTTCGCAAGGAATTGCTGTGAAGTTATGCGTTTCCTCTCAGGTGGCACAGTCCGCACTTTGGGGGACGTCCCTCGTTCGGGGGTACAGGCCCTGTTAACTTGCACACACGTGTGCAGGTTATTACGATGGGTGCATGACCACCCCTGACCAGCCCGTTCGCGCGCCCCGCCGCGACGCGACCGAGAACCGGGCGGCGCTGATCGAGGCGGCGAAGACCGTCCTGCAGGGCGATCCGGACGCCTCGCTCGAGACGATCGCCGCCGCCGCCGGACTCTCCCGGCGCGCGGTCTACGGACACTTCCCGTCGCGGGACGACCTCGTGCGCGAGGTCGTGACCGCCGGCGCCGGTCGGATCGCCGCCGCGATGCCGACCGCCTCGGACCTCGACGCCCTCCCCCCGGCCGCCCGCCTCGCCGCGATCGCGGTGACGCTCTGGGCCGAGGTCTCACACGTCCGCTCGATGGCCCGGGTCGCCCTGCGCAGCCCGTTCAGCGAATCCGTCGCCGAGGTGTTCGCACCCCTCCGCGCCCAGGTCCGCGACGCGTGTGCGCTCGGGATCGCCGACGGCGCCATGCGCGACGACGTCGACCCCGCCACACTCGGCCGGCTCGTCGAGGGCGCGTGCATCGCCGTCCTCGACGAGGCCACCCGTTCCCGGACCCCCGACGAGGACGGCCGGCGCATGGTGGTCATCTCCGCACTCGGCATGGCCGGCATCGACTGGCGCACCGCGATGCTCTCCGAGCCGGTCGCCCCCGCGGCACCGGCCCGCCCGAACCCCACGAAGGACCTCGTATGACCCTCGAACTCGACCACGTCGGCATCGGCGAGGAGCCGGGCGCCGAGCTGCCCGTCGTCTCCGCCGTCGCCGCCCCCGGACACCCCGGCGTCATCGCCGTCGAGACCGAGCAGGCGCCGGTGCTCGCCTCGCTCGTGGCCGGTGGCCGCATGCAGCCGGACACGGGCCGGGTCCTCCTCGACGGGCACGAGGACGCCGCCGGCGTGCGGAAGGCCTTCGCGCTGGTCGACACCCCCGGCGTCGCCGAGCCGTTCCCGGTCATGACGCTGCAGCAGATCGTGCGCGAGGAACTCGCGTACGCCGGACGGCGCCCCTCCCGTCAGCACGTCCACACCGTGCTCGACGAGCTCGGGCTGCAGCGGTACGCCGACACCCACGTGCAGCGCGTGCCGACCGACGTGCGCCTGCGGCTGCTCGCCGAGCTCGCCCTGCTGCGAGACGGCGTGACCGGGCTCGTGATCACGTCGCCGGAGCGGCACGGCGGCGCGGTCGAGGGCTGGTTCACCGTCGTCCGCGACGTCGCCCGCCGCGGCGTGACCGTCGTGCTCGTGACCTCGAAGGCCGCAGCAGCGACCGTCGAGACCCTGCTCGACACCGTCGAGACGTCCGACACCACCCAGATCGAGGATCCCGAGGACGCGACCCTCCATGCCGGAACCGAGCCGGGCCTCCAGTCCGACCCCGATACCGACACCGCAGAATCCGCAACCGTCGCCCCGGAGGCAACCGCGTGACCACCACCTCGCTCGTCCGCGCCGAACTGGCGCGACTCACCGCGACCCCGCTCGCACGTCTCGCGTTCATCGCGCTCATGGTCGTGCCGCTGCTCTACGGCGGCGCCTACCTCTGGGCCAACCGCGACCCCTACGCCAAGCTCGACCAGGTCCCCGCGGCCATCGTGAACCAGGACGCCGGGGCGACCCTCGACGGCGACCACGTGGACTACGGCAAGGACGTCACGAAGGAGGCGATCGACGGCGCCGACTTCAAGTGGACGAAGACCACGGCGGCCGACGCGCGCTCCGGCGTCCGGAACGGCACCTACGACTTCGTCGTGACGATCCCGCACGACTTCTCCGAGTCGCTCGTGTCGGCGCAGTCCGACGACCCGAAGCAGGCGAAGCTCGTCATGACGACGGCGGACACGAACTCCTACCTCGCGTCGACCATCGCCGAGCAGGCCGGCAAGACCATGCGCACCGCCGTCGCCGAACGCGTCGGCAAGCAGGCGGCGAAGACCCTGCTCGTCGGACTCGCCGACGTCCGGGACAGCCTCGGCGACGCCGTCGACGGCGCGGGGCAGCTCGCATCGGGCGCGTCCGACGCCGCAACGGGAGCAGCCACGCTCGCGGACGGCACCGGCAAGCTCTCCACCGGCGCGACCGAGCTCTCCACGGGCACGGCGCAGCTGCCGGCGCAGACCACGAAGCTCAACGACGGCGCGCAGCAGGTCGCGTCCGGGGCGGCGACGCTGTCCTCCGGGCTCGCGACCGCGAAGCAGCAGACCTCGACCCTGCCGGCCGACACCGCGAAGCTCAACGAGGGGGCGCAGCAGGTGGCCGCGGGCAACAAGACGCTGGCGGACACCGTCGACTCGGCGAGTGACACCGTCGACGCGCTGCAGCCGGTCGACGCCGCCACCGTCCTCGCGGAGATCCAGGCGAACCTGCCCGAGGGCGTCACGCTGAGCGACGAACAGACAGCCGCCATCACCAAGACGGTGTCCGACGTCAACGCTGCCGGGGCCGAGGCGAAGACCACGTACGAGACCACCAAGTCCTCGGTCGACCAGCTCCGCGACGGCTCCGCCCAGGTCGCCGCCGGCACCGCTGCGCTCGCGAAGTCCGCACCGACGCTGTCCTCCGGCATCGCGACGGCAGCCACCGGAGCCTCGAAGCTCTCCGCCGGTGCGACGCAGGTCGCCTCGGGGACGGACACCCTCGCCAAGGCCGCGCCGACCCTGTCGTCCGGTGCGTCCGCACTCGCCACGGGTGCCGCGTCGGCGGACAAGGGCGCGAAGTCGCTCGCCTCCGGCCTGACGAAGCTCCAGACCGGGTCGTCGGAGCTCGCGTCGCAGCTCGACGAGGGACGGACGAAGATCCCGGCGTCGACCGCGTCCCAGCGGAACGACCAGGCGTCGGTGATCTCCGACCCGGTGAAGGTCGGGACGGACGACGTCGCCGCCGCGTCGAACTACGGCGCCGGCCTCGCGCCGTTCTTCATCTCCCTCGCGGCGTGGATCGGCATGTACGCGCTCTTCCTCATCCTCAAGCCCATCTCGAAGCGGGCGATCACGGCGGTGCGGAAGCCCCTCGCCGTGGTGTTCGGCGGCTGGCTGACGCCGGCGCTGCTCGGGCTCGTGCAGATGGTGGCGCTGTTCTTCATCGTCCGGTTCGCGCTCGACCTCAACGTGGTGCACGCCGGGGCCACGATCGGGATCATGGTGCTGGCGTCGGCGACCTTCGCGGCGATCATCATGGCGCTGAACGTGCTGCTCGGTTCGGTGGGGCAGTTCCTCGGCCTGGTGCTCATGCTGGTGCAGCTCGTCACCGCCGGCGGGACCTTCCCGTGGCAGACGCTGCCGGGACCGTTGGCGGCGCTGCACTTCGCGCTGCCGATGACGTACTCGGTCGACGCGATCCGGCAGACCATGTACGGCGGCGACCTCGGTGCGGCGTGGTCTGACGCTGGCGTGCTGACGTGCTGGCTCCTCGGCGCCCTGCTGGTCTCGTTCGTGGTCACCGCGCGGCAGACCCGCTCGCGGACGCTGCGCGACCTGCGCCCGAGCCTGATCGGGTAGGGCGCGCCGCTTCGTGAGCGCCACGAGCGCCACGAGCGCGACGAGCGCCACTTCGTGAGCAGAAATGGTCGGGTCACCTCAGGGAACCCGACCATTTCTGCTCACGAAGTGCGGCGCCCGAGCGGCACGTCGGCCATGTCGCCGCCAAGGTACCGGAGGTCCTCGGCCGGCAGGGCTGCACGCGCGTCGGTGTCGAGCACCTCGGACGCGTCGTCGCGCGGCTCGAAGCCGATCCGCTCCCCCGCGGTGAGGTCGGCCGGCGACCCGGTGTTCCGCGACAGCGCCCAGACGACGTGGTGCCCGGGCTCGCGGAGCTCGACCGTCGCCAGCACGAGTCGCACGAGGTCGTCCGGGGAGCTCCACATCAGGAGCGCGCGAGCCGAGGACGGCTGCTCGCCGAAGGCCCCGATCCGCGCCGAGACGACCGACATGCCGAACCGGTCCGCGAACATGCTGCCGAGCAGTTCCATCCCCGCCTTCGTCACGCCGTAGTAGGTGTCCGGCCGGGGCAGGCGGTCGCCGGGGACGGTGCCGGGTTGCTCGAGGGGCTCCGGCACACGACCGACAGCGTGGATCGAGCTCGCCTGCACGACCCGGAGCACCCCGGCCGTCGCCGCCCGCTCGAGCACGTTCTTCGTCCCGGTGAGGTTCGCGGCTACGAGCTCGTCCCACGTCGCCTCGGTCGGGATGCCGGCCAGGTGCACCACGGTGTCGACGCCGATCAGTGCGGCGTCGAGCGCACCGGGGTCGTGCACCGAGCCCACCACGAGTCGCTCACCGCCCGACACCGGGTCGTCCGGGGTGCGCTCGTCGAACAGCACGAGGGAGTGGCCGGCCGCGAGGAGACGGGGTCGGAGCGCGGCCCCGATCCGTCCCGCAGCCCCGGTGATGAGCAGCGTCGCCATGCCGCGGACGCTACCCCCGGCGCGCGAGCAACGACCGCAGGTGACCGACGGCGCCGTCGACGTGGCGTGCGAGGTCCGAACGGGACCACCGCACGACCGCCCACCCGAGACGTTCGAACTCGCGGTACCGCCGGAGGTCCCTCCCCCACTGCTCGGCATCCGTGCGGTGCTGGTCGCCCTCGTACTCGATGACGATCCGCTCCCGGCGGTACGCCAAGTCGACGCGACCGACGAAGCACCCTGCTGCATCGCGGATCTCGACCTGGAGCTCGGGTTCGGGCAGGCCCCTGCGGACGATCGCGAGCCGCGCGCGCGTCTCCTGCGGGGACCCGGCCCCGACCCGGACCTGTTCGACCGCCGCCCGCAACCTCCGGACTCCGGCTCGCGCCCCGGCCCGGGCGAGCGCGCGACGGAGGTCGTCGATCGTCGTCCGGCACCGCGGCTCGGTGACGATGGCGTCCCCGAGCACGACGAGCTCGTCGACCGTCAGCACGGCGCCGCAGTCGACCCACAGGGCTGCCGGTGTGCTGGCCGGGAGGCCCCAGCGATCGGCGACGGCGGCCCGGTCCGGCGTGAGCCGGTGTCCGACGACGCCGACCCGACGGGGTTGAGCGGCCGGCATCAGGCTCGTGACGTGCACGGGAGCGTCCTCGGCGACGGGGACCGGGAGCCCCCACAGGACGGCCGCCGAGACGTGACTGACGAACTGTCCGGGCAGCAGGATCGGTCGCAGCGCCCGGATCCGTCGAACGGCATCGGGCGGGCGTTCTCGAGCCCAGCGGATCGAGCGGGTGGGCCGGACGAGGTCGCTCCGCCGGAGTCGCTGGCGGGAGACACCCGCACGGTCGGCTGCCCGCACGTCGAACGCGCGGTTCCGGAGCGATGGCGGAAGTGGGCGGGGATGCATGCCCGACACCCTCGCGCCCCGCGCGCACGCACCACGTGGCGAACGTGACCTCCGTGGACAAGGTGCACCGCGCCTCCCGTGTGGAGGAGTGACCACGTGCGGATCGTGAGCAGAAACGGTCGGGTCGAGACCGCGAACCCGACCATTTCTGCTCACCAAACGAACACCACTCGAACACGCCGCACCCCCGCTACGATCGACGCGAGAGCCACGGAGGTCGATGCAGATCATGGGAGCCGGCAAACCCGCGACCATCTACGACGTCGCCGCGCGCGCCGGGGTCTCGAAGTCCCTCGTCTCGCTCGTCCTGCAGCGCTCCCCCCGGGTGAGCCAGCAGCGACGCGACGCCGTGCTCAAGGCGATCCAGGAGCTCGACTACCGGCCGAGCACCGCGGCCGTCTCCCTGGCCGGCACCCGCTCCCGGACGATCGGCGTGGTCCTCGACGACTTCCGGAACCAGTGGTTCGTGGACCTGCTGACCGGCCTCCGCGAGGCGCTGCAGGACCAGGGGCACCGCCTCGTCGTCGCCGACCGGTTCCTCAACACCGGCCTCGACGTCTCCCCCGTCGAGGGCTTCCTCTCGATGCGCGTCGAGGGCATCGTGATCGCCGGCGAGCCCGACACCGACCTGGCGATCCCCGCCTCCACGCCGCTCGTGATCGCCGGCGGACGGGTCTCGATCCCCCGTGCCGACACCGTCGCGAACGACGACCGCGCCGGTGGACGGATGGCCGCGGAGCACCTGCTCGGGCTCGGCCACGTCCGCCTCGGGTTCGTCGGAGCACGGTCGGCGGCATCGGCCGAACGACGCGCCGGCTTCGAGCAGCGCGTCGGCGAGGCGGCCGACGTCGCCGTGGTCGTCCTCCCGGGTGAACCCACGGAGGAGGCCGGCTCGAGCGCGGTCGCCGAGTTGCTCGACGCGCACCCGGACGTCACCGCGGTCTTCGCCGCGAACGACGTGATGGCGATCGGCGCCCTGTCCGAACTCGCCGCCCGCGGACTCCGCGTCCCCGAGGACGTCTCGGTGATGGGCTACGACGACACACCGCTCGCGGCGACGCGGTACGTCGGCCTCACGAGCATCGACGACCGCAGTGTCGAGATCGGACGCGGCGCGGGCGAGCGACTGCTCGCCCGGATCGCGGACCCGGGGCTCGCGGCGACCGAGGTGCTGGTCGAGCCACGGCTGGTCGCCCGGCGCACGACCGCGGCGCGCTGACGGCCTGGAGGCGCGGGTCGCCCCCGCCCCGCCGGCTGCGCTCTCGCGGTGCGCCGCTCAGCCCAGGTCGGCGTGCTGCACGACCCAGCTGTGCATCACGATCGCGGCGGCGGCCGAGGCGTTCACGCTCCGTGTCGACCCGAACTGCGTGATCTCGAGGTGGCCGTCCGCGCCGGCGACGGCCTCGTCGGTGAGCCCCGGACCCTCCTGCCCGAACAGGAACACGCACCGCTCCGGGATCGCCGCGGACTCGATCCGCTCGGCACCGGGGGTGTTGTCGATCGCGATCACCGGTCGCTCCTCGTCACGCATCGTCCGGAGGAACGCCTCGACGTCGGGGTGGTAGCGGACGTGCTGGTAGCGGTCGGTCACCATCGCGCCCCGCTTGTTCCAGCGCCGGCGGCCGATGATGTGCACCGTGCCGGCGAGGAACGCGTTGGCGCTCCGCACGATCGACCCGATGTTGAGGTCGTGCTGCCAGTTCTCGATCGCCACGTCGAAGGCGTGCCGGCGGGTGTCGAGCTCCGCGACGATCGCTTCCATCGACCAGTACCGGAAGCGGTCGACCACGTTGCGGGTGTCACCGGCGGCGAGGAGCTCCGGGTCCAGCCGGGGGTCGTCCGGCCACGGCTCGGGGTGCGGACCGACCCCGTTCGTCGTCCGCTCGTGGGACGGTTCGGGCACAGCGCTCACGTGTCCAGGGTACGGCCGGGCGGGTGCGACCTCAGCGCACCCGGGACTCGATCCCCGCGATGAGCACGTCGATCCCCAGCGCGAAGCGGTCCTCGTAGGAGTGCGACCCCACCATCTCGCCGACGAGCGCGTGCCGCTCCGGACGCCCGGCCTCGGACGACCCCCGGCCGACCTGCACCCCGGTGTGGCCGACCACGAAGTCGTACACGACGAAGAACGCGTACATCGCCTCGGCGTCGCTCAGGCCGGCCGAGCGGAGCGCGCCGACGACCTTCGCCACGACGGCGTCGGACTCCGTGGAGACGAGGGCTCCGCGGCGGCTGTGCGACTCGAGCACGAGGGGGTGCGTCAGCATGAGGTCGCGGAAGGTGGTCGCGAACACCCGCACGACGGCGTGCCACTCGGACGGCCAGACGAAGGTCGCGGTGAACTCGTCGACGGTGCGCCGGACGAGTTCGGCGTGCAGGTCGTCGAGGCCGCCGATCGTCCGGTGCACGGTCATCGGGGCGACGCCGAGCCGCAGTCCGAGGGCACGGAACGACAGCCGGTCGATGCCGTCCTCGTTCGCGATGACGGTCGCCGCGTCGATGACCTGTTCGCGGCTCAGCACGTTCGGGCGGCCACGGCGTCGCCGCGGCACCCCGCCCTGATCCGACACCGGGTCCGCGACGGCAGCCGGGTCCGCGACGGCAGCCGGGCCTGCCAGGGCGGCCGTGGCTGCCGCTGGTCGGGGCGTCGCGGTCGGGGTTCCGGGTTCGACGAGCACGGGGCCTCCTGGTATCGATACGTGTCCCGAAAACCCTACGGCAAAGCCGAGCGGCGTTCGGTGTCTCGACCATCTCGGGTCCGGGAGCAGTCCGCAAGAGCCGATCCGCGCCTCCCGGCCTGCTCCGAGGCGACAGCCTGCCGGACGTGAGCAGTGCCACCGAGGTGCCGTCACACGTGCCCAGTAGGGTGAGGACCATGGCAACCCGCGACGACGTCGAGTGCTGGCTGACCGACATGGACGGCGTGCTCGTGCACGAGAACCAGGCGCTCCCCGGTGCGCCGGAACTCATTCAGCAGTGGCTCGACGAGGGCACGGAGTTCCTCGTGCTCACGAACAACTCGATCTTCACGCCGCGTGACCTGAGCGCCCGGCTCCGCTCGTCGGGACTGCACGTGCCCGAGGAACGCATCTGGACGTCCGCGCTCGCGACCGCCGACTTCTGCAAGTCCCAGATGCCCGGCGGCTCGGCGTTCGTCATCGGCGAGGCCGGCATGACCACGGCCCTGCACGAGGCCGGCTTCATCATGACCGAGACCGCTCCCGACTACGTCGTCGTCGGCGAGACCCGCAACTACTCGTTCGAGGCGATCACCAAGGCCGTCCGCCTCATCCGCGCCGGCGCACGCTTCATCGTCACCAACCCCGACGCGACGGGTCCGAGCGCCGAGGGCGTCCTCCCCGCCACGGGCGCGATCGCCGCGATGATCGAGAAGGCCACCGGCAAGCAGCCCTACGTGGTCGGCAAGCCGAACCCGATGATGTTCCGCTCCGCGATGAACCGGATCGGCGCGCACTCCGAGAACACCGGCATGATCGGCGACCGGATGGACACCGACGTGCAGGCCGGCATCGAGGCCGGGCTCCACACCGTGCTCGTCATGACGGGCATCAGCGACCAGGCCGAGATCGACAAGTACCCGTTCCGCCCGAGCGAGGTCATCTCGGGCGTGCACGAGCTGGTCCGCACCGAGCCGTTCGAGGTCGAACTCTAGGGATGCGCTGGGACCCGGACCGGTACGCCGCCTTCAACGCGGCGGTGCGGCGGGTCGGCGGGGCGCTCGCACAACCGAAGTCACCCGGAGCCGCACGATCCCACGGTTCCGGGTGACTTCCGTTGTGCGGCGGCAGGCCTCGCAGCCCCGCGCCTCCAGTCCGCTGCTGGTCGCTTCAGACCACGGCCTGGAGGCGCGGCTCGTCTCCCTGCACCACGAGGGCCGCCATGGGCGGTACCGTCCGCCACCGGCGCCGCAGGCGGCGCGGCCGGTCGTCCCGCCACGCGATCACCCCGCCGGCGACGACGCCGAGCGCGAGGACCGCGAAGGAGAACAGCCCCACGAGGCCGACGAGCACGAGCTTCGACGGGTCCTCCAGGTCGCTCGTGGCCGAGAGCGCGATCGACCCGAAGTCCCAGAACGCGTGCAGCAGCACCGGAAGGAGCAGGTTGCCCGTGAGTCGGCGCGCGACGTAGAGCGTCGACCCGAAGGACGCGGCGAACACGACCTGGACGAGCGTCGCGCCGATGCTCGCTCCGGCCAGGGCGTTGAGGAGGTGGAGCAGGCCGAACAGCGTGCACGAGGCGATCCACACGCCGAACTCGGGCAGCCGCCGCCGGAGTCCGACGAGCAGCACGCCGCGGGTCATCAGCTCCTCGAAGACCCCGACGAACAGCACCCCGACGGACAGCAGCAGGAAGTAGTGCCCGGGGAGGGCGGACCAGTCGACGAGCGGCAGCCGCACGATGCACACCACGGCGATGAGGAGCGGCGCGAGCATCGTCCACCGGAGCCGGGTGCGGGTCGGGTCGACGGTCGCGATGCGCCACCAGCCGAGCCCCGTCACGACCAGGCAGAGGGCGACCGCCGCGATGCCCTCGGGGACGACGAGCGAGCGGACGACGCTCTCGACGGTCTGCCCGAGCGTCGGGTAGTCGTCGCTCGGGCGGGGGCGCCAGGCGCTGATCGCCGCGAAGACCACGAGCGGCGCGAGGCCGACCAGCAGCGAGGGCGGGACCGGCCAGCGGCGTCGACGGGGTCGTTCCACGTCCTGTTGTTCCACGTCCTGTTTGTACCAGGGCAGCCGTACCATTGGCGGTATGCGCCTGCCCTCGCTCAGCACCATGGCCGAGGACTACGTGAAACTCGTCTGGAAGGCGAGCGAGCGCGGCGGACCGGGGCTCGCGACGCGGGACATCGCCGCGACGCTGAAGGTGTCCGCGTCGACGGTGTCGGGCAACCTGCGGAAGCTCGACCGCGACGGCCTCATCGAGCACACCCCCTACTACGGCGTCGTCCTCACCCCGCTCGGGCAGCAGGTCGCCGTCGCCATGGTCCGGCGGCACCGGCTCATCGAGACCTTCCTCGTCGAGCGGCTCGGGTACTCGTGGGACGAGGTCCACACCGAGGCCGAGGCGCTCGAGCACGCGGTGTCGGAGACGTTCCTCGACCGGGTGGACGATGACCTCGGGCACCCGACGCACGACCCGCACGGCGACCCGATCCCGCGCGCGGACGGCACCGTGCCGGACTCCCCGGGGACCCTCCTCGGCGCGATCGAGCCCGGCGCGTGCGGCACCGTCGACCGGGTGTCCGACGACGACCCCTCGCTGCTGCGGTACTTCGACGAGCTCGGGGTCGGGCTCGGGACGCACCTGCGGGTGGAGCGGGTGCGGGACTACGCGGGCGTGATCGCCGTGACACGCCGGTCACCCGACGGTGAGGAGTCCCTCGTGGACCTGCCGGCGGCCGCCGCGTCCGCGATCTGGCTCGCGCCCGACGCCGACTGACGCACGCGGCGCCCGCCCGCGCGCCGCCCGCCCGCGCGCCGCGCCCGCGCGCGCCCGCGCCGCGCCGCTCACGTCCGCCGAGATCGCACTTCGTGCATCCCGCGCGAGCGCCGAGCGACACGAAGTGCGATCTCACGACGCCGACGCCCGGAACGCCCCGGACGCCCCCGCCCGGCGGAACGGCGCCGCCACCGTCGGCAGGATGTCCCGCCGGTTGATCCAGAGCACCACGACCGCCACCACGACGTGCACGGCGCTGAGCACCCACCGCCCGTCCGTGCCCGTCACGAAGAACTGCACCGCGAACAACGCCGCCAACGCGATCGCCGACCACCGGTGGAACCGCAGCGCGATGATGATCGCCACGCCGAGCACGGTCTGTGACGCGGTCAGCATGAACTCCTCGACCTGCCGGCCGTCGAGCGGCAGTCCGCCCGTGGTCCCGCCGCCGAGGACGTGCGCGATCGGCAGCGACCCGACGAGCAGCGACCACTGGTTGACCTTCGAGGCGATGAGCGTGCCGATCGCGGCGCCGCCCATCCCCCGCAACGCGAAGAGTGCGGCGACGATGAACTCCGGTGCCTCGGTGGCGAGCGGCGCGAGCCACTGCACGAGGAAGTAGCTGTCGATGCCGAGCGTGCTGCCGGACTGCACGAGGGCGTCGGCGAAGGGCTCGGCGGCCGAGAGGATGACCGCCGCCGCCACCACGAACAGCCCCACGATGATCCAGCGCCGGGCCCGCTGCGGCATCGAGGCGATGTTGCCCGCCATGCCCACGAGCTCCTCGTCGTCCCCGTCGTCGGGCACCTTCGAGGCACGCCAGAGGTACCAGACGAACGCGGCGAGCAGCACGAACCCGAACCACATCGGGATCGACCCCATCAGCGGGATGAGGAACGCGACGAGGGCCAGCAGCGCCAGGAACCCGACGTCGAGCCGTGCCGAGCGTTCGAGCTCGAGCACCTTCGCGGCGATCGGCGGCATCGATCCCGCGCGGACGAAGCGTCGGGCGACGAGCAGCGAGATGACCACCACGAGCGGCCACCCGAACCCGAGCAGCAGCCGGTTCGACCCGGTCATGTTCGCGGCGGCGAACTGTTCGTAGGCGGGGTCGGACCCGGAGCGGAACGCGTAGTACAGGTCGACGGCGTACTCGGGCAGCACGGCGATGAGCGCGAGGATCGCGATGGCGAGTGCCCCGGCGATGTCCTTCTGCGCGGCCTCGGCCGCCCGGGCGAGGAGGAACGACGCGGCGACGACGGCGCCGCCGAACACGAGCAGGTCGACGAGGGGGTTCGGCGCGAGACCGCCGACACGGAAGACCACGGCCGGCAGGGCGAGCACGACGCAGACCGCGATCCGTCCCCAGGCGCTGGCCCCCATCCTCGGCCCGGAAGCAGAAGCAGACGCAGCCACAGAAGCAGAAGCAGCCGCAGCCGGCGCCGAGTCGGGCGCCCCAGTGGGCGTCGGCAGGGTGTTCGTCATGGTGCTCCTCTGGTGGAGCCATGACGCTGCACACACTCGAGCGGCTTCGGCCATGGCGGAACGGCCGAAGGTCTCGCTCGCCCGCGCCGGTTCGGTGCCGGTCGGGTGGTGCACCGGGCCGATCGTCGTGATGGCCAGTGTGTCGATGCACGCGCTGGGAGCTACTCCCCTTCAGGACCACCTTGGCGCGCTCCGATCGGCACACGCAAGCCGATCCGTCCTGTTCGGCGACCCGAATCCGGGTCTTGCCCGGCCCGCCCCGTGGTGACGGCACGACGGCCTGGAGGCGCGTGACGGACCCGTCACGCGCCTCCAGGCCGTCATCGCTCGGGTCTCACCCCGATGCGCGCTTCGTCCGCCCGAGTGCGACTTCGCGGCGTGCGCGCTCGAGCGCGAGCGAGGACGCCGCGTCAGGGTCCTGGAGCATCCGTCGGACGTCGGCCAGGTGTTCCCGGACGCGTTCGTCGCGACGCTGATCCGCGGTGTCCAGCACGGGGGCGACGACGTCTTCCCCGAGGGCGACGAGCGCGCGGCTCAGTGCGAGTCGTGCGTCACGGTCACCCTGTCCGAGGTCGCGGGCGAGGCGCCGGGCGAGTTCCGGGTGTTCCGCCTCCGGGGCGAGGCGGACCGAGGCGCGCCACGCGGTCCGCACGACGCCGCGGTCCTCGTCGTCGAGCCGTCCGGCGACGGCCGGGTACGCCGAGCGGTCACCGATCTTCGACAGGGTGTGCAGCGCTTGGCTGCGCGCCTGGGCCTCCGGCCGGTCGAGCTGTCCGAGCAGCCGGGGGACGACCGGCTCGGCGGGGAGCCGCACGAGCGCCCAGGTGAGCATCTCGCGCACCTGCAGGTCGGGCTCGACGGCGCACTGCTCGACGAGGACGTCGAGGTCGTCCGGGTCCGGAGTCGTGCCGGCCTCCATCACCGCCCGGAGCCGGACGGTGGGGCGCGGGTCGTTGAGGGACGAGGTGAGCGTCGACATGATCCGGCCCAGCACACTGCACGGACCTGAGTGCGCACCGGAAGGCCGTCCCCCGACGACCCGACGCTACGGGGCGAGCGACCCCGTCAGCGTCTCGCCCGAGGAACGCGTCACGAAGCACGAGATGAAGGTGTCACCCTGGTCCCACGTCGCCTGGTCGGGCGCGTACGACCCCTGCACCTGCACGTCGCCGAAGGCCGCAGCCGCCGAGGTGTTCAGTGCCGCGGACGTCTGGCACTGCTCGGTCGCCTGCGCCGCGAGGGCGTCCGGTCCGGGCCACTGGTTCGCCGAGACGGGTAGGCGTGCGGTGAGCTGGGCGATGTGCGGCGACGCGCAGTCCACGACCGTGAAGGTCTGCGACCACGCGTTCGTGAACGGCGACAGGCACTCCCCGCCGGCGAGCTCGGTCCAGGTGTGCTCACCCGGAGCGGCCGGGGTCGTCGCGAACTGCAGGGTCTGCAGCCCCGTGGACGGCGACGGGGTGGCGGCCGCGCTGGAGACCGAGGAGGCCTTCGGCGAGGACCCCGACGACGCCGCCGAGGTCGACGTGGAGGTCGGCGCCGGCGTGTGGTCCTCGATCGTGTTGCCGAGGATCCAGCGCGTCAGGGCGAACACCGCGACGAGCAGCAGCACGATGAGCGCGACGGAGCCCCAGATGAGCAGGCGCTTGCCGCGTTGCCCCTCGTTCCGGAGCTTGGCGAAGCCCTCGTTGATGAAGTTGCCGCGGTCACCGCCACCTGCGGCGGCAGCGGGTGCCGGAGCGACGGGCGCGACCGGCGTGCGGCCCGGGGCAGGTGCGTGCGCGGGTGCGCCACCGACCGCCGGCATCATCCGCGTGCTGTTGTCGGCCGGGTCGTACCCGGTCCCGCCGAGCTGACCGACGGCCTCGGTGCCGAACAGGTCCTTGATGGCGCTCGTGTCGCTCGTCTCGCGGCCGTCCCACTCGGACTGGTCGAGGTCGTCGGGCGCCGCGGAGGGCAGCGGTGCGGGCTCGGCTCCCCGGTCGTCACGCTCGGTCGACGCGTACGCCCCGATGCCCATCACGGCGTCGAGGTCCCGCCCGACCGCGGGCGGGAGGTGCGCGGGGTACTGCGCGTCGGGTGCGGCGGCGGCCGGCTCGACGAGGGGCGGGGCCGCGGTGGGCGGGACGGTCCCCTCGGGCTCGGCCCACCACGGCGTCGCCGCCACCGGAAGTGCGGTGGTCGCCGCGTCGGCCTGGAGGCCCGTGGCCGCGTCCGCCTCGTCACGCGCGTCGTCGACGTCGGTCGCGGCACGCGACCCGGTGGCCGCGTCGGGCACGTCGGTCGCGTCTGGCACGTCGGTCGCGTCGGGCACGTCGGTCGCGTCGGGCACCGGGGTGCCGTGCACCGGCGTCGGGAGCTCTCCGGCGACGACATCGTCGTCGGACTCGTCCGCGAGCGTCCAGGCACCACCGGCGAGCGCCGTCGTGTCGAAGGCGTTCGTCGTCAGGGTCGTCGGGACCTCGCCGGTCTCGTCGTCGCGGATCGCCCAGTCGAAGGGACGTTCGTGTCCGTCGGTGTCCTGCGCGCCGGTCGCACCGGTGGCGTCGGCGATGCGGAGGAGTTCGGTGAAGCTCGGCGGCTCGTCACTCGTCGGCAGCACGTTCTCGACGCCGAGCGGCTGCGGAGCGGGCGGCTGCGGCGTGCGGGGCTGCGGGGCGAGGGACGGCGGGGCGACGGGAGCGGCCGGAGCGATCGCGTCCGGGTGCGAACCGGATGCCCGACCGAGCCAGTCGACGTCGTTCCGGCCTTCGCCGAACGGGTCGACCCGACGGCGTTCGTCCTCGATCGCCCGGTG
This sequence comes from Curtobacterium sp. MCPF17_002, assembly GCF_003234115.2. Lineage (NCBI taxonomy): Bacteria > Bacillati > Actinomycetota > Actinomycetes > Micrococcales > Microbacteriaceae > Curtobacterium > Curtobacterium sp. MCPF17_002. The sequence continues at coordinate 630,385 of NZ_CP126251.1, read as the reverse complement.
CTCGACGGCGCGCTCGTCGCGGTGCGACAGGGCACCGGGCAGGCTGATCGACGACGGGTGCGGCACAGCCGACGCCGGCGGCGGCACGGGAGCAGCGGGCGGGATCCGCTCGCCCAGGGTCTCGCGTTCGTGTTCGGCGCTGGCCTGCGGGTTCTGCGACGGCGCGGTGAGCTGCTCGGGCATCGAGATCGCCTGGGTGGCGTTGTCCTCGTCGGCCGACGGAGCCGACTGGGCCGACTGGGCCGCCGGGGCCACCGGGGCCACCGGCGCGACGTCGGGGTCGGGCTCGACGACCTCGACCGGCTCGAACGGTTCCGGCAGGGGCGCGCCGGTCTCGCGGGCGGTCTTCTCGGCTTCGCGGCGTTCGCGGCGCGAGGGCCAGTCCTCGGCGCCGCGGGGCGCACCGAAGATGTCGGCGGCACTGCGGAGACCGTGGAACGGAGCGTCCGGGGCGGACTCGCGCCGTGCCTCCAGTCCGTCGTCCCCGTGTTCGGGACCGGCGGCCTGGTCGGGCTCGTGCGCGTCGTCCGGACGCTCCGGGGTCACGCGCTCAGCCCCAGATCAGCCAGCCCGATCGCCGCGAAGTACGGGTACCCGGCGGCCTCGATCTTCTCCTTCGCACCCGTGTCGCGGTCGACGACGACGGCCACCGCGGCGACGATCGCGCCCTCACGCTCGAGCGCCTCGGCCGCCTTGAGTGGCGAGCCACCGGTGGTGGAGGTGTCCTCGAGCACGACGACGCGCTTGCCCTTGAGGTCCGGACCCTCGACCTGCTTGCCGCGGCCGTGGTCCTTCGGCTCCTTGCGGACGACGAACGCGTCGTAGGCGAGCCCGCGTGCCGCTGCCTGGTGCAGCACGGCGCTCGCGATCGGGTCGGCGCCCATGGTGAGCCCGCCGACGGCGTCGACGTCCGGCACCTGGCCGACGAGGTCCGTCATGACCTGCCCGATGAGGGGTGCCACACGGTGGTCGAGGCTCACCTTGCGGAGGTCGATGTAGTACGTCGCCTTCTTCCCACTCGTGAGGGTGAAGTCTCCGTGGAACACCGCTTCGTCCGTGATGAACTGGATGAGCTGGTCGCGCGCGTCGGTCACAGCCCACAAGGGTAGCCGGTCGTCCCCGTACCGCGCTCCCCCAGCCTGTGGGGGTGCTCCGCCAGCGGCGCTCGGTACGCTCCGGTCATGCCCTCCGAAGCGCGCACCGCCACGGCCGTGGCGCGTCCGTCGGGCGGCCCGCGGTGGCGTGGTCTGGTCGCCACGGCCGGACGGGAGGCGGCGGGTGCGCTGATCGCGCTGGCCCTGTCCGTCATCGCCCTCCGTCACGTCGTCGCGACGGCCCGGGTGGACCTGCTCTGGTACGACGGCGACTCGGTGCTGCTACCGCTCGTCCAGCGCTCGCTGGCACTCGGGCAGCCGTTCGAGTGGGCGATGTCCCCGGCGCTGTTCTTCTTCCCGGAGCTGCCGGTCTACCTCCTCTGCGCCGCGGTCACGGCGACCCCGCAGCAGGCCCTGGCGCTCAACGGGGTCCTGGTGTTCCTCGCCGTGTACGCCCTGGTGCGCGCGGCCGCGAACGAACTCATGCCGGCCGCCCGTCGGTCGGCGCGGGTCGCGGTGTCCGCGATCGCCCTCGGGTTCCTGACGCTCCTCGTCCTCACCGAGTCGTCCGCGACGGCGACCTCGTTGGAGCTCGCCTCGCTGCTCCTCACCACGACCTACTACTACGGCGTCGTCCTCGCCATGCTCGGCACCGCGGTGCTGGTGCTGCGCGCCGTCCGGCTCGGTCGGGCGTCGGTCACCGTGCTCGTCATCCTCGGTCTCGTGGCGGCGTGCACGACGGCGTCGAACCCGCTCTACGTGCCGTGGTCGGCGGCGCCGGTGGTCGTGACGCTCGTGCTGCTCGCCGTCGCCCGCCGGTTGCCGTGGCGTCCGGTGCTGCTGCTCGCCGGCACCGTGACGATCGGTTCGGTGGTCGGCTACCTGCTGCGGATCCCGCTCCGCCCGTTCGTGTCGCTCGACCCGTCGACGTACGTGCAGCCGTCCCACGCCGGCGAGACGCTCGGCTTCTTCGCCGCGCTCACCGACGACCGCGCCGGGACGGCCGCCGGGGACGCCGGGCTCCTCCTCATGTTCATCGGGGTGCTGCTGACCGTCGGCGGCACGGTGTGGGCCTGGCGGGTGCGGACGTCACGGACGGTGCTGGTGGCGGCGGCATTCCCCCTCGTCACCGTGCTGGCCGTGTCGGTCGGGGTGGTCGTCGCCGGCTCGGAGACGCCCCGGTACCTCGAGCCGGTCGTGACGGCGCCGCTCCTCGCGCTCGTCGCCGTCGCGGAGCTCGCCCGCACCGCCGTCCGCCGGACCCAGGTGCACCGTCCCCGCCGGGGGGTCCGCGTGGTGCTGGCGATCGCGGCGGCCGGGGTGCTCCTCGCCGGGGTCGCCACGGCGCCGAGCACGGCACGGGCGGTCACGGCAGCGCGGTACGACCCGGCATCGTGCCTCGACCACTGGGCCGACGGACGGTCCGTCGTCGGGGTCGGCCAGTTCTGGACCGTCCGGCCCCTCGCCGCCTACTCGGCGACGAACGTGCAGCTGCTGCAGGTCCGCGACACGTTCGAGACGTACCCGTGGCTCGTCGACCTCGGCGCCTACCGGGACGCCGCCCCGACGTTCGTCGTCATCGGGTCGCAGGACCTCTGGACGACCGCGGTCGAGGACTCGCTCGGGGCCCCGGCGACGATCACGCACTGCACCGGGTTCGACGTCTACGACTACGCCGGCACGTCCGGGGCCGCGGTGCTGCAGCGGGACGTGGTGGGGAGCGCCGACCGGATCCGGCTCGAGCGAGGCTTCTGAGCCCGGCGGGTTCTCCACAGTGCGAGCTCTCCACAGTGCGAGTTCTCCACAGCGGCGCGGCGTCGGCTGGTCTTCTCTGTACGGATGTATAGGCTCGTCCCCGTGCCTCGCCCCTCCAGCCACCGCGCCACCCGCGCGACCGTGCGCCTCCGACTCGCCGCGACCGCCCTCGCGCTCGCGGGCCTCGTCGGCACCGTCGTGCTCGACGCGCCCTCGGCCAGTGCGGCGAAGTACCCCTCGTGGGACGAGGTGATGGCCGCCCGTGGGCAGGAGTCCGCGAAGCAGGGCCAGATCACCGCGATCAAGGACATCGTCGCCGGGCTGGCGGACGACCTCAAGGCGGCCGAGGCCGAGGCGAAGCGGCTCGGCACCGAGTTCTTCGAGGCGCAGAGCGACGCGCAGGACGCCGCCGAGAAGGAACAGCGACTCCGCGCCGACGCCGAGGAACACACCGAGATCGCCGAGCAGAGCGCCGCGCAGGCCGGGCAGTTCGCGGCGCAGATGGCACGCTCGGGCGGTGCCGACGTCACCGCGTCCGTGATCACCGGCGGCGAGGACGCGAAGGACCTCCTCTACAACCTCGGCGCCCTCAGCAAGCTGTCCGAGCAGGCCGAGCGGGTCGAGTCCGCCGCCACCGCCGACGCCGCCGTCGCCCGCTCGCTCACCGCGCAGGCCGACCGCGCCGCCGACGCCCTCGACGAGCTCGCGGCCGAGGCCGAACGACGCATGCAGGCGTCCCAGGCAGCCGCCGACAAGGTGCAGACCGCCTACGACGAGCAGCAGGCCAACAAGGCACGACTCGACGCCCAGCTCGCGACCCTGACGTCCGGTCGGGTGCGCACCGAGGCCGAGTTCGCCCAGGGCGAGAAGGTCCGCAAGGCAGCCGAGGCGAAGGCCGCGCGCGAGGCGGCAGCACGTGCCGCGGCGGCGGCCGCGGCCGCGGCGAACAGCGGTGGCGGCGGGGGTTCCGGCAGCAGTGGCTCGGGCGCCGGTGGCTCCGCGGGCTCCGGCAGCGGGACCGGCTGGGTCCGTCCGGCCAGCGGGTACGTCATCAGCCCGTACGGGTACCGGGTGCACCCGATCACCGGCGCGGTGACGAAGCACGACGGCGCCGACCTGGCGAGCGGCTGTTACACGCCGATCGTCGCGGCGGCCGCGGGCACCGTCGACTACGCCGGCTGGTACGGCGGGTACGGCAACTACGTGCGCATCAGCCACGCCGGCGGCGTGCAGACCGCGTACGGGCACATCGTGAACGGTGGCTACCGCGTCGCCTCCGGGCAGCAGGTCTCGGCCGGGCAGCTCATCGCCCTCGTCGGCTCCACCGGGGCATCGACCGGCTGCCACACCCACTTCGAGGTCCACCTGGGCGGCGCGACCATCGATCCGATCCCGTTCATGCAGGCGCGGGGCGTCGGCTTCTAGACCAGACGGCGCGCAGGCCGGACTGCGCTCAGGCCGGACTGTGCTCAGGCCGGACGGCGCTCAGGCCGGACGGCGCTCGGGCCCGGCGGTCTCGACGCCGTCGTCGTCCAGGTTCCACAGCGCCCGGTACCACGCGGTGCGCTCCTCGTCGATCGGCACCCCGTACGCCTCGTGGAAGAGCTGGTCCCACCCGGGCCCGTAGTTCCAGCCGAGCGCCATCGTCGCCACACCCAGGTCCGCCCAGCGGTCCGCGATGCCGAGAGCGTCGAGGTCGACGTGCCCCGCCCAACGGCCGTCCGCGCCGATGAGGGTGTTGGGCGTGCAGGGGTCGCCGTGGCAGACCACCACGCGGTCGGTGGGCGGCTCCGGCCCGATCGGCTCCGGATCGGCGCCGGCGGCACGCGCGCGGCCGCTCCGCTGTGCCGTCGACCACTCGAACGGGCAGTCGAGCACCGGCAGCGCCTCGTGCAGCGCGCGGAGGCCCTCCCCCGCCGCGACGACGGCCGTCCGCGGTTCGTCGTGCCACCGCGGGTCCACGGCGCTCCACCCCGGCAGTGCACGGGTCCGCAGCCAGGCGCCCTCGTCGTCGACGCCGTGGTCGAGCAGCTCCGGGACCTTCGCGTACCGGGAGGCCCAGGTCAACCGCGCCGCCTCGCCGACGACCCAGGGGGCGTAGGCGTGCGGCAGGACCTTCACGTACTCCTCGGCGTGCCCGTCCTCGGCGCTCCCGTGCTCGCTGATGCGGAAGGTCCGTCCGCCGATCTCGTTGACCCACACCGCCTGCACCGGCCGACCCCGCGCGACCTCGGTCACGACGCGCGGCACGCCGACGTGACCCCGTGCCCGGGACAGACCGTCGACGGACCGCCGCACGCCGGCCTCAGTGCACCCGGTCGGTGCGGCCGGAGCCCGATCCACCGCGGGCGATCTCGAGCAGCACCGGCAGGCGGTCGCCGAGCAGTGCGTCGAGGTCCGCGACGACGCCCTCGACCCCGGTCGTGATCTCGCGCGGAGAGGCGCCGCGGCGAGGCCGGACACGGATCCGGACGGCGCGACCGCCCCGGACCCGGTAGACGTCCACCGCGAGGGACCCGACCTGCGGCATCGCGCCGATCGCGGACGACAGCGCGTGCTGCACGGCGGCCGCGTCGATCCGGACGAGCCCGGCGACGCCTCCGGCGGATCCGTCGTCCTCGACCACGGTCCCGACCCGACCACCACCGAGCGTCGTCAGCACCACGAGCGCCAGGATCCCGAGCACCACTCCGCCGCCGAGGACCCAGGTCCACGCGGTGACCGACGCATCTCGGGGCGCACCGGCACCGAGGTCGCCCAGGGAACGGCCCCAGTCGTGCCAGGTCGATGCGGCCCACGGCACCGTCTGCACCAGGATCGTCGCGACACCGGCGACGAGGAGCACCAGACCGACGACCACGAGCGCCGTCCGTCCCAGCCCGCGGTTCGTGGCGTTCATCCGTCCACCCGTCCGGTCGGCTGCACCCGCACGTGTGCGGTGATCGGCGGTTCGGTGTCGATCGCGGCGAACTCGGCGTCGACGGCCTCGGTCGCGGCAACCGCGGGGACGTCGACGCCCGCGGCGGGGCGGAGCACGACGTCGACGGTGCGACGGCCGACGGTCCCGACGGCGGCGTCGGGACCGAGCCGGGTCACGGACCGGGCAGCACGGGCCGCTGCGGAGGCGAGCACCTCGTCGTCGACGACCACGGCGAGGCGGTCGGACGACATCGCGTGCCGCGGGCGACGCTGCGGCAGGAGCCCCTGCGCGAGGAACACCAGGCCGAGGAACGCCACGATCGCTGCGATGCCGACCGTGATCGTCGTGTCGAGGCCGCGCGGCGCCCGGACGGCACGGTCCACGACGTCGCGCGGGTCGATCCCCAGGACGCGCTGGTCGAGCAGCACGAGGGCCGCGGCGAACACGGCCGCCGCGGCGATGAGGAGCAGGACCAGCATCGCGACCACGACGGCGCCGGAGCGGGAGGCACTCGTCTCACGGCGGACGATGCGGCGGTAGACGCGGTCGTGCGTGCGGCCGGGCGACGAGGAGGGGGAAGGTGAGGCGGACGGTGGCATGGCCGATGAGGACGGCGACGGCGACCCGGCCGTCACGTCCTGCCCGAGGGTCACCGGACCCTCCGCGGGGTGTCCACGATGGACGACGAGAACGTCACGGTCACCCGTTCGACCTGTCGGCCGGTGATGCTCCGGAGCCGCTCGGCGATCACGGCGCGGGCGCGGTGCGCCGTCGTGACGACGGGTTCGTCGGGGACCGCGTGGCTCCCCAGCACGGGGACGGCGAGCGGGGCCGTGATCTCGACCGCGAGCGCGCCGTGACCGTCGTCGGATACCCGGGCACGGGCCTCCCGGAACGGCACGCGCAGCGCTTCGGACGCGACGGCCTGTGCCGTGTGCACGAGCGCCGCCGACCCGACGCGGTCGTACCCGGCCACCTGCCGGGGCGCAGACGACGGAGCCCCGTCGGGCGACCGCGTGCCGACCGGTGCCCCCGCGGGCCGCCCCGTGGCGGCTGGGATCACGACGAGCTCCGGCGTCCGCGCAGCACGTCGAGCAGACGACGGAAGTCGATGTCGCCCGAGACGATGCGGGCGACGAGTCCGCCGACGAGCATGAACACGGCGACGACGACGAACGCCCAGAAGCCGAGCGTGACGGCGACGATCGCGAGGAGCGCGCCGACGCCCATACCGACGACGGTGGCGTTCACCGGACGCGACCCTCGGCATCGACCTCGACACCGTTGAGTGCCGGGATGTTGACGTCGTTGATGGCGATGTTGACCTCGGTGACCTCGAGGCCGACGAGCTCCGTGACGGCGCTCGTGACGGCCGCGCGGACGGCGGTCGCGACGTCCATCATCGGGGTCGGGTAGTCGACGACGATCGTCAGGTCGACCGCGACCTGGGTCTCGCCGACCTCGACGCGGACGCCCTGGCCGAGCGCGCTCGAGCCGATCGCGTCGCGGATCGCACCGAAGGCCCGAGCGGCGTTGCCGCCGAGCGCGAAGACCCCGGGGACGTCCCGCGCGGCGATGCCGGCGACCTTCGCGACGACGGTGTCGTCGATGATCGTCCTGCCGTTGGTGGTCACCTGCGTCGTCGTGGTGCCCGTCGCCGTCGTGCCCGTCGTCGCGGTCCCGTCGACGCGGTTCGTCGTCGATGCCATCAGTGCCTCCGGTTGCGTCGCTTGCTGGACCCCCAGCGAACACCATCGTGCCGTGCCACGCCCGAGAGCCGGACGCGGCACGCTGCACTGCAACACGGCAGACCGCACGACGACCCACCACGTGCTGCGGCACGCCCCGCGGCACGCGGCGCCGCACCCCGGCTGCACCCGGCTGCCGGTGGTCCCCGGTAGGTTCGATCCCATGCGCGTGGCGACCTGGAACGTGAACTCCGTCCGCACCCGAGTGGGTCGGGTCGTCGACTGGCTGGTGCGCGAGGACGTCGACGTCCTCGGCATGCAGGAGATCAAGTGCAAGCCGGAGCAGTTCCCGGTCGAGGCGTTCGAGGCGGCCGGCTACCAGGTCGAGGCGTACGGCCTCAACCAGTGGAACGGCGTCGCGTTCGCGAGCCGCCTGCCGATGGAGGACGTCACCCGCGACTTCCCCGGCCAGCCCGGCTTCCTCAAGGGGCACGAAGGCCCCGACGTCCCGACCGAGGCCCGCGCGATCGGCGTCACCGTCGACGGTGTCCGGCTGTGGAGCCTCTACGTGCCGAACGGTCGAGAGGTCGGCGATCCCCACTACGTCTACAAGCTCGACTGGCTCGCGCAGCTCGCCGACCGCACCTCCGAGTGGCTCACGGCGGACCCGGAGCAGCCCCTCGCGCTGATGGGCGACTGGAACGTCGCACCGCTCGACCAGGACGTCTGGGACATGCGGGTGTTCGAGGGCGCCACGCACGTCAGCGAGCCGGAGCGTGCCGCGTTCCGCGCGTTCGAAGCCCGCGGGCTGCAGGACGTGGTCCGGCCGATCGTGCCCGAGGGCTGGACCTACTGGGACTACAAGGCGCTGCGCTTCCCCCGCAACGAGGGCATGCGCATCGACTTCATCATGGGGTCGCAGGCGTTCTCGGACATCGTCACCGACGCGCGCATCCACCGCGACGAGCGGAAGGGCGACGCCCCGAGCGACCACGTGCCCGTCTCGGTCGACCTGGACCTCGAGACCTCGCTCGACGACGACCGTCCGATGATCTTCTAGCCGACGCGGCTCTGTTACGTCCCGTGTAGCCCACCGTTGAAGGGGGCGTCGCGCCCGACGTAGGTTTCCTGCACCGAACCCCTCCGAGAGCAGGTGAAGCCATGTCCCGCACGACCCCGTCGACGATCCTTCCGATCCAGCGCGTCATGGCCGACGCCACGCCCCGCGCCTGGCGGGACGGCATCGTCCTCGAAACACGGCCCGCCGACGTGGTGGTCGCGTTCCTCGACGGCGACGTCACGCAGCTGCGGGTGGCCGACGCGGACACGCTCGTGTCGGTCGGCGACCCGATCGCCCACCACCCGGCGGCAGAGATCCTCAGCGCGGGTGGCCGGAAGACCACCGCGCGCGTCGCGTAGTCCTCAGGCGGTCATCGAGGCCATCATCGCCTCGCACTTCGCCACCATCTCGTCGCACGCCATCGCGCAGTAGCGGCAGGCCTCGTCCATGTCGGCGTGCGCCCGGCACTCCGCGGCACAGGCCGTGCCCATCGCCACGCAGGCCGTGAGCATCGTCCGCATCGACAAGGCGTCCATGCCCATCGGCCGCATCATCATGCGCATGCCGGTGTCCGCCATCGTGGCCGTGTTCGAGCACATCGCGGCGCAGGTCGCCATCTCGGCGCCGATGCGCATGTCGCTCGCGGAGCACATGGTCGCGGCCATCGACGCGGCGTTCATCGCCATCATCGTGTCCTGCATCACGTCCATGTCCATCGCCATGGGCATGTCGGTCGTCGACATCGTCTTCATCATCGCCATCGTGTCCATCGGGATCTCCCGTTCCTCGTGGTGTCCGGCGCGGACGCGCCGCTGTGCCGCCAGGGTACGCGCGCACCCGATGCCCTCGGTGAGCAGGAGTGGTCGGGTGGCACGACGCGACCCGACCGTTGCTGCTCACCATCCGCGGTGGTCGCGACCGCAGGGCGGACGGGAGGCGCGGGGCGGCGCCGCCACGGGCCTCCCGTCCGCCGCATCGCGGCCTGGCCTGGCGGCTCCTACGGGTGCAGCAGCGCCGCGACGGCGACGAGGACCGGCACCGAACCGATCGTCGAGATGAGCACCACGTCGCGTGCCATCGGCACCGCCGCCCCGTACCGCTGGGCGTAGTTGAAGACGTTCTGCGCGGCCGGCAGCGCTCCGAGCGTCGTGAGCACGAACACGTCCTGGTCGCCGAGCCCGAACACGTACCGGGCGAACACGAACGCCACCGCGGGCATCACCACGAGCTTGATCGCCGACGCCACGATGACGTCCGTGCGGATCGTCGGGTCCCGGAGCGGGGTCGCACCGTGCAGGCTCATCCCGAAGGACAGCAGCACGACGGGGACGGCGGCCGCCCCGACCAGGGAGAACGGCTCGAGCACCGGCGTCGGCAGCTCGATCCCCGTCGCCGAGAACACCAGCCCGACCAGGGACGCGATGATGATCGGGTTCCGGAACGGCCCCGAGATGCGTCGGCCCCAGCTCCCGCCGTCCGAGGTCGCGGTGTCGAGCACGGTGAGGGCGATCGGTGCGAGCACGATGAGCTGCAGGAGGATCACCGGCACGACGGCGGTGGCCTGCCCGAGGACGTACACGGCGACCGGCAGCCCGATGTTGTTCGCGTTGACGTAGCTCGAGGCCAGCGCGCCGATCGTGGTCGTCGTCACCGGGCGCCGGAGGACCAGCCGGAACACCAGCGCGGCGCCGAGCGCGACCGAGACCGCACTGACGAGGGACACCCACAGCATCGGCGACAGCAGCGACCCGATGTCGGCGCTCGCGATCGTGTGGAAGAGCAGGGCGGGCATGAGCACGAAGAACGCGAGCCGGCTCATCACGAACTGGGCGTGCGGGCCGAGCAGGCCGATGCGCCCGACGACGTACCCGGCAGCGATGATCGCACCGATGATCGCGAACCCCGTCAACACGCCACCCATCGGACCCATCCTGGCACCACGGTCGTCACTCGGCGACATGTGACGTCGTACAGGTCGGAAATGCGTACGCATCGAATACCGTTGACCGCACCATGACCTCGACGAACTCCAGCACGCTCACGCGTTCGACCGACTCCAGCCAGCCCCTCGTCCCCCTGCTCGAGGAACGCTGGAGCCCCCGCTCCTACGACGAGACCGCGACGATCTCGGACGCGCAGTTCGACGCCGTCCTCGAGGCCGCCCGCTGGGCAGCGTCGGCCATGAACTTCCAGCCCCGTCGCTTCATCGCGGGCCGTCGTGGCACCGAGACGTTCCGGAAGATCAACGAGAACCTGCTCGGCTTCAACGCCGCGTGGGCGTTCCGTGCCAGCGCCCTGGTCGTCGGCGTGCTCGAGACGGTGACCGAGGACGGCGACGCGCGTCCGTTCGCGCAGTACGACCTCGGCCAGTCCCTCGCCGCGCTGACCGTCCAGGCGCACGCCGAAGGCCTCCACGTGCACCAGATGGCGGGCATCGACGCCGAGGGTCTCCGTGCGGCCTTCGACCTGCCGGAGCGCTTCCTGCCCTACACCGTGACCGCGATCGGCACCGTGGCGGACCCGTCGCAGCTCGACGAGAAGGCCGCCGGCCGCGAGGTCGCCCCGCGCACGCGCATCCCCCTCGACGAGGTCGTCCTCGTCAAGGAGTAGCCACTCCGCTTCGCCGCGCGGCCGTGCCCTCCCCGGAGGACGCGGCCGCGCGTAGTATGTAGTGACATGCAGCAGGATCAGCCACAGCCCGATCAGCCACAGCCCGAGATGAACTTCTACACGCGGAAGTGGGTCCGTCCCGAGGACCTCAACGCGAACGGCACCCTCTTCGGCGGCAGCCTCCTCCGGTGGATCGACGAAGAGGCCGCGGTGTACGCGATCATCCAGCTCGGCAACGGCAAGGTCGTGACGAAGTACATGTCGGAGATCGAGTTCGTGTCCTCCGCGAAGGAGGGCGACATCGTCGAGATCGGCCTCGTCGCCACCCGCTTCGGCCGGAGCTCGCTCACGATGCGGGCAGAGGCGCGGAACCTCTTCACGCACCGCAGCATCCTCACCATCGACGAGGTCGTGTTCGTGAACCTCGACGCCGACGGCAACCCGGCGCCGCACGGGTACACCGACATCACGTACGCCCGCGACCGGGTCCCGGCCACCCACCGCTCCTGACCGCGGCGGTGTCGGCCGGACCTGACAGAATCGGTCGCATGACCACGCCCCGACTCGTCGCCTTCGACCTGGACGACACCCTCGCCCCCTCGAAGTCCGCGCTCGACCCCCGCATGCTCGAGACCTTCGCGTCCCTGCTCGAGGTCGTGCCGGTCGCGGTCATCTCCGGCGGCAACTTCCAGCAGTTCGAGCAGCAGCTCGTCACGCCCCTCCGGCACCGCGACGGGCTCGCACTCGACGACCTGCACCTCCTGCCCACCTGCGGCACGCGCTACTACCGGTGGTCCGACGACGACTGGGCGCTGCAGTACGCCGAGGACCTCACCGAGGAGCAGAAGGCCCGCGCCCTCGCCGCGGTCGAGTCGCACGCGAAGGCCGCCGGGTACTGGGAGTCGGAGACCTGGGGTGCCATCCTCGAGGACCGCGGCTCCCAGATCACCTTCTCCGCGCTGGGCCAGGCGGCACCGGTGGACGTGAAGAAGCGGTGGGACCCGACCGGGGCGAAGAAGGACGACCTGAAGCGTCGGGTGCAGGCGGACCTCCCCGACCTCGAAGTCCGTTCCGGCGGCTCGACGAGCGTCGACATCACCCGCAAGGGCATCGACAAGGCATACGGCATGCAGCGCCTCGCCGAGATCACCGGCATCACGCTGGACGACATGCTCTTCGTCGGGGACCGGCTCGACCCCGAGGGCAACGACTACCCGGTGAAGGCCCTCGGTGTCCCCTGCCACGCGGTGGAGGGCTGGGAGGACACCGACGCCTTCCTGACGGAGCTCATCCCCACCCTGCGCTGACCGGCGCCCGCCGCGACGCGAGACTCGGCTGAGCGGACAGATTCGCGTCTCGCGACCCGCGAAGGTGTCCGCATGGCCGAGACTCGGCCCGGCGCGGCCGCTGCCGCCTGCGCCGGCGACGAGCGTCAGGGGATGCTGCGGACCGCCTCGACGAACGCGCGGATCTTCGCCGCGTCCTTCACCCCGCGCTCCGACTCGACCCCGCTCGACACGTCGACACCGTCCGGGTCGAGGGACTCGATCGCGGCGACGACGTTCGCCGGCGTGAGCCCGCCCGCGAGGATCCAGGCCTCGTCGACCTTGCCGTCGATCGACGCGGCATCGATGAGGCGGCCGCTCCCCGGGACCGCGGCGTCGAGCAGCAGCAGGTCGTGGTCGTACGCGGCACGCTCCTCCGGGGTCTCGCGCAGGTAGTCCTCGGCCGCGATCGCACGGATGGTGAAGAAGCCGGCGTCGCGGGCACGGGCGAAGTCGGTCGCGGACTGGCCACCGTGCAGCTGCAGGGTGGTCAGCCCGACCTCGGACGCGATGCCCACGATCTCGTCGATCTCCTGGTCGCGGAAGACCCCGACGGCGTCGATCCCGTCAGGCACGCGCTCCACGAGCTGCTTCGCGAGGTCGGCCGTCACGTTCCGGGGACTCCCCGCGGCGAAGACGAACCCGACCGCGTCGGCACCCGCGTCGATGGCGGCGTCCACGGTCTCGGGCGTCGACAGGCCGCAGATCTTGATCCAGCGCTGGTCGGTCATGCCGTCCATCCTGCCAGGGACGCGCGGTGTCCGGGCCGACCTCGCGCAGTCCGTCCGCCGGGGTCCACCGGTGCGAGGGATCAGTGCAGCATGCCCGCGACGTAGGCCGCGCCGCAGGCGACGATGACGCCGAACGCGGCGAACGACCCGACGAGCACGTTCCGCCGACGCCAGCGCCGCACGACCGCGAACGTCCCGCGCTTCGCGTGCCGGTGCGCGGCCCGGTGCATGCGGTGGTCACGCTTGTGCTTGACCCGCTGCGGGCCGAGCGGCACCGGTCCGGTGATCTGCGTCGAACCGCCGCGGAGCGCCCTGGCGATCGCCACGGCGGTGGGTCGCCGGTCCGGGTTCCGCGCGGTCATCCTCGCCAGCAGGTCACGCCACTCGGGTGCGATCCCGTCGGGGATCTCCGGGTCGTGCCGCAGCCGTGCGAGCGCGGCCTCGATGAGGGTGCCGGAGTACTCCTGCTTGCCGGTGAGGGCCTCGAGGAGCACCAGTCCGAGCGAGTACACGTCGGTGGCGAAGCCGATCGGTTCGCCGGCGACCTGCTCGGGGCTGAGGTACGCGGCCGTCCCGATGATCGTGCCGTCGTTGGTGAGCCGGGACCCGTCGACGAAGTGCGCGACGCCGAAGTCGGTCAGCTTCACGGTGCGGACGAAGCCGGACGAGCCCTCGTCGCTGATGAGGATGTTGGCGGGCTTCACGTCACGGTGGACGATCCCGCGGGAGTGCACGTACGCCAGGGCATCGGCGAGCTGGGCGCCGAGGTCGGCCACCTCGTAGTTGTGCAGCGCTCCGCCGGCCAGTCGGCGCAGCAGGGTGGTGTCCGCGATGAGCTCCATCACGATGTACCGGTGCGGACCGTCGTCGAACTCGTGGGTGCCGGCGTCGTAGAGCGGGATGAGCCCGGGGTGCGAGAGCATGCTGAGCAACCGGATCTCGCGCTCCTGGCGCACCCGGTCGGCCGTGGTCATCGAGTCGGGCGTCGCGAACATCTTCACGGCGACGGCGCGGTACGTGTGCTCGTCGCGTGCTTCGTAGACCGATCCCATGCCCCCGGTGCCGATCAGCTTCACGAGCCGGTAGCGGCCCGAGAGGACCGTGTCCGTCCGTACGCTGTCGAGCAGTGTCATGGTGTCGTCGTTCCGTGTTCGGAGCCCGGTGATCCGTGGCAGTTGCCAGCAAGGTGACTCACCCAGTACGGTACGCGGCCGCATCCGATTCCGCTCGTGCGTTATGACATCGTGATGGGCCCTACTTCCCTGTGTTCATGCGGATGCATCGGGGTATCGTCCGACCTCCACGAATGTGAGCGATCACGCAAGGAGGACAGAATGGCGCTGTCGAAGGGCGACGAAGTGCACTGGAACACCTCGCAGGGGAAGACGACCGGCACGCTCGTGCAGAAGCGGGTGGAGGACTTCGAGTTCGACGGGCAGACGTTCAAGCCCACGGACGACGATCCGTACTGGATCGTCGAGTCGGAGAAGTCTGGCAAGCGCGCGGCGCACAAGGAGTCGGCGCTGACGAAGGCCTAGTCCTCGGCGGGCTCGGCTCGGCGACGACCGCGTGCTGCCCGGTCGGTCCGGGCGCGACGGACCCGGCGCACGACGAAGGTGACGACGACCACGGCGATCGCCACGTAGAGCACGCGGTCGATCCACTCCGTGTACTGCTCGACCCGCTCGTACTGGTTGCCGAACGCGGCCCCGAGCAGGACGAGCGCGCTGTTCCAGATGCCGCTCGCGATGATCGTGAAGACCGAGAACGTGCCGAGGTGCATCCGGTCCGCGCCGGCGGGCAGCGAGATGAGACTCCGGACGATCGGGACGAACCGGCCGAAGAACACCGCGCTCTTGCCGTGCCGGTGGAACCAGTCGGCGGCCTTCCGGAAGTCGTCCTCGTCCACGAGCGGCAGCTTGCCGAGCCAGCGGGTGGTCCGCTCGAAGCCGATCTTCGCTCCGAGGACGTAGAGCACCAGCGCTCCGAGGTACGACCCGAGCGTCGCGAGCACCAGGACGAGCAGCAGGTTCATCCGCCCCGCACCGGCGAGGAAGCCGGCCAGCGGCAGGATCACCTCGGACGGGATCGGCGGGAACACCGTCTCGACGAAGAGCATGAGCGCGACGCCCCACTCCCCCAGGGCGTCGATGAGCTGGAGCACCAGGCCGGAGAGCCCGCCCAGGTCGGAGCCGGAGGAACCGGAGGAGTCGCCGGCGGCGACGGTCATGGTGTGGGCAGGCGCAGCCACGGCAGTCGTCATGGACACATGGTCCCTGAACGCCCTGACAGAACCCGGCGCACGACCTGGGGATCAGCCCGTCAGACCGCGCCCGTCAGCCCGCGCCCGCCAGACCGCGCTCACCGCGCCCTTCAGAACGCGCCCGTCAGCCCAGCCCCATGTGCGACGTCCGGACGTGGGTCAGGGACCGCGCGAGCGCCCCGCGGGCCACCGCATCGCGGCCGACCGTCGACGGGACGATCTCCACCGGGTGCCGCAGCTGCGACGTCACGATCTCGGCGAGCGCCTCGGCGAACACCGACGCTGCCGGCAGGACCTCGCCGCCGACGACGACGACCTCGGGGTCGATCGTGGCGATGAGCTGCACGACGCCGGGCGCGACGTCCTCGGCGAAGGCCCGCACGATCGCCGACGCGGCAGCGTCGCCCTGCCCGGCCGACGCCATGACGGACTCGAGGTCGGAGCCGGAGGGGATCCGTGCCTCCAGTCGGGCGGGTGCGCTCGGCCAGCCGGTCGATGCCAGGCCGCCCATCTCGCCCGCTGCCCCGCGCGCACCGCGCGCGAGCTGCCCGTCGACCACGTAGGCCGCACCGATCTGGCGACCCATCACCAGGTAGAGCCCGTCCTGCACGCCGCGGAAACGGCCCCACATCGCCTCGGCGGTGGCGGCGAGCTTGGCGTCGTTGTCGAAGAAGGTCGCGGAGCCGGGGAAGAGGTCGCCGATCCGGCCGGGCACGCGTCGTTCGACCCACTGCGGGACGGCGACGGTGTAGTCGATCTCTCCGGAGCGGTCGACGACGGCGGGCACGCCGAAGGTGGCGGCGAGGAGCCGCGACGGGTCGGTGCCGTCGACGAGCCGGCGGACGACGTCCTGCACGCTCTCCCATGCCTGTTCGGCCGAGGCGAGGTCGGCGTAGACCTCCTCCACCCGGGCGAGCTGCTGCCCGCGGAGGTCCGACCGCAGCCCGACGATGCCGTGCAGGCCGAGGTCCACGCCGAGCACGGATCCCGCAGCGGCGTCGGCACGGAAGCGCTTCGCGCGGCGGCCGGCCTTGTTCGGCGTGGCGATCGCCTCGGCCTCGGTGACCCAGCCCTCTTCCACCAGGTCGGCGAGCGCTGCCTCCACCGTGGGGCGCGAGAGTCCGACCGTGCGGCTCAGCTCGGTGACGGTGTGCGAACCGTCGTCGCGGAAGAGCTCGTCGAGGAGCGCCCGCGAGTTGATGAGGCGGAGCATCCCCGGGGTGCTGCCCACGACACCGCTGGGGAGCGTTGACACGGTCTCGTCCACGGCCATAGCCTCCATATTACGAAAGATCATTGAGGAATGGTGGACTGCGACATGCTCATCCCACGGCCGCGCCGCACCGAACCGGGTGTCGGCGCCTTCGCGATCACCCCGTCGACACGCATCGCCGCAGACCCTGCGAGCGAGTCGGTCCGACTGTACCTGCAGCAGACCCTGCGCGGATCGACCGGGCTGCCGGTGCGCGACGCAGCCGAAGCGGCCGCCCCCAGCGGCACCGGCACGGACGGCACCGACGGCGCCGCCGGCACGGACGGCGCCGCCGGCACGGACGGCACCGACACCGCCGGCACCCAGGCCACGCGCACTGACCACATCGTGCTGCGCGTCGCCGACGACGACACCCTGCCCGCCGGGCCCGACGGCGACCGCTCCGAGGCGTTCCGTCTCGTCGTGACGTCCGAGTCCGTCGAGATCACGGGCGGGAGCGCCGCCGGCGTCTTCTACGGCGTGCAGGCACTCCTGCAGTCCCTGCCCGCCGACGTCTACCGGCACGGCCGCGTCGGCACCGGCCCGTGGACGATCCCCGCGGTCACCGTCGAGGACGCCCCGGCCTTCGCGTGGCGCGGCGTCATGCTCGACGTCGCCCGGCACTTCCGCACCAAGCACGAGGTGATGCGCGTGGTCGACCAGCTCGCCGCGCACCGCATCAACCGCCTGCACTTCCACCTCACCGAGGACCAGGGCTGGCGCATCGAGATCCGCAAGTACCCGCGCCTGACCGAGATCGGGTCGTGGCGGAAGGAGTCGCAGGTCGGCGCGCACGTGCCCGACGCCGACGGGGTCCTCCACCCGGTCTCGTTCGACGGCCGCCCGCACGGCGGCTACTACACGCAGGACGACATCCGCGAGATCGTCGCCTACGCCTCCGAC
Source organism: Curtobacterium sp. MCPF17_002 (assembly GCF_003234115.2). Taxonomy (NCBI): domain Bacteria; kingdom Bacillati; phylum Actinomycetota; class Actinomycetes; order Micrococcales; family Microbacteriaceae; genus Curtobacterium; species Curtobacterium sp. MCPF17_002. The sequence goes on along the minus strand of NZ_CP126251.1, from coordinate 612,784 downwards.
CGCTTCGTCACCGTCGTGCCGGAGATCGAGACGCCCGGGCACGTCCGCGCCGCCCTCGCCGCGTACCCGTCGCTCGGCGTCTCCGGCGAACCGATCGACGTCTGGACCGAGTGGGGCATCGCGGACGACGTGCTCAACGCCGAGGAATCGACGATCGCGTTCTTCGAGGACGTCCTCGACGAGGTCATCGCGCTGTTCCCCTCCGACTACATCGGTGTCGGCGGTGACGAGTGCCCGAAGGTCCAGTGGGAGCAGGACCCCCGCACGCAGGAGCGCATCCGCGAGCTCGGTCTGCAGGACGAAGAGCAGCTGCAGGCGTGGATCATCGGCCGGCTCGCCGCGCACGTCGAGTCGCACGGACGCCGGGCGTTCGGGTGGGACGAGATCCTCGAGGGCGGCACGCTCTCGCAGTCCGCGACCGTCCTCTCGTGGCGCGGTCTCACCGGCGCCCGCACCGCGGCGAAGCGGGGACACGACGTCATCTCCGCGCCGGACGACCAGGTGTACCTCGACTACCGGCAGAGCGACCTCGAGACCGAGCCGATCCCGGTGTCGATCGTCCTGACGGTCGACGACGTGTTCGCCTTCGACCCGGTTCCGTCCGATCTCACCGAGGCCGAGCGCGCCCACGTCATCGGCGGCCAGGGCAACATGTGGACCGAGCACGTCGACACCGCCCGGAAGCTCGACTACCAGCTGTTCCCCCGCGTCGCGGCCCTCGCCGAGGCGCTGTGGTCGGCAGACGTCACGGGTCCGCGCGACGTCGCCGAGTTCCGTGGCCGGCTCGCCGAGCACGTCGCCCGGCTCGAGGCGATGGGCATCGAGTACCGGCACGAGGCCGGGCCGTTCCCGTGGGAGCAGCGTCCGGGGGTGCCCGGGCGTCCGCACTCCCGCGAGGAGCGCGCCGCCTACATCGACGCGGTGACCGCCAACATCGCCGAGTAGGCGCGCGCGGGCACACGGTGCCCGGCACGCACTTCGTGAGCAGGAATGGTCCGGTCCCGCAGGGCGACCCGACCATCTCTGCTCACCAAGCGGGGCGGGCGCGACCACGGAGGGCAGGCGCGACCACGACGGCCTGGAGGCGCGGTGCCAGCTGGCACCGCGCCTCCAGGCCGTCGTGTCGTCACCGCAGGACGCGCGACCTCACGGCTGCACCGGGCGGCGCTCAGGGGACGAGCGCGGGGTCTGCCGTCGGGGCAGCGGAGGGGGTGGCGGACGCCGACGGCACGTCGGTCGGCGCTGGCGAGGCCGACGGAGCAGCCGTCGGAGCAGCCGTGGGGGCAGCCGTCGGAGCGGTCGTCGGAGTCGGCGACGACGGCGCGATCGGAGCCGACGCGGACGGCGGTGGCGTCACCGGAGCCGTCGGCGCGGACGGGGACGCCGACGGAGCCGGTGTCGGCGCGGGCTTCGGCGCAGGTGCCGGCGCAGGCGTCGGCTTCGGCCGTGCCACCGACGTCGCGCGCCACTTCTTGGCCTTCGCGTCCCACCGGAGCTGCGACCGCGCGTTCTTCGTCCCGGAGTTGAGGACGACGTCGCCGTCCCGCGGGGTCAGCAGGCCGGCGTCGAGGCCGATGAACGGGGACACCGCCGACACCCGCTGCGACCCCGTGCGCGACACCAGGGTCGCGGGCCGCGTGGACGTCCCGTCGACGACCACGCGCACCGGGGACGCCGCGGCGGAGTTGAGCCGGACGGCGGCACCGGAAGCGGCGGGTTGCGAGAGACCCTGCACGCTCACCGTCGCGGGTCCGCGGAGGAGTGCGACGGCGCGGCCTCCCGTGAACGCGGAGATCGTCAACGCAGTCGTGACCGAGCTGTCGGCGTCGGCGGCCCAGATCGACCCGGTGCTCCGGGCGATCCGCGCGAACGTCGCCTTCGCGATCCGGTACCCGGCAGCCGGGAGGGCGAGCACGTTGCCCGCGAGCGCCGCCGACTTGTCGTCGGTGACGGTGAGGGACGTGATCGTGGCCGATGCCTTCACGATCCGCACGGAGTCGAACTGCGGCGCGAGCACCGGGCAGGCGACCCCGCTCACGACGACGGTGGGGACGGACCCGACCGCGAGGGCGACCCCGCCCGCTGCGCCCTTCGCGGTGGAGCGGTTCGTGACCCGGTGGACCGTCACCGACGACGCGCTCGTGGCGGCGACGCGGACGATGCCGTCCGTTGCGGCGTGGGCACCGGCGGGGAGGGTGACGTCCTCGACGACGAGCGCGCCGAGCGTCCGTACGTCGACGTTGACGATCGTCCCGCTCGTGCCGGTCGCGGTCACGCGGGAGACGGTCCCCTCGAACCAGGTCGGCCCGGCGTAGTTCATGATCTGGACGGGCGAACGGCCCGTGACGGTGCCGGTCAGGTCCGAGGCCGTGAACCGGCGGATCCGTCGCTGGACGCCGTTCGCGCCGATGCCCGAGGTGACCTTGAGCAGGCAGAGGCAGTTCTTCCCCTGCACGTCCTCCACGACGACGTCGGTGATGTCGCCCTCGCAGTCGCCGAGTCGCGACCCGGCGTGGGTCTGCCCGTCGACGGTGGTGAACGCGACGAGGTCGTCCCCGGTGCGCTCCCCGGTGATGCGGCGGACGGCGATCCGCGACGACGGCCCCTGGAAGTGCACCCCGTCCGAGGCGGTGTCGATGAACGCGATGTCCTCGACGGTGACGTCGGTCACGTCACCGAAGGACACGGCGTACTGCCCGCCGACCTGGGCGCTGCCGGTGGAGTGCACGGTGAGGCCGGTGAGCGTCACCCGCGAGGCCCGCCGCAGGAGCAGGCCGTGCGACTCGGTGGTCTGGGAGACGGAGTTCTTGCTGCGGTTCGTCCAGGTCCCGCCGGTGATGCTGATGTCGCCGTCGTTCGGCGGGAACACCGAGGTCGACGCCGATGCGAGCGTCGTGGTCGCGGGGACGTCGAGCGTGGCGCGGGTCGACGACTGCACGGACACGATCCGGCCGTACATCGATCCCGGGGCGTCGGACTTCCCGGCGCGCGGCCCGGCGCCGAGGACCTGCACCCGGCGCCCCACCATCGCGGCGCTGAACACCGCGGCCTTCGTGGTGACGATCGGCGACCCGGCACGGACGGCGGCGGTGGTCCGCGCGCTCGGGTTCGCCGCGGCGTTCCGGAGCACGTTGTCCCCGACGGCCCCCGTGACGCTCGCGGCGGAGGCGTCGAGCTGCGTGCCGGAACGGATGACGAGCGGTCCGGACAGGACGGCCGCGCCGCGGAGGACCCGGACCCCGCCCACTGCGAGCCACGCGTTGATGGCGGCGGTGCTCGTGCGCGGGTTGACGGTCATGACGGTCGCGTCGGCTGCGTTCGCAGCCCGGCCGGTCGCGACGACCGCGGCGAGCGCCCCGACGGTCCCGGCAGCGGTGAGGCCGAGCATCCGGCGGCGGGACGGGCGCAGCGCTTCGAGGAGGTTCGGGTGCCCCGGCATGGTGAGTTCCGTTCATCGCCACTGGGGCGTGCTGTGCCGTGGCGAGACGGCGTTCCTGCGGTGTGCTCCGACGCTACCGGCCGGGGTACGGCATGAGGGAGCCTCCAGTTCGCGGGCCACAGCGCGGTCCGCTGCACTTCGTGAGGTGGGCGCGACCACCACGACGGCCTGGAGGCGCGGTGCCAGCTGGCACCGCGCCTCCAGGCCGTCAGGTGGTGACGTCGACTACACGGCCACCGCGACCCGGTCGCCCGCGGTCTCGGAGACGGCGGCGTCCGCCGCCGGCGTCCGCCGCACCCACTTCTTCAGGGCGACCAGCACCAGCGCCGAGACGACGGTGCCCGCCAGGATCGCGACGATGAACATCACGACGTCACCGATGGCGAAGAACACGAAGATCCCACCGTGCGGAGCCCGCGAGGTCACACCGGCCGCCATCGAGATCGCTCCCGTGATAGCAGCACCGACCATCGACGCCGGGATCACCCGCAGCGGATCGGCTGCGGCGAAGGGGATCGCGCCCTCGGAGATGAACGAGGCGCCGAGCAGCCACGCGGCCTTGCCGTTCTCCCGCTCGGGCTTCGTGAACCCCTTGCGGTACAGCACGGTCGAGGCGAGCGCGAGGGCGAGCGGCGGGACCATGCCCGCTGCCATCACGGCCGCCATGATCTCGAACGGCACCACGTTCGTCGCGGTCCCGGCACCGAGCCCGGCGACGGCGAACGCGTACGCCACCTTGTTCACCGGACCGCCGAGGTCGAACGCCATCATGAGCCCGAGGATGATCCCGAGCAGGACGGCCGAGGCACCGGAGAGCGAGTTGAGCCACGCGGTGAGCTCCGTCATCACCCAGGCGATCGGGCCGCCGAGCACGAGGAGCATGAGGCCGGACGCGATGATCGAGGCGAACAGCGGGATGATCACGACCGGCATGAGCCCGCGCAGCCAACGCCATGTCGGGATGCGTCCGATCCAGTACGCGGCGGCACCGGCGATGAGGCCACCGACGAGACCACCGAGGAACCCGGCGTTCATGAACACGGCGATCGACCCGGCGACGAAGCCCGGCGCGATGCCCGGCCGGTCGGCGATGGCGTAGGCGATGTACCCGGCGAGCGCGGCGACGAGGAACCCGAGCGACACCGAGCCGATCTGGAACGCGGCGGCGCCGAGGTAGTAGCCGAGGCCCTCGGGCGGCAGGTTGAGCAACGTCGAGTTCGTCAGCGTGAACACCGCGTTGTTCTGCCCGGAGTCGCCGTGCGGCAGCGCGATCCCGTACCCGGCGAGCAGGAAGCCGAGCGCGATGAGCAGCCCGCCGCCCGCGACGAACGGGATCATGTACGACACACCGGTCAGGAGCCAGCGCTTGAGCGACTGGCCGAAGTGCTCGTCCTTCGCGGTGCTCGTGCCAGCCTCGGCGGCCGAGCCGGACACGCGTGCGGCGTTCGGGTCGTCGGCCGCGCGGAGCGCCTCGGCGATCATCTTGTCCGGCTCGTCGACGCCGCGCTTCACCGGGCCGGAGACGAGGGGCTTGCCGGCGAAGCGGCCGCTGTCGCGCACGTCGACGTCGACCGCGAAGACGACGGCGTCGGCACGGGCGATGAGCGCGGGGTCGAGGGGCTCGACCTGCGAGGACCCCTGCGTCTCGACGTGCATCTCGGCGCCGGCCCGCTGGGCCGCGGCGACGAGGGCGTCGGCGGCCATGTAGGTGTGGGCGATTCCGGTCGGGCAGGCGGTGACGCCGACGATCACCTTGCGCCGGGTTGCCGTCTCACCTGCGGGTGGGGTCGGACTGGAGGCGCTGCTCGCCTTCCCGACACCGGCCTCCGACACCTCGCCGCTCACTTCGCGATCGACCAGGTCGACGATGTCCTGCGGGGTGGCGGCGGCACGGAGCGCCGCGGTGAAGTCCTCGCGGATGAGCGCACGGGCGAGGGTCGAGAGGACCGTCAGGTGGTCCTTGTCCGCCCCCTCCGGCACGGCGATCATGAACACGATGTCGGCGTCGCCGTCCGGGGCGCCGAACGACACCTTCCGCGCGAGCCGGGAGAACGCCAGGGTCGGCTCGGACACCGACGCCGAACGGGCGTGCGGGATCGCGATGCCGCCGGGGACGCCGGTGCCGACGCTCGCTTCGCGCGTGATGGCGTCCTCGGCGAGGACCGCGCCCTCCGCAGCACGGCCGGTCGCGGCGACGCGGTCGGCGAGGACGCGGATGACGTCGCTCGAGGTGGCGCCGAGGTCCTCGTCGAGACCGACGAGCTGGACGCTGATGAGGCGTGGACTCGTGTTGACGGACATGGTTGCTCCTTTGCAATCGTGCTGCGGACGCACGGGGTGCTGGTTCGAGGGGTGTGTTCGAGGGGTGTCGCGGACTGTCCGCGGCGGTGGTCGCGGCGGTGGTCGCCGCGGTGTTCGCGGTGGTGGTCGCGGCGGTGTTCGCTGGTCAGGCCGGTTCGCGTGCCGGGTGCTGCGTCAGGTGCAACGTCCGGACGGTGATCGCCGACGGGTCGGTCTGGTCGAGGGCGGGCACGTCGCTGCCCGGCAGGGCCGCGGCGGCGGCCCCGGTGGCGACGGCCTGGGCGAGGCGCAGCTCGGGCGACTGCCCGGCGACCTCGGCGAGGAGGTAGCCGGCGAGCGAGGAGTCCCCCGCGCCGACCGTCGAGCGCGCCGTGATCCGTGGTGCGGCCGCGGCGTGGCTGCCGTCCTCGGTGACGAGCACGGCCCCGGCGCTGCCCAGTGTGAGCAGCACGGTGCCGACGTTCTTCTCGCGGAGACGCTGTGCGGCCCGCGCGGCGGCGTCGACGTCGCGTTCGAACTCGTCCGGATCGCCGCCGACGACCTCGGCGAGCTCCTCGGCGTTCGGCTTGACCAGGTCGATGCGCTCGCCGGACTGCAGCAGCGCGGTGAACGGGACACCCGACGAGTCGACGGCGATGCGGACGTCGTCGCCGTGGCGCTGCCGGACGGCGCGGACCAGCACGGCGAGGGCGTCGTCGGGCAATCCCGGCGGCAACGACCCGGCGAAGACGACCCAGCGGGCGGCGGGCCCGGTGGCGGTCGCGGCGGCGGTGTCGGCGACGAGCGCGGCGAGGTCGTCGAGGCGTCCGGCGAGGGACGGCCCCGGCTCGTTGAGCTTCGTGGTCGTGCCGGTCGGCTCGGTCACGGTGACGTTCGAGCGGAGCGGCGCACCGATCGGCAGCGCGGCCGTCGGGATCCCCCGGGTCGCGAGGCCGAGCAGGACGGGGTCGAGCTCGTCGCCGGGCAGGACGGCCACGGTGTCACCGCCGCTCGCGACGACGACCCGGGACACGTTGACGCCCTTGCCGCCGGGCTCCGCGGTCGAGCGGGTCGCCCGCTGCACGGCACCTCGTTGGAGTTCGCCGGCCAGCTCGATGGTGCGGTCGAGGGAGGGGTTCGGGGTGACGGTGACGATGCGGGTGGACCGCACGGCGTCCGGGGTCGCTGCGTTCATGCGACGACCACCTCGACGTCGGCGTCGGAGAGGGCCCCGGCGAGGTCGACCGGCGGCTGCTCGTCCGTCACGATCGTGTCGATCTCGTCGAGCCGGGCGAACCGCATGAGCGCCTCGACCCCGTGCTTCGCCGCGTCGGCGACGACCACGCTGCGGCGGGCCGCGAGGACGTAGGCGGCCTTCACCGCGGCCTCGTACTCGTCCGGCGTGCTGAGGCCGAACCCGGCGGACAGGCCGTTCGTCCCGACGAACGCGATGTCCGGTCGGAGCGCGCCGATCTGCTCGACGGTCGCGGTCCCGACGGCGGCGCTCGTGACACCGCGGACACGGCCGCCGAGCAGGTGCAGTTCGACGTGCTCGCTGTGCTGCAGGGTCGCGGCGATCGGCACCGAGTTCGTGATGACCGTGATCGTGGCACCGGCCGTGGCGGGCTCCCACCGTGCGAGCTCGGTCGCGACGGCGGCGCAGGTGGTGCCGGCGTCGAGGGCGATCGACCCGGTGAAGGTCGGCGGGACCAGGCGCATCGCGGCGCGGGCGATGGCGGACTTCGCCGAGTTGTGCTGCCCCTCGCGCTCGGCGACGGTCAGCTCGACGACGCTCGACCGGCCGACGGGCACCGCTCCCCCGTGCACGCGGCGGAGGACGCCCGCCGACTCGAGCAGGTCGAGGTCGCGGCGCACGGTCTCGGTGGTGACGTCGAAGTGCTCGGCGAGGTCGGCGACGGAGACCCGCCCGGCCGACTGCAGGACGGCGGCGATGGCGTCGTGCCGCTCGGTTGCGTACATGCCCGAACTCCTTCGTTCCCGTGGGTTTCAGGAACTGTACGTCCGAAGGTCACACAAACGCAACCGTTTCGTCCCGAAACCAACACGGACGAAGGCGGCAGGAGTCGGCGCCCGTCGAGCGCAGGCCGCCGAGATCGCACTTCGGCGCGGGCCGCCGAAGCGAACCCGCGCCGAAGTGCGATCTCAGTGCCGCCCGCCCGCGCGCCGGACCGGCATCGCCGGCGGCACCCGGCCGCGGCCGACCGCGACCGACCGACCGGCGCCTACCCCTTCACGGCCCCCGCGGTCATGCCGCTGACGAGCCGGCGCTGCACGATGAGGAAGAACACCACGACCGGCAGCGAGAACAGCACGCTCGCGGCCATCAGCCCACCGAAGTCGGTGCCCTTGTCCGTCGAGAACCCGGCGAGCCACACCGGCAGCGTGTACATCCCCTGGTCCTTCAGCATCACGTACGCCGTGAGGTAGTCGTTCCACGCCGCGATGAACGCGAACACGCTCGTGGCGATCACCCCGGGCATCACGAGCGGGAACAGCACGCTCCACAGGATGCGGAAGGTGCCGGCGCCGTCGACCTTCGCCGCTTCCTCGATCTCGATCGGGACCGCGACGAAGAACCCGCGCATCACCCAGATCGAGAACGGCAGGACGCTCGCGACGTACGCCAGGATCAGGCCGATGTAGCTGTTGAGGAGCCCGAGGGTCTGGAACGACAGGAACAACGGGATGAGCAGCGCCCCGGACGGGATCATCTGCACGAACAGGATCGCGACGAGGATCGCCCGCCGTCCGCGGAACCGGAAGCGCGACAGCGCCGCCGACGCCAGGAACCCGACGACGATCGAGAGCAGCACGGCGGCCACCACGACGATCGCGGAGTTCCGGAGGTAGACGAGGAAGCCGTCCTGCGTGAGCGCCCGCGTGAAGTTCTCGAGCGTGGGACGGAGCGGCAGCCAGATCGGCGTGAGCGTCGTCACCTCGTCGGCGGGCTTGAACGCGGTGTTCACCATCCAGTAGATGGGGAACACCCAGATCAGGCAGAACACGACGGCGACGGTGTTCGCCAGGACGCGCGGCTTCCGCTTCCGCCCGCGGACCGGTGCCACGGGCCGGGAGGCGCGGTTCACCCCCGTAATGTCCGGTTGCGTCTCCGAGGCGGTCGCCCCGGTCACGCCGGGGGTCGTGGTGGTCGTCACAGGTCCTCCTCCCCGCTCCGGACGAGCCGGCGGATGTAGTAGCTGGTGAGCGCGCCGAGGATCAGCGTCGAGATGACGGCGATCGCGGCGCCCTGGCCGTACGCGTTCGACACGAAGGACCGCACGAACGTCCAGATGCCGAGGGTCAGCGTGGTGTCCTCGGGGCCGCCGCGGGTGAGGAGCCAGATCTGGTTGAAGACGTTGAAGTCCCAGATCACGGACAGGATCGTCACGAGCAGCAGGGTCGGCACGAGCGCCGGCAGCGTGATCGCGCGGTACATCGCCCACGCGGACGCACCGTCGAGCGACCCGGCCTCGTAGTACTCGGGCGCGATCTGGGACTGCGCCGCGTAGAGCGTCAGGGCGACGAACGGCACCGCCTGCCAGATGACGAGGGACAGCACGATGGTCAGGGCCTGTCCGGGGCTCGATGCCCAGTTGTCCTGCGTGTGGTCACCGAAGACCCCGAGCTGCGTGATGACCCAGTTGAGCACGCCGTAGAACGGCTGGAAGAGCCACTGCCAGACGAGGCTCGACGCCACGTTCGGCATCGCCCAGGCCAGCACGAGCACGACGCTCACGATCGTTCGCATCACGACGCCGAGCCGGGTGAGCAGCTGCGACACCGCCATGCCGATGCCGATGGTCCCGACGACCATGGCGCCGGTGACGAGGATCGTCCGGAGGATGACCGGCCAGAAGCTCGGGTCGGCCAGGACGTTCGTGTAGTTCGTGAAGCCCGCGAACCCGGCCTGCCCGGTGAAGATCGCCCGCAGGCCGTAGTCCTGGAACGAGATGACCACGAGCCGGACGAGCGGGTAGACGACGAGTGCGAGCAGCAGGACCGCCGCCGGCGCGAGCAGCACGAGGGGTGCGCGCGACGAGGTCACCGACCGGCGACCCGCACCGCGCCCGCCCCGCGGGCCGGAGCCCGCGGGGCGGAGACGGGACGTGCCTCCAGGACGGCGCCGCCGGGTGCCCGGCTCGGCCGGAGCCGAACCGGACACCCGCTCCGTGGTGGAGGTCATCGACTACTGCTGCGCGTTGAGCGCGGACGTGAGGTGCTTCGAGAAGCCCTCCGCGGCCTGCTGCGGTGTCTTCCGACCCGTGGCGACGTCGGCGAACATCGTCTGGAAGGTCGAGTCGCCCTCGATCGTCGCCCAGCCCGGCGTGGCCGGGGTCGGGCGGCTCGTCGACGCTGCGGCGAAGTACGGCTTGTGGAGTTCGTCCACGTCACCGGCCACCGCGTCGAGCAGCTGCGTCGAGTTCGGCTCCCAGCCGTCGACCCCGAACACCTGGTCCTGCTGGAACTTCTTCGAGGTCAGGATCTTCGTGTAGTACAGCGCGAGGTCCTGGTTCTGCGACTTCGCGGGGATGCCGAGGTCCGATCCGCCGAGGAAGACGGGCTGCGTCTTGCCCTCGGTTTGCGACGGCATCGCGAAGGTGCCGATCTGGTCCTTGAGCTCGGGCTTCGCCGTCGTGATCGAGCCGATCTCCCATGCCGATCCGAGGATCGCGGAGGTGTTGCCCTGGGCGAAGATGTCCGACTCGGCCGGCTTGTCGGTGTTGATGTCCTGGGTGGACTTCGCCGAGTAGCTGTTCTGGAAGTCCTTCCAGGCGGTCAGGCCCTTGACGGCGTCGGCGGAGTCGATCGACCCCGTCCACTTGCCGCCCTTCTCCTTCGCGATCTGCCCACCGGCGTCCCACACCCACTGCAGTCCGCCGTACCAGTACTGGCCCGGCATGTAGAACGCGGAGAAGTCCGCCTGCGGGTTCTTCGCCTTCACCTTGTCGAGGTCGGCCGTCAGCTGGTCGTAGGACGTCGGGACCCCGGTGACCCCGGCGTCGGCCCACATCTTCTTGTTGTAGATCACGGCCCGGTTGCCGGCGAACAGCGGTGCGCCGTAGAGCTTGCCGTCGACCGTGGCGGGCCCTTCGAGCCCGGAGAGCCAGGTCTGCCCGCCCTGCAGTTCCTTCTTGTAGGGCGAGAGGTCCATCAGCCCGCCGGTCGCCGCGTACACGGGGACCTGCGTGTTGCCGAGGTCGACCACGTCCGGGGCGTCCTTCTGGGCGAGCGCGGTGGTGAGCTTGGTCGTGATGCCGTCCCACTGCTGGAGCTGCAGCTTCACCTTGGCGCCGGTGGCCTTGGTGAACTGCTTCTCGGCGACGTCGAGGATCTTCGGGCTGAGGTCGCCGTTCATGATCCAGACGTTGAGTGTCTTGCCCTTGCCATCGGGTGTGCCGATGGACTTCGTGCCGCCGTCGGAAGCTCCGTTGCTTCCGGCGGAGCACCCGGTGAGGGCGAGCGCGCCTGCGAGGGCGAGCGCACCGAGTGCGGCGAAACGCGTGCGTGTCACGTTGACTCCCTTGGTCCGACCTTTATGAAAGGACGTTGCGTATTCGCAAGTGAAGACCCTCGAGGGCGGCTTGTCAACCATGGATTCCGCACCTGTGCACGCCGCTGATCCGCATGTTTCCGGGGGATCACGGATGTCGAACGGATGACTCCCGATGCTTGACGGACTGGTCATGACCAGGCATGATCAGCACCCGCCGAAACGCGACCGCCTGGAGGCGCGGAGCCGGTCTCGTCGACCGGCACCGCGCCTCCAGGCGGTCACCCCCACTGCGTGACGCGGCTCACACTGCGGCCAGCGCGGACGTCGGGGGGATGCGCGCTGCGCGCGCTGCCGGGTACAGCCCGGAGACCCCGCCGATGAACACCGTCGCACCGAGGCCGCCGGCGACCGCCCAGACCGGGATCGCCACCGGCCATCCCTGCCCGAGGGCGAAGACCACCGTCACCCCGACGCCGAGCACCACCCCCGCGACCCCGCCGAGGAACGACAGCAGCAGCGACTCCACCAGGAACTGGTCGCGGATGTTCCGCCGCCGTGCGCCGAGCGCTCGACGCACCCCGACCTCCGCCCGACGCTCGAGCACGGTGATCACCATCGTGTTCGCGACGCCGATCCCGCCGACGAGCAGCGCGACCCCGCCGATGCCGACGAGCAACCCGGTGAACGAGTCGTCCGTCGCGCTCTTGGCGGCGAGCGCGTCCGACGGTCTGGTCACGGCCACCTCCTGCGGCGACGCGGGGCTGATCGCCCGCGCCAGGACGTCCCGCGTCGGTGCGACCCGCTCGGGGTCGACCCGGGTGTACACGGCGGTCGGTGACCCGTCGAAGCCGAGTTCCGCCGCCAGGCCCCGGGGGACGAAGACCTTGTCGTCGAGCTCGTCCGCCAGCTCCAGCGGCTGCAGGACACCGACCACCTGGACCCAGCGCCCGCCGATCCACAACTTGCTGTCGGCGTGGACCTCGTCGATCCCGAACGCCTCGGCCGCGGTCGCACCGAGGACCACCTGCGGCGGCGCTCCGGGTGCCGAGTCGAGCCACTGCCCTGAGGCGAGTTCCCCGCCGAGGACCGACGGCGCATCGCCCCACGCCGCCAGCACGCCGATGCCCTTCGACTCGGGCGGCGGCACGAACTGGTTCCGGTAGACCCTGCCGTCCGCCACCGTGCCGACGGCGGCCGCGTCGAGGACGGCGTCCTGCCGGAGCGCCGACCCGAGCGCCGACGCGGGGAGCGGCTGCGGTTCGCCGAACCCCTGGCCCGGCGTCACGGTGAGCACGTTCGTGCCCAGCGCGTCGAGGACCTGGTCGACCTTCGCCTTGCTCGACGAGGAGATCCCGACGACCGCGATCATCGCGGCGATGCCGATCGCGATGCCGAGCGCCGACAGCACGACGCGGGCCGGACGGGTGCGGAGGCCGAAGACCCCGAGCCGGAGGAGATCACCCGGACCGAGCCCCTTCCGCGCGCTCACGCCGGGCCCCGGATAGCCGACGCGAGCGTCGCGGCATCGGTCGTCGTCCGTCCGTCGGGGTCCGGCGTCCCGGAGTCGTGCTCGACGCTGCCGTCCCGCATCCGCACCTGCCGGGGCAGGGACGCCGCGAGTTCCAGGTCGTGGGTGATCACGAGCACCGTCGTCCCGCCGTCGTTGAGTTCGCGCAACAGCTCGAGGATCGCCGAGCCCGACGCCGAATCGAGGGCCCCGGTCGGTTCGTCCGCGAGCAGGATGGTCGGCTCGCCGACGATCGCCCGCGCGATGGCGACCCGCTGCTTCTCGCCGCCGGAGAGCTGGTTCGGGCGGTGGTCGACCCGGTGCCCGAGCCCGACGCGACCGAGTGCGTCGACGGCTCGACGGTGGCGCGCCCGTCGGCCGGTCCCGGCGTAGAGCAGCCCGTCCGCGACGTTCTCGGCGGCGGTGGCACCGGACTGCAGGTGGAAGTGCTGGAACACGAAGCCGATGTGGTCCGCGCGGAGGAGCGACAGGGCGTCGTCGGACATCGTGTCGACGTCGCTGCCCGCGATCGTGACCGTGCCCGAGGTCGGACGGTCGAGCGTCCCGACGATGTTGAGCATCGTGGACTTGCCCGAGCCCGAGGGCCCGACGACGGCGACGAGCTCCCCCGCCGCGACGTCGAGCGAGACACCGCGGAGTGCACCGACGTCCCCGTAGGTCTTCGTGACGTCCCGGAGCGCCAGGACCGCATCGGCGCTCATCCGGGCACCACCACGCGGTCGCCCTCGGACAGGTCTCCGGTGACGGCGATCCGCCCCTCCGCGATGAACCCGGTCGTGACCGGAACCCGCTTCGTGGTCTTGTCACGCCGGACGACGTCGACCGCGTACCGGTCACCGTTCCCGGCGACGAGGGCCGCGATCGGGACGGACAGCACGCCCTTCTCGGTGGCACCGCGGGCGTCGATCTGCGCCGAGGCCGCGGCGGGCAGCTGCCGGCTGCCCGGGTCGAACCCCACCGAGACGTCGACCTTCGCGCCGCTGTCCTCGGCTTTGCTCGGTTGCACGTCGGTGACCTTGCCGGGCATGGGTCCCCGGCCCCGTTGATCCGGACGTCGACGTCCGTGCCGACCGCCAGCCGCTCGGACTCGCGCTGTGACACCGTCACCGTGACGATCCGCCCGGTGCTCGTCACCTTGAGGACGTCACCACCAGCGGGCTGCCCGAGCTGCCCGTCGACGGAGGCCACCCGGACGTCGCCGTCGACGAAGGCGATGTCGTCGGCGGTGATGATGCCAGTCCGGTCGTGCCCGCGGTCCCGCTGCCAGCGCTTGACGGCTCGCTCGGTCCGGGGTCCGAAGGTGTCGTCGACCGAGACGTCGTACCCGAGCGCCGCGAGGTTCTCGTTGAGCTGCCGGACGTCCGTGCCCTTGCCGCCTCGCTTGAGGTCACGCCACAACGGGACGGTGCCGTGCATCGCGCGCACCGCTCGTTCGTCGACCGCGTAGAGGAACTCGTCGCGGTGGACGACCTGGCCCGGCTTCGGCAGCCAGGTGAGCGTCCCGCTCGCCGCGCCGGGGACCCCGGCTGGCTCGCCGTAGCCGAGGGTGCCGGCGAACACCTTCGAGTCGGTCAGGTCGCCGAGCACGACCGGTGCGGTGGGCCCGGTGTACGGGGTTCCCTTTCCCTCCGACCCCGACCCCGACCCTGACGCCGACGACGCCGCGGACGATGCCGCGGGGCCGACCAGGTCGACGAGCGCCCAGGTCCCGGCACCCGCGGCGAGCGTCGTCGCGAGGCACAGCCCGGCGACGACGAGTCGCTTCCGTGTCCGCGGCCTCACGGCTTGTCGGCCGTTCCCGAGGTGCCGAACGCCTCGCGGTCACAGGTGTCCATGACGTCGTGGAAGGCGTTCTCGTCGTCGGGCTGGTAGGTCCCCCGCGCATCCGGGTCGTCCGGGTAGTCCGCGAACCCGTTCTCCCGCACGCACTGCAGGAATTTCTTCTCCTTCTTGGCTTGTCCGGGTCCGGGCTTCGCGTCCGTGGCGCCACCCGAGTCGCCGGCCCCGGACACCGGCCCCATGCACTTCTCGAAGTCCGCCGACCACTGCTCCTTGTCGACGCCGTCGGGCACGGACAACTGCATCGAGTTGCCGGATCCGGTGCCCGCGGCGTCGTCCATGTCGTACCCCTTGCCGCGCATGCACTCGGAGACGGAGTCGCCCTTGTCCTTCCCGGCTGCGGCCTTCGAGGGGTCGCTCTCCGGAGACCCCGAGGAGCAGGCGGCGAGCAGACCGGGCAGCAGCACGACGACGGCTGCGGCGGAGAGGAGCCTGCGACGGCGGGCGGAGGAGGATGAGGCGGCGGCTGCGGTGCGGCCGCCCGATGTGGTGTGTGTCATGTGACCAGCACACCGGAGCGCCTGTTTCGTCCCCGGTTCGCGCCGTCTTACACCGACGAAACGTCGACCTGCACGCGCAGCCCACCGTCCGGCCGGGCCGCGATGGAGAGCCGCCAGCCGTGCGCCTGCACGATCGAGGCGACGATCGAGAGCCCGAGCCCGCTGTGCCGTCCGGCGGACGCTCGGCCCGGGCACCGTCGGAACGGCTCGACCAGGAGCGGTGCGACCTCGGCCGGCACGACGGGTCCCGAGTTCTCGATCACGAGCCCGTCATCCCGAGTGGTGACGCGGACGAACCCGCCGGCGTGGTTGTGGTCGACGGCGTTGCCGACCAGGTTGACGAGGAGCTGTCGGACGAGCGTCGGCTCGCCGGACACGACGGCACTGCCTGGAGGCGCGGCTCGCCCCTCGTGGAACAGCGTCACTCCCGCCTCGTGGGCACCACCGGCGGCTCCCGCGACGACCTGCTCGGCGACGACGTCGAGATCGATGTCCTGCACGGCGCCCGCGAGGCCACGGTCCGCTTCGGCCAGCACGAGCAACGACTCGACCAGGTGCTCCGTCCGCCGGTTCTGCTCCAGGAGCTCGTCACGCGTGGCCCGGACCTCGACCGCGTCCGCGTGGTCGTGCAGCCCGATCTGCATCGCCGCACGCTGCACGGCGAGCGGGGTGCGCAGCTCGTGCGAGGCCTGCGCGACGAACCGGCGCTGGCTCTCGAACGCCGTCTGCAGGCGGTCGAGCAGGTCGTCGACGGTGCGCGAGAGCCGCCGGAGTTCGTCGTCCGGCCCGTCCAGGTCGATGCGCTCGTGCAGGTTCGACGCGGTGATCCGGCTGGTCGTCGCGGAGATCCGGTCGATCGGACGGAGCATCCTGCGGCTGACGGCCCAGCCGACCACGCCGGCGACGAGCCCGGCACCCGTGATCCCGACGGCGGACCACTGCCACTGCTGGAAGGCCACCAACCGGACGACGGCGACGGTCGAGCCGTCCTGGGCACGGGCTTCCGCGTCGATGGCCCCCGTCGCCCCCCAGCCGGGCGGGACGGACGCCTCAGCGGTCGGCGCACTCGTCGCGTCCGGCAGCCCCGCGCCGATCCCGGCGAGGGACATCACGTTCGTGAAGACGACGACACCGGTGGAGAGGGCCATGGCGGCGATCGCGAACACCAGCGCCGTCCGAGCCCGGATGCTCCAGATCCGCTTCACAACGCGTACCCGGTCCCCGGCACCGTCCGGATCGGGTCGGGGTCGCCGAGCTTCTTGCGGAGCTTCGACATCGTCACCCGGACGGCCGCGGTGAACGGGTCGATGTTCATGTCCCAGACCTTCTCGAGCAGCGCTTCGGCCGACACGATCCGGCCGTCGGCGCGGAGCAGGGTCTCGAGGACGCCGAGCTCCTTCGAGGTGAGGTCGAGCGGCCGCCCGTCACGGGTCGCCATCCGGCGGTTGGTGTCCACGAGCAGCCCGTTCCGTTCGAGCACGGGGGCGACCGGAGCGACGCTGCGTCGGCCGAGCGCCCGCACGCGTGCGACGAGCTCGGGGTACTCGAACGGCTTCGGCAGGTAGTCGTCGGCACCGAGCTCGAGCCCGTTCACCCGGTCGGTGAGGGTGGTCGCCGCGGTGAGCATGAGGATCCGGGTGAGCCCGCCCCGACGGGACAGGCGCCGGGCGACCTCGTCCCCGTGCATCCCCGGTACGTCGCGGTCGAGCACGACGACGTCGTAGTCGTTGACCGCGAGCAGTTCGTCGGCGTGGTCGCCGCGGTAGGCGACGTCGACGGCCATGTCCTGGCGGGTCAGGCCCTTCGCCACGAGGTCGGCGAGCGCGCATTCATCGTCGACCACCAGGACTCGCATACATGTATTGCATACCACGAGGCTAGGAGACGGCTGGGTCGACGTGGACGACGCCGGCCTGCTCGTCGATGCGGATGACGAACTCGACCCCTCCGGGCCCGGGGACGACGGTGAGCGGGACGGTGTTGATGCTGAGGTGATCCATGACCCGAGTCTTCGCCGCCGGGTGTTTCGGCACCGTAACAGGCGCCGGAACCCGGGGTCAGGAGCACTCAGGCGTCGAACGGCACCTCGCCG
Organism: Curtobacterium sp. MCPF17_002; assembly: GCF_003234115.2. Lineage (NCBI taxonomy): Bacteria > Bacillati > Actinomycetota > Actinomycetes > Micrococcales > Microbacteriaceae > Curtobacterium > Curtobacterium sp. MCPF17_002. The sequence goes on along the minus strand of NZ_CP126251.1, from coordinate 595,591 downwards.
TTGCGACTGACGCCCGCGCGCTGCCGGTAGGCCAGGTGACCGCCGAGGTACCCGCCGACGCCGACGACCGCCAGGCCCGCGAACCCGAGGAGCTTCCCGGCCCCGTGGTTGCCGCGCTTCCGCTGCATCCACGACAGCCCGTACAGCGTGATGCCGGCCCAGTTCACGGCCTGGTGGACCCATCCGGTCCGGAGCTGTTCGCGGTCGAGCTCGGACCAGTCGACGTACCCGGCGACGGTCGCACTGCCGGCCGAGACCAGCCCCGTGCCGACGAGGGTCTTCGCGGCCTTCGCGTTGCCCTTCCCGCCGACCAGGTCGAGGACGGCCGCCGAGATCCACGCCCCGAGCGGGACCTGCACCATGAGCGGGTGCAGCGGGTGCCCGAACGGCACGCCGTGCAGCAGCTGCCGCAGCGCCTTCGGCTTCGCGAGGGCCCGCACGAGGGAGCGGTCGAGGTCGACGGCCTTGTCGAGCACGCTCGCGTGCTCGACGGATTCGGTGAGGCGACGGATCAGTGGCAGCTCAGGCATGCCCTGGACGCTAGCCGGGAGGCGCGGTGGCGGTCCCAGGAACCGGCACCGCGCCTCCAGGCGGCCACGCCCACTGCGTCGACTACTCCTCGACGATCTCCGCCAGTTCGAACGGTTCCACCGTCAGCTCGTCGCCGCCGGCGGCGACGTCGACCCGGACGGTGTCGCCGTCGCGGACGTCACCCGACAGGATGGCGCGTGCGAGCCGGTCGTCGATCTGCCGCTGCATGAGCCGGCGGAGCGGACGGGCGCCGTACACCGGGTCGTACCCGCGCTCGGCGAGCCAGCTCCGGGCGTCCGGCGTGACCGCGAGCTCGAGGCGGCGGTCGGTGAGCCGGCGCGCGAGACGATCGACGTAGAGCGAGACGATCTGCCCGAGGTCTTCTTCCGTGAGCGCCTGGAACACCACGATGTCGTCGAGCCGGTTGATGAACTCCGGCCGGAACGCCTGCTGCACCAGCTCGCGGACGCCCTCCTCGCGCTGGACGTCGCTCAGTGACTGGTCGGTCATGAACTGCGAGCCGAGGTTCGACGTGAGGACCAGGATCGTGTTCCGGAAGTCGACCGTCCGGCCCTGTCCGTCGGTGAGGCGGCCGTCGTCGAGCACCTGCAGCAGGACGTCGAAGACCTCGGGGTGCGCCTTCTCGATCTCGTCGAGGAGCACCACGGAGTACGGGCGACGACGGACGGTCTCGGTGAGCTGCCCACCGGCCTCGTACCCGATGTACCCGGGCGGGGCGCCGATGAGCCGCGCGACGGAGTGCTTCTCGCCGTACTCGCTCATGTCGATGCGGACGAGGGCCTTCTCGTCGTCGAACAGGAACTCGGCGAGCGCCTTGGCCAGCTCGGTCTTGCCGACGCCGGTGGGGCCGAGGAACAGGAACGAGCCCGTCGGACGGTCCGGGTCGGAGATGCCGGCGCGGGTGCGACGCACCGCCTCGGACACGGTCGACACGGCCGTGCGCTGCCCGATGATCCGTCGGCCGAGCTCGTTCTCGAGGTGCAGGAGCTTCTCGGTCTCGCCCTGCAGCAGGCGTCCGAGTGGGATGCCCGTCCACTGTGCGATCACGGCGGCGATGTCCTCGTCGGTGACGCTGTCGTTCACCATGCGGTCGGCGGACTCGGCCTGCTCGGCGGCGGCGAGTTCGGCCTCGATGCGGGGCTTCTCGCTGTACTCGATCCGGGAGACCAGCTCGTAGTCGGCCTCGCGCTGGGCGCGCTGGCTCCGCATGTTGAGTTCGTCGAGTTGCTGCTTGAGCTCACCGATCCGGTTGAGGCTCGCACGCTCTGCCTGCCAACGCTGCTCGAGCCCGGTCAGGAGTTCCTGGCGGTTCGCGAGCTCGGCGCGCAGGGTCTCGAGACGGGCCTTCGAGGCGTCGTCCTTCTCCTGCTTGAGCGCGAACTCCTCGATGCGCAGGCGGTCCACGGTGCGCTTCAGCTCGTCGATCTCGACCGGACTGGAGTCGATCTCCATGCGGAGCCGGCTCGCGGCCTCGTCGATGAGGTCGATGGCCTTGTCGGGCAGCTGGCGACCGGAGATGTACCGGTTCGACAGGCTCGACGCGGCGACGAGGGCGGAGTCGTTGATCGTCACCTTGTGGTGCGCCTCGTACCGCTCCTTCAGCCCACGGAGGATCGCCACGGTGTCCTCGACGCTCGGCTCGCCGACGAAGACCTGCTGGAAGCGTCGTTCGAGCGCGGCGTCCTTCTCGATGTACTCGCGGTACTCGTCGAGCGTCGTCGCGCCGATGAGCCGCAGTTCACCGCGCGCGAGCATCGGCTTGAGCATGTTCGAGGCCGCGACGGATCCTTCGCCACCGCCGGCGCCCATGAGCGTGTGCAGCTCGTCGATGAACGTGATGACCTGCCCGTCGGAGTCGTTGATCTCCTTGAGCACGGCCTTGAGCCGCTCCTCGAACTCGCCGCGGTACTTGGCACCGGCGATGAGCGCGGACATGTCGAGCGACACGAGGCGCTTGTCCTTGAGGGAGTCGGCGACGTCGCCCGCGACGATGCGCTGGGCGAGCCCTTCGACGACGGCGGTCTTGCCGACGCCGGGTTCCCCGATGAGCACGGGGTTGTTCTTGGTGCGGCGCGTCAGCACCTGACTGACGCGGCGGATCTCGGCGTCACGGCCGATCACCGGGTCGAGCTTGCCGCTGCGGGCGATCTCGGTGAGGTCGACGCCGTACTGCTCGAGGGCGGTCTTCTGTCGCTCTTGCGAGTCAGGAGCGCCCTGGAGGTTCGCCATGCGTTCCGTCCTTTCGTTGCGGTGGTCGTTCGGCTGGGTTGAGCCTACTTGACTCAAGTTTACTCCGTGCGGTGCTATTCCGTCTTCGGGTTACGGATCCCGACCGCGCTGACGACCGCGCCCGCCACGAGCAGCAGCGCCATCACGACCATCGCACGGTGCAGACCGTCCACGCTCACCTCGCCGCCGAGGACCACGCCGGCGAGCGCCACCGTGACGAGGCCGGCGATGCGGGCGATCGCGTTGTTCACCGCCGACCCGGCGCCCGCTTCGGACTGCGGGACGGACCCCAGCACCGCGCTCGTCAGCGGGGTGACCATGATCGAGATCCCGGCACCGACGAGGACCAGCCCCGGCAGCACCGACCACCAGTACCCGTGCGGGTCGTCGCCGGCGAGCAGGAGCAGGAGCGCCCCCACGGCACCGATCGCCGGGCCCGCGGCCATGAACCACCGCGGTCCCCACCGTCCGGCGAGGGACCCGACCGTGGTCGAGAGCAGCAGGAGCATCACGGTCGGGGGCAGCGTCGCGAGGCCCGCCAGCCAGGCCGGGAACCGCCAGACCTCCTGCAGGAAGAGCGTCACCACGAAGAACACCAGACTGAGGGCACCGTAGATCGACAGGGTGGCGAGGTTGCCGACGGCGAAGTTCCGCGCCCGGAACAGCCCGAGCGGGACGAGCGGTCCGCCCGACGTGCGTGTCACCCGGAGCTCCCACGGCACGAACGCCGCGAGCGCCGCCGCACCGATCACCAGCGCCGCGACCACGACCGGCGCGCCCCACCCCAGCCGCTCCTGCTCGATGAGCCCGAGGACCACGCCGCCGACCCCCAGGACGGCGAGCACCGCACCGACCACGTCGACCCGGGCGCGCGGTCCGACCCGGACCTCCGACTGGATGCGGCGCACGAGCGGGATCGTCACGGCGATGGGGACGGCGGTCAGCACGAAGATCCACCGCCAGCCGACGCCGTCGACGATGAGCCCGCCGACCACCGGGCCGAGGATCGTCGCCGCACTCGACCAGGCCGTCCACGTGCCGATCGCCTTCGCCTGCGCCGCACCCCGGAAGGCGGCGACGATGAGCGCCAGCGCGCTCGGGGTCACCAGCGCGCCGCCGACCCCCTGGAGCGCCCGGGCGACGATGAGCACCTCGCCGGTCGGGGCGATCGCACACGCCACGGAGGCGATCCCGAACACGACCAACCCCCACGTGATGATCCGCACGCGGCCGAACAGGTCAGACAGGCTCCCGGCGACGAGGATGAGCGAACCGAGCGTCACCAGGTACGCGTCGACGGTCCACTGCTGCACGACGAGTCCGCCGCCGAGTTCGTCCCGGATCGCCGGCAGCGCCACGTTGACCACGCTCGAGTCGAGCCCGACCACGAACGACGACAGGATCGCCACCACCAGCACGACCCGGCGGTCGTCGCGGAGCGGGGCGGTGGCCGTGCCCAGGGGTGCAGGCGGGGTCGGGGTCGTCATGTGCTCATCCTGCGCCCTCCCGGAGCGCTCGCGCGTGTCCCCGCCCCTCCCCCGCTCTGGCGCCGCCGCTTCTCGAGCCCCCACCCCACCCCTGCCGCGCGCGACGAAGCCCCCGCGACCGGTGTGGTCGCGGGGGCTGCCGACAGGACGGGGCTGGGTGTCCTGGCTGGGGAAGTCGCTAGTTGCGGGAGTCCGAGTTCGGCTGGACCGACGGGCCCGGGTTGACGACCGGCTGCGGCGTCGACTCGGCGGCAGTGTTCTGCACGCCAGCGGTGTTCTGCACGCCGCCGTCGGTGCCCTTGGCCTTCTTCTCGTCGTCCGACATCTCCTTCTTGAAGATGTTGATCGACTGGCCGAGGCCCTTCGCGAGCGCCGGGAGCTTGGTCGCACCGAACAGCAGGATGACGATCCCGAGGATGATCAGCAGGTGAATGCCGCCGAGGTTTCCGAGCATCATGACTCCTTGGTATTGAACTGGTCGCCGTGCTCGTGTCGTCGTCGACACGAGCGGCGGAAGTCCGTGGTCCCCCCATCGTAACTCCCACCCGGCTGGAAGCCCAGGCCGGGCCGCCGAAGGACACCGTTCGCACAGCCAACGGGCTGGGCGCGACGGTCAGTAGGCGCCCCGGGAGCGGAGCACGGACGGGATCGTGCGGGCGAGGATGACCACGTCGTGCACGAAGGACCAGTTCTCGACGTAGTGCAGGTCGAGCCGCACTCCCTCGGCCCAGTCGAGGTCCGACCGGCCGCTGACCTGCCAGAGTCCGGTGATGCCCGGGGTCACGAGCAGCCGGCGGTCGGCGAAGTCCTCGTACAGGGCGACCTCGCGCGGGAGGGCCGGCCGGGGCCCCACCAGGCTCATCGACCCCGTCAGCACGTTCCACAGCTGGGGCAGCTCGTCGAGCGAGGTCTTCCGGAGGAACGCGCCGATCCGTGTGATGCGCGGGTCGTCCTTCATCTTGAACAGCGGCCCGGCGCCCTCGTTCGACTGCTCGAGCACCGCCACCCGCGCTTCGGCGTCGACGCACATCGTCCGGAACTTCAGGATCGAGAACTCCTGCCCGCCGCGGCCGACCCGGGTCTGGCGGAAGAAGACCGGCCCGCGGTCGTCGGCGCGGACGACGAGCGCGATCACGGCGAAGACCGGCGCGAGCAGGACCAGACCGATGCCCGCCCCGGCCGCGTCGAGCGCACGCTTGCCCAGTCGCCGTCGGTAGTCCGGTGTCTCGACGTGCATGAGGGGCAGCCCGTCGACCGGTCGTTCGTGGACGCGACCGGCGGCGATGTCCGCGAGGGGCGAGGACACCACGAGTTCGACCCGTGCTCCTCGAGCTGCCACCCGAGCCGCCGCAGCCGCTCGTGCCCACCGCGGATCGCGCCGGCGACGACCACCGCGGCGACCTGCTCCGAACGAGCACGGTCGAGGACGGCGTCGACACCGTCGAGCACCGGAGCCGACGCAGCCCCGAAGGCGACCTCCGTCCCGCGCACGGCACAGTCGGTGATGACCGCCCGCACCCGGTAGCCCGCCGACGGCGTCGAGGCGATGCGGCGCCCGACGTACTGGACGTCGTCGAGGTCCCCGACGAGCAGGACGTCCTGCAGCCGTTCGCCACGGGCACGGCGCCGCGCGAGTGAGGTGCGCACGGACTTCCGGCCGAGCGCGAGCAGGAGCAGCCCGAGCGGGAACGCGATCGCGACGTAGCCGCGGGCGAGGTCGATCTGGACGGCGTACGCCACCGCGGCCACCGAGGCGACCGACACCAGGCTGGCGGTGAAGAGTCGGCGGTACTCGTCGCCACCGACCCCGGTGATCCGCGGGTCACGCGTGCGGAACACCGAGAGCAGGACCATCCACGTGGCGATCATCACGGGTGCGACGACGAACTCGACCCATCCCGCCATGGCGGAGCCGGCGCTGAGTTCACCGGGGAAGCGGGCCACGTGCGCGATCGCGAACGCGACGAGCAGGAGGCCGAGGTCGAGCACCCCGAGGCCGAAGCCGTCGGTCCGGCGTCGGACCGTGCGGCCGCGAGCAGCACCGGCCCCGGCACCGGCACCGGCACCGGCACCGGCACCGGCATTCGCCCCGTTCGACGGGGTGGAGGTGGGCGGAGTCGGAGCAGCTGGCTGCGGCGATCGGATCGCGAGTGACATCGGGGGCCTTCCTGTCGGCACCGGCCGGGAAGACCGACCGGGTGCCGTCATCGCTCGGGAACGACGAGGACGGCACTCCGGTCAGTATATCACTCTGTAGTTTTGCATATCAACGGTCGAGGACCCGATCGAGTGTCCAGAGGACGGGCGCCTCGCGCAGCGCTGGCACGTCCGCCTCGGTCACGCCGTGCAGTCGGAAGGCGACCCGCTCCCCCGGCAGCAACGTCATGAACCCGCGGTCGACGGTGCCACCGGGTGCGACCCGGTCGGGCTGGACGAGCAGGTCCCGCACGAGCGAGTCCGCCTCGACGACGAGGTCGAGACCGTCGCCGTCCTCGGTGGAGAACGGCGTGAAGGTCGTCCGGTACCGCGCCGGCTCCCAGCGCATGTCCTGGTCGGGCGCCGGGGTCCAGACCGCTCGGCGCCAGTCCATGTCGGCCACGACGAGCTCGTTCGCCGGGTCGTCGACCACGCCGACCGACTCGGGCAGGGCCACCACGGCGACCCCGGCGGCGGACAGGTGCACGGGCAGCGTCACCTCGGCGAGCACGGTGCCGGCGAGGGTGATCCGCCGGACGCGCACGACGCTGTCGTGGCCGGTGCGGGTGGAGCGGACGGCGACCTCGATGGGCGAACCACCGGACGCCCCGGGCGACACCCCGAACGAGAGGGTCTGCGCCAGGTCGCCCAACTCGGCCGTCTCGCCCACGGCAGCCGACGAGGCCGGGTGATCCGCGCCTCCAGGCTGCCCCGACCCGCCCGACGCGACCGACGTGACCGGACGGATCGTCAGCAGCACGTCGTCGTACAGCCGACGCAACTCGTGCGCCAGCGGCTTCAGCCGCCCCGCCGAGTCGATCGCCGACCACGACGAGACCGACCACAGGTCGTTGAGCTGCCAGACCACGACGCCGGTGTTCCGCGGCCAGTGCGTCCGCCAGTGCTCGACGCCCGTCGCGATCGCGCGCGCCTGCTGCAGCTGCGTCAGGTAGTGCCACGCGTCGAACGCGGCCGGGTCGACGGAGCCGAAGCGCGGCGCGATCCCGCGGGCGAGCTTCGCCATCCCGTCGGTGGCCTTCTGGTGGTGCACGACACCGGGCGAGTCGACCCGGAGCGGCGCGTCGGTGACGGCCTCACGCAGGGTGCGCCACGCGGGCGGCGCCTGCCACCCGAACTCCGACACGAACCGCGGGACGGAGTCGCGGTAGTGCTCGTCGGACAGCCGGTTCCAGACGTCCCACGAGTGGTGCGTCTCGTGGTCGGGGTCGTTCGCGAACAGGGCTTCGTCGCCCGACCACGGCGACGCCACCGTGTAGAAGCGCGACGGGTCGACCGCGTCGACGATCGTCGGCAGGAGGTCGAGGTAGTAGTCGAGGCCCCAGCCGCGGTCGCCGAGCTCGTCGCCCCAGTTGTCGACGCCGTGCAGCCAGATGTTCTCGTTGTTGCCGTTCCACACGACGAGCGAGGGGTGGCGGGAGAGCCGGGCGACGTTGTCCCGGGCCTCGGCGATGACCTCGCTGCGGATCGGCTCGCCCTCGGGGTAGGCGGCGCAGGCGAACGGGAAGTCCTGCCAGACGAGCAGGCCGAGCTCGTCGCAGACGTCGTAGAAGTCGTTCGACTCGTAGACCCCGCCACCCCACACGCGCATGAGGTTCACGTTGAGGTCGACCGCGGCCTGCAGGCGGGTGAGCACCCGCGCACGGTCCACCCGCGACACGATGACGTCGTCCGGGATCCAGTTCACGCCGCGGACGTCGATGGGTGTGCCGTTGACGTGGATGACGAAGGGCTTGCCGATGTCGTCGGATGCCGTGACGACCCGCGTCGAGCGGAAGCCGGTGCGGAAGGTCGAGCGGTCGAGGACCTCGCCGTCGACGGTCTGCAGTTCGACCACCACGTCGTACCGGTCCTGTGCGCCGTAGCCGCGGGGCCACCAGCGCTGCACCTCGGGGACCCGCACCGTGACCACGGTCTCGTCGTCCTTCGGCGTCAGCTGCGCACGCGAGCGCTGCCGCGTCGTCCCGCCGTCCGCCGTCCCGCCGCTCACCGTCACCACGAGGACGAGGTCGTCGTCCTCACCGTCCTGGTCGAGGTCGTTCATGCCGGAGCGCTCGACGGTGATGTGCGCGTCGAGCACGCCCTCGCCCGCCTCGACGTCCACCAGCGGCCGGACGTCCCGGAGTCGAGCGGTCGACCAGCGTTCGATCGCGACCGGTCGCCACGGACCGCTCGTCACCGCGGTGAGTCCCCAGTCCCACCCGAAGTTCGACGCCATCTTGCGGATGTACGGGAACGGCTCGTCGTAGGGGCCGGGCATGCTGCCGGCCTTCGCCGCGACCCGCCCGGCTTCGCGGTACGGCGACTCGAACAGGATCTCGAGGGTCTTGCTCCCCCGGCCGACGCCGCCGGTCTGGTCCCGCGCGTCGAAGCGGTAGCGGCGGTGCATGTTCCGCGTGGTGCCGACCACGACGCCGTCGAGGCTGAGCTCGGCGACCGTGTCGAGTCCGTCGCAGACGAGGTCGACGCGCTCGAAGCCCCGCGGGTCCACGTCGACGGTGCGCTGGTACGACCAGTCGGCCCGTCCGACCCACTTGCCGGCGTCCTCGTTGCGGTCGAGGGTCGGGTCGGCCAGCAGGCCCTCGCGCTCGAGGTCGGTGTGCACCTGCCCGGGCACCGTCGCCCGGATGGCGCGTCCCGAGATGCCGGTGGGTGCCCCGGCGGGCACGCCGTCCCCCGCGATCGTCACGGTCCAGTCGTCGCGGAGTTCCTCGCGTTCGAGGGTCATGCGGGTCCTTCTCTGAGCGGACGGATTGGTGCCCACCGTGGTCGGGACGCCGGCCGGCCGGCCGCCTCGTGGTCGGTCTTCCGGCCTGGAGGCGCGGCACCGGTTGCCCGGGCGTCGTCGCGTCGCGCGCGCGGACGCTGGTGCGGCCGCGCGTTGGGGTGCTCGGCGATGCTAGTACGGCTTGCTCTCTGCAACCTCTGCGGAGATACGGTCAACGCGGCCGGATTCGTGCAGGCTGGGGTGGTGATCACCGCTGCACTCGCCCGATCCCTCCGTGACGCCGGGCTCCGCTGGCACCCCACCACCGGCGACCGGTTCGTCATCGACAAGCCCGGCGTGGACGACGACGTCTACACCGTGTCCGAGATGACGGTCGAACGACACGACTACCCCTCGGGCACCGTCCTGGGGTTCAACGGCACGACGGAGTGGGCACTCGACTCGGTCGAGGCGTCCGAGTCGCTCTGGCTGCCCCGCGAGGACCAGCTGCGCGAACTGCTCGGGCCGGCGTTCGTGTCCCTGTCGGCGTCGGGGTCGTCCTTCGTCGTCACCGCCACGATCGCCTCGTCGCCCGAGACGTTCAGCGACGCCGTCGCCGCGGATGCCTACGGTGCGGCGCTGCTCGCGTACATCACCGCAGCCCTGGCCTGACGGCGCGCCCGGGCTGGGTGTTCCCGGAATGGTTCCTGGGGACCGTTTGGTTGCATGGCACCATGACCGTTCCGAACATCACCCTGAACGACGGCAAGACCATCCCGCAGCTCGGCTTCGGCGTCTTCCAGATCGACCCCTCCGAGACGAAGGCCGCCACCCTGGCCGCGCTCGAGGTCGGGTACCGCCACATCGACACCGCCGAGATGTACGGCAACGAGAAAGAGGTGGGAGAGGCCATCGCCGAGTCGGGCATCGACCGTTCCGAGATCTTCGTGACCTCGAAGCTCAACAACGGCTTCCACGACCCGGCCCTCGCGACGGAGAACGGCAAGAAGTCGGCCGACCTGCTCGGCGGCTACACCGACCTGTTCCTCATCCACTGGCCACTGCCCACCGTGTCGGACTTCGTCCCGACGTGGAAGGCACTCGAGGAGCTCTACCACGCCGGCACCTCCCGCTCCATCGGCGTGAGCAACTTCCAGGCGCACCACCTCCGCCGCCTCATCGCGGAGACCACGATCACGCCGGCCGTGAACCAGATCGAGGTGCACCCGTACCTGACCCAGGACGAGCTGCGCGCCGTGGACACCGAGCTCGGCATCGCGACCGAGGCCTGGTCGCCGATCGCGCAGGGCCTCGTGCTCGACGACGAGACCATCACGCGCATCGCGTCCGCGCACGGCAAGTCCCCCGCACAGGTCGTGCTCCGCTGGCACATCCAGCGCGGCGACATCGTGTTCCCGAAGTCGGTGACCCGTGCCCGCGTCGAGGAGAACTTCGCGATCTTCGACTTCGAGCTCTCGGGCGAGGACATGACCGACATCACGACGCTCGACAAGGGCCACCGGACGGGTCCGGACCCGGACACGTTCGACTACGTCCCGGCGTAGACGTTCACCCCTGCGGACTCGCAGGGCAACGGAGGGCGGTCGCGCGGTGCGCGGCCGCCCTTCGTCATGCCCGCTTCGAGGCCGTCACCGTGAACTTGTCGGTACGCGTCACCTGTCGGGTCGGCCCGACCAGGCGTTCCAGCACCGGCCGGTAGCGCAGGTGCGAGTTCCAGACGCACCAGAGCTCACCACCGGACTGGAGGATCGTGGCCGCGTTCCGGAACATCGCCTCGGCCGCGTCGGTGGTCACCGTGGTGTCCGCGTGGAACGGCGGGTTGCAGAGCACCAGCTGTGCGGCCCCGGTCCCGAGCTCGTCGCCGGCGTCCGAGCGCACGGCGGTGACCCGGTCACCGACACCGTTCGCCTCCGCCGTCGCCAGCGTCGAGGCGACCGCGATCCGGGACACGTCGGTCGCGATCACCCGCACCGATCGTCGTCGGAGCGCCGCGGCCACGGCGATGACCCCGTTGCCGGAGCCGAGGTCCACGATCGTGCGCGCCGTGGGCACCGCGCGGTCCATCGCGTCGAGCAGCACCCGCGTGCCCTGGTCGAGCGAGGCGCCGGCGAACACCCCGCCGTGCGCCACGAGCGTCATCCCGAGGTCGTCGATGTGCACCGACCGCGGCCACGGGTTCGTGACGGCGGCGCGGGTCGCTTGTGCCCGCAGCGGGTCCTGCGCGATGAGCAGCCGGGACTTGCCCCGGCCGCGTGAGGCCGTGACCTCGCCGAACGACCGCCGCAGCACGTCGTTCTGCGACACGTGCATGTACTTGACGTTCCCGCCGCACAGCAGCACCACGTCGGGCGCGGCGAAGCGGGCGACGGCGCGCGCGATCTCGTCGAGCCGGTCGTGCGACTTCGACAGCCGCAGGACCACGAGCCGGACGTCGCGGAAGGCGTCCTCGAGCGAGTCCGGGTGGTGGAAGCCGCGCAGTCCGAAGGTGCCGGCGTTCGCCTCGAGTGCCCGCTCCCCGACGAGTGAGTCCTGCACGACGCGGATGTCCGAGGCGCCGTACTGCGTGATGAGCCCGAGCGTCAGGACCCCGTAGCGGTCGTCCACGACGGCGACCTCGCCGGGCTGCCGCAGCGCGTCACCGTGCACGTGCGGCGCCTCGTCGATGAGGAACCGGTCCGTCCCGTCGATCGCGATGAGGTCCGGCACGTCGTCGTCACGGCGGCGGAAGAGGTCGGCGAAGTCCGGTGGCACGGCGCCAGCGTACCGATCCCTGCCTCCGGGTCGTCGACCGGAGCACGTTGTCCTGGCAACCGCGGGTCATATGGACGTTGGTATATGTGACATGTTGTATGCGTGCACATGCACGCTTCTCCCCCACCAGAAGGCACCTCCATGCGAAAACTCTGCACCGCCGCCCTGACGACCGGCCTCGCCACCGCGACGATCGTGTCCGGTCTCGCGCTCGGCCCGGCCGCCGCGACCGCACTGCCCACCGAGGCTCCCGCCACCCCGACCGCCACGTCCTCGACCGCCCCCGCAGCGGCGTTCACTGCCAGGGTCGGCGCGACGGACATCGTCGACCGATCGGCAGTCCTGCACGGCACCGGCACCCCGTCAGCGACCATCCGGGTCGGTGACCGCGTCGCCGGCACGGTCGGCACGGACGGCACGTGGAAGGTGACCGTCGACAGTCTCCGCCTCGGTATCAACACCCTCACCGTCCAGCAGGTCGTCGGCGGCACCGTCGTCGACACCGCGACCGTGACCGTGACGCTCACGCGGGCCGCGACCACCGGTTCGGTGCGCTTCGCCGGCTTCGTGACCGAGCGGGCGACGATGTCCGGCACGGCCACGGGCGGCGCGACCGTGATCGCCCGTGATGCGGCGGGCACTCGGATCGGCTCCGGCATCGCGGACGGCGTCGGCGGCGCGTACTCGTTCCCGATCACGGCACCGAACAAGGCCGGCGCGACGACGATCACCGTGTGGCAGAGCGCAGCCGAGGAGTCGTTCGGGCACATCGACGTCACCGCGAACTACGGTTCGGGCGTCGACATCGTGACCCCGGCGGCGGGGTCGGAACACGAGCCCGGCCGCCTGGTGGTCGTCGGCCACGGTGAAGCCAACAGCCTGCTCGAGGCCCGCCTCGCCGGGTCGCCGACCGTGATCGGCACGGGGGAGGTCAACGGGTTCGGCGACTACACGCTCCGCACCTCGGACCTCGCGCCCGGTCGCCACACGATCGAGGTGACCCAGAAGTCCCGCGGCGCGAACACCACGACCGCCTCCGTCGCCGTCGTCGTGAAGGCCCCCGCGGTGTCGCCGCTCATCGTCACCAGCCCCACCGCCGGCTCGACGGTCACCACGCCGCGTGCGACGTTCGCGGGTCGCGGCCACGACGGTGCGAAGATCACCGTCCGCGGGACCTCGCGCACCGTCTGCGAGACGACCGTCGTGAACGGCCGGTGGTCCTGCACCGCCGACTTCGACCTGTCGAACACCTCGTACGCGCTGTTCGTCGACCAGACCGTGACCGGTTCGGGCAAGACGACCGCGACCATCGCGTTCCAGGTCGCCGCACAGCCCACGAAGCCGCTCGCGGTCACCAGTCCGGGTGCGAACGCGGTCGTGACGACGGCGAAGCCGACCTTCACGGGCACGGGTGCAGCGGGCGCGACCATCACGGTCCGTGGCACCACGCGCACCATCTGCGAGACCACGGTCCGCGCCGACGGCACGTGGTCCTGCGTCTCGGGCATCTCGCTCGGGAACAGCACGTACAACGTGTACGTCGACCAGAAGGCGCCGGGCGGCGCGACCAGCACGATCGAGGCCGCGTTCAGCATCCGCCTCGCCTGACAGACGCACGAAGCGGGGCGGAGCATGTGCTCCGCCCCGCTTCGTGCGTCTCGGGCTGGATCAGCGCGGTGGACGCCAGAGCACGATCTGCGTGTTCCGCTGCGGCCGTGAGCCGGCCTTCAACGAGATGGCCGCACCCGTCGCCGTCGCCGCGAACACCCGGGCACCCGGCCGGCTGATGAGCTGATCGGCGAGGGCCGTCTCGAGCTCGCGCACCCGGTCCCGCAGCGCCTTGTTCTCGTTCTCGAGCTCGAGCACCCGCCGGACCCCCTCCAGCGAGACGCCCTCGGAACCGAGCCGCGCGATCTCACGCAACTGTGCGACGTCACGCATCGAGTACCGGCGGGAGCCGCCACGCGTCCGGCCCGGCACGACCAGGCCGAGCCGGTCGTACTGGCGGAGCGTCTGCGGGTGCATCTCGGCGAGCTCCGCCGCCACCGCGATCGCGAAGACGGGCGAGTTCTCGTCCATGTCGGTCATGGCGTGTTCCTTTCCGTCGTCCGCGTGGGGTGAAAACCAGCCTGGAGGCCCGGTGCGGCTTCCTGACGGAGCCGCGCCGCGCCTCCAGGCCGGTTCCCTGCTGTTGTTGCGCTGCCAGGCAGGCGTCAGCCGCGCGCCTTGGCGAGGAGGTCCTCGCGAGGGTCCTCGTCCGGCAGGGTCTCGGCGAGTGCCTCGACGGCCTCGCGCTGCTTGTCCGTCAGGTGCGACGGCACCGCGACCTGGACGGTCGCGAGCAGGTCGCCCGTGCCGTTCTTGGTCGTGACGCCACGGCCCTTGACGCGCAGGACACGACCCGAAGGCGTGCCCGGCGCGACCCGGAGCTTGACGGGCTCGCCGCCGAGGGTGGGCACCTGGATCGTCGCGCCGAGCGCTGCCTCGACGAACGTCACGGGGACGTCCAGACGGAGGTTCTGCCCGTCGCGCTCGAACACCGGGTGCTTCCGGACGGTGACCGTGACCACGAGGTCACCGGCCTCTCCGCCGTCGGGCGACGGTTCCCCGCGCCCGCGCAGCCGGATCTTCTGACCGTCAGCCACGCCCGCGGGGATGCGGACGTTGACCGGGCGGCCGTTGCCCTGCGACAGCTTGACGGTGTCGCCGGCGATCGCGGTGGTGAAGTCGAGCGTCGTCGTCGCGGTGACGTCTCGGCCCTTCGTTGGTCCACCGAAGCCGCGGTAGCCGCCGGAGGGCTGGCCGAAGCCGCCACCCCCGCCGCCACCGAACATCCCGCCGAGGATGTCCTCGAAGCCGCCCGCGCCGCCGCCGCCCTGGCCGAAGCGGACACGCTGCCCACCACCGCCGGCGCCCTGCTGACCGAACATGCCGCCGAAGACGTCCTCGAACCCGCCGCCCTGGCCCGGGCCACCCGATGTGAACCGAGCGCCCGAACCCATGGCGCGGACCTGGTCGTACTCCTGGCGCTGCTCCTTGTCGGAGAGCACCGAGTACGCCTCGCTGATCTCCTTGAAGCGGTTCTCGGCGGCCGCGTCACCCTGGTTGGAGTCCGGGTGGAACTGCCGCGCGAGCTTCCGGTAGGTCTTCTTGAGGTCGGCGTCCGAGGCGTCCTTGGACACTCCGAGGACCTTGTAGAAGTCCTTGTCGAACCAGTCTTGACTCGCCACCGCTCACCTACCTTCTTCTGTCGTCGCCACGGGGCGCCCGGCTCAGGCCGGGACCGCCACCGCGACCTTGGCCGCACGGAGGACACGCTCACCGAGCTTGTAGCCCGGCTCGACGACGTCCGCCACGGTCTGGCCGGTGGCGCCCGGTGTCGGGAGCTGCACGATCGCCTCGTGGATGTTCGGGTCGAAGGACTCGCCCTTCTCGCCGATCTGCACGAGCTTGAACTTCTCGAAGCCGCCACGGATCTTCTGGCCGATGACCTGCATGGGGCCCTCGGTCAGGTCGCCGTGGGCCTCGGCGCGGGTCAGGTCGTCGAGCGCCGGGAGGAGTGCACGCACCACCTCGGCGATGGCGACCTCGCGGTTGGCCTCTCGGTCGCGCTCGACGCGCTTCCGGAAGTTCACCAGTTCGGCCTGCGCACGGAGCATGTCCGCACGCATCTCGGCGACCAGGTCGCGGTCGGCGGCGGAGAGGTTGTCCTCTGCCATCCCCCTCGCCGCGTCGGCCAGGAGGGCTTCGTCCTCGGGGCTCAGGTCGTTGGGTGCGTCGGTCGGCACCTCGACGTCGGGGCCTTCGGCCTCGATGAGGTCCTCCGGCTGCTCGGCGTTCGTGGCGTCGCCCTCGACCTGGGGCTCGTCGTTGTCGTTGACGTTGTCGTTGGGGTCCGTCATCGGCTACTTCTTGTCGTTCTCGTCGTCGTCCACGACCTCGGCGTCGACGATGTCCTCGTCGTCGGCGGCCTGGGGCTGCTCGCCCTCGGCACCCGCAGCACCGGCACCGGCAGCGCCGGCGTCCTGCTGGGAGTAGATCGCCTGGCCGAGCTTGCCCTGCGACTCGTTGAGCTTGTCGAAGGCCGCCTTCACAGCGTCCTCGTCCTCACCCGCGAGCGCGGACTTGAGCGCGTCGACGTCGGCCTGCACCTCGGACTTGACGTCCGCGGGGAGCTTCTCGTCGTTCTCCTTGATGAGCTTCTCGATCGAGTAGACGAGCTGCTCGGCCTGGTTGCGACGCTCGTTCGCCTCACGACGGGCCTTGTCCTCGGCCGCGTGCTCCTCGGCTTCGCGGACCATGCGCTCGATGTCCTCCTTCGGCAGCGACGAGCCGCCGGAGATGACCATCGACTGCTCCTTGCCGGTGCCCTTGTCCTTCGCGGACACGTGCACGATGCCGTTGGCGTCGATGTCGAACGTGACCTCGACCTGCGGGACGCCACGGGGAGCCGGCGCGATGCCGGTGAGCTCGAAGGTGCCGAGCGCCTTGTTGTCGCGGGTGAACTCGCGCTCGCCCTGGAAGACCTGGATCGCGACCGACGGCTGGTTGTCGTCAGCGGTCGTGAAGGTCTCGCTGCGCTTGGTCGGGATCGCGGTGTTGCGGTCGATGAGCTTCGTCATCAGGCCGCCCTTGGTCTCGATGCCGAGCGAGAGCGGCGTGACGTCGATGAGCAGGACGTCCTTGCGCTCGCCCTTCAGGACACCGGCCTGCAGTGCGGCGCCGACGGCGACGACCTCGTCCGGGTTCACGCCCTGGTTCGGCTGCTTGCCACCGGTCAGCGACTTGACGACCTCGGCCACGGCGGGCATGCGGGTCGAGCCACCGACGAGGACCACGTGCGCGATGTCGTTGACGGACACGCCCGCTTCCTTGATGACGTCGTTGAAGGGCTTCTTCGTGCGGTCGAGCAGGTCGGAGGTCATCTGCTCGAACTGTGCGCGCGAGATGGTCTCGTCGAGGTTGAGCGGGCCGTCGGCCGTGAGCGTGAGGTACGGCAGCTGGATGCTGGCGCTCAGCTGGCTCGACAGCTCCTTCTTGGCCTGCTCGGCAGCTTCCTTGAGCCGCTGCTTCGCGATCTTGTCCGTGGACAGGTCGACGCCGTGCTCGTCCTTGAACTTCTTGACGAGGTAGTCGACGATGCGCTGGTCCCAGTCGTCACCACCGAGGCGGTTGTCACCGGAGGTCGCACGGACCTGGATCGTGGAGAAGTCGTCGTCCTTGCCCACCTCGAGCAGGGAGACGTCGAACGTGCCGCCACCGAGGTCGAAGACCAGGATGAGCTCGTCTTCCTTGCCCTTGTCGAGGCCGTACGCCAGCGCAGCAGCGGTCGGCTCGTTGATGATGCGGAGGACGTTGAGGCCGGCGATCTCACCGGCGTCCTTCGTGGCCTGGCGCTCGGCGTCGTTGAAGTACGCCGGCACGGTGATGACCGCGTCGGTGACGTCTTCACCGAGGTACTGCTCGGCGTCGCGCTTGAGCTTGCCGAGGGTGCGGGCCGAGATCTCCTGCGGCGTGTACTTCTTGCCGTCGATCTCGGTCGTCCAGTCGGTGCCGACGTGGCGCTTGACGCTCGCGATGGTGCGGTCCACGTTCGTGACGGCCTGGCGCTTCGCGGTCTCGCCGACCAGCACCTCTCCGTCCTTCGTGAAGGCGACGATCGACGGCGTGGTGCGGAGGCCCTCGGCGTTCGCGATGACGGTGGGCTCACCGCCCTCGAGCACGCTGACGACCGAGTTGGTGGTTCCGAGGTCGATGCCTACTGCACGTCCCATGTGTGGGTGCTCCTTCTGTTCGGTGCGTTGTCTTGCAAGTCTGCCGGACTTGCGTCCGATGGACTCAACTCTACTCGGGACAGGAGGCGCGTCAACTTCGGGAGCTGAAAGTTGCGTCTGAACGACGCAATTTCACGGCGAGAGTGGCAGCCGCATGCAGCTTGTTGATATGTGATGTTGCGTGTGATATTTTGATATGACGCGGTGAGTCTTCTCCGAGCCCCCGCCCGTCTCCTGTATCCCGACCAGGCATCCGACACCACGGCGCCGGTCTCCACAGAAAGCACACACCCATGCGAAAAATCAGCAAGGCAGTCGCCGCTGCCGGTCTGGCCGCGGCCACGATCGTCTCCGGCTTGAGCTTCGGCTCCGCCGTCGCCACTGCAGCGCCTGCCGCCCCCACCTCCGTAGACCAGGCAGACGAAACGATCCCGCTCGTGTTCAAATCGGGGGGGGATGTACTACACGTACCGAACCCTTGGTAACAACCACTACTTCGAAACCAAGTACCTGGAAGAAGCGCTCGACAACTCCTACCGGTACACCGTTGTTCCCATGCCTGATGGTTTCGTGAAACTCAAGATGGACGGCACGCAATCATGCATTCACTTGCGCGCGCCCACGACGCCGATTCCGTGGATGTGGCAGAACGGGTGTGACATTCATCCGAACGAGCTTGCCATGCAGTGGTACGAAAAAGACGGCCAGCTGATCAATCGCGCAACTCAATCCGCCGTAGGCTCCCCACAGAGCCCCTTCCCAAGCTCCAAATATATTGGTCATGGGGCTGATGCGACTCTTGCGAGTGACTTCAGCGCGATCAGTCAGGGTGCGTTGAAGGCGAGCGTGAGCTCAGTTGACGTCTCTGGCCGCTCGGCTGTGTTGTCGGGTCGGGCGACGGCTGGCGGGAAGTTGCTCTTCAACGGTGGCGGGCAGCTCACCGTCCCGGACTCCGGCCAGTGGACGAAGACGGTCACCGGGCTGAAGCTCGGGAAGAACGACATCAAGGTCGAGCAGTACGTCGACGGCGCGAAGAAGGACGACGTCACCGTGGTGGCGGACTTGGCGATCGCGCCGCTGAACGTGGAGCACTCCTTCTCCCAGAACACCAACGACCGCGTCAAGGTGTCCGGCACCGCGGACAAGGCAGCGAATGTCATCATCCGGACCGCGGACGGCAAGAAGCAGTCCGTGCCTGTCGGCAGCGACGGCACGTGGGAGACGACCGTTCCCGCCCCGAACAAGGGCGGCAACACGACCATCACTGTCGCCCAGGAACTTCCGAAGGACTCTGGCGGCTCCGACGAGACCACCCCGGTCGAGCACACCATCAACTACGGTGCAGGTGTCAGCGTCACCTCCCCGGGTGATGACGCCGGCCACACCGGTGGGCCGCTCGAGATGCGCGGTCGCGGCGAGCCGGATTCCAAGGTACTGATCACCGAGAAGGGCAAGCCCGCCCAGATCATCGGCGAGACCGACGTCCTCGTCAACGGCACCTGGTCTCTTTCGACCGCTGATCTCGACAGCAGCGAGCACACCATCGTCGCGACCCAGAAGTCCAAGGGTCAGAACTCCACCATCGCCGAGATCACGGTCAACCCGGGTCAGGGTTCCGAGGTCGCACCGCTCGTGGTGACGACTCCGGCGAACGGGTCGACCGTCGAGACGAAGCGGCCCGTGTTCTCCGGCACCGGCGACAAGGGTGCCACGATCGAGATCGCCGGCACCTCCCGCGTCGTCGCGACCACCACGGTCGACAGCGACGGCAAGTGGTCCGTGCCGGCCGGTTTCGACCTCGGCGACGCCGTCTACAACCTGACCGTGAAGCAGGCGCCTGTGTCCGGTGCTGTGTCGGCGCAGCCGGTCACGTTCACGATCAAGGACACCGCCGGCTACGTCGCACTGACCGCCACCGGCGCGTTCGATGCCGACGTCAGCAAGCCCGCCACGATCTCCGGCAAGGCAACCGCCGGCGCCGTCGTCATCGTCCGCGACGCCGTCGGCAACGAGATCGCCCGCACGATCGCCACCTCGAACAACGCCTACACGATCGCGATCCCCGCGAACAAGGCGCAGTTCGGCGTGAACGACTTCACCGTCACCCAGACCGTCAAGGGTGAAACGTCCGCCCCGGTGAACGTCTCCCTCGACTACGGCACCCCGACCCCGGTGAACATCACCTCCCCGGAGAACGGCGCCACCGTCGACAAGAACGACCTCACCTTCACCGGCACCGGCCAGACCGGCGCGAAGATCGACATCCGCGGCTCGGTCAACGCCATCGCCACGGGCTCGGTCGTCAACGGCCAGTGGAGCGCCAAGGTCAACTACCCGCTCACGAACAACGTCTACAACCTCTCGGCAGTGCAGACCACCAAGGGCGGCCTGACCACCAAGCAGGCGATCACCGTCACCGTGACCGACCAGTCCGTCGCACCGCTGACCGCGACCGCCGCGTTCAACGCCAGCAACGCGAACCTGCCCGCAGCCATCACCGGCACCGGCCAGGACGGCGCGACCGTCACCGTCAAGAACAAGGGCGTCACCGTCGGCACCGCCACGGTCGCCGGAGGCAAGTACACCGTCTCCATCGACCCCAAGCACGCCACATTCGGGATCAACACCTTCACGATCACCCAGACCGTGAACGGCAAGGAGTCCGCACCGCTGAACCGCACCCTCGACTACGGCAACCCGACCGCACCAGTGATCACCACGCCCGCCAACGGCGCGACCGTCGCCGCCGGCAAGGTCACCTTCACCGGCACCGGGGACTCGGGCTCCAAGATCGACATCCGCGGCACCTCCAGCACCGTCGGCACCAGCACCATCGCCAACGGCGCCTGGAGCGTCGAGACGCGCGAGCTCACGGCGAACGTCTACAAGCTCTTCGCCGTGCAGACCAGCAAGGGCGGTCTCACCAAGCAGGTCGAGACGACGATCACGCTCGAGAACAAGAAGGTCACCGAGCTCACCGCTACCGGCACCTTCGGCGCAGTGGACGCTGACGCGACCATCTCGGGCAACGCCGAGACCGGAGCACCCGTCGTCATCAAGGAAGGCTCGACCGTCATCACGACCGTCACCGCCGTCAACGGCAAGTACTCCGCCACGATCCCCGCCACCACCTCCGGCATCCGCACCTTCACCGTCACCCAGACCGTCGACGGCGTGGTCTCCCCCGCCAAGACCGCCACCCTCGACTACGGCACCGTCACCGACGTCCAGGTCACCTCGCCCACGAACGGCGCATACATCAAGGCCGGCACCGTCACCTTCACCGGCACCGGAACCCCCGGCGCCATCGTCAAGGTCAGCGGCACCAGCAACCAGCTCGGCGCCGCCACCGTCAACGCACAGGGCGACTGGTCCCTCACCCTCACCCGCGAACTCACCGCACAGCAGTACACGCTCTTCACCAAGCAGACCACTAAGGGCAACCTGGTCGGCGACGCCGTCGAGCGGAGCTTCACCGTCATCAACTAACACCACCCAACACCAACAACGGGCGTCCCTCCACACCGAGGGACGCCCGTTCGTCGTTGACGGCAAAATCTGGCAACACCTGATCTTTCGTATGTTACGTACTAGCGTCATGGCGTCCGGTATGACCGGACTTCTTTCCTTGCACCGACGCTCCGCCTCACGGTGGTGCCACACAGCAGAAAGCACTCGATGCGCAAACGGAACACCCTCAAGGTCCTCGGGGCGGCGGTTCTCGCGGCCGCCACCGTCGCGTCCGTCCTCGGCGTCGGGAGCACAGCGGCCTCCGCTGCCCCGTCAGGTACCGCCACTTCAGAAAGTGCGATCCTCTCGACAGCCTGGCCACCACAGAACACAAAGGTCGTCGCGACGCCCTCGTCGCTGACCCTCACCGCCACGCCCTACTGCTCCGGCGCATGCACCCTGTACCTCTGGGCGTTCTCCGACTCCGAGCATCAGCAGATGAAGTACGGGTCCAACCCGTGGCCGTCGTGGTGGACCCCGGGAACCATGCACAAGGTGGAGTTCGTCAGCGTCGGAACGCAGGGCAGCGCGTCCAGCGTGTACGCCACCGCCATCCGGCCGTACGCAACGTCTCCCGTCACGGCACAGGTCGATTCCGTCGATGATGCCGAGCGCACGGCGAACCTCTCCGGCACCGCGACCCCGGGCGCCGAGATCAAGGTGGGCAACGTACGGATCGCATGGGCCGACACCAACGGACGGTGGTCCGGCTCGGTGTCCGGACTGTCCGTCGGCACGCAGACCGTGACCGTGGACCAGTTCCGCACGGGATCGAAGGTCAACAGCACGACCGTCAGCATCACGGTCGAGGACCCGGGAACGCCGACCGAACCGATCACCGCACGCGTGGACTCCGTCGACGACGCCGAGCGCACCGCGAAGGTCTCCGGCACCGCGACCAAGGACGCCGAGATCCGCGTCGGTGACCGGACCATCGCCAGGGCCGACAGCGACGGCAACTGGACCGGCACCCTCACCGGGCTCCGGGTCGGCGCGCAGGACGTGGTCATCTCGCAGTACATCGGTGGGGTGCAGGTCAACGACACCACGGTCACCGTCACGGTCAAGGACACCGAGGTCGCGCCGCTCGTCGTCACGACCCCGGCGAACGGTTCCACGGTCGACACCAACCGGCCCGTGTTCTCCGGCACGGGCGACAAGGGAGCGACGATCGAGATCGGCGGCGTCTCCCGAGTCGTCGCGATCACGACGGTCGACGCCGACGGCAAGTGGTCCGTGCCGGCCGGCTTCGACCTGCCGGATGGCATCTACAACCTCACCGCGAAGCAGACGCCCCTCTCAGGAGCAGCTTCGTCGCAGCCGGTGAGCTTCACGGTCAAGAACGCCGCCGACACGGTCCCGCTGACCGCCACCGGTGCGTTCGATGCCGACGTCGCCAAGCCCGCCACGATCTCCGGCAAGGCCACCCCCGGCGCGGTCGTCATCGTCCGCGACGTGGTCGGCAACGAGATCGCGCGGACGGTCGCCACGACGAACGCGACCTACACGGTCGGGATCCCGGCGAACACGGCGCAGTTCGGCGTCAACGACTTCGCCGTGACCCAGACCGTCAAGGGCGACGTCTCCGCTCCCGTCAGGGTCTCCCTGGACTACGGGAACCCCGTCGCTCCGGTGATCACATCGCCGATCGACGGCGCGACGGTCACGGCTGGGAAGGTCACCTTCACGGGCACCGGCGACTCGGGCTCGAAGCTCGAGATCCGCGGCCTGGTCAGCGCGGTCGGCACCAGCACCGTGGTGAACGGCGCCTGGAGCGTCGAGACCCGTGAGCTGACGGCCAACGTGTACAAGCTCTTCGCCGTGCAGACGAGCAAGGGCGGATTGACCAAGCAGGTCGAGACCACCATCACGCTCGAGGACAAGAAGGTCACGGAACTCACCGCCTCGGGCACGTTCGCGCCGGCCCCGGACGCGCCGGCGACGATCTCGGGCAACGCCGAGACCGGTGCCCCCGTGGTGATCAAGGAAGGCGCGACCGTCATCGCGACCGTCATCGCCGCCGACGGCAAGTACTCCGCCACGATCCCCGCGACGGTCTCCGGTGTCCGCACCTTCTCCGTGACCCAGACGGTCGGCGGTGTGGTCTCGCCAGCGAAGACCGCCACCCTCGACTACGGCACCGTCGCCGGCGTGCAGGTGACCTCGCCCGCGAACGGTGACGTCGTCAAGGCCGGCACCGTGACCTTCACCGGCACCGGAACCCCCGGCGCGATCGTCAAGGTCAGCGGCATCAGCACCCAGCTCGGCGCCGCCACGGTCAACGCCCAGGGCAACTGGTCCGTCACCCTCATCCGTGAACTCACCCCGCAGGACTACACGCTCTTCACCAAGCAGACCACCAAGGGCAACCTGGTCGGCGACACCGTCAACCGCACCTTCACCGTCATCAACTGACACCGCCGGTTGCGCACGGCGGCAGCAGCCCCGCACGATCCGAGGATCGTGCGGGGCTGCCGCCGTGCCGACGCAACACGGCGCGACCGCCACCCCGCGACGCGCGCGCCGCCGCCCCTACAGCGCGTACGTGCGGTGCCGCACCGAGCCCAGGAACCGGCCGCAGGCGGAGCCGAGGCGTGTGGCGGCGGTGAGGCGGGCCTCCTGGCCGGTGGGTGCCAGGGCGAGTGCCTTGACGGCCGCGAGCCACTCACGAACGGTGTCGAGGACGGTCCACCGAGCACCGGACGCGCGGTGGCGGCGCAGGAGCACGGCGTCGTCCGCCGCGTAGCGGAGCGACTGCCGGAACGCACCGCGGGCGTCCGGACGCAAGCGGTAGTGCACGACCGCGTCTCGGGCGAACGCCATGTGCACGCCCTGACCCGCCAGACGCCAGGACAGGTCGACGTCCTCGCCGCAGGCCAGGGATTCGTCGAACCCGTCGACGGCGACGAGCAGGTCGCGGCGCACCCCGAGGACACAGCTCGCGCTGAACGGCAGGTGCCGGAACTTGACCGGGAGCGCTCGCGACGAGGTGGTCACGCGCGCGGCGAGGGCCGGCGGGTTGAGCCGCTCGTACTCGAGCCGCCCACCGCACGCGCCGGCCGACTCGACCGCGACGGCCATGTGCTCGGCCCAGAGCGGATCCACCAGGTCGTCCGCGTCGCAGAACAGGACGATGTCGTGCACGGCGGAGTGCCAGCCGACGTTCCGGGCATGGCTCGGGCCTGGGACGTCGCTCGCGTCGATGGTGCGGACGGTCCACGCTGACGGCCAGGCGATCGTGGCGACCGCCTGTCCGACGACGACGACGTCGCGGTTCGCGGCGACGACGACTTCGACCGGACGGAGCGTGCGGAGGGCGCCGACCGCGCGGAGCTGCTCGTGGAAGTGGTCGTCAGCGCCTCCGACGGGGATGACGATGGAGATGCCTGACGCGTTCACACCGGGGCTCCTGCGGGTCGGCGCCGGCGGACCGCCAGCGCGAGGATCTGACGGCAGTCGCGACGGAGCGGTGTGGTCGCGACGACGACGACGCATGCGGCGGCGACCGCGGAGGACCCTGCAGCGACCAGCCCGACCATCGGCGGGGCCGCGGTGGTGCTCGCGACGACGACGGCCGCGGTGGCACCAGCCGCAACGGCGACGAGCGCCGGTGCAGCGAGGGGCGCGAGGAGGTCACGGAGGCGCAGTCCCGCGTGCCGACCCGCGACGAGGAAGCCGGGGACGACGAGTGCGAGCGACACAGCAGCGACCGCCGTGGCCATTCCCGTCACCCCGAACGGCACCGCGAGCAGGCACGACGCGGCGACCAGCGGGCGACTGATGAGCGCCCACACTGTCTGCCGGGTCCCCTGCCCGGTCGCGATGAACACCCACACCGTGACGTACCCGACGGTCTGGGCGATCCCGGCGACGGCGAGGATCCGGAAGATCGGCACCGATCCGGCCCACGCCGGCCCGAACAGGACCGCGACGACGTGGTCGGCGACGACGGCGAGGACAACGAAGAGGGGCCAGAGGACGAGTGCGGCGACCCCGGCCAACCGTCGGTAGTACCGGACGAAGCGCTCGCGGTCGTCGGCGACACGGGCGAGCACGGGAACGGCGACACGCTGCAGCGGTGCGGCGAGCTGTTCGAGGGGCAGGACGAGGAGCTGGGATGCCTGCGCGTAGAGGCCGGCGGCGGCGGGCCCGAAGGTGGTACCGACGACGATGCGGTCGACGTTCCGGGACACGAAGGTCAGCACCTGCACGCCCGAGACGTTCGCGGCGAACCCGAGGTCGCGTCGGAGGCCTCGGAGGCGCGCGGGCCGTGAGGGCTTCCACGGGCTGCGGGCGAGCACGACGACGGCGACGACCACGCAGAAGACGAGGGGCTGGAGTGCCAGGGACAGCGGGCCGGCTCCGAACGCCGCGGCGACGAGGGCGCTGCCGACACCGAGCACGATGGCGATGAGTTCGGCGCCTGCGAGCACGCCGAAGCGCAGGTTCCGGACGAGGAGCGCCGCCGGGACGCACACGACGGCGGCCGGCACGAAGGAGAGCGCGAGCAGGACGACGAGGTGCGCCTGGCCCGGGAACCCCATCGCCGAGGCGATGGCCGGTGCCGCGAGGGCGGTGGCCCCGGCGACGACGACGCCGATCGCCGTGCTGAGCAGGTGGAGGGTGGTCGCCGAGGCCCCGTCGAGACGCGGCGCCCGGGCGACGAGGGCCGCGAGACCACCCGCGCGCACGAGTTCGGCGAGCCCGGCGAGGACGACGGACACCGCCGCGAAACCGTAGGCAGCGGGTCCGAGGAGCCGCGCGAGGACGATCGTGCCGGCCAGCTGCGCGGCGAAGCGGAGCGCGGTGCCGGCAGCCGTGACGACGCCGCCCCGGACGGCTCCGGCGGCGAGGTGGTCGTCACCGGACCAGTCGGTCGCGGTGGTCCGCGTGGTCCGGCCGGTTCGGGTGGTCGGGCCGATTGGGGTCCGGCCGGTTGGGGTGGTCCGGGTGGTCGACTGCACGATCTGCTCCGTCGGGTCGGGTGTCCGGACACGTGGACCGCCCCGGACGCGGATGTCCGGGGCGGGAGGGGTCAACGCTTCTCGAAGACGTTCTGCTGGCCGCCGTCCTTCGGCTTCGGGCCGTTGTCCGAGGTGACCCGGTTGCCGTTGCCGGTGACGGTGATCGTCGTGACGGCCTTCGCCGCGACGTCGTTGATGGAGCCGGTGACGACGAGGTCCTCCACCGCGCCGAGGTGCACGACGCTGTTGCTCGCGTCGATCGTCACCTTCGCGCAGTCGGGCACGGTGACTTCCTGGTTGCTCTGCGTGACCGTCGCCGCACCGTCCGTGCACTCGACGGCGGACTTCTCGATGTCGGCGGGCGGCGCGAAGTACTGCGGCTCGGTCGTCTTCGTGGCGGTGGGGCTGCTGCTCGGCTTCGCGGCGTCGCGGTCGGCGTCGCCGTCGGTGGCGGAGCACGCGGCGAGGGTCGTCACGAGCGCGAGGGCACCGAGGAGGGCCAGGGAGTGTCGGGTGAAGTGCTTGGGGCGCATCGGGTGCTCCGGTTCCGTGAAGAGGACGGACAGTATTTCCATCTCGTGTTTCATATATTACGCGATATGCTGGACACATGACAAGCCCGAGTCCTGACCTGCCCCGCGTCGCCTTCCTCACGCACAGCGCCGCACTGTCCGGCGCCGAACTCTTCGTCGCACGGGTGGCCGCGGCCGCACGCCGGACCCATCCGGTCGTCGTCCTCGGCGAGACCGGTCCGCTCGAACGACGCCTGGCGTCCGACGGCATCGAGACCGTGGTCGTCCCCCTCGCCGACGCCGCCCGCGACCGGACGGCCGGCGCCGGCCTCCGATCCGTCCCCGCGGCCGTCCGCACCACCGCGCGCACCACGCTGGCGCTCCGGCACGTGCTGCGGGATCGGCGGATCGACGTGGTGACGACGCACTCCGCGAAGGCCCACGTGTACGGCGCGGTGGCCGCGCGACTGGCCGGCATCCCGGTCGTCGCCCACGTCCACGACGTCGCGCGCGGAGCGCACCTGTCCGCTCTGAACGGCGTGGTCCTCCGCGCGGCGCTCGGCGTGCTGCCGTCGCACCGGGTCGCCAACTCCGTCATGACCCGCGACTCGCTCGGACGCGCCGGCCGTACCGCCGCCGTCGTCGGCTGCCCCGCTGCCCTGCCCGAGGTCGCCTCCGCACCCGACGGCCCGTTCGTCCTCGGCATGTTCGGCCGCCTCGCACCGTGGAAGGGACAGGACCTCGCGATCCGCGCCTTCGCCGCGGCCACCGAGGCCGGCCTGCCCGCCGACGCGCGGTTGCGCATCGTCGGCGGCGCACTCTTCGAAGCGGACCACGAGTACGCCCACGGACTCCGCCGACTGGTCGCCGAACTCGGCCTGGAGGCACGGGTCGACTTCACGGGACACGTCACGGACGTCGCGTCCGAGCTCTCGGGCTGCCACGCCGTCGTGCACGCCAGCCGCCGCCCTGAACCGTTCGGGCAGGTGATCGTCGAGGCGATGGCCGCCGGCCGCGCCGTCGTCGCGGCCGACGCCGGTGGCCCGGCGGACCTGCTCGACCACGACCGGTCGGGGTTCCTCGTCGACCCGACCGACACCGGCGCGCTGGCGGCGGCCGTCGTGCGGCTCGCCGACGAGCCGACCCGACGACGCCTCGCGGCCGCGGCGACGGTCGCTGCCGAGCCGTACCGGCCGGAGCGGATCGTCGCGCGCCTCGAGGACGAGTACCTCCGTCCGCTGCGGCCCTGATCGCCGACCCCGCAAGGACGGACGACCCGCACGACGAAGCCCGCGACCGGTGGTCGCGGGCTTCGTCGTGCGCTGCGCCCCTGCCGGGCGCGATCTGCTGATCAGGCGAGGCGTGCCGGGGAGGCGAGCCGCGCCTCCAGGCCGTCCGCGACCCCGATGTCAACGCGTGCGCCTGGCCGGACCGGAGCACCGGTGTGTGCGCGCCAGGCGTCCGAGACGCACGCGGCGAGCAGGAGCCACAGGATCGGTGTCGAGAGGTCGGGCGTGCCGACGACCTTCGCGACGAGGAGCGCGAGGAGGGCGCAGGCGAAGGCGACCTGTCCGGAGCGGCAGGCGACGACCACCGCGCCGACGAGCACCGCGAGGAGCAGGGCTGCGCCGGGCACCCCGAGACAGGAGAGCACGGACATCGCGAACGACGAGGGACGGTTGCCGCCGAGCCCCGTGCCGAGCCAGAGCGTGTCCACGGCGACGCCCCACGCGAACTCGTCCCCACCCGTCCTGGCGTTCCACGACTGGCTGCCCACCTTGTCGGTGACGAGCGCGGCGACCGGTGCCCACAGTGACGGACCGGCGACCAGGATCGCGATGGCGCTCCCCAGGCCGCCGAGGACGAGCCAGGGTGTGCCGACGCCGCCCCCGAGGACGTAGCGGACGGCGAGGACGACGAGTCCGGCGCCGACCACGACCGCCGACGCGACCAGGGCGGTGCCCGACGACGCCTGGAGGAGGTTCGAGCAGGCGAGGCCGAACAGCACGGTCCATCCGGCGCGGGCACGGCCGCGAGCACGGGCCGCCGCGAGCAGGAAGAACACGGTGGCCGCGACCGAGAACGCGGAGAGCTCACTCGGCTCGCTGAAGACCCCGCGGATCCGTTCCCCGGCCGCGAGGACGCTGTAGCTCGACGTCGGGTTGGTGTCGAACAGCCACTGGAACCCGCCGAGGCCGAGTGACACCGACAGGCTGCGGGCGCTGCTCAGCACGGTGCCGACGATCAGGGCGACCCGGACCGCGCGTCGGGTGCCGTCGGTCCGGACGAGGAAGAGGACGGTCAGCATCGCGAGGACGAGGTAGCCGACCTGTGCGAGGTTCGACACCGTGTAGCCGAGGGCGTCCGGGTTGAGCACCTGGTCGTCGAGCCCGCCGCGCGACGACATCACCGGGATGCCGGCGAACATCCACGGCCCGAGGGTCGTGATGACGAGGGACCAGAGGCCGAGGGCGACGAGGGCGTTCGCGGTCCAGTGGGTCGTCCGGAGGGGTGCCGTGCGTGCGAGGAGGACCACGGCGACCCCTGCGGCCGCGTAGAACAGCGGGATCCCGTTGCCGCCGAACTCGACCGCCACGGAGTACGGCAGACCGGCGGCCGCGCCGAGCACGACCGGCATCCACTCGCGGCGGGCGACCACCGTCACCGCGAGGGCCGCGACCAGCAGGGCGCCGAGCGCGGTGATCACGGCGCCATCGAATCGGTGACGGCGCGGACCCGGCGGGCGAACGCGGAGGCACTCCACCGGGCGGCGTCGGCCGAGATGGCCTCGTGGTCCCACCGGAGGCCGAGCCCGCGGACGATCCCGGCGCGGAGGGATTCAGTGGTGTGCTCGTCGAAGAACACCCCCGAGTAGCCGTCGGTGACGGTCTCGACCGCGCCGCCACCGCGGAACGCCACGATCGGGGCGCCGGCCGTCATCGCCTCGATCGGGACCATGCCGAAGTCGTCCTCGGAGGGGAACACCACGAGGGCGGCACCGGCGTAGAGGTCGGCGAGCGTCTCGGTGCCCACGGCGCCGAGGAAGCGGACGTTGGCGGGCGCCGTCGCCTGGAGTCGCTCGCGGTCGCGGCCGTCCCCGGCGACCACGAGGGTGACGTCCGGGAGGTCCCGCATCGCCTCGAGGAGGAGGCCGAGCTGCTTGTACGGCTCGACGATCCGGCCGGCCCAGACGATCTCCGCCCCGCGCTCGACGGCGGGGCGACCGGCGCGGGCGAACGCGTCGTCGACGGGCGGCGGGACGACGGCGAGCGGTTCGACGTCGTAGAACCGGCGGATGCGGTCCGCGACGACCTGGTTCGTGGCGATGTAGCCGTCGGCTCGTCGAGCCGCCCTGCGGTCGAGTGCACGGAGCGCAGGCGCCACCGCGGCGAGCGCGCGCCCGCCGTACAGGTCGCGCCCGCTCCAGATCTGCCGGAGTGGGCTGTGGCAGTAGACGACGTGCGCTCCGTCGGCCCGGACGTGGTGGGCGAACGCGTACGACGACGAGATGACGTTGCCCGGGATCCGGCGGCGGACGAGGTCGAGCACCGGGCGCGACAGGGACCGCATCCGGTAGTTCCGCGGGGTGTAGCCCGGGCCGCCGACGTGACGGGTGCCGATGAGGCCGAGCTGGGCCTCGACCGCGGGGTCACCGGCGATCGCGAAGACGTCGTCGGTGTCGACCGCTGCGGCGAGGTGCGTGCTGACGCGTTCGGCACCGCCGAGCTGGAAGAAGAAGTCGTGGCTGACGCTCCAGGTGGAGGAAGAGGACACGGGGCGCCTTTCGGGTCGGGCCGCGAGGGTGGGGACGGGTGGTCGCTCGTGGGTGTTCACGCGTGGGCGTGGGCGAGGAGGGCGGCGAGCACGGCGATCGGCTCGGCGACGCGGGAGCGGAAGCGCTCGTGGTCGGTGTCGTCACCGCGGATCGGGTCCGCGACGTCGTCGGAGTCCGGCGCGGACCCGGGCAGGCGTGCCGAGCGGACCGCGGCGACGACGGCGGTGAGGCCCGTGCGGGGAACCGGCACCCCGGATTCGGCGAGGTGCACCGCGGCCCGCGTGAACTCGGCGAGCGTGAAGGTCCGCTTGAGGAGCGACGGCGCCACGTCGAGGACCGCCGCGCGGTGCCGACGTTCGAGCGTCAGCACGAGGTCGACCGCGGCGAGCGCGGGGACGTCGTCGAGGCCGCGGGAGCGGAACCCGGCTGGGTCGATCCCGTCGGCGCGGAGTGCTGCGGCCGACCGCTCGTTCATCGGGTGTCCGAGCCGGGCCAGGCCACCGGCGCTCTCCAGTTCGACGCCGGAGACGCGCTGCTGGACGAGGCGTGCGCGGAGTGCGTGTTCGACGTAGGGCGACCGGCAGATGTTGCCGTCGCACACGATGAGGATCCGAGACATGGGCTGCTCCTGTTCGGTCGGGTTCGAGTGCAATACTACACCATGTGATATTCTAACGGCGAAGACCCGACAACCCGGAAGGCAGCACATGACGCTCGTACAGTTCCTCGACGTGGTGCGTCGCAGGTGGCTCACGATCACCATCGCGGTGGTCGTCGGCGTCGCCACGGCGTTCGGTGTCACGCACTTCCAGACGCCCGAGTACCGATCGACGGCCGGTGTGTTCGTCTCGGTGAGCGGCAGCGACACCATCGCCGACCTCAGCCAGAGCAACAACTTCTCGGCAGCCCGGGTGACCTCCTACGCCGCGCTCGCCACCACCCCCGAGGTTCTGCGCGCGGCGGCCACGGCGGCCGGCCTCCACGGAGAGGACGCCGAGATCGCGGACGCCGTCGACGTCTCGACCGAGCCGGACACCGTGATCATCGACATCGGTGCCACCGCGACGAACCCCGACCGGGCCGCAGCGATCGCGAACGCGGTCGCCGCCGAGCTCATCGACGCCGTCGCCCGGGTCGAGCGCGGGAACGGCACCGCCGTCATCCGCCTCTCCGTGGTCGAGGAAGCGATCCCCGCCGAGGAACCCTTCACCCCGCGGGTGCCGGTCAACATCGCGCTCGGGCTCCTCGCCGGGCTCACCCTCGGGATCGCCGGGGCCCTGCTCCGCGAGGTCCTCGACACCCGCCTCCGGTCGATCGAGGTGCTGCACCGGATGATCGACACCAGCGTGCTCGGCGAGTTCCCGATCGACGACACCGTGCGCGACCACCCGCTGCTCGACGGCACGAACCGGTACACCCCGCGCGCCGAGGCCTTCCGGCAACTCCGGACGCAGTTGACGTTCACCAACCTCGAGGGGTCGTCGCAGAGCCTCGTCGTGACGAGTGCCCGCCCCGGCGAGGGGAAGTCCACGACGGCCCTCAACCTCGCGATGACGCTCGCCCAGAACGGCGGGCGGGTCCTGCTCGTCGACGCCGACCTCCGCCGACCGAAGGTGGGCGACTACCTCGGCCTGGAGAGCCGCGTCGGGCTCACCACCGTGCTCGCCCGGCAGGTCGCGCTCGACGACGCCATCCAGACCGTCGGCGACACGAACCCCCTGTCGGTGCTGGCGTCGGGTCGCGTCCCGCCGAACCCCAGCGAGCTGCTCGGATCGCAGCACATGGCCGACCTGATGCGGGAGCTCGAGCGCCGCTACGACTACGTGATCGTCGATGCTCCGCCGGCACTCCCCGTGACCGACCCCGCGATCCTCGGGGCCATCTGCTCCGGCGTCCTGCTCGTCGTCAGCATGAACGGGCACGTCCGTCGCGCTGACGTGCAGGCCGCCCACGAGCGGATGCAGCGCATCGGAGCCGGGGTGCTCGGCGTCGTGCTGAACAAGACCCCGCTCCAGCGCAAGGAGCGTTCCTACTACCACTACGAGGCATCCGCGCCGCTGAGCGAGAGCCCGCGCCGCGTCGGCCGGGCCCGCGCCCGCCGGTCCTCGTCGACCACCCCGATGGAGGAGACCTCGTGACCCGCGACCGCGTGACCCGCGACTTCGTCTACCTCGGCTGGCAGGGCTACGACAACTTCGGTGACGACCTGCTGCACGAGACCTGGCGTGCAGCACTCGACGCGCCGCTCGACGTCGAGGCCCCGCTCCACGCCCGCGCCTACGTGAAACGCTCCCCCGCGATCGCCGCCCACCGTCTCCGGACCCTCGGCTCACGGCGGCTCGTGCTCCTCGGTGGCGGGACCACGGTCGGCTTCGGGACCTGGGCCGGTCATGCACGCCGGGCCGGTCTGGCGTACGGCGCCGAGGCGGTGGTCGGGCTCGGGCTCGGTGCCGCCGAGTCGACCGACACGCACCTGCTCTCCTCCCAGCCGCACGACTGGGAGGCCTGGCGACGCAGCACCCGGTTCCGCCTCGCCGGCGTGCGCGGACCGCTGTCGCAGCACGAGGTGTCGCAGCACCTCGGGCCGACCGAGGTCGTCGGCGACCCGGCTCTCCTCTACCCCGTCGTCCGCCCGGTCACCCCGTCCGGTGCCCCCGCGATCGGTGTGACCCTGGGGTCGGACCCGACGACGCGCTTCGACCTCGCAGCCGTCGCGGCCGTCGTGGGTCGCCGTGCCGCGCAGGACCGCCTGCCGGTCCGGGTCTTCGCGCTGTCCCGCGCTGACCGGGCCGTCGCCCGCGAGCTGGCGGCGCGGATCACCGCACCGGTCGAGATCCACGACTACACGGGCGACGTCCACGCCACGATGCGCGCGATCGCCGCGTGCACCGTGCTGGTCTCCGAGCGACTGCACGGGGCCATCGCCGCCGTCGCGCTCGGCGTCCCCACCGTGCCGCTCGCCTACGCGTCGAAGTGCGACGACTTCTGGATGAGCGTGACCGGTTCCCGGCCGACCACGACCGTCGGGGCCTCCGAGGCGACGATCTCCGCTGCGGTCGACCACGTGATCGACCACGCCGTGGACCACGCGATCGATCACTCGGGCGCCGACGACGGCCGCACCATCGCCCGGTCGGTCGCCGCGATGCAGCGATCGCTCGGCACCCTCGCCGACCGCCTCAGCGCCTGGCGCTCCGGAGCACCGCTCGACCTCGACCGACTGACCGAACCCCTCGTGACGACCCCGGAGACCACCTGATGCGCACCGACAGCACCTTCCACCTCGTGATCAGCACGATCCGCGGGCCCGAACACCTCTCCCGCTGCCTGTCGACGCTCGAGCACGAACCCGAGTCGGTGTTCGTCACCGTGGTCGAACAGCACGAGGACCAGCGCTGCCGCGCCCTCGTCCAGCCGTTCATCGACGCCGGCCGGGGCGAGTACGTCCACGAGCCCGTCGCACGTGGGGTCAGCCGCGGCCGGAACCGCGGAATGCAGCAGCTCCGCGGGCAGTACGTCGCGTTCCCGGACGACGACTGCTGGTACCCCGAGGGGACCCTCACGGCCGTGCGCGAGCAGTTCGCCC
This sequence comes from Curtobacterium sp. MCPF17_002, assembly GCF_003234115.2. Taxonomy (NCBI): domain Bacteria; kingdom Bacillati; phylum Actinomycetota; class Actinomycetes; order Micrococcales; family Microbacteriaceae; genus Curtobacterium; species Curtobacterium sp. MCPF17_002. The sequence goes on along the minus strand of NZ_CP126251.1, from coordinate 561,509 downwards.
GCCCACACGACGGGCACCCGGTCGACGGGATCGCGGCCACGATCGCGACGCCCGACGGCGACCAGGGACTCCTTCGCTGGCTGCCGTCGACGACCTGGGTGCGCCCGCGCACGATCCCCCGGACCATCTCGGCGGCGAGCCTGTTCTTCCGCGCGGACGTCGTCGACGCAGTGGGCGGCTTCGACCCGGAGCTCGGCACCGGCTGCGCCACCCCGTTCGGTGCCGGCGAGGAGGCCGACTACGTCCAGCGCACCCTGGACCTCGGGTACCGGGTGCTGTACCGCGCCGACCTCGCCGTGTACCACCGCGAGTGGCGGGACGACCCCGACGTCGATGCCGTCCGCGCGAAGGTCCGGCGCTACAACCGCGGGTTCGCCCGGGTGCTCCGGAAGCACGGGCAGTTCGGCCACTTCGCGTACTGGGCGGCGCGGTCGGTCGTCGGGGTCGCGGTCACGACGCTCCGCCGTGATCGTCCGGCGCGGGCGCACCAGGTCGACCAGCTGGTCGGACGGCTGCAGGGCTGGTTCAGCGGGCCGGTACCGCGCTGACCTCGCTGCGGCCGGGCCCGTCGTGCGCAGGCCCGTCGTGCGCAGGCCCGTCGTGGCCGGGTCCGTCGTGCGCTGACCCGTCGTGCGCTGGCCCGTCGTGGCCGGGCCCGTCGTCGTCGGCCGCCCTGCCCGGCTGACCACGGCGGCGCACTGCCCGGATCACCGGCCGCTCGACGAGGTACCAGGACAGCGTCGCCGCGACGAGTGCCAACGCGATGACCGCCAGGCGCGCCGGCCCCGTGATGGACTCGCCTCCGGGCCGGAGCTGCAACAGCGCGAAGTGCCACAGGTAGAGCCCGTACGACACCGTGCCGAGCCACCGCAGCGGTGCGAGGTCGAGCACGGGGACCGCACCCCGGGCGGCGGACAGCACGACGAGGGCGGCGAGCGCGACCGCCGTGGTGCCCACCCACCGGGTGATCCCGTCGACGGGTCCGAGCGCGATCGGCAGCGTGCAGACCGTCGACAGCCCGAGGAGCAGCACCCCGGCCGTACCGAGGACGATGCCGCGGACGCCGGCGACCGCAGGGACGATCCCCACGCGGACCGCGACGGCCCCGGCGCACCCGAGCAGCAGCGCGGCGACGGACGTGTCGAACGAGTACGCCAGCCAGTCGTAGGGCGCGACGACGGTGGCGACGACGCGCCAGCACACAGCAGCGGCGACGACGGCGACCAGGAGGACGGCCGAGAAGCGGGGCCGGCGGCGGGCGAGGGCCACGAGCCCGATGAGGACGAGGGGCCACACGGCGTAGAACTGCTCCTCGACCGCGAGCGACCACGTGTGCCCGAGGACGCCGAGGTCTCCCCCGACCGCACGGACGTAGTCGGCGGTGTAGGTCACGGCGCCGAGCACCTGCCAGCCGATGACCGCACGGCTGGGGTCGTCGAGCACCACGACGAGCACGGGGACAACGACGACGAGGAGCCCGAAGGCCGGCAGGAGCCGCGCCACCCGCCGTGCCCAGAAGCGCCGCAGGTCGATCCGGCCGGCGACGTCGACCTCGTCGAGGAGTCCCCGCGTGATCACGAAGCCCGACAGGACGAAGAACGTCGTCACGCCGACGACGCCGCCGTACGGCACGACGGACTCGGCGACGTGGCCGGCGACGACGAGCAGGACCGCGAGTCCGCGGAGGCCGTCGAGCTGTGTGAGGCGCATCAGTCGGTCCAGACGACGTACCGAGGACTCCACTTGGCCGTCATGGTCAGGGACCCCTTCGTCGCGGTCACCGGCTTGCGGGCGCCGTACGCCTCGACGAGGGTCCCCGTGCCCGGCAGCGGTACGGTGACGGACTGGTCGGCGAACCGGTCGACCGTCTGCCAGACCACGCGCACGTGGCGTCGTCCGTCGGCCGACACGAACTCGACCTGTCGCGTGGTGTCGCGCGCCGTGCTGCCGACGACCCGCATGCCGGCGAGCATCCGCTGCATGGTGAGGTAGGCGGCAGCGGCCGGTCGGGGCTCGTACCCGGTCCCGACGCCGCCGGTGAGGGCGAAGGTGCGACCGCTCCGGGCGTTCGGTTGCGCGAGTTCGAACGTGTACACGCGCTCGACACCGCTCTCGGCGGCAAGGGCGTGTGTCCGGACGAGGAACGCGGCGAGGTCCGCTTCGTCGACCCGGGTGACCCCGGTCGCCGGCCAGCCGACCTCGGTGATCCAGATCGGTGCCGGCCCGCCCGAGGCCGAGGGGTGCTCCGCGGCCTGTTCCCGCAGCGCGGCGAGGGTGTCGGCGATGCAGCCGAGTCCGGCGGCGCACTCCTCCGGTGCCCAGGGTTGCGAGTACGGGTGGACGCTGATGGCGTCGACCCACCGCGCACCGCCGAGTTCGAACCAGCGGGTCATCCACTCGCGTTCGGGGAGCGAGACCGCGTTCACGCCCGGTCCGACGACACGGATGGTCGGGTCGACCGCCCGGATCGCCTTGAAGGTGACCTCGGCGAGCGGGAGGTACGCCTCTGGGGTGGCGGGGAACGAGCCGTGGAAGTTGTTCCACTCGTTCCAGACCTCGAAGGACAGGTCGGCCCTCGGGTGGCGCTCGCGGAGGTGCCACACGGTGTTCACCACGAACCGCTCCCACGCGGCACGCTGCTCCGGCACGGCCATGTCGGGCGGGGTCATCGAGCTGCCGGTGTGCGCGGTGTTGCCGTAGTCGAGCACGAAGAGCGGCGCGACGCCGGCCTCGTGCACCCACGGGTCGATCCGCGGGTCGATGGGCGTGAAGTCGAACCGGGCCGGCGTCTTCTCGACCGCCTGCCACTGGAGGTCCTGCCGGTAGCTGCCGCCGCCGATCGCCTGGAAGGTGGGGAGGACCTCGGCTGCCGAGCCGGCGCCGGCGTCGACGGCGAAGCCGAAGAACGGGTCGGCGACGGCGGGGCCGGACGAGCGGACGAACCGCGTCGACCCGGTCGCCGTGCCGCACGTGACGGACAGGCGGTAGATGCCCGGCGTGGTCGCGGTGCCACCGGGGAGCGATCGTGCAGCGTCGGCCGAGGTGGAGGACGGGTGTGATCCGGACCCGGCGGGCTTGCTCTCGGAGTCGGTGACCCGCCAGTCGGTCGCCTCGGTCAGGCACCCGGGGACGCGGAACGCGATCGGGTCACCCGGCGCGATGATCGCGGTGGCGCCGTCGATGTCCACGGTGAGGTCGGTGGCTCCGCGAGCGGAGGTGGGATCGAGCGCGAGGCCGGAGGTCACCACACCGATCGCGAGGAGGGTGGGCAGCGTGCGGCGCCGCGTCAGAGGTCGCATGGTGCCATCGTGGTGGGCTGCTCGGGGCGCCGACGAATTGTTCGTATGCACGACACGAGCGATGGAAATGCCCGTCGATCCGCGCGACGACGGGCCTGTAGGCTCGCGAGGTGCGATGGAGTCGAGTGGGCTGGCCCGGGGTCGGGTACGTCTCGTTCGAGGACGTCGAGGGCTACGCCGAACACCTCGGCCGGCTCGTCACGGACGCCCCGCCCACCGTCGCGGCACTCGCCTCGATCACCTGGAGCGAGGCACGCGTGTCCGAGTGGCGCGTCGAGGACGCCGGTCGCCACGGCAGCGCGGGGGTGGGCGCCGAACCGACCCGCACGGTGCACGCCGCGTTCGTCGTCCGGAACGACGAGGTCCTGGACACCCCGGACGGTCTCTGGCGCCGCTGGAACCACGCCCGGGTCGCGCTCCGGTTCGACCGCGCCGTGCTCGAGCCCGAGGACACCGACGCCCTGGACCTGCTCGCCGGGGACGTCCAGGTCTCCCGTGGCGAACTCGCCCACGTCGACGCGGACGTCTGGGAGCTGCGCCTGCTGTTCTCACCGACCGGCGAGCTCGCGATCCACTTCCGCGACGTGGCCGTCGAGGTCCGTCGCGTCGACGACGAGGACTGGACCGTCCTGGAGGCGCGCCCCGCGCACGGATGGCACGGCCCGATCCCCGACGGCTGGGTCGACTGGGCCACGCCCGCCGTGCGGGCTGCGGCCCACGGCGACGTCGGCGGCCTCTCGCTGGCGCTCGACGGCTTCGACGCCGACCCGGCCGACATCGACGCGATCGACCCGCGCTGGGGCTTCGCGCCGCTGCACGCGGCCGCGTGGTTCGACCGCCGTGCGGTCATCGAGGCGCTCCTCGAACGCGGAGCGGCCCTCGACGTCCAGGACGCCGAGGGCCGGACACCGATCGAACTCGCGCGCGAGCGGGGATCGACGCGCGCCGAGGAACTCCTGCTCGCGGCCTACGACGCGGGCTGAGCGGCGGTCTCGAGGGCGTTCGCCTGCGCGACCTCCCCGTACCAGTGCGCGCTCGGCTTCGGCGTGCGCTCGAACGTCACCGGGTCCCACGACACGAGCCCGAAGGTCGGACGGAAGCCCGAGGCCCACTCGTAGTTGTCGAGCAGCGACCAGTGCTGGTACCCGAGGACCTCGATGCCGTCCTCGATGCAGCGGTGGATCCCCTCGAGGGCGCCCTGCGTGTACGCCTGGCGACGGGTGTCGTCCGCGGTCGCGATGCCGTTCTCGGTGATCATCAGCGGCACGTGTCCGGAGAGCTCCCACGCGCTGCGGAGTCCGTCCGCCGATGCTTCGGGGTAGAACTCCCAGCCGGTCAGGGTCGTCTCGACGTCGTCGGCGACGGGCAGGGGGCCGTCCGGCCCGATGAAGGTCCGGGTGTACGCCTGCACGCCGAGGAAGTCGTCGCCGGCCGCGGCCTGGAGGTACCAGTCGTCGCGCGGGTACCCGTACTCACGGAGCATCGCGTCGGCACCGGGCTGACCGGAGGACTTGAAGGCCTGGGTCGCGATGGTCCAGCCGGACTGGATGCCGTTCACCTGGGAGAGCACCTCGCGGGACCGCTGGTGCGAGGCCAGCAGGGCATCGGCGACGCCGAGGTCCGGGTTCGGCAGGCCGTACGCGACCAGGTTCGCCGCGTCCTCGCCGCCGGCGAGCATCGCGGCGATGTTCGGCTCGTTGATCGTGCAGACGTAGCGGACACCGTCCTGCACCACGGGGAGCGCGGCCTCGGTGTAGCGGGCGAAGAGGTCGGCGGCGTCGGGCGCACGCCAGAAGCCGTCCCGCTCGAACCAGCGCGGCACGGTGAAGTGCATGAGGGTCACGATCGGCTCGATGCCGAACTCGTGGCAGGCCTCGACCATGCGCCGGTAGTGGTCGACCTCGGCGCGGCTCACGAACCCGCGCTCGGGCTCGATGCGGGCCCACTCGATGCTGAACCGGTACGAGTTCAGGCCGAGCTCGGCCGCGGTGCGGATGTCCTCGCGGTAGCGGTGGTAGCTGTCCGCGGCGTCACCGGAGGGCTCGACGATGGTGGTGTCGGGCTCGTGCTCGTGCACCCACCAGTTCGAGTTGACGTTGTTGCCCTCGATCTGGTGCGCGGCCGTGGCCGCACCCCAGAGGAAGCCGTCGGGGAAGTTCAGCGTGGAGATGATGGTTCCTTTCAGAGCTGGCGTCAGTGCGCCGACAGGAAGCGGTCGAACACGGCGACCGTCCCGAGCGGGTCCTCGACCTGGGGGCCGTGGTAGCTGGACGGGATGACCTGGTAGTCGGCACCCGTTCGTTCCGCCATCGCCCGCTGCCACGGGATGGGCCAGGCGCCGTCCCACTCCCCGTGCGTGACGAGGACCGGCAGCCCGGTGGCGCGGAGTTCGTCGGAGGCGTCGGTGTGGTCCTCCAGGATGTGTGCGCCGGCGATGACGCTGAGCGGGCTCGTGGCGTCGAAGCGGTCGCGGACCATCCGGACGTCGCCCGGGAGTTCCTCGTCGGGTCGGCCGGCCCAGAGCGGGTTCGTGGCGTCGAAGAGCGTCCGGTTGTCCCCGCCCGTGTCGTGCATGATCGTCAGCTCGGTGACCTTGCGGTACGGCCACCCGTGCGGCCCGGAGCAGAACTGCACGACGTCGCGGAACGCCGTCGGCGAGGCGATCGCCGCAGCGCGGACGATCACGCCGCCGAGCGAGTGCCCGACCAGGTGCACGGGGGCGCCGTCGTCGAGCAGGCGCGCGACCCGGACGACGTCGGCGGCTTCTTCGTCGAGGGAGTAGTCGCGGGGTTCGGTCGGTGCGGCCGAGTCGGCCTGGCCGCGTCGGCTGATCGCCACGGCGGTCCACCCGGCGTCGCGGAGGACCGGCAGGAAGGTCCGCCAGTCCTCCTTCGAGCCGGTGTACCCGGGGACGATGAGGACGGTGCCCTTCGACACCCCGGACGGCACGACCCGGTAGGCCGTCAGCCGCCCGACCGGCAGGTCGACGCCGACGACGTCCACGCCGTCCGGCGTCGGCAGGTGCCCGAACGCCGGGACCGTCGGGAAGTCGTGCAGCGTCGTCACAGGCGCCCCTCCGCGAGGGCTCTGCGAGGATTCGGCACCGCGTCGAGCAGGGCGATCGTGTACGGGTCCTGCGGGTCCTGCAGCACCTCGGACGTGCGTCCGCGCTCGACCACGGCGCCGTCGTGCAGCACCATGATGTCGTCCGTGATGAGCCGGGCACTCAACAGGTCGTGCGTGATGTAGAGGAGCGAGACGCCCCACTGCTCGCGCAGGTCCTCGAGGAGCGCGAGCACCCCGGCACGGAGCGTCACGTCGAGCATCGAGACCGGCTCGTCGGCGATGATCACCTGCGGGTCGGACGCCAGCGCGCGGGCGATGACGACGCGCTGCCGCTGCCCGCCGGAGAGCTGGTGCGGGAGCTTCTGCGCGAACTGCTCCACCGGGGTGAGCCCGACGGTGTCGAGCAGTTCGAGCACCCGACGACGGGCGTCCTTGCCCTTCAGCCCGGTGTAGTTCACGACCGGCCGGGTGAGCGTGTACTCGACCGTGTGCAGCGGGTTGAGCGCCGCGTACGGGTCCTGGAACACCATCTGCACCTCGGACCGGAGGTCACGGAGACCCCGACGGCCGAGACGCGCCACGTCGAGGTCGCCGAACCGGACCGTGCCGGTGGTCGGCTTCTCGACGCCGGTGAGCATCTTCGCGATCGTCGACTTGCCCGAACCGGACTGGCCGACGAGGGCGAGGGACTGCCCGGGCTCGAGGGTGAACGACACGTCGCGCACCGCGCGGACCGGGTCCTCACCGCGACGCGGCGCGGGGTACGTCTTCACGAGGTCCGACACGACGATCGGGTTCTTCGCGGCGGACCGCTCGCGGGAGCCGACGGTGCTGAACGACGAGGTCGTCTCCTGGCGCTTCGCGCCCGACGCCGCACGCTCGGACCGGTCCGGGAACCCGGGCAGCGACACGACGGCCGCGCGCGGGTCGGCGTAGTGCGACAGCAGCATCTTCGTGTACTCGTCCTGCGGGTCGCGCAGGATCTCCTTCGAGCCGCCGTCCTCGACGATGCGCCCCTCGTGCATGACGAGCACGCGCTCGGTCGCCTCGAGGACGATGCCGAGGTCGTGGCTGATCAGGATCGCCGTGAACCCCTCGGACTGCTGCAGCTCGATGATGGTGTCCATCACCGCGTGCTGCACGAGGACGTCGAGCGCCGTCGTCGGCTCGTCGAACACCATGAGGCGCGGCTCGAGCGAGAGCGCCAGCGCGATCGACACGCGCTGCCGCATGCCGCCCGAGAGCTCCCCGGGGTAGCGGGCGAGCATCGCCGTCGGCAGCTTCACCTTCTCGATGAGCTCCTTCATCCGTGCATCCCACCGATCGCGCGACACGTGGCCGTGCGCTCGGAAGATGTCGATGAAGTGGTTCCGGATCGTCCGCACCGGGTTGAGCGCGTTCATGCCGGACTGCAACACCATCGCGAAGCCGCCCTGGCGCTGCTGCCGGAGCTCCTCGTCGTCGAGGTCACGGATGTCGTGCCCGCCGAAGAAGATGTTGCCGCCGTTGGTGCGCGCCGGAGGCTTCTGCAGCCGCGTCAACGCGTACCCGAGGGTCGACTTGCCCGAGCCGGACTCGCCGACCAGGCCGACGAACTCGCCCTTCCGCAGCTGGAAGGAGACGTGGTCCACCGCCTGGACGGCCTGCTGGCCGGCGGACTCGTAGACGACCGACAGGTCGCGGACGTCGAGCAGGACGTCCTGCGTTGCGTTCGTGGCATCGGACGGGAGGCGCGTGGCGGCGCCGTCCCGCGCCTCCAGGCCGTCACCGGTCGAGACGTGACGTGAGCCGCTCATGCGGTTGCCTCCTTCTTCCGGCGCGCGCCCTCGCGCAGCCGCGGGTTGGACACGGCGTCGACGCCGAAGTTGATCAGGGTCAGGCTCATCGCGAGGAGCGCGATGCAGAGGCCCGGGGCGAACAGCAGGATCCACTGGCCCGTGAGGAGCGCGTTGGAGTTCTGCGCCCAGTAGAGGATCGTGCCCCAGCTGACGATCGACGAGTCGCCGAGTCCGAGGAACTCGAGGCCCGCCTCGGCGAGGATCGCCGACGTGGCCGCACCGAAGAACGAGCCGACGATGAGCGACGTCATGTTCGGCAGGATCTCGCGGAAGACGATGCGGGTCGCACCCTCACCGGAGAACTGCGCCGCGGTGACGAAGTCACGCCCACGGAGCGACTGCGTCTGGCTGCGCAGGACGCGCGCGCCCCAGGCCCAGCCGGTCACGACGATGACCGCGATGATCACCGCGATGCCGCCGTTCTGCAGGTACGCCGCGATGACGATCATGAGCGGGAGGCCCGGGATGACGAGGAAGAGGTTCACGATGAACCCGATGACCTCGGCGACCCAGCCACGGACGTAGCCCCAGCTGAGGCCGATCGCGACCGCGACCAGCGTCGACAGGATGCCCGCGACCGCGCCGACCATGACCGAGATGCGGGCGCCGTAGATGATCTGGGACAGGACGTCCTCGCCGGCGGCGGTGGTGCCCATCCAGTGGGCGGCCGTCGCGTCGGCGGACCGGGCGAAGCCGTTCTGGCTGGCGCCGTACGGCGCGAGGAGCGGGGCTGCGATCGCGACGAGGACGAACACGGCGAGGATGATGATGCCGATCCGGGCCTTCGTGTTCGACCAGACGACGCCGAACTGGCGGGCCGCGGCGCGCCACTTGGACGGCGCCTGCTGTTCTTCGTTGGGTGCGTTCTCTTGCGTGCGCACTGACACGGTTGCGTTGGTCATCGACGCGTCCTCGGGTCCAGGACGCCGTACAGCACGTCCACGATGAAGTTGGCGATGAGCACCGACACGGTGATCATCAGGAAGAGGGCCTGCATGAGCGGGTAGTCCTGCCCGATGACGGCGTTGAACAGCAGGTAGCCGATGCCCGGGTAGCCGAACACCTGCTCGACCAGCACCGAACCGCCGACCACGCCACCGAGCGCCAGACCGAAACCGGTCAGGTTCGGCAGGATCGCGTTGCGGGCCGCGTACCGGATCGCCACGGTCCGACCGCGGAGGCCGTTCGCCTCGGCGAAGGTCACGTAGTCGTCACCGAGGGTGTTGATCATCGCGTTGCGCATGCCGATGATCCACCCACCGAGGCTCGTCACCAGGATCGTGACCGCCGGCAGGACCGCGTGCTGCAGGGCGTCCCCGATGAACGCGCCGCTCAGCCCGGGTGTCGTCGTCGCCGAGTAGGCACCCGTCGTCGGGAACCAGTGCAGCACGTAGCCGAGGAAGAACAGCAGCAGGAGCGCCGTCCAGAAGTACGGGAACGTCGACATGAAGCTCCCCGACAGCGTCGGGAGGGAGTCGAGCCAGGTGCCGCGCTTCCACGCCGCCCCGACACCGATGAGGGTGCCGAGGACGAACGCGATGATCGTCACGACGCCGACCAGGATCAGCGTGTACGGCAGGGCCCGGGCGACGAGGTCACCGACCGGCTGCGGGTAGAACGTGTAGCTCGTCCCGAAGTCCAGCGTGATGACCTGGTGCAGGTAGCTGACGTACTGGTCCCAGAGGTTGCCGGTCGGGACGCCGAGCTGCGCCTCGATGGCCTTCTTGGTGGCGTCGGTGACCGGGCCGTTCTGGCTGAGCTTCGCCAGCGCGGCGTCGGTCGGGCTGCCCGGCATGAGACGCGGGAGCACGAAGTTCAGCGTGACCGCGGCCCAGAGGGTCAGGACGAAGAGGACGAGTTTCTGGAGGATGTACTTCACTTGCTCTGCTCCTGTTCGGCCTTGACGATCGCCTGGCCAGCGGCGCTGTCGCGCAGCCGGAGCTTGGAGAAGATGAGCAGCGGAGCAGAGTCGTAGTTCTGCGGTGCCATGTAGGGGTCCTCCGCGCTCGGCCAGCCGACGAACTTGCTGGTGTTGAAGAGTCCCCAGAGCCCGCCGTAGTACATGCCGATCACGGGAAGGTCGTCGTACACGATCACCTGCAGCTGGTCGAGGATCTCCTGCTGCTTCGCGGTGTCCGTCGTCGCCTTGTACTCGTCGAGGAGCTTCTGCGTGTCGGCGTTCTTGTACCGCTCGTAGTTGTTCACCGTCGACTTGCCGACCGGCTGGTAGAAGTCGGTGCTGAGCAGCGAGTTGAACGCCTGGTAGACGTCACCGTTGCCCATGCCGCCCATCGCCATGTCGAACGTGCCGTTGTTGATGTTCTGCTGGTACCCGGCCGGCTGCGGTGCCTGGATCGTCACCTTGATGCCGATGGCGGTCAGGTTGCGGCGGACCTCCTGTGCGGCGCGGAGCCAGTCGGAGTAGCCGTTCGCGGTCATGATGGTGATCTCGAGCTGCTTGCCGTCCTTGACGATCTTGCCGCCCTGGTCGACCCAGCCGGACTTCGCCAGACTCGCCTTCGCTGCCGCGACGTCCTGCGTGACGACGCCCTTGTCCGGGATGTCGTCGTTCACGTACTGCGACTGGTTCGGCAGGATCAGGCCGGTCTGCGCCGCCGCCTTGAGGTTGCCCTCGGTCGCGGTCTCGGCGATGCCCTCACGGTCGAGCGCGAGCGAGATGCCCCGGCGGACGTTGACGTCGTTGTACGGCGCCTTCGTGAGGTTCGGGATGAGGCCGATCACACCCCCCGGCGGGAACCAGTACGTGTTGGTCTTCGACGCGGCGCCCCAGGTGCCCTTGACGTCGGAGATGAACGCGTACGCCCAGTCGTAGCCGCGCGTGACGGTGTCGAGCTGCGTGTTCGTCGCCGGCAGGATGAGGTGCTTGATGGCGATCTTGTCGGCCTGCCAGTACCGCTTGTTCTTGTCCATCGAGTACTGCTGGTCCGTGTAGTTCCCGAGCACGAACGGGCCGGTGCCGACCGGGTTCGGGTCGCGGAAGGTCGTCGGGTCCTTGACGTCCTTCCAGTGCTGCTCGCCGAGGATGTACGTCTGCCCGATGATCGTGAGGCTCGGGACGTCCTCCGACTTGAGGTGGAAGACGACGTGCTGGCCCTGCTGCTCGATCGTGTCGATGTGCTGCCAGGCGCCCTTGACGTCCATCGCGGGGAACTTCTTCAGCAGGTCGAACGTGAAGACGACGTCCTTCGCGGTGAAGGTGTCACCGTTCGACCACTCGACGCCGCTGCGGATCGTCATGTCGATCGTCTTCGCGTCCGGCTGCGACCAGTCGCTCGCCAACCAGGGGTTCCGCTTGCCGTCGAGGGGGTTCACCTCGATGAGGGGCTCGTACATCCACTTCGACGCCGTGCGGGCGTTCGCGATGTACGGGTTGAAGTTGCGGTCGAACAGCGGGTTGCCGTGGTCCGCGTTGATGAGCATCGTGTCCTTGCCGATGCTCGGGTCCGGTTGGGAACGGACCTGGATGCTGCAGCCGGTGGCGGTGAGTGCCACGACGGCGAGCCCGGCGATGGCCGCGACGAGGCGGGCTCGTCGGGAGCGGTGCGTGCGCGGCGCGGCTTGGGTGCTCTGCGTGCGCTGCGCGCTGTGCGTGCGTTGCTTGCCGCGCGTGCGCTGTGGGGGAAGCGTCATTGCTCGGTCGACCTCCGTGTCGAGTGGGTACCGGGACAATGTATGCGCTTACATCGCGTTGCGCAAGCGGACGATCGGTGCGCCGTTCGCCGGTGCGCCGGTGCGCGGGTTCGCGGGTCCGGTGGCGAGATCGCACTTTGGACGCGCACGCCGGCGGTTCGGATCGCCAAAGTGCGATCTCGGCGAACGGACGGCGCGGCCGGACCACCACGACCGCGACGACCGCGCCGCGCACGACGACAGCGACCACGACGGCCGCGGCCACCACGACCACGCCGACCGCGCCGCGCACGACGACGGCGACCACGACTAGAGCGCCGGCGGGCAACTCTCGCGCAGCAGCACCTCGACCGGCAGGCGCATCGCGCGCGGAGGCCCCTCGGGACGCTCCAGCCGGTCCACGATCGCCCGGACCGCCGCACGCCCGAGCGCCCCCATCGGCTGGTGCACCGTCGTGAGCGGCGGTGCCGAGAACCGTCCGGCGTCGATGCCGTCGAACCCCGTGACGACGAGGCCCTCCGGCACCCGCACCCCGCGGGCCCCGGCGGCGTCGAGCACCCCGAGCGCGGACTGGTCGTTCGAGCAGACGATCGCCCGCGGTACCTCGTCGCCGTCGAGCAGCTGGGCGGCGAGCTCCCGCGCTCGGGCCCGCCCGAAGTCACCGTGCACGACCCGCACGGACGACGACGGCACCCCGTGGTCGTCGAGCGCCTGCCGGAACCCCGTCGAACGCTCGATGTCGTCCGGGGAGTCGATCGGCCCGGCCAGGTACGCGAGCGACCGGATGCCGAGCCGCCCGATCACGTGGCCGCCGATCGTGCGCATGCCCGCGGCGTTGTCGACGCTCACCGAGTCGAAGCCGTGCGAGCGCCTGTCGTCCGCGAGCACCACGACCGGGATCCGTCGGGCGACGTGCTCGAGCAGCTCGTCGGGCACGGTCCGGGCGAGGACGGCCAGCCCGTCGACCCGACCGGCGACGTCGTTGACGATGACGTCCCGGGAGGACCCACGACCGGCCGCGACCATGAGCGCCAGGCCACGCTGCCACGCCTCGGTCTCGGCGCCGCGGAGGACCTCGTCGAAGTAGAGGTTGGACGAGAACGGCTGCGTGACGTGCCGTCGGTCGTCGACGACCCGGACGCCGCCGTCGGTGACGAGGTCGGGCCGTTCGTCGGGGACGACGTCGAACCCGGGCAGCAGGAGCCCGACCACGCCGGTGCGCTTGCCGGCGAGGGCCCGGGCGTTCCCGGAGGGCACGTAGCCGAGGGATCGGATCGCCGCCTGCACCCGGTCGCGGGTGCCCTCGCGGACCGCATCCGGCGTCCGCAGCACGCGCGAGACCGTGGCGATCGACACCCCGGCCGCGGACGCCACGTCGTAGACCGTGGGAGGCGCCGTGCGCTGCTCGGCCAAGCCGTGCCTCCCGTCCGACGTCACGCGACGTCCGCTGCTTCCGTGCCGCGAGGCGCGCGGCCGGACCATCCTAGGCACGGAGCCCGCTGGGACTTCTCCACAGGTCGCGGCGAGCCCTTGCGGTCTGCGGACAGACGGAGCGAGACTGTCACGACCTCAGTACGTCCCGTGAGGAAGCGCACCGGCAGGCAGCCGCCTGCATCACACACGATGCCCACACACAGGGGAAGGACGACACCATGTCGCAGTCGACACGTTCCGGGAGCAAGCTCGCACAGCGGCTCTCGACCGATGAACAAGAGGTCAAGGCCGCGCTGCTCGACCATTCGGACGGCAGCAGTGCCTGGATCTTCGACCAGATCGACGCTGCGGAGGACCGCGCGACGACGCCGTAGGTCGCGGATCAGGACCGTTCCGGACTGGAGGCGCGGTGCGGGTCCGCCCCGCGCCGCGCTGCTCCGGGGCGGTGACGTCCAGAGCGCCCGGTCACCTCCCAGGCGCGTCAGCGCTCGGTCGCGCCCACGATCGCCATGCCGGCTCCGCGCAGTCGGCGACGTTCCTGCGCGATCCACGCCAGCAGCCGGTCGTTCGTCCCCGCGACGTGCGCCGCGAGCAGGTCGGCTGCGCGGTCGCCGTCTCCGGCGCGCACGGCGTCGATGATGGCGCTGTGTTCCTCCCAGGCGGCGTCGCGGGCCTCGGGCGTGCGCACCTCGATCCAGCGCGTGCGCTCGAGTCGGGTGAGCGCGTCGGCGATGGCGTCGGTGATGAAGCGGTTGCCGCCGAGCGCGGCCAGGTCGAGGTGGAACGTCGAGCCCATCCGGATGCCCGCTTGCTGGTCGGGCGTCGGGCGGAGGGTGTCGAGGTGCGCCCGGACCTCTGCCAGCTGCTCCTCGGACGCTCGCCCGACGGCGAGCCTGGCAGCGGCTGGTTCGAGCACGCCGCGCAGTTCGGCGAGCGAGGCGATCTCGTCGAGGTCGATCGGCGTGACCGTCCAGGAGCGGCCCTCGTGCAGGATGAGTCCTTCGCGTTCGAGCCGTGAGAGCGCCGCGCGGACCGGGGTGCGGGAGGCGTGGAACCGCGCTTCGAGCCCTCGCTCGGAGATGCGCTCCCCGGGGGCGATCTCGAGCGTCAGGATCGCGGAGCGCAGGTTGTCGTAGAGCTGGCTCGTCTGCGACACGGGGGTTGCATCGGTCGTCTCGCTCACGGCGTACCAGCCTAGCGGGGGCGGGGCGGGAATGGTATACCGTTGTGGTATACCAATCAGTTCCGCGATGAAACGACTGACCCGATGACCGCCACGGCACCCCGCACGACCACGACTCCCCCGATCTCCGGCCGAGCCTGGACGATGCTCGCGCTCGGCGTCGCCGCGCAGGCCGCCGGGACGCTCGTGGTGTCCGCACCCGCACTGCTCATCCCGTACATGCAGGCGCACGGGACGCCACTCACGCTCGCCGGACTGCTCGCCGCGGCGCCGACGTTCGGCATGGTGCTGACGCTCATCGCGTGGGGAGCGATCACCGACCGGTTCGGCGAGCGCGTCGTCATCGCCGGGGGGCTCGTGCTCACCACGCTGGCGGTCGTCGGCGCCTGGGCAGCGGCCGGCAACCCGGTGCTGCTCGGTCTCGCGTTCCTCGCGGGCGGCATGACGAGCGCCTCGACGAACGCGGCGAGCGGCCGGGTCGTGGTCGGGTGGTTCCCGAAGGAGCGCCGGGGCCTCGCGATGGGGATCCGGCAGATGTCGCAGCCGCTCGGGGTGACGCTCGCCGCCGTCACGGTGCCGCAGCTCGCCGAGGCCGACGGCATCCGGGCCTCGCTCGTCCTGCCGATCGTCCTCTGCGCGGTGCTCGCGGTGCTCTGCGCGATCGGCATCCAGAACCCGCCACGACCCGCCCGATCGGCAGCGCCCACGGCGGTCACCGCGAACCCGTACCGGGCGAACGGGTTCCTGTGGCGGATCCACGCCGTGTCGATCCTGCTCGTCGTGCCGCAGTTCACCCTGTCGACGTACGGCCTGGTCTGGCTCGTCGGCCTCGGGTGGTCGACGCCGGCGGCGGGGCTGCTCGTCGGGGCGTCGCAGTTCGTCGGCGCGATCGGCAGGATCCTCGTCGGCGTCTGGAGCGACCGGGCCGGCTCACGTGTCGGGCCGCTCCGGATCGTGGCGGTGAGCGCGGCGGTCGTGATGGCGGTCCTCGCGGTCGTCGACGCGACGCACCTCGCCGGAGCCGCGGTGTTCCTCGTCCTGGCGACGAGCGTGACCGTCGCGGACAACGGCCTGGCGTACACCTCCGTGGCCGAGGCCGCGGGGCCCTTCTGGTCCGGTCGTGCCCTCGGAGCGCAGAACACCGGGCAGTTCATCGCGGCGAGCGCCGTCGGCCCGGGCATCGGCGCGTTGGTCGGGGCGCTCGGGTTCGCGGTGTCCTTCGGCGTCGTGGCGGTACTCCCGCTGCTGGCGCTTCCCCTGGTGCCCCGCCGCGACCGCTCCCACGACTGAACCCACGACGTTCCTGCCCATCGCACGAGCAGTAGGAAGCGGAATCGCGCATAGGGTGCTGGAAGTTCCTGCCTCCTACGAGCGATTCCGCTTCCTACGCGCGGGTCCGCTTCCTACGCGCGGATCGGCCCCGCCCCGCGCGGGTCAGGCGGGGACGGGCGGGCCCACCGGCCACCGCAGGAGCGCCGCGGCCACGGCTCCGCCGGGGAGCGACGCGGCGTTGACGAGGATGAGCTCCGCGTCGGTCAGCGCGATCGCACGGACGAGGGCACACGCAGCGGGGACCGTGCCGAGCACCGCCACTCCCGACGCCTGCTCCGGCGCGGTCGCCACCCACGGTGCCGCGGCGAGCGCCAGGAGCTGGCGGTCACCGAGCGCCTGGTGGTCGAGCGCGACGACGGACGCCTGCGCCTGCTGCAGCGCCCCGACGACGGACCCGAGACCGCTCACGGTCTGGTTGTCACCACGGCCGACGTGCGTCCGGAGCAGGTCCTCGACGTCGTGTCGGCGCGAGGCGAGCACCCGTGCGAGCGCGATCTCGACGTGCTCGACGAGGGCGGCGTCGGCCGCGTCGTCCGCACGTGGGTCGATCGGCACCTCGGACACGAGCGACCGGGCCTCGGTGGACAGTTCCTTCAGCAGGAGTTCCCGCGCGCGGATGTCCCCGGCCACCACGATGAGCCGCGGTGACAGGCGACGGACGGCTTCCTCGATCGAGGCTGCGACCTCGGCCGACGTCTGCTTCCAGATCTCCTCGGTGTGGTGCTGCCAGCGGAGGTGCGCCCAGCCGCCGCCCTTCACCTTGTGCAGCGTGTCGGTGCGACCCTGCACGCGGTCTTCGTCGCGGCGGTCCGGGTGGTCGGCGTGACCGAGGTGGAACGCGCGGTACCCGCCGCCCTCACGGCCCACCTGCACGACCAGGAACGGCACGTCCATCGGTCGGTGTGCGAGGAGCGGCAGGAGGTCCGGCACCGGGTCGTGCCCGATCGACTGGGCAGCGTGCATCCGGCCGGGGAGCACCTCGCTGAGCACGAGTTCGCCGTCCCGCACGAGCACGTAGCGGCTGACCGGTGCGGCGACGCCCGGCGTCTCCTCGAGCTCCGCCATCACGGTGTCGATCACGTCGGCGTCGGCACCCGCGGCGCGGAGGGCGTCCTCGGCCTTCCGGCGCTGGAGCGCTGCGAGGTGCTGCGGGTCCTCACGGTTGCCCGAGGCGTCCACGTACGCCCAGGTCCACATCCCACCCTCCTTGAGGCGGTCGGCGAGCGTCGACTGCAGCGCGCTGGTCTCATTCGTCGTCTGCACCACGGCCCGCCTCCTCCGTCGTCTCCGTCGTGTAGACCGTGCCGTCGGCATCGGGTTCCGGGACGTCGCCATCGGTCTGGTCGAACAGTCCGCCGGCCGAGTCGTCCTTCAGGGCGCCCTCGACCTCGCCGTCGTAGCCCGAGGCGGTCACCGTCTCGGCGTCGTCGGTGTCGTCGGGGTCCGGTTCGGACTGTCGGAACTCCTCGACGTGGCTGTTGCTGCCGTGGCCCTGGACGATGCTCTGCGCTTCGTGCGCGAGCTGCTCGTCGAGTTCGGGCCGGTGGGTGGTGTTGCCGCGATCGGTCATCGCTTCTCCTCCCGTTCGTGCCGGAGGTGGCGCTCGTCGCCGTTCCGACTGTCGTGCGACCCACCGTTCGCGCATCCGGCTGGACCGGTTCCAAGGTCGCAGCCAACCCCCAGCGAAAACGAACCCCGAAGGTCGCAGCCAACCCCCAGCGAGTGGACACCCCGTGAAACTGCACCGACGCTCGGTTTTGTGGTTGGCTGAACCGCAACCCCGATCAACGACGACCTGAGGTGCAGGCAATGACGCCAACGACCCCACGACGACCACTGACGAGACGACAACTGTTCGGATTCGGGATCGGAGCGGCCGCGACCGGCCTGCTCGCCGGGTGCGCGGTCCCCGGCTCGACGAACGTGAACAAGGCGGCGCTCATCCCCGCCGCCGCGAGCGGCCAGAAGGTCGAGCTGACCTACTGGGCCTGGCTGAAGGACCTGCAGAAGGTCTGCGACGTGTGGAACAAGACGCACCCGGACATCCAGGTGAACGCCAACTGGATCCCCGGCGGCAACAGCGGCGGCTACCAGAAGATGTACTCCGCGCTGGCCGCCGGCGGTGGCCCGGACATCGGGCAGGTCGAGCTCCGCCAGATCCCCGAGTTCATGCTCGCGAACGGCCTGGTCGACCTCGCCCGCTACGGCGCGAAGGACTGGGAGTCGAAGTACGACGACGCCGCCTGGGCGCAGGTGTCCTTCGTCGACGGGGTCTTCGGCATCCCGCAGGACACCGGCCCGATGGGCTTCTACTACCAGACGGCCCTGCTCGAGCAGGCCGGCGGCGAACCCCCGACGACGTGGGACGAGTGGCGTGGCCTGGCCGAGAAGGTCCGTGCGACCGGACCGCAGAACTACCTCGAGGTGTTCCCGGTCGCGGACGCCTCCCCCTTCGCGGCGTACGCCCAGCAGGCCGGAGCCCGGTGGTTCAAGGTCGACGGCGACGAGTGGGTCGTGGACATGACGGACGACAAGACCCTGATGGTGGCGGAGTTCTTCGACGGGGTGATCGACGACAAGCTCGTCGACACGAGCGCCGGTGCGTACTCCCCCGGCTGGTACGCCTCGGCGGCGAGCGGCAAGATCGCCGCGGTCACGAGCGCGAGCTGGGGTGACGCCCTCATCGGGTCCGTGCAGGGCGGCGAGGGCAAGTGGAAGGTCGCCCCGATGCAGAAGTGGGGTGACACCGGCTTCGGCTCGAGCGCGATCGGCGGATCGACGGCAGCGGTGCTGGCGAACTCGCAGCACCCGAAGGAGGCGCTCGAGTTCATCACGTGGATGACCACCTCGGACGAGGGCATCGACGCGATGATCAAGTACTGCGGCATCGGCTGGTCGCCGGCGAAGGACTACATCGGCGAGCAGCGCGAGCAGCCGTCAAAGTGGTTCTCCGGCCAGAACTACAACGAGGAGGTCTTCGTGCCGGCCGCCAAGGAGCAGAACGTCGACTGGTCGTGGTCGCCCGTGACGCAGTCGGCGTTCACGTCGTTGCAGAACCAGTTCCGGCGCAAGCTCACCAGCGGCCTCAAGCTCACCGACGCGGTGGAGCGCGCCGAACGGGAGATCGTCCAGTCCTTCAAGGACAAGGGCCTCAGCGTCAGGACGGCACGATGAGCCAGCAGACGAGCACCAAGCCCGCGGTCCGGACGAGCACCACGCCCGCGTTCCGGACGAGCACCAAGGCCACGGTCGCGCAGAAGCGTGCCCCGTGGATCCTGCTCGCCCCGTTCCTCGCCCTGTTCCTGCTGACGTTCATCATCCCGATCATCAGCGCGCTGTTCCAGTCGTTCACCACGGTGGACCGAGAGGGCCTGTTCGGCGAGGACGGCGTCACCGGCCGCTTCGCCGGGTTCGACAACTACGTCACCGCCCTGAACGACACGGGCTTCGTCGCGTCGATCGGCCGCATGCTGCTGTTCGGCGTCGTGCAGGTCCCCGTGATGATCATCGCGTGCACGATCCTCGCGCTGCTCCTCGAGTCGGCGAGCGCCCGCTGGCCCGGCTTCTTCCGCGCGATCTACTTCATGCCGTACGGCGTGCCCGGCGTCATCGCGACGATCCTCTGGTCGTTCCTGTACGTCCCGGGGCTGTCGCCGATCGTGTCGCTGCTGCAGTCGGTCGGGTTGCAGCCGGACTTCCTCGGCGCGAACAGCGTGCTGTGGTCGATCGCGAACATCGTCACGTGGACCTACACCGGCTACAACATGCTCATCATCGTGGCGCAGCTGAAGTCGATCCCCGGTGAGGTGTACGAGGCCGCGAAGGTGGACGGCGCCAACGCGTTCCAGGTGGCGTGGCGGATCCAGATCCCGCTCATCGCCCCGGCGCTGGTGCTCACCACCGTGTTCTCGATCATCGGCACGCTGCAGCTCTTCGCCGAGCCGCAGATCCTGTCGACGGTCGCCCCGGCGATCGACACCGAGTACACGCCGAACTACGCCGCGTACACGAACGCGTTCGCGTTCAACGAGTACGGCGTCGCGAGCGCGCAGGCCGTCATCATCGCGCTGGCCGCGTTCATCCTGTCGTTCGCGTTCCTCGCGTTGACGAACCGTCCGCCGAAGGACGAACGGGACCGTCGCAAGGGTGCGAGGAAGGACGGCCTGGAGGCGCGGCGTGCGCTCCAGACGCGCGCATCCGCCCGACAGGTGGTCACCACCGGGGCCGACCCGGGCCTCCCGGCCAGGTCCGGTCAGCAGCACGGAACGAACGGGGCGGAAGCATGACCAGTGAAGCCATCGAAGCGCCGGTGACCAAGCAGGCCGCCGTACCGGTCGACACCACGTCGATCAGCGCGCACCAGCGCCGCCGGCTCGACCGGACCGGCAAGTCCCAGATCGTCGTGACGGGGATCCTCGTCATCGTCGCGCTGTACTTCCTCGTCCCGCTCTACTGGGTGGTCATCGCCGCGACGAAGACCACCGGAGCCCTGTTCGCGACGAACGGGTTCTGGTTCGGCGGCGACTTCGCCCTGTTCAGCAACCTGCAGCAGGTGTTCACGTACGACGGCGGCATCTTCGTCCGCTGGATCGCGAACAGCATCCTGTACTCGGGCGTCGGTGCCGTCCTCGCGACGTACTTCGCCGCAGCCGGTGGGTACGCGCTCGCGAAGTACGAGTTCCGCGGACGGCAGCTGGTGTTCGGCACGATCCTCGGCGGCGTGCTCGTGCCGGGGACCGCGACGGCGCTGCCGCTGTTCCTGCTGTTCTCGACCCTGGGACTCACCGACACGTACTGGAGCGTGCTCATCCCGAGCCTCGTCTCCCCGTTCGGTCTGTTCCTCTGCCGGGTGTACGCCGCGGCGTCGGTGGACACGACGCTCCTCGAACAGGCCCGGATCGACGGCGCCGGGGAGCTCCGGATCTTCCACACGATCGTGCTCCGGCAGATGACACCGGCGCTCGTGACCGTGTTCCTGTTCCAGGTCGTGGGAATCTGGAACAACTTCTTCCTGCCGCTCATCATGCTGGCCGACCAGAAGCTCTACCCGATCACGCTCGGGCTGAACAACTGGCGCTCACAGGTGGACCGGCTGCCGGAGTTCTACCAGCTCACCACCGGCGGGGTGCTCGTCTCGGTCATCCCGCTCGTCATCGCCATCATCGTCCTGCAGCGCTTCTGGCGCGGGGGCCTCACGGAAGGATCGGTCAAGGGTTGACCATCGAACCACTCGCCTCCACCACTCCCGGCTCGGACACCCGGCTGGCCCCTCGGGCCTGGCTGCACACCGACGCCCCGGCGCTCTCCCTGAACGGGGAGTGGGACTTCCGGTGGTCGCCGGTCGCGGACGTGCCGCTGCCGGGGCCGGACGACGAGTGGGGAACCCTGCCGGTCCCGGCGCACTGGGTCCTGCACGGACACGGCGCACCGAGCTACACGAACCTGCAGTACCCGTTCCCGATCGACCCGCCGCACCCGCCGGAGGAGAACCCGACCGGCGACTACCGGCGGACGTTCACGCTGCCCACGACCTTCGACGCGGCCGCCCGGGTGCTGCTGCGGTTCGACGGGGTGGAGTCGCACTTCCGGGCGTGGGTCAACGGTTCGGAGGTGGGCTGGGCGACCGGGTCGCGGCTCGCGACCGAGTTCGACGTGACCGACGTCCTGCAGCCCGGCGAGAACGAGGTGCGGGTGCGGGTGCACCAGTGGTCGGCGGCCTCGTACCTGGAGGACCAGGACCAGTGGTGGCTGCCCGGGATCTTCCGCGACGTCACGCTCCTCGCCCGGCCCACGGCGCCGATCGAAGACGTGTTCGTCCGCGCCGGGTGGGCTGCCACGCTCGGTGACGCCGCGACGGCGGGGACGGCGGCGTCGGGTCGACCGGCGACCGGCACGGGGACGATCACGTTCCCGACGCTCGACGCGGTGTTCCCGGTGCGGTTCGCGGTCCCCGACCTGGGCGTCGACGTGGTGTGGGCGGGCCCCGACGACGTCGCGCCGATCGAGGTCGAGGGGGTCGAGCCGTGGAGTGCCGAGCTGCCGCGGCTGTACGACGCGACGGTGTCGACCGGCTCCGGAGCCGGTGGCACGTCGGGCGGCGAGACCGTCTCGCTCCGGCTCGGCTTCCGGACGGTCGCGATCGACGGCGACCGGTTCCTGGTCAACGGCGAGCGCGTCGTGTTCCACGGCGTCAACCGGCACGAGACGCACCCGGAGCGGGGGCGCGTGTTCGACGAGGCCCACGCCCGCGCGGACATGGCGCTCATGAAGCGGCACAACGTCAACGCGATCCGGACATCGCACTACCCGCCGCACCCGCGCGTGCTCGACCTCGCCGACGAGCTCGGGTTCTGGGTCATCCTGGAGTGCGACCTCGAGACGCACGGGTTCATCTTCACCGACTGGGTCGGCAACCCCTCGGACGACCCGGCCTGGCGGGACGCCTACCTCGACCGCATCGCGCGGACCGTCGAGCGCGACAAGAACCACGCCTCGATCGTGATGTGGTCGCTCGGCAACGAGTCCGGCACCGGCCGGAACCTCGCGGCGATGTCGCAGTGGGTGCACGACCGCGACGCGGAACGCCCCGTGCACTACGAGGGCGACTACACGGGCGAGTACACCGACGTCTACTCGCGGATGTACCCGAGCCTGCAGGAGACCGAGTCCATCGGCGGTGGCCCGGCCACGCCCCTGCTCGGCTGCGGGCCGGCCGCCGCCGCACGGCAGCGGTCGAAGCCGTTCATCCACTGCGAGTACGTGCACGCGATGGGCAACGGCCCCGGCCAGATCGCCGAGTACGAGGCGCTCGTCGACCGCTACCCGCGTCTGCACGGCGGGTTCGTGTGGGAGTGGCGGGACCACGGGTTGCTGGCGCACACCGCGTCCGGCGAGCCGTACTACGCCTACGGCGGGGACTTCCACGAGGTCGTGCACGACGGGAACTTCGTGATGGACGGCCTCGTGCTGCCGGACGACTCCCCGACGCCGGGGCTCGCCGAGTTCGCGGCCGTGGTCGCCCCGGTCCGCCTGTCGGCCTCGGTGGTCGGCGGTCGCGGCACGGTCCTCGTCGAGAACCGGTACCACTCGGCCTCGACCGCGGGGCTCCGGTTCCGCTGGATCCTCACGCGGAGCGGCGTCGTGGAGCACGAGGGTCGGTTCGCCCCGGGTGTCGTCGCCGCGCGGGAGTCCGCCACCGTGCCCGTGCCGGCCGAGGTGCTCGACGCCGCGAGCGGTCCCCTCGCGCCGGGCGACGAACTGTGGTTCGACGTCGTCGCGGAGCTCGCCGGGCCGACGGCCTGGGCGGACACCGGCCACGTCGTCGCACGCACCCAGACGCTCGTCGCGAGCCGGCCGGCGGCGGTGCCACGCGCCTCCGGTCAGGGGTGGGACGGCGACCGTCTCGGCGACGGCACCTTCACCGCCCGCGGGGACCTGGTGTCGTGGAAGGGACACGAGGTCGCCGGACCCCGGCTCGACCTCTGGCGCGCACCGACCGACAACGACCGCGGAGCATCTCAGGGCGGCTACGAGACCGCCGACCCGGTGCTCACCCAGGGCGTCGGCGACCCGGACGCGCCCTCGTCGGCGTCGAAGTGGGAAGCGCGCGGGCTCGACCGTCTGACGCACCGGCTCGTGTCGGTGTCGCGCACGTCCCACGGGCTGGAGCAGCGCGTGCGTGTCGCGGCGGCGAACAGCGGGTGGGGCGTCGACGTCACACACCGCTGGACGGTGACGGCCTCGGGGCTCGCGCTGCAGACCGACGCCGTGCCCTTCGGCGCGTGGGATGTCACCTGGCCGCGTATCGGTGTGCGGTTCGACCTGCCCGCCGGGCTGGCCGACGGCGACGCCACGTGGTTCGGCACCGGACCGCTGGAGTCGTACGCCGACTCGTCGCACGCGGCTCGGGTCGGCCGGTTCACGGCGCCGGTGCGGCCGCTCGGTGCGTCGTACTCCCGTCCGCAGGAGACCGGCCACCGACCGGAGCTCCGGACCCTGACGGTCGGCGACCTGACGGTGTCGACGGTCGGGTCGCACCGTGCGGGGTTCACGCTCTCGCCCTGGACGGCGCAGCAGATCGGCCGCGCCGGGCACCCGTACGAGCTGCCCGCGTCGGAGCACCTGTACCTGTACCTCGACGCGGCGCAGCACGGCATCGGCTCGCGCGCGTGCGGGCTCGACGTGCTGCCGGAGCACCAGCTGTGGCCGCAGGCGTTCTCGTGGAGCGTCGTGCTGGCCTAGGGCGCGGCGCAAAACACCGGTGTTCGTCCGTCGCACCGTCGCATGTCGAGGTGCGGCTGACGAACACCGGTGTCTTGCGGCGGCACTACTCGGCCGATAGCGCGGGCAACGCCTCAGGGTCGCTCGCGTTCAGGAACTCGGTCAGCCGCGCGGGCTCGCATTGACACGCCTGACACTT
Organism: Curtobacterium sp. MCPF17_002; assembly: GCF_003234115.2. Classification (NCBI taxonomy): domain Bacteria; kingdom Bacillati; phylum Actinomycetota; class Actinomycetes; order Micrococcales; family Microbacteriaceae; genus Curtobacterium; species Curtobacterium sp. MCPF17_002. Next base: position 537,287 of record NZ_CP126251.1, on the reverse strand, counting down.
CACGTTTCACTGATCGTGTGCTCTTCTCCGGTCTCGCTCTCGCACTCAGTGGCCTCGTCGTCGGAACGGTTGCGGAACTCGCCGCCCGAGGAATCATCCGGCCCAACGGTGGCGCTGGCATCCGGATCGCCTCCGTCATGAAATCGGAGGCGTCCTGGCTCGCGGGTCATCGCGCTGCCCGGCTGTGGCTCTACGGCGCCGCTCTCGCCTTTCTCGCCGCTGGGATCCTGAGCGCCGTCGCTGCCGAACGGGTCGCTGAAACGAGCATGCTCATTGGAATGGCGGCGGGCCTTCTCTTCATTCTCGCGGGGACGTTCGCCGCAAGTCGCGCTGCGCGCCGTTGCAATGACCCCGATACCCAGAAATAGCATGCCTCCTCGCGCCGACGAATGACCGTGACGCTCGTGGGAGCGTTGCCAGGCGTCGAAGCCCAGATCCACGATGTCACCGGAACCACAGAACGGAGCACCCCACCCAGCACCGGTGGGCCCGCTGCTGGATCGGGCGGCTTTGCAGCGTCGAACCACGGGCCCGACACCGAACCAGGCAGTCGTGCCGGTTCGACGTCGGTTTCGTGGTTCTCCGCCCGCTACTCGGCGGACAGCGCGGGCAACGCGGCGGGATCGCTGGCGTCCAGGAACGCCGTCAGGCGCTCCGGCTCGCCGGCCTCGCCGATCGCCTCGGCCGCACGCCGCAGGGCGAACAGGGCGCGCAGCACGCCACGGTTCGGCTCGTGCGACCACGGCACCGGACCGGCACCGCGCCACCCCGCCTTCCGCAGTGCGTCGAGGCCGCGGTGGTAGCCGACGCGCGCGTAGGCGTAGGACTCGAGGGTCGCGCCGCGCGCCCAGGCCTCGTCGGCGAGGAGCGCCCACGCCAGGCTCGAAGAGGGGTGCGACACGACGACGCTCGCCACGGGGGCGTCGGCGTCGAGTGCAGCGATCACCTCCGGCTCGGCGGGGAGGAGGGTCTCGGGGTTCGCGGTCGGGTTCGGCAGCAGGTTCTCCGGCATGCCCCCAGCCTGTCACGGATGCGGGATGAATTGGGACAGCTCTCGGCTCAGACGCGTCCCGGGATCAAAGGCTCATCCGGGTCCGTGATGCCAAGCCGATCAGCCCAGTTCTTCACAATTCTGTTCGCCTCCTCCAACATCGTATCCCCCTCTTCCATCAGCTTCATCGTCTCGTCGAGGTGCTTGCTGTACTTCGCAACATCTTTCCCAGGCCCAACACCATCAGGCGCGTACTCCCCACCTCGGATATTCTCAACAGCTTGCTCCACGCCAGACCTCAAGACTTGTAACGCGTCCGCAAATTCTGGGTTCTTATCGATAAAGCTGACGGCTTGCACGACGTCAGGATTCAGGGTAATGGTGAGGCGCGAGTAGGTACGAACTTGCGAAAGCCGCTCCTTGGCGATCGGTAGGACACTGAGCCCGAAAGATCTATACACCGACAGAATCGCTCCCGCGCTTGACCTTTGTGCCCGAAGTCTTGCAACGCGCCCGAGACGCTCATCCGAAATAGCGCGCCACTGCGCAAGAGAGAGCGAGGCGAAGTCGACCGCGCCGAGCCAGGGCCCCAACTGGTCATTGATTCTAGACAAAACCTCGGTAAGGTCGTCGGCTAGCTCGGCCTCGTCTTTAATCTCTTCTTTTAGCTGCGAGGCAGCCACATCTCGCTTTGCCTTTCGGAGACGTTCCGCGAGGATATTAATCGCGTTCATGTACTCCGGAGACTCTGCGCTTTTCAATCTCAGGTCCCGCCAGTCGAAATACTGCGTTCGGGCGATTAGCGCACGCAGCTCATCCTCACTATCTACCGACAGGTCTTCAACATCTACAAAAAGAATGGGAAGAAGCAACTTTGACGCATTTTGACCAGTCTGAGAAACAAAGCTGAGGACTTCCCTTCTACATTCGGCACTCCGAATGAAATTAGGTGAAATCATTGCTATGAGGAACGGCGAATCCGTTAGTGCTGAATCAATCTGCTCCCGCCAACGATCGCCCCAAGCAATGGCCTCGTGATCGATGAATGTATCGATCTCTTCACCTTCGAGCACCGAGTATTCGTCGACCAAAGCTCGCACTACCTGCAGGACACGCCCACCCTGCCGCTCATTGTCCGCGTGCGAGTAACTAACAAAAATGTTCCGTGCCATTGAGGCCCCCTCTGCGTCGTCGACCCTTCGGATCCTTTCACATAAACCACAGCCTGGACTCCCTTGCGTGCCGCGCGCAGCCGGGCGTACCGTGGGCAGGACCCCGTCGTCATCACGGGGCCGCGGTGCGGGACGACCGACCGGCGGCACGGATGGCGGCCACGGGGCATCCCCGACGGAAGAGACGCCTTGCTGGTCATCACCGGTTCTGCTCAGCCCACGCGCTGACACCGTGATGACGCGCCCCGTCGGGCGCTCCGCCGTCGTGCGCCTCCGTGCGCAACGTGGCGGGTCCGGTGTCGTGCGCCCAGCATCGACCACCGGGGAGGCACTCCCATGCCCATCAGTCCGTCCGTCGTCCTGAACGACGTCAGCTTCACCTGGCCCGACGGCTCCGTCGCGCTCGGTCACCTCACCACCGCCTTCGGGCGCGGCCGCACCGGGCTGGTCGGGAGGAACGGGGCCGGCAAGTCCACGCTCGTCCGGCTGGTGACCGGTCGGCTCCACCCCACGTCCGGCACCATCACGACGTCGGGTCCCGTCGACCACCTGCCGCAGCGGCTGCAGCGGGGCGACGACGACGCGGTCGCCGACCTGCTCGGCATCCGTCGGCCGCTCACGGCGCTCCGATCGGTCCTCGACGGTGATGCCGCGCCGGAGCACTTCGACGAGATCGGCGACGACTGGGACCTCGAGGAGCGTGCGGCAGCGGCGCTCGAGCGGATCGGGTTGCGCGGTGCTGCGCTCGAGCGGCCCGCGTCCACCCTGTCCGGCGGCCAGGCCGTGCTCGTCGCCGTCGCCGGGATCCGGTTGCGCGGCCTGCCGATCGCGTTCCTCGACGAACCGACGAACAATCTCGACCGCCGGGGCCGTGGGCTCCTGCTCCACATGGTCGACGACTGGCCCGGCACCCTCGTCGTCGTCAGCCACGACCGGGAGCTCCTCGAGCACGTGGACGAGACGTGCGAACTCCGCGCCGGGAGCATGACGGTGTTCGGCGGGACGTTCAGCGCGTTCGAGGAGCACCTCGCCGTGCAGCAGGCCGCCGTCGAACGCGAGGTCCGGGTCGCCGAACAGCGGCACCGCACCGAGAAACGGCAGCGGATCGAGGCGGAGACGAAGATCGCGCGCCGGGCGAAGGCGGGCGAGAAGGCCGGCCGGTCGATGCCGAAGATCCTGGCGAACGAGCAGCGGAAGAAGGCGCAGGAGACCGCCGGACGGCTCCGGGTCGCGCACGGGTCCGCCGAGCAGGAGGCCCTCGCGACCGCGCGCGAGGCCGAACTGCGGCTCCGCGACGACGAGTCCATCCACGTGGCACTGCCGGACCCGGACGTGCCGGCATCACGGCGCATCGCCACCGTGACCGTGCGCGGCCGGGAGACCATCGTCCAGGGGCCGGAGCGGGTCGCCGTCGTCGGGGACAACGGCGTCGGCAAGACGACGCTGCTCGAGCAGCTCGTCGGGGTCCCGGACGCGCGGGAGCACCCGCTCCCCGGGACGCACGCGACGCCCCACGTCGACCGGATCGGGTACCTGCCACAGCGGAAGGACTCGCTCGACGACGCCGCCACGGTGCTCGAGAACGTGCGACGGGACGCCCCGCACGTCGCACCGGCGGAGGTCCGGAACCGGCTCGCGCGGTTCCTCGTCCGCGGCGACACCGTCGACCGTCCGGCCGGGGCGCTGTCCGGCGGCGAGCGGTTCCGGGTGGCGCTCGCGAGCCTGGTGCTCGCGGACCCGCCGCCGCAGCTCCTGGTGCTCGACGAGCCGACGAACGACCTCGACCTGACGAGCGTCGACCAGCTCGTGGACGCGCTCCGGGCGTACCGCGGCGCGCTGGTCGTCGTCAGTCACGACGAGGCGTTCCTCGACCGGCTCGACCTCACGACCCGGGTCGAGCTCGGGTAGCGGAGGCCCCGGGCCGGGTGCCGGTCAGCGCCGCTTCGTCGGTCGGATCGCCAGGGACTCGATCGTGCCGCGCTCCGGCAGGTCGACGACGGTGCGGACCGCGGCGGCGACGTCCTCCGGTGCGAGGTAGTAGGCGGTGTCGTAGTCCTCGCCGAGCTTCACGGTGAGGGCACGCTGCATGTCCGAGTCGGTCCGGCCCGGGTGCACGCTCGACACCCGCACGCCGTTCGCCCGCTCCTCTTCGCGGAGGGCGTCGGCGAACGCCCGCAGCGCGAACTTCGACGCGGCGTAGACGCCACCGCCGGGGCCGGAGTGGAAGCCGGACCCGCTGTTGACCGGCACGACGATGCCCCGCGCAGCCCGGAGTGCGGGGAGCGCGACCCGGGTGAGCTCGGCGACGGCGAAGAGGTTCGTGGCGAAGACCTGCTCCCACACCGCGCGCGGGGTGTCCGCGACCGTGGTGCCCTGCTCGACGCCGGCGCTGTGCACGAGCACGTCGAGCCGGTCCGGCAGGTCCGGGAGCTCGCCCGCGCCGAGGTCCCCCACGAAGGGCGACGCACTCGGCAACGCGGCGACGAGCTCGTCGACGGCGCCGGCGGTCCGGCCGCCGACGAACACGTGGTGCGTGCGTCCCAGGTCGAGCGCGATGGCCCGCCCGATCCCACGGGTCGCGCCCGTCACGAGTGCGGTCGGACGGACGGGAGGCGCGGTGTCGGTCATGCGCACCAGCCTACGGATGCGGCGGGGCGGGGCTGCACCGCGCCTCCAGGCCTAGGGTCCGGACCCGGACGCGACCCGACGTCGACGACGGACCGACCAGACGACCGCGCCGACGGCGACGACCAGCGCGACCAGCGCGACGACGCCCCACGGCGAGCCCGCGAACGCTGCGAGGACCGCCCAGAACAGGGCGATGCCGACGGTCGCGTAGACGAACGCCCAGGCCACGCACCCCGGCACCATCGCGAGCGTGTACCGCCACCACGGCACGCGCGCGATCCCGGCCGCCGCGTTCATGATCGTCTGCAGTCCCACGGTGAGGAAGCTCAGCGTGACGACCGGCAGGCCCCAGCGGTCGAGGAGCGCCGATCCGCGGCGGACCGCAGCCGAGTCGAGCCAGCGTCCCCACCGCGATCGCGACGCCCCGGCGACCGCGCCGCGTGCCACCCAGTACGTGGCCTGCGCGCGGCAGAACACCGGGACGAAGAGCGCGAGGACGAGCCACCGGAACGGGAGGCCCTCGAGGAAGGACGGCACGCGCCGACCGTAGCGGTCCGGGCCGGGAAAAGCGCCCGTTCCGCGTCAGTCCCGGTCGGCGTCCTCGCGGATCTTGATGCCCTCGAGGACGTCCTGCGCCCGCTTCTCGTCCTGCTTCTCGATCTGGCGGGTGTCACGTTCGGGGAGCTGGATGTCCTCTTCGGCGCGGATGCCCGCCTGCAGCTGGCGGCCGCGTTCGATCTCGGCGTCGAACTCGGCCCCGAACAGCAGCGCGTTGTTCGTGATCCAGATCCACAGCAGGAAGACGATGACCCCACCGAGGGAGCCGTACGTGGCGTTGTAGTTCGAGAAGTTCCCGACGTAGAAGCCGAAGCCGACGCTCGCGATGATCCAGATGAGGAGCGCCAGGATCGACCCGCCGCTCACCCAGCGGAACGACGGCTGGCGCACGTTGGGCGACCAGTAGTACAGGACCGCGATGACGACGACCGCGATCACGAGCAGGATCGGCCACTGCACGATGGTCAGCACCGTGACCGCGACGTCGCCGAGGCCGATGACGTCACCGAAGCTGCGGGCGAGGGGGCCGCTCACGAGGGTGAGGAGCCCGAGCACGAGCAGGATCACCGTGAAGACCGTCACACCGAGCATGGTCGGGCGGAGCTTCCAGATCGGACGACCCTCGCGGACGTTGTAGATCCGGTTCATCGCACGGCCGAAGCCGCCGACGTACCCGGACGCCGACCAGATCGCGCCGACGAGACCGACGATGAACGTGACCGGCGCAGCCGGCGACCGGACGAGGCCCTCGATCGGGTTCTGCAGCAGGTCGGCGACCTGGCCGCCGCCCGCGTTCCGGACGACGTCGAGCAGGGTGCTGATCGTCTTTTCCGGATCCGACACCAGGCCGAGGATCGACACCACGGCCAGCAGCCCGGGGAAGAGCGCGAGCACCGAGTAGTACGTCAGGCCCGCGGCGAGGTCCGTGCACTGGTCGCTCGAGAACTCACGCAGCGTCTTCTTGAGCGTGTAGACGAGCGTCGGCTTCTTGAGGTCGGTGGGACTGTCCGGCTTCCGCGAGTCGTCCGGGTCCGGCTTCTGCTGTTCTCGTGCCACGGGACTACCCCCTCGCCTTCACTGCCAGCTTCGACCGCTTGGCGGCCTGCTTGCGGGACTTCTTCGCCTGCTTCTGGACCTTCGCCCACCGCTTGTCGCGGTCCTGCCGTTCCTGCAGGACCGGGTTGTGCTTGTCGTCCTTCCGGCTGAACACCGGGACGCCCTTCGCCTTGCCGTCCTTCCCGACCTTCACCGGCTTGAACACCGGCACGGGTGCCGGCTCGCGGAGCGCGTCGAGCCGTGCGCCCGGGTGGTTGCGGATGCGGATCCCGACGACGATCGCCGCGAAACCGGCAGCACCCGTCACCGCGAGCGCCACGAGCGGGGTCGGGTCGCGGTGCCAGCGCTGCCGGGTCTTCGCGACCGCCAGCCTCGTCCGTGCGGGCAGGTCGGCGCGACGGCGGATCTCGGTCACGGTGTCGGTGATGTGCTCACGCGTGCGGACGTTCGCGAGTTCGAGCTCGGGGAGACTGTCCTTGGCCATTCCCCATTTCCTACACGTCGACCCCGGAACGGCGCCCAGTGTGCAGTGGCTAGCGTGCGCTGCATGCTCATCCGAGACGTCGCCGAGGGGATCCACCGCCTCGAGATCGCACACACCAACACGTACCTCGTCGAGACCGGCGATCGGCTCCTCGTGGTCGACGCCGGGCTGCCCGCCGCGTGGCCGCACCTGCAGCTCGCCGTGCGCGACCTCGGGTACACGCCGGGCCGCGTGGAAGGGCTCCTCCTCACCCACGGGCACTTCGACCACGTCGGCACCGCCGCCCGCATGCACCGCGACTGGGGCACGCCGGTGTTCGTGCACCCGGGCGACCGGTACCTTGCTGCGCACCCGTACTCGTACCGGCCGCAGACGAACCGGTTCGGCTTCGTGGCGCTGCACCCGGGCGGCCTCCGCCCCCTCGGCGAGATGCTCCTCGCGGGAGCGCTGACGGTCGACGGCATCGCGGACACGGCGCCGCTGGAGTCCCGCGCCGACGTCCCCGGGAACCCGTGGATCATCGAGACGCCGGGGCACACCGACGGGCACGTGGCGCTGCACTTCGCGGACCGCGACGCCGTGATCGCCGGCGACTCGCTCGTCACGCTCGACCCGTACACGGGCGGGATCGGGCCGCGGATCGTCGCACCGGCCGCCACCGCCGACGTGGACACCGCCGTCGCGTCGCTCGACCGGCTCGCGGACACCGAGGCGAAGCACGTGCTGCCGGGGCACGGCCCGGGGTGGTCGCTCGGGGTGCGGGCCGCGGTGGCGCAGGCGCGGCGGGCCGCCGGCGCGGCCTGACGCGGGGCGGGCGGCGGCGCGGCCTGACGCGCGGCGCGCCCGCGCGGCGGCGGCGCCTCGGCATTTCGCGCTGAGCGACAGCTCACGGGCCCGAACGACCGTGACCTGTCGCTCAGCGCGAAAGACGGCGGCAGGTCAGGCCGTCAGGCCGTCAGGCCGGGACGACGACGTCCTCGGGCCGACCGGACGCCGCGGAGCGACCCGCCGCCTCCATGAGCGCGAGGCTCCGCAGGTTGTCGCGCCCGCTCGTCGCCGGTGCCGGACCACCCGAGACCGACCGTGCGAAGGCCTGCAGCCCGCCCTGCCGGTCGGTGTGCTCGAGCGCGGGGAGCTCGACGGCGACCGCCTCGTCGTCCTGCGTGCGGCGGATCGTGACCCGGTCGCCCTCGACGGCGTTCGGCGCACCGCTGCGGCTCGTGAACCAGAGCTCACCGTCCTCGCCCTGGATGCTCCACTCGCCGGCCCAGGCCGTCCGGGGAGCGCGCGAGAGCCAGCTGCCGCGGTAGCTGACGACGAGGCCGTCGTCGAGCTCGATGATCATCGACGCGACCGCTTCGTCCTGGTACTTGCTGTACGACGGGTACGACGCCTTCGCGAAGACGCGCACGGCCTCGCGACCGGTGACCATCCGGATGAGGTCGAAGTGGTGGATGGCCATGTCGTTGATCATCGCGTGCGGGAACGCGTAGTGCGGGTACTCACCGACGGGCTGGTCGTTGTCCCACTGGCGGAAGTCGATGTCGATCGCCGAGACCTCGCCCACGGTGCCCTTCGCCAGGAGTTCCTGCACGACGCGGGGTGCCGGGTACCACCGGTAGTTCTGGCTGACCTGCAGCACGAGGCCGAGCTCCTCGGCACGACGGACCGCGGTGACGGCTTCGTCGGTGGTGTTCGCGAACGGCTTCTCGACGAGGACGTGCTTGCCGGCCTCGAGCGCCTCGAGCGCGAGCGGCACGTGCGTGACGGCCGGGGCGGTGATGACGACGGCGTCGGCGTCGACGGCGGCGAGGGCCTCGGTGAGGGACGCGAACGCAGCGGTCGCCGGCAGCCCGAGGTCCGTCCGGACGGCCTCGAGCGTCGGCGCGCTCGGGTCGACGATCCCGACCACCTCGACTTCGGTGACCTCAGGGATGGCGGTGCGGGCCCAGTTGCCGCCCCACCCTCCGAGACCGACGTGGATGATCCGGACGCTCATGCGTGCACTCCCTCGTGGCTGGTGTCGCGACGCGGGCGCCGCGTCGCGTCCGACCAGTCTGTCAGGATCCGGCGACACCGCGCAGCGACGGCGCGGCCGCGCGACCGCTCGCCCGCTCGCTCGCTCAGTGCGTGAACGCGTACGCGATGAGTGCCATCGTGACGATGAACCCGGCGAGGTAGTTGATCCAGAGGAACCGCTTCCACCCCGCGTTCGCCGCCTCGGCCCCGGCGTCGGTGATGTTCCACCACGGGAGCACGTTGAGCGCGTACGGGATCACCACGACGGCGGCGATCGGACCGGGGAACGCCGAGAACAGCAGCGCGACGCCGGCGACGAGGTACGCCACGAACGCCAGACGCACGGTCGCCCGGGCACCGATCACGGTCGCCACCGAGCCGATCCCGCCGGCCCGGTCGGCCAGCACGTCCTGCACCGCACCGAACGCGTGCGAGGCCACGCCCCACAGGAAGAACGCGATGCACACCGCGACGAGCTGCCCCGTCCAGTGCGGCCCGGCGAGCGCCAGGCCGTAGATCGCCGGCGACACGAAGTGCGTGCTCGAGGTGAGCGAGTCGAGGAACGGCTTCTCCTTGAAGCGCAGACCCGGCGCGGAGTACGCGAGCACCGCGAACACGCTGATCGCCAGCACGAGCCACGACCACGGCCCGTTGCCGCTCGCAGCGCCGAGCAGGACGAGCGCCACGAGGAACGGGACGTTCGTGACGACGACCGCCCAGAGCGTCGTGCGGTGCACGCTCTTGTCGAGCAACGCGCCCTCGACCCCGCCCTTCCGCGGGTTCCGCAGGTCGGACTCGTAGTCGAAGACGTCGTTGATGCCGTACATCGCCAGGTTGTACGGCACGAGGAAGTAGACGACCCCGACGAGGAACGCGGCGAGTGAGAAGCCGCCTCCGCCGTCGACGCCGACGCCGCTGCCGAGCAGGTAGGCGGCGCCGAACGGGTACGCGGTGTTCACCCAGCTGATCGGGCGCGACGACACGAAGAGGACGCGCATGGTCGACGGCCTGGAGGCGGTGCTCGCGTTCATCGAGGGGGCTCTTCTTCCTGGGATGGCCTGGTGGGTCGGTCGAACAGCACCCACAGGCTCGGCAGCAGCACGATCGCCGCGATCGCGTACGCGAGGTCCTCGACCGGGATCGCCCCGATCTTCGCACCGCTGATGAGCGCCGGGTCGTACGCCACGATGCGCAGGGTCACGATGACGTTGTCGAACACGATCGTCATGACGAGCAGGGCGACCCCGGCGACCAGCCCGGTGACGAGTGCGATCCGCCGACCCGTCCGCGCGGAGCGTCCACCCGCCCGCGCCCGCCGAGCCGCGACGACACCGGCGACGACGGCGACCACGGCCACGGCGGCGAAGAACGGCAGCGCGAGCAGCGCGTACGCACCCGCCCCGGTCACGATCGGCTCCGCTCGGCCCGCCGGAGACGCCGGGCGACGAGGGGCCGGACGAACCCGGTGAGGTCCATGGTCGTGTAGCAGAGCAGCACGAGGAAGAAGAGCTCCTCGAGCGGGACGTCCGGCGCGAGCAGCACGCCGGTGAGCAGGTGCTGCGGCCCGATGAAGAAGATGCCGGCCGCGACGCCGAGCACGTCCCACAGCATGAAGAACGCGACGCCGACGACCATCACGGCCGCCGCCCGCCACGGTGCCCGCCAGAAGAACAGCCGGAAGCGCGCGTCGAGCACGGTCATGCCGACGAGCGACACGAGCAGCCCGGCGAGGTACAGCCCGGGCATCAGACCGTGGCACCCAGCGGCGTCGGCAGCGGCTCCGTGCTGGTGTCGCCGTGGATCCGCTTGATGAGGACCTCGGCGCTGATGAGGCACATCGGCAGACCGATCCCCGGGATCGTGGAGGCGCCCGCGTAGTAGAGCCCGTCGACCTTCCGCGAGACGTTCTTCTCACGGAAGAACGCGCTCTGCTGCAGGGTGTGCGCCGGCCCGAGCATGGAGCCGTTCCACGCGTTGTAGTCGTCGGCGAAGTCGCGTGGGCCGATCGTCCGCCGGACCCGGATGCGGTCGCGCAGGTCCGGGATCCCCGCGCGCTCGGCGACCACGTCGATGGCTCGGTCGGCGATGCGCTCGACCTCGTAGTCGCCGGCTCCGTCGATGCCGCCCTTGCCGATCGACAGGTCGGCGGGCAGCGGCACGAGGATGAACAGGTTGCTCGACCCGGGCGGAGCGACGGTGGGGTCGGTCTCGGACGGGGCGCAGACGTAGATCGACGCGGGGTCCGGGACGTGCCGGTCGGCGCCGAAGATGGCGCCGAAGTTCGCCTTCCAGTCCTCGGTGAACACGAGGGTGTGGTGCAGCAGCCCCGGTGCGGGTCCGTCGACGCCGAGGTAGACGAGCACGGCGCTCGGCCCCGGGTCGCGCTTCTGCCAGTGCGACGCCGGGTACGTCCGGTGCTCCTTGTCGAGGAGCTGCAGCTCGGTGTGGCGGAGGTCCGCCGCGCTCACCACGAGGTCGGCGGGCGCGGTGTGCTGCACGCCCCGGCGGTCGCGGTGCACGACGCCCGTGACGTGGCCGTCCTCAATGACGATGCGCTCGACCTTGGCGCCCGCGATGATCTTCGCGCCCTCGCGTCGGCCGACCCGCTCGACGGCGGAGATGAGCTCGGAGATGCCGCCCTTCGGGTAGAGCACCCCGTCGGTCAGGTCGAGGTGGCTCATCAGGTGGTACATGCTCGGCGCCGCGTAGGGGCTCATGCCGAGGAACACCGCGGGGTACCCGAGGACCTGCCAGAGCCGACGGTCCTTCACGGCGGACTCGGCGAACGTGGAGAGCGGTTCGATGAGGAGGCGTGCGAGCTTCGGCAGACGCCGGAGGACGTCCGGTGCGGCGAGCGTCCGGAGGTCCTGGAACGACGTGTAGAGGAACCGGCGGATCGCCATCGCGTAGGTGTCCTCGGCGGAGGCGAGGTACTTGCGCATCCGCTTGCCGGCGCCGGGCTCGATCGACTCGAAGAGCGCGATGTTGGCTTCGCGGTCGGCGCGCAGGTCGATGGGCTCGTCGTGCCCCTCGCTGTAGACGCGGTACCCGGGGTCGAGCCGCACGAGGTCGAGTTCCGCGTCGGCCGAGGTGCCGAGCAGCTGGAAGAAGTGGTCGAACACCTCGGGCATGAGGTACCAGGACGGCCCGGTGTCGAACCGGAAGCCGTCACGCTCCCACGATCCGGCTCGACCGCCGAGCTGTGCGCGCTGCTCGAGGACGGTCACCGAGAAGCCGTCCCGCGCGAGCAGCGCGGCGGACGCGAGTCCGCTGATGCCGCCGCCGATCACGACGGCGCGACGGGCGGGCACCTTGCGTTTCAAGGCGGGCGCCTTCGGCCTGGAGGCGCGGGGCGGGGTCATGACGCGCCTCCAGGCCGTCTCGTGGTCGCGCGCGACAGCAGCGGGGCGCGTCCGGCGAGCACCTGCGCGGCGAGCCGCGCCTTCACCGGGTTCGGCACGCGCACCCGGGTGGTGACGAGACGGTTCGCGGGTGTCGCGGCGATGCGGTCGTTGAGTTCCTGGAACAGCGCGTGGGCCAGTCCGACGGCGTTCCGCGCATCGGTGGGGAGCAGCCGGACGGTGACGGCGGCGCGGTCGAGGTCGGCCTGGACGTCGGCGACGAGCCGGTCCTTCGTGGCCTCGTCGAAGGTCCGCACCTCGACTCCGGGGAAGTACGAGCGCCCGAGCACCTCGAAGTCGGCGTGCAGGTCGCGCAGGAAGTTCACCTTCTGGAACGCGGCACCGAGGGCGCGCGCGCCGTCCACGAGCACGGTGTCGTCGAAGGTCGGGCGACCGGCGCGGTACACGAACGCACGGAGGCACATCAGCCCGACGACCTCGGCCGAGCCGTACACGTACGTCCGGAACGAGTCCTCGTCGTGTTCGGTCTGGTCGAGGTCCATCCGCATCGAGGCGAAGAACGGGCGGGTCAGCTCCGGACCGAACCCGGTGACCCGGGCGGTGCGGGCGAACGCGTGCACGACCGGGTTGACCGAGAACCCGAGTGCGATCGCGCGCTCGGTGTCCGCCTCGAGCTCGTCGAGGACGGTCCGGGCGAGCTCGGGGTCGAGCCCGGCCTCGGTCGCGGGGCCGTCGACGACCTCGTCGGCGACCCGGACGAGCGCGTAGACGTTGCGGATGTGCTCGCGGGTGTCCTTCGCGAGCAGGCGGCTGGCGAGCCCGAACGAGGTCGAGTACCGGTCGATGACGACCCCGGAGGCAGCCTCGGCCGTCGCGTCGTAGAGGGCCAGACGCCCTGTGGTGCCGTGACTCAACGGATGTCCCCGCTCACCGGGCGCGCTCAACGAGTTCGGTCACGAGGCCCTCCAGGCGGTCGGCGAGATCGTACGGCAGTCCGGCGAGCTCGGCACGGGCGAGTGCTGCGTGCTCCGCGACGCGGGACTCCGCGGCAGCGCGGGCACCACAGGACACCAGGGTCGCACGGACCTCGTCCGCGCGCTCCTCCGTCAGGTCCGGGTCGCCGAGGTACGGCTCGAGTTCCGGCCAGCAGTCGGTGGTCGCCGCGTGGGCGATGAGCATCGTGCGCTTGCCCTCGCGCAGGTCGCCGAGGACGGACTTGCCCGTCATGGTCTCGTCGCCGAAGACCCCGAGGAGGTCGTCGACGATCTGGTAGGCGATGCCGATCTCGCGGCCGAAGTCGCCGAGCGCGGTGACGACCTGTTCGGAGGCGCCGGCCAGCACGGCCCCGGACTGCAGCGGCGCCTCGAACGAGTACACGCTCGTCTTCGCCCGCTCCATCGCCAGGACCTCGTCGACGGTCGGCATCACCCCGAGGGCGAGGTCCACGTCGGTCATCTCCCCCGCGGCGCTGGCGAAGATCGCTTCGTCGAGGAGTTCGAGCAGCCGGGCTCGTCGCTCGCCGGTCACGCCGGACGACTCGATGAAGCGCGGGGCACCGGCGAGCGCGAGGTCACCGGCGATCACCGCGGCGCTCATCCCCCGGTGCTCGGCGGTCGGCAGCGGGAGCCCGCCCGTCGTGCCGGTGTCGCGGAACGACCCGGCGACGTTCGGCTGCCCGCGGCGGGACCAGTCGCGGTCGATGACGTCGTCGTGCACCACGAGCGCGGTGTGCAGCAGTTCGTAGGCGGCGGCGATGTGTGCGGCGGCCGGGACGTCCGCCCCACCGAGGCCGGCGTAGGCGGTGAGGACCATGCGAGGCCGGAAGCGCTTGCCGCCCATGCTCGCCTTGCGGAGCACGCGCCAGAGTTCCTCGGACGGTCGGCCGTACCGCTCCGCGCGGGCCGACGACACGGCGAAGAAGCGCTCGAGGCATTCGTCGACGAGCGCGAGGTCGATGTGCGCCACGGTGGCCGCTTCCTCGCTCATTGGCCTAACCTATCGATGCAGATGAGCACTTTCCCTGAAACCGTGGTGCTTCTGGCCGACGACCGTACCCCGATCGGTACGGCGGACAAGTTCACGGTGCACACAGACCACACGCCCCTCCACCTGGCGTTCTCCTGCCACGTGCGGAACACCGAGGGCGACGTCCTCGTGACCCGCCGTGCGCTGTCGAAGAAGACCTGGCCCGGAGTGTGGACGAACACCTTCTGCGGCCACCCCGGCCCGGACGAGTCCTTCGAGGACGCCATCGCCCGACGGGCCTCCCGCGAACTCGGCATCACCGTGCGCGACGTCGAGCTCGTGCTGCCGGACTTCCGGTACCGGGCGGTCGACGCGTCGGGCATCGTCGAGAACGAGGTCTGCCCCGTCTTCCGCGCGGTCACGGACGACGTGCCGGCGCCCGCCGACGACGAGGTCGCCGAGTACGCCTGGGTGTCCGAGGACTCCCTGCGCGCCTCGGTCGAGGGCTCGCCCTTCGCCTGGAGCCCCTGGCTCGGGTGGCAGCTGACCGAGCTGGCGTCCGAAGGGCTCCGCATCACCCGCTGACGCGCCCTTGGCACGCTCCACCAGCGGGAGTAGTCTCGGACGTCGGCCACGAGCGTGGCCTGTCGGCTGCGCACTGCGGCCGCGACGGACCGGAAGGGCAGGTGAGGCGCGATGTCGGGTGACCATCCTCGATCGGGCCGGCCGCCGCTGATGGCCGTCGCCGTGCCCGTTCGCTGACCCACGCCCTGCTCCCGGATCCGTCCGGGACTGCTTCGCGCCTGCCTGCTCCCGATGAGAGGAGCACGCACATGGCACTGATCGACAACGCGGTCTACGTCGGAGGACGTCGCGTCGAGTCTCCGTCGACCCTGTCGCTCGCCAGCCGCGGTGACCTCGCGTGGATCGGGCTGCTCCGACCCGACCCGTCCGAGCTCGAGGCCGTCGCGGCCGAGTTCGGCCTGCACGAGCAGGCCGTCGAGGACGCCCGCAAGGGGCACCAGCGCGCCAAGCTCGAGCGGTACGGGGACACGCTGTTCCTCGTGCTCCGGCCGGCGTGGTTCGACCACCGCGCCGAGTCGGTCGAGTTCGGCGAGGTGCACCTCTTCGTCGGTGACCGCTTCGTGGTGAGCGTCCGGCACGCGGAGCGTCCCGACCTCGCGGCGCTCCGGGCGCAGGTCGAGGCGGACCCGGAGTTCCTCGCCCGCGGGTCCGAGGCCGTCACCGCTGCCGTGCTCGACGAGGTCGTGGACGGCTACGCCCCGGTGGTCGAGATCCTGCAGGACCAGGTCGACGCCATCGAGGACCAGCTCTTCGCCGGCCAGGTCGACCCCGGTGTCTCGAAGCGCATCTACCAGCTCCTCAGCGAGGTCCTCGGGTTCCAGCGCGCGACGAAGCCGGTGCCCGCGATGGTGAAGGGGCTGCTCCGCGGCGCCGACAAGTACGGCGTCGACGACGAGGTGCAGCACCGGCTGCGGAACGTCCTCGACCACGCGCTCCGCGTCACCGAGCGGGTGGACTCGTTCCGTGCCCTGCTCGAGAACGCCCTGACGCTCCACGCGACGCTCGTCTCCCAGGAGCAGAACGAGGCGATGCGGCGGATGACGAGCGCGAGCCTCGCCCAGGGTGAGGAGAGCCGGCAGCTCGCCCGTGCCGCACACCGCCAGGGCGAAGAGGTGAAGAAGATCTCCTCGTGGGCGGCGATCCTGTTCGCACCCGGGCTCATCGCCGGCGTCTACGGGATGAACTTCGACCACATGCCGGAGCTGCACTGGCGGTACGGCTACCCGGTCGCGATCATCGGGATGCTCGTGCTCATGGGCGTCCTGTGGGCCGTCTTCCGGAAGCGGAACTGGCTGTAGACCGGCCTGCTGACGGACGGCCCGCACGGTGTCCGATCGGCCCCGGACCGTCGACTCAGGTGGCGCGGATGCTCCGGGCATGCATAATGATCTGGCTCGGAATGTGAACGTGCACATCGACGTGCCACGACCCCGGGCAGGAAACGAGTAGCAATGGCGTCGACGCGGACACAACAACCGCGGTCGCCCAGCATCCGCGACGTCGCGCGGGTCGCAGGCGTGTCCCACCAGACCGTGTCCCGGGTGCTCAACAACTCGGACGCGATCCGGGCCGAGACCCGTGACAAGGTCCTGGCCGCGATGGAGCAGCTGCAGTACCGCCCGAACCGTGCGGCGCGGGCGCTGGTGACGAGCCGGACCCACACGATCGGCGTCCTGACCGCGCGGCGCGCCCACTACGGACCGGCGGTCGCACTGCAGGCGATCGAGGACGCGGCGATGCTCCGGGGGTACTCGGTGACGACGGCGAACATCGCCGAGGCCACCGACACGGCCGTTCGGGAAGGGTTGGGGCACCTGCTCGACCTGGACGTCGAGGGCATCGTGGTGATCGCCCCGCAGCAGCGGGTGTTCGACCTCATCGAGGAGCTCGGCATCCGGACGCCCTACGTCACGATGCGCTCGAGCGTCGGCGAGGACCCGACCGCGCTCTGGGTGGACCAGATGGAGGGCGCCCGCCTCGCCACGGAGCACCTGCTCGACCTCGGCCACGAGCACGTCCGGCACATCGCCGGACCGCAGGACTGGATCGAGGCCGACGCACGCATGCAGGGGTTCCTCCGCGCCATGTCCGACCGCGACATGCCCGTCGTCGCCCCGATCCTGGGCGACTGGACGGCGGACTTCGGCTACCACGCCGGCCGTGAGCTGCTGCGGTGGCGGGACTGCACCGCGGTCTTCTGCTCGAACGACCAGATGGCGCTCGGCGTCATGCACGCGGCCCGGTCGTACGGGCTCGACGTCCCCGGGGACCTGTCCGTGGTCGGGTACGACGACATCCCGGAGGCGAAGCACTTCTGGCCGCCCCTCACCACCGTCCAGGTCGACTTCGCGGAGCTCGGTCGTCGCTGCGTGGACCTGCTCCTGCCCGGCGAGGACGACGAGCCGCTCCGGCCGATCGACATCGTCCCCCAGCTCGTCGTGCGCGGCTCGACGGGCGCGCCCCGCCGTCGCTGACCCGGCCACCTGCCGGCCCGGAGGCGCCTGGCGGGGCCGCCCCGCGCCTCCAGGCCGGTACGCACGCACGTGCGGATTCCCGCACGATCACCCCAACGCGGGGGACGTGTACCCCCCGGTTCCGCCGGATCACGCGGGCCGTTACGAAAACGCGACCAATCCGAATTGACAGGCGCGCCGACCCCGTGCGTAGTATTACCTCCGTTCCGCCGATGTGAACGGTCACATGGACCATCACAGTGCTCGTCCGAAAGGGCGCGCGGCAGGACACCGGACACGACAACGAGGTCCGCACAGACTCCCTGTGCCCTTCGTTGCCGCAGCAGAACCACCCGAAGAAACTGCCGCATCGCAGCGGCAGAAGGAGATGCACCGTGGCGTCAACCCCGATCGACACCGGACTCGAGACCCGGTCGATCACCGCACCCGAGACGATCCTCGAGATGCGCTCGATCACCAAGGAGTTCCCTGGTGTGAAGGCGCTGTCCGACGTCTCGCTCAGCGTCCGTGCCGGCGAGATCCACGCGATCTGCGGCGAGAACGGCGCCGGCAAGTCGACCCTGATGAAGGTCCTGTCGGGTGTCTACCCGTACGGCACCTACAGCGGCGAGATCGTCTACGAGGGCGAAGAGGTTCGCTTCGCGAACATCAAGCAGTCCGAGCAGGCCGGCATCGTGATCATCCACCAGGAGCTCGCGCTCATCCCGGAGCTGTCGATCACCGAGAACCTGTTCCTCGGCAACGAGTCGAGCCGGTTCGGCGCGATCGACTGGACCGCCGCGCAGCTGCGTGCCCAGGACCTGCTCGCCCGCGTCGGCCTGGCCGACGACCCCGACACCCAGATCAAGAACATCGGCGTCGGCAAGCAGCAGCTCGTGGAGATCGCGAAGGCGCTGCACAAGGACGTCAAGCTGCTCATCCTCGACGAGCCGACCGCGGCCCTGAACGAGAACGACTCGCAGCACCTGCTCGACCTGATCGTCGGCCTGAAGGCCAAGGGCATCGCGAGCATCATCATCAGCCACAAGCTCAACGAGATCGAGCAGATCGCCGACGAGATCACGATCATCCGCGACGGCAAGACCATCGAGACGCTCAACGTCAAGGCGGACGGCGTCAACGAGGACCGCATCATCCGCGGCATGGTCGGCCGGTCGCTCGAGTCCCGGTTCCCGGACCGCACCCCGAAGATCGGCGAGACCTTCTTCGAGGTCCGCGACTGGACCGTGCAGCACCCGCTCGACTCGTCCCGCCTGGTCTGCAAGGGCTCGAACTTCCACGTGCGGCGCGGCGAGATCGTCGGCTTCGCCGGGCTCATGGGCGCCGGACGCACCGAGCTCGCGATGAGCATCTTCGGCCACTCGTACGGCACCTTCATCGGCGGCAGGGTCTTCAAGGACGGCGAGGAGATCAAGGTCAACACCGTCCAGCAGGCGATCGACAACGGCATCGGCTACGTCTCCGAGGACCGCAAGGCACTCGGCCTGAACCTGCTCGACACCGTGAAGCGATCAACCGTCTCGGCCGACCTCAAGAAGATCTCCAAGGCCGGCGTCGTCGACTCCCTCGAGGAGTACTCGGTCGCCGAGAAGTACCGGAAGATGCTCCGCACGAAGGTGCCGACGGTCGAGGAGAACGTCGGGAAGCTCTCCGGCGGGAACCAGCAGAAGGTCGTCCTGTCCAAGTGGATGTTCACCGACCCGGACATCCTCATCCTCGACGAGCCCACGCGCGGCATCGACGTCGGAGCCAAGTTCGAGATCTACGGCATCATCCAGCAGCTCGCGGCACAGGGGAAGGGCATCATCCTCATCTCCTCCGAGCTCCCCGAGCTGCTCGGCCTGTCCGACCGCATCTACACCATCTTCGAGGGCCAGATCACCGCTGACCTCCCGGCCGACCAGGCCGACCCAGAATCGCTCATGCGCAGCATGACCTCCGCGCGGAAGGGCGCCACCGTCTCATGAAGAACCTGAAACTGCTGTTCGGCAAGGGCAACAGCATCGGCCAGTACGGCATGATCATCGCACTCATCGTGCTGCTCGCGTTCTTCGCGATCACCACGCAGGGGCTGGTCCTCCAGCCGACCAACGTGATCAACCTGTTCCTGCAGTACTCCTACATCCTGATCCTGGCGCTCGGCATGGTCATGGTGATCATCGCGGGCCACATCGACCTGTCGGTCGGTTCGGTCGCGGCGGTCGTCGGCATCATCGTGGCGCAGTCCATCTCGGTGTGGCACTTCCCCGTCTGGACGGCGATCATCCTCGGCCTGGCCGTCGGTGCCCTGATCGGTGCCTGGCAGGGCTTCTGGGTCGCGTTCGTCCGCGTCCCGGCGTTCATCGTGACGCTGGCCGGCCAGCTGATCTTCCGCGGCGTGAACCAGATCATCGGCAACTCGACCTCGGTCCCCGTGCCGAACGACTTCACCCCGATCGGCGCCGGCTTCCTCGGTGACTTCGGCCCGGACTTCGGCTACAGCAACGGCACGCTCCTCATCGGGCTCGTCACCATCGCGGCGCTCATCATCATCGAGGCCCGTGGCCGTGGCCGTCGTCGCAAGATGCAGGCCGAGGTCCCGCCGCTGTGGGTCTCGATCGTCCGCACCGGCATCCTGGTCGCCGTGACGCTCGTCGCCACCTACCTGTTCGGCGCCGGTCCCGTCGGCACGTCGGTCCCGATCGTCGCGATCATCCTCGGTGTCCTGACGATCATCTACGGCTTCGTCACCAAGAACACGATCTTCGGTCGCCAGGTCTACGCCGTCGGTGGCAACTCCAGCGCCGCCGTCCTGTCCGGTGTGTCCGCGAAGAAGGTCAACTTCTTCGTCATGATGAACATGTCCGTCCTGGCCGCCGTCGCCGGCATGGTGTTCGTCGCCTACTCCGGCGCATCGGGCCCCGCTGACGGCACCGGCTGGGAGCTCGACGCGATCGCCGCCGTCTTCGTCGGTGGTGCTGCCGTCGCCGGTGGTGTCGGCACGATCTCCGGCTCGATCATCGGTGGCCTCGTGATGGCGCTCCTGTCGAACGGCCTGCAGCTGATGGGCCTCGAGTCCAACAAGGTGCAGATCATCCGCGGTCTGGTCCTGCTCGTGGCCGTCGCCTTCGACGTCTACTCGAAGTCGCAGGGGCGTCCGTCGCTCATCGGCGGCATGATGCGGCAGTTCCAGCGGAAGGACACCGAGCAGAACACGGTGGCCGCCCAGCAGCCGCGGTCCATCGAGGACCAGCCCGAGAAGGTCACCCTCCCCTAGTCCCACCACCCCACAGCGGGGCTCCGGCCCCACCACTCCTCAACGAAGAGAAAGCAATCACATGCGCAAGAAGATCGTCGCCGGCCTCAGCCTGGCGCTCATCGCTGGCCTCGCCCTCAGCGGCTGCTCGGCTCGCGGTTCCGATTCCGGCAGCGGTTCGGACTCGACCATCAAGAAGGGCGACCTCATCGGCGTGGCGCTCCCGGCGAAGACCTCGCAGAACTGGGTCCTCGCGGGCGCCGCGTTCAAGAAGTCGATCGAGGACGCCGGCTTCAAGGCCGACATCCAGTACGCCAACGCCGGCAACCCGGTGCCGGACCAGCAGTCGCAGATCTCGGGCATGATCACCAAGGGCGCCAAGGCCGTCATCATCGGTGCCGCCGACGGTTCGCAGCTGACCGCGCAGGTCAAGTCGGCGAAGTCCTCGGGCGCCGTCGTCATCGCCTGGGACCGCAACATCCTGAACACCAAGAACGTCGACTACTACGTCGCGTTCAACAACTACAAGGTCGGCCAGCTGCAGGCCCAGGCACTGCTCAAGGGCCTCAAGGAGAAGAAGGGCGACGGACCGTACAACGTCGAGCTCTTCGCCGGTTCGGCCGACGACGCCAACGCCACCGTGTTCTTCAACGGTGCGATGAACGTCCTGCAGCCGAAGATCGACGACGGCACCATCAAGGTCGTCTCGGGTCAGACCACCTTCCAGAAGGTGCAGACCAAGGGCTGGCTCGCGCAGAACGCCCAGTCGCGCATGACCGACCTGATCTCGCAGTACTACACGGGTGACACCAAGCTCGACGGCGTCCTGTCGCCGAACGACACCCTGGCCCGTGCGATCCTCACCGCGACGAAGGCCGCTGGCAAGGAGAACCCGGTCGTGACCGGTCAGGACTCGGAGACCGCTTCGATCCCGCTGATCATGCAGGGCACGCAGTACTCGACGATCTACAAGAACACCACCGAAGAGGCCCAGGCGGCCGTCGACCTGGTGTCCGACCTGTCGAAGGGCAACAAGCCCGACACGAAGATCGACAAGACGAACAACTACAACGGCGTCAAGACGGTTCCGGCGATCGAGCTCACCCCGATCCTCGTGACCAAGGAGAACGCGGTCGAGGCCTACAAGGGCAACGACACCCTCGAGGCACTCGCCAAGAAGGGCTGATCTCCCCCGCTCCACGGACGGCCCCGTCTCGCTTCGGCGAGACGGGGCCGTCCTGCGTTCGCGGGCGGTGTGCGGCGGGGCGGGCGGCAGGGGCCGCGGCAGCAGCAGCAGCAGCGAGGCCGAGTCTCGCCTCGGCGGACGGATCGCGTCTGCCGGACCGCGCAGGGTGTCCGCTGGGCCGAGACTCGGCCGCCACGTGCCGTGGACGCGCGCCGACGGCGGACGGGAGGCACGGTGCCGGCCCGCACCGCGCCTCCAGTCCGCAGCCGGTCGGTCGGGCGGCGGGGCCGTCCCCGAGACTCGGCCCGGCGGACAGATCGCGCCCGCCGGAACGCGCAGGACGTCCGCGGGGCCGAGACTCGGCGGGGCCGGCCAACCGGGCCGGCCGACGGGGCCGGCCGACGGGGCCGGCCGACGGGCCGGCCGACGGGGCTGGCCGGCGGGGCGGCGCGCGCTACGCCTGCCCGGCGCGCATGCGCTGGACCGCATCGCAGAGCGCCGGCACGTCCACCCGTGCCGTCCCGAAGACGACGGCGGGCGTGGTGTCGAAGTAGCGGCGGGTCAGACGCTCCCCCAGCAGGGAGACCCGCGCCCACGGGATGCCCGGTTCGCTCGAGGTGACGGCACTCGGGAGCATGCGCACGGCCTCGCCGATCTCGACCAGCCGCATCCGGACCGCGTCGTAGACGAGGTCCTCCGGCAGCCCGTCCTCGTCGACGTACCGACGGATCACACCGCACGCCCGGATGACGTCGTCGAGCCGGTCGCCCACGTCACGGCTCACAGCGGGACCGCGTCCCGGACCGCGTCCGCTCCCATGCCCGCGGCGTCCGCGACGTCGACCCGGACGCCGAGGAGCTGCTCGGCCTCGTCCTGGATCCGCATGAGCGCGAAGATGCCGAGCCCCGGATCGAGGTCCACCATGAGGTCGACGTCGCTGGAGGGCCCGTCCTCGCCGCGTGCGACGCTGCCGAACAGCCGCGGGTTCCGCCCGCCGAGCCGGTGCACGATCGCCAGCAGTTCCTCGCGCGCCGCAGTCACGCGCTCCCGCAGTGGCAGGGGTTCCTCGACCGGACGCAGGTCGATCGCGGTCGTGAACCCGGCGGCGAGCAGCAGGCGCTGCAGTGCCGCGAGGGACGGCTCGCGACGGCCGTTCTCGTAGGTGCTGATGACGCTCTGCGTGACCCCGGCTCGGTAGGCGAGCTGGACCTGGGTCAGTTCGGCGCGGAGCCGGGCGTCCCGGATGAGCGCGGCAGCCGACACCAGTGTCGCGGGCCGTGGGAGAACTGCGGACATGCCGCAACGATACACAGAATGCGACATTTCGTTACGCGCGGACGACCGCGCCGAGCGATCCGCACGGAAGATGGCGGAACGCGATATCGCAGGACGCGCTACGGGCGGCCGGAGACGTCCGTCCGGAGGAAGTTCTGCGCCGAGCGGGACGCCGTCGGCCCACGCTGGCCCTGGTACCGCGACTGGTACTCGGCGGAGCCGTACGGCTTCTCTGCCGGACTCGACAGCTGGAAGAAGCAGAGCTGGCCGATCTTCATCCCTGGCCAGAGCTTGATCGGCAGCGTCGCCACGTTCGACAGCTCGAGCGTGACGTGTCCGGAGAACCCCGGGTCGATGAAGCCCGCGGTGGAGTGGGTCAGTAGACCGAGGCGGCCGAGCGAGCTCTTGCCCTCGAGTCGTGCGGCGATGTCGTCGGGGAGCGTCACGACCTCGTACGTCGAACCGAGGACGAACTCACCCGGGTGCAGCACGAACGCCTCGTCCGGGTCGGTCTCCACCAGACGGGTGAGGTCGGGCTGGTCCACCGCGGGGTCGATGTGCGGGTACTTGTGGTTGTCGAACAGCCGGAAGAACTTGTCGAGCCGGACGTCGATGCTCGAGGGCTGGACGAGCGAGGCGTCGTACGGGTCGAGCCCGATCCGGCCCTCGGCGAGCTGGGCGGTGATGTCGCGGTCGGAGAGCAGCACGCGCAGAAGCCTAGCGGCACCGCACCCGCGCCGGTATGCTGCGAGGCTGCCCAGCGTCGGGCAGCGGGACACCGCCGGGAGGCTGGACATGACCACGTACGCCGTGCACGAGATCGACGTCCCCCGGACGATGACCGACGACCCGGCCGTCGTGCAGGCCTTCCGGGAGTGGGTCGCGGTGCAGAACGCCGCCGAGGTGGCCGTCACCGGGCTGCCCGAACTCCTCTGGTCCCCGGAGGAACAGCTCCCCTACCTCCTCGACCCGGAGGGTCCGAGCCGGCTCTTCGTCGCCCGATCGTCCACCGGAACGGTCGTCGCCGCGGGGGCCTACGACTCGAAGCAGGCGCCGGGCACCCCGAACTGCTGGATCTCGATCAGCGTCGCCCCGGACCACCAACGGAACGGGATCGGGACCCTGGTCGCCGACCACCTCGAAGACCTCGCGCGAGCCGCGGGTCGGACGCAGTGGAAGACGTACGCGCCCTCCCGGCAGGTCGGGCCAGCGTCCGGGCACGGGTACCGACCGGCGCCGACCGGCTTCGGCGCCGTGCCGGAGGACGAGGCGGCCGTCCGGTTCCTGACCGGCCGCGGCTGGCGCTTCGGCCAGGTCAACCGCATCAGCCGCCTGTCGTTGCCCGCCGACCGCTCCGTCGTGCAGACGCTGCACGAACGCGCCTCGACCGCCGCGGGCCCGGGGTACCGCCTGCACGCGTGGACGGGTCGCACGCCGACCGCGTGGCAGGAGGGCATCGCGCTCCTCGAGACCCGGATGAGCACGGACGCGCCGGAGGGTGACATGGAGGAGCCCGAGGACGTCTGGACCCTCGAGCGCCTGCGGGAACACGAGGAGCTGCGGGAACGCTCCCCCCGGACCATGGTCACGGTGGCGGTCGAGCACGTGGAGAGCACCACGCTGGCCGGTTTCACGCAGCTGGCCGTACCGGACGCCGTCGGCCAGCCCGTGATGCAGGGCGACACGCTCGTCCTCCGGGAGCACCGCGGACACCGGCTCGGCTGGCTGCTCAAGGTGGCGGGGATCGAGCGGATCGAGCAGGACCACCCCGGGCACCCGTCGATCATCACCTTCAACGCGGAGGAGAACCGGCCGATGCTCGACGTCAACGAGGCGGTCGGGTTCGTCGGGGTGGGCAGCGAGGGGATCTGGGAGCGCCGCGTCTGACGACGCGACCCTGAAGCGGACCGCAGCCGGATCCGGCGACTCGCGCCGCGCCTCCAGTCAGGACGCCTACCATGGGACGGTCATGACCGTCACCCCCACCGCAACTCAGCCTGGAGGCGCGGCACCGGAATCCGCGCCCGTCACCGCGCGCACGTCCACCGTCGCGACGGTCCTCGTCATCGCCGTCCCGCTCGCGGTCGCCTGCTCGATCCTCGGGATGACGCTCACCGGAGCGTTCAGCGCGAACCAGCAGCTGGTGTCCGCCGGCGACCTGGTCGAGTACGGCCTGCCCGTCGCACGAGTCGTCCACGACACCATGGCGGCCCTGACCATCGGGCTGCTCGTGGTCGCGGCGTTCGCACTGCCCGCGCAGAAGAAGGACCACGGCGCGATGTCGAGCGTCCAGCACCGGGCGTCGCGGTGGGCCGCCGTCACCGGCGCGGTCTGGTTCCTCGCCGCGGTCGTCAGCATCGTCCTCACCGGGGCGAACACCCTCGGGGTGCCGCTCACCAGCCCGGTGTTCGCGCGCAACTTCATGCTCTTCGCGTTCCAGGTCGAGATCGGGCAGGCGCTCGTCGTCTCGGCGGTCGCGATCCTCCTCGCGACCGTCGTCGCGGCGTTCGCCACCCGGGTGACGACGCTCGCCGTGGCCACCGTCGCCGGGCTCTTCGCGCTCCTCCCCCTCGCGCTGTCCGGGCACGCCGCCGGGTCGCTCG
Organism: Curtobacterium sp. MCPF17_002; assembly: GCF_003234115.2. Taxonomy (NCBI): domain Bacteria; kingdom Bacillati; phylum Actinomycetota; class Actinomycetes; order Micrococcales; family Microbacteriaceae; genus Curtobacterium; species Curtobacterium sp. MCPF17_002. The sequence goes on along the minus strand of NZ_CP126251.1, from coordinate 511,694 downwards.
AGCACGCGAACGCGGTGAACTCGCTCGCCGTGCACCTCGTCGCGGTGTGCGTGTGGGCGGGCGGCCTCGTCGCCGTGCTGGTCCTGCGCACCCGCTTGAAGGGCGCCACCGGCCGGGTCGTCTCGCGGTACTCGACGCTCGCCGGGTGGGCGTTCGCGGCGGTCGCGTTCTCCGGCATCGTCAACGCGTCTCTCCGGCTGACCGGGCCGCTCGACCTCTTCACGACCACGTACGGCTGGCTCATCACCGTCAAGGCCGCGCTCCTCGTGCTGCTCGGGCTCGCCGGGGTCGTCCAGCGTCGCCGGATCGTGCCCGGGCTGCTCCGCGCACCGCTCGACCGCAGGCTCTTCGTGCGCTTCGCCCTCGCCGAGATCGTCTTCATGGCCGTCGCCATCGGGGTCTCGGTCGCCGTCTCCCGGTCGCAGCCGCCCATCCCGCAGACGCCGGCGACCGGTGAGGACACCCGCTCCGGGCTCATCGGTTTCCCGTACCCGCCGGCGCAGACCGTGCAGACCTACCTGACGCAGTGGCACATCGACTGGGTGTGGCTCGCGCTGGCCGTGGTCGGTGCCGGCTGGTACCTGCTCGCCGTCCGCAAGCTGCGGAAGCGCGGGGACAAGTGGCCCGTCGGGCGGACCATCGCGTGGCTGCTCGGGTGCGCGCTGTTCATCTGGACGACCTCGGCCGGGCCCGCCGTGTACGGCATGATCCACTTCTCGTCGCACATGCTCCAGCACATGCTGCTCATGATGTTCGTGCCGCTGCCCCTCGTCCTCGGCGGCCCGGTGCTGCTCGCGCTCCGCACCCTGCCGGTCCGGAACGACGGGTCCCGCGGAGCCCGCGAGTGGCTCATGCTCTTCACGCACTCGCGGTACATGCAGTTCCTCGCGAAGCCCGCCGTCGCCGGGGTGATCTTCGCGGGCTCCCTCGTCGTGTTCTACTTCACGCCCGCCTACCAGTACGCGATGCAGTCGCACGAGTGGCACGTCGCGATGGTCGTGCACTTCGTGTTCAGCGGCTACCTGTTCTTCTGGGTGTTCATCGGCGTCGACCCGGGTCCGAAGCGGCCGGAGTACCCGATCCTCATCATCGCGCTGCTCGCGACCCTGGCCTTCCACGCGTTCTTCGGCGTCGCCGTGATGACCTCGCAGTCGGTGTTTGCGCTCGACTGGTTCCACGCGCTCGGTCAGACCAACGACGCCGCGCTCCTCGACGACCAGCACACCGGCGGCGGGATCGCCTGGGGCGCCTCCGAGCTGCCGATGGTGTTCGTCGCGCTGCTCGTGGTGCGGAACTGGGTGAAGTCGGACACCCGCGATGCGAAGCGCCTCGACCGGAAGGCCGAGCGCGACGGCGACGCGGACCTCAAGGCGTACAACGAGCAGCTCGCGGCGATGCACGACCGCGACTGAGGCGGGCGCGGGCGCCGCGCGGCGCGGGGCGCGGGGCGCGGCGCGTTGTGCCGTTCGGTGCGAGGTTCCGTACTCCGTGCGGGGTCGAGGCCGTCGCACCGAGGACGGAACCCCGCACGGGACGCGCACGACCTCGCACCGTGCGAGGCGGCGCGGCGAGGCGGCGCGGCCGCGCTCAGTCCCCGTGGACGATGCAGACCGCGTCGAGGTCCATCGCGGCCTCGAGCGCAGCCGTGATCCCGGACTCGCCGTCGGCGCCGGCCGGGGTCACCGTGTCCACCCACCACAGCGGCGTGGAGAGCGTCGGGGCGTCGGGCAGGATGCGTTCGACCTCGTCGAGGGAGTCCACCCGCCGGACCCCGAGCACCGTGATGACCGGGTGCGTGGCGTCGCGACAGACCTGCACCATCGGACCGTCGTCGAGTGCCCGGACGCCCCAGGACTCGTCGTGCAGCAGCAGGGCCTCGGCGACGTCGCGGGTCTCGACGGGTTCTCGGCAGAGCAGGGTCACGTCACGGGGCACCCTGGCCACCCATCACGGGCGAACCGGTGCCGCCGACGTAGCCGCCGCCGCCATGCCCGCTGCCGCCGCGCCCACTGCCGCCGTGCCCACCGCCCACGTGTCCGTCGAGCGTGCCCTCGTCGTGCGCGGGGTCGAGCGGTGCGCCGCCGACGAGCTGCAGGAAGCGGTCCTCGTCGATGCGGTCGAGGAAGGCCTCGAGCGCTTCCCACCCGTCGTCGAACCGCACGACGAGTCCGCCGCCGCCGAACGTCGTGGTGGTCGTGCGCGGTGGCGGCCAGACCCCGTCGCGGTCGAGGAACTCGGACGCCTCGGGTCCCACCACGACGGCGAGCGGGGACGGTTCCCCGTGCGACACCGCGCGGACGAGGTGGTCGGCGTCGCCGCGGCGCTGCATCACGACGCCGAACACCGGTTCGACGTCGTCGGCCACACGGTGGACGGCGTCGAGGAGCTTCGATGCGAGCGCCGGGTCCGCGCCGTCCTCGGGGATGGTGAGGACGGCGGACATCGTCTCCACGACGACCCCGTCCAGCAGGTGCGCGGTCATGGTCGCGGAGAACCCCTCGCCCACGGCGTACGAGGTCGAGATCGCGGGGGCCTCGTGCTTCGCGTACTGGGTGACGACCCAGCGGTCCCACGGCACGGTGAGCGGTTCGGCGGTCCCCCAGCGGGTCGGGCACGTGCCGACGGTCTCGCAGAGGGCTTCGATCGCTGAGCCGATGTCGATCGCGCGGCCCGCGTGGTGCCGCAGCGTGAGGTCAATGCTGATCTGGCGGACGGAGTCGATCGCCACGGGGTGCTCCGGGGACGGTGTCCCGACGAGTTCCGGGCCACGGTGGACGACGTCCTCGATGCTCGTGGCGGCGACACCGGTACGGCCGTCTCGCAGGGTGCCGTCGAAGTCGGTGACGACCCACGCGGCACCGTGTGCGCCGAGCGCGTGCCGGAGCGCGGGGGTGAGTGCCGCTTCGCGCCCGGTGCGGAGCACGACCATGCGTCCGGACTCGGACGCCCGACGGAGCAGCGATGAGAACGCATCGGTCAGCCACACCACCGGCGAAGCTGATCGGACCACGATGGCCGGTCCGACCACGTCGTCGATGAGGGGATGCCTGACCATCCGGGTCCTCCTCGGTTCGGGGTCGCTCGATCCACCTGGACGGTACACACGGGGGCGACACCTGTCCGTCAGACGGGCGGGCTCACAGCGGGTACTCGGCTCCGGCAGACGGCCAGCGGTGCGACGGCCTGGAGGCGCGGATCACCTCCGGCAAGCGGCGTCCGGTGGTCGTCCGGCCGGCGCTCGGCTCGCATCCAGCAGAGAATCCGCTAGGCTTGCGTCGTCCCGCTGAGCGGGTGCGCGAGTGTAGTTCAATGGTAGAACTCCAGCTTCCCAAGCTGGTAGCGCGGGTTCGATTCCCGTCACTCGCTCGGTACCACGAAGGGCCGCCCGTGTCGTTTCTCAACCCAGATGCGACTTCTCTCGAAGTAGTTGAGACTCCAGCCCCGGAAACACGCACCAGGTTGAGCTCTCCAACGCCGCGCAGGACGGCAGGTTGAACCCCGAGCAAGGCCGCCTCGCGGCGCGCAGACCTCGTTTTGCTCGGATCCGTCGTCGTCGTCCATCCCGGGGACTCGGAGCATCAAGCGCGACGAGCGGACCTCGGCTGTGGCGTCCTCGCCGCACAGGTCGAGGTGCACCCGGTCCCCGACGATCTTCGGCTCGCGCACGGGCAAGACGAAGTACCGCGGCGGCGACCCGAGCGTGCTTCAACCAGCACCTTGGGTCGTCCTCAAAGCTCGTCGGACCCGAGGGAGCGCAGCCGACGGAAGCGCTGACGTTGGCTGCGATCCGTGTCATCGAGGTCGAAAACCATCACGATGGCGTTCCAAGGGGATGTTCTCACGGTTCGCCGGGGCTCCTTGGGGCCGCCGCTTGTCGGTCGCCCTCAGATCTTGTCTCTATGCCACGAATCGTGTCGCTTCCGCGCAAGGCGACAGCCTCCGTGACACCAGAGAGATTCCGTCGACTCGGCGAAGCAGGGTTCCCACACAGCTTGAACGGACGATCGCTGCTTCCGACGCGGAAGATAGAGGAGCGCCAGGACGTCTTGTGGTTCCGAGCTGCAGGCAACTGCCAGGCAAGGATGTAGATGAAGAACAGTCCTTTGAGAGCACGGGTGCCGCGATGACTTCTCACCGAGCGTGCGTCTGCCCACGCAGTCCGAGGCTTCGCAATCCGGCGAGACTTTAATAGGAGACCCTGACTCCTCTGTCACAGCGGCGCGCTTCGAAGGTGCGTAGCCCCAGAGATGGTTAGGTGAGCGCTAATCGTGTTGTGAGGGAAGGGGCGCCCGTGGTGATCGACCTTCGGTACCCATCTCCTGGTGCGTTCGGGGAGGGCTCCCTCCTGGACGATGTCTACTCGCTCTGGAAGCTCAACTCGGCGACGCTCGGATTCCTACCCTTCGAAGCATTCAACGACCGGGCCCGATCAGGGCAGGTGCTCGCCGCCGTTCAAGACGACACCGTCGTCGGGTACGTCCTGTTCGATCTGCCGCGCACCGGACAGATCACCCTTCGTCACGTCTGCATCGCGGAGGCAGCGCGAGGCACTGGACTGGCACGAACGCTGACCGACCGTGTCATTGCCGATCACCCGGAACGGCTCGAGCTCGCCGCTGACTGTCGAGAGGACTACGGGCTTCACGGGTTCTGGTCTCGCCTTGGAATGTCGCCTCGCGCTGAACGTCCGGGCCGACGGCAGCTCGGATCCGTGCTCACCAGGTGGCGGCGCCCCCTCGGCCAGCTCGACCTTCTGGAAGCTGCGCTGCTTGCTTCCAAGCTTCCGCTCGCCGTGCTTGACGCCAATGTCGTCAGTGACCTCTGCAGCGCACCACACGTACCTCGGGCACGAGCACAGGAATCCGCCGGCTTGCTTGCTGACTGGATGCAACAGAAGATCGACTACGCAGTGTCCGTGCAACTCGACCAGGAGTTCAGCCGTACGATCGACCCGGTTCAGCGCGCTGCGCTCCGCACCGGTTCGCAGCACTGGGTGCGCCTACGCACCACACGCCCCGACGACGAAGCGCTCGAGCACGACCTTGCCAAGCGACTCGCTACGGCAATCGCCCAGGACGCGTCCATCAGTGAAGACCTCCTGCACCTTGCTGACGCCATCCGAGCAGAAGCAGCGTATTTCGTCACGAATGACGACACCCTGATCGAGCGAACGGCTGACTGGCTGCTCGCTGACTTCGGCGTAGAAGCGATCCGACCGCACGTGCTGATCGGTCGGACCCGGAGCGGCGTCGGACAACCGTCGTTCGTGCCCCGGCTGATCAGCTCCGTCGACCTCGATTGGGAACCGCTCGACCGGCTCGACGGAACCACGCTGCAGAACGCGTTCACCAACCACCACACTGGGGAACGCGGCAGAAGCCTGCTGCAGCGCATCGCCAACGAGCGAAGCCATCCGGACACCACCCAAGTGCAAGTCCTCTCCGACGGACACACACCATGGGCTCTACTGGCATACCGACCAGACCACGATTCGCTGTACGTGCCGCTCCTTCGAGTCGCCCCTGGGCCGCAAGCCCTCACCGTCGCACTCCAGCTCACCCGTTACCTGCGGCGAGAGGCGGTACGGCTGGGATGCACGACGGTGATTGTCGAAGACACTGTGCAGGAAGTCGTCGGGGAAGCGCTTCGCGAAGATGGTTACGCTGCCAACTCAAGCGGATGGACGGCGGAGCCCCGTACTGGGTTCGAAAACCACCCGTCGCTCCTCCCGCAGGAAGCAGCGGATCGTGAGCGGATCCATTACCCGCTTGCCATCACCGGTACCGGCACGCCGGCAGCGGTCGTGCCAATCCGTCCCCGATACGCGGAGACACTCCTCGGGTACGCCGGCGACACATTGCTGCAACTTCGGCGCACCACTCTCGGAATCCTTCGGCAGCACGTCTACTTCCACACCCCAGCCGGGCCGGCGCTGACCGCACCAACCCGCCTGCTCTGGTACGTGACGGCCGACAAGCTCTCCCGCACTCGCCGAATGGTCGCAACATCTCGCCTCATCGGGTCCGAGATACTCCCAGCAGCGGAAGCGCACGCCGTCTACCGAGAACTTGGCGTGCTCTCTCTGTCAGAGATCCGCGCCATGGCGAACGATGCCGGGGAGGTTCATGTCGTACGGTTCGAGGACACTGAACTCCTCCCCCGAGAACTCGGCAGGAGCGACGTCGCCGCCTTGAACAGCGCCCACAACGTCCGTGGGAACTTCCTCACCATCCGAGAAGTTCCGAGTGGCTACTTCGATGACCTGATGACAACGCAACTCCTGGAGGCACGATGAGCACCGACCGAAGCGTGCTCCTGTCAGTACGGCCCGAGTTCGCCGACGCCCTCCTTGCCGGCACGAAGACCGCCGAGGTGCGCCGTCGGTTCCCGGCAATCGCCGTCGGCACAACCCTTTACGTCTACGCTAGCTCGCCGTCCAAGCAGGTCATCGGAACGCTGCGCACTTCGGCAGTGCATCGAGTTCCACGTCAGACCGTCTGGGATCGGTTCAAGCGCATGATCGGCATCGACCGCCGCTACCTCGACGCTTACCTCCACGGCGTTGAGCACGCGGCCATCATCGAGGTGGACACTCCCTCCACCTGGACGCGCCCCGTGTCCCTCGCGGAACTTCGCGCCCACGTCGCCGTCGAACCGCCGCAGAGCTACCGGTACCTCAACATCTCGCAAGCAGCGCAGCTGGAGTCAGTTCGCGCAAGCACCGTTGCCCTTGTGTCTGCTTGATTGTGCCCGGTGCCGTGGATCGAGACCACGGCACCGACGCGCTCACGGCAGCGTGGTGTGGACGGTCAGTGCGTCCAAGATCAAGTGCTCGTAGACCTCGCCACCCCTCGCGGACCCCGACATTGACCTGAAGTCCCGGCAGTGTTCAACCGCCTGCCTGTAGCCGCAATGATGCGCTGGGGCCCGTTACCAGCGACGTACCGATCAGGGAGCGTCGGCTGTGTGTGGGTGTCGCCGCCGTGACCCGAACCGGCAGCGGCACCCACACTTGGCAACCAACCACTGCCCCCTGCCATATGTGCTGACATTGAGTTACGGTGAGCGTGCTTCACCAGCTCAGGGGGTGGGGTGCTTAGGCGGGCGGTTCGCATCCGGGTTGTGTTCTGCCCGCCTGAGCGTTTCCCCGCCCGAGGTCGAGCAGCTCGACGGCCATCCGCCGTGCAGTTTCAGCAACGCGACGAGCGAAGGCGTGTTCGTTGCGTCGCGGACTCGCCGTCTCATTGACGGTCAACCGTGATGGGCGGCCTGTTTAGGCGAGGATGCGCAGGTTCGGGGGTTGCTCGTCGTCGGTGGCGTCCTCGTCTTCGACGACGTATTCGTCCTCAAACGCCCCTGCCGGGTCCGTTGCGGTCAGGGCGTTGGTGACTTGTTCCAGGGTCCGGGTGAGGACGTCGTTGTCTTCTTTGGGAAGGTGGTCGATGACTTCGACCACGGCCCGGTGGTAGCGGGCGTAGGCGTCGTCGATCTTCCGCGCCGCCTGCACCGTCGGTTCGAGCACTTGTGCGCGTCGATCGGTGGGGTGCGGTGCGCGGACGAAGTCACCCTTCTTGACGAGTCCGTCGACGATCTTCGTCACGGACGCGTTGGAGACGTTGAGCATCACTGCGAGGTCCTTCGGGCCCATGAGGCGGCCGTCGCGGTGGGCTTGGAGCATGTACCGGACCGCGTGGAACTCGTTCTTCGTGAGCCCTGACTCCTTCCGGGCCTGCTCGAGTTGCTGCTCTTCCGCGTGCTGCAGCCGCAGGAGCGCCTCGACCGCGTTCTTCGCCGCCCTCGAGCGGGGTTCCCGCGCGTAGAGGTGCATGTGTTCACGGCGGACAACAGTCAACGGCACGGCAAGTCCCTCATCAGATCCAGAGTTAGTGGCTTGATCCTAGAGCGCAGGCCCCACGAAGAAGTCAGCGTAGGAGGGACCGGTGCCCTCACTGAGGAGCGTCGGGTCCTCCGCTCGACGTGCAGCGTAGGTTTCGATGATCGTGGGATCGGTCAGACCAAACCGGCGGTGCATCCCCCCGACGCGCATCGTCTGCGGCATCCCCTGATACGTGCTGTGCATCTTCCTCGCCACCCTCTGCTTGCTCGGTTCCCGGTCATCTGCGCCCGGACAGCAACATCCTTCACACTCTGAACAGTTTCCGCAACTGAAGGTCTACGAGTATGTACTTTTCGCGCAACGAAAGATGCTGGCGCATGGACACCCCGAACCGCGGGCCCGACGAGATTGCGCCGGTCGGCCATGCAGTCAGCTGTCGGGGGTGGGGGCCGCGGAGTCGAGTTCGGTGCGGAGTGCTTGGCTGAGGCGGTTGGCGAACCGGTCGATGGTGGCGGCTTCTTCGTCGGTGAGCTCGTCGATGACGGCGATGAGGGGGGCGTGGATGTGCCCGTAGGCACGCGCGAGGTCTCGTTCGGCGGTGGGGGCGGGGATGATGATGATGCCGCGGCGGTCTTTCGGGTTCGGGCGGCGTTCCACGCGGCCGGCTCGGGCGAGCCGGTCGATGAGCTTGGTGATTCCTGCGGTCGAGAGGCGGAGGGCTCGGGCGAGCTGTGTGGCGTTCAGCATCCGGCCGTCTCGGTCGGCTTGCACGAGGTGCTGCAGCGCGAGCGCGTCGATGGGCAGCATCCGCAATGCGCGTAGCGCCTGCTCGTCGGCGTCGTGCACGGTGTCGCTGAGGGCTTGCAGGCTGGCGATCGCGGCAGCCCCAGCGGCGCTGCCCGGCCGCCCGGCGTACAGGTGCGAAGGTGTGCCGGGTCCGTGTTCGTTGTCCACTGCGCCACCACCTTTTGTCCTTGTTGCGTGTATGCATCGTCCACCCTGGTCCCTGGGAATCGAAACTGAGCGAGTAATCAGCGGAGCGAGACAACCGTGGTGGTCATGACGCCACCGGGATGCGGTGGCAGAGAGCAGAAGGAGTGACTATGTCGAACACGGCAGGAAATCCCGCACGGCACGACTCGGTCGTCCGCGCTACCTGGAACGAGACCAAGTCCGCGCTGAAGACCACCGAGTTCTACGCCTGGCTGGTCGTCTCGATCGCGATCCTCATCGCGTCCGCGGTCGTCGACAACGCGGACGAGGGCCACACCGGCTTCGGCGCGGACCAGGCCTGGCTGTACGTCGCAATCGTGACGGCGGCCTACATCGTCAGCCGCGGCATCGCCAAGTCCGGTGTCCGCAAGCCCGACTGGAACGACGATGACCGTCGCGACGTCAACGGCCGCTCGAACTAACCCTCAAGCGCTGACACCTCCGCCCACCCCTGAACGGGCGGATCACCGACGAGCTGTTGCTCGTGATCTCCTGGAGTGGTGACGGGAAACCGGTGGGCCGTTCCGATTTCATCCGGAACGGCCCACACCCATGCCCGCCCGTTCCCGTTCGGACAGCGGTACTGATGTTGGCTTTGGTTCGTAGCCGCCACCCCGCTCACTGTCCAACCCTCGTGTAAGGGGTTCCAGGAGGTTCAGTGCGGAGAGGGTACATCGCGTTATCGTGAGGGCGGCAGGCCAGCTCTGCGGTAAGAAGCCAAAGCGCTCCATTCCGCTGGAGAATGACCTGGTTGCGCTGCATCGTGCCGGCATGCACGCGACGAGCGAGATTGCCGAGGTCCTTGGTGTCGCCCGCTCGACGGTCTACCGAGCGATCCAGGGTGGCAGATCAAACTACCTCCTGATGACGCGGAGCGAAGCGAGAACACCGACACCGAGCGCCGCTGCTTACACGGGTGTGAGCAGACCGGGCGGTGGCGCCGGCGTCTCCCAAGACGTCGGCACCACCACCGCGGCCTTACCGCGAGCGGACGGCGAGCCGGAGACCCAGGAGCAAGCTCTAACCGAATCTCGGGGTGATGGTAGCCCGGCGCCTCCGCGTTGGGGAAGGTAAGGACGAGGGTGGTACTTAGAGCGTGTGGCCTTCGGTGATGACCTGGTGCGCCGTCCGGGCGAGGGAGAGCCCCGCACGTTGTGCTCCCGCGTGCCGGATGCGGAACGCGTGGTCGATGGGCACGCTTCGACGGTAGGAGAGCGCCCCCTTTGCTTGTTCGATCCGGTCACGCTGCTCGAGGGCGAGCTCGATGAGCTCATCGAGTGTCCGGCCCTGGAGGACGATTCGCTGCGCGACGGCAGCCACCGCGGTGTCCGCGATGACGTGCAGCAAGCTGGCATCCGTGTCGGTGAAGGCCGCGCCTTGGGGAGAGAAAGCGCAGATCGTTCCGATGGTGCGGCCCCGGAGGTTGAGAGGGACGGCGTACACGCCCCCGAAGCCGCGCTCCTGCGCGATCCGGAACACGTCCGGCCAGTCATCCGCTCGCGATGCGAAGTCGGGGACGTCGACGAGACCGCCGGAACGGTACGCCTCAAGGCACGGCCCCTGCACGATGCCCAGCTCAGCTTCCTCGACGTCACTGGTGCGCTCGCTCGATGACGCGATGACGTGCAGCACCTCGCCCGTGTCTGCGAGAACCGCCCCTGCGCCGGCTGCTGAAGCGAGGTCGGTGGCGGCGGTCACCGCGCGGAACAGCGCACCGCAGACATCCGCTGCGGGGTCTCCCAATACGACCAGCCGTTCAAGCAGGGCACGAAGCGCGCCACCGGTATGCATGCGCAGGACGCTACACGCGCACCGATGCGCCCTTGCGCACTACGACAGCAGAAGGCCTCTCCTATGCCGTCGGTGACCGTGGGAATTGGCTCTGCCAGCGTGCCCACCCGCCGAGTTGCGCCTGCGCGCTCTCGAGACTTGTGTGGCTGCCGGTCAGGACGCCGTCAGCGAGCCGGACGGCGTATTCCGGGGAGTACCGAGACGTGCGTTCGACGCTGCCGACGAGCAGGATCCCGTCGTGCGCTTCCCAGCTGTCGGTTCCAAGGACGCTCCACAGCAAGTTCACGCCGCTCGTCGACGAAAGGCGCTGCGCGGGCGGTGGAGTGTTACTCGGTTGCATGACGGATTCCAATCGGCATCGGACGATGAAATCGTTCCGGCGGCCAGGGGCTCGGTCACCTGTCGCAGACGATAGCCCCTCGTGTTGTGTTCGCGGATCTACCGCTTGGGATCGCTGGCGCTGACGTTTCGGTCCTCGTGGACGGGGCGTGCCGGTCCTGCAGCGGCAGCGAGTTCCCGAAGATGTTGCACGAAGCCCTCGTGGTCGTCTTCGAGCTCATCCTCCGGAGCCGGACTGATCGTGATCTGGCTTGCCGGTCCAACCAGCAGCGTCTCGACGGCGGGTTGACCGGTCTCATCGAAGGTGGGGACGTCGATGGTGTCGGTCCTGTTGTTCGAACCAAGGACAGCGGCGTACTCGATCACCGCATCCGCAACGTCGTCTGCGACCATTGTCGGCTGCCCGTTGTAGTGGATGTACTTCATGGGTACTAATCAACGACTGAGCCGGTGAGACTCCGTCCAGTTGCGCGCCCGAGCTCTTCCGTGGCGTGAGCTGTACTGGCCACTCCGGCAGCAAGTTGGTGGCACTGGCCCTGCAGATGCTGCGGCGAATCGACTGCCCGCGGCCTTTGCACGGGTGCTCCCCACGCTTGCACGGACGAGGCTCACGGAACGGCGTCAGGGATACCAACCGGTGCAAGCAGCCGCTGCCCTGCCGGTCAGTTCCGCAGGGTGGTGTGTGGGTATTCGCCGAAAGCGGTTTTGTACGCGGCGGAGAACCGGCCGACGTGCGCGAATCCCCACCGTCGGGCGACCGATCCCACAGCGTCTGCCGTGGGGTTCAGCTGTTGCAGTTCTCGTCGGACCCGGTCGAGGCGCACCGTCTGCAGGTATCGCATCGGCGTTTGACCGAGGTTCCTCTGGAACGTTTCCTGGACCCCTCGAACGCTCAGCCCGGCAGCTCGAGCGATCACGGAGACGCCCATTGGCTCGGCCGCGTGCTCGTGGATGTACTCGACCGCTGCACGAAGCCGGTCCCGGCCGGGCAGGAGCACCGCGGGAGGCAGCGTGCTCACCGTCGGCGGGTACATCCTCAGGAACGCCGCCGCGGAGGCTCGGGTGAGGTTGTGCCAGAGCAGCGTGTCAACGCCGCCAGCTTGCAGCTCGTGCGAGAGCAGTGCCAAGCCGTTCCGCCAACGCGTCACAGCGCCTGCGTCCAGCGTCCGGAGGTGATCAAGGCCGAGGTCCGGGACGTCGCCGGTGTGGAACAGCTCGTCCGCTACCTCGTGCACGAGCCGCCTTGACATGTGCACGATGCGTTGGTCGTAGTCCTCGTACTCGAACACGAACTCCCGCGCCGTTGGGAACAGCATCGGCACATCCCCGGCCATCGGTACACGGTCTTGGGCAACGTCCGGGATGCCGCGGCCGGCGGTGAGCCACTGCACGATGTACTCGTCGGAGGGTGGGATGGACCCGCGAATGAACCCGTCGATCCGGGACCGGCGGAGCGTTAGATCGCCATCGCCGAGAGCAGTGTGCCGGTAGGAGAAACGGCGTTCGGTGGTCCGAGCAGCCCAGTGGCGGCCTGCGTACAGGCCAGCGAGATTGACCACAGCGGCTTCCGGGCTGCTTCCGGCGGCTTCAATACGAACCCCGGGGGCGTGGTCCTCGACCCCCTGCAGGTTGGTCGTCCGGGCCGTGTCGATCGTCATCCCGCCTCCGCACTCGCTCGAGTCCACCAGCGTGAGCGTAGGCCGAGAACGCCATCTTCACTAGACAATCTAGCGATGTGAGCCGGATCCTGCCGTGCTCATGATGGCCTCAGTTGCGAAGCTGTCGTCCGGCTTGTTCTTCGAGGAGCTTCACGGCGAGGAGTTCGCCGAGCTCAGGGCCATACCGTTCAAGCGCTGCTCGGTGGAGACGCGCTGACGCGTCGAGCATCGGGGTCGCAACGTTTGCTGTCCGGCTCATGCTGTGGATGGTGCCGAGTTCCTCCACGATTCGGTCGATGCCGAAGGTGGTGAGGTAGTCGCCGTCGAGGAGTCGACCGAGGTGGTCGTCCAGGAATCGGCTGCCGCCGGCGCTGTCCCGCAGCAGTTTGTGCAGGCCAGCGGCACCCAGACCGAGGGCTTGTCCGATGAGCATCGCCTCGGAGGCGGCGAGGGCGTTGGCGAACCAGAGCCCGTTGGCGAGGAGCTTGACAATCTGGCCGTCCTCAGCTCTCGTGCCCGCCCGGTGAACACCGTCCGGACCGGAAAGTGTTTCGAGGATCGGAGCCGCGCGCTCGACAGCGTCGTCGTGCCCGCTGACGTAGAAGACCAGGTTCCCGGCCGCAGCCTCGGCGACGGAGCCGCCCATGGGGGCTGATACCACGGCGACGTTGCGCCGCTCCGCCTCGTCCGCGAGCTGGGCGGTAAGGTTCGGGTCGCCGGAGGTGAGATCGAGCCACAGCGATCCGGGGCGAAGCGCTGGAAGGGTTTCGAGCATGCAAGTGCGGACTTCGCCCGGCCCGGGCAGGACTGTCACGAGGACATCCGAAGCATCGGCCAGGGCGGTCAATGAGGGGTGCCACTGACTGCCGGTAACAGCGTCGCGTCGGGCGGGAATGACGTCGAAGGCGCCGAGGCGAAAGTGGCGGCTGAGCAACCCAGCGATAGGGGTCCCCATCCGGCCGATTCCTGCCACCCCGAGAACGGGAGGGCCGTCATCGCCAGTGCCTGTTTTCACCATTTCGGCACTCTCGCACACCGGCCGTCGAGTTCCCCGGCGCAGCAGCGCGGTACGACCGGTCCCTCGGCACCTAATCCGAGTCGGGATCTCACGCTCGACACTCGGATAGAGCGGACTGCATCGTATCCGGATGGTCAAGCGCGGGCACACGCATCCTCACGAGTGACGCCGCGGCCGGAGATGCCCTCTCGTACTGTGCTGCACTCGCGACCAGTCGACTTGCCGACGTCATCACAGTTCCGACGTTCGACCGGTTCGGCTGCTCCGACGTCATCTCGATCCTGCTCGGCCCGGCAGTGCCACTACTGGCAGCCTCCGCTTCGGAAGACCAGCTCGAACCCGACGACGACGAGTTCGTCCGCGAAATCACGATGGGCACCGACGCCGTCCTCAGCGGTGCCTTCACCTAGCCGCCATCGGCGTCGTGCTGTTGGCGGGACACCCGCCTGTCGATCCATCCCGGTAGCCAATCATCTACTGGACCACCCGGGCTCGTCCGGCGCCCGGCGGTGAGCAGCACTACTACGTGCCGTCGCGTCTTCCGTAACCAAGTTGGCGCGGGAACGAGCCGGAAGAGGGGTGTGCTCAACTCCGGCCCGCCGGAATCGCAGCGGTTATCTGCGTCCCTGCTCGCATCGCCGCTTCCACCCGAGGGAACCAGCAGCGCGCGCTCCGTGTGACGCTCCGCCCTCATAGATGCGCGCCAGCACAGCATCGCGCTCCTCGACCATCCGAGCACCGACGTGACCAAGCCTTGGGTTGTAGGACACAGTCCGGCAGGCAGGCCACCGAGGGGACGTGGCGCGTCGAGAAGGTGGCTTGCCTCACCAGGCGGTTCGGTCGGTACAGCGCTCCCGGCGCGATCCGGTCACAGCTGAGGAACGCAGCATCCACTCGTCCGTAAGGTCACATCATGACGAGGGCATCGGAGCATGACGGACAGGACCGATTTGAGCACCTCACCGGAGCGCTTCGCAGTGTCCTGTCCCCGGATCTGGAGGTCCTCGACGCGATGGACCGCCTCATCGCCGCGTGCGTCGAACTCACCTCAGCAACGGAAGCGGGGGTCGTTCTCGCCGACCAGACCGGGACGCTGCATGTGATCGCGTCCACCAGTGAACGCAGCAGTGATGCTGAAGAGGCGCAGCTCGGCACGAACGAGGGGTCCTGCCTGGACTGCTACCGGACGGGCAAGACCATCGACGTCCCCGACGTTTCGACACACGAGACGGCGTGGCCGACATTTGTGGACACGATGCGCGAGCGCGGCCTGCGGGGCACGTTCGCGGAACCGATTCGTTTGCGGGAGGCGACCATCGGCTCGCTCTGCATCTTCGCCGACCACACGAATGGACACGACGATCGCGACGTGGTCCTCATCCAACTGCTCGCCGACGCCGCGTCGGCCGCGTTGGTTCGACAGCGTGAGCGTGGACGGCTTCACAGTCTCGACGAGCAGATCGCGGATGCGCTCGAGGCGCGAGTACTCGTCGAGCAGGCGAAAGGCGCGCTCGCGTACCGGCGTGGTGTCCGTATCGACGAAGCATTCCAGCTCCTCCGCCGCGGTGCCGGCGGGGCCGGCCGTGGGATGCGTGAACTGGCCGATGACGTTATCCACCGCGGCGCCGACCTCAGCGGCGTCGCCTGAGGAGCTCGGACGCAGGGTGGCGCTTCGGGCTGCGACACGTCCTGTTGCCGGGCCCGTTGTTTGACCGGCCAGCCGGCACCACCGGTGATGAATGCGCTAGCCAAACACCTAACAGGGCGTGGTACGGGACCGGAGAGGAGCCAGCGATGGACTCTCGGCGCTGGGCAATCGCGTTCCGGCCCGAGCGTAGGGGATCCGACCTCAGCGACCTCGCCTGAAACGACCTACCGCCGGTTCGCTGTCTCCCCCGCATGCGGAGGAACACTCGAGCTCAGCGGCTCGGCAGGATCGTCAAGGAACTCGACAACCCACTCATATTCATCAGGCGCGATCCGGTTGTTCGGACCGCCCGGTACGGCAGCGATCATGGCCAGCAAGATACGACGCCAGAACCGGACCGCTCAACCGCCGCGCGCCCACAGGACAAGCATGAAGCAGTCGCATAAATACATGCCCAAGCAGTCTCCGGGACTGCTCCGCATGAAGAGGGGACAGGCGGACATCCTCACCGTGCAGGTACGGGCGTCAAGACTGCCGTGCTGACGTGGATCTTCGCCAACGTCGACGCCCGTAGCGGATCGTTTACCGGTACATCCCGGTGGTTGCATCCTGATCGTTTCGATCGGCGGTCGTCCAGGTTAGTACGTCGTCGAGGATCACAACACTGATACCGAGGACGAGGACGAGGGCGAGGAGACTCCGCACCTCCGCGTCCTTCGCTGACGCTCGCCTCACCGAACGACACGGTCAAGACCAGCCCTTCACGTTGGATGCCGGCAAGCTGATCTGGGCCGATCCGCGCGCCGAAGGTAGTGGGGGATAGAGAGCTTGGTGCTGGTCAAATCGTGTTGGGCATGCTGGTGGCATGCAGGACCCTGAGGATCAGCAGAACGCGGGAGCGCTGTTTTCTGCGTTCGGTCACGACACCGGTGACGCGGTCCGGACGCTCGGGCCGCTGTATGCGGGATCGGATTGGTACTGCCGTCCGCTCGACGACCGATTCACGTATAAGTACGTCGCGGTAGGCGATGAGCAGCTCAGCGTGCGCCGCTTCCAAATGCACGGGTACCTCAGCGGCACCGCCGCGACTGGATCCGACATCGTCGTGCAGTGGCTGCAACGAGGCACGGGCCGTATCGGCGACGGTCGGGACGAGGTCCCGTTGCAGCCCGGCGCCGCACCGACACTGTGCCCGGTCGGCCGTCGCTTCCGCATCGAGTACGAAGACCCAGACCAGCGCCTCGTGCACATACACGAGGACCTTCTCCTCGACGTCGCGGCGGAGCAGTCCGGTTCGGAACCGTCGCTGACATTCGACGTTCAGGCCCCGCCGGAGCTTTCCGCGATCGGGCGGTGGCATAGCTCCCTCAGTCGGGCGCTCGAAGCGTTCCGCATCGGCGGATCCAGTTCACAGAGCTGGCACGATGCGCAGCGAGACGCTGCCCGGGCCTTCCTGGGCATGTATCCGTTGCGTGGGGGCACGCTGAATGGCGAGACCGACCTGGCGCGCAACAGCCGCGTCAGGCTAGCAACTGCCTTTCTCCACGACCACGCTCACGAGCCCCTTTCGGTCGGGGATATCGCGGACGCGGCGGGTCTCAGTGTGCGTGGTCTTCAGGAAACGTTCCAGCGGGAGCTCGGCGAGTCACCGATGACGTACCTGCGTGACACGCGCCTTGACCGTGTGCACCATGAACTGCAGGCAGCCGAACCGGGAACGGTTTCCGTTGCGGACGTGGCCCGGCGGTGGGGCTTCGGGCACGTAGGCCGATTCTCCGGCGCCTACACCGAGCGGTTCGGCGAATACCCGCGCCACACCCTTCGCACCCCGCCAACGTGACGGCCGGGTCTAGCAGCGGTACTCGTCACCGTACCCGGGCTCGATAGCAGGCTGAGGTCAGCACCCGCAGTCGCCCCCGGAAAAGGGGAGCAGGAGCGGACCGAGAGGACTGTTAGCGCTCGGTGGTCGCCGGGGCTTCGGAGTCAGCTCCGAGGACGTCGTCACCCTCCGCGTGCACGGGCTGTGCTGAGCCGGCCGATCGGGCGCCTCGCCGCAGCTGCTCAACAAACTCTGGCGATTCCGGCTCGAGCTCATCCTCCGGTGCGGGTTCCAGCACGATCTGGCTGGCGGGCCCGATCAGGAGCGTTGCGCGAATGAGCTGCCCGTGCGCGTCGGCTGTTGGCACATGCACCGTATCGGTGCGGCCGTTCGCGCCCAGAACAGCCGCGTACTCCGCCACGGCGTCGGCGATCTCGTCGCCGGTCAGGATCGTGGTCCCGTTGTAGTGGATGTACTTCATGCACCCACCAAACCCCACCCATCAGACGCTGGTACAGACGCTCCGATTCGTACGAACCAGCCGCATCGGCCTCACAGCCACCGCCGCCGCAGGGCGCTGCCACCGTTTCTCCGCTGGACGCAGTCTTCGGACAACCCTCCCGGCCGTCGTTACCGTCGAACGCGGGGCGAGGAAGACCGGGAGACAGGAGAGCTGATGAGCACCTACGAACGCGACGAGAGCGTCGCACCAGCACGCATCCCCACCATCGCACGCGCTCGGAAGCAGTGGCGCCGCAGCGGCGTCGCCGGCTTCACTCGCACCGAGCTCGATTTCTTTCGCGACGAAACACCAGAGGCCGTGCAACGCTAAACGACCGCGCCGATATGAGGGGTATGGGCGCAGTACGTCTTCTGCGACAGACTCCCGAACGCCGAGACCCTGTCAAGGGGTTCGCCCGAAAGTAGTGCCAAGGGATCGCCTCTCGAGATCGAACGTGCGTCACCGTTTGAAGTTGCCGCCGTCCGCCGCAGTCCGCGCTGACACTGAGGTGTCAGCTGCGGGGATGGTGATCATGCGGTCGACGACCGCGCGCGCTGTGTCCGCGAGACGAGACTGATGCGATCGTGCGTGGGAACGCAGCAGTGTGAACGCGGTGTCCAGGTTCACTTGGTGTGTGTGGGAGAGGAAGCCTTTGGCCTGCTCGATCACGACGCGGCTCTCCAGTGCCTGCTGCAGTTGGCTCCGTACCAGGTCAGCATGTTCGGTAGTGCGCTGCTGCAGGATGCTGATCGTCGCAACGTCGGTCAGGGCGCGCGCAGCGATCGCGTCCTCGGCGTTGAGTGCACCGGTGCTCTCGCGGAACAGGTTCATCGACCCGAGAATGGTTTCCCGCAGGCGGAGTGGAACCGAGTGCACCGCCGCGTAGCCGAGCTCCGCGGAGGCCGCCGCGAACCGCGGCCACCGGCGACGCATTTCGGCAGGGGTTTCCACTGAGACAGCCCTCGCGGTGGTGAACGCTTCGATACAGGGTCCTTCGCCGGCTTCGAGCTGCATAAGTCCGATGAAGTTGCTGCGCTCGTTCGTCGACGCAATGACTTCGAGCTCCTGCTGCTGGTTTGCGAGCATGATGCCAGCCGCGGATGCGTCGAAGAGGTCGGCTGCGTTGTCGACCAGGGACTGCAGCAGGTCGACGACGTCGTAGTCGGTGACAAGGGTGTCGGTGAGAGTGACGAACGTTTCAACGAGCTGCTGTTCTCGGGATCGTGCCATGGCTACTTCGTCTCCTCATACCCGCCGGGGTCGTTGTCGTCGGTGAAATCGACTCTCCGGGCGATCACGTCGGCGGAGAGATCCCGGACCGTCCGGCCGGCGGCGTAAGCGTACGCACGGAGAAGGAGGAGAGCATCACTAACTGTGGCTCCAGTTTGCGCCGCCAGCATGCCCGAGGCCTGATGCACCTCACGGCGGGAGTAGAGCCCTCCGCCTCGTTCGTACTCGGGACTGCCGACCTCGGCACGCAGTAGCGCACGGTGCAGCACTAACCGGGCTGCAACGTGCACCATCGCGGCGGCACCCCGGACCGCGGCGGCGGGCAGCGGACCAGCACGCTGGTCGTACAGGTCCACCACGCCAACCGCCAGCAGTCCGACACGCATCGGGAACGCGAACACCGCACCCAGCTGCGCCTCCTGCATCCCCATCAGCGCCACCGGCCAACGATCCGACGTCGCCGCCTGCACATCCGGTTCAAAGACCGGCACACCGGTGCGCAATGCTTCCCAACACGGCCCCTCACCAAGGTCCAGCTGAATCTCATCGAGCCGCGCAGCAACGGGATCGCTCGCACACACGGTTTCCGATCCCCACGCCTCTCCGAGCGTGGAGATCGCGGCTCCCGTCACCGTGAGCGCGGCCAGGAACGGAGCGCACAGGCTCCCGTGAGCACCAGCGTCCCGGAGCGCGGCGACTCCAGCACTGAACCCGGCCCCGCTCAAGGAGTCCACCCACGGCGCCCCGAAACGCGCCAGGACCTTCGACTGCGCGTGCGCATGGCGGACCTCCCTCTCGGAGCGCAGTGCGAAGGTCCGGGCAAGCCACTCGCCACGCACGCTACACGCCCGAAGGGACTCGGCCCAAGCGGCGCACCACTGAGCCTCCACAAGCAGACCCCGGCGCCGTGGGGCAGATTCTAATGAGCGATCGTGGCCGTATTCGCGTCCGGAAGGGATCCTCAAGCGAGACTGACGTCCGCTCGAGGCAGCCCGGAGTTCCGTTCTTGCCCGCGTCTCGCTGAGTGGAGTGCAGGCCTCTGGTGGCTGGCCCTCTGATGCCTCAGCCGCTCGCGAAGAGCGAGCGCGACAAGGGGACCGGGGTGACCACGCTCGGTCCCCTTGTCGCGAACTGCGCGATCTATCGGACGTAGTCGGTCGAGAAGGCGAGCTCTCGACCAGCGTCGATGTCCGCCGTGAGCGCGGCCACCTTCGAGGATGCGAACCCGGACGAGTCGGAGCCGAGCTGCTGACGTAGCGGCCCGTTGCCTCGCTGGGCGATGGTCACAAGGGCGGCTGCCGCCTTCGCGGGATCGCCGAGCTGCGTGCCGGGCATCGCTTGATGGGCCTGGACCATCTCCCTGATGGCGGGATACGCGTCGCTCGTGTTTCCCGGCAGAGCGAGTGAGTTGCTGGTGAGGAAGTCGGTGTTGAAGTATCCGGGTTCGACGATGGTGACCTGGATCCCGTGCTCGGTGATTTCCGCCGCGAGCGACTCGGTGAGCCCCTCGACCGCGTACTTCGCGGCACAGTACAGACCCCATCCGGGGAACAACACCAGACCGAGGATGGAGGAGATGTTGATGATGTGTCCGGATCGAGCTGCTCGCATCCCCGGCAGGACCGCGCGGATGACATTCCAGGTGCCGCGGACCTGCACGTCGAACATCTGTCGCACGTCCTCGTCAGTGGTTTCTTCGATCGCGCCGAGGTAGCCGTAGCCGGCGTTGTTGACGACGACGTCGATCTGCCCGAACCTCGTGATGGCCGTCTCGACGGCGCGGGTGACGTCGTCCTGGTCCGTGAGCTGTACCTCCAGCGGGAGCAGACCCGTGGTGTCGACTCCCTCCAGCGCAGCGAGTAGCCGCTCCGTCGAACGGGTTGTTGCCGCAACCTGATTGCCGCCGGCAAGGAGTTCCTTGACAAGGTCGAGGCCAAGACCGCGAGACGTGCCGGTGACGAACCAGGTGGCGGATCGGTTGGTGGGGTAGGTCATGATCGGATCCCTTCCAATTGAGGTGGTATTCCCACCCTCGGTCGGCAGCTGCTGCCGCGGGGACGCATCTCTGGCCCCCTGTTACCTAGGACGCGAAGACCCATGCGGTCGAGGCCGTCCCTGAGCGAAACTGAGGCGATGAGCGAACGGAACCAGGAGCTTGCGGACTTCCTCCGCCGCGCACGCAGCCAGGTCGATCACACTCGTACCGGGCTCCCTGTCGATGAACGGGTCCGCCGGGTCCCGGGCCTCCGCCGCGAGGAAGTCGCGCAGCTCGCACGAGTGTCGTCGGACTACTACACCCGTCTGGAACAGGGGCGCCCGATCACACCGTCGGCCGGGATCATCGACGCCATCGCTCGAGCACTCGACCTCGACGATGCCGGCCTCACCCACCTCCGACACTTGATCGGCGGCACCGACACCATCGCGCAGCAACGCCGCACTCCTAGGGTGCAACGACCCCGCCATGGGCTCTTGCAACTCATGGAAGCCCTCGACTCGGTTCCCGCGATGCTCCTCGGACGCCGGACCGACGTGCTCGCCACGAACCAGCTCGCCCGGGCGCTCCTCACCGACTTCGACGCGATGCCGGCGAAGGGTCGCAACTACGCCCGCTGGATGTCCCTCGCACCCGAGGCCCGGGACCTCTTCACGGACTGGGAGATGCAGGCACGCGTCGTCGTAGAGAACCTGCGACTTGAGGCCGGCCGGAACTCGCACGACCCTGCAACGCAAGCCCTCGTCGGCGAGCTGACGATCGCGAGCAGTGAGTTCGCCGCCTGGTGGCAGGAACACCGAGTGTTCCAACGCACCCACGGCGATAAGCGATTCCACCACCCGATCGTCGGAGACCTCACCCTCCAGTACGAAACCGTCACCCTGCCCGGCGACCCCGACCAAACACTCTTCCTCTACACAGCCGAGGCCGGCACCAAGCACCGCGACGCCCTCAACCTCCTCAACAGCTGGGCGGCAATCGTGCACGTTCACGATTCACCGGGCCCGAGCGCGAAACCCAGCGGCAGGATTGACGACGTCACGAATGAAACGGGACGAGAGACGAGACCTGCTGCCGGCCCTATCGCGAACGACAAATACAGTTAAGCGAGAGTAACCGCAGAGGGCATTGCCGAGGTCGTCGCTTCGAGTTGTCCCTCCCCCGACACCTCGCGCTGAACGACGTTTTGCTTCGCTTATCGGAACCGTGGAGCGATTGCGATCCCTTCCGACGATTTGTCCGCCGTTCTGGTCGGTCGAGATGATCGCGAATACGCGGATGGAGGTCGTGCGGGTGTTAGTCGATGTTTGATCGGGGTTCCGGTTCGGTGACGAAGTCGATCATTTTGTGTGTGCCGTCGCAGAATGGTTTGCGCATGGACTTGCCGCATCGGCAGAGCGCGATGGTTCGACGGCCGGGCGGAAGCGGATCCCCGTCCGGGTGGTCAGCTCGACCGGGCCGCGCACCAGGAACGGACCGTTCGGATACGCGACGATGCGGCAGCGCGTTGGCCGCAGCGGACACTGCTACATGTCCTGTTTCGGCCACAACAAGCCATCGTCCGAGTTGACGGCAGCTTGTGCCTCGTTGGCGCAGTCCGCGGCGCTCATCCGCTCACGGCCAGCAGCGTGCGCTTCTGCCTTGATGACGTGGACGGCAGTGGACGCTTCGCTATCGGGTTTCGGTGAGTTCGCCCCGGCTGTTCAGCTGGGCGTGTCCGGCGAGCAGGTGTTCGGCGAGTTCTACAACGGGCTGGCGGCGGACGAACGCGTGCCCCTGAAGCAGGAGGAACGCGTCGCTGGGTGCGACGCTCACCTGCGCCAGGATGATCCCGGCCGCTTGGTGCAGCGTCCGCCGCAAGCGCGGCAGCTCGCCCTGTTCGTTGTGTTCCAACGTGCGTTGCAGCAGCCGGCGTCCAACAGCTTGCGCGAGGGATGCAATGTCGGCTCGCTGGTCCTCATTAACGGCCATCCGACCGGCCGCGTACACGTCGACGACACCGAGTGCGAACGGGCCGAACGTGGCCGGGGCGGCGAAGAGTGCTCCGACTCCGCGCTCTCGCATTGCGTCCTCGAAGACAGGCCACCGGTGTGAAGGACGGTCGTGGAAGTCCCCTTCGAGAATGGTGTCGCGGTGGGTGAGTGCGTCCCAGCAGGGGCCTTCGCTCAGATCGAACTGCACCATGTCAATCTCGGCCGCCACCTGGTCGGTGAGCGATACGGACTCGTTTCCGGTGAAGCTACCGAGCGTTGCAACCGAGGCTCCATCCCCGGGGACGAGGGTGAGAAACGGGGCGCTGAGTTCGGTGTAGGGGGTAGCGGTGCTGGCGACGTGTGCCAGGGCGCTTCCGAGTGCGTGGGACATGCGCTTCCTTTCGGCTCAACTGCTCCCGCTTGAAGTACTGGAAGCCTCGGTCTCCGAACCCGGACTCATCGTCTGCTGACGGTACGGCCGGCTCGCTATTTGGACAAGGGGGTATCGGAAGTCCGCCGAGTATGCATCCCGTTCTCGTCACCCGCCGGGTCCGTTTGTTCCTGTACCGTCGTGCTCCTGCAGGGTCCCTGGGAGGGCACGTATGAAGCGCATCATCTACGCAGGTGGGATCCTCGTCACGGGTACTTCTCTCGCTGACGCTGTCCTCCGATACGCAGAGGTCCTCGCACCGCATTCCCTCGCAGACACGGTGGAGATATCCGTCATCGGTGACGCTGGGGCAGTCGAAACCGTGAGCCTCGTTGTCGGACCCGCCAGCCAGTTGGTCGCGCAGGAACACGTCTGGGAGGGAGCAGAACTCGAGGACGCTCAGGCGCTGGCAGTGCTGCAGGACAGGATTCTCGCGCTGTCGAACCCACATCCGGAGCCCATTGCAGCCCAGGACGTACCCCAGGTGCCCGACGATCTCTGATCCCGAGATCCCTGATCAATACGGCGACCGACATTGAAGGAGCAGCCACCCGTGGGACGCATCATCTACGACAGCCAAACCCTGCAGATGGACATCGACGATCGAACGTTGCTGCACCTGCAGTTGGCGATCGTCGCCAAGCTCCGTCGCGGTGAATCGTTCACCTTTACGTGGAAAAACTCCCAAGCGCAGGGCGATGGCCGGGTGAGCCTCTGGCTCGATCGGAGCATCCCTTTGCAGTTCGTCTATGACGGCGGTCACGCCGCTGAAGTGAACAAGGCCTGGTTGAAGGCACTTAGCGACACGTCAAACAGCGGGATGGGGCTGTACCTCATCCCCGAAGGGGACGTACCGAACCCGCAGCCCTGAGCCAGGCAGCGCCCGGTCAATGCGGTTACGCCGGATGGGTCCTGACCGAGGACCGCGAGCAAGACCGCCACGGGGAACGTCAGGACGTTGTGAATCCGACTGGCGTGCGACGTATGCAACATCGGATGGCGCGTTTTGGAGGGTCGGCGGGCTCACGCCGATCTACGCTCGCCTGCCGCGACGCCGGCGCGGAGGGTGTGCTTGGGGGTATTCGCCGTACCGGTTCCAGTACGTGTTCGAGAACCTTCCCATGTGGCGGAATCCCCATCGGGCGGCGATCGCGGCGACGGTGGTCTTGACCTGGTGCGGGCCTGGCGGTGGTAAGCGGAGTTCAAGCGCTGGGAGTCGTAGATCAGCTGCCTCATGAGGGGACCCCTCCGAGCAGCTACTCTCGGACCCGAAACAACCACCCGTTGCAACGACCCCTTGAAACCGCCGATCCTCGACCGGACGCATCTCCGTAGCCCGCGATCCCGGGAGCATGAGCGAGGGCCGGTCCCGATGTTCTGGGGCCGGCCCTCGCCGTGTCAGTTACTGCTCACCAGGTCAGGCATTGTCGTCCTGGCTGTGGAGCTGCTTCCGGCGACGGAGCACCAGGACAGTCCCACCGAGCGCCATCAGGAGCAGCGCGAGCGCTGCGCCGGGGGCGACGAGGTCCGTACCGGTGAAGGCGAGCTCTCCGCCGTTGCCGCCCGATGTGTTCCCGCCAGCGACGGGCACCGGAGTGTCAGTCGGAGTCGGAACGGGGGTTGGGGTGGCGGTCGGGTCGCCCGGCGTGACCGGGGTGACCTCCTCGACAGTGACGGTCGACGGCGTCGAGGTCAGCGGACCGCCGCCGGGCGTCGTGCCGGTCACAGTCGCGGTGTTCGACAGGTTCCCACCGTCAGCGAGGTCTGCTGCGACGACAGTGTAGGTCGCGGTGCAAGTGACCGTGTCGCCGGGGGCGAGGCTGACCGCGTCCGACGGGCAGGTGATCGCTGACAGGTCGCCGTGGCCGGAGAAGTTGCTGTCGGTGATCACCGGGTCGGTGACGGACACGTTGCCGGCGTTCGCCACGAGGAACGAGTACGTGACGACCTGGCCTGCCTGGGTGACCTGCTCGACGTCGGCGGTCTTGGTGACCGTCAGTGCCGGCACCGGGTCCGTCACGATGGTGACCTCGTTGGAGGGCACCGGGTCGATCGGGTCCCCGCCCGGCGTCGTACCGGTCGCGGACGCGGTGTTCGTCAGCTCGCCGGCGTCGACGTCTGCCTGCGTCACCGTGTACGTGGCGGTGCACGTCACGTCATCGCCCGGTGCCACAGCACCAGTCGGGCAGGTGACGGCGGAGAGTTCACCGGAGCCGGAGAAGTCCGTGTCGGTGACCGTCGGGTCGGTGATGGACACGTTGCCGGTGTTGGTCACCAGGAACGAGTACGTCACCGTCTGACCGACCTCGATGCCGTCGGCGTCGGAGCTCTTCACCACGGTCAGTGCCGGCGACTGGGTGATGTCCACGGTCGAGGTCGACGGGGTCGAGTCCACAGGGTCACCACCGGGCGTGGTACCGGTCGCGGTCGCCGTGTTCGCCAGGTCGTCGCCGGCATCGATGTCAGCCTGCGTCACCGTGTAGGTGGCGGTGCAGGTGATGATCTGTCCGGGGACGAGGGTCGTGGTCGGGCAGTCTACGGCGGAGATGTCACCGGAGCCGTTGAACGCGCCCTCGACGGGTGCGACATCGGTCAGGGTGACGTTGCCGGTGTTGGTCACCCGGAACGAGTAGGTCACCTCCTGACCGGCGGACACGACCACCGCGGTGCTGGCTGTCTTGAGGATGGAGATCCCGGGTGCGGCCGGGGTCGGGACGGTCACCGTCGACGGGGTCGAGGTGATCGGGGTGCCACCGGTCGGGGTGCCGCCAGCGGTCGCGGAGTTGGTCACCGACCCCGCGTCGACGTCGCCCTGGGTGAGCGTGTACGTCGCCTCGCAGACTTCCTGCGCGCCGACGGCGAGCGTCGTGGCCGGGCAAGCAACGTCGGAGAGCTCGCCGGTGCCGGAGAAGTCGCCCTCGTTCACCGTCACACCGGTCATCGGCACGTTGCCGGTGTTGGTAACCGTGAAGCTGTAGGTGACTTCCTGGCCGGCGGTGAAGGTGCCCGTCCCGGACGGGGTGGCGGACTTCACGATCGAGATGCCCGGTGCGGGCGTCGTGGTCGGCGTCGTCGTGGTCGACGGCGTCGACGTGATCGGGTTGCCGTCCGGAGTGGTGCCGGTCACGGTCGCGGTGTTGTCGACCGAACCGTTCGCGACGTCCGCAGCGGTGATCGTGTAGACCGCGGCGGCTGCGCAGGTCTCCGTCGCCCCAGCAGCGAGGGTGGTCTGCGGGCAGACCACATCGCCGACCTTGGCGTCGTTCACCGTCACGCCTGCGAGGGGAACAGTGCCGGTGTTGGTGACGTCGAACGTGTACTGGATGGTGTCGCCGGTGTCGACGAGACCGTTGCCGTTCACGTCGACCGGCTCGCCGGCGTTCTTCACCAACGCGACGCCCGGGATACCCGCGGTCGTGGTGGAGGTGTTGTTGCCGGGAACCGGGTCCTGCTCGTTCGAGGTGACCGTCGCCGTGTTCTCCACGTCAGCGGCGACGTCGCCCGGGACGGACGCGGTCACCGTGTAGGTCGCCGTGGCGCCGTTGGCGAGAGCGCCACCGACACAGCTGATGTCGTTGCCCGTCACGGTGCACGCAGCATCCGGCGATGCGACGTTGGTCAGCGGGACGGGAACGGTGTCGTTGACGACGTAGCCGCTGGAGTCACCGGGCCCATTGTTCGTCACGGTCAGGGTGTAGGTCGCGGTCCCGCCAGCGGTCAACGCGGCGGGGCCGGTCTTCACGATCGCCAGGTCCGTCGGAAGGCCGGTGGATGCGGCGCCGTCGTTGGCGCTGCTCGCCGGACCGTCGCTCGTCGCGATCAGCGTGAAGGTCGGCGCTGCCGCGCCGGGGTTCGCGATGGCGATCTGGTACACGGTGCCGCTGTCGTTGGCGGAGAACCCGAGGTTGCCGTTACCGAACGTCCACGCCGCACCGAACGCGGACTCGGCCGTGATCCCAGCCGGAGCCGGGAACTTCACGATCGTGCCCGTTGCCGGGTCGGTGCGAACGATGAGCGGCCCACTGGTCGCACCGTCGCTGATGCCCCACAGATACCCGTCCGCGCTGGTCCAGTCCGACACCCTGGGTGCCTGGTTCAGCGTGATCGTGCGCACATTGTCGCCGGTGGTCACGTCCGTCACGTTCGCCACGAGCGATCCGGAGCTCGTGGTGTAGAGGTACCCATCGTCGCCGAACGCGCCGACGTTCTGGGCGCCGGTGGAGACGAGACCGGTGCCAATGCGGGTCAACACGCCATCCTGGCCGACTCGGATGAGCGAACCGAGGGGGAACTCCGCCGTACCCGGGCCCGCACCGACGCCATAGAGGTAGTCGTCCGCCTGGTTGTACGAGATCCCGTTGTACGTGGTGGGAGCGGGAGCACCCTCGGCGGCGAACTGCACGACGCCGGAAGCGTTCGTCGTCGCCTGGTACAGCTGTGTCGGCTGCTGCTGCGCAACGAACACGAGCGGGCTACTCGCCGGGAACGGATCCCCGGCGGCGGCCTGCGCTGCGGGTGTGATCAACAGCGTCGCCGCGGCCAACGTGGACGCGGTGAGCGCGAGCGCACCGACTGAAGCGGCAACGCGGAGGCGCCGCGATCGCAGCGCCGGCAGCACGCCAACCCCGCTCTCTTGCTCGGAACGCTTCCGCGTTCCAGGCCAACGGAAAGTCATCTGATCCCCTAGCTCTTCATTGGGCACAACAAACCCTGTGTCGCAGGACGACACATGATGGTTAGTGGTCATCATGGCCGACTACTCAGGTTCCGTCCAGCCTTTGCCCCCAACAGGGGGGCAAACGCCATTCACCCGTGACTGCCCTGTGCCCGGTGGCGCATCCGGGCAGAGAAATAGCCGTGGAACCTCGAGCTAGGGGGCGAGAGGTACCACGGCTTGAGCCGAGTATGGCGGAGCGTCATCAACTCGCGCCACCCGACACACAGCACCGTGATTTCCACGACACCGGGCGATGCTGCTCACACCCAAGCGGCTCGCGTCCCGTAAGCCGGTCGGCGGCCGGGCGCTCGGACGTTTCCCCGTGCCAGCCCTCACCGACCTGCCCGCCGTGAGCAGCTCGGTCGCACATAGGTGGTCCGGAACGAATCTCAGTGCGGGTGCGCCATACGGCCGCCCGCCACCGTCAGTGCCACTTCGTACGATCCGTTTCGTGGGTCGTCGTCGTTCGGATCGTTGGGTGCCGCCGCAGCCGTTCTCGCTTGAGGAAGCGGCACGAGGCGAGGACGTGCGAGAACTCGATCAGCCGCTACCCGTGTACGCCTGGTTCCAGCTGCCGGACCGGCTCATCCGCCGCGACGACGCGGTCGCGAGAAGCATGACTCGTGACGCGGTCTGGGTGGAAGCGGGCCGTGGCGAGACGAAGCTGACGGCGTGGGTGTGGAGGAGTTCGGTGAGGCATAGAGCTCCGGAATAAGCGCGAGTGTCGTCAGCTCGGCAGGTTCCACCGGAGGTCGTACCCGGTGTCGGCGAGGAACCAGAGCCGGCTACGGACTTCGTTCAGCGCTTTGTTGTCGTTGTCGGTGCGGGTGTCGGCGCGGAGGAGTGTGTTGGCGGTGATGATGTCGTCGGTCCGGTCCACGTATCCGGCGGCGGTCGCGGTGGCGAAGATGGTTGGGTCGGCCGGGAGGATGAGTTCCGTTCCGGCAAGGTCCGCGTCTTCGGGCTCGAATCCGAGGCTTGCCATGTCGATTTCGTTCGCTGCGAAGGCGACGAGACGGTAGGGCGTGGTCTTGCCGACCGTGATTGCCGGGTAACCGGGGCGACTTGAGATCCCTCGCCCGGAGATCAAACAGCCGGCGCCGATGAGCCGCTCCGCCTGCTCCGGAAGCGGTAAGTCCGACCGCCACCGTGTCCGGATGCCGCCCGGGCCCGGGTAGCAGGCGATGCTCCAGTCGACGAGCCCGCCGATTTCACGGGATTCCCATCCGATGCTGGTTCGGTGTACGCGTTTCCCGAGCCGTGCGAGGGCGTCGTCCACCTGCCTAGGTGTGAATCCGGCGCTGACGAGGCCCTCGAAGGTGCTGCCGTAGACGGCGAGCATCCGTGCGACGGCGAACGTGACGTAGATCGGCGCGGCGTCCTTCCACCGGTCGTGGACGCCAAGGACCTGTTTCCCGTTGACCCAGACGCGTCGGCGGTCGACGTCGACGAGCAGTACCGTCTCGGTCTGTTCCGCGAGTGCGATCTGCATCTGCATCACCGTGCGAGGGGCGAGCAGGAGCAGCTCTGCCGGTGTGTCTGGTTCGCGGCGCGGGTTCCGGGTTGATGTTGGGAGGCGGGCTCGGCGTCCGTCGGCGAGGCGGATCGTGTCGTGGGACTCAACGACTGCGCGGAGGCCGGCGAGTTTGAGGACGGCGAGGGCGTCGGTGAGGTCCGCGGTCTCGCCGAGCCCGTACGGGAGGGTGATTTGCGGGCGTCCGGCGTATGCGTCGGCGACCCATTGCAGTGCGGGCCCCATCAGCGGCGCTCGTCGGGGGTGTCGGGTCGGATGAGGGCGATGATCCAACCTGCTTCGGTGAGAAAAGGCTCCCACCCGTCGCGGGTGTCGCCGTGTGCTGGTTCGCAGCGGTAGCCGCCGTCGCTGTCGGTGCTAGTGACGAGGACCTGCCGGAGCTCGGATTCTGGTGGGTCCCGGAAGTACATGTGCCCGTGGGTGCCGGCCATGTCGAACGCGACGGTGAGCAAGAACAGCTCCGGTCGGGTGCTCACCACCGCCACCGCCGTCCCCGGAACAAGGCGATGACGGTGGCGAGGGGCCGCCCTTGCTGCAACCAGGCCAGCGGTGTCAGCGGCACATCGTCGACGCTCAGGAACTGCCGGGCGGTGGTCATGAACTCGGTCATCGCTGCCGCGTCGAGGAGTGGCTGCGGGGCTGCCGCGAGGAGGACGTCCAGGCCGGGCAGAAGACTGGATGCGTCGCCGAACTCGGGCAGGGCGGGCCGGACGAATTGCCAGTTGGGGATGCGTTCTTCGCCGTCGAGGTCGAAGCTGGTCAGCCGGTTCGACTCGAACAGCTCACCGACCTCGTCGATGCTGATCTGCAGCGCTGCCGCGGCTTCCGCCTCGGTGAGGGTTGTGTCAAGCAGGTGCCGGCGGATACGTGCCCGCGTGGCCTGCCACCATTCCTCGGGCACGTCTGCAGCGTCAGCGGGAGCGGCGCCGGGCGTGCCGGCGATTTGTCGGCCTTTGTCGGTGTAGGCCTGGAGTTGGTCGAGGCTGATCTCACCGCGCGCGTACATCCATAGTTGGCCTTGCCAGGGCATGTCGTCCGGGAAACCTTCCAAGTAGCCGGAGTGGATGACTTCCCGGACCGCTTTCTCCCGCTTCGCGACCACGGACGCTGGGATGAGCAGGGTCTGGACGATGCGGTTCGCCTCCCTGGTTGCGGGGACGGTCAGGTCGGTGAGGCGCCGCCGGTTCCGGTCAACGAGTTCGTAACCAGGTTCCTTCTCGCTGTGTTCGATCATGATCCGCGCCATCGACGCTTCCGGGTTCTCGGTGTCCTCGAGGAGGACATGCCCCCAGAGGATCCGGTCGTTTGAGAGGTGCAGGGAAACCAGACGCATCATGAGCAGTACCTCCAGAGGGCCGTGTGCGGGTGGGACCGGGGTGCGGGTCAGCGCGCCGGTGGGGTGGGACGGGTTCGGCCGATGCGTTCCGGCTGATGGGTGAGAACGAACCGCATCAGGCGGTCCGTTTCCGCCATCGCTACCTCCGACACGTCGCTCCCGGACGGGTCGGTGGTGGTGAGGCGGAACCAGGGCGCCTCGCCTGCGTGGTCGATCAGGACCGTCGCCCACGGCCCGTCGGGATCGTTCGCGTCGGTGAAGATCGCGGCGCCGAAGAACCGGACGTCGTCGAACGCCAACGTCAGAGACACCAGCTGCAGCCTCAGGTGTCGCTTCGCGGTCGCCCCGTCGGTCATCGGACGTGCATCCAGCGGAGGTCGTGGGCGGTGTCCGCTTGGAAGTGCAGCAGCGACCGCATCGCGTTGACCGCATCGGTGTGGGCGTTCGTGTAGCTGTCGTCGTAGATCACGGCGGCGGTGATGAACTCGTCCGTGCAGCAGTCCTGCTCGGCCGCGGACAAGATGGTGGTGTCTTGGGGGACGATGATCTTCACCGTGGTCTCGTCGACGGCGGCGGGCTCGTACCCGAGCGCTGTCATGTCAGGGTGCTCGGCGAAGAACGCGGTCAGCCTATGAGGACGAACCTGCGACGAGAACTGGTGCGCCGCCCACGAGTCGGACATCACCCCACCGAGGGCGATGAGTTGATCAGCTTGTTCATCGATGCTGGCTGCACGTTTCCACCGCGTGCGACGCCGCCGGGTCCGGGGTACGCGGCGATGGCCCAGTTGATGAGCGCACTCCGGTCCAGCGCTTCCCAGCCGAGGGGCGTGTGCACTACGTGCTCCCCGAGTGCCGGCATGGCGGCGCGGATCTCCTCGACGGGGATGCCGGTGCGTTTCGCGATCGCGGTGCTGCTGCCGCCGTGGATGGTGACGGTGCGGGCGATCGCGAAGACGGTTCGCCACCCTGGCGTCGCATCCCGCTGCATGGATGAGCCGTGGATCTGTCGGCCGTCGGCCCAGACGCGTTGCCGTTTCCCGTTCACCACCACCAGGTCCGGGTACCGCCGCACCAACGACAGAACCCCTCCCTCGGATCCGCCTGGCAGAAGGACCACGTCCGCGCTCCGGTCGTCGGGTGCATCGTCGTCGATGTTGCTCGTGGGGTTCGGGGTTGCCAGGAACGCGGTCCGACCGTCCTCGAACCGAAGCCGGTCAAACGCCTCCACCCGAGCAGGCATCCCCGCTGCGGCCAATGCAGTGAGGGTGTCGGTGATGTCGATGGTCCACCCCAACCCGAACGGCAACGAGAGGATCGTCTGCTGATGGCGGATGTCCTGCACCCACTGCCGGTCAGACATCGGCTCGCCCTGATTCATTGTCGGTGCGGCCGACTGCTCGAAGCTCGGTCAGGACGCGCATCACTTCGGACGCTGCCCGCGCCAACGGGTCCTCGACGTCGCAAAGCACTGTGCCCCTGAGGGAGGAGACCACCCACACGTCGGAGTCGCCCTCGACGCGAACTTCGACGTGGCGCTGCAGGACAGCCTGCCCGATCGAGTTCGTGAAGCTCATCCCCACCAAGGTCGGCGACACGAACGCGTCGAACTGCGCCGACAACGACAGCAGCCGCAAAGGCACCGGCTCCAGCCGTGGCGCTGGACGGTCAGGCATCGCAAGTCAGCCGCGGGTCGTCGTCCGCCAGCCGTTCCAGGCCGAGCCCGGACGCATCGAGGATCGCGTCCTCGGATTCTTCGGTGGCGACGAAGGAGCCGATCTGCGCATTGGCGGCGACAAGAACCCCGATGCGGCTCCGTGCATCTAGCACCACCGTGGCAACTTCTTCGTCGCTGCAGTCCGAGGTCAGTTCCGGCCTCGAGGGGTGCAGGGCGGGGAACTCGAGCTGCTGTGCCGGCGGGTGCCACTTCACGCCGACGCGCAGCACGCGGCCGTCGGTGTCGTTGCGGTAGAACATGGACCCGAACGGGTGGCCCATGTCGAGGGTGAGGTCCGCTCCGTAGAGCGTCCAGCCCGTCGCGGCGTATGAGGGATCCCAGCGCTGCACGGTGAGGGCACCGATGCCCATCTGAAGGCCCGGGATGAGGGCTTGACCTTCCTGGACAGCGGCGTAGAGCGCTTCGAGGTTTGGTGGACACTCGTTGCGCAGGTCTGCCAGGGGAATCCTCGTCATGCCCTCGATAGCGGCACGCTGTCGGGCTTGACGCTCGCCCTCTGCTTTGCCTGTGTTCATCGCACCTCCGCGTTTGGTCTTTCTCTGAGCACGTCCAGATCGGTCGAGTCCGACTCATCGTTCGTTCGAAGACGGTCGCTGAACGCTACGAACTGCTCGGCTCCGGCGGAACCCGTCGGGCAAACCTCGGTCCAAGAGCAGGAAACTTCCTTCTCTGCCGCTGGCTCAAACGCGAGGTCCGCGGCCCATGGCCCGTGGCCGGGTCAGAGGATGCGGTACTTCGCCTCACGAAGTCGACGCGCTCGCGGCGGGGTGAGTGAGCCGTTGCGGTGAGCGACGCGCTGCTGCGTTGCCCATCGGGCCAGCGCTCGTTCCGCCGGGTCGGGGGCGTTACGGCGAGGTGCGCGTCCCGTCTGGCCCCAAAACGACTGGTGCAGCATCAGTTGCTCTGCCCATCGTTCTTCTTGCGGCTCCCATCGGAAGCCAGGAAGCGATTCCAGACGGTGCGCCTGGTAGCGGCAGTGGGCGGCGCGGACTTCCGGTCGGCGCTGGTAGGTGAGCCGATCGACCAGTGCTTGCTCCTGCGTCGTCGTGCGAGGTCGGCCGGAGTCTGCTCGGGGTAGCCGGCCGACGTCGCTGATGAAGTCGTCCAAGTCGTGGACGAAGTTGACCCAGTTCGCGGTTGCGATGGACGGGCGTTCGGGCTGGCCGATGTCTGCGAGGTAGAACTCGACGCCTCGGCGTTCGTCGACGGTTAGGAGCTTGCTCGGCTGATTGGTGATGTCTGCGTACTGCGCGTGCAGTTCGGCGACATAGTCCGGCGTCCGGTTCGGCGCGTCCATTGGTCCCTTTCCGGGACCGGCGGTCGGTCCCGGAAGGGCTATGCGCGGACGGGCGCAGGATCGCGTCGACGCGATTCGTCGGTGCTGCTGACTTCAGTCCAGAAACAGGAACCAGAACGCATCGTCGACGCTTACGTTCGCTGCATGGCCGAGGTCCGGACGCGCTTCCTGTTCGAGGACAGGAGACGTTCCCTCGCCCGGACACGGGGCGCGAGAACGGCACATGGACGTACGGAAGGGAGGAACCGTCCTCGCTGTCGAACTGCGGCTACGTCAGCGAGGGCGCGTCATCGGACGAGTGCCGCCAGCGTCTCGCGCAGGCGACTGCCTCGTGGTCCTCACCCGGTCGATCACCGCCTGCGCCGTGCGCTCAGGAAGTGCCTCCAGCAGCGCGTAGATGTCCGCATCGGCTAGCGCACTCGATGCTGGTGCAGCTGGGTTCTCGATGACGTCGCCGAGGACCAAGTCCGCCAGGGCGATGTCCTCCAATCGGAGGATCGCCTCCCCCCGGAGGACCCGGAGGAGCCGTGGGTAATTCGTCCCTGCTTGGGCTGCGTACTGCTTCGGGCTGAGCCCGCGGGCTTTCATCCGTTTGCGGATTCGCAGCGCCTGCTGGTGCTGCAGCTGCGCTGCACGGAGGAAAACCTCTTCCCGCCGGTCAGCGGCTGACCTCCAACGCACCGCGGGCACGCGCCCGAAGCCCGCGGCGTCCTCCGCGAAGTCCCGGGGACTGAAGCGCGGCCCGGCCATCTGCACCCTTTCCCATCGCTCGATCCTGCTGAAAAAGCATCAAAAGGAGACTATTCATGCCAGAAGCAGTACTCAAGTCCTCGTTTCGCACAGCTCGGATCGGCCCCGGCGCACAGAGGCAGACATGACGATCACAGCCCCGCCAAACCCAGCCCTGGCCGCCGGCACGCGCTCACTACGGCGACCGCGAGTCCGCAGACCGCGGAACATCGCTCCCCAGCGCACGCTGACCACGGCGGAAGCCGCCGCGCTCGCGCTCCCGGCAGCAGTCACCTGGATGCCGAACGTGGAGGGCGCTCACCCGGCGACCGCGGCCGCTTCCGCGAAGTTGCTCGACCGGGAACTCTATGACGTGGCTCTCTTCCGACAGCCCCACCGTTATCCGCGGCAGAAGAACATCCAGGGCCTCTACTTCTTCACCGGCACCAGGACGCACATCTGGCACGAGTCGCAGCTCGAAGCGCAGGTGCTGCGGTGGCTGGACATGCGCGAGGACATCGTCGCGCTGAGCACACAACCCATGCGCATCGACTTCGCCGACGGCACCTCCCACACGCCCGACATCCTCACGCTGCACAGCGACCACCGCCAAGTACTTCGTGACGTGAAGCCGAAGAAGTACATCCCGAAGTTCCAGGAGCAGTTCGCGAAGACCCGTGCGTTCTGCGAGCACGTCGGCTTCAAGTACGAGGTGCACCACGAACTACCCCGACAAGTGGAAATCAACCTCTCCTGGATAGCCGGCTTCAAACACCACGGGTACCGCCCCCAACCAGACGACATCACCCGGATGCTGACCGCCCTCGACAACCCGATTCCGCTTCGCGCCGCAGCCCGCCTGCTCGCACCCACCGACCTGCCTCAGGGCCGGGCTGGCCTGTTCCACCTCATCTGGAGCGGACTGCTCAGCCTCGACCTCACCGCCCCCATCTCCGACCGCACCCGCATTGAACGGCTCCTCCCATGACCAACATCAACACCGACGACCCCATCAAGTTCCACGACGGCAGCAACCACCAGTTCATCACCAGCTCCGGCAGCGTCATCCGCCTCCGCAACACCGCCACGGGCCAGGTCCAAGACATGCATATCGCAGAGCTCAGCCAGCAGGCAGCTGGCCTGCCACGTACATTCACCGAGCACATTCGCCGCTTCGAGACGCTGCCGCAGAAGCACAAGACGGCTGCGATGACGATGGCTGACCACCTCGAGGAAATCGAGACCGGCGTGAACCCCGCTCGAGCCGGCCGTCGCGAGGAGTACGACGTCGACAGGACAACACAGAACGAGCGCGTCGCGGCCAAGGTGCAAGAGCTGCAGAAGAACGGGCAGAAGGCCTCCCGCGCCACCCTGATGCGCAAGCTCGCCGCGTACCGGGAGCACGGGACTTCCGCGCTCGCCGACGGTCGAGCACACCGTTCGGACCCTCCGATGAAGAACATTCATCCAGACGTCTTCGAGGCGCTGTGCACCGTCATCGCGGACCAGAGGAATCGCTCGACCGGCACCAAGAGCCGCATCATCGACGAAACCGCTAAGCACTTGGTGAAGTGGCGTGGAGCAGACGCGCCATCCATGCCGTCGAACGCGACGATGTACCGCTACATCGACCGGCTGACCATCGGGAAGCACACGACCGGGTCCGCCTCGACGCGCCGGTCGCTGGCGAACCGGCCGGAGCGGGTGTTCAACACTCGTACGGAGTTGTTGCCTGGCAACGAAGTTCAGGTCGACTCCACCACGCTCGACATCCTCGTGAAGTCCCCCGGGGGCGCCCCCGTCCGGCCTATCCTCACGGTGCTGTTTGACCGTGCCACCAGGCTGGTCCTCGCCTTCACGCTCCGGCTCACTGCGGCCAAGGCCGTTGACCACGTTGCGCTTCTCGCACAGGCGCTGACACCGCCGCAAAACCGCCCGGACAACAGCGAATTCCGCTCGATGGTGCAGCGGATGAACGCGGACGTGCCTCTGCTGACAGCGGATGAGCGGCGCGACTGGGAACGGTCGAGGCCGTTCGTGCACCCCCGCTGCATCGTGATGGATAACGGCAAGGACTTCATCTCGGAAGCCTTCCGCGCCGCCGCCGAGATGCACAGCATCGATATCCGCTACAGCGCTCCGCACACCCCGACGAGCAAGCCCCTCGTGGAGCGCAACTTCGGCAGCATCGACAGCCTGCTCATCCAGTACCTCAACGGCTACGTCGGACGGTCCCCGGAGTTTCGCGGGTACCAGGTCGAAAAGGAAGAGCTGATGGACATTTACGCCCTCCACGAGCTGCTTGACGACTGGTTCCTGAAGTTCTGGAACCACCGCCCCCACGCTGGCCTTCGCGACCTGCTCGACCCGAGCATCGTGCTCACACCGTTCCAGATGTTCACCGCCGCATCGAGGGTGACCAGCAACCTCGAGACGACCCTCACTCGCGACGACTACATCGCGATGCTGCCGACCAAGCACCGCCGGGTCACCGACACCGGCGTCGTTGTCAACCACCGCCAGTTCGACTCAGACGAGCTCGGCACGCTGCGCAACACCCTGTCGGACAACAGCCGCCGAAAGGGGAAGTACGAGGTGAAGCTCGACCCGTACAACCCGTTCAAGGCCTGGCTCCCGAAGCCAGGCGGCGGCTGGATTGAGTGCGCACTCCGCAACGGCGCCGCGAACCTTTACCCCCACCTCGAAGACCGCGACTTCGACCTAAACGACACCGATGAAGACGCAGACGAGGACCGTCGGAACGTCGCTGCGGTGACCGCAGCGCTCAGCGGAGCACCCCTGCACACCGCCATCGACACGGCCCCCGACGACTCCTCCCCCCGCAACTCCCTCGACGATGGCGACGACGATGACGTCGCCGTGTACGCCCTCGACTGAAACGAAAATCCGATGATTCACTTCCACGGCGACGACCGCCCAGCAGCCCTCCACCGCCTCGAAAGCCTCGACAGCTTCCTCGCAGCCACCACCACTCCGCCACCTGCCCTCGACGACCGTTCCTACGCAGCCCTCACCGAGCAGGAACGTGCCGCACACGACCGGGCACGCATCATGCACCTTTCCGGGGGCATCGTTCTCGCCACACCGCACTACACCAAGGCGCGGACCCAGCTCGAGAAGGCGTTCGCAGCGAACGCGGGACGGAACTCCGGCCACGCCGGACTCGTCATCTCCGGCGACTCCACCCTCGGCAAGACCACGCTGTGCAAGAGCCTCATGCGGCACATCTACCGCTCCTACGGAACCCAGTTCCCCGACTTCCGCGCACACAACCGCATCCCGGTCGTCTACGTCGAGGTCCCCGCTGGCTCCACCGGCAAGTCCCTCATGCGCGCCTTCGCCGACTTCTTCGGCCTCACCGTCAGCAGCGGCGAAACGATGCTGAGCATCCGTAACCGTGTCGTCGACCTCCTCAACACTGCCGGCACACAGCTCGTCGTCATCGACGAACTCCACAACCTCTCCCGCCACACCCAGGGCAACGGGGAATCCCACGACCTGCTGAAGAACCTCCACAACGACCTCGCCGCGACGTTCCTCTACGCCGGCATCAACGTGAAGAAGATGCTCGCCACCGAACGTGGAGCACAAATCGGCGGACGGTTCTCACTGCTGGAGCTGCACCCCTACAACCTCAGCAACCAAAAGGACGCCAAGACCTGGAAGGCGCTCATCAACACCTTCGAGAAGCAGCTCCCCCTCCGCCACCACGAGCATGGCTCCCTCGCCGAACTCTCCGAGTACCTCCACGACCGCACCAACGGCTCCATCGGCAGCCTCGGGCGCCTCCTCACCGGTGCCGCCACCGACGCCATCACCGACTCGAGCATCCCCCTCGAG
Source organism: Curtobacterium sp. MCPF17_002 (assembly GCF_003234115.2). Taxonomy (NCBI): domain Bacteria; kingdom Bacillati; phylum Actinomycetota; class Actinomycetes; order Micrococcales; family Microbacteriaceae; genus Curtobacterium; species Curtobacterium sp. MCPF17_002. The sequence goes on along the minus strand of NZ_CP126251.1, from coordinate 473,249 downwards.
CGCATTAACCGAGCCCTGCTCGACGCGCAGCAACTCGACGCCGCGGCCGAGACCGCCTACGCCAAGCGCACGGCCCGCAACGCCCGCAGCAAGAAGACCCTCCTGGCAGGCATCGCAGCATGAATGACCTCCTCACCCGCCGCTACCCGATGACGGTGAAGCCCCTTCACCGGGAGACCGAGTCCAGCTACACGAGGCGGCTGCTCGCCGCCAACTCGGAGCTCGAGACCCACCAGAAGCAGTTGCTGCGCGCCGCGCAAGCCGACCCGATGAACATGGGCTGGCGGGACGTGCTCGAGCTGAAGACCGGACGTCGCTTCCACTTCGGCGAGCCGTTCTTCGCGGCCCGAATCAGTGCCGAGGAGCACCGCTGCGAGCTGTGCGCGGACAGCGGCGCCGTACGGCTCATGTGCACCCTGTGCGCGAAGGGCGAAACCGTCCTGCAAGCCGGGGGCTTCAGCAATCCCGTCTGCATCCGCCACCGTCGCTGGGTCGGGTTCGACCTCTCCACCCGTCAGAGCACCGTCGACACCACCACGATTCGCGCCGCGCTGCGGTTCGACAAGCTCCACAAGCAGTGCCGACTGACCCCGCACCTCTACAAAGTCCTCCAGGGCGCAACCGCTCGAGTCGGCAACGGGCCTACCGCGGACCTCAGCGCCATCGTCACTATCGCCGCCGCGGTGACCACAGTCCGATTCCTCGAGCAGCTCCTTCGTCCTGGCTCGGACTACGCCACCGCCTACGACGTCCTCACCAACGCTGTGTCCGTCCCCGCCGGTCCTAACGCCACCACGGTCATCGCCGCGCTCTGGGGCTACTTCCGACCCACCTTCTGGGCACTCCGTCACGCGGTCATCACCAAAACTGCCTACGAGCCCGCCTGGGTCCACGACCACGCCATCCCGCAGCACATCGCCGGCGCATACGTCGCCGAACACCACGTCGTTTCCTTCACCTCGTTCAACGCCGAAGACAAGCGCACCGCCATCCTTCGAATCGACCGCGAGGGCCTCGTCATCTGCGACAACGGGCACCAGCACGCCCGCAAGGGGCGATGCCCCGTCTGCACCAACAGCGTCGTCGCCGCCGGCTACAACGACCTCGCCACCACCCATCCTCACATCGCTAGGGAACTCGACCCCGTCCTCAACGGCACCACCACGGCCCAGAACATCCAAGCCGCAGCCCGGAGCAGCCTCGCCTGGCGCTGCCCCCGCAACCGCCACGTCTACTGGGCCACAGCATCGAACCGAACCCAGGGCGGAACCAACTGCGGCATCTGCAGCAACCGCACCATCGTCCCCGGCATCAACGACCTCACCACCACCCACCCCCGACTCGCTGCCGAACTCGACCCCGTCTACGAAGCAGGTCACCCCGCGACCAAGATGTGCGCCGGCAGCGGCGATAGACCGGACTGGCTCTGCCCCGACTGCGGACACCGCTACAAGATGTCCCTCTACAACCGCAGCCAGGGTGCCGGCTGCGAGCCCTGCCGACGCGCCCGCCTCCGACGTACCCGAACGAGCCTCGCCGACACGCATCCCGACATCGCCGCCCAGTGGCACCCCACCCGGAACAACGGCAAGCAGCCCGAGGACTACTCACAGGGTTCAAACGACGAGGTCTACTGGCTGTGCCCCACCAGCGCGGCCCACTGGTACCCGCAACGCATCGACCGGAAGGTCCAGGGTTACGGATGCTCACTCTGCTCGAGCCGACGACTCGTCCTCCGCGTCAACGACCTCGCGACCACCGACCCGCTCCTCGTCACCGAGTGGCACGACTACCTCAACGGCTCCACGCGACCCGAGCTCATGTTCGCCGGAACCGACCGGTACTGGTGGAAGTGCTCGTACGGACACGTCAAGCAACAGAGCGTCCCCAACCGGCGAAAGTCACGCGGCTGCACGGACTGCGAACCCGAGGACAGGATTCTGAACTAGAACTAGAACTAGAACTGAACAACACGAACACGACGGCGAAGCCCACCAGCTTCGCCGTCGTTTTCGTCTTGGAGGCGTTCAGCTCAGAAGGTCTCACGTGCAGTGAGAAGAATCCGCGACGCTTCAAACTGGCGTTCGCAATCGCCGCATGGTCTCATCGCTGCGAAGGAGTCTCACCTAACTTGAGAAGCGACAGCCCGGTCGGGCGGCCCTTCGTCGTTCGCGGTGGTGGATCCTAGGCCGTCGTCCGTTTCGATCGTGTGTCGAGAGCGTGCACGAATACGCGCACGCTCACCCCCTTGTTTGCACGTTTCCGCGCAACAACACTGGTGGAGCACCGCCGCTCCTCCGGGAGCGTCCATCTCTCCCACGCACGTGAACGGGCAAGGACGACCTCACATGACATCGACGACTCGAGTGCCTCCCACTCGCGACCGCATGACGGGATACGTGTACATCGCGATCGCCGTGAGCACCCTCGGCGGACTCCTCTTCGGGTACGACATCGGCGTCTCCGGCGGTGCCGGTGGCTTCGTCGCCGGCGACTTCCACCTCGGCAGCTTCCTCGAGGGAGCGGTCGTCAGCGGCTCCACCCTCGGCGGTGCGATCGGGGCGCTCGCCGGCGGACCGCTCGCCGACCGCTACGGACGCCGTTGGACGCTCCTGATCTCCGGCGTCCTGTTCAGCCTGGGCGCACTGGTCTCCGCCGTCGCTCCCGACCTGGCACTGCTCATGGTCGGGCGCGTGGTCGTCGGCCTGGGTGTCGGTGCGGCGTCGGTCCTGGTGCCCGTGTACATCGCAGAGCTCGCCCCGTCGCGGGTCCGCGGTGCCCTCGTGGCGGGGTTCCAGCTCCTGACCACCCTCGGGATCCTGGCCGGCTACGGCATCAACGCCGCACTCGCGTCCACCGAGGCATGGCGCTGGTCGCTCGGCCTCGCGGCGGTGCCCGGGCTCCTGCTCGCGTTCGGCGTCCTGCTCATCCCCGAGTCGCCGCGGTGGCTCGTCGTGCAGGGGCGCCGTGACGCCGCGCTGCACGTCCTGCGACGCATCCGTGGACGGGACGACGTGTCCCACGAGATCGACGAGATCGAGGCGGTCAACCGCGAGGACGAGTCGGCGCACCGTGGCCGGTGGCGCGACCTGTTCCGCGGCTGGGTCCGACCGATGGTCATCGTCGGCATCCTGGTGGCCTTCTTCGCCAACGGCTGCGGCATCAACCTCATCGTCTACTTCGCCCCGCAGATCCTGCAGTCCATCGGGATGGGTCCGTCCGCGTCGCTGCTCGCGACCGTCGGGCTCGGTGTGGTCAACGTCGTCTTCACCGGCGTCGGCATGGCGCTCGTCGACCGCGTCGGACGTCGTCCGATGCTGTTGATCGGTGCCGTCGGCATGACGGTGTCGCTCGGCGCGCTCGCCGTGCTGCTGGCCTTCCCCGTCAACGGCAGCACCGCGGCACTGTCGCTCGTCTGCCTGGCCGTCTACATCGTCGTGTACGCCGTGAGCCCCGGACTCGTCGCCTACGTCGTGATCTCGGAGATCTTCCCGCTGCACGTCCGTGCGAAGGCGACGGCTGCCGCGACCTTCGTGATCTTCGCCACGAACCTGGTCATCGGCGTGTTCTCGTTGCCCCTCCTCGACTCGATCGGCGCACCCGCGACGCTGTCGATCTTCGCGGTCGTGTGCCTGGTGTTCGTGGGGTTCTGCCTCCGCATGCCCGAGACGAAGGGCCGGACGCTCGAGGAGCTCGAGGAGCACTTCCGCACCGGTTCGGCCCGCGTCCCCGCCGGTGACGAGCGCCGCGTCGACGCATGACTACGATCGAAGCACCTGCACACCACTCCTGGGGGTCGCCGATGCCGCAGACGCCGGCCGAGCGCCGTCAGGCGATCCTCGACCAGGTGCGCGACAGCGGGTACGTCCGGGCCGTCGACCTCACCGCCGCGCTGCACGTGGACTCGTCCACGATCCGGCGTGACATGGAGCGCCTCGAACGGGCTGGTCTCATCCGCCGGATGCACGGCGGCGCGCTCCCGGCCGACCCGGCCGACACGATCGACACCCCGTACGAGGTGCGACGCTCCCAGCACCTCGCCGAGAAGACGGCCATCGGAGCAGTCGCGGCGGACCTCGTCCAGGACGGCCAGTCGGTGCTGATCGACAACGGATCCACCGCCTACCAGGTCGCCGCCGCGCTCGGCGGCCACCGGGACCTGACCGTCGTGACGAACGACCTCATGGTCGCGATGTGCCTCCGCAACCAGGGGGTCCACCAGGTGCACGTCACCGGCGGGCTCCTGCTCGACACGGTGTTCACGCTGGTCGGCCCGGTCGCGACCAACGCGGTCGAGGGCCTGCACGTGGACTGGGCGTTCCTCGGTGCCGAAGGGGTCGACCCCGAGGCCGGCATCACGAACATCAACGTCGTCGAGCTCCCGCTGAAACGGGCGATGATGGCCGCCGCCCGGAACGTCGCGGTCGTCGCGGACAGCTCGAAGCTCGGCCGCAGCTCGCTCGCGACCGTGTGTGCGCTCGACGAGGTGGACGTCGTCATCACGGACGACGGCGTGCCCGACGGGGACCGCGCCGCGTACGGCGACGTCCTCCGCTGCGTCCCCGTGTCCCGCTGACGCCGAGCTCCCCCACCCGAACCACCCGTCCCAGAACCAACGAGGGAACCACCATGTCCAACGGCACCGCCGAGACCTCTTCCTACATCGACGACATCACGGAGCAGCCCGCAGCACTCCGGCGACAGGCGGACGCGGCGCTCCCCGCCGCGCTGGCCGACGTCGACCTCCACGCCCACGACCGGATCGTCCTGACCGGCATGGGATCGTCCGACTACGCCGCCGTCCCGATCGAGCGGGCACTGGCCGCGAAGGGCCTCCCGGTCGTCCGCATCGACGCCGGACAGCTCCTCGACGTCCCCGAGCGCGTCACCAACCGGACACTGGTGTGGGCGACGTCCCAGTCCGGCCGGAGCGGTGAGGTCGCTGCGCTCGCCGACCGCCTCACCGGCTCCTGCAAGCCGGCGCTGACCATCGCCACCACCGACGACACCTCGAGCCCGCTGGCCGGCATGGCCGACATCGTCCTCGAGCTGCACAGCGGGCCGGAGGCGACGGTCAGCACGAAGAGCTACCTCAACACGCTCGCCGCGCAGCACCGCGCCCTCGCGCTGATGACCGGCGGTTCGGTCGAGGCCGTCGACGAGGACGTCCGTCGGACCGCGGACGAGGTCGCGGCGTTGCTCGCCGAGTGGCCGGTCCCCGACGCGTTCGCCGAGCAGGCCTGGAACGCGCCGCGGGCTCGCTTCGCCTACATCGGCATCGGCGACGACGCCGCGACGGCCCTCACCGGAGCCCTCATCACCAAGGAGTCCAGCAAGGTGCCGGTCGAGGGCTTCGTCGGCGGGGCGTTCCGACACGGCCCGTACGAGCTCGCCGGTCCGGGGCTGACCGCCGTGCTGTTCGGTCCGGGCGCAGCGGAGGACCCCTTCCTGCCCGGACTCGCGCAGGACCTCGTCCGCTCCGGCGCCACCGTCCTGACCGTCGGCCCCCGCGCCTACGACGGCACCGAGCTGCTCGCGACGCCGGACCGTGCCAGCACCCTCGCCCGGCTCGCCGTCGGGTCCGTCCGCACGCAGCTCCTCACCCTCGCCTTCGCGAAGGCGACCGGTGAGGTCGCCGGTCGCTTCCGGTTCGGCCAGAAGGTGACGGCGGCGCTGTGAACGACGCGGCCGTCCGCGTCGGGGTCGACCTCGGCGGGACCGGCTCCCGTGCGATCGCCGTCGTCGGCGACGAGGTCGTCGCGGCCGTCGACGTCCCCACCGCCGAGCTCGGCGCCGGACCCGAGGCCGAGCGCGTCGAGCGTCTCGCCCGACTCATCGAGGACGTGGTCCCGGCCGGCGCCGGGCTCGCCGCCGTCGGGATCGGCGCGAGCGGTCCGGTCGACGTCGAGGCCGGCGTCATCCACAACGGCGCGACCCTGCCGTGGTTCACGGGCTTCCCCGTCGTCGACCAGCTCCGGGGACGGCTGCAGGTGCCGGTCGGCATCGACAACGACGCCGTCGCGGCGGCCTTCGGGGAACACGGCTCCGGCGCGGGCGCACGGTCCGACCGGCTGCTGATGGTCACCCTCGGGACGGGCGTCGGGGTCGCGATGCTCGTCGACGGCCGTCCGGTCCGCGGCGCCGACGGCGCGCACCCCGAAGGTGGGCACATCCCGATCTCGAGCGACCCCGAGCGCTGCTACTGCGGCCTCACCGGGTGCTTCGAGCCGGCCGCTTCCCGGAGCGGACTGCAACAGCGGTTGAGCGAGGCGATGGGCGGTGCTGCGCCCGGCCGGGGACTCATCGCGGACGCCATGGAACGCGCGCCGGAGGACGAACGGGTCAGCGCAGTGTTCCGCGACTACGCCGTCGCCGTCGGTCGTGGGCTCGCGGCCCTGCACACCCTGTGGCAGCCCCGCGTCACCGTGATCGGCGGCAGCGCCGCGATCTGCCTGCCGCTCATCCACGACGACGTCCTCCGCGCCCTCGACCGGTCCGAGGACTACCGCGTCGACGTCGACGTCCGAGCGGCGACGCTGGGTGACAACGCCGGTGCGATCGGAGCGGCGGTCGCGATCGCGAACGCGGCCAGCTGACGGACTGGAGGCGCGGGGCGGGCCCGCACCGCGCCTCCAGTCCGCTCGTGGGGTCGTCAGTGCGCTCGTCGGTTCCGTCGCGACAGGAGCACCAGCGGTACGACGGTGGCAGCGGCGGCCGTCGTGCTCGCCAGGAGGAAGGCGCCGGTGGCGCCGGTGCCCTCCGCGGCGAAGCCCGCGAGTGCGGTTCCGCTCGCAGCGCCCATGAGGCTGCCGGTCGTCACCCAGCCGAAGGCCTCCCCTGACTCGTCCGGGCGAGCGCTCTCGGAGACCAGGACCGACAGGTACGCGGTGGCCGGTGCGAAGCCGAGGCCCGAGAGGAACATCGACGCCAGGAAGAGGGGGACGCCGGAGACCAGCGCTGCGATCGCGGTGAACGCGAACACCGATGCGATCGCGACCGTGAGCGCCGTGGTGCTCCTGATGCGGGCTCCGAAGAGCAGACCTCCCGCCAGGGAGCCGATCGACGACGCAGCGATCGCGATGCCGGTCCGTCCCGGATCACTGCCGAAGTGGTCCAGGACCGCGACCTCGAGCGCAGCGTACGAGGCGACGAGGAGGGCACTCGTGACGGTGGCTGCGATGACGGGTCGGCTCAACAGGCTCCGTCCGAAGCGGCGGGACGGCGCCGCACGGGGACCAGGTCTCGACGCCCCTCCCCTCGACGCGGTGAGGAACCAGACACCGCCCGCCACGAGCATCCCGGCCGCCGTGAACAACGCCACGGATGCGCTCGCGGCCCCGGCGAGCACCGTCGCGAGGAGCGGCCCGAGCGTCCAGATCACCTCTTGCGCCGAGGCGTCGATCGAGAAGAGCGCCGCGAGCATCGTCGACGGCACGAGCGACGGGTAGAAGGCGCGGACCGCCTGCGCCACCGGCGGCACCGTGAGTCCACCGAGTCCGCAGAGCACCACCGTCGCCGGGCCGTCGACGCCGATCGCGATGACGGTGATGACGATCGCGCACAGCACGGTCGCGATGCCGATGACCGGCAGTGCACCGAACCGGCCGAGGAGTCGACCGGCGAGCGGTCCGGCGACCCCTTCGCCGACGCTCCAGACCGCGACGGCCGCTCCGGCGAGCGCGTAGCTCCCGGTGACCGTCCGCACGTGCATCAACAGGCCGAGCGAGAGCATGCCGAGGGGGAACCGCGCGAGGATCTGCGACGCCGTGACCCGTGCGACGCCCGGATGACGGGCGAGTCGGACGAGGGACGTCACGAGACGGTGCTGGCAGCGGTCACTTGCCGACCCCGTCGCCGATGCCGCGGACGAAGTACCGCTGGCAGGCGAAGAAGAGCACCACCATGGGGACCGCGCCGATGACCATGCCGGCGAACACCGTCGGGTAGTGCGTCCCGATCCTCGACATGAGGTCGGCGAGACCGACCGGCAGCGTCTCGATCCCCGACCCGGACGTGAACACCGTGGCGAAGAGGTACTCGTTCCAGTTCAGCAGGATGTTCAGGACGGTCGTGGTGATCATGATCGGCGTGCACATCGGCAGGGTGATGCGCCAGAACGTCCCCCATCGGGACGTGCCGTCGATCGCGGCCGCCTCGTCCACCTCGTGGGGCAGGTCGAGCATGTAGCCGCGGATGAGGAACACGGTGAACGGGATCCGGAACGCGGTGTAGAGGATGAGCAGTCCGAGGAACGTGTTGTAGAGGCCCATGCGTTGGAACATGGTCACGAGCGGGATGATCGCGACCGACGGAGCGAGCATCAGTCCGGCGATCATCAGGCCGGTGAACGCACCGCTGCGCGGTAGTCGGGTCTTGGTCAGCCCGAAGGCCGCCCAGGCGCTGAGGAGTTCGGTGGCCGCGGTCGCGAGGATCGTCAGCAGCACGCTGACGGTGAGGTAGTTCTTCACCCCCTGCTGCCACGCGTCGACGTAGGCGCTCCATCCCCACTGCGTCGGGAGGGCGAACGGACTGCCGAAGACCTGTTCGTTGGTCTTGAAGCCGTTGAGCACCATCCACACGAGCGGGTAGACCACGAGGACCACCAGCGCGATGAGCACCACCCACAGGATCGCGGCCCGGAGACGCGACCAGACCCGGACCGTCGTGTTCACCGTTCGCGCCGTCGTGTTCACTGTTCCGCCCGTCGTGTTCACCACTCGACCCGTCGCTTCCCGGAGACCCAGAGCTGACCGATGGCGAGTGCGAGGGTGATGACGAACACCACGGTCGCGATCGCCGATGCGTAGCCGAAGTCGTTGTCGTAGAACCCGGCGTGGTACAGCCAGGTCCCGAGCACCTGGCTCGAGTTGTCCGGGCCGCCCTGGGTCATCACGGTCACCTCGTTGAACACCTGGAACGCGCCCGACACGGTGACGATCATCATCACGCCGGTCATCTCGCGGACGAGTGGGACGGAGATGGTGAAGAAGCGTCGGACCGGGCCGACGCCGTCGATCTGTGCTGCCTCGTTGATCTCCGACGGGATCCGTTGGAGGGCCACCGAGAACAGCAGCGCCCCGTACCCGAAGCCCTGCCACTGGCTCATCGCGATGATGCCGAAGATGGCGGTCTTCTGGTCGCCCAACCATGCCGTCGTGAGCGAGTGCAGTCCGACGGCGTCGAGCGCAGCGTTGAAGAGTCCGCCGTCGCCCGGCTGCAGGATGAAGTAGAACAACAGCCCGGCAACGGTGAGGGAGATCGCCGAGGGTACGAAGTAGATCGCTCGGAGCCACTTCCGCCAGCGCTCGCTGCGGAGGCTCTCGACCATCGCCGCGAGGACGAGCGCGCCGAACACCTGGACCACGACCGAGATGACGGCGTACCAGACGTTGTTCCCGAAGGCATGCCAGAAGGTGGGGTCGGATCCGAGCTTCGCGTAGTTCTGGAGACCGATGAACTTCGAGTCCCCGGTGAAGATGTCCCAGTCCAGGAAGCTGAACCGGATGTTCTCGACGAGCGGGTAGTAGACGAAGACCGCGAGGACCATCAGCGCGGGCGCGATCCACGCCAGCCCGCCCCACCGTACTCGCGCTGTCGGCCGACGTCGGCGGAGCTCGACCGTCCGGATCCCTCCGACGGCGGACTCCGATTCCAGTGTCTGTGTCATTGACGTGCCTTCTTCGAAGCGGAGCGCAGTTGCGCGATGACCTGTCGGGGGGTGCTGGACGCGTCGGCCAGTGATGCTCCGGCGGCGGTCCAGACATCGGCGACGGCGGGGTCCGAACCGGTGTCGAGCCAGACGTCGATCCTTGATGCCGCCTTGAGCCGTTCGACGCCCTCGATGACGGCGGGGCTCGCGGACGTCGAGTTCACCGCGCCGATCACGGCGCTCGGCTGCCCGTACGGCGGCGCTGAGAGGGTCTCCGCGTTCTCGTCGTTCGTCACGAACCGCAGGAAGTCGAGCGCGAGGGCCGACTTCGTCGATCGGCGGTTGATCATGAAGCCTTCCGGGGCGCCTTCGATCGCGTCCTCGTCGCCTCGTGCGGTCGCACTGCTCGGCAGCGCGAAGATGCCGAACCCGTCCTTCGCCAACTGCGAGCCCTCGGTGTTCACCGAGTCGAACTCGACCAGTTCCTGGTAGTACATCGCAGCCTTGCCCGAGGTCTGCTGCTGCTCGGCCGTCGTGTAGTCGACGCCGTTCGACCCACTGCCGAGTTCGGTGCAGGACGTCACGATCTCCCGGTACTCCTGCATCGCCTGCACGTACCCCGGGTCGGTGAAGGTCGCGGTCGCGGGGTCCTGGTCCTTCGCGAGGACCTCGGCGGGGACGTCGTGCGCGATGAGCTGGCCGAGGTAGTGGACTCCAGGCCAGCCGCCCTTGTTCCCGAAGGCGATCGGGATGTAGCCGGCACGCTTGATCGTCGAGCAGGAGCTGACGAGCTCCTCGAGCGTGCTCGGGACGCTGAGTCCGAGCTGACGGAAGATCCGCTTGTCGTAGCCCATGTACTTCGCGTCGAGGTAGAACGGGACACCGTACCGGGAGCCGTCGTACGCGAACGCGTCGACGGCACTCGCGAGGAAGCTCTTCCCCCAGGTCGTGTCCGGGCCGATGACACTGTCGAGGGGCATGGCGACGCCGCCGTCCGCGAAGTTCTGGCCCCAGTTCCCCGCGTAGGTGAAGTAGATGTCGGGCAGCGCCTGCGACGCGATCAGGACCTTCTCCTTGTTCTTGATCGCGTCGTCGTCGGTCTCCTGGGTGAGCTGCACGTGGACGGACGGGTGTTCACGTTCGTACTCGGCGATGACCTTCGGGAAGTACTTCCCCAACGGGTCGCCGGCCGTGGCGGTCAGGATCGTGAGCGTTCCGCTGAAGACGGGCTTCGCAGTCAGGTCGGACGCTGGTGCCGCGTGCGTGTTCGTGGCGCAGCCGCTGACGAACAGCGTGGTGATGACGCCGATGACGACGACGAGCTGGGATCGCGTTCGCAAGGCGGGCTCCTCCAATCGAGCAATGCCAGCGAGGATTCGCGTCAGGTACTCGCGAGGATCCGGCACTGGACCACGGTCTCCGCCGAAGCGGTACCGCGACCGTACCCGATATTGGTACCGGTATCAACATGTTTCTCACGCGTGACGGGCACGTGTGCAGCACGTTGCTTCGAGCACCGCGCAACGGTGCTCAGGGACGGGGCGTCAGCGCTCGGCGACGCTTCCCCGCCAGATGAGCGTCGACTCGACCTCGATGCGGCGGGCCCCTCGGTCCTGGCCCTCGATGCGCTCGATGACCGCGGCGGCGGCCGAAGCACCCAGTGCCTGCATGGGCTGCGCCACGACGGTCATCGGCGGGTCCATCACCTCAGCCCAGGAGGAGTCGTCGAAACCGATGACGGAGACGTCGTCCGGGCAGCGGAGCCCCCGCTTGCGGAGCGCCCGCAGGGACCCGGTGACGGCGTCGGCCTCGGTGGCGAAGATCGCGGTCGGCGGGTCCGCCAGATCGAGCATCCCCCCGACTGCCCGGGTCGCCTGCGCCTCGGTCTGGAGGCTGTGGCTGACCAAGGCCGTGTCGAACGGCAGATCGTGCCTGCGCAGTGCGTCGGTGTAGCCCAGGAGGCGCTCCCCGTCGCTCCAGAGCGCGTCGGCGACGATCTTCGGGACGTCGTCGACGTCGGTCGCCGGTTGGCTGGTGACCGGCCCCCACACGAAGCCGATCCGTCGGTGCCCGCTCTCGATGAGGCGCGACACGGAGTGCTCGGTGACGACCCTGTTGTCGGTCACGACCGCGTCGGTGTCGATCGTGTCGAGGTCTCGATCCACCAGGACGATGGGGCAGCCGCGTCGCAACGCGGACTCGAGGTGCGGGACGGGCTGGCTGCGGCCGGCCGCCGACGCGATCACGATCCCGTCGACCTGTTTGCCGAGGAGCGTCTCGACGGCACGGCGTTCCTCCGCCAGGTCCTCGTCGGTGCCGATCACGAGCACGTCGTAGCCGCGCGCACGAGCCGTCACGGCGACGCCGGAGAGGATCCCGGCGAAGAACGGGTTGCCGACGTCCGCGACGACGACACCGATGGTGTTCGTCCGTCCCGTCGTCATGCTCTTCGCGAGCTGGTTCTGGGCGTACCCGAGGCGCTCGGCTGCGGCGAGCACCTTCTCGCGGGTCTTGGCGCTGACGGACCCGTACCCGCCGAGGGTCCGGGCGACGGTCGCGCGTCCGACACCCGCCATCTCCGCGACCTCGGTCAACGTCGGAGCAGCAGGGGCTTCCCCTCGGGCCATGTCGTGGTCTTCCTCGGCGGGATCAGGACTCTGCTGGTGTCACCGCGGTCGCGGGCACAGCCGGATCGTCGTAGGGCTCGCCCATACCGAACGCTCCCTCAACGTAGCACTGCCGAGCGGCGCTCTCGGCGCCCGCACGGAGCGCCGCTCGGGAGTCCGGTTCGTCGAGGTCGACTCCGCGCTTCCAGCCCGAATCGAGCATGGCGAGGACGAACCCGGTGAGGAACGCGTCCCCGCACCCCGTCGTGTCGACGACGTCCTGTGCGGGAACGGGCAGGGCCGGCTGCGCCAGGACCGTGCCGCCGGTGAAGAGGATCGCCCCGTCCGCACCACGGGTCACGAGGACGAGCCCGGCCCCTGCGCGTCGAGCACGGTCGGCGAGCTCCTCGATCTCCGGTGTGGACGCCGACCCCGCGGAGAACAGCACCAGGTCGGCGTACGGGGCGGTCGCGGCGAGGTAGTCGTCCGTGCGGAACTCCGGTTCGCTCGAGTAGTCGAACGAGACGAGACCCGGGATCGCGCGCAGCTTCGGGAGCTCTGACTCGGAGGCGGAGTACACGCTCGAGTGGACGAGGTCCGCACCGGCGAACGCGCGGAGGTCCTCGAGGTCGAGCCGGTAGGGAGCGGCCGTGGTGACGCCGCCGCCGTTCCAGTCGAGGAACACCCGGTCGCCGTTCCTGGTGACGAGGTCGGTCACGCCGGTGGGTCCGTCCCGCCGGATCACACGGCGCAAGTCGACGCCGTGACGACCGAGTGCGCCCAGGATGAGATCGCCGGCCGCGTCGTTCCCGACCACGCCGACGTACACGGCCTCGGCGCCGGCAGCCGCCGCGTAGACCGCGAGGTTGACGCAGTTGCCGCCCGGGTACGCGATGCGCCGGTCGACGAAGCGGTCGACGATGTTGTCACCGAAGGCGACGATCTTCACTGGCGTGCTCCTCTCGACCGGGTGGCGGCAGCGCAGAGCCGCCACCCGGGTCGTCCTGCTCGGTCCGGAACGGCTCAGTACTCGACGACGCGGTAGTAGCGGCGGAGGTCGAGCGAGTGGTCCCGAGCACGCTCGAGGTGCTTGCTGAACCGGTCGCTCACCACGTCGAGGACGAGCGGTGCGAAGAACGCTCGTGACTCCTGGCCGATGCCCCCGAGCGCGTAGTCCTTGGAGTCGAGGACGGTGACGTCGTCGCTGTACTGCTCGGCGAACCGGATCACACGGTCGGTGAGCGGCCGCGTCGAGTCCTCGCCGGCGAACACGAGCACGGCGGTGTCCCGCTCGATCAGTTCGAGGGAGCCGTGGAAGAACTCGGCGGAGTGCACCCGCGTGGTCCGGAGCCACTGCATCTCCTCGAGCACGCACATCGAGTAGAGGTAGGTGAGCCCCCAGAGGTTGCCGCCCCCGACCAGGAAGTAGTAGTCGGTGTCGCGGTGCTCGTCCGCGAAGGCCTCCGCGGTGGACTCCGCCTGCTCAGCGGCAGCGACCAGGGCATCGGGCAGCTTCTGCAGGTCGGCGACGAACTGGTCGTACCCGTCGAACTCGCCCCGCTCACTGAGGAACTTCAGCGTGAAGACGAGGAGCTGGACGTCGTACGGCCACCCCTTCGGCGCAGCGATCAACGGCACGTCGAGGGCGGCCGCGAAGGGGCTGTCGGCGACACCGGTGAAGCCGACCGTCAGGACTCCCCGGGACTTGGCGTACTCGATCGCCTCGATGACGTCCTCGGTGGTGCCCGAGACCGAGGCGAAGAGTGCGACGGAGCCCTCGCCGAAGTTCGGATCGTCGAGCAGCATCAGCTCCTTGCCGATCGCGGCGGTCGTCGGGAACGTGGACCGCGATCGCATGAGCACTTCGTAGGGCAGCATCGCCGCGTAGGTGCCGCCGGCCCCCACCAGGTAGAGGTTCTTCGGCGATCGACCGAGCACGTCCAGCACCGCGGCCTCGATCTCCGGGCGGAGATCGATCGCGTCCTGTGTACCCGTCCGAAGCTTCTGCTCCGAGAATCCCAGCATGACCACGCCTTTCGTTGATTGGTACGGATTGGTACCGGTACCAACCTCGCAGGCGCGAAGCCGTAAGTCAAGACGCAGTGGCGTCGTCAGGCGTCGTCGGTTCCTGACGACGACCACACGTACTCAATGTCGAGCACCGAGTCCGCCGCGTACACGTACACGAGTTCCAACGGGGTGTCGCCGGTGTTCCGGATGCCGTGCTCGTGGTTCGACGGGATGTACACCGCCGCGCCACCGCGGACCTCCTGTTCCTGACCGTCGAGCGTGACGACGCCCAGCCCCGTCAGGACCTGGTAGACCTCGGGAGCCTCGTGCCGGTGCGGCGCCAGCCATCCGCCCGGATCGATCAGGGCCACGCCGGAGCACAGGTCGGCGGTCGGGGTAGTGCCGTCGCCGATGGCGGTGCGGAACGCGATGCGCCCGCGGGCATCTGCCCAGACTTCCTCCTGCGCGTCGTGCAGCTGTCGGATGGTCGGTGCAACGGACATGGGTGCTCCTCACGGTTTCGCCCCAGCGTGCGCCCGCCGCGGTGGTGCCCCTCGGAGGTCGAACCGGTCCCGGCACCGTGCGGGCGCACAGTGGCAGGACGGGTCCAGGAAGACCGGGAAGGGTGCTGGTCATGCACCGCTCGCTCTCCGTCGTCGCCGTCGCCGTCGCCCTCGCACTCACCGCGGCCGCCTGCAGCAGCGGTGGCCCCACTTCACGGACGGCATCAGCGTCGGCATCGGGCTCGCCCGCACGGACACCATCGCCCACGCCCACCCTCGACACGTCCGGCGTCGAACCCGCGCTGGCGGCGCTCGAGTCGGAGTACGGCGCCACGATCGGGGTCGTCGCGACCGACACCGTCACCGGTGCATCGGTGTCGCACAACCGGGACCGGCGCTTCGGCTACGCGTCGAGCATCAAGGCGTTCGCGGCGGCCGAGTTCCTCCGCTCGGTGCACGGTGCGGACCGTGACGAGCGGGTCCGTTGGACGGCGGCGGACGTCGCGGCGGCCGGGCACTCCCCCGTGACCGAGCAGCACGTCGCCGACGGACTGTCGTACGACGAGCTCGCCGAGGCGGCCGTCCGGCAGAGCGACAACACGGCGCTGAACCTCGTCCTCACCCGGATCGGCGGCCCGAGCGGCCTCGACGCCGCGCTGGCCGACCTCGGCGACGACGTCACACGGGTCCTCCACGACGAGCCGGAGCTCAACACGATCGAGCCGGGCAGCACCGAGGACACCACGACCCCGGCGGCCTTCGCGGCCGACCTGGCGACGGTGCTCGACGGCGACACCCTGAGCGGGGCCGACACCGACCAGCTCGTCGCCTGGATGAGCGGCAACGCCACGGGTGACACCCTCATCCGGGCAGGGGCTCCCGAGGGGTGGACGGTCGCCGACAAGTCCGGCGGCGCCGGTGGCATCCGGAACGACGTCGCGCTCGTCACCCCACCGGGCGGCCACCCGATCGCCGTCGCCGTGCTGACGACGAAGAACGACCCGGGCGCCGTGTACGACGACACCCTCGTCGCGAAGACCGCCGCGGTGGTGCTCGACGCGTTCCAGCGCTGAACTACGATCTGGACATGCCCGGTCCCCACCGCGAGAACGACAGCACGACCGCTCCCGACACCGCCCGGCACGTCGTCATCGGCGGCGGGGTGATCGGTGCGGCCACCGCGTACGCCCTCACACTCCGCGGCGAGCGCGTCCTGCTCGTCGAGCAGCACGGGCGTGGGCACGACCAGGGGTCCTCGCACGGTGCGACGCGGATCTTCCGGCAGGGCTACGCCGACGCCGAGTACGTCGCGCTGACGACCCGTGCGCTCGCACTGTGGGAAGCGCTCGAAGCCGCGAGCGATCGGCAGCTCATCGACCGCACGGGCGCCGTCGACCACGGGCGCGCCGAGGTCGTCGACGCCATCGCGGCCGCGCTCGCCGACGCCGGCATCCCGCACGAGGCCCTGACACCGGACGCAGCGGCCGCACGCTGGCCCGGCATCGCCTTCGAGGGACACGTCCTCACCCACGCCACCGCGGGACGCATCCGCTCCGCCGAGGCCATCGAGGTCTTCCTCACCCTCGCCGAACGCACCGGGCTCGCCGAGCTGCGGTTCGACACCCGGGTGACCGGCCTCGAGGACCTCGGCGACGCCGTCGACGTCACCCTGTCGGACGGCACCTCGGAACGCACCACGAGCCTGGTGGCCGCGGTGGGCTCGTGGGCCCCCACGCTGGTCGGCGACCTGCTCGCGGGACGCGGGGCGCGCCTCCCGGCCATCCGCGTCACCCAGGAGCAGCCCGCGCACTTCCCCAGCCACCTGCCGGACGAGGCGTGGCCGAGCTTCGTGCACTGGGCCGACGGCGACGACGTGTACGGCCTGCTCACCCCGGGTGAGGGCGTCAAGGTCGGGTTCCACGGCACCGGGCCCGTCGTCGACCCGGACCACCGCGACCGCACGCCGGTGCCCGCCGAGGCCGCACGACTGCAGGCGTACGTCGAGCGGTTCGTGCCGGGGGTCGAGGCGTCGCGGCCGACGTTCATCAGCTGCCTCTACGACAACTCCCCGGACGAGGACTTCGTCATCGACCGACGCGGGCCGGTCGCCGTCGCGACCGGGTCATCCGGGCACGGGTTCAAGTTCGCGCCGCTGCTCGGGGAGATGCTCGCGGACCTCGCGACGGGCGGGACGGCCCACCCGCGGTTCGCGCTCAGTCCCGCGTGATCCGGAGGGCCGCGAAGACCGCCGCGACGGCCCAGGCCTGCGGTCGCGCAGCCTGACGGTAGGACACGGGAACCGGGAACGCCGAGCGTTCGATCCCCCCGAACAGCTCCGGCAGGGTGCCACCGCACGCCTGGGCGGCGGCGAGCAGTCCGTCGGCGACGCGACGCGCTTCCGACTGCAGCCCGTAGGCGGCCATGCCGACGGCGGCGATCGCGGTGTCGTGGGGCCAGACGGAGCCGTTGTGGTACGACAGCGGCGCGTACCGGGCGCTGCCGGTCGCCAGGGTCCGCAGTCCCCATCCGGAGAAGACGTCGTCCCGCAGCAGGCGATCGGCCACCGCCCGCGCTTCGGGCGCCGACAGGATGCCGGACCAGAGCAGGTGCCCGGTGTTCGACGAGACCACCTCGACCTGGGCACCGTCCCCGTCGAGTGCGAGGACGGGGACACCGAGCCGTTCGCTCCAGAACGTGCTCCGGAACCGGTCCCTGAGGGCGGCGGCGTCGGCTTCCAGCGAGGACGCGAAGCGGGGGTCGCCCCAGACCTCGCGTGCGGTGCGCGCGGTGGACACGAGGGCACGCCACGCGTACCCCTGGACCTCGCACAGCGCGATGGCGCCGGAGTCCACGACCCGCCCGTCGGCGTGCGCGACGGCGTCCTCGGAGTCCTTCCACCCCTGGTGGACCAACCCGGCCGGGTCCGGCGTGTACCGCAGGAACCCGTGCTCGTCGAGGCCACCGGGTCCGCGCATCCAGGCGACCGCGGCGCGTGCGGCGGGCTCGAGTTCACGGGCCACGTCGTCCGGCGCCTGCCCGAGCCCGACGAGGAACAGCGGTGTGACGTCGACCGACCCGTGGTAGTGCCGGTAGGGCACCTCGCCGAGGACGGCCAGCTCGTCGATGCGCAGCTCGTGCGGCAGCTTCCCCGGTTCGGCCACACGGGCGACGTCGACGGCGGTCGCCTGCTCCGCGGCGAGCGCCCGCAGCACGGGGACGAGCAGGTCCGGCGCGTCGTCACCCGCGAGCAGCGCGGTCAGCAACGAGTCGCGTCCGAACAGGGTCAGGAACCAGGGGACGCCCGCGCCGACGACGTGGTCACCGCTGTCGGCCTGGAGGCCCGGGGCCGGCATCCGGAGCGCCTGCAGGTCGTCGCGTGCGCGCGTCCGGAGATCGTGGGGCTCCTCGACGTCGGGTCGCGTCGGCCACGCGGGGTCGGCAGCGGCGAGGGCGCCACCGGCGCGGTCCGCACCGGCGGTGGCGGCGCCGGCCACGTCGGCGTGGTCGGCACCGGCGCGGTCCGCACCGGCCGTGGCGGCGGTGGTGACGCGTGTGCGGAAGGCGATCCGCGCCTCCTGGCCGGCCCGGACCGTGACCCGACGGACGAGGCGGGCGCTGGTGTCGCGTTCGTCCACCGAGACCTCGTCGAGGGGGCCGTCGCTCTCGATGCGGAACGCGATCGCGTACTCGCGGCGGCGGTGCTCGACGCGCACGCCGTCACCCTCGACGGTGATCGTGCGGACGGCGTCGGAACGGTCGAACGTGCGCTTGTCCGAGCGCAACGCGAAGGGGTCGGCGGCGTCGACGGCGACGTCGAGCGCGACATCGACCTCGCGGTCGGCGCGGGAGGTGCTGCGGAGCGTGAGCCACTCGTGGAGCCCGTCGGCGTCCACTCGCTGGGTCAGGATGACCACCACGTCGCTGGACTCGTTGCGGGAGACACGGGGCAGGAGCACGACCGAACGGACGCTGCGGGTCCCGGTCGCGGCGGCGACGTCGAGTGCTCGGCCGTCGACGCGGAGGACCCGCTCCGACAGGGCTCGGCAGTCGCGGAGGAACAGGCCGCGGGCGAGGTCGTCCGGTCGCTGTCGGACCCCGCCGTCCTCGTCGGCGCGCAGCATCGAGCCACCGCCGACCAGCACCGTCGCGTCGGTCGCGGCGCTCATGCCCGTGCGCCCGCAGCCGGTGCGCCGGCGTGCAGGACGTCGGTGCGCAACACGTCGGCGTGCAGGACGTCGAGCACCAGTGCTGCGGTCCACGAGAACCGGCGGGTGCCGTGCGGTGCACCGTCCATGGGTCCGACGTACTCGGGGTGGTCCCCCGGCGCTGCCAGGTCGACGATCGCGCGTCGGAGGTCCGCCGCGATGTCGGGGCGCCCCTGGACGCAGGCGCCCTCGGCGACGAGCCACGAGGTGTTGAACCACGCCGGGCCACGCCAGTACAGCCGCGGGTCGTACGCGTCCGCGGTGACTGCGGTGCTCGGGACGAGGCGGGCGCCGGAGCCGAGGAATCCCGGTCCGATGAGGGTGTCCACCAGGCGGCCGGTGTGCCGGATGCCCGGCAACACGAGGGGGACGAGGCCGTTGACGGTGGCGACGGGCACGAGGTCGCCGGTCCGGGCGTCGGCGGCGGTGTGGATGCCGAGCTCCTCGTGCCAGAGCTGGTCGAGCGCGGCCGTGAGGTCCGCCGCACGGCTGCGGTGGGGGGCCGGATCGGCGCCGATGCACGCAGCGATGTCGGCGAGCGCGAGCTCGGACCGCGCGAGGAGGGCGTTCGAGAGCGGGTCCTCGACGAGGAACGGGTAGGCCTCGTCGCGGTCGTCGCAGTCGTGGTCGCGGTACCGCTCGGCGAGCCAGTAGTAGCGGCCGTAGTCACGGTCCGACGGGCGCTCCCCGTCGCTCGCGTGGGCGAGGTCCGGACGATCGAACGGGTCCCGCGGGGTGTCCGGCACGGTCGCGAGCACGGCGTCCCACAGGGGCGAGTTGTCGGTACCCGGCTCCCAGGGGTGCACGATGCTGACGAGGCCACGGCCGCCGCGGTCCCGGCGTTCGGTGAGGTACGCGTGCCAGGCGACGAGCCGGGGGTAGGCGCGCTCGAGGAACCGCGCGCGTGCGGAACCCTCGGGGTCGGACTCGTGCACGGCGAGCACCGCCCAGGCGTGCACGGCCGGCTGCACGAACCCCGCCGTGGTCGCGACCGGGGACGAGCCGGGGAGCTCCGGCGAGCGCCAGAACGACGGCCCCGGGGAGTACTCGGCGCCCTTCGCGGGGTCGAAGACGATCTGCGGGATGCGCCCGTCGCTCCACTGCGCGCCGAGCAGGGTCTCGAGTTCGAGGCGGGCGCGTCGGGGGGACACGTGGCGGAGGCCGAACGCGATGAAGGCAGAGTCCCAGCTCCACTGGTGCGGGTACAGGCCGGCGGCGGGAACGGTGTGGTCGCCGCGCCAGTTCTCGAGGAGGACCCCGGCGGCGGCGGCGCCTGCCGTCTGCGCGACGGCGCGTGCCGTCGGCAAGGCGGCCGGGCCTGCCGTGGCGGCGGCGTCTGCCGTCTCCGTCACAGGTACCTCCGCAGCAGCGGCGGCACGGTCGGCAGCACGTCGGCGGCGAGACCGGACAGCCGTGACTCGATCGCGATGCTGCCGGTGTACCCGATGGCCTGCACGGTCGCCCCGAACAGGGCCCAGTCGACGTGCCCGGCGCCGGGCTCGAGGCGGTTCGAGTCGCTCGCCTGCACGTGCCCGACGAGGTCGGCGACGTCGAGCAGCGCCTGCGCCGGATCCGCCTCCTCGATGTTCATGTGGTAGGTGTCGGCGACGATCCGGACGCCGTCGGAGCCGACCTCGCGGATGAGCGAGGCCGCGTCGGCGAGCCGGTTCACCATGTGGTCCTCGTAGCGGTTGAGCGGCTCGAGGAAGAGCGTGACGCCCTCGCTGACCGCGTGCTCGCCGAGCTGTCCGAGCGCGTCGACCAGCACCGCCCGGTCGTCCTCCGGCGAGCGCGGCGGCTCGAACGGGGGCAGGCGGCGGGAGAACATCCCGTAGGAGGCGGGGGTCATCACGCCGACCCCGCCGATCTCCGCCATCACGCTGAGCTGCGACCGCATCTGCGCGACCGCGTCGGCACGGAGGTCTGCGTCGAACGCCCCGATGAAGTGCGACATCTCGACGCAGGTGGTCGGCATGTACACGCCGGCAGCGGCGGCTCGCCTGAGCGCGGGGAGTCGCGCGGCGAACCCGAGGTCACCGGCGCTGCGGAGCTCGAGGCCGTCGAAGCCCCAGCTCCGGGCGACGTCGGCCTGTTCCTCGAGGGAGGCCCCGGGGACGTGCTGTTCCTGGACGGTCAGGCGGTTCACGGCAGCTCCAGGACGACCTGCAGCGCGGCCGAGGGGTCGGTGTCGAGCATCTCGTACGCGGTGGCGGCGTCGGCGAGCGGGTACCGGTGGGTGACCAGCGGACGCGGGTCGAGCCGGCCGTCCGCCATCGCGTCGACGACGGCACGCTGCAGGCGCGGGACGTCCCAGCGGGCACGGAGCCGCGCGGGCGCGGCGCCGATCTGCGAGGCGATGACCTGCACGCGGTTGTGGTGGAACTCCTCGCCCAGCCGGACCGGCTGCGCGGTGCCCTGGTAGAAGCCGGACGCGACCACCGTGCCGTCGACCCCGACGGTGCGGATGGCGTCGTGGAGTGCGTGGTAGTTGCCGCTCAGCTCGATCGCGACGTCGGCTCCGGCACCGCCGGTGAGGCCGCGCACCTGCACGGCGAGGTTCGCACCGGGTTCGAGCGCGTGCGCGGCTCCCATCGCGAGTGCCTGCTCGCGGCGGGACTCGATGCCGTCCACGGCGATGACGGTCGCGCCGTTGAGCACGGCGAGCCGGGTGGCGAGCAGGCCGATGACGCCCTGCCCGAAGACGACGACGGTCGACCCGACACCGAGGTCGGCCGCGAGCACGCCGTTGAGGGCGATCGCACCGACTCGGACGAACGAGCCGGAGAGCGGGTCGAGGCCATCGGGCAGCGTGTGGCCGAGGAGCTTGTCGACGGGCAGGATTCCTTCGGCGCGGTGTCCCCAGATACCCCACACGACGTCGCCGACCTCCGGCGCTCCGTCCGGCAGGGTGCCGTCGGGGAACGGCGCGACCTCGACGACTTCGCCGACTTCGGAGTAGCCCCAGCCGTCGAGCGGGTACGCGGGCGGCCGCTGCTCGTCGGCGGCGCGGAAGAGCCGGATGTCCGGGTCCCACTCGCTCGTCAGGTACGGATTGGTCCCGCGGTAGGCGGTCATCTCGGTACCGGCGGAGATCCCGGTGACGAGCGTGCGGACGCGCACCTCGCCGGGCTGGAGTTCGGCGCTCGGTAGGTCGACGATCTCGACTCGTCGCGGCGCTGCGAAGCGGAGTACTGCGGTCACTGGTCCCGTCCTCGGTGTCGTGGTCTGCGAGACATTAGCACTTCGTCTGAGCAACTTCTGCTTAGACAATGCGCAGAAGTTGGGATACAGTCCGACCCGCCCCCACATCGGAAGGAGCCGCGATGACGACGTCGCGTCCCGGACGGATCACGGCTGCTGCTGCCCTGCTGCTGACCGCGACCGTCGCACTCACCGCCTGCTCGGCGTCGCCCAGGAACGGCGACGGCGGCGACCCGAAGACCATCACCGTCTGGTCCGAGGAGAACCAGCCCGACCGCGTCGCCGAGACGAAGCGGATCATCGCCGGGTTCACCGACGAGACCGGCATCCGGGTGAAGCTCGTGCCGGTCGACGAGAACCAGGTCCCCCAGCTCACCGCGTCCGCTGCGATCTCGGGCGACCTGCCCGACGTCATGGGCGCGATCCCGCTCTCCCTCGTCCGGCAGTTCGACACGCAGGACCTGCTCGACACCACCGCAGCCTCGAACATCGTGCGGTCCCTCGGCGCGGACACGTTCGTCGACTCGGCCCTCGCCCTCGACCAGGACGGCGACCGACAGCTCGCGGTGCCGGACTCCTCGTACGCGCAGATCCTCGTGTACCGGAAGGACCTGTTCGAGCAGGCCGGCCTCGCGCCGCCGACGACCTACGCGGCGATCGAGAAGGCCGCCGACGTGCTGACGGCAAAGGGCCGCTACGGCATCACGCTCGCGACGGACCCGGCCGACGTCTTCACGCAGCAGACCTTCGAGTCGCTCGCACTCGGGAACGACTGCCAGCTCGTCGCGTCGTCCGGAGCGGTGAAGCTGCAGAGCCCGGCCTGCCAGGCGACGTGGGACCTCTACGGGCACCTCACCGCGAAGGACTCCCCGCAGGGCACCCAGACCGTCGACACCACCCGCGCCGCGTACTTCGCGGGGCAGGCCGCGATGGTCGACTGGTCGACGTACATCCTCGACGAGCTGGGCGGCCTCCGGAACGACGCGCTCCCGACCTGCCCGCAGTGCCGCGACGACCGGAAGTGGCTCGCCGAGCACAGCGGCGTCGTCACGGCGATCAGCGGCCCGGACGGGTCCGACCCGGCGACCTACGGCGAGGCCACCAGCTGGGCGGTCATGCACGGGGCGAACCGCTCCGCGAGCGAGCGGTTCGTGCAGTACATGATGTCCACCGGGTACGAGCAGTGGCTCGGCATGGCGCCCGAGGGCAAGATCCCGCTCCGCACGGGCACCGCCACCGAGCCCGGCCGCTACCAGCAGGCCTGGCTGCGGATGAAGGCCGGTGTCGACCGCAAGGAACGACTCGACCACATCTACGACGCGTCCACGATGCGGGCGCTCGAGTCCGTCCCGCAGTCGATCCGCCGCTGGGCGATCCCCCAGGGCCAGGGCGCACTGCTCGGCCCGTTCAACGCCCAACTGCCGGTCGGCAAGTCCGTCGCCGACCTGGGATCCGGCTCCACCACCCCACGCGACGCGGCGAAGACGGCGCAGGACGCCGTCACGGAGATCGAGGCGAAGACACGATGACCACGACGACCCCCAAGCGACCCCCGACACCACGGGCAGGCGGGACACCCCGGCCGGGCAGGACGCCGCGGGCGGACAAGCTGCCCAAGCGCGTCACCATCGCGTCCCGCGACAACCGCGCCGGACTCTGGATGGTGATGCCGACCACGATCATCGTGGTGGCGATCGTCATCGTCCCGGTCATCTGGAACCTCGTGATGGCGTTCCAGAAGGCGAGCTTCATCGACATCGCCGACAACGGACTGCTCAACCCACTGACGCTGCAGAACTTCGCCGACGTGTTCACCGACCGCTCGTTCTGGGCGTCCCTCTGGACCACCGTCGTGTTCTCCGTGCTGAGCACCGCGGGCTCGATCGCGCTCGGGCTCGTCGCCGCGCTGGCGTTCCGCTCCGCGTTCCCCGGCCGCGGACTCGCCCGCTCGCTGATGCTCCTGCCCTACGTCGCTCCCGTCGTCGCGGTGACCTTCGTGTGGCAGATCATGCTCAACCCGCAGTTCGGCATCCTCAACTGGGTCGGTGTCAACGTGTTCGGCTGGGAGCACCCGATCGACTTCCTCGGTCGTGCCCCCTACGCACTCGCGACCGTGATCGTCTTCGAGATCTGGCGCTACTTCCCGTTCGCGTTCATGTTCGTCACGGCACGCCTGACCGCACTGCCCGGCGACATCGAGGAGGCCGCCCTCGTCGACGGCGTCACCGCGCTGCAGAACTTCCGGCTCGTGGTGCTGCCCCAGCTCATGCCCGTGCTGTCCCTGCTCGCGGTGCTGCGACTCATCATGACGTTCAACAAGTTCGACGACATCTACCTGCTCACCGGTGGTGCGGCCGGTACCGAGGTCTCCGCCGTCCGCGTCTACGACCAGCTCATGGGCAGCTTCGACATCGGCGGTGCCGCGGCGAACGCCTTCGTGCTGTCCGCGATCCTCGCCGTCTCCCTGTTCGTCTACATGAAGTTCTTCGCGGGTCGCGAGGAGGAGGACTGATGCGCGCCTTCGCCATCCAGACGCGGCTGTTCCGCGTGCTCCGCTGGGTCGTCATCGGCGTGCTCGTACTCGCCTGCGTCTTCCCCTTCTACTACATGCTCGAACTCAGCTTCGTGCCGATCGAGCAGCTGCTGCTCGACCCGGCCCGGCTCTGGGTGCCGCTGCAGGACCTGACCCTGCAGACCTACCAGAACGTCCTCGCACCGGAGAGCCAGGGCGGTCAGGGGTTCGGCCACTTCATGCTCAACTCGGCCATCGTGGCGATCGTCACCGCGGTCCTGACACTCGGTGTCTCGATCGCCGGCGCCTACGCCGTCGCACGGTTGGACTTCTTCGGCCGCCGTCAGGTGTCCGCGCTGTTCCTCACCGTGTACCTGTTCCCGGTGATCATCATCGCGATCCCGCTGTTCGTCGGGTTCTCGGCGATGGGCATCCGCGAGTCGCTGTTCGGGCTCGTCATCGTGTACATCGCGCAGACGATCCCGGTGTCGATCCACATGCTCCGCCAGTACCTCCGGTCGATCCCGGACTCCATCGAGGAGGCGGCAGCGATCGACGGGGCCAGCCGCGGCCGGATCCTGTGGCAGATC
Source organism: Curtobacterium sp. MCPF17_002 (assembly GCF_003234115.2). Classification (NCBI taxonomy): domain Bacteria; kingdom Bacillati; phylum Actinomycetota; class Actinomycetes; order Micrococcales; family Microbacteriaceae; genus Curtobacterium; species Curtobacterium sp. MCPF17_002. Next base: position 447,973 of record NZ_CP126251.1, on the reverse strand, counting down.
GTGGTGCCGCTCGCGATGCCGTCGATCATGTCCACCGGCCTCTACGTCTTCATGATCGCGTGGAACGAGTTCCTGTTCGCCCTGCTCTTCCTCACCGCCAACCGCGACCTGTGGACGGTGTCCCTCGGCCTGTCCCAGCTGTCGAACGGCATCGAGGTGTCGAAGACCGTCCTGATGGCCGGATCGGTGCTGCTCACCGTGCCGATCGTGGTCCTGTACGGTATCGCCGAGCGGTCCCTGACAGAGGGGCTGACGAGCGGCGCGGACAAGGGATGAGCGTGGGATCAGGGCCCGGTGACGTCCTCGCACTCGTCCGACGCGGCGTCGCGAACACCCGGCGAGACCTGCAGGAGATCACGGGGCTGTCCCGGATGACCGTGGCGCAGCGGGTCGACACCCTGCTCGACGCGGGTCTCGTCCGCGAGACCGGTACCGGCACGGCGACCGGCGGCCGCCGTCCGTCGACCCTGCAGTTCGACGTGACCCGCAGCGTCTTCGCGGTCGCCACCGTCGACACGGCGCACTCCCGCACCGCGATCACCGACCGTGCTGGTCGCATCCTGTCGAGCGAGATCGTCGAGGTGCACATCGAGGACGGGCCGCTCGTGGTCCTCGCCAGCATCCGCGACTCGCTGCGGCGGCTGCTCGACCAGCAGGACGGCACGCTCGAGGGGGTGGGCGTCTCCGTCCCCGGGCCCATCGACCCGGAGACCCGGCGGCCGTCCGAACCGCCGATCATGCCCGGATGGGATGCGTTCCCGATCGCCGACCACCTGCAGGAGACCTTCCCGGTGCCGGTCTCGGTGGCGAACGACGCCGACGCGATGGCGTTCGGCGAGCAGGCCACGAACCACCCCGACTCCCCCTCGCTCTGCCTGGTGAAGGTCTCGACCGGCATCGGCGCCGGACTCGTCATCCGCGGCCAGGTGTACCGCGGGTCGGACGGCGGCGCCGGTGACCTCGGTCACATCCGGCTCGCGGGCGAGGACGCGCTCTGCCAGTGCGGCTCCCGCGGCTGCCTCGCCGCGGTCGCCTCCGGTGGCGCGGTCGCCCGGGAACTCCGTGCCCGCGGTCGCGACGCGGTCTCCGGCCGCGACGTCCGCGCACTCCTGGCCGCAGGCGACGTCGAGGCGCTCGCGCTCGTCCACGAGGCCGGTCGCCGCATCGGCGAGGTGATGGCCACGGTCGTCACGATGGTCAACCCACGTGCACTGGTCGTCAGCGGCGACCTCGCGTCCGCGCAACTGCTCGGCGGGCTGCGCGAGACCCTCTACCCGCGCACGCTGGCGCGTGCCACGCGGCACCTCGACGTGACGCTGTCGTCACTCGGTGAGGACGCCGGCGTCGTCGGCAACGCGCGCCTCGTCGCCGAGATGCTGTACTCCGCCGACGCGGTCAACGGCCGGCTCGCGTGAGCGGGTCTGCTGCCCCGGTCCGGCCTGGAGGCGCGGTGCGGGTCGGTCTCGCCGGCGCCGGTCAGTGGGCAGCGGGCATGCACGCCCCACTCCACTCCGCGGGCGCCGAGACCGAGCTGGTCGGCGTCTGGTCGCACACGTACGCGCGTGCCGCGGAGCTCGCGGCCCGGCACGGCGTCCCCGCCTTCGAGCGCTACGAGGACCTCGTGGCCGCGAGCGAGGCCATCGACTTCGCCGTCCCACCGACCGTCCAGGCAGACCTCGCCGTGACCGCAGCACGCGCCGGACGTGCGCTCATGCTCGAGAAGCCGCTGGGCGCCTCCAGGCAGGAGGCCGAACGTCTCCACGACGCGGCGGTCGAGGCGGGCGTCCCCACGCTGGTGGCCCTCACCCGGCGGTACTCCGACGGGCTGCGCGACTTTCTGTCGTCCGTCGCCGGCCGCTCCGGAACGACCGTCGTCGGCGGCCACTACGCGCACGGCGGGCTGCTCCCCGGCGGGTTCGTCGGCGAACGCGAGCGGAGCGGCTGGCGAGCCGACGGCGGGGTCCTGCTCGACCTCGGACCGCACCTGCTCGACGCCGTCGACGCCGCCGCCGGACCGATCGTGGCACTCCGCGCGTCCGACGTCGCGGGCGAGGCGGTGCTCCTCGAGACGGAGCACGCGGACGGCGCCCGGGGGCAGCTCGTCGTCTCCGGACGGTTCGCCGGCGACGGCTCGGTGTTCGAGATCGACCTGTTCGGCCACGACCCCCGCGTGCACTTCTCCGGTTCGCAGATGGACCCCGACGCGGTCTGGGCTCGCATCCGCGCCGAGTTCGCCGCCGCCGTCCGGCAGGGCACGCCCGCCACGGTCGACGTCACGCGAGGCCTGCACGTGCAACGCTTGCTGGACGCAGCCGCTCGATCGCTCGCCTCGGACGGGGCGTACCAGGAGGTCCCACCGTGCACGTCGTGATCGCACCCGACTCGTTCAAGGGGACCGCGACCGCGGCTTCCGTCGCGGCGGCGATCGGCACCGGCTGGTCGTCCGAGCGCCCCGACGACGAGGTGGTGCTCGTGCCGATGGCCGACGGCGGCGAGGGGACCCTCGACGCCTTCGAGACGGCCTTCCCCGACGCCGTCCGGATCCCGATCACGGTCACGGGCCCCGCCGGGACGCCCGTCGACACCTCGTGGCTGCAGCTGCCCGACGGCCGTGCTGTGGTGGAGCTCGCGGCGACGAGCGGACTGCCGCTCCTCTCCGAACCGCTGCCGGACACCGCGACGTCCCGCGGGTTCGGCGAGGCGATCGCGGCCGCGCTCGACGCCGGCGCCGCCGGCCTGGTGCTCGGGATCGGCGGCAGCGCCTCGACCGACGGCGGACGCCCGGTGCTCGAGGCGCTCGGCTTCGGGACCCCGTCCGGACTGCGTCCGCTCCCACCGCACGGCGTCACCGTGCTGACGGACGTCACGTCGCCGCTCCTCGGACCCACCGGTGCCGCCGCCGTGTTCGGCCCGCAGAAGGGCATCACGCCGGACCGGGTCGCCGCCTTCGACGCGGCGCTCGCGGCATGGGCGGCACGGTTCCCGCACGTCGACCCGACGACCCCCGGTGCCGGTGCCGCCGGCGGTGTCGGCTTCGGCCTGCTCGCCTGGGGCGCGTCGCTCGCCCGCGGCGCCGACGGCGTCGCCGAGGTGCTCGGGTTGCCGGCGCTGCTGCGGGGTGCCGACGTGGTGATCACCGGCGAGGGCCGCTACGACGGGCAGAGCGCCGTCGGCAAGGTGCCCTCCGTGGTGCGGGCGTTGACGACCGCGAACGCCCCGGGTGCACGGTCGATGCTCGTCGCCGGCGCGATCGACGCCCCGCTCGACGGCCTCGACGCTGCCGCCTCGCTCACGGTGCTGGCGACGCAGACCACCGGCGAGCCGGCCGACGCCCTGGCCGAGCCGCTGCGCTTCGCGGCGATCGCGGGGCAGCGGCTCGCGCGCATGTCCTGATCAGGACCCGGTCTGGTCCCAACCGTGCCTCGACGCAGTGCCGGGACCCGGCGACACCGAGGAGTCCGAGAAGGAGCGGTGGCACCCCCGCGTAGGCAGGGCGTCATGCAGTACCGACGACGAATCACCTGGGTGGCGACCGCCGTCGCCCTGCTGGCGCTGACCGGGTGCAGTGCGGGCGGGTCCACCCGCAGCAGTGCGGAGACCACCGCGGCCCGGTTCTCGCAGGCGATCGCCGACAGCGACGGTGCGGGCGCCTGTGCGCTCCTGGTGCGGGACGCACGTCAGGCCGTCGAGGACGCCACCCGCACGAACTGTGAGCGCGGCGTGCTCCGGCTCGACCTCCCGCGGCCGGCGAACCCCGCCTCCGCCCGCGTCTACGGACGAGCCGCGATCGTCGACGACGGCCACGCCACCCTCTTCCTCGCCCGCTCCGGCGACACCTGGCTCATCCGGGCAGCCGGCTGCACGCCGGAGAAGGACGCCCCGTACGACTGCACGCTGGACGGGAGCTGACGCGATGCGCAAGGTGTTCATCGGGTACGTGGTGGTCATCGTCGTGGGGCTCGCGTACTTCCTCACGATCGGGTTCCTGGGGCGGTGAGCGGCGTGCGGCACTTCCTCCGGCACAACTCCCTCAGCCTGTTCTTCGGCGCCATCTTCCTGCTGGCACTCGTCGGGCAGTCGTTCGCCGGCTGGTCCTCGTTCAACGACACCCAGGTGTCCGAGGGGCTCGCCACCATCGGCTACGGCGAGTACGTGACGAGCTCGAGCTTCGCGGCCGACGTGGCCGAGAACTGGCAGTCCGAGTACCTGCAGTTCCTGCTCTACATCTGGGCCACGGTGTGGTTCGTGCAGCGCGGCTCCCCCGAGTCGAAGGAGATCACGCAGGCCGGCCCGGAGTCCGACCAGGACCAGCAGGTCGGTCGGTTCGCGGGTCCCGACTCCCCGTCGTGGGCCCGGGCGCGGGGGCCCCGGCAGACGGTGTTCTCGCACTCCCTCCTCATCGTGATGGGGGCGGTCTTCCTGCTCTCCTGGCTGGCGCAGTCGGTCGCGGGCGTCGTGGCGTTCAACGAGGAGCAGCTCGCGTCGCTCGAAGCGCCGCTCACCTGGGGGCAGTACCTGCTCGCGTCGGACTTCTGGAACCGGACCCTGCAGAACTGGCAGTCCGAGTTCCTGGCCGTGGGCAGCATGGCGGTCCTGTCCGTGTACCTGCGGGAGCGCGGCTCGCCCGAGTCGAAGCCGGTCGGTGCACGGCACGACGACACCGGCGCCGAGGGCTGACCGGTCCCTGAACGTCGGGTCCGGTCGCGGCGATTCACTGGAGTCTGGAGGGAGACAGACACATGAAGCACATCCACTACGACAGCTCGACGATCCTGACCAGCGACGACGTGGCGGACGCCGTCATCGAGTACGCCGCGGCCCTGGCCGGCGGCGACCGTGCGGACACCGTCGCCGTGCCTGCCGTCGCCGAGGACGGCACGATGACGACGACGAAGATCCTGATCGGACCGTCGAGCGAGATCGTCGTCGAGGACGCGGAAGAGGACGACCTCGAACTCGAGCGCGAGGAGTTCGTCAGCCGGCTGCGCGCCGCGGCGAAGACCTTCGGGCACAGCGAGCCGATCCACGCGGACACCCGGTCCGACCTGACCTGACCTCGTCGTGAGCAGGGCCACTGGGACACGGCCGACAGGGGTGTCCCAGTGGAACCTCCCACCGGGTGGCGCGCTCCACGAGACTTGACGTGGGCCCGATCCGACCGGATCCGGCTCACGTCAACCCCACGAGGAGACCATTGCGCACCGTCAACGCGTACGCGGCACCGTCTGCCACCGAGCCGCTCGTCAAGACCACCATCACCCGTCGTGACCTCGGCCCGAACGACGTCGAGATCGACATCGCCTACGCCGGCATCTGCCACTCGGACATCCACACCGTCCGCGGCGAGTGGGGCGAGATCCAGTACCCCCAGGTCGTCGGCCACGAGATCGTCGGCCACGTCTCCGCCGTCGGCGACGCCGTGACGAAGCACCAGGTCGGCGACCGTGTCGGCGTCGGCTGCATGGTGAACTCCTGCGGCGAGTGCGAGAACTGCGTCAAGGGCGAGGAGCAGTACTGCCTGCGGGGCAACATCCAGACCTACGCGGGCATCGACCCCGCCGACGGCAGCATCACCCAGGGCGGCTACTCCGAGGCCGTCGTGGTGAACGAGGACTTCGTCCTCCGCGTGCCCGAGTCGCTCGACATCGAGCGGGTCGCCCCGCTGCTCTGCGCCGGCATCACGCTCTACTCGCCGCTGCACCACTGGAACGCCGGCCCCGGCAAGCAGGTCGCGATCGTCGGCCTCGGCGGTCTCGGCCACATGGGCGTCAAGATCGCGTCGGCGCTCGGCGCCGAGGTCACCGTCCTGTCGCAGACCACGTCCAAGCAGGAGGACTCGCTCCGCTTCGGTGCGAAGGCCCACTACGCGACGAAGGACCCGGAGACGTTCGAGAAGCTCGCGAACTCCTTCGACCTCATCATCAACACCGTGTCGGCGAAGATCCCGATGGGCGCCTACCTCGGCCTGCTCAAGGTCGACGGCACCATCGTCAACGTCGGCGCCCCGTCGGAGCCGCTCGAGGTCCCCGCGTTCGCCCTCATCGGCTCGCGCCGCAGCTGGGCCGGTTCCGCCATCGGCGGCATCCGCGAGACCCAGGAGATGCTCGACTTCTGCGCGGAGCACGGCATCCTGCCGGAGACCGAGCTCATCAGCGCGGACGCCATCAACGAGGCGTACGAGCGCGTCCTGTCCTCGGACGTGCGGTACCGCTTCGTGATCGACGCGGCGACCCTGGCGTAACGGCCCGCGTCCTCGACGCGACCACCAGAGGACTGGAGGCGCGGTGCCAGCTGGCACCGCGCCTCCAGTCCGTCTCCCCGACCGTCTTCCCGCCCCCGCTTGTCCGCACAGCGCGACCGAGTCATCCGAGTCGCGCACCGATAGGACAGATTCCGACCTAACGCGAGATTCTTGACCGATGAGCGACACGGCGAACGAGGCACCCCGCCCCCTCGTGTCCGTGTCCGGCACGGACACCGACGCAGCCGTCGCCGACCTCGCCGGCATGTACGCGGGCCGGGCCTGGCACTCCGGCCGCACCGACGAGGAGTACTGGTACCGCTACGTCGCACTCGGCGACGAGCGGATGAGCGTCCGGCGGTCGCAGATGCACGGCTCGCTCCGCGGGGACGTCGCCGTCGAGGGCGAAGTCGTCGTCCAGTGGATCGACGCCGGGAGCGCCGCGTTCGACGTCGGCCGTGACGAGGTCCGGATGCAGGCGGGCGTCCCGACCCTCTTCCCGATCGAGCAGCGGTTCGACATGGAGTACCGCGACTGGGACCAGCGGCTCGTGCACGTGGACCGCGACCTCGTACTCGACGTGGCGTCGGAGCAGTACCTGGTGGACGGCACCCTCGCGTTCGACCGGTTCACGCCGCCGACGCCCGAGTCGATCGCTCGTTGGCGGCAGGCCGTCGCGTCCTCGGTGCGGACGCTCCGGACGGACGGTATCCAGTCGTTGGCCTGGAACGAGGCGCAGCGCGACGTGACACGGGCCCTCCTCGACATGTACCGCTTCCGCGCGGAGCCGGCCCCCTCGGGCTGGGGCGAGCACCGTCTCGCCCGGGTCCGTGCCGCCGTCGAGTACATCCACGCGCACGCGCACGAACCGCTGACGGTGTCGGACATCGCGCGTGCGGCCGACCTCAGCGTGCGCGGGCTGCAGGAGGCGTTCCAGCGGGCACTCGACCGGACGCCGATGCAGTACCTCCGCGAGGTGCGGCTCCGTCGCTCCCACGACGACCTGCAGCGCTCCGCCCCCGGCCAGACCTCGGTCGCCGAGGTCGCGGCCCGGTGGGGCTTCACCCACATGGGCCGGTTCTCCGGTGAGTACCTGCACCGGTTCGGCGAGTACCCGAAGCAGACGCTCCGCCGTTAGCCGATCTCGTCGCCGGACGGCAGCGCGTCGCACCAGTCCACCGAACCGGCGTCGATGCTCGCCTCGAGCGCGCCCGACGACGCGTCGACGATGCTCACGAGCTCGTCGGTCGCCGACTTCGTCGCGACCGCGACGAACTGGCTGTTCGGGGACGGACAGACCGCGGTCACGCTCGCGTCGTCGGGGACGGTGACGGGCAGCCGGGAGGCGCGGCTCCCGTCCACGCGCACGATCCGTGCCGAGATGGTCCCGTCCGACCGCACGTCGCCGACGACCCGCAGGTAGCTGTCGTCCGTCAGCTGCGCGATCCGCCCGAGGTACGGGGCGTCGGTGCTGTCGGCGGGCGCCTGCAGCGGTGTGCGCTCGCCGTCCGTGAGGTCGAGGCGGACGATTCCCGCCCCGGTCTCGACGACGGCCGTGGTGCCGGTGCCGACGAAGCCGTGCAGGTACGTGGCGCTGCCGAGCCGGACGGCGTCGGTCCTGCCGCTCATGTCGACGAGCACGAGGTCGTCGCTGCCGGTCCGGACCAGGGCGCTCTCCGTGCGCGGCACGTACGCCCACTGCCCGACGGTCATCGGGACGGCTCCGGTCACGGGCTTCCCCTCGGCGTCGATCGCGGTCGGCAGGTGCGTGCCGGTCATGTCGACGACGTAGAGCCCGACGTTCCGGGACTGCCCGCCCGAGGTGTCGGCGTACTCGAAGCCGAACGAGGCACCGTCGTCCGCCGCGTGCAGGGCCGTGACACGGCCCTCGGCGCTCGGCAGGGTGAGGTGCTCGACGGGGGCGTCGTCGTCCTGCACACCGCCGGAGAGCGGCACGATGTCGACGGACGAGTCGGCGTCGGTGCCGCTCACCACGACGAGCGAACGACCGAGCCGCGCGTACTCGGAGATGCCGGTCGATTCGTGGACGGTCGTCGCGCCCCCGGCGTCGAGCGAGCGGCGGACGATGCGGTCCTTGCCGCCGTCGGTTCCGGGGACGAGCGCGAGGACGTCCGTGCTGCCGGTGCGGATCGTCGTGGTGAGGTCGGAGGTCGCGCGCTGACCGGGCGCGCGGACGTCCGCGACCGTCACCGTGTAGTCCCGGTCGTACGCCAGGGGGCCGGCGAACTCGACCGCGATCGTGTTCCCGCTCGAGGTGACGGTGTGCGCGGCCGCCGGACGGACCCGGACGTCGGCGGCGGACACCTTCTGCAGCGCCTGGTTCGCCGTGAGGATCACCCGCTGCGCCGGACGCGAGACCAGGCCGGAGGCGTCGTACGACACGTCGCGGAGCCGCGGGCCCTGCTGGGAACCGACCACGGCGGCGAGCGCTCCGACGACCACGAGGACCGTGACCGTCGCGACGAGGCGTCGGCGGAAGCGGTTCCGGGGACGGCGGCGCAACCCGGTGTGCGGACCCGGTTCAGTACTCATACGGGTCGTCCGGCTGCTGGATCGACGTGACGGTCGCGGCGCGGATGACGATGCGGGCGTCGGCGGACTGGTCCGGGTTCGCCGCGAGCTTGCCGGTCACCCTGACCCACTGGTCCTCGTCGGGGACGGTCGCGTCGGCGTCGGAGCCGCCGGTGACGACCCCGAGTCCGACGGGCTGGGCGTCCACGGCGCAGCAGCTGATCACGAAGCGGGTCAGGGTGAACGATCCGCCCGAGCCGGGCACCACGAACCCGGAGAGCCGCACGTCCTTCCCCACCAGGGACGTCGTGTCCGTGGTCTGACGGATGAGCGCGGCCCAGTCCTTCACGCCGTACCCCGACGTGTCGACGGAACCCGACCCGAGCAGGGACACCGCGGCGTCGGACCCGGTGGCGTTCGACAGCGTCGCCGAGTCCACGCTCCGCTGCTGCGCGGTGCGGGCGGAGAGCGTCGACGGCGGCAGGACGAGCATGGCGGTGGTGATCCCGATCGTGACGAGGGCGGCCACCCCGCCGAGCGCGATGCGGGTGAGGCGAGCCGCGCCTCCAGTGCGTCGCGTGTCGTCGTGATCGTGATCGTGATCGTGTCCGTGTCCCCGGGCCACGACCACCAACCCGGCCACCGAAGCGGGCACCGCGACGGCCGCGAGGACGATCGTGAAGACCGAGTACCGGGGGTTGATGTACAGGTCGAGGTGCCCGGCGAGGGCGAGCCACAGGGTGCAGAGCGCCACCGCGAGCACCGACCCGAGACCGAGGTACGACGGCGCCTTCTCAGACCAGGACATTCATCACCAACCCGACGGTTCCGGCGAACAGGACGCAGACGACGGCGAGCAGCACCAGGAACCGGGTGCGGAACGTCGTCCGGAGCAGGGCGATCATCTTCACGTCGATGATCGGCCCGATGATGAGGAACGCCGTGATCGACCCTGGCAGGAACGTCGATGCGAAGGACAGCGCGAAGAAGGCGTCCACGTTCGAGCACAGCGACACCGTCATCGCGAGGAGCATCATCGCGGCGACGGACAGCACGGGGTTCGCGCCGATCGACACGAGCGTCGATCGCGGCACGGCGACCTGGATCGCAGCGGCGAGGCCGGCACCGACGAACAGTGCCGGCATCATCGTCGCGGTCTCGCCGCCGAACTGTGCGGCGCTGTCCCGCCAGCGGTTGCGGCTGCGCGGTGCCCCGACGGCCGCGCGACAGCGGGCCTCGAACGCGGGGAGCAGCAGGTCGGCCGGGCGTCGGTGCGCGGCGACGATCCAGCCGACGAGGTTCGCGACGACGAACCCGCCGACGATGCGCACGGGCAGGATCCAGCCCGACCAGCCGAACGCCTGCGCGGTGCTGATGATGACGAGGGGGTTCAAGATCGGGGCTGCGACGAGGAACGTGACCGCCTCGGCGGGGGTGAAGCCACGCATCATGAGGCCACGGGCGAGCGGCACGTTCCCGCACTCGCACACCGGGAAGAGCATGCCGATCAGGGAGATCACCGCACGGCGCGGGATCGGCCGCTGCGGGAGGACCTTCTCGAGCACACCGACCGGCACCCACACCTCGACGACGATCGACAACACGATGCCGAGCACCACGAACGGCAGGGACTCGACGACGACGCTGATCGCCAGCGTGAGGAAGTCCTGCACGACGTTCGGCAACCCCGCGGAGCCGACGGCCGGGGAGAGCAGGCGCACCCCGAGCAGCACGACCACGGCGGCCAGCACCAGCCCGGGGCCGGTGCGGGAGCGGGAGCGCTGCTGTTGCGGCGGCGGCGTGGTCGTCGTCACCGGGCAAGGATAGGCGACGGACGGCATGGCATGGCGTGGCGCGGCCTGGGCTGGGCTGGCGTTCCGTGCGAGGTTCCGTACTCCGTGCGACCCCGCGCCGGCCGCACGGAGTACGCAACCTCGCACCGGACCCGGCCGACCTCGCACCGTGCGAGGGAGCGGACGCGGCCGACCTCGCACGGTGCGAGGGGGCGAGTCAGCCGCCGAGGCCGTCCAGGTGCCGGTCGAGCACGTCGATCGCCCAGTCGCCGGACTCCCCCGGTGCGAGCCGGACGACGTGCATCGCGAGGCCGTCGACGAGCGCGTGCAGCCGGCACGCCTCGTACTCCCGGTCGGCAGCCGGCACGTCGAGCAGGCCGAGGATCTCCTCGCACCACTCCCGCATCTCGCGGACGACCCGGTCGAGCGCCGGCCGGAGCTCGGCGTCGGTGAGCGCGGCGTTGCCGAGCGCCAGGTAGACCTCGAGTTCGATCACCCGCTCGTCGTCGAGGGGCAGCAGCTCGAGCACGATCCGGTGTGCACGCTCGCGCGCCATGAGGTCGGCCGGCACGGCGTCGATCCGCTCCCGCGTGCGGTCGAACACGAGCGTGATGGTGTGCTCGCGCATGCTCGCCTGGGTCGGGAACACGTACCGCACGGTGCTCGGCGGGAGCCCGGCCTCGGCGGCGACGTTCCGGACGCTCAGCGCCCCGAGGCCGTCCTCGGCGAGCACCCGGCAGGCCGCTTCGGACACGCTGCGACGGCGTTCCTCGATGTCGATGCTCCTGGCCACGTCCTCATACTCGCACAGTCGTACGAGTTCGTGCTACCGTCGGGACCGATGTCGCACAGTCGTGCGAACACCACCAACGGAAAGGACATCGTCATGGCGTGGGGCATCCTCGTCCTGTCCGGCGTGCTCGAAGCCGTCTGGGCCACCGCACTGGGCGCGTCGAACGGCTTCAAGAAGGTCGTTCCGACGATCGTGTTCATCGCCGGCATGGCACTGAGCATGGTCGGACTGGCGTTCGCGATGAAGGAGATCCCGGTCGGCACGGCCTACGCCGTGTGGGTCGGCATCGGGGCGTCGCTCACCGTCGTCGTCGCGGTCCTCCGGAAACAGGAGACCGCGTCGTTCGCCCGGATCGCCCTCGTGTTCGGCCTCGTCGCGTGCGTCGTCGGCCTGAAGGTGGTGAGCTGACGTGGCGTGGATGGTCCTGTTCGTCAGCGCCGCACTCGAGACGGTGTGGGCGACCGCCCTCGGCGAGAGTGACGGTTTCACCGTGCTCCGCCCGACGATCGTGTTCGCGGTCACCATCGTCGTGAGCCTCGTCGCCTTCGGGTACGTCCTGCGGCACATCCCGATCAGCACGGCGTACGCGGTGTGGACCGGCACCGGGGCAGCACTCACGGTGCTCTGGGGCATGGCGACCGGCGCCGAGCCCGTGACGCTCCTGCGCCTGCTGTTCATCGCCGGCATCGTCGGCTGCGTGGTCGGCCTGAAGCTGGTCCCCACACGCCCGGTCCCCGCCGCCGAGCCCGACCCCCAGATCCGCGCGTAGGAGGCAGATCCGCGCATGGGGAGCAGGAACTTCCTGCATCCAACGCGCGATTCGGCCTCCTACTGCGGGTGCGATGGGCAGGAACGCACGCCGAGACGGACGGGAGGCGCGGTGCCAGCTGGCACCGCGCCTCCAGTCCGTCAGGTGGTCACGTGAGGGTCAGACGGACGCGCCCGTCCACGCGTCCTCCGCAGCGACGTGGTCGCTGCCCGCCGTGCCGGCGGCGATCGCCGCGGCGACACGCGACGCGTGCGACGGCGGGTCGGACGGCACGTCCGCCGGGCGGCCGTCGTCGTTGATCTTCCGGAGCTCCGGCACGATGTCCGAGGCGAGGATGTCGATCTGCTCGAGCACCGTCTTGAGCGGCAGCCCCGCGTGGTCCACGAGGAACAGCTGGCGCTGGTAGTGCCCGACGTGGTCCTTCATCGCGGCGTACCGGTCGATGACCTGCTGCGGGGAGCCCACGGTGAGCGGGGTCTGCTCGGTGAAGTCCTCCATCGAGGGGCCGTGGCCGTAGACCGGGGCGTTGTCGAAGTAGGGACGGAACTCCGCGACCGCGTCCTGCGAGTTCTTCCGGGCGAAGAACTGCCCACCGAGGCCCACGATCGCCTGGTTCGCGGCCCCGTGCCCGTAGTGCTCGAAGCGCTGACGGTAGAGGTCGACCATCTGCGAGGTGTGGTGGATGGGCCAGAAGATGTTGTTGTGGAAGAACCCGTCGCCGTAGTAGGCGGCCTGCTCGGCGATCTCCGGCGTGCGGATCGAGCCGTGCCACACGAAGGGCGGCACACCGTCGAGCGGACGCGGGGTCGAGGTGAAGCCCTGCAGCGGCGTGCGGAACTTGCCCTGCCAGTCGACGACGTCGTTCTCCCAGAGCTGGCGGACGAGCGCGTAGTGCTCGATCGCGAGGTTGACGCCCTGCCGGATGTCCTGCCCGAACCACGGGTAGACCGGGCCGGTGTTGCCGCGGCCCATCATGAGGTCCATGCGGCCGTCGGAGATGACCTGGAGCATCGCGTACTCCTCGGCGATGCGCACCGGGTCGTTCGTGGTGATGAGGGTCGTCGAGGTCGAGAGCGTGATGTGCTTCGTCTTCGCGGCGAGGTAGGCGAGCATCGTCGTCGGCGAGGACGCGACGAACGGCGGGTTGTGGTGCTCACCCGTGGCGAAGACGTCGAGGCCGGCCTGGTCGGCGTGCTCGGCGATCGTCAGGATGTCCCGGACGCGCTGGGTGTCGTCCGGCGTGGTGCCGGTCGTGGGGTCCGTCGTGACGTCGCTGACGGTGAAGATACCGAACTGCATGGTGCCCGCCTCCTGGCTTGCTGGTTGTTCGAGCATTTCGATGCGTTTGCATCGACTTGCTGGGTACAACGTAGCGCAGGCGTGGGCATTCCCGCCAGTGCAACCCGCACGCGCGGCGCGACGGGGCCCTACTCCTCGTCGTCCTCCAGCGTCCGTCGGCGCAGCACGTGCGACTCCCGCCAGAGCATGTACGCCCCGGTCCAGACGAACATGATCGCCACGAGTGCCAGACACGGGAACAGGAACACGAAGTCGAGCGTCGTCCCGATCGGCGGCGCTCCCGGCATCGCCGATCGCAGGGCCGGGAACGACAGCAGGGTCGCACTCAGCCAGATCACGTTCGCGAACTCGAGCTTCCGCCGCAGGATCGCGCTGCCGATCGTCACCACGGCCATCAGCGTCGTGAAGAGGATCGCGAGGATGTAGAACGACACGATCACGACGCTCAGGGTGTCCCGGTGCCCGTCGATCTGCATCGGCACCAGGGTCCGGCCGTCCTGCTGCTCCCCCGCGCTCCGTTCCGCCTGCATCACCCACGGCCTGGCCGAGTTCGTCATGTCGACCTCGAACGGCACCGCGGCTCCGGAGTCGTCGTTCTGCACGCTCAGCTGGAAGTTCGTGAACGGCTGGTCGAACGGGTACGACGTGTCACCGCGGTCGAGCGTCAGCGTCAGTGAGGTGGCGTCGACCACCGACTGCCCCGGGAACGTCACGACACTGGTCGTCACCCCGCCGCTCGAGACCTCGATCCGGAGCGGCTTCGAGATCTCGCCGGCCTTCTCGCCCTCGTACGAACCGTGCGGGATCGGCAGCACGTTCGCCTGCATCACCCGGTTCGACAGGTCGACGTCCTGCACGCTCATCCGGAGGGTCATGAAGTTGCCCGACTGACTGTTCGAGCCGCTCACGGGCACGGCCGTCGTGGTCTGCAGCGCCCCCGACACGCCGATCACGACGTAGTACACCGCCAGGAGCACCACCGCCGCGATCAGGATGATCGGCGCCGGGTTCCGGCGGGTGCGCCGCTCGGCGGGCGCGTCGGTCGTCTGCGTCATCGGTTGCTCCCGGAGGGTGGGTCGGTGGTCGGACTGGAGGCGCGGCTCGGCTCCGGCGGACCGGATCCGGTCGGTGACGTGGTCGCCCCCGCGGCGGGGCCGCCCCCGCCACGGCGGCCGACGACGGTCGCGGCGAACGCGAAGAGCAGCATCGCGAGGAGCGGCACCATCGCGCCGGGGAACTCGGTCACGTTGAAGGTCGTGATCTGGTCGGCGAGCTGCGAGGCCTCGGTCTCGCCCTTCGCGACCGCGGTGGTCACGGTCATCGCGTTCCCCTGCGACGCCCGGTCCGACGTGAGCGTGATCTGCTGCACCGCGGTGTCGGGAGCGTTCACCGGGTCGGCGTACACGCGCACGTCGACGTCGGCCTGCTGCCCCGGGTCGAGCGGGATCACGCACGAGAACGTGGTCGTCGCGACGGTGCAGTCGAGGGGCTGGTCGTCCACCTCGACGTCGACGTTCCGGTAGACCATGCCGGTCGACATCCGGGCCTGGAAGGTGATGGCGACGGTCGCGCCGGAGGCGTTCGGGCCGAGCGTGCCGCGCATGTCGGCAGCCGTGCCCGGCATGATCCGCTGCGTGCCGAACCGGAAGGCCATGGTGAGGGGACCGTCGTTCGTGCCGCCGCTCCCGCTGCCGCTCCCGCTCCCATTGCCGCCGCTGCCGCTGCCGCTGGCGCCGTTGTTGTCGTCCGCTCCGACGGACCCGGGTGCCGGGGTCGCGGGCGAGGCACCCTCCCCACCGCCGGCCGCCGTCCCGCCACCGGTGCCGCCGCCGCTGCTGCCGCCGCTCCCGGGGCCGGTCTCGGGGCCGGTCTCGGGGGCACCACCGGTGCCGGCGGAACCGCCTGCGGGAGCACCGCCGGTCCCGGGGAGGGGAGCCGCGCCTCCAGGAGGGGTCGTGGCCGGCGCCCGCACCGTGAAGGCGACACCGCCCTCCGGGCCCGTGATGCCACCGAACGTGTCCGTCACGCGCAGCACCACGCTGCCGACGGCGAAGTCCGACGTGGGGACGCAGGACCAGTACCCGCCACCGTCGCCGGTGGCGGCGCAGACCACGCGTTCCCCCTGGTACACGGTGACGGACGCCCGGTTCGGCACGTTGTTCCCGGACACGGTCGGACGGCGCTCGGTCGTCGAGGAGCCGGCCGTCGGACTCGTCACACCGGGTCGTCCGGGCGCCGCGACGA
Source organism: Curtobacterium sp. MCPF17_002 (assembly GCF_003234115.2). NCBI lineage: Bacteria > Bacillati > Actinomycetota > Actinomycetes > Micrococcales > Microbacteriaceae > Curtobacterium > Curtobacterium sp. MCPF17_002. Next base: position 432,302 of record NZ_CP126251.1, on the reverse strand, counting down.
CCAGACTCGTCCGCACCTCGTGCGCTCCGGTGACGTCAGCGGGCGACGAGACCGTGGCCGTCAGCGGCCACGCGGTGCCCGCCGCGGTCCCGCTCGGCACGATGCCGGCGATCGTCACCGTCCGCGTCGTACCGGCTGCGACGGTGCCGAGCGACACCGCATCGCCGCTGAGGAGCTGCTCACAGGAGGGCTGCTCCGTGAGCCCGGACACCGAGCACGAGCGGACCGGGAACCCGGCGGGGTCGTCGATCCGGATGGTGGAACGACCGGAGGTGTCCGGCCCGGTCCCCGTCACCGTGAAGGTCTTCGACACCGGCGCGGTCGGGAGTGCCGAGTCCGGGCCGGCCGCGGTCACGGTCAGCGCCGACCGGACCGCGGGGAAGGTCAGGACGGCCGTGGCGGAGCCCTTCACACGGGCGTAGGTGTCGTTCGACGAGCTGGCGAGGGTCGACGTCAGGGTGAGGGTCCGGGGGTCCGCGTCGAGCGGCAGGGTGACGGTCGCCTCCGCTGACTGGGTACAGGTCGCTCCCGGAGCGATCGGGCCGGACGACCCGACGAGGTGGTTCGAAGTGAGGACGTCTGCCGGCACCGCGCAGGCGGGCGACGACGCAGTGTCCAGCCGGACCGCGTCGAGGGTGCCGCCCGCTGCCTCGACCCGTGCGCGGAGATCCGAACGGACGGTGGGGAGCAGGGTCATGCCGTCCGCCGGGGAGGCGTTCCGGATCGTCGTCGACAGGGGCAGGTCGTAGGTCACCCGGGTGGCGCCGTCCGCGTCCGGCACGACGTCGGTCGCCGTGGCCGTGGTGTCCGCGGTCGTGACGGTCCCGCTCTGGCACCCGAGCGGAGGCGTGACGAGGAACCCTCCGTCGGCCGGACGCCCGGACCCGTCCCCGGCCACGCGGAAGGTCAGCGACGACACCGGTTGGTCGAACCAGACGTCGGCCGCCTTCTCCGGGACGCTGTCCACCCCGCCGCTCACGGTCGCGCCGCTGATCAGCACCGCATCGCCGGTGGTCACAGCCGTCGCCGCACCGGCGACGGTGCTCTTCGCGAGGCTCCTCGCCGGCACCGGCGCTCCCGACGGACCCGCGCCGCCGACCTGGACCGTCGAGGGCGCGTCGATGCCGCCGACGGTGAACTGGACGCGCTGCGGGTACGGCAGCGCGATCGTCAGCGTGCCGCGAGCGCCGCTGTCCACCGAGCTGAACCCGATGCCGTTCGCGCCCGAGTAGTACGTCGTGGAGCCGTAGCCCTCCTGACCGAACGACCCGTAGCCGAAGCTGCCGGTCGGGTTCGCGGTGTCGCTGAACATCCCTGGCTGCACCGGGTACGCGGAGACGGCGGAGTCGAGCGTCATGGTCGCACCGTCGGTCACCGCTCCCGATCCGCCGGCCTTGCTGAACACGGGCGACGACGTCCGCACGTAGCCGTCGGGCGCGATGCACCCGAGGTGGTCCGCGAACGGCACGGTGATGGTGTCGGCCTCGGCGGCGGTGGGCACGAGTGCCGCCGCACCGATCAGGAGCAGGCCGAGCGCAGCGGCGACGGCTCCACGTGCCCGGCGGCCCGTCGCCGAGGTGTGCTGCGCCCGCATGCGTGCCCCGTCCGCGGCGGGTCCCTCCTCCGCCGACGTCGGCCACGCTAGTCGCACTCGCGGCCCGGGGTCCGGACGGTTACGGGGCGGTGATCCTCGCGGTGCGCTCAGCGCTCAGCGCTCAGCGCTCAGCGCTCAGCGCACGGCGGGGATGCTCAGCGCTCGGCGGGGATCGACTCGGCGGCCGTGCGGCCGCCGTGGTGCAGGTCGTCCGCGAACCACACCAGCGTCACCACCGCGAGCACGCTGGCGTTCGACGCCATCCGCCCGGCGACGAGGATCGCAGCGTGGTCGTGGACTCCCCCCGCAATCCCGTACACGAGCGCAGCGACGCCGACCAGGAACGTCACACCGGTGGCGACGAGCAGGACGCCGGTGACCAGCCGTCGTGGCCATCGGGGGCCGTCTCGGTCCCCTCGCTCCCCGCGGTCGACGAGCGGTCCGAACGCGCGGACCACCCCGAGCCAGAACACGGCGATGGCGCACGCGCCGATGATGTCGCTCACCCGGTGCCACCCGTAGACCACCGTCTGGTTCGCCACGAACACCGCGTACGCGGCACCCAGGAGCGTCACCACCGGACGGAACCGACGCGGCGACACGATCAGGACCGCGAACAGGGCAGCGAGTGCCACCGTGGCGTGCCCGGACGGGAACGAGTTCGGCGTCGTCGACTGAGCGATCTCCGGGCGCTCGGCGATACGCTTGACGAGCGTCGAGGTGGCCGCCGACGCGAGCACCACGACGACCGCTCCGAGTCCCACCGCGAGCCGGCGACGGGCGAACGCGACGGCGGCGATCACGACCACGAGCAACAGGATCACCGGCACCGAGATGACGTTGAGTGCAGTGTCCGACCCGAAGAGGTCGGACTCCCGGACCCCGCCGAGCGCGGCGTCCTCGACCCGCTGCCCGATCGGCGTCAGCACCGCGGCCGTGTAGACGAGAGGCACGATGACGAACCCCAGAGCAGCCAACAGGCCCCACCGCAACCGCCGCGAGACACTCGGTCCACGCGACTCGGCTGGGTTGCGTTCGGGCGTACGGGTCACCGGGCTGGTCCTCCTCGGGGTGCTGGTCGTCGGCCTCGTCACGCGGCTGGTGACGCGCGTGCGATTCGGACGGTCGGGGTCCGACACGATACCGTTGGACCGCCGGTCGGAGGCTGGGAACCGCGGGTCAGCGACCTTCGGGTCCAGCGACACCTCGACCGGCTCCGCGCGGGTGAACGCACCGGCGCACATCGCCGGCCCGACGTACCCCGCGTCGGCAGCGTACGAGGAGGAAACCGCAGTGGCAGTCAAGGAACCGAGCATCACCGCTTCCCCGAACCGTGGTCTCGCACTGACCGTGGGCACGGTCCTCTTGGTGTGGGGCATCCTCGGGTTCTTCTTCGCCGCCGACGGTGACCCGGGCTTCTTCAGCCGCCAGGGCGGGATGCTCTGGAACGCCTTCGGGGTGAACCCGCCGCTCGCCCTCATCTGGGTGATGCTCGCCGCGGTGCTGCTCATCATGGGCCTCGGCACCACGATCGGCTCCCGGAACGGCAACGTCCTCGTCGGGGCCGTGCTCGTCGTCCTCGCGGTGTACGGCTTCGTGTTCGGCAACACCTCGGCCAACATCTTCGCGCTGAACACCACGGACAACGTGTTCCACGCGATCGTCGGCGTCATCCTGCTGCTCACCGCGTTCGGTGCCGACAAGCAGAACATCCGCGCGCTCCGCGCCGAGGCCGCCCGGGTCTGACCCGCACGCCTCGTCGACGCCCCGTCTGCCCTCGTGGTCGGCGGGGCGTCGTCGTCCGGCGGGCGCTGTCGTCCGTGAGATCGCACTTCGGCGCGCGTCCCCGGCACGGCATCGCGGTGAGATCGCACTTCGGCGCGCCTCCCCGGCACGCCATCGCGGTGAGATCGCACTTCGGCGCGCCTCCTGCCGAATGGTCCCCGCCGAAGTGCGATCTCGGCGGACGTCAGGCGTCGTCGGAGCCTCAGGCGTCGGCGGACGTCAGGCGTCGTCGGAGTCCGGGGCGGGTGCGGGCGCCGCCTCGAGCTCCGTCGCCACGACCCGGGGTGCCTCGGACATGAAGCGCCGAACGTCGAGGTCCACGATGATGTCCTGAGGCCGCAGCGGCCGCGTCAGGAACAGGCCCTCGAGCGAGGTCAGACGTGACAGCGCGACGTACGTCTGGCCGGCGCTGAACACCCGGTTGCCGAGGTCGACCACCGCGCGGTCGTAGGTGCTGCCCTGCGACTTGTGGATCGTGACCGCCCAGGCCAGACGCAGCGGGAACTGCTGGAACTCCCCCACAGTGTCCTTCTTGAGTTCCCTCTTGTCCGGGTCGTAGGAGTACTTGAACTTCTCCCACACCGACGGCTGGACCTCGAAGGACTCCCCGTCGACGTCCACCCACACGGTGTCGCGGATGGTCTGCACGATCCCGAGGGTGCCGTTCACCCAGCGCTGGTCGGGGTCGTTGCGGAGGAACATCACGTGGGCGCCGGGCTTCAGCTCGAGGGCCTCGTCGGCGGGGAAGTTCCGCCCGCCGAAGTCGCCGTTCACGTCCGCCCGCGAGGTCTTCACCTTGCCGGGCAGCCGCTCGAGCGCCGCCTTGTTGATCCGGGCCACGGTGTCGTTGCGAGTCGCGAGGGTGATCGCGTCGTCCGGGGCCGGTCGCGCGCCCGCGGCGTTGAGCTGCCCGGCGACGTCGGCGGTCACCCGACCGTGCCGGACCGCCGTGAGCATGGCTGCGAAGGCGTCGTCGCGCTGCCGGTGCACGGTGGCCAGCTCGATGATGTTGAGCTCCGCCTCGAGCCAGACCTTCGCGTCGAAGAACCACATCGAGCGGTAGTGGTCGGTGAAGTAGGCGCGCTCGTCGCCGTCCCCGGGCACCGGCGGCAGCTGGTACGGATCGCCGAACATGACGACCTGCACGCCACCGAACGCCTCGAACGCTCGCCCGCGGGCCTTGCGCAGCGAACGGTCCATCGCGTCGAGCAGGTCGGCGTTCACCATCGAGACCTCGTCGATCACGAGGGTGTCGATCGTGTTGAGGAGCTTGCGGGTGTCCGGCCCTTGACGGAGTTCGGCGTCCGCGATGAGGCCGATCGGCAACCGGAACAGCGAGTGGATCGTCTGCCCGCCGACGTTGAGCGCAGCGACCCCCGTCGGCGCGCAGATCACGACCTGCTTCTCGGTGTTCCACGACAGGTGGTTGAGGAGCGTCGACTTCCCCGTCCCGGCACGTCCGGTGATGAACACGTGGTCGCGGGTGTGCTCGATGTACTCGAAGACCGCCCGCTGCTCGGCACTGAGTTCGATGCTCATCGCGCGTCCGTTCCCGGGGTGCCCTGCACCGCGTCGTCGCTGCCGTCGTCGAAGTCGGTGTCGTCGCCCGCGTCGGCGTCGGCGTCGTCCCGCACTCGGATCGCACCCCGCTGCGAACGTCGCGCCCCGGTGTGCGGGGGTGCGATGTCCGTGCGGGGGCGCAACTCGTCAACCGCCACGGCACCGGCACCGGCACCGGCACGCTCACGCCGCACCCGGAGCAGCACCACGACGACGACCGTCACGAGCACCACGACGCCGGCGACCACGAGCAGCAGGCCGCCACGCCCCTGGTCGACGAGCGGGTCCGGCCCCCAGGTCCGCCCCATCGCCCCGAACCACGACGCCTGCAGCAACCCGAGCGGCCCGCGCATCGCGATGCCGAGCGACACGAGCCCGGCGGCGACGACCACGGCTCCCGCGACCCGGACCACCGCTGCCGGCATCGACGCGCGCCGCGCTCCGGCAGCGACCGGCGTGAGCAGGGTCGGCACGGCCAGGAGCCCGACGAGCAGGAACACGGCGTCGATCACCGTGCGCCCGGTCGAGTCGCTCACGGACCACCGCACCGCATCGGTCGCGAAGAAGGCCCACCAGATGCCGGCGAGGAACACGAACGCCGGGAAGGGCTGCGCGAGGTACCGCACGGCCTGGTTGTCGAGCAGGACGCCCGTCCACTCGCGGACCCCGGTGCTGTCGTCGTCACGCGGGTGCACGGCGGCGCGGATGAGCTGCACGGGCGCCGAGGCCCACACCAGTGCCGGCACGACGAGGCCGAGGACCAGGTGCGCCCCGACGTTCGCCGAGACGAGGAAGCGGTCGTAGGTGTGCAGCGACCCGGACGTCGCGACGACGAGGGAGACCAGGGCGATGGCCGCAGCGACCGTGCGCCCGACGGGCCACCGGACACCGCTGCGGCGCACCCGGACGACCCCGGCGGCGTAGGTCGCTGCCAGCAGCACCGCGGCCATCAGCCAGAACAGGTCCAAGTTCCACGCGGTGAGCCATCCCCAGGCGCCCGGGGCGTGCGGCAGGGTGTCGTCCGTCAGGAGCTCGGCGGGCGAGGGATCCGTCGTCTTGCTCAGCGCGATCTGGTCGTCCGGGGTGGCGGTGCGACCGAGCGCCGCCGCGAAGCCGCTCGCGACGCCCATCACGGCGAGCTCCGCCACGATGAGGAACCAGAACGGGCGCCGACGCGCGGGGGTGACGGTGAGGGACCGGATTGCCCGCTGCCGCTGCACGACGCCGAGGACCCCGATCGCCACGATCGCACCGATCTTGACGAGCACCAGGACGCCGTACGGGGTGAACAGGTTGGCGAGTGCGCCGACGCGGATCTGTGCCGACGCGACACCGGACACGGCCACGAGCACGAAGCAGCCGAGCGCGATGCTCGAGTACCGCCCGACGACCGCGGCCAGGCGTCCGCCGTCCAGCACGGGCCGCAGGAGCACGAGCATCAGGAGTCCGCCGACCCAGAGTGCGGCGCCGACCAGGTGCAGGCCGAGCGCGGTGACCGCTGCGTCGTGGCTCGCCGTGCCCGCCGCGTGACCCTGCTGGGCGAGCGGGATGAGGCCGATCATCGAGACGCCGGCGGTCAGGGCGACCATGCCCCGTGACCGCACAGCGAAGCACAGCACCGTGACGACCGCGGCGACGAGGACGGTCACGAGCCAGGCGAGGCCGAGTTCGGTCCCGGTGAGGAACACGCCCATCGACTGGCCGAACTGCTCGTCGAGGCTGACCCGGGACCCGGCGACGCTGAGGAACGTGAAGAACGTGGTGACCGCGGACGCCACGGTCCAGATGCCGGCGGCTGCGGCGGCGATGTCGATCGCACGGTTCCACTCGGGCGCGCTCCGCGACAACCCGACGGTCACGAGCGCGAGACCACCGATCGTCGCGGCGGCGGAGAGGTCGACCACCAGGCGCGCGATGGGGAGGCCGAAGCGAACGAGCGCACCGGGGTCGGCGATGAGCGCGGCGTTCGCCCCACCCCCGATGACGAGCGCGACGAGGAGTGACACGAACCCGACGAGCAGCAGCACGGCGGGGCCGGCGATGCGCGCGATCCGATTCACCCGTCAAGCCTAGGCGCTGCCCCACCCGGCCACGGAATCCACCGGAGCGACCTGTGGGCGGTGGTGGCGCCTCCAGGCTGTGGAGGACTGACCCGGCGGCGACGCGAGCCGACAGCCACCAGCCCCGAGCACGACGCGAGCCGACGACCACCAGCCCCGAGCACCACGCGAGCCGGCGGCCCGGCCCCACCCCCGGGAACGACGAAAGGGACGACCGAAGCCGTCCCTCTCGTGCGCGGAAGCAGTCTTACTTGACGGAAGCCTTGAGCTTCGAGCCGGCGCTGACCTTGACCGAGTCGCTCGCGGCGATCTCGATGGCCTCGCCCGTCTGCGGGTTGCGGCCCGTGCGGGCGGCGCGGTGGGTCTTCTCGAAGGCGATCCAACCGGGGATCGTGACCTTGGTGCCGTCGGCAACCGAGCCAGAGACGACGGAGAAGAGCGCGTCGACGACGCCGTTGACGGTGGCCTGGCTCTGGCCGGACTCAGCGGCGACGGCAGCGACGAGCTCGGTGCGGTTCAGGGACTTATCAGCCATGGATGTCCTCCTCGGACTTCTTGCAGTATCGGTCGGACGACGTGTCGTCCGGCGCCCGGAGCGGGTGCCCCGTGCCTCGGTGCCGATGGGCGCGAACCCTGGCGGAACCGGAGTCGAACGTACCAGCCACGTGGGACGAAACCTGCCGACTCGCCCGGATTTCCGGGGTTGTCGGGGCACCAACGGGGCAGATGTGACGAATGAGACTCCGATGTACCCCGGGAACGGCGAACGCCCCGCCACCACTGGGGTGACGGGGCGTTCGGGGATTCGGTGCTTACCAGGAGCTCTTCGTGATGCCCGGCAGCTCGCCACGGTGGGCCATGTCGCGGAAGCGGACACGGCTGATGCCGAACTCACCGAGGTGGCCACGGGGGCGACCGTCGATGGCGTCGCGGTTGCGGTAGCGGACCGGCGACGCGTCGCGCGGCAGCTTCTGCAGACCGACACGGGCGGCCTCACGCGACTCGTCGGAGCCGTTCGGGTCCACGAGGGCCTTCTTCAGCTCGAGACGACGCTCGGCGTAGCGCGCGATGATGACGGCACGCTGGTTGTTCTTCGCGATCTTGCTCTTCTTCGCCATGCTTAGCGCTCCTCACGGAAGTCGACGTGCTTGCGGATCACCGGGTCGTACTTCTTGAGCACGAGACGGTCCGGGTTGTTGCGACGGTTCTTCTTGGTCACGTAGGTGAACCCGGTGCCCGCCGTGGAGCGGAGCTTGATGATCGGACGAACGTCCTGACCCTTCTTGGCCATCAGATCTTCTCCCCACGAGCGAGGAGATCCTTGACGACGGACTCGATGCCGCGTGCGTCGATCACCTTGATGCCCTTTGCGCTCAGCGTGAGCGAGACGTTACGACGAAGCGAGGGCACGTAGTACGTCTTCTTCTGCACGTTCGGGTCGAAGCGACGCTTCGTCCGGCGGTGCGAGTGCGAGATGTTGTGTCCGAAGCCGGGGGTGGCTCCGGTCACCTGGCACACTGCTGCCATGGTTTCCTCCTGAGGTACCGTGCGACCGGACGGCCGCACCCAAGTTCACTTGCCTGGTACGCACGCGCACGACCACGAAGTGGTGATGCGAGGGGGTTGTGCGCACCGCCCAGGCCCGCGGACCCTGTCGAAGGGACCGAGGACACCGCGCGACCGCGGCGTACGCGACGGTCGGAGGGCTTGGAACAACGGGTCCACCGCGCTGACGCGGAGAACCAAGGGGCAACGTTACGCGAGGACCGGGCGTGTCGCAAGCCGGGAGGCTCGGTGCGGCCGGGCGCGCCGCTCCCGTCGTCCCCGTGGTCGCGCCCACCGCCCGCGATGGTGAGCAGGAACGGTCACCTGCAGCAGGCTGACCCGACCGTTCCTGCTCACGAAGCGGACGGGCGAGCGGGCGGGCGCCCCGGGAGCGCGACCGGCGGCAGGACCAGGTACCGCTCCTCCCGGATCCAGTACAGCCCCGACTCCCGCCGCTCGGCCCGCGTCGCGAACCGGTAGCGGAACATCCGCGCACGGACCCACCGCGGCCGCTCCCCGCCGAACGGGTCGTGGGCGAGGAGCCGCAGCGTCGGCCGGTCGGCCTCGAGCAGCCGGAGCACGAAGACGCGGAACCACCGGTCGTCGACCCCGAGCGCGAGGAACCACATCAGCCAGTCGAGCCGCAGGTGGTACGGCGCGAACTGGGCTGGCCGCCGTCGCGGATCGCCGGGCTTGCCGCGGAACTCGTAGGGCTGCCAGTCCTCCTCGTACGGCACCTCGGCGAGCGTCCCCTCCACGATGACCTCGTCGCGCTCCTGGGTGACGCTGCCGAACGCTCCGTACGCGTTCGCGAGGTGCCACCGGTTGAACGAGGCGTTCATGAGCTGCCGCCGGGACACCAGGTTCTTCGCGGCGGGCCAGGACAGCCACGCGAGGAGCACCCCGACCGCCACGGTGACCGCCACGAAGGGCACCGGCGTCGCGGTCGGGCCAGACGACACCAGCGGTTCGAGCCCGGGCAGGACGGCGGCGACGGACCGGTCGTCGACCGCGGCGAAGGCGAGGACGAGCGTGATCCAGTTGAGCCACGCGAAGTTCCCCGACACCACGAGCCAGAGCTGCGTGAGCAGGACGAGGGCGGCGGCGATCGACGCCACCGGCTGCGGCGCGAACAGGAAGAAGGGCACGACGAGCTGCACGAAGTGGCTGCCGAGCGTCTCGAACCGGTGCACGGGCCGCGGCAGCAGGTGGGCCGTGCGGGAGACGGGGTTCGGCATCGGCTGCGTCTCGTGGTGGTAGTAGAGCGCGGTCAGGTCCCGCCACGACCGGTCGCCGCGCATCTTGATCATCCCGGCGCCGAACTCGAGCCGGAACACCAGCCACCGCAGTGCGACGAGCACGACGATCGGCGGTGCCACGTCGTCCGCGCCGAGGAACGCCACCGTGAAGAGCGCCTCGACGAGCAGCGACTCCCACCCGAACGCCCAGAAGGTCTGCCCGACGTCGGAGATCGACAGGTACGCGAGCCAGAGCACGAGGAAGCACAGCACCGGCACCCACCACGGCGCACGCTGCGGCAGCCCGACGACGAGCGCGAAGGACACCACCGCGCCCCCGCCGGCGAGCAGCCGGAGCCGACGGTCCGTGTAGCGCCACCACCGCCACACCACGGGGAGTCGCCGGGCGTACGGCCGCTCCATGAACCGCGGCACCGGCAGCAGTCCGTGCTCCCCGACGAGGGCGGGGAACTGCGCGAGCGCGGAGAGGAAGGCCAGACAGGCGATGGCCGCGACGCCGCGCTGCAGGACGAACCGGGCGACGTCGTACTCGGACGCGCCGGCCCACTGGGTCCAGGCTGCGAGGTCCACGAGCGGGACGCTACGCGGGGCGCACTCCGGAAGCGTCCGGGCGCGAGTCGCGCACGCCGCGACGACCGGACCCGCTCCGGGGCTTCGGGCGCCCCGCTACGGGGCTTCGGTCGGCTTCGGCGCCAGCGCCTGCACCATGAGCTCGCCGAGCTGCTCCGGCGCCGTGAACATCGGCCAGTGCCCCGTCTCGAGCCCGACGATCGAGAGTTCCTCGGTCGCCACGAGCTCGGCGGCCCAGGTCTGGTGGTCGGCCACCATCGTCGCGAGGTCCGTCGCCGGGATCTCGCAGGTGATCACCGTCGCCGGGATCGTGTGCCGTGCAGCGTCGGAGTAGTGGAACCGGTCGGACGGGACGGCAGCGGGCTCCGGGATCGCCCGGTGCTCGAACGCCTCGCGCAGCTCCGGGGTCATCCCGCGCAGCGTGGCGGCTTCCCAGACGTCCCACGGGGGCAGCGGCACGACGCCGTCGACGACGGGCAGCTCGTCGTTCACACAGCCGCCCTCCGGCCCCGGGAAGGTGTCGACGTAGAGCAGGTGCGCGACGAGCGACGGGCGCTGGTCGGCGGCCATGTAGGCGATCGGGCCGGCGCCGGAGTGCCCTGCGAGCACGATCGGTTCCTCGGGCGACGCGACGTCCTCGAGCTTGCTCACGAGTGCGGCGACCTGCTCGTCGAGGGTGTCCCCGTCGCGGGTGACCGCCTCGACCGAGTGGCCTGCGGCACGGAGCGCCGGGGCGACGTCGTCCCATGCGCTGGCATCGAGCCAGAATCCGGGCACCAGGATCACGTGCATGGCGGGGACGCTACTCGCCGCCACCGACACCCGTGCGCACGGCGGTGCAGGCCGCGCACTCGCCGAAGATGTCCACGACGTGACTGGCGTTCGAGAACCCGTTCGCCGCAGCGACGTCCTGCGCCCACCGCTCGACCGGGTCCGCCTCGATCTCGACGGTGCGGCCGCAGTTCCGGCAGATGAGGTGGTGGTGGTGCTTGTCGGTCGTGCACGCCCGGTACAGCGATTCGCCGTCCTGCTGCAACGAGTCGGCGTCGCCCTCGGTGGCCAGGTCGGAGAGCGCCCGGTAGACGGTCGCGAGTCCGATCGTGGAGCCGTCGTCCCGCAGGTGCTGGTGGAGCGCCTGCGCGCTGACGAACCCCTCGGTGGTGGACAGCGCGGTGCGCACCGCTTCGCGCTGCCAGGTGTTCCGCTTCGGCTTCGGTACGGCGTTCACGCGGTCACTCCTTCGGTGCGGCTCGCGTCCGACGACGCATCCGGCGATCCGGCCTGGAGGCGCGGTGCGCCCCCGTCACGCCGGTCGCGGTCCGTCACCCGGTCGCGTCCGCGGTGGTCCTTCCGTCCGCCGACGATCCGGCAGACGACCCAGATCACGAACGAGATCGTCGTGACGTAGGGACTGATGGGGAGCCCGCCGCCGAGCGCGAGCAGGATCCCGCCGACGACCGACACGACGGCGAACACCGTCGACAGGATCGGCACGACCACCGGGTGCGAGCTGAGCCGGAGCGCCGCGGCCGCCGGGGTGACGAGCAGCGAGAGCACCAACAGCGCGCCGACGATCTGCACGGACACGGCGGTCGCGAGCCCGAGCGCGAGCATGAACACGAGCGCCAGGGTCCGCACCGGCACGCCGGCCGCAGCGGCGACGTCGGGGTCGACGGACGAGAACATCAGCGGGCGCCAGATCACCAGGAGCATCACGACGACGATCGCGGCGACGACGATGAGGAACGTCAGCTGCGGGTTGTCGACCGAGACGATCTGGCCGGTGAGGAGCCCGAACTTGTTCGCCGCCCGGCCCTTGTAGAGCGCGAGGCAGAGGATGCCGAGCCCGAGCCCGAACGGCATGAGCACGGCGATGATCGAGTTCCGGTCGCGGGCCTTGGATCCGAGCAGCCCGATGAGGAGCGCCGCGACCACCGACCCCACGAGCGACCCGGTGACGACGTTGACGCCGAGCAGCAGCGATGCCGACGCACCCGCGAAGGAGAGCTCGGAGATGCCGTGCACCGCGAAGGGCATGTTCCGGGCGACCACGAACGGGCCGATCAGGCCGCCGACGATGCCGAGCACCGCACCCGCCCAGATCGAGTTCTGCACGAGCACGACGAGCTCGCCGTAGTCCTGGAAGGAGAAGATCGTCGACCAGACGTCCATCAGATCCGCCCCTCGTCGGGTGCCGGCGCGTGCGGGTCCGGGTCGCAGTGGTGGTCGTGGTCGCCCATCCCGCCCGGGGAGTCCGCGGCGCCGACGATGACGATCCGGCCCATCGTGCGCACGACGTCCACGGGCGTGCCGTACAGGTCGCTGAGGACGTCGGCGCGCAGGACCTCGTCGGGCGAGCCGATCCGGAAGCGACCGCCGGCGATGTAGAGGACCCGGTCGACGACGTCGAGGATGGGGTTCACGTCGTGCGTGACGAACAGCACCGCGGCGCCCTGCTGCCGGCGCTGGCGGTCGATGAGCTCGGTGACGCCGCGCTGGTGCCGCAGGTCGAGCGAGATGAGCGGCTCGTCGCAGAGGAGCAGGGCAGGGTCGGCGGCGATGGCCTGCCCGACGCGGGTGCGCTGCTGCTCGCCGCCGGACAGTTCGGCGACCGGAGCGTCGGCGAACGGGGTCGCACCGACCTCGTCGAGGATCCGGTCGACGCGGGCGCGCTCGGCGCGGCTGGCCGGCATGATGCCCCACCGTGACCCGGTGACGCCCTGGGCGATCATGTCCCGCGCGCGGAGCGGTGTCCCCGCGTCCATCAACCGCTGCTGCGGGATGTAGCCGATCTTCCGGTGGCCGCGGCGGACGGGCTGGCCGAGGAACGACATCGTGCCGCTCGTCAGCCGCTGCTGCCCGAGGACGGTGCGGAGGAGCGAGGTCTTGCCCGCTCCGTTCGGTCCGAGCACCGCGACGAACTCGCCGGGCGCCAGGTCGAGGTCGAGGTGCGACCAGAGCCGGCGCGCCCCGTAGGAGAGCTCCGCGTCACGGAGTTCGAGCACGGCGGAACCGCCGTTGCCCGGGGCAACGGCGGTCCGCTCGGAGATCCGGGGGGAGACGGTGGTCACTTCTGGAGCGCCGCCTGCACCGCGTCGATGTTCGCCTGCTGCCACGAGACGTAATCCTCCCCCTTCGGGAGCGTCTCCGTGACACCGACCACCGGGACGTCGGCGTCGTCGGCCGCCTTCTTGACCTGTTCGGTCTCCGGGCTGGACGTCTGGTCGTTGTACGCGAGGAGCTGCACGGTCTTGTTCGTGAACAGCTTGAGGGTGTCGTTGAGCGCGGCCGGCGGGACGTCGTCGCCCTCCTCGATCGCCTCGGAGAAGGCCTCGGGGGTGACGTTGTCGAGGCCGATCGCGTCGAAGAGGTACCCCGGCACCGGCTCCGTGTAGGAGACCTTCTCGCCGGCGTACGTCTTCTGCAGGTCGGCGGTCTCGGACTCGAGCCGCTCGAGCTTCGTCGTCAGGGCGTCCGCGTTGTCCTGGAACGTCGCCTTCTCGCCCTCGTCGAGCGCGCTGAGCCGCTTCGACACGTCGGCGACGAGCTTCACCATCGTGGGGTAGCTGTAGAACACGTGCTCGTTGAACTCCGCGTCGCCACCCTTGTCGAGCCCGGACAGCTTGACGACGTTGATCGTGTCGGCCTTGGTGGTCGACGCGTCGGCGAGCGTGGTCATGAAGTCGTCGTACCCGCCACCGTTCTCGATGAGCAGGTCGGCCTTCGAGACGGCGAGCTGCGTCTTCGCGCTCGACTCGAACGAGTGCGGGTCCTGCGAGGGGTCGTTCAGGATGCTCGTGACGGACACGTGGTCGCCGCCGATCGACTGCACGATCGAGCCGTAGACGTTCGTCGAGGCGACGACGGCGATCGTGCCGTCGCCGGAGGCGTCTCCGGAGGCGGACGAGGTCGCGCAGCCGGTCAGTGCGAGGGCAGCGGCGCCGGCGACGAGCGGCAGGGCGAGGAGGCGGTTCTGCATGTCCTCGAGCGTAGGGCTTGTTGATAACGGTTGTCAAAACCAGTCTCAACAACAGCGACGGCTCCGCTTCCGACTAGCGTGATGGAACTCCGACGGCAGGATCGGGCAGTACCCATCGTGACCACCACACACCCACCCCCCGACGCGTCGGCCGAACTCGGTCGACTGTTCGACCTGCACGGTCGTCGGATCCTGCTCTACCTCGCACGCCGGACCGACCTGCAGACCGCGGAGGACGTCCTCGGCGAGACCTTCGTCGTCGCCCTCACCCGCTGGGACGCCCGCGATCACGACCGGGGCGATCCGCTGCCGTGGCTGTTCGGCATCGCGACGAACCTGCTCCGCCGGCACTGGCGGTCGGAACGACGGGGACGACGAGCGATGGCCCGGGCAGCGGTGCCCGAACAGCTCGACGACGACCCGGGCGAGCGTCTGGACCACGAACGTGCGGTCGAGGCCGTGGTCCGCGAACTCGACCGGATGCGTCCGGCCGTCCGCGACACCGTGCTCCTGCACGCCTGGGCCGAACTGACCTACGAGCAGATCGCAGCGGCGACCGGTGTCCCGATCGGCACCGTCCGCTCCCGCCTCAACCGGGCCCGCGCCGCACTCCGCGTCGAGCCCGCCACGACGAACCCCCTGAACGGAGAAGCCCGTGCCTGACGAACTCACCGTGCTCCGCGCCGTGCGGTCCGAGGTCGACGACCTGCCCCCGGCCGTCGTCGACGCAGCACTCCACCGCGCCCGGCAGCGGATCGCGCAGCCCGGCACCCGCCAGCCCGGCACCCGCCAGCCCGGCACCGAGCCAGGCCGTGTCCGGAACACCCGACCCGCCCGGAGCGCCCGCCGGTACCGCCCGGTGCTCATCGCGGCCGCCGTTCTCGTCACGGCCGGCGCCCTGGTCGGGACGGGTGTCGGCGTGACGCACCTGCCCGGTCCGGAGTCTGCCGCGGCGGCGACGCTGCACGACGCTGCCCGAGCAGCCACCAGCGCGCCGGACACCACCCAGGCGTTCACCCGGGTGACCGTCCGCGAGCTCGCCCTCGGGTACGCCACCTCGGACGGCGAACACTACGACGAGGGCTACCTCTTCCCGACGACGACCATCACCTGGGTGCCACGAGACGTCTCCGGCACCTGGACCCGGCAATCGTGGTCCGAGCACGCCACCACGATCTACGGGGGACGGGCCGCCCGTGCGGCCGCACAGCAGGACTACGCCGCGTCGGCCCACCGCGACGACCCGGTCCGGGAGCGGGCAGCGGGCGGCGCCTTCGGGAACGGGGAACTCGGCGGCACCCCGGCCGGCACGCTGACCCCGGCGGACATCGCCGACCTGCCCCGCGACCCCGACGCGCTCGTCCGGCGCATCGAGGCGGCCCCGCGGGCGAAGGGCGCGACGGACGCCGAGCAGGTGTTCGACACCCTCGCGGACTTCCTGCGCACCGGCCTGGTGCCGAACGAGCTCCGCGCGACGGTCTACGACGCGCTCGCAGGGTTGCCCGGGATCGTCGTCACCGACGACCAGGCGTCGCTCGACGGGCGGCACGGCACCGCGATCGGCCTGGACGACCGCGGTGGTTCCGACCGCCGCGAGGTCATCGTCGACCGCACCTCGGGCGACTACCTCGGCGAGCGGACGCTGCAGACCGATCGTGTCGGGGCCGTCCCCGCCGGCACGGTGATCGACTCCGCGTCCGTCGACGTCGCCCCCGCACCCTCCGCCCCGTAGCCCTTCCGCCCGTAGGAAGCGGTCCCGCGCGGAGGAAGCCGTTCCGCGCGTGGGAAGCGGAATCGCTCGTAGGAGGCCGGAAATTCCTGCCTCCTACGAGCGATTCGACATCCGATTGCAGGTGCGATGGGCAGGAACGCACCCACAGAACGGACGGGAGGCGCGGTGCCAGCTGGCACCGCGCCTCCCGTCCGTCAGATGGACCCGGTCTACGGCTTGGTGGCCGCGTCGATCGTGTTCTCAGCGATCGTGTCCTCTTCGCGCCCAGGGGTGCGGAGGTTCCACTTCTTGATCACGAAACTGAACAGGAAGTAGTAGACGACCGCGTACCCGAGACCGATCGGGATGAGCCAGATCGCCCCGTCCGCCTTGCCGAAGTTGAGCACGTAGTCGATCGCACCGGCCGAGAACGAGAACCCGTCGTGGATCCCGAGCGCGTTCACGAGAGCGAGCGAGGTGCCCGTGAGCACCGCGTGGATGATGTAGAGCGGGAACGCCACGAACATGAACGAGTACTCGAGCGGCTCGGTGATGCCCGTCACGAACGAGGTGAGGGCGGCCGAGATCATGATGCCGCCGACGAGCTTGCGGTTCTGCGGCTTGGCGTTGCGCCAGATCGCGAGGGCACCGGCCGGCAGCGCGAACATCATGATCGGGAAGAACCCGGTCTGGAAGATGCCGGCGGTCGGGTCGCCCGCGAGGAAGCGCGCGATGTCACCGTGGTAGACGACGCCATCCGCCCCGGTGAAGCTCCCGAGCTGGAACCACGGGAAGAAGTTGAGCAGCTGGTGCAGCCCGATCGGGATCAGCATGCGGTTGACGAAGCCGAAGATGCCGCCACCGAGCACGGCGTTGTCGGCCACGGCCTGACCGGCAGCGGTCAGGGCGATGTCGAAGTAGCGGTACACGAAGGACATCAGGACGGCGATGATCAAGCCAGCGACGGCCGTCAGGATCGGGACGAGACGACGACCCGAGAAGAAGCCGAGGAAGTCGGGCATCTTCGTGCGGTGGAACTTCTCCCACAGCACGGCGGAGACGAGGCCCATCACGATGCCGCCGAGGACACCGAAGTTGATCGTGGCCTGGTTGCCACTCGCGTCCTTCACCCCCGCGAGGACGATCGGGGACATCGCCGCGAAGACCTGGTACATGACCATGTAGCCGACGACCGCGGCGAGCGCCGTGGTGCCGTCGGACTTCTTCGCCCACCCGATCGCGATGCCGACCGCGAAGAGCAGCGGCAGCCACGTGAAGACACCGTTGCCGGCGGCGGCGATGATCGTCGCGCCCTTCTCGAAGCCCGGGATGGCCCCGAGCATGTCGGCCTGACCGAGGCGGAGCAGGATGCCCGCGGCGGGCATGACCGCGATCGGCAGGAGCAGGCTGCGGCCGAGTCGCTGGGCGTTGGCGAAGAGCCGGGACTGCTTCTTCGGCTTCTTCTTCTCCGGCACATCCGTGGCAGTGGTGGTGCTCATCGGAGTTCCTCTCGTCATTGGGTGGAGCTTGTCGGGGTGAGTTGAGTCGTGCAGCCAGCGCAGGTAACCTCGGCGGTGTTCGCCAGGTCCGGTCCTGTCCGGTCATGACCAGTTCCGTAGTCTGATCCGAGACAAGGCACATGTCAACCTGGTACACGAACCCTTAACGAGGAGGAAACGATGGCCGACATCAAGGCAGCCGACATCATCGCCGCGCTCGGCGGTGCCGACAACATCGAAGAGGTCGAGGGCTGCATCACGCGCCTCCGCGTCGAGGTCGAGGACGGCGACCTCGTCGACAAGGCCGCACTGCAGGCCGCGGGCGCCCAGGCGGTCGTCGGTGGTGGTACCGGCTGGCAGGTCATCGTCGGCACGGTGGCCGACAACCTCGCGCAGGACATCCAGGACGAACTGTGACGAGCGTCCGGACCCCGTTCGCGGGCCCGGTCGTCTCGCTCGCCGACGTGCCCGACCCGGTGTTCGCCGGGCAGCTCGTCGGTGCCGGCGTCGCGGTGGACCCGACCGGCGTCGAGGGTGCGGTCACCGCCGTGGCCCCGGTCGACGGGTCGATCGTGAAGCTGCACCCGCACGCGTTCGCGCTCCAGGGCGCCACGGGGACCGACGTCCTCGTGCACGTCGGCATCGACACCGTGAAGCTCTCCGGTGAGGGCTTCGAGCTCCTCGCGGCCGAGGGCGACACCGTCAGCGCCGGGGACCCGATCGTCCGGTTCACCCCGTCGGTGATCTCGGCCGCCGGCTACTCCCCGATCTGCCCCGTCGTGGTGCTCGGCTCCGCGCCGGACTCGATCGCGCAGGACACGGTCGGCACGACCGTCCGCGAGGGCGACACCCTCTTCGAAGCGTAAGCGAACTCGGCCCCGCTCGTCGTGACCCGACGGGCGGGGCCGAGCCGCGCCTCCAGGCAGGGTGTGTCAGGCGACCGCCTGCGAGGCGGTGACCTCCATCTGCACCCGGTAGCGGTCCGACCGGTACCACGAGCGGGTGTGCTCCACGGGGCGCTCCCCCGCGTACGACACCCGGTCGAACTCGAGCACCGGCGCACCCGTCTTCGTGCCGAGGAGCGTCGCCACGTCGTCCG
Source organism: Curtobacterium sp. MCPF17_002 (assembly GCF_003234115.2). NCBI lineage: Bacteria > Bacillati > Actinomycetota > Actinomycetes > Micrococcales > Microbacteriaceae > Curtobacterium > Curtobacterium sp. MCPF17_002. The sequence goes on along the minus strand of NZ_CP126251.1, from coordinate 413,641 downwards.
CCGCCGGGTTCGCCGCCACCGTCTGCTGCGCACGGTCGATCGGCGTGCCGTACTCGGTCGCGATGATCGAGTAGACGGATCCGGACAGGTCGTGGTCGAGGAGCCCCGGGAACGCGTCGGCGACGAGCCATGCGTCGTCGATCGACACCGGTGCCCCGTCTGCCATCCGCAGGCGCTTGACGTGGAACGCCGTGACGTCCGGGTCGAGCCGCAGCGCCGCGGCGGTGTCCGTCGGCGGGACCTTCTCCTCGCGGACGAGCACGACCGTCGTCGGCACGTGGCCCATCGCCCGCATCTCCTCGGTGAACGACGCGAGGTGCAGCGTGGACTGCACGGGACGGTGCGCCACGAAGGTGCCCTTGCCGCGGACACGCTCGAGGTAGCCCTCGTTGACGAGCTGCCCCAGGGCTTCGCGGACGGTGATCCGGGAGACGCCGTACTCGGCGATGAGCTGGCGTTCGGACGGGATCGCCGCGCCGGGTGCGAGCCGCGAGGTCGCGAGCTCGAGGAGGATGCGCCGCAACTGCTGGTGCTTCGGTTCGGCACCCTCGGTGATGCGGCTCGTCATGGGTCCCTCGTGCTCCGTCGCTGGTCGTGGGGGTGGTCATGCGCGGACATGACCAGTTGCCATCACAGTAGCGAGTCCCCCTCCGAACGCCAACGTGCATGACAAGATGACCGCCGTGACAACCGTGGTGATCGTCGACGACGAGACGCTCGTCCGCTACGGTTTCGAGCTCATCCTCGGCGCCGCGCCGGACATCGACGTCGTCGCCACCGCCGAGGACGTCGACGCCGTGCGGGTGATCCGCGAGCACGCGCCCGACGTCGTGTTGCTCGACGTGCGGATGCCGCGGGTCAACGGGCTCGAGGTCCTCCGCGAACTGCAGACCCTCCCGGATCCGCCCGCGGTCGCGATGCTCACGACCTTCGACACCGACGAGTACGTCGGGCAGGCGATGGAGCTCGGTGCGGCCGGGTTCCTGCTCAAGGACACCGATCCCGAGGGGCTCGCCGGGTACGTGCGGGTCCTCGCGCGGGGAGGCGTGGTCCTGGCGCCGGGCGTCGACCGGACCCGGCTCTTCGCCGCGCGGTCGTCGGCCGCGACACCGCCGCCACCGTTGTCGGACCGCGAGCACGCGGTCCTGCGGCTCGTCGCCGACGGGGCGAGCAACCCCGACATCGGCCAGCGGCTCGGTGTCAGCACGGGCACCGTGAAGGAGGACGTCCGCGCCCTCCTCGCCGCGTTCGCCGTCCCGACGCGGGTCCAGCTCGCGCTCCGCGCGGCCGAGGCGGGGCTCCTGGATGGCTGAGCACCGGACGGCCGCGCGCGTCGGTCGCGTGCTCACGGCGACCGACGGGAGGCTCGACCGCCTCGTCGACGTCGGCCTCCGCTGGGTGCGCACCCACCGCGCACCCTGGTGGCTGGTCGACGCGCTCTTCGTCGCGGCCGCCGTCGCCGACGCCGTGCTCGACATCTCGGGAGCGACGACCGTCGAGACGTGGTTGTCCCTGCTCGCGGCCGCCGCGCTGCTCCTCCGCCGCCGCTTCCCGGTGCTCGCGTTCGCCCTCACCATGCCCGGGCTGTTCGTCGGCTCGGCCGTGGTGGCCGCCAGCATCGCGCTGTTCACCCTCGGGGAGCGCACCAGCCGCCGGTGGCTGATGCTCCTCGCCGCACTGGTGCAGTTCGTGGGGTTCGGCGGGTTCGTCGGGCCGCCGCAGACCCTCGACGAGATCGTCGTGTCGGTGGTCTACGCCCTCATCTTCGCGCTCGGGCCGCTCGCCGTCGGGCTCCTCGTGCAGACCCGCGCCCGCCTCACCGACCAGCTGGTGGAGTCACGTCGGGCCCGCGAGGACGAACGACGCCAGGCAGCAGCGGTCGCGCTGTCCCGCGAGCGGGCGCTCCTCGCGCGGGAGATGCACGACGTGGTCTCGCACCAGGTCACCCTCATCGCCGTGCAGGCCGGGGCGATGCAGATGGCCGGACGCGACGAGGCGGAGCGCGGGTTCGCCCGGACGATCCGACAGCTGTGCGTCGTGACCCTGCAGGAGCTCCGCGAGATGGTCCAGGTGCTCCGCGCCTCGGGCGGCACCGACCGCGAGATCGCCCCGCAGCCGGTGCTCGCCGACCTGCCGCGGCTCGTCGCCGAGAGCGGACTGGAGACCAGCTGCACCGTGGACCTGCCGGAGACCCTCGCGCAGCCGCTCCAGCGCGCCGTGTACCGGTTCGTGCAGGAGGGCCTGACGAATGTCCGCAAGCACGCTCCCGACGCCACCGTCCGGGTGAGCGGGCGGATCCACGGCGACCACGTCCTCGTCGACGTCGTGAACGGCCCCGCGCGCTCGGACCGCCTGGAGCTGCCGGGGTCCGGGCTCGGACTGATCGGCCTCGGGGAGCGGGCGTCGCTCCTCGGCGGGAGCATGAAGTCCGGGCAGCAGCCCGACGACGGGTTCGCGCTGCACCTGCGGCTGCCCGTCGAGCACGTGCCCGCGCCACGGCCGGTCTGACCGCTCTCCCTGCGGCGAGCGGGCCGCTCTCCCTGCGGCGAGCGGGCCGGTCATCCTGTGGGCCAGCGGCGATGGCCGATCGGCCATCGAGGTTCACGCCGGGGGTCGATGACGGCGGGCGCTCGATCGAGTGCAATCAGAACGTGGCACCCTCAGCGCTCGTCGGACGACTCCGTCGCTTCCCGGTCTCCGTCGCCGTGACCGTGGCGGCGGTCCTGCTCGTCGTGACCGCCCGGATGGCCCACGCCGAGCCGGACTTCCCGCACCACCCACCCGTCGCGGCCCTGGCGCTCGGCACCGTCGTGCTGACGACCGTCCTCGCCGAACGCTCGCTCGGGTCCGTCCGGACGCTCGTGATCGGCGCCGCCGTACCGACCCTCGCCGTGCTGGGGACGCTCCTCACCGTGACGATCGGCTCGGCGCTCGGGGAGGCCCACGCCGAGTTCGCCGTCGGCCAACCCCTCTTCGCCCCCTCGATCGTCGCCGCGGCGCTGCTCGGTGCCGCCTCGGCCGCGATGCCGGCGCAGCACCGGTGGCGCACGCGCGCCGCCCTCTGGACCGTCGTGCTGACGCTGGTGCTCTTCGCCGGCCACGGGTCGGACCTGGCCCGCGCGCTGGCGACCCTGCTCGGGACCGCAGCCGGCGCGTCCGTCGTGCGCCGCGCCTCCCGTCCGGACCCGCGCACCACGCGCGACACGGTGAGCGCACGCACCTGGGTCGTGGCGACGCTCATCGCGCTCGGAGCGGGCACGCTCGTGACCCTCGTCGTGCCGGACCCGGACGGGGTCCTCTCGCTGTTCGCCGACGCCGTGAGCGACCGTGCCGTCGTCGTGATCGGTCTGCTCCTGCTCACGTCGGCGTGGCTCGTGCAGCGCGGGCGGCGCGCCGGCATCGTCCTGGCCGTCGGCGTGCTCGTCACGCTGACCGCCGTCCTCGCCGACGTGTTCCTCATCGAACCGATGACCGACGACGCCGTGCAGTGGCAAGGGCTCGGGCTCGACGCGATCGAGTGGCAGGTCACGCTGCTCGGTGCGTGGCTCGTGCCGGCCGTGGTGCTGCTCGTCGTCATCGCCCTGCGCGGCACCCTCGTGCGCGCCCGCTTCCGCGCCGCCGGCACGTGTCGCGACGACCTCGTCGAGATGCTCCGCGACGGCGACGCCGGGACGCTCGGGCACATGGGCACCTGGCGCGGCAACGCGACCTGGACGCACCCCGCCGGACTCGGCGCCGTTGCCTACCGGGTCCGCGGCGAAGTGGCCCTCACGGTGTCGGACCCGGCATGCGCGGCTGCCGACCGGGCCGAGGTGGTGGCCGGGTTCACGGCGTTCTGCGACCGCAACGGCTGGGTGCCCGCGTTCACGAGCGTGCACGAGCCGGTGCGCGAGATCCTCGCCGCCGAGGGCTGGACCGCCGTGCCCGTCGGCGTGGAGTCGGTGCTCGACGTGACCTCGTTCGACCTGCGCGGGAAGAAGCGGCAGGACCTCCGGACCGCGTCGAACCGTGCCGACCGCGAAGGCCTCCGTGACGAGTGGACGACGTTCGGCGCGCTCGACGACGACCGCCGCGCCGAGGTCGAGGCGATCTGCACGCGGTGGGCGGCGGACCGGCGCCTGCCGGAGATGGGGTTCACCCTCGGCGGGTTCCGCGAGCTCGACGACCCGGACGTCCGGCTCCTGCTCGCCGTCTGCGCGGACGGGCACGTGACCGCGGTCACGAGTTGGCTGCCGGTGTACGAGCACGGGACGCTGACCGGGTACACGCTCGACGTGATGCGCCGCGGCGAGGACGGGATGCCCGGCGTGATGGAGTTCCTCATCGCCCGCACCGCGCTCCGTGCCCGCGACGCCGGGCTCACCACGATCAGCCTGTCCGGCACGCCGCTCGCCGCGCACGCCGGAGCGGGGTCCCTGGTCACCCGGGGCTCGCTCCTCGTCGCCCGGCTGCTCGAGCCCGTGTACGGCTTCCGGTCGCTGCAGCGCTTCAAGGAGAAGTTCGGCGCCCGGCACGAGCCGCTCTGGCTCGTGGTGCCGACGCCGCTGCACGTCCCCCGGGTCGCCCGGGCGCTGGCGCGTGCGTACGTCCCGGGCCTTCGGCCGAGGCACCTCTGGGCGCTGCGGCAGGCGCATCGTGGTGCGGCGGTGGCGCGCTCGTGAGCCCGACCGAGTGGCTGCTCGCGACGCAGTTGCAGGCACCGTCGAAGCTCGTGCCGATCGACGTCGCGTTCGCGGTGCTCACGGTTGTGGTGCTGCTCCCGGTCGTCCGGTCGTGGCGCGATCGCCGTGCGTGGCGGTCCGTCGGCCTCCGAGCCGCGATCGCCGGCGCAGCAGCCGTCGTCGTGCTCGTCGTCTGCTGGATCGCGAGCGACGTCCTGAACCTGTTCGGGGTCACCCTCAGCCCGGTCACCCGGATGTGGATCGCGATCGCGGCAGCGGGTCTCGCCCTGGCGGTCACCGGCATGGTGCAGGGCGGACGCTGGCGCCGGGCGCTCGCCGTGGTGCTCGTGCCGGCAGCACTCCTCGTCCCCGCACTCGGGGTGAACGTCGAGTTCGCCAAGTACCCGACGCTCGGCACCGTCGTGCAGAGCAGCCCGTACCCGGCGCTCGACCTGGCGGTTTCGTCGGCCGGCTCCGACGCCTCGATGCCGGCCGTCGGCGAGGTCCGGACCGTCGACATCCCGGGGACGCGCTCCGGCTTCCCGGCCCGGCCCGCGGTCGTGTACCTGCCGCCCGCCGCCCTCGTGCGGGACCCCGCTCCGCTGCCCGTCGTCCTCGCCTTCTCCGGCCAGCCCGGGGCACCGAGCGACATGTTCACCGCCGGCGAGATGGGCACCGTGCTCGACGCCTACGCCGCTGCGCACCGCGGCCGCGCGCCGATCGTGATCTCGGTCGACCAGCTCTCCGCGCCCGGACGGAACACGATGTGCGTCGACTCCCGGCTCGGTGCCGCTGCTACCTACGTCACCGAGGACGTGCCGGCGTGGCTGTCGGCGCACCTGCCCGTCACCACCGACCGCCGGGCGTGGGGGCTCGTCGGGTTCTCGCAGGGGGCCACATGTGCCATGCAGTTCCTGACCGCACACTCGTCGTCGTTCGGCAGCGCCCTCGCGATCTCGAGCGAGCTGCAGCCGATCGACCAGAACGCCCGGCACAGTGCGGACCAGGCGTTCGGCGGCTCGGTCGCGGCGTGGAAACGGGCGGCGCCGATCGCGCAGATGCGGGCGAACGGGCTCCACGGGGACGAACTGTGGCTCACCGCGGGGTCGGCGGACAAGGAGTTCAGCGAGAACGCGCGCACCCTCGGGGCCGCCGCGAAGCGAGCCGGGGCGGCGACCACGATCGCGTTCGCCCCGGGGAGCGGGCACGACTGGAACACCGTGCAGTGGTCGATGCGCGAGGAACTGCCGCACGAGGCAGACGCTCTGTTCGGGGCGCTGCGGTGAGGCACCTCGTCGTCGGTGTGGTCGCCCTCGTCGCCGTCGCGGCGTTGACGCTCTGCCCGCACGCCGGAGCGCCGGTCGCTGGCGTCGTGCTCGCCCTTGCCACGATCTGCGCCGCCGTGGCCGGCTCCGATCCTCGCAACTTCGACGACGGACTCGACGATGCGTGATATACACATTTTGAGTCTTTGACTTCACCGTTCACTTCGCGCCAGGATGGGTGCGCCTCACGAAGGGGCAGTGGAAGGGGAATGATGCAGAACACGAAGACGAAGGTCCTCGTCGGCCTCGGGCTGTCGATCGGCCTGATCGCAGGGACCGCCACGGCCGCGTCGGCCGCGCCGTACGAGGTCATGGGATCCACATCCGAAGCCGGCGGCGTCGCCATCGCCGACGGAGGAGTCGGGTCGACCGGCGAGACCACTGGGATCGTCACGCGGAAGGACGACGGCGGGGGCGGGGCCTTCTGGCAGTGGGGCGTCGGCAAGGACGACACGTGGTCGAACTACTTCCGAAAGAAGCGGTGCCACGGCGCCACGGCGGTCGGCAAGAAGACGAAGCGTGTGACCGGTGTCGCCGGCGGCAAGTACGCGAAGGCGCTGACACCGAGGGCGCGCAGCGGCAACCAGGCGTACTACCACAACTGCTGATCATGGGCGGGCGCTCCCGATGGGGGCGCCCGCTTCTGCGATGACGAACACGGGGACTATGACCATCAGATCAGTGACGCTGGCCTACGCAGTACCGCCGATCCTCGCCGTCGTCCTGAGCTTCATCGGCATCGTGCAGGTCAGCGAAACGGGGATCATCGGCGCCAGCGCGATCGTGACCGCCGTGCCCGGCTCCGCGCCGACGTCGAACGCCGGGGTGGCGGCGGCCCTGGAGCACGTCGCGCGAGCGAACGGCGCAACGATCGTGCGGGTGGTGGCGGACCGCGCCGCGCCCACCACACGACGGGCGGCACTCGTGACGAACGCGCCGGAGACCGAAGGTGCTCGATGGCTGGACGACGGCTACCCGGACTTCGCGAGGTCCATGACCACGACCGTCCGTCCGATGGCAGCGCTCGACGCCTTCGACCCAGCCGGTTCGTACGACGTCCTCGGTGACGAGCGGGCGCGGCAGGCCACGGTCGATGCACTCGCGTCCGCTGGCTACGACGTGACGTCCGAGGGCCTGTCGCTCGCCGAGCGGCTCGGCGTGTCCGACGGCCTCGACGGTTCGTGGACGCTCGTCGGTGCGCTCGGTCTCGGGAGCATCGTGCTCTGCTTGGTCGGAACGATCGGTTCACCTCGGAGGACGGCGGTCCGCCGCCTCCACGGCCACAACGTCCTCTCGATCGTCGCCGCCGAACTCTCCGCAGCTCGGACGACCCTGCTGGTCGCAGCGGCGGGCATCCCGGTCCTCGCCGTCGGCCTGTGGTTCTACAACCGGCTCGCGTTCGCCGGGTGGCTGGGCATCGCGGCCGTGCTCTGCTGTGCACTCCTGCTGGTCCCCGTCATCGTCGCGCATGCGACAGGCACGGTCCTCGCCTGCCGTCGGCCGATCGCGGACTCCCTCCGAGGAGCACGCCCGTCCGGAGCACTGCTCGTCCTCACACAACTGGCGCGAGTACCGGCGCTGCTCCTCCTCGTCGGTGCCGTGTTCGACCTCACCGGAGCCGTCGCCGTCGCTCGGTCCGGTTCCGCGGAACGCGATCTCCGAGCAGCAGGAGCGACGGTGCAGCTCTGGGTGACACCAGACCCTCGGCCCGGCGTCGACACGCAGGCCTACTGGGACAGGATCGGGCGCTTCACCGCGGCAGCGCTCGACGACCGGCGGGCACTCCTGTCCGCCGGGGTCGAGGTGTCGAGCGGCCACGGCATCGACACCACCCCCGCGCTGTTCGTGGATCCGGAGTACCTGGATCTCCGAGACGTGCGTGCAGCAGACGGCTCCCGCATCCGAGCCGACGAGGACCGGATCTCGGTGTGGCTTCCGGCGGGTTCGGACATCGCTCGCGACGACTTCGTGCGCGCGCTCGCTGACTGGGACCTCCGCAACGCACCGGACCATCTCCGGCACGACTTCGGGGGCGAGCGCCTGGCTCCGCAGGACGTGTACACGTACCCGGGAGACTCGACGGCGCGGTCATGGCTGGGCGATGCGCCTCTGATCGTCGTGCCGAATCCGTCATCGGTCTTCTCGGTTGATCAACTCGGCTCATGGTTGTCGACCGGGGACGTGGTGTTCACGTCGGAAGAAGCGGCAGAGCGATCGATCGCCGGATCGGACGTCGGGCACGAGTTCAGTGCGGTCGTCGCGGTCGGGCAGGTCGCCGCCGAGGCGGTCCGACGGGCCACCGCTGCCGCCAACATCGCGGCTGCCTCCGTCGGGAGCAGCCTCGTCGTCACACTCGTGCTCGCGACGCTGAGCACACTCGCCCATCGGCGACGGTACGGGCGTGCGCAGTTCGCGAGGGCGGCAGCGGGAACGCCCTTCATCCGAGCGAACGGATCGTTGCTCGCCGTCGAGGGCTTGCTGCTGGCAGCCGCAGCCGTGATGACCTACAACACGTGGTGGGACCAGCGTCCCGACGGGAGCGGCGCCCGCTCCGTGCTCGACCCGATCGCCGACGCATCCGGAGTCGCCGGTGGCTCGGCGGTACTGAGCCTCGTGGTCGTGGCCTGCGTGAACGTCGTGGTCATCGCTCGGTCCGGGAGGAACGTCGTCAGAACGCGAGGGAACGGATCGTGATGATCGAGGTGCGCAGCGCTCACAAGCGTCGAGGGCGACGGGTGCTCTGGCACGACCTGACGTTCGACGTCGATCGAGGCGAGACCGTCGCACTGATCGGGCCGAGTGGCGCCGGGAAGTCGACGCTCCTCGATTGCATCGGCCACCTCGACACCTTCGACGCAGGCACCATCCGGATCGACGGCGTGCTGGCCGGTGGGACAGGTCGGAGAGCGCGCCTCGTGCGTCGGCATCACCTTGGTTACCTCTTCCAGGACTTCGGCCTGGTCCCGGACATGACCGTGGAGGCCAACATCGACATCGCTCGTGTGGCGGGCCGGACACACCTCGGGGATCCGGTGCGCACAGCGGCCGCGGTGGATCGGGTCGGGCTCGCCGGTCGAGCAACAGATCGCGCGCACGAGCTCAGCGGCGGCGAACAGCAGCGAGTTGCCCTCGCGCGCCTGCTGGTCAAGCGCCCGGACGTCATCCTCGCCGACGAACCAACCAGTGCGCTCGACGCGGTGAACGCGACGATGGTCCTCGACCTGCTCGACGAGCTCGCGGCGACCGGCGCGGCAGTGGTCATCGCGACGCACGCGGTGGACGTGGAAGCACGAGCGACGAGGACGATCTCGCTGTTCGGCTCCGACGGATGACGGGCCCGAGACTCAGGCGTTGGCGACGAGCCAGCCCCGCTGCGTCCGTGACAGCGCCCGGTCGGCCCACACCTGACGTTCCACGCCGTCGGGCAGCGTCGACGAGGTCGAGCCCTGCCACACCAGCGACAGCCCCGCACGCCCGAGCACCGCGGCCGACGCCGGGTTGTTCGTGAGCACACGGCCGGTGATCGGGACGGGAGCGAGGTCGTTCGCAGCCGTCACGGCAGCGCGGGCGATCTCCGTCGCGTAGCCGTGGCCCCACGCCGACGGCGCCAGGCGGTACCCGAGGTTCCAGACGCCCGCGGCGGTCATGTCCACGCCACCGACGCCGAGGAACGCGTGGTCGGCCGCCGACCGCACCGCCCACGACCCGAGGCCGTGACGAGCACGACCACCGATCTTGCGCTGCACGAGGTCGACGGTCGATGCCCGGACCACGTGCCGACCGGCGGGCAGGTGGGTCCACGTGCGCGCGTCGGAGAACACCCCGTGCACGTCGTCGATGTCCGCCGGGGTGAGCGGAGTGAGCAGGAGGCGATCCGTTCGGATCTCCTGTGAGGGCATCAGGAGCTGGTGGACCATGCGTCGATCATCCCGCCGCCCACCGACATCCGGGTGAACGGCGCGCGACGAGTGCGGTTCCGGTGCGGTCCCCCGCACCGGCGATCCATTTCACTCCGATTCGGTTTTCACTGTACAGTGAAAAGGTGCCGATCACTGAAAGAGCCGTCGTGGGAGCGCTTCGACGCGCGCTACCCGCCGGCTCCATCGAGATCGTCACCACCGACGATGCCACGACGGCTCCAGTCGCCGTCCTGCCGGACGGCTCCCGTGTTGCCCTCGTGCTGCGATGGGCAGGGGAAGGGTTCCCGCGCGACGTCGTCCGGGCGCTCGAGAACGAACCACTGTCGGCACCGGTCGACGGAACGGTGGCGGAACAGCACCAGGTCTTCTGCGCCAGTTCGGTCTCCGAGGGCTCTCGGAAGGTGCTCGAGGCGATCGGCGCATCGTGGGTCGCCCTCGACGGCTCGGCTTCCCTGCACATCGGCACCGTCTGGGTCGAGCGTGCGCCGGCCGCCGACGGCCAGCGCACAGAAGAAGTCGGGTTCCGCTGGTCGGCGGCCCGCGCGGAGATCGCAGAGGCGTTCGTCGCGGTGGTTGCGACCAGGTCCCGGACAGCTGACGACCTCGTCCGGGTCCCCGAGGTCGAGACCCTGGCGACGCTGTCCGGGCGGTCCCTCGGTTCCGTCTCGAACGCCCTCAGCGGTTTCGACCGCAACCAGTGGACCGGCCCCGGGCCGGAAGCGCGGAGTCGGGTGCTGCTCGACGGTCCCGGGCTGCTCGACTCCTGGTCCGACTGGGATCGCCGCCAGCCGCGTCGATGGGAGTCGTTCCACACGCTCAGCCGCGACCCGGCCTCCATCGAGCGGGACCTCCTGACGACCTTCGGAGCTGACGTGATCTTCACGGGTGCCTCCGCGGCGGAACTCGTGCAACCGTTCCTCACCGGTGCGCGCGCCGTGACGGCGTACGTCGACGCCGACCTGGAGGAGATCCGCGTTCGCAGCGAAGAGGCACGGATGCTGCCGGCGGATTCGGGCCAGGTGCGGTTGAGGATCGCCCCGGTGCCGGTCGAGCGGACGACACAGGTGATCAGGGGAACCCGGATCGCATCCGCCGCTCGTGTGTACGCGGACCTCCTCGCCGGCTCCGAGCGAGAGCGCGAGGCTGCTGCGGTCCTTCGCAGCTCGACCCTCGGGCCCTTCGCATGAGCGACGCGACGCCGCGGGACCACGCCGCACGCGCGCTGGCGGAGGACGCGCTCGCGGCGCTCCTGTCCGCTGCCGGCTCTCGCTCATCGCAACTCTTGCTCATCGGGGGACTCGTTCCCGAGTACCTCGTGGAGACGGATGAGCCACACCAGGGCACGAACGACGTCGATCTCCTCCTGGACCTCGGCTTCGAGTACGACCGCGACGAGGACGACTACGGCTGGTTGGAGAGAGCACTGCTCAGTGCTGGTTTCGTACCTGCCTCGCCGAACGTCGGCTGGCGGTGGATCACGGACGTCCGTGGACATCCCGTGCTCGTGGAGTTCCTCACGGACGTCGCGGACAACCTCGATCGCGAGATCGCCTTGCGCGGTGCGACCGTGCTCGGCGTCAAGAACCTCCGGGGTCCGGGCCCTGCGCTCCGCGACGCGCACGAAGCACGGGTCCTGGGCCAGTCCGTCCGGATGACCGACATCGGCGGGTACCTCGCGGCGAAGGGCGCTGCCGCGTACTGGCGCCGTGCGGAGAAGGACCTCTACGACTTCGCGTGGGTGCTCGTGAACGCCGCGAGGACCGACCCCGACCGAGCGGCCAGCGCCGTGCTCGCCGTGCTCGACCCGACCACCGATCGCGACCGCTTCAGTGCCGTCCTCGGCGCGTGCGCCCTGTTCGACTCGGCTGACAGCCGCGGGGCCCGAGTGTTCGCGGCCACGGCGGTCGCCGCGGGCAGCCCGCTCGACCCCCTGGCGCTGGCGCTCGACGCCGTCCTCGCTGTACGGCTCTTCGCCGCCGAACTCGCGACGGCGGCTCCGTCCCAGCGCGACTAGTCGAGCAGGAGCGCGGGCTCCTCGAGCACCGACGCGACGTCGTGCACGAAGCGCGACGCCACGTCACCGTCGACGACGCGGTGGTCGAACGACGCACCGATCGTCGTCACCATGCGCGAGCGGACCTCGCCGTCGACGACCCACGGCTTCGGCTTGATCGTGCCCATGGCGACGATCGCGACCTCGCCCGGGTTGAGGATCGGCGTGCCGGTGTCCATGCCGAACACCCCGATGTTCGTGATCGAGACGGTGCCGTTCGCCATCTGCTTCGGCGTGGTCTTGCCGTCACGAGCGGTCAGGGTGAGCTCCTCGAGCGCCTGCGCCAGCTCGAGCAGGGTCATGTCCTGCGCGTCCTTGATGTTCGGCACGATGAGCCCACGCGGGGTCGCCGCGGCGATGCCGAGGTTCACGAAGTGGTGGACGATGATCTCGCGGTCGGTCCAGGTCGAGTTCACCGAGCGGTTCCGGCGGACGGCCCAGATGACGGCCTTCGCGACGATGAGCAGCGGCGAGACCTTCACGCCGGCGAACGTCGGCGACGACTTCAGCCGCTTCACGAACTCCATCGTCCGGGTCGCGTCGACGTCGACGAACAACGACACGTGCGGTGCTGTGAACGCCGAGGTGGTCATCGCTGTCGCGATCGCCTTGCGGACGCCCTTGACCGGGATCGTCTCGCTGCGCACACCGCCCCACTCGGGCGTCTCGATGTTGCGGAACACGCTGGCCTGCTTGGCGTGGCGGATGACGTCGTCGCGGGTGACCTCACCCGCGAGACCGGTCGCCACGATCTCGGTCAGCTCGACACCGAGGTCCTTCGCGAGCTTGCGGATCGGGGGCTTCGCCAGGACGTTGGTCGCGACGCTCTGCTTCCGCGCGGGCGCGGAAGCCTGGGCGGTGATGGCCTCGGCGGTGCTGTCCTCACCCGGGTCGACGGACGCTTCGGCCGCTGCTGCGGCATCCACACTGGAGGCGCGGCTCGCCTCGGCCGCCAGCGCTGCGGCCCGGCGGGCGCCCGGCTTCCGGCGGGACGGCGACGAGGTCGCGGAGCCGTACCCGACGAGGACGGCCCCGGAGGACTCGTCGGTCCCGACGACGGAGGCATCGACCGCGACCGGCTGGGGTGCAGCCGCGGGAGCCGCCGCCGCGGCGACGGGGCCAGCTGCAGGCGCAGCCGGCGGCACGGCGGCCGCCGGAGCCGGTGCAGCGACGGGAGCGGGAGCTGCAGGGGCCTGCGCGACCGGGGTCGCGGGTGCGGCCGGCGCGGGCGGGGTGGACGCGACGACCGGCGAGGTCGGGACGCTGTCGGCGACGGGAGCCGCGCCTCCAGGCTGGCCACCGGCGACTGCACCGGACGTGACCGACGCGTCGGACTCCACGCGGATGATCGGCTTGCCGACCTCGACGGTGTCGCCCTCGGAGACGAGCAGCCCGGTGACCTTGCCCGCGAAGGGCGACGGCAGCTCGACGAGGGACTTCGCCGTCTCGATCTCGACGAGCACCTGGTCGACGGCGATCTCGTCCCCGATCGCGACGCGCCACTGCACGATCTCGGCCTCGGTCAGGCCTTCGCCCACGTCGGGCAGGGGGAATTCGGCGGCGGCCACTACGGCTCCTTCGGCGGTTCTGGTCAGGCTCGGGGTCAGTAGGCGAGGGCGCGGTCGACGGCCTCGAGGACGCGGTCGGCGTCCGGCAGGTGCAGGTGTTCCAGCTTCGACACCGGGAACGGCACGTCGAACCCGGAGACCCGGAGCGGCGGTGCCTGCATCGTGTAGAACGCCTTCTCGGCGACCGTGGCGGCGATCTCGCTGCCGACGCTCACGAAGCCGGATGCTTCCTGCGCGATGACGAGCCGGCCGGTCTTCCGGACGGACGCCAGCAGCGGCTCCCAGTCGATCGGGGAGATCGAGCGGAGGTCGATGACCTCGCAGCTGGTGCCCTCGGCCTCGGCGATGTCCGCGGCCTGCATGAGCGTCGCCACCATCGCACCGTGGCCGACGAGGGTGACCTCGGTGCCGGTCCGGGCGACGCGGGTGGTGTGCATCGGGACGTGGCCGTCGACGAGGTCGACCTGGCCCTTCGGCCAGTAGCGGGACTTCGGCTCGAGGAAGACCACCGGGTCCTTCGACGCGATGGCTTCCTGGATCATCCAGTAGGCGTCGTTCGGCGTGCTCGGGCTCACCACGCGGAGGCCCGGCGTGTGCGCGAAGTAGGCCTCGGGCGACTCCTGGTGGTGCTCCACGGCACCGATGTGGCCGCCGTAGGGGATGCGGATGACGACGGGCAGCGACATGTGCGCCGGCAGCCGGTTCGCCATCTTCGCGAGCTGCGAGGTGATCTGGTCGAAGCCCGGCCAGACGAAGCCGTCGAACTGGATCTCGACGACCGGACGGTAGCCGCGCAGGGCGAGACCGATCGCGGTGCCGATGATGCCGGCCTCGGCGAGCGGGGTGTCCCGGACGCGCTCGGGGCCGAACCGGTCCTGCAGGCCCTCGGTGATGCGGAAGACGCCGCCCAGCTGGCCGATGTCCTCGCCCATCAGCAGGACCTTGTCGTCCGACTGCATCGCGGCGGCGAGCCCGGCGTTGAGGGCCTTGGCCATCGTCAGGGTCGGGGTGGGGTCGCTCGGGACCTCGCCGGCACCCGGGTGGGAGCGCAGCGTGTAGTCGAAGAGCTGCTCGGTGGTGCTCATGCGTGGGCGCCCCCTTCGTAGCCGGCCTCGTAGCGTTCCAGCCAGGCCTTCTGCTCGGCGATCAGCGGGTGCGGTTCGCGGTAGACGTTGTCGAACATGACGTCGACGGACGGCGGCGTCAGCGCGTTCGTGCGGCGGCGGACGTCGGCGGCGAGGTCCTCGCCCTCTTCGTCGAACGCGGCGAACTGCTCGTCCGTGACGCCCTTCGAGCGCAGGTAGGCGGCGGACCGGGTGATCGGGTCACGCTCCACCCACGCGGAGAGCTCGTCGTCGCCGCGGTACCGGCTCGGGTCGTCCGAGCTGGTGTGCGCGCCGATGCGGTAGGTGTCCGCCTCGATGAACGCCGGACCCTGCCCGCTGCGGGCGTGGTCGGTCGCGACGACCGACGCCGTGTACGACGCGAGGATGTCGTTGCCGTCGATGAGGACGCTCGGGATGCCGAAGCCGCGCGGGCGGTCCACCAGCGGCGTCGGCGACTGCACCGACACCGGGACCGAGATCGCCCAGTGGTTGTTCTGCAGGAAGAACACGACGGGCGCCTTCGTCGAGGCCGAGAACACGTACGCCTCGTTCACGTCGCCCTGGCTGGTCGCGCCGTCGCCGAAGTACACGATCGAGCAGGCGTCGCGGTCCGGGTCACCCGTGCCGACGTCGCCGTCGAGCTGCTGGCCGAGCGCGTAGCCCGTGGCGTGCAGCGTCTGCGAGCCGATCACGAGGGTCGAGATGTGGGTGTTGCCACGCTCGTCCGGGTCCCAGCCGCCGTGCGTCTGGCCGCGGTACATCGCGATGATCTCCATCGGCTCGACGCCGCGGTGCATCGTGACGGCGTGCTCGCGGTACGACGGGAACACGTGGTCCTGGGCACGGAGCGCGAACACGGAACCGACCTGGGCCGCTTCCTGTCCGTGACTGGGCACCCAGAGGCCGAGCTGGCCGGTGCGCTGGAGGTTGTGACCGGCGTGGTCGAACCGACGGGTGAGGACCATGCGACGGTGCATCGCCAGCAGGGTCTCGTCCGGGATCGCACGCGCTGCGGCGGCGAACTCGGCGTTCTCGTCGGTCTCCACGAACCGGCCCTCGGTGTCGAGGAGCCGGATGGCGGTCGTCGCGGGAGCCGCGGCGCGGAATGACATGCGGGCCAGCGTAGCGGCAGCGACTACTCCGCAGCCTGGAGGTCCCCCACAAGTGCACGTGCCGTTTCGAGGAGCGTTTCCACAGCCTCGTGCTCACCGATGGAGATGCGGATGCCCTCGGGCGCGAAGGCCCGGACGATGATCCCGGCACGCTCGAACGCCTCGGCCGCGACCGCCGTCCCCTCGCCCGTGGGCAGCCACACGAAGTTGCCCTGCGCGTCCGGCACGTCCCAGCCCTGCTCGCGCAGCGACGCCACGATGCGGTCACGGAGTGCGGCGAGCTCGGCGACGCGCTCGAGCAGTTCGGACTCCCGCTCGAGGCTGGCGAGCGCCGCGGCCTGGCCCTGCGCCGTCACCGACAGCGGGATCGCGCAGGCACGTACGGCGTCGAGCACGTACGCCGGACCGAAGGCGTAGCCGACGCGCAGCCCGGCGAGCCCGTAGGCCTTCGAGAAGGTGCGGAGGACGACGAGGTTCGGGTACCGCTCGAGGAGCGCTGCACCGCGGACGGCCGCGGGGTCCGTCACGAACTCCGCGTAGGCCTCGTCGAGGACGACCAGCACCGAGCTCGGCACCGACGCCATGAACGCCTCGAACTCCGGGCCGGTCACGATCGGACCGGTCGGGTTGTTCGGCGTGCAGACGATGACCATCCGGGTGCGGTCGGTGACGGCGGCGGCCATCGCGTCGAGGTCGTGGCCGCCGTCGGCACGGTTCGGCACCTGCACGCTCGTGGCGCCGGCGACCGTGACGACGCCGGGGTAGGCCTCGAAGGAGCGCCAGGCGTACACGATCTCGTCACCGGGGCCCGACGTGGCCTTCGCGAGCTCGTGCAGGATCGCGACGCTGCCCGGGGCGACGTGGACCTCGTCGACGGTCAGGCCGAAGCGGTTCGCGAGCACGGCGCGGACGGCCAGTGCGGTGGCGTCGGGGTAGCGGTTGAACGCGGTCTGCGCCTGCACGGCCTCGACCACGCCGGGGAGCGGCGGGAACGGGTTCTCGTTGCTCGACAGCTTGAAGGCGTCCGCGGCGGCCTGGCGTCCCTGCTTGTAGGGCGGCAGGACCGCGATCTCGGGCCGGATGTGCACGCGCTCGTCACTCACCCCTCCAGGCTACTGGGCGGGCAGGACCGCGATGCTGCGCGTGTGCGCGCACCGGAGGGCATCATGGGGTCATGCGATTCCTCGTCCGCCTCGTCGTCAACGCCGTTGCGCTCTGGCTCACCACGCTCATCGTGAGCGGCGTCTCCGTCACCCCGTTCGGCGACGGCGGCACCACCGCCACCGTGCTGACCTTCCTGCTCGTGGCGTTCGTGTTCGGGCTCGTGAACGCGGTCATCGGCACGCTCATCCGGATCGTGGCGTTCCCGATCTACATCCTCACGCTCGGGCTCATCTCGTTCGTCGTGAACGCGATCCTGCTGCTCATCGTCGCCGGGATCTCCGACGCGTTCGGGTTCGGCCTGAACGTGGAGTCGTTCGGCTGGGGCATCGTCGGTGCGTTCGTGCTCGCCGTGTTCGCCTGGCTGATCGGGCTGTTCGTCCGCCCGGTGCTCAACCGACCCCGCGCGTGACGCTGGCCGACGACGCGGCCGGCACCGCGCCTCCAGGCAGCACGACGGACGACGCGACGGACGCGACCGACGCGACCGACGCGACCGACCCGACCGACCCGACCGACACGACGACCGTCGCGGACGCTCCCGCGCTGCGCGATGATGTCCCCATGACCACGGACGCCGGCGCCCCGTTCCGCGTCTCGTTCGTCTGCAGCGGCAACATCTGCCGCTCCCCCATGGCCGGCATCGTCTTCGCCCAGCTCGCGGCGGACGCAGGCTTGGCCGACCGGTTCCAGGTCCAGTCCGCCGGCACCGGCGACTGGCACGTCGGGGAGCCCGCCGACGAGCGCACGATCGCGGCACTCGCAGCACGCGGATACGATGGCAGCAGGCATCGCGCCCGTCAGTTCGACCCGGACCGGTTCCCGGACCTCGACCTGGTGGTCGCACTCGACCGCTCCCACGAACGCATCCTGCGCTCGTGGGCCCCGACCATGGACGACGCCGCGAAGGTGACGCTCCTGTTGCGGTACGACGACGCCTGGCCCCAGCAGACCGACGTACCGGATCCGTACTACGCGGACCGGCACGAGTTCGACCGAGTGCTCTCGACCGTCGAACGGGCCTGCCGGGCGCTCTTCCGCCAACTCGAGCCGGCAGTCCGTCAGGGAGCCCCATGACCCCCCTTCCCCCGCAGCCGATCAGCCCGCTCGACGGTCGCTACTACCCGATCGTGCACACGGTGGGCGAGCACCTGTCCGAAGCCGGCCTCAACCGCGCGCGCATCGTGGTCGAGGTCGAGTGGCTCGTCTTCCTGACCGACCACGCGATGTTCACCACGTCGCCGCTCAGCGTCGACGACAAGACCGCACTGCGCGGCGTCGCCCTGACCTTCGGGCAGGCGCAGATCGCCGAACTCGCCGAGATCGAGGCGACGACCCGTCACGACGTGAAGGCGGTCGAGTACTTCGTCCGTCGCCGCCTGTCGGAGCTCGGTCTCGACGCCATCGCCGAGCTCACGCACTTCGCGTGCACGAGCGAGGACATCAACAACCTCTCCTACGCACTCACCGTGCGGGACACCGTCGACCAGGTCTGGTTGCCGGCGTTCCGCGGGGTGCTGGCGAAGCTCCGCGAGATGAGCGTCGAGCTGCGGGAGGTGCCGATGCTCTCCCACACGCACGGGCAGCCGGCCACCCCGACCACGCTCGGCAAGGAGCTCGCGGTCGTCGTCTACCGCCTCGAGCGCGTCCTGGCGCAGATCGAGGGCGGTGAGTACCTCGGCAAGTTCTCCGGCGCGACCGGCACGTTCTCGGCGCACCTCGCCGCCGACCCCGAGGCCGACTGGCCGACGCTCTCCCGCGAGTTCGTCGAGGGCCTCGGGCTCACCTGGAACCCGCTGACGACGCAGATCGAGTCGCACGACTGGCAGGCGGAGCTCTACGACCGCGTCCGGCACGCGAACCGGATCCTGCACAACTTCGCGACCGACGTGTGGACCTACATCTCGATGGGGTACTTCACGCAGATCCCGGTCGCGGGTGCCACGGGGTCGTCGACGATGCCGCACAAGATCAACCCGATCCGGTTCGAGAACGCCGAGGCGAACCTCGAGATCTCCTCGGCGCTGTTCTCGACGCTGTCCGAGACCCTCGTGACGTCCCGGTTGCAGCGTGACCTCACGGACTCCACCACGCAGCGGAACATCGGCGTCGCGTTCGGGCACTCGCTGCTCGCGCTCGACAACCTCCGTCGCGGCCTGAACGAGATCGCGGTGAACGAGACCCGGCTGGCCGAGGACCTCGACCACAACTGGGAGGTGCTCGGCGAGGCGATCCAGACGGTGATCCGTGCCGAGGTGACCTCCGGGCAGTCGAACATCGAGGACCCGTACGCGATGCTCAAGGAGCTCACCCGCGGCAAGCGCATCGGGCAGGCGGACCTCGTCGCGTTCGTGAACGGTCTGGACATCTCGTCCGGGGCGAAGGCGCGGCTGACGAACCTGACCCCGGCGACGTACACGGGCCTGGCCGACGAGCTGGTCGACCACCTCGACGTCTGACGGCACCACGCGCGCGGCGCGCGCGTGCACCTCGCGTGCACTTCGTGAGCAGAAGTGGTCGGGTTCCGGATCGGGACCCGACCATTCCTGCTCACGATGGGGATCTGCCGCATCCCACGGGCGGACTGGAGGCGCGGGGCGGCCCCGCCGTCAGCGGCACCACTCTCAGGCGGTGACGTCTCGTGCTTCGGCGACCAGCGCCTCCAGGACGGTGCGGACCCCTGGGCGGACCGCACGGTCGGGACGGACGAGCGCCTCGATGCGGCGACCGGCCCGGACCTCGGCGAGTTCGGCCAGGTGGAATCGCCCCGGTGCACGCGTCCCCGAGGTGTAGCGCGGGACGAGCGCGACCCCGTGCCCGGCGGCGACCAGGTTCTCGATGACGGGCAGGTGGATCGTCCGGAAGCCCACGCTCGGCGGGGTGTCCGTGGCTGCGGCCATCGCAGTGAGCACCCGGTCGATCGGGTAGCCCGACGGCACGCCGATCCAGTCCTCGCCGACGACGTCGTCGATGCCCACGCGTGCGCGTGCGGCCAGGCGGTGCCCGAGCGGGAGCGCCACGTCGAGCGGTTCGCGCAGGAGCGGCACCGTCTCGAGCGCTTCGCGTCCCGCCGGCGGAGCCCCGTCCGGCCGGTGTCCGATCACCACGTCGTGGTCGGCGGCGAGGGGTCCGAACTCGTCCTCGTTGACGTCCACGTCGACGAGGACGAGCTCGATGCCCGGGTGCTCACGCATCCGGGTGAGGAGCCCCGGCAGCAGGAGCTCCGCGGCGGACGGGAAGACCGCGAGGTCGACGCGTCCGGTCGCACCGCCGAGGTGCTCGCGCCACGCGGCGTCGACCGTGGCGATCGCCGTCGCGACGCCGGCGGCGAGGCCCGCGAGGACCCGGCCGTGCTCGGTCAGCCGCACGCCACGACCGACTCGCTCGACGAGGGTGACCCCGACCTGGCGCTGCAGGGTCCGGAGCTGCTGCGAGACGGCGCTCGGGGTGCGGTGCGTGGCCTCGGCGACCGCGGTGACGCTGCCGCGCTCGGCGAGTTCCCGGAGGACGGCGAGCAGCTGGACGTCGAAGTCGACCATGCAGGGAGGCTACAACGTCGGTTCGGAACTCTTCGCTGGTGCTGCACGGTCCGAGTGGGTCACGATCGTCCCGTGCTCCCCCGTGATCGTCTCCTCGCCGTGGTCGTCGCCGTCGTCTGGGGGCTCAACTTCCCCGCCACGGCGATCGCGCTCGAGCACTTCCCGCCGTTCCTCCTCGCCGCGGTCCGGTTCACCCTGCTGGCGATCCCGACCGTGCTGTTCGTGCCGCGCCCGCGGATCCCGTTCGGACGGCTCCTGCTCGTCGGCCTCGGGCTCGGCGTGCTGCAGTTCGCGTTCCTCTACCTCGGCATGGCGGCGGGGTTGCCGTCGGGCCTGGCCTCGCTCGTGCTGCAGGCCTCGGCACCGTTCACGGTCGTGCTCGCCGGGGTGTTCCTGCGCGAGCGGCTCACCCGGCGACAGGTCATCGGGGTGACGATCGCGGTGTGCGCCCTCGCGGCGATCGCGGTGCACCGGGCACAGGCAGCAGCACTGCTCCCCGTCGTGCTGGCCCTGTGTGGCGCCCTCGGCTGGGCGATCGGGAACGTCGCGACCCGGCGTTCGGGGGCGTCGAACCCGCTGCACCTGACCCTGTGGTGGTCGATCGTGCCGCCGGTCCCGATGGCCGTGCTGTCGTTCGTCGTCGAGGGGCCGGACCGCATCGGGCAGGCGCTCGGCACCGCGTTCACCCGTGCGGCACTGCCGGCGGACCTCGGCCTGCTCTACATCGTGCTGGTGGCGACGCTCGTCGGGTACGGCATCTGGTCGCGGCTGATGGCCGCGTACCCGTCGAGCACCGTCGCGCCGTTCTCGATGCTCGTGCCCGTCGTCGGGGTGCTCGCGTCCTGGGTGGCGTTCGGCGAGGTCCCCGACCTGGTCGAGGTGATCGCGGGTGTGGTCGTCGTCGCGGCGGTGCTGTGGTCGTCGCGTCAGGCCCGGGCGGGTGCGGCGCTGCCAGCCGGCGAGCCCGGCGGCGAGTTCGGCGACGCTGTGCCCGTGCTCAGCCCCGGTGCTGGCGACGCTCGGCGATGATCCCGGCGAGCGCCCCGCGCAGGTGCGGGTACCGGAACTCGTAGCCCGCCTCGACCAGCCGCGTCGGCACCACCCACCGGCTCTTCAGCACGAGTTCCGTCTCGGTCCGGATCGCGAACGACCCGATCTCGAGCATCCACCGCCACGTGGGGATCCCGAACCGTCGGCCCACGGCGTCGCGGATCGTCGCCATCACGGTCCGGTTGTCCGACGGGTTCGGGCTCGACACGTTGACCGCGCCGTCGATGTCCTCGTGGTCGCGGACGAAGCGGATCGCCCCCAGGACGTCGGCGATGTGCACCCAGCTGAACTTCTGCCGCCCGCGGGTGTGCCGGTCGTGGTGGTGGGTCCCCGCCCGCAGCCGGGAGCGCGTCGGGAACCACGCGCCGTCGTACTGCGGCCCGCCGAGCCCCGCCTGCGCCAGTCGGAGGAGCGGCACCAGGGCACTGCCGTCGCCGAACACGATCGCCATCCGCAGCGCCACGCGACGGGTTCCGGGGAGGTCCACCGCGTTCAGGGCGTCCTCCCACGCCCTCGCCACCGAGACCGAGAACCCCTCGCCGAGCTCCCCCGTCGCCTCGTCCTGCGGACGGTCGTCGGCGTGCCGGTAGATCGTCGCCGTGGACGCGTTGATCCACAGCGGCGGCGGCTGCTCGCTCGTCCGGATCGCCTCGGCGAGTTCGAGGGTGGTGTCCACCCGGGAGCGGATGATCTCGGCGCGGTTGCGTCGCCCGTAGCGGCAGTTCACGCTCTTGCCGGCCATGTTCACGACCATCGCGGCGCCGTCCACGAGTTCGCGGATCCGCAGGGTGTTGCCCCACACGGCATCGCCCGTTCGCCCGACCGTGACGACCTCGTACCCCTCGTCGCGGAACGCGTCCTGGAGGTACTGTCCGACGAAACCGCTCGCTCCCGCGACCACGACGCGGCCCTTCTGGTCTCTCATCTCATCCCCGTTCTGTGTCCGGCGCGATCTCGTACCGGAACGCCCCCTCGTACCGGTACAGCGTGCCGATCACCGGCGCCGAGAGCACCAGGGACACGCGCTGCCGGTCGGCTTCGTCATCGAATCGTTCCACCAGCGTCACACGTGGTGCGATGCGAGCCTGGAGGCGCCACTCGCGTCCCAGCGCGCGGAACGTCACACGCGTGGAGACCAGGCGCAGGGCGCCCGCGTCCGGACCGTCCGCATCGACCTCCGTCCGCAGGAGCGCGCTGACGCGCCCACGCCGACCGAGGTGGTCGACGAGGCCGTCCGGTTCGGCGGTGATGGCGTCCGCCATCGTGCGGGCACCCGAGCGGAACCGGAAGGTGCGGTGCGCGCGGACGGCGACCCGCGCCTCCAGGCCGGCGGATCCGCGGCGGACGCGAGCCGGGCGGTTCTCGACGGTGAAGGGCACGTCCCGTTCCCACACCGGGAACATGACGGCGTCGCGCGCGAACCACGCGAGGACGGGCCAGAGCCACCGGCGGGGCGTGCCGACCACGGTGAAGACCCCCTCGCCGCGACCGACGTGACCGGGTGGGATCGGGCCGAAGTACGTGCGGAGCCGCGGGTGCAGGCGGGCCAGCACGTCCGGCGGCGTGCTCAGCTCGTAGGGCGACCGGGTCACGCTCCCGATCCTGGCATGTCGACCCGCCGGAAACCTACGATGGACCGCATGGGACACGACCACGGAGCGGTGCACGCGCACGGACACGCGTCCGAGCGCGCGCTGCTCGTCGCGTTCTGCATCTCCGCGGGCATCCTGCTCGCCGAGGTCGTCGGCGCCGTCGTCACCGGGTCGCTCGCGCTGCTCGTCGACGCGGGGCACATGGTCGTCGACACCGGTGGGCTCGGCATCGGCCTCGTCGCCACACGCCTCGCCCGACGCAGTCCGACGGCGCAGCGCACGTGGGGGTTCCAGCGGGCCGAGGTGCTCGGGGCCACGGCGCAGGCGGCGATCCTCCTCGCGGTCGGCGTCTACGTCATCATCTCCGCGGTGCAGCGACTGATCGTGCCGGCCGAGATCCACTCGGGGCCGCTGCTCGTGTTCGGGATCATCGGGCTCGTCGGCAACCTCGTGGCGTACGGGGTGCTGCTGCGGGCGTCGGGTGAGACCTTCACCTCACGGGCCGCACGGCTCGAGGTCCTCAACGACACGCTCGGCTCCGTCGCGGTGATCGGCGCCGCGATCGTGCTCATGGTGACCGGGTGGGAGCGTGCCGACTCGGTCGCGGCGATCCTCATCGGGCTGCTCATCCTGCCTCGGGCGATCCGGCTGCTGCGCGAGACCGCGAACGTCCTGCTCGAATCGACGCCACCGGGGCTCGACCTCGACGCCGTGCGGGGGCACATCCTCGAGCTCGACCACGTCATCGCGGTGCACGACCTGCACGCGACGCTCGTGGCCACCGGGGTGCCGAACCTCACCGCGCACGTGGTCGTGGACGACCACTGCTTCTCGAGCGCGCACGCTCCGCGGATCCTCGACGAGCTGCAGCAGTGCGTGGCGGAGCACTTCGACGTGCCCGTGGAGCACTCGACGTTCCAGCTGGAGCCGGTGTCGCACCGCCGGCACGAGCACGAGGTGCACGCGTAGCGGAGCGGGCGGTGCGGTGCGGGCGCGGCGCCGGTCGGGTCGGGTCGGGTCGGGTCGGCCATGAGTACGTGGGCGCTCGGTGCGTGCGCATCTTCCGACATTGCGCCAGACGATCGACGCGTGGAACGTCGGAACATGTACACGCATCAGATGCGCGTGCAGGATTCGACACGGCACCAGTAGATCGACAGGTGGAACGTCGGAACGTGCACACGCATGCGTCACCCGAGACCGAGACCGGGCTGAGCGCGCGGGCGCGGGTCAGCAGCCGTCGTCGCGTGTGGGGTAGGCGGTGATGACGCGCTCCGTGGTGGCGGAGACGATGACCTTGACGAAGGGCTCCTCGGCGGGGCGGGATCCGTCGTCGAACCGCACGGGTGCGGCGTAGCAGACCTTGCCGTCGCCGGCGTCCTGCGGGTACCCGGTGCGAGGCGTCTCGAGGACGGTCCGCACGGCGGTGAGCATCGCGTCGTCCCAGTCCCGGGAGCCGTGACCCGTCACGACGTCGGTCCAGTCCTGGGTGTGGCGGACGCGGATGTGCTCGTAGCCCTGGCCGGAGTCGCCGCACTGCAGCACGACCTCGCCGAGCGCCGCCGTGTCGTAGCGCGCGACGCTCTCGCGACTGTTCGCACCGCACCGGTCGAGGACACCGCCGCCGGGCAGGTCGGGGCCGGCCACCGTGATCGTCACCGTGCCGTCCGCCGCGCTGCCGTCGCCCGCGGTCGCACTCGGGCTCACGGTCGCGGCTCCGCCGCCGATCACCGGGTCGTCGGCGCCGCGCTGTGCGGCGAGCGCGAGCCCTCCGGCGACGAGGCCGGCGGCCAGGACGGCCACGACCCCGGCGAGCACGGAACGGTTGCGCTTCTGGGACACGCGCCCAGTATGCCGGACGGGTGTCGCGCCTCCAGGCTCGCACGGTGCGCGGTGTCAGCGGCGCGGACGGGGTGCCGCAGCACGATCGTGAGGCGCGGGCGGCCCCGGCGCGTGAGGCGCGGGCGGTCCCGGCGCGTGAGGCGTGGGCGGCCCCGGCGCGCTACGCCCGCGCGGCCAAGCGCGTCCCGGCGACGAGCGCCAGCACCACCACGAACACCACGTACCCGAGGAGCACCGGGAGCGTCGGCAGCACGAGCAGCGCAGCACCCACGGCGACGACGGGCACGGTCAGGCCGGCGTAGGCGATGAGGAACGTCGCCGCGAGGACCCCACCACGGCGCTCCGGCTCGACCAGCGCCCCGGCGCTCGAGATCGACGCCTTGAAGAGCAGCCCGACACCGGCTCCCGCGACGACACCGCCCCCGATGAAGCCGGCGACCTGGAGCAGCACGGCGGCCACGGCCAGGACCACGAGCCCGACGACGAGCAGCACCAGGCCGAGCCGGATCTGCGCCCGCTGCGACAGCCGGGCGAACACGATCTGCGACACCGCGCTCGCGGCGAAGACGCCGAACGTGGTGGCTCCCGCTGCCAGGCGGTCGGTCACGTGGAAGGTCGTCCCGAGGAAGCTCGGCGCGACCGAGGTGAAGAGGCCCTGCACCGCGAGGGCGGCGAAGGCGGCGGTGCCGGCGACCCAGAACGCTCCGGCCTTGCCCTCCGGCGCCTGCAGGCGCTGCGGGCGGTAGGCGACCGGCGAGGACGGACGGTCGACGGTCTCCGGCGCGGCTAGGACGACCACGAACGCGACCGTCAGCGCGACGACGAACACGACGTACGGCACCATCAGCGGCTGCCCGACGAACTCGGCGAGTGCGCCGCCGACCAGGGCACCGAGCGACAGGCCGCCGAGGTTCACGGCACCGGCGGCGACGCTCGCACCGGCAGCGGAGGACTGCGAGCCCGTCGCCCGGACGCGGAGCTCCCCGAGGTGCGCGGTCGCCGTCGCCGTCAGCAGCCCGACGCCGAGGCCGGTCACGAGCCGCGCGACGATGAGGCCGCTGACGTCGTTCCAGAGCAGGAAGAGCACGGCGGCGACGAGCTCGAGGGCGATCGACACGAGGATGAGCGGGCGACGACCGTGCACGTCGCTGAGGTGTCCGGCCAGGAAGAGCGCCCCGACGACGCCCACGCCGTAGGCCGCGAAGATGACGGTGGTCGTGAACGTCGGGAAGCCGTCCCGTGCCTGGTAGATCACGTAGAGCGGTGCCGGCACGGTCGCGAAGGCCATCACCGAGAGGAACGCGAAGGCGACCGCCCAGAAGCCGAAGCCGTGACGACGCCGCGTGTGGGCACGGCGTCCGCGGGGAGCGACGACGCGGTCGCCCGCCGATGCGGGAGCAGCAACGGTGGCGGGGACGGTGCCCGTCGGGGTGTCGGTGACGGTTGACATGCTCCGATGATCCCGCCGCAGGGGCATCGAGTCCAACGGATGCTCTTGATGTCACCCATCGATCCGGTCGATACTCGGAGGATGGAGACCCGGCTGCTCGAACAGTTCGTCACCGTCGCCGCCGAGGGCAGCGTGACCCGCGCCGCGGAACGGCTGTGGGCCGCGCAGTCGACGGTGTCCGCGGGGATCGCCTCGCTCGAGCGGACACTCGGCGTCCGGCTCTTCGACCGCACCGGCCGGCACCTCGTCCTCACCGCCGCCGGCGAGGACGTGCTCCCGCACGCCCGCGCGGTGCTCGAGTCCCTCGACCAGATGCGCGACCTCGCGACGGTGGAGGACGCCGACCTCCGCGGACGGGTGCGGCTCGGCATCTTCACGAGCATGGACATCGTCGACCTGACCGGGGTCCTCCGCCGGTTCCGGCAGCGGCACCCCCTCGTCGCCGTCGAGCTGATGACCTCACCGTCCGGCACCACCGGCCTCGTGCAGGACCTGGTCGCCGGGCGGCTCGACATCGCCTACACGGGGCTGCCCGCCGTGCCGAGCGGAGTGGTCGTGCACCCGCTGCGGGAGATGCCGTTCCGGGTCTTCCTCGCCGCCGATCACCGGTTCGCCGGACGCACCTCCGTCTCGCTGGCGGAACTCGCCGACGAACCCTTCATCGACACCGCGCACGGCTTCGGCAACCGGATCATCCTCGACACCGCACTCGAACGGCTCGGGATCCGACGGCGCATCGTCGCGGAGATGAACGACATGCCCGCGGTGATCCGGTTCGCGTCCGCCGGCCTCGGCGTCGGGGTGGTCCCGGACTCCGGGGTGCGACACGACGGCGCAGTGCTCGAACTCGAGGACGAGGTCGAACCCCTCCGGATCGGCCTCGCGATGCGCACCAGCCCGGAGCCGAACCGCGCGGTGCGCGCGCTGGCGCGCGACATCGTGGCTGCTCGCGTCGTCGACTGACGGTCGCCCTGGGCGTGACCCACCGGCGGACTGGAGGCGCGGGTCGTCCCCGCCACGCGCCTCCAGGCCGTCAGTCCCCCCAGATCTCCCCGACCACGGCATCGAGCAGTCCGTTCGTCGGGAAGTTGGCCTGTCGGATCATGATGAAGGTGTCGTCGCGGATGAAGACCGTCGTCGTCTGGTCCACCGGGTACGGCTCGGCCTTGACGGTCAGCTGACACATCCGACCCCCCTCGCGGTCCTCGCAGTCCCACGGGCTGTCCGCGAGCCGCTCGGCCGCTCCCGGGCCAGCGGTCCCGATGTCCATCGTGAGGCCGCTCACGTCGGCGCGCGGGTCGGCCCACTGACACGTGATCGTCGCCGCACCACCCGTCCAGACGATGTCCGGGGAATCGGTTCCCGTCGACTCCGCCTGCTGGTCGATCTCCGTCAGCGGGGTGGCCCCGAAGAACCGGTCGTAGTCGCTCGCGGGCACGGTGCCCCGGCACGTCGTCGGCAGGGTGGCGGTGGTGTTCCGGGGCGGTGTGGGCCGCGGCGTCGGGCTCGCGGTGATCGGGGCAGACGTCGGCGTGGTGGCGGACGGAGCCGGTTCGGGCTCCTGGGTGTGCACGGGTGCGGCGACGGGCTCGTCCTGCTGCGCGAGCGTCAGCGCGACGGCACCCGTCGCGGTGCCCACGGCGAGGAGCGTGACGACACCGATCACGAGGCCGGAGCGACCACGACGTCGCCTCGGACGCGGTGCGGCACGGTCGAGGACGTTCCGCTTCATCGAGACGAGCATGCGCTGCAGCTCGTCTCCCTCGGGAGGTTCAGTGTTCATCGTGCATCACCGCCTTCTTGAGTCGACGTCGGTTGCGGGAGACCCGCTGGGTGACCGCTCCCACGCTCAGCCCGAGGATCTCGGCGGCCTCGGCGTAGGAGTGCCCCTCGAGGAGGCACAGTTCGCAGATGCGCCGGTCGGTCTCGGGAAGCGAGGCGATCTCGGCGCGGACCCAGCGGAGCCGTTCACGGGCTTCGTCGTGGCCCTCCGGGGCCGCGAGGTGTTCGGGGAGCTCGTCGTTCCGGTGCTTGGCACGCTTCCGCCCGGCGTTCAGGGCGTGGTTGCGGCACACGACGAGGAGCCACGGGAGCATCGTGTCGGCGGGGAGCTCGAGGGTCGCCGCACGCTGCCAGAGGGTCAGGAAGGAGTCCTGGACGATCTCCTCGACCTCCATCCGGTCGGCGGCGATGGCCCAGGCGTAGCGGGTGAGGGTGGCGGCGTACCGGTCGAACGCACGGGCGAGGGCGCCTTTGTCGCCCTGTGCCATCGCACGGACGATCGCTTCGTCCGACTCCGTCGTCACGTCCACGTCCCACCCCCTTCACCCAGAGATGTCGGCCGGACCGGCGATCATGACAGGAGCGTCGCCGAAACGTGACGACCGGGCGTGTCGGAGCGGATGCGGGGCTGTGGTTCGGGTTCGTCGCTTCGGCGAGACGCCGCCCGATGGGTCGAGACACCGTCGGAACGGGCGGTGTCTCGGGGGTGCGGCGGTGTCTCGTGGGCGCGGCGGTGTCTCGGGGGGCGGCGTCTGGTGGACGCCGTGGGTCAGTCGTCGAGCAGGTGGGCGATGCCCGCGACCGAACGCTTCGCCGCCGCGGAGCTCGACACGAAGCCGACGACGACGATGCCCGCACCGATGCCGAGGACGATCCACCACATCGGGTGCGTCGCCACGCCGAACCCGGCCCCGACGCTCGCGACGGCACTCGCTCCGGTCACGGTGCCGGCGAGTGCGACGCCGAGGGAGACCCCGGTCTGCCGGCTCGTCGACGCCACCGCCGCAGCGGAACCGGACTGGGCGCGCGGCATGCCGGAGACGGCGGTGTTCGTGATCGGGGCGTTCACCATGCCGAACCCGAAGCCGAAGAGCACGAAGGCGACGACGAGTACCCACATCGGGGTATCCGAATCGATCGTGGTCAGGATCGCGCCGGCACCGCCGACACCGATCCCCGCGAGGACGAGCGGCACCCGCGTCCCGATCGACCCGACGAGGCGTCCGGACAGCGGGGAGACCAGCATCGTCGCGACGGCGGCCGGCAGGGTCCAGAGGCCGGCCTCGAACGGCGACATGCCCCGGACCTCCTGCAGGTAGAGGGCGTTGAGGAACAGGAACGCACCGTTCGCCCCGAACGCGGCGATCGCCGTGACGACGGCGGACGAGAACGGGATGCTCCGGAAGAACCGGACGTCGACGAGCGGCTCCGCACGACGCCGTTCGACGGCGACGAACACGACGAGGGAGGCGGCCGCCAGGACGAACAGGCCGAGCGCCGCGGGCGAGGTCCAGCCGAGCCGGGGTCCCTCGATGAGCCCGCCGACCAGCGTCGCGAGGAGCACGATGACGAGCACCTGGCCGACCGGATCGAGGCGACGCGGCTTCGGGGACCTCGACTCCGGGACGAACAGGAACGTCAGGACGATCGCCGCGACGCCGATCGGCACGTTGATCCAGAAGATCGCCCGCCAGCCGACCGTGTCCGTCAGCGCTCCGCCGACGAGCGGCCCGAGGCCCATCGACACCCCGACGACGGCGCCCCAGACGCCGACCGCGCGGGCCCGCTCCTTCGCGTCGTCGAACGTGGCGGTGATGATCGACATCGCCACCGGGTTCATCATCGAGCCGCCGACCGCCTGCAGCATCCGGAAGACCACGAGCCACCCGACACTCGGCGCCATCGAGCAGAGCAGCGAGCCGATCGTGAAGAGCGCGAGGCCGATCTGGAAGGTCCTCCGCCGCCCGATGCGGTCGGCGGTGGAGCCGGAGAGCAGCAGCAGGCTGGCGAGGACGAGCGTGTACGCGTCGATCGTCCACTGCAGGCCGGAGATGGTGCTGCCGAGCTCACGACCGATCGACGGCAGCGCGACGTTCACCACCGTGGCGTCCATCGACACGATGAACAGGCTCATGCAGCAGACCGCGAGGATCAGGTACCGGTGGCGGTACCGCTGCGGGAGGTCCGGGTCGCCCTGGAAGGGACGACGTGACGGCAGCGTGCGGGTGATGCCC
Organism: Curtobacterium sp. MCPF17_002; assembly: GCF_003234115.2. NCBI lineage: Bacteria > Bacillati > Actinomycetota > Actinomycetes > Micrococcales > Microbacteriaceae > Curtobacterium > Curtobacterium sp. MCPF17_002. The sequence continues at coordinate 383,246 of NZ_CP126251.1, read as the reverse complement.
GACTCAGTGGAAGTCGTCGCCGTCTCCTTCGCCCGGGGTCTTGTGCCCGCCGAGCATGTCGTTGTCGTCCTGGTCGCTCGACGTCGCCAGCTGCAGCATCGCGAGGACGACCACGACGACGATGAACGCGACGCCGAGGAAGATCACCGCGAGCTGGAGTTCACGGGTCGAGAAGAGCACGACGAGCCCGGTGAAGACCGCGACGATCGCGGAGATCCCGAGGAGCTCGACCGGGCGCAGGCGGTCGCGACGGCTGGGGGTGGTCATGCGTGTGGTGCTCCGTTCGGGGCTGCGGCCGGTGCGGCCGTTCCCCATTTGTGCGAGAGGCCGGCGATCACGTGGAAGACCGCCGTGATGGCGAGGTACGCGCCGAGCAGGCCGACGAGGACGATCGAGGCGTCGAGGATGCCGGACACCCGTTCAACTCCGCCGAGCTGCTGCGAGTAGTCAGGGGGCGTCACGAGGAACGCGACGGCGAGCAGCAGCGTGAGGCCGCCGATCGTGGACCAGTCACGGGCGAAGGGCGAGCGACGCCGTGCGCGGAGGCCCTGCGTCAGTTCGAGCGCTCCGGTGAGGACGGCCCAGGCGACGATCACCGAGATGAACGCCGGCAGCCCGAAGCCGTTGAGCGCGAAGCCGGCGACCGCTGCGATCACCGTGATCACGGCCTGCACGAGGGTGGTCCGGCGCGAACGGTCGTCCGCGGTGAGCCGCGTGGCACCCGCCAGGAGCAGCACGAGTCCGTCGACGATCGCGAACCCGCCGAACAGCACCAGGCCGTAACCTGCGGCGTGGTTGGACGAGAAGGTGATGACGAGGGCCACGATCGCGGCTGGGACGGCCCGGAGGACGGGGATCGGCCAGTACCGCGCGCGCTGGCCGGAGTCGTCCACGGAGTCGGACACGAGACCTCTTTCGGGCATGCGGATCGTGGTTCGATCCTACCGCCGGAGTGCCGCGCGACCGACCGCGTGGGGCGCTCGGCCGCTGAGGATGCTCGAACCAGGGCCTCGCTGCGCGGCGGGACGGCGCGGTTCTCGCCGCCCCACCGCGCTCCGTGGCCAGCCGGTCGGGATCCGGCCGGGATCCGGCCGGGTCGTCGTGCGGGCCAGGCCGTCGGGCGGGGTCAGGTCCCCGTGGGGTCAGGTCCTCGACGGGTCAGGTCCTCGTCGGGTCAGGTCCCCGTCGGTCCGTGCTCCGCACCCGGGACGACGTCCCTCGGGCCACGACGTCGCCGCCGGGCGAGCCACCAGCAGGCCCCGCCCGCCGCGGCCGCGATGCCACCGACGGCCGCGAGGAGACCGAGGTCCGGAGCGCCGGTGTAGGCCAGCACCCCGGTCCGGTCCGGAGCGCGCCGCGGGTCCGCCCGGTCCACGTCCGGGTCACCGTCACCGCCGTCGCCGGGTCCGCCGTCATCCGGCCACCGTCCCCGGGTCCGTCGCCGGGTCCACCGTCATCCGGCCCGCCGTCGCCGGGCCCACCGTCGTCCGGTCCTCCGTCGTCCGGCACGCCCACCTCGATCCCGACGCCCGGCGACGGATCGCCGCCGTCCGGGTCGGTCGGCGAGGTCGCGGTGGCCACGTTCACGACGTCCGATCCGTCTCCCTCGTAGTCCGGGTCGAGCACGGCCCGGATCCGGAAGGACGTCGACTCCCCGGCGGCGAGGGACGACCCCGACGAGCACGTCACGACCTGCCCGGCGGCGGTGCACCCGTCCTCGGAACCGGCGAAGCGCATCGCCGTCGGCAGCTCGTCGACCGCCCCCACGTCGTCCGCGACGGCCGGACCGCGGTTGCGTGCCGTGACGAGGTACTCGACCTCGTCACCGGGTGCGACGTCGGTCGACGGTGCGACGGACTTGTCGGTCTCGACGTGTGCCTCGGGGTCCGGCCCCGGCACGACCTCGGAGCTGGCCGTCGAGACGTTGTCCGCCTCGTTGACGTCCGACATGGTGGGTGCCGGCGAGACGCGAGCGGTGCTGTCCAGCGTGCCGGACGCCCCCTCGGGGAGTCGCCCGGTGATCGTCACGGTCGCCGCGGCGTCGCGGGGCAGGTCGACCTGCGCCGCCACGTCGCCCGTGCCCGAGGAGGTCCCGCACGCAGCGCCGGGAGCGGCAGGCGTGCCGGTCGCGGGCGCGCAGGTCCAGGTGACGTCCTGCAGGGCATCCGGCACGTCGACCTCGAGCGCGCTCGGGGCCGACGCGTTCGGACCGACGTTCCGAGCGGTGACGGCGTACTCCACCGCGCCGCCGGCGGTCACCGTCGGCGGCAGGTCGTGCTCCACCGCGAGGTCGGCCGGCTGCCAGACCCGGAGCGAGTCGACCTCGTGCACGTTGACGTGCGAGCCGGTGGCGCCGGCGAACCCGAGGCGCAGGGTGCTCGGGAGCGGTGCCTGTCCGGGCCCGTGCAACGGCACGCGGTCGAGGACCGGACGGAGCCCCCCGCCGGCGTCGACGCGGACCGTGACGAAGAGCTCGCCGTCGTCGCCCGGAAGCAGCGTCACCCGGACCGTGCGCGTCTGCGGTCCATCGGTGGCGGTGCCACCGGGAGCGCTCGCCCCCTCGACGTACCGGTAGCCGGTGACGCCGTCGCCGGAGCCCCGCACCACGACGAACTCCTCCTGCGCGCCCGGGCCGGACTGGTTCAGCGGGAGCGAGAAGTTGCCGTAGTGGTCGAGTGCGATGCCCGCGAACCCGCCGGGCATGCCGGGGAGGTCGCACCGGACACTGCCGCCCTGGTTCTTGCTCGACCGGCACGAGTAGCCGAGCGCGGCACCGTAGGCACCGACACCCTGCGGTGCTGCACCGTCGGACAGGGAGAGCAGCAGCCCGTCTGCACCGGGGTCGGCGATGTCGTTGTGCATCGCGTACTCGAACTCGATCTCGAGCCCGCGATCCGAGGGGAACGTGTCGTCGGTCGACCACGACCCGGACTGGTTCCGGACGGCGTCGGTGAGACGCAGGCGACCGCCGGCCGTCACCGCGTCACCGCTCAGGGAGCCGCCGTCCGCCGAGTCGAACTGGTTGACGTACGGGAAGCCGAGTTCCGCCGCGGTCGACGCCGACGGGACGAGGGCGGGCGCGGCGAGGACGCCGAGTGCGGTGAGGACACTGGCGACCGCCGCCGTGCGCCGCACCCGGCGTGACCGGACGGACGGGCGGCCCGCTGCCGGGCCGGTGGAAGCCGAGTCGTCGGAGGTCGCGGCGTTGGGATACGTGCTGTTGGGATCTGGGCTGGTGGGCTCTCTCATGCCCCGATCGTCGCGATCGAGCGGCACCCATCAGGCGGGCGCGGGCCGATCTGTGGATCGATGCCACGCGCCTCCAGGCTGTGGAGGAGGGACCACCCGAGAACCGGACTCAGTCGAGCCAGACCGTCGTCTCGCCGGGCAGCATGCCGTCCTCGACCGGCCCGGAGGCGACGATGACCGTCCCGGACGGCAACGGGACCGGGTCGGCGCCGAAGTTCGTGACCGACCGCCACCCGTCGTGCCGGGCGAACGCGACGACACGGGAACCACCGCCGACACCGACGCCCGAGCCGTCGACGGCGTCGATCCAGGTGAGCGCCTCGCCCTGCTGCAGTCGGCGCCTTGCCGCGATCGCGGTGCGGTACAGCGACAGGGTCGACGCGGGGTCTCCGTCCTCGGCCTCGACCGACGACGCGCCGAAGTCCGCGGGCTGCGGGAGGTGCGGGGCCACCGAGCCGAAGCCGAACGACGGCCCCGAGGTGGTCCACGGGATCGGGACACGGCAGCCGTCCCGACCCTTCACGGTGTGCCCGGTCCGGATCCACTTCGGGTCCTGCAACCGGTCGCGCGGGATGGCAGCGGCCTCGTGCAGCCCGAGCTCCTCACCCTGGTACACGTACGACGAACCGGGGAGCGCGAGCACGAGCAGCGTCGCGGCGCGCGCCCGTCGGAGGCCCCGCGTTGCGTCGAGGGCCGGAGCGGTGCCGTCGGTCATGAGCCACGCATCGGTGTCGGCCCCGAGCGGCAGGCCGTAGCGGGTGGCGTGGCGGACGACGTCGTGGTTCGACAGCACCCAGGTGCTCGACGCCCCCGACTGCTCCGACATTGCGAGGTTCCGCTGGATGATCCCGCGGAAGGCGGCTGCGTCGAACGGCGCCTCGAGCAGGTCGAAGTTGAACGCCTGACCGAGCTCGGTGGGCCGGGCGTAGAGGGCACGGCGGGGCGCCGGAGCCCACGCTTCCGCGACCGCGGCACGGGGCGGGTCGTACTCGTTCAGGACGTCGCGCCACGTGGCGAAGATCTCGTGCACCTCGTCGCGGTCGTACAGCGGGTCGGAGCCGTCGAGCGGCAGCGCCTTCTCGTCCGAAGGTCGGTACGGCGTCGAGAGGTCCTTCGCGAGCCCGTGTGCGACGTCCACGCGGAACCCGTCGACGCCCCGGTCGGACCAGAAGCGGAGGGTCCGTTCGAAGTCCTCGCGGACCTCCGGGTTCTCCCAGTCGAGGTCCGGCTGCTCGGGAGCGAACAGGTGCAGGTACCACTGGCCGTCCGGCACCCGGGTCCAGGCGCTGCCGCCGAAGTTCGACACCCAGTCGCTCGGGGGCAGATCGCCGGCGGGACCGCTGCCGTCCCGGAACACGTACCGTGCGCGCTCCGGCGACCCCGGCGCCGAGGCCAGCGCCGCGCGGAACCACTCGTGCTCGTCCGAGGTGTGGTTCGGCACGACGTCGACGATCACCCGGATGTCGTGCTCGTGCGCCGTCCGGACGAGCGCGTCGAGGTCGTCCAGCGTGCCGAGCCTCGGGTCGACCGAGCGGTAGTCGGCGACGTCGTACCCACCGTCGGCGAGCGGCGAGGGGAAGAACGGGGAGAGCCACATCGCGTCGACGCCGAGCGACGCCAGGTACGGCACGCGGCTCGTGATCCCGGCGACGTCACCGAGGCCGTCGCCGTTCGTGTCGGCGAAGCTGCGCGGGTACACCTGGTAGACGACGGCGTTCCGCCACCAGTCCGGATCGGTGGTGCGGGGCGTGCTGGCGGGTGTGCGGAGCTGGCTCACGTCGTCAACCTACCGAGGGCCTCCTGAGTCGGGAATAGCCTGACGGCCGAACGCATTGGTTGTCGCTGACACCTTTCCGTCACAGAACAGAAGGATCCCCATGACGCACGTCCTCACCCTCGTCGGCAGCCTCCGCGCCGAGTCGATCAACCGCAAGCTCGCCGAAGCGGCCGAACACCACGCCCCGGAGGGCATCGAGCTCACCACGTTCGACGGCATCGTCGACCTGCCCTTCTACAACGAGGACATCGACGGCGACGCCCCGCCGGCCTCCGCCGTCGCGTTCCGTGCCGCGATCGACGCCGCCGACGCCCTGCTCCTCATCACGCCCGAGTACAACGGCACCATCCCCGCCGTCCTCAAGAACGCGCTGGACTGGGCGTCGCGTCCGTTCGGCGCCTCCCCCATCTCGGGCAAGCCGCTCGCCGTCATCGGCTCGGCGTTCGGCCAGTACGGCGGCGTCTGGGCGCACGACGACGCCCGCAAGGCCGCCGGGATCGCCGGCGCGAAGGTCCTCCAGGACGTCAAGGTCGCCATCCCGCAGTCGGTCGTGCGCTTCGCCGAGACCCACCCGCGCGAGGACGCCGAGGTCACGCAGCTCGTGCAGGGTGCGCTGACCGCGCTCGCCGAGGCAGCGTCGGGCGCGGAGTCGGAGTCGGAGTCGGTCGCGGCGTAGGTCGCCGCGTAGGTCGTTCCGCTCGTAGGGGGTCGGATCGCGCGTAGGCAGTCGGAAAGAACGACTCCCTACGCGCGATTCGGCACACCACGCGCGTTTCGACTCCCCACGCGCGGATCGGCACCCGCGCGCGCCTCCGCGCTCCCCCGGGTCCACCTCGACAGCCTGACAACCGGGCGGGCTACCCTGAACGCCATGTCCACGCAGGAGATCACGGAAGCGTCCGGGTACTGGTTCCCCGATGACGACGCGACCCAGCGCGGCGTCACCGTGCTCAACGCCCTGCGCCGGTACCGTGCCGCCGAGACGGCCATGCGTCGCCGCACGCGCGACTCGATGGGCATGGGCGAGACCGACCTGCTCGCCGTCCGCTTCCTGTTGCAGTCCCAGCGCTCGGGGCGGGCGGTCAGCCCGAAGGACCTCGCCGCCTACCTCAAGATCTCCTCGGCCTCCACGACGATCCTCATCGACCGGCTCGTGAAGTCGAACCACGTCCGACGCGAGCCGCACCCCACCGACCGCCGCGCGCTCGTCATCACGCCGACGATCGAGACCGACGACGAGGTCCGCGCCACGCTCGGCGTCATGCACCGCCGGATGATGTCGATCGCCGAGGGACTCTCCTCCGCGGACGCCAGGGTCGTCGCCGTGTTCCTCGAGCAGATGCGCAGCGCAGTCGACCAGGTCGACCCGGCGGCCCACGACCACGTCGCCCCCGCCGAGCCCTGAGCAGCCGCGGGGGACGGTCCTCTGAGCAGACGCCCTGCCGCACCGCGTAGACCGGGCTGGTACTGGTCACCAATGCGGAAGGAGCCGATCATGCACGCATCGGACAAGCTCGCCAAGAACCTCCAGGCGGTCCTCGTGGACCTCATCGACCTGCACCTGCAGGGCAAGCAGGCGCACTGGAACATCCTCGGGACCAACTTCCGGGACCTCCACCTCCAGCTCGACGAGATCGTCGACGCAGCGCGCGAGTTCGCCGACGACACCGCGGAGCGCATGCGTGCGCTCTACGCCGTGCCGGACGGCCGCTCCAGCACCGTCGCCGCGTCCAGTCACCTCGACCAGTTCCCCGAGGGCGAGGTCACCACGCACGACGCCATCGACCTCGTGACGCTCCGCCTCTACCAGGCGACCGGCACCATGCGTGACGTCCACGACGAGGTCGACGAGGAGGACCCGACGACCGCGGACCTGCTCCACGGCTTCATCGAGCGCCTCGAGCAGCTCGCGTGGATGGTCTCCGCCGAGAACCGCGCCCCCAGCACCCCGCTGGCATCGGCCACCACGCCCGCCGTCGCGGACGCTTCGGCGCACGCGTAGGCGGTCGCATGGACCTCGGCATCCAGGACAAGACCGCGCTGGTCTTCGGTGGTGACTCCGGCATCGGCTGGAACACGGCGCGCATCCTCCTCGCAGAGGGCGCGACGGTCGTCGTCACCGACATCGACCAGGCACGGCTCGACAACAGTGCGGACCAGCTCGAGGCGGCGCCGGGCAAGCTCCACGCGTTCGCGGCGGACGTCCGGAGCGCCTCGAGCCTCGCAGCCCTGCACGACCGGGTGCGCGACGCCGTCGGCGAGATCGACATCCTCGTGCAGTCCTCCGGCGTCACCGGCGCCCAGGGGATGTTCCACGAGATCGACGAGGACGGCTGGAAGGAGACGCTCGACGTCGACCTGATGGGCCCGGTCCGCATCACGCGCGAGTTCATCGCCGATCTGCGGTCGGGCGGCTGGGGTCGCATCGTGTACCTGGTCTCCGAGGACGCCTCGCAGCCGTACGACGACGAGCTCCCGTACTGCGCCGCCAAGGCCGGGGTCCTGTCGTTCGCGAAGGGGCTGTCGCGCTCGTACGCGTCCGAGGGGTTGCTGGTCAACACCGTGAGCCCCGCGTTCATCCACACGCCGATGACCGACGCGATGATGGACAAGCGCGCCGAGGAGACGAACCAGACCTTCGACGAGGCGATCGAGTCCTTCCTCGACGAGGAACGTCCGTACATGGAGCTCAAGCGTCGAGGCGAACCGGAAGAGGTCGCGAACGTCGTCGCGTTCCTCTGCTCCGAGCTCGCCAGCTTCGTGAACGGCTCGAACTACCGGGTCGACTCCGGCTCGGTCGCGACGATCTGATCGTGGCAGCACAGCACCGCCAGGAGGCGTCATGACCGACTTCCGCTACCTCATCGTCGGCGGCGGGATGGTCGCCGACGCCGCCGCCCGGGGCGTCCGCGAGCTCGACGCCGACGGCTCGATCGGCATCATCAGCGAGGACGTCGACCGGCCGTACGCCCGACCGGCGCTCTCGAAGAAGCTCTGGACCGACCCGGACTTCAGCTGGGACGAGAAGGTCGACCTGCACACCGAGGAGACCGGGGCGACGTTCGTCCTCGGCACCTCGGTGACGGGGATCGACCGTGCCGCGAAGACCGTCACGACGAGCGACGGCGCCACGCACGGCTACGAGCGGCTGCTCCTGGCGACCGGCGGCAAGCCACGCGGCCTGCCCGGGTTGGACCCGTCGCCGCGCGTGCTCGACTACCGCAGCGCGACGGACTACCGGCGACTCCGCGAGCTCGCCGAGGCCGGGGCCCACGTGGCCGTGGTCGGCGGCAGCTACATCGGCACCGAGATCGCCGCCGGCATCGTGCAGAACGGTGCACGGGTCACGTTGGTCGACCCGGACGACGTGGTCGGCGGGCGGATGTTCCCGGACGGACTGGCGCACGCGTTCCAGCAGCGGTTCGTCGACCACGGCGTGGACCTGCGGACCGGTCGCCGGGTCGAGTCGGGGACCCAGACCGAGGACGGCGTCACGCTGACCCTCGATGACGGCTCCACGGTCGAGGCCGACGCGGTCGTCGTCGGACTCGGTATCGAACCGGCGACACAGCTCGCCGCCGACGCCGGACTCACGGTGCGCGACGGGATCGTGGTCACCTCGACGCTCCTCACCGACGACGACTCGGTGTTCGCCGCCGGGGACGTCGCCGAGTACCCGGACCGGATCCTCGGCACCCGCCGGGTCGAGCACGTCGACAACGCGCAGCAGCAGGGCCGGCAGGCTGGCCGGAACCTCGCGGACGCCGACGAGACCTACGACCACACGCCGATGTTCTACTCGGACGTCTTCGACATGGGGTACGAGGCCGTCGGGCAGGTCACGACGAACCTCCGTCCCGTCGAGGACTGGCAGGAGCCGAACGTCACCGGCGTCGTGTACTACCTCGACGACGACGACCTCGTCCGCGGGGTGCTGCTCTGGAACGTGTGGGACAAGACTGACGAGGCCCGCAAGGTCCTCGCCGAGGCGAACGCCCTCACGCCCGACATGCTGCGGGGCCGCATCGCGCCCTGATGACGCACCGGTCGCCGTGGACGTGACTGCCTGGAGGCCCGGTGCCGGTTCCGAGAACCGGCACCGGGCCTCCAGTGCGTCACGTCCAGTGCGTCAGCTCAGCCCGCCCTGCGGGCTTCGGGTGCGACCTCGTCGACGACCGCCCTGCGGTCCGCGGGGTCGACCGGCAGGTCGTCGCCGTCCGCCATCGCGACCGCGTGCGCGGACTTGGCGGCCTCGAGGGTCTGGTCGTCGCCCCGCGCCATGCCGAACAGCTCGACGAACCGCGACTTCACCAGCAGCCACGCGTCCTTCGGACCCAGCCGTGCCAGGTCGGACGCCGTGGAGTCGTCACGGACGCGCTGCAGCGAGGACACTCCGCGGTCCGGCAGCTCGTGTCCGACGTGTGCGACGGCGAGCCGCGCGACCGCGTCGGCCTGCGCGTGCATGACCGAGTGCGCACCGTCGACGACCTCGCGGAGGACCGCGTAGGGGAACACCCGCGCGAGCCGGCGGACCCAGTCCCGCGGGACCATCGCGTCGTGCTCACCACGGACGATGAGCGTGCGCGCCTGCACGTGGGCGGCGCGTTCCTCGATCGGGAACGCGATCATCCGGGGCAGCACCTTCGAGAACCAGTGCCAGCCGCACAGCGCGTACGCCGTGATCCCGTGCCAGCGGACCGCCGACGGCTCGTGCAGCGTCGACCGGAGGAACCGGAACGCCGACTGCCGGACCGTGCGCGCCTTCGAGTCGACGACCGGGCTGATGAGCACCAGGTCGGAGATGTCCGGGCGCCGCGCGGCGACCTCGGTCACCACCTGCGTGCCCATCGAGTGCCCGACCAGCACCGGGTCCACGAGTCCGAGCTCGTCGATGACCTGCTCGACCGCGTCGGCGTACCGCTCGATCGAGACCTTGCCCCGGAACCGCGGCACGCCGGCGAACCCGGGCAGGTCGAGCGCGTGCACCGGGCCGTTCTCGTTGAGGTGCGGCGCGAGCCGCTCGTAGTAGGTGGCGGCGATCCCGAGGCCGGCGACCAGCAGGAACGCCCGCTCGCCGGGCTCGCCGATGGAGCTGACCCGGACGTAGGTGCCGTCGACCGCGATCCGGTCGACCTCCACCGTGACGTCGGCGTCCTCCGCCTCGGCGAGGTGGCTCGCCGGGTCCGGGGCGGCTGCCGTGTGCTCGTCGTTCACGTGGTCTCCTCGGGTCGGGCGATCGCCCAGGATACCCGCCGGCAGGACGGCCGCCCTGGCCCCGAGCCGTCAGCCGCTGAAGGTGTTCGCGGGGAATCCGTGCACCCGCGTCGGCACCGCGAGCACGGCGCCCGAGTGCGGGTACTGCTCGAGCTGCTCCTCGGTCGCGTTCTCGCGCGCCGACCCGACGAACAGCGTCGACATCTCCGGCCCCCCGAAGGCGACCGACGTCACGTTCGGCGCGGGCAGTTCGACCGTCTCGAGGTGCGACCCGTCCGGCCCGTACCGCTCGACACGGCCGCCGCCGTAGATCGCGCTCCAGAAGCACCCCTCGTCGTCGCGGACGAGGCCGTCGTGCGCGGCCCCGACGATGAACGGTTCGAGTTCGCCGAGCTCGCCGTCCGGTCCGTACGACGCGCGGTAGATCGTCGACGTGCTCGTGTCCGTGACGTACATGACCGACCCGTCGTCCGACCACTCCATGCCGTTCGTCACGCCGAAGCCGCCGCGGAGCACGCGGGTCGTGCCGTCGGCCTCGACGGAGTAGAGCGCCGCATCGGGCTCCCCCGACGACACGTTCATGCTGCCGACCAGGAAACGGCCGAACGGGTCGCACTTCCCCTCGTTGAACCGCATGCCGGCGACCGCGTGCTCGACCCGGGCGACCTCGCGCTCGACCACGCCGTCGGGGTCGGTGACGACGACGGTGTCCCCGAGCGCGGCGACGAAGCCGCCGTCGGCCCGGGGCTGGAAGCTCGCGAGCGGGGGTGGCAACGGGACGCTCGACTCGGCCGTGCCGTGCGCGTCGGAGGTGTTCAGGGTGCCGAGCGTGATGTCCGCCCACCGGAGCCGTTCGGTGGCCGGATCCCACACGATGCTCTCGACGAGGACGGCTCCGGCGTCGGAGAACACGGTCGCGGGTCCGGTGGTGGCGTTCGCGGTCATGGTCCTGGTCTACCGTTTCGCCGGTCCGCGTCCCCCCAGGCCGGGCGCGAGTTCACGGCGTGGGCGACACCTCACGGGTTGGCGGGGCCGTGAGGTGTCGCTCAGCACGAAACCCGCGCAGCCCGGAACCCCCCGCGCAGCCCGGAAGCACCCGCGCAGCACAAAACCCGCGCAGCCCCGGAAGCACCCGCTCAGAGGCGCGCGTACCGGGCGCGGAAGAAGCTGAAGACGCCGAAGGCGAGGAACCCGATGCCGATCGCGACGAGGACGAAGACCCCGCCGGGCATGCTCCGGAGCGCGTCGAAGGCTCCGTCGAGTCCGGTCGCCTGGTCGGGGTCGCTCCGGAAGCCGGCGACCGCGATGAGCACCCCGACGATCACGACCGCGATGCCCTTGAGCACGTAGCCGACGACGCCGAGCACGGTGACGGTGCGCTCGATCGGCTGGGGCGGGCGGACGAGCAGCTTCCAGAAGGTCCGTCGGCAGCCGATCACGACGAGGCCGATGCCGATGCCGACGGCGACGGCCGCGACGAGGAGCAGCAGGAACACGCCGCCCGGGGTCGCGAGCGCCTGCGCCGCGGCGCTCCGGCTCGATCCGCTGGAGCTCTTGCCGGCGCCGAGCGCGTACGAAGCCGCCGAGTACGCGATGATCCCGTAGACGACGGCCTTCGCGACGTTCTTCAGCCGGTTGCCCCAGCCGCGGGCGCTGTCGGTCCGACCACCCACGACGGCCTCGACGACGAGTCGGATGGTCAGGGCGGCCGTGCCGATCGCGACGAGCCAGAGCAGCACGACGCCCCCGGGGACCTCGGCGATCTGCTGCAGCGCGCCGGACTGGTCGGTCTCGCCGCCGGACGACGCGTTGCCGACGCCGAGCAGGATCGCCAGGTAGCCGATGAGCAGGTGCACGACGCCGCTGCCGACGAAGCCGGCGCGTGCCATCACCTCGAACCACCGACTGTCGGCGACCCGCTTCGCTTCGCGTCCGGTCTTCCGGGCCGCCTGTTCCGCCTGCTCACTCACCACACCGAGCGTGCCCGACGGCGCGCGCCCTGTCCGGCAGGGGCCCTGGGTCCCAGCCACCTGGCGGACTGGAGGCGCGGGGCGGGGCCCGCCCCGCGCCTCCCGTCAATCGCCCTTCACGTTGACGACCTGCCGCAGCGTGTGCTGGATCGACACGAGGTCCGCCGCGTCCGCCATCACCTGGTCGATCGGCTTGTACGCCGCGGGGATCTCGTCGAGGAACGCGTCCGTGTCGCGGTACTCGATGCCGACCATGGCCGCGCGGAGCTCGTCGTGCGTGAAGGTCCGCCGCGCCGCCGACCGCGAGTACAGCCGACCGGCCCCGTGCGGCGAGGACTCGAGCGACGGCTTGTTGCCGAGGCCCTCGACGACGTACGACGCCGTGCCCATCGAGCCCGGGATGAGTCCGGCCTGACCGGCCTTCGCCTGGATCGCGCCCTTCCGGGACACCCACACCGACTTCCCCCAGTGCGTCTCGCGCTGTGTGAAGTTGTGGTGGCAGTTGATCCGCTCGAGCTCGTCGACCGGTGCCCGCAGGACCTCGCTCAGCTGGCGGACGACCCGGTCCATCATCTCCTCGCGGTTGAGGAGCGCGAAGTGCTGGGCCCACCGCAGCTCGGCGATGTAGCGGTCGAACTCCGGCGTGCCCTCGACGAGGTAGGCGAGGTCGGGGTCCGGCAGCTCGATCCACCAGCGCTGCATCATCCGCTTGGCGACCTTGATGTGCCGCTGCGCGATCTTGTTGCCGACGCCCCGGGACCCGGAGTGCAGGAACAGCCAGACGCGGTCCTCCTCGTCGAGGGAGACCTCGATGAAGTGGTTGCCGGAGCCGAGCGTGCCGAGCTGGTTCCGCCAGTGACCGTGGACGCCGTCGGGGTCGAACCCGGCGGTGGCGGCCATCGCCTCGAGCTCCGCGACGCGGGGCTCGGCGGTGGCGACGATCTTCCGGTTCGCGGCGCCGGCGGACAGTGGGATCGCGCGCTCGATCTGCTCGCGGAGGGCCTGCAGGTCGTCCGGCAGGTCATCCTTCGAGAACTGTGTCCGGACGGCGATCATGCCGCAGCCGATGTCGACGCCGACCGCCGCGGGCATGACGGCGCCGAGGGTCGGGATGACCGAGCCCACGGTGGCGCCGAGGCCGAGGTGGGCATCCGGCATGAGGGCCAGGTGCGGGAACACGAACGGCATGCGAGCGGTCGTGCGGGCCTGCTGCTCGGTGTTCTCCTCGAGCATCGAGGCCCAGCTCAGCAGCCGGTCGGTGATCTTCTCCATGGTGGTGGTCTCGCTTTCGTGACGGTCGTCGGTGACGGTCCGAGACGGGTTCCGGCTGCACGCCCGCGTCGGCCGCCGTGCGTGGCGGGACGTGGAGGGACAGCGAGACGAACGCCCCGAGCCGGGTGGGCACGGGGCGTCGAGTGACGTCGCGTGCCTACGCGGGGTAGTGGAGGGACTGCTCTGCGTGCCGTGCAGGCGACACGGGCTGCCGTTCGGGCAGCACGGCGAGCACGGCGAGCTGGAGCTCGACGCGGTGTTCGCGGTGCTGCACGGCGCTCATGCGCGGTCCTTCCGAGGTGCCCGGGACGGGCGGTCTGCCGGTGGGCAGGAGGTCGACAGTAGTGGGACACGCCCGGGCTGCACAAGTCACCCCGGGCGTGTCGCGGCGTCGCGGTCCCGGTTGGTTCCTCCTCCACAGCCTGGAGGCCCGCCCCGCGTTCTCCACAGCGGGGTACGTCCGTCTGATGGTCCGGAGCAGATCCGGGGCAGGCTGGGAGCATGACCGAACGGACCCGAGACACCCCCGACGCGACCGAGAACGAGGAGCGCACCGACGGCTACGTGCCGCTGCGTTCCTACGGCGCGATCGGCGACGGACGGACGGTCGCCCTCATCGCGCTGGACGGCCGGATCGACTGGTTGCCGATCCCCTCGATGGACTCCCCGCCGGTCTTCGCGAGCATCGTCGACGCCGAGCACGGCGGGCACGTCGCGCTCCGGCCGGCTGACGGGGACGCCCGCGCGTCGCGGGAGTACCTGCCGGGCACGAACGTCCTCGTCACGACGTGGACGACCCCGTCGGGCACCGCCACCGTGACGGACGCGATGGTCACGGGCGTCGCCGGCCGGCTGCCGTGGGCGGAGATCGGTCGCTGCGTGCAGGGCGTCGAGGGCTCGGTGGAGATGGAGTGGGCCGTCGTGCCGGGCACGATCCTCAACACCGCCGAACCGCAACGGCTCGACACCGCGAACGGCACCGTGATCGGCGTCGACGGCGTCACGATCGGGATCGTCGAACAGGGTTTCCAGCCCGTCCACGACGACGGGCCTCGGTTCTCCGGCCGGTTCCGGACGCAGCCGGACACGAAGTCGATCCTGACGATCGTCGGGACGTACGACGAACCGATCTTCCTGCCCGAGCCGGAGCGCACGCTCGAGGGGGTCGACCGCACGATCGAGAACTGGTCGACCTGGTCGAAGGAGTTCAACTACGACGGCCCGTGGGCCGACGCGGTGCAGCGGAGCGCTCTCGCGCTGAAGCTCCTCATCTTCGCACCGACGGGGTCGATCGCCGCGGCACCGACCACGAGCCTGCCGGAGGACCGGACCGGCGGCAAGAACTGGGACTACCGGTTCGCCTGGGTCCGCGACCTGGCGTACACGGTGCACGCCCTCACCCGGTTCGGCCTGCGCGAGGAGACCCACGCCGCGGTGTCCTGGGTGATGCGCACCATCGCCGAGCACGACGAGACGATGCCGATCTTCTACGGCCTCGACGGCTCGAAGGCCGACGGTGTCGAGGAGCGCGACGTCCCGGGCTGGAACGGCATCGGCCCCGTCACCGTCGGCAACCGGGCCGGCAACCAGCTGCAGCTCGGTGTCTGGGGCGACGTCTTCGAGATCATGCGGCAGTACGTGCGCGCCGGCAACGTCCTCGACCGGAAGACCGCCTCCGTGCTGCACGACCTCGCCGACGACGCCTGCCACCGATGGGTGGAACCCGACTCCGGGATGTGGGAGCTGCAGGAGGCCCACCACTACACGACGAGCAAGATCGGCTGCTGGCAGGCCCTCGACGCGGCGGTGGAACTGCACGACGCCGGGATGATCGACGGCCCCCGCGACAAGTGGGTCGAGAACCGCGAACTCATCGAGGACTGGGTCGCCGAGCACGGCTGGAACGAGGAACTCGGCCACTACGTGATGCACCCGGACACCGACGCGCTGGACACGTCGATCCTGCTGCACGCGATGTCCGCGTTCGACCGGGGTCCCCGCATGGAGTCGACCATCCGCGCCATCGAAGCGCAGCTGCAGCACGGTCCGCTCGTCTACCGGTACTCCGGGGTGGAGGACGAGGAGTCCCCGTTCGTCGCCTGCTCGTTCTGGCTCGCCGCCGCGCTGGCGTGCGTCGGCCGGGTCGACGACGCCCGATCGCTGATGGACGACATGGTCGCCCAGGCGAACGACGTCGGACTGTTCAGCGAGATGCTCAGTGCGGTCGACGGCGACTTCATGGGCAACCTCCCGCAGGGCCTCTCGCACCTGGCGCTCATCCAGGCGGCACTGACGATCGAGGAGGTCGCTGAGGCGGCCTGAACGAGGACGTCGGACGCCGGGCGCATCATGGTCTGACGATGAACGACGTCGACGCACGGATGGACCGGCTCAGGAGGGCCGCCCGCTACCGCTACCAGCAGCTCGTGGAGAGCGAGATCGAACGCGGCTCCCTCGACCCGGACGAGGTCCGCGAGGAACGTCGGCTGCTCAAGGCCGCCGACGTCGCCGCGCACGCACGGGCGCGGATCGAGGAGGCCGAGCGGCGCGGGGTGTTCGAGGGGAACCCGTACCACGGCAAGCCCCTGCCCGGGAACGACGGGCAGCACGACCCGGACTGGTGGATCAAGTCGAAGATCGAGCGCGAGGACATCCGCGGCATCGCCCCGCCCGCCCTCGCGCTGCGCACCGAGGACGCGGGACTCGACGACGCACTCGACGCACTGCCGGTGGAGCAGGACGTCCGGGACGTCCTCGACGACTTCAACGCCCGCGTGAAGGAGGCCCGCCGGCAGCTCCTCGGCGGGCCGCCGGTGGTGACACCGCTCCGGGACGTCGACGACGAGGTCGCGCGGTGGCGGGACCGTCGGCAGGAGCGCTCCGCGGCGGATGCGCGGGCCGCGGCCGAGCGGGCAGCGGAGTCCGCGAACCGGCCACGTCGGTGGTGGCGTCGACGTCGGTGAGGTGAGCCGCGCCTCCAGGCCCGGTCCCCGAGCGCGAGAAGAGGACGGCACCACGCGGTCGCGTGGTGCCGTCCTCGTCCTTGGCGTGCTGGTTACTTGATCTTCGCCGTGATGGTCGCGACGCCCACGAGGAGGTTGGCCTTGACGGCGTCGGTCTTGAAGGTGCTGTTGAGCAGCTTCGCGGCGTCACCGGACACGTGCACCGTGGTGCCGGTCAGGATGGCGTTGTCACCCTCGAGCTGGAGCGCCTTGAGCGTCCCACCGTGCAGCGAGAACAGGTAGGCGTTGGCGACGGCGACCTTGCCGTTGACGAGCACGTCACCGTAGAGCTTCGAGGAGCCCGGGTTCACGACGAAGTTCTCGAGCGTGACGGTGGTGTCGCCGGCGCTGAGCGTCAGGCCGGAGTCGTCGTGGTTGAGCAGGCCCTGCACGTACGGGCGGTACTTGCCGTCCGGCGACCAGTAGGTGACCGAACCCGAGGTGATCGGGAAGGAGACCGAACCGTCGGCGAGCTTCGCGTTGCCGGAGACGCCCGGGGTGAGCTTGAGGGCGGTCAGCGCGTCGGTGAAGCCCGAGTCGAGCTTGACGGCGGTGTCGCCGCCGAGGACCTCGGGGACCGAGGCGACGGGGCCGGGGATCTTCGTCGAGCTGGAGGAGACGGTGTGGACGGAGCCGTCGGCCTGCGCGGCCGAGACACCGAACGCTGCGCCGCCGAGGACGAGCGCGCCGGTCGTGGCGAGAGTGATCGAGGTCTTGAGTGACTTGCGCATTGGTCTTCAGTCCTTTGCTGTGATGAGCATTCCGGCGGTTGGCCGTCAGCGCGCTTCTGTGCGAACGCTGAGTACCGGCCAAACATGACCGGAGAGTGCCCTGGGCGTTTGCCCTTGTGCATCTCATTCGGCACCCCCTCCCGAACGGTTTGGAACTCGGTGAGAAGTTTTTTCCGGCCGTGCCCGTGGGCCGCTCCCTGGGCCGCTCCCTGGGCTGCTCCGTAGCTGCTCCCTGGGATCGGTTCGACCACTCCTCCGTAGCGTGGGGGCATGTCCCCCGCACTCACCACGAGCACCGACCGGATCCGCGCGATCGACGCCTGGTGGCGCGCCGCGAACTACCTCACTGTCGGGCAGATCTACCTGCTCGACAACCCGCTGCTCACGCGCCCGATCGACCCCGACGACGTGAAGCCGCGACTCCTCGGCCACTGGGGGACGTCGCCCGCACTCAACCTCGTGTACGCGCACCTCAACGCCCTGATCGCCGAGACCGACCGCGACGTGCTCTACATCTGCGGTCCGGGCCACGGCGGCCCTGCGATGAACGCCAACGCCTGGCTCGAGGGCACGTGGGGCGAGCTCTACCCGTCCATCACACCCGACCCGGCCGGACTGCAGGAGTTCTTCAAGCAGTTCTCGTTCCCCGGCGGGATCCCCTCGCACGCGGCACCGAACACCCCCGGGTCGATCAACGAGGGCGGTGAGCTGGGGTACTCACTCGCCCACGCGTACGGTGCCGCGCTCGACAACCCGGACCTCGTCGTCGCGTGCGTCGTCGGCGACGGTGAGGCGGAATCGGGTCCCCTCGCCGGTTCCTGGCAGGCGCACACGTTCCTCGACCCGGTGCACGACGGCGCGGTGCTGCCGATCCTCAACCTCAACGGGTGGAAGATCGCGAACCCGACGATCCTCGCCCGCATCCCCGACGAGGACCTCACCGCGTACTTCCGGGGACTCGGGTACGAGCCCGTCGTCGTCGACTCCGCACGGGTCGACAACGACCCGTTCGCCGTGCACGCGCTGTTCGACGGCGCACTCCGCCGCGCCATGGCCACGATCGACGACATCCAGGCAGCGGCGCGCGGCCAGGCGCAGCGTGCGGCTGCCGGTCAGCCGGCCGGTGCCGCCGACCTCCGTCCGCGCTGGCCGATGATCGTGCTCCGGTCGCCCAAGGGGTGGACCGGGCCCAAGGAGGTCGACGGTCAGCAGGTCGAGGGCACCTTCCGTGCACACCAGGTCCCGCTGCCCGCGGTCCGCGAGGACGACGGCCACCGACGGCAGCTCGAGGAGTGGATGCGCTCCTACCGGCCGGAGGAGCTCTTCGACGAGGACGGCCAGCCGATCGGGATCCTGACGACCATCCGGCCCACGGGTGAGCGGCGCATGAGCGCGGCACCGCACGCGAACGGCGGCCGCATCCGCACGGCACTCGACCGTCCCGGACTCGCCGAGTTCGCGGCCGAGGTCGGCGACACCGCGAGCGCGACGGGCACCCTGGGGCCGTGGTTGGCGGCGCTCATCCAGCGGAACCCGTCGACGTTCCGGCTGTTCGGGCCGGACGAGACGATCTCGAACAAGCTCGACGCGGTGTTCGACGTGACCTCGCGCGTGTGGCGGGCGCAGCGCGGTCCCGGTGACGAGCACCTCGGGACGCACGGTCGCGTGACCGAGGTCCTCTCCGAGCACCTCCTCGAGGGCATGCTCGAGGGCTACGTCCTGAGCGGTCGGCACGGGGTCCTCAACACCTACGAGGCGTTCGCGCACATCATCGACTCGATGGTCGGGCAGTACGCCAAGTGGCTGGAGTCGTCGACCGACATCGACTGGCGGGCGCCGGTCTCGAACCTGTCGATCCTGCTGTCGTCGCACGTCTGGCGGCAGGACCACAACGGCTTCTCCCACCAGGACCCGGGGTTCCTCGACGTCGTCGCCTCGAAGCAGCAGGACCTCGTCCGCATCCAGCTGCCGGCGGACGCGAACACCCTGCTCGCCGTCGCCGCGCACGCGATGGAGACGACCGACCGCATCGAGGTCATCGTCGCAGGCAAGCACCCGGAGCCCGTGTTCCTGTCGCTGGACGACGCGGTCGCGCACGTCGACGCCGGTGCCGGCGTGTGGGGGTGGGCGGGCACCGAGGAGTCCGTCGGACGCGTCGACATCGTGCTCGCCTGCGCCGGGGACGTGCCGACCGTCGAGACCGTGGCAGCGGCGGACATCATCCGGAAGCACGCACCCGAGGTCGGCGTGCGCGTCGTGAACGTGGTCGACCTGCTCGCACTCGGCGACCCGCGGAAGCACGAGCACCCGATGCCGGACGAACGCTACGACGAGCTCTTCCTCCCGGGGACCCCGGCGGTCTTCGCCTTCCACGGCTACCCGTCGCTCGTGCACCAGCTCACCTACCGCCGACACGGACACGACGACCTGCACGTGCACGGTTTCCTCGAGCAGGGCACGACGACGTCGCCGTTCGACATGCTCATGCGCAACGAGATGGACCGGTTCGCGCTGGCGCACGACGCGCTCTCCCGCGTCGACGCCGCGGCGCACGCCGACCTGCTCACGAAACTCTCGGACGCACGGGACGCCGCTCGGACGTTCGCGTACATGAAGGGCGAGGACCACCCGTCGCTCGGCGGGTGGGAGTTCGCGGGGTGGCCGCAGGACGAGCCCGCGTCCGGTGGGACCGGCGGTGACCCCGGAGCGGGTGAGACCGAGGGGGCAGCGCCGGGGCGCTGACCGTCGGTGGGGTCCGGTCCCGGGTTCCTTCCTCCACAGCCGGGAGGCGCGTGGCGCCGTCCACAGGACCGGTCACGCTCGACGTGTGGCCGGTCCTGTCACGTCAGGGTGGAGGACATGGACGTCGGACTCATCAGCGCACTCGTGTCGGTCTCCGGCGCCGTCGTCGCCGTGGCCGCGCTGGTGGTGAACGTCGCGGACGGCCGGGCGGGGCGGCGAAATACCGAGTTCTTGGGGCACCGCGACATGTGGTGGCAGCGTTGGTCGTGGGTCGCCGACCGGGCGACCTCGGAGGACGAAACGCAGCGCGAAGCCGCTTCGGTGATGGCCACCGCACTCGTGACGCGCGGATGGACGACGGACGACGACACCTGGGTGTTCGAAGCCCTCGAACGGTCCCGCGCGCTGCAGAAGACCCAACGAGACGAGGAAGGCTCCCCCGATGATCTCCACGATGAGTGACCGATCCTTCAAACGCTGGCTCGACTGCCTCGAGTTCACCACACCGACCCTGCTCGCGAGTCCGCACTACGGTCCGATCGTCCGAGCACGAGGAGTCGAAGAAGAGCTCCGCCAGGCCCGGATCGAGTGGCGGGAACGGCAGGAGCGGGCCCGCGCGCGGAAGCTGCGGTACGAGGCGTCCTTCGCGGACTGAGCCAGCTGCGCCAGCCAACCCGCTGTGCCGACCGCTCGTGCGTCGTGCCACGCTGGACGGGTGCGCGACCTCGTGATCCCGGCCCCGGCCCTCCCGACCGTCCCGACGTCGACGGGCGGACGTTTCCCGGTCCGTCGCGTGTTCTGCGTGAGTCGGAACTACGCCGCCCACGCGCGGGAGATGGGGCATGACCCGGACCGCGAGCCGCCGTTCTTCTTCACGAAGCCCGCCGACGCGGTCGTGGTCGACGACGCCGACACCCCGTACCCGACGATGACGGACCGACTCGAGCACGAGGTGGAACTGGTCGTCGCGATCGGCACCGGCGGGAGTGACCTCGCGGTGGACGATGCCCTCGGGCACGTCTGGGGCTACGCCGTCGGACTCGACCTGACCCGGCGCGACCTGCAGGCCGAGGCGAAACGGCTGGGCCGGCCGTGGGACACCGCGAAGGGGTTCGACGCCTCGGCACCGATCGGGGCGCTCACCCCGGCGGCCGGGGTCGACCCGACGACCGGCACGATCGAGCTGCGTGTGAACGGGGACCTCCGGCAGTCCGGCGACCTGGCGGACCAGATCTGGTCGGTGGCCGAGACGATCGCGGAACTCTCGCGGTTCGTGACGCTCGCACCGGGCGACCTCCTCATGACCGGGACACCGGAGGGAGTCGGTGTCCTCGACCGCGGCGACGTCCTCGACGGCACGATCGCCGGCGTCGGCTCCGTCCGGACCCGGATCGTCTGATCGTCCGACCTCCTGATCGTCCGACCTCCTGATCTTCCGGGTTTCACGGGTTTGTCCCGGCCCTGGGAGCCCTCGCAGGCTCGACGGGTAGCAAGGGGTCGACGCTGCGGGGGGAACTGCGGCGTCTCCAACGGGACACACCGGGCGCGACGGGGCGCGCGGACGTGTCCGGACAACGGAGGTGCGCCGTGCAGGAACACGACCTGCTCGCGACGTCCTGGACCTGGGCCGGTGACGAACCCCTCGGCGAGCGCGTCCGCGCCGTCGGGGCAGCCGGCTTCGCGGGGCTCTCGCTCTCGCTCGGCGACCTCCACGAGGTCCGGGCGACCATCGGCTTCGCCGAACTCCGCCGGGTGCTCGACGGCTCCGGGATCGTCTGGGTCCAGCTCGGCCCCCTCGAACGCTGGTGGACGTGCTCGAGCCGGACGCCCGACCAGGAGGCCGACCGAGGTGTCGTCCTCGAGGCTGCCGCGATGCTCGGCGCCTGGCAAGTGGTCGCGCGAGCGGACACCACGCTGCCCGGCATCTCGCCGGCGGCCATGGTCGAGGACTGGGCCGACCTGGCGAGTCAGGCCGCGAAGGTCGGCGCACAGCTCGTCCTCGAGCCGGAACCGTGGTCGAACCTGCCCACGGTGGAGCGTGCGTCCCGGTTCGTGGCCGCGGCCGGTCACCCGAACGGTGGACTGCTCGTCGACGCGATGCACGCGCTCCGCGGCGGCTCCACGCTCGCGTCGATCCGGCAGGGGATCGCGCCGGACACGCTCGCGGCGGTGGAGCTCAGCGACGGGCTGCTGCACACCCCGGCCGGCATGACCCTGTCCGAGGAGTCGCGCGCGGCCCGGTACCTGCCGGGTGCGGGCGCCTGGGACCTGCCGGGGTTCATCCGTACCGTGCGGGACCTCGGCTTCGACGAGCCCTGGGGCGTCGAGGTGCGGACGGCAGCGCACCGGGCGATGCCGACGGCGGACGCGCTCCGCACCGCGGCCGCGGCGACCCGAGCCGTGCTCGACGCCGCCGACGCGTACGGCTCCCCCGCTGCCCCGGCGATGCCGACCACCCCGGCGCCGACCTCGGCGGTGGACTTCGAGCCACCCGCGCACGGGCAGCACGACCGGGCCCACCGCGCCCGTCGTCGTGATGCCGACACAGGCACCCCCGCGTAACGTCGGTGGCATGACGGACCACGCACCACACGACGACGACCTCCTCCGCCGCTCGCAGGAGTCCATCGACGAGGCGAAGGCCGCCGCGGCCGACGTGACGGAGCCGGAAGAGGACGAACTCATCGACGAGGACCTGCCCGTCGCCGACGGGTCCGCGCCGGCCGACGGGCCAGCACCCGCTCCGTGACCTGCGGCCCCGCACCCATTCGGTGACCCGGACGGGTCCGACCGCACCTCAGTCGATCTCGACGACCCGGACCGTCACGTCGGCGGGGCGCTGACCGAGCACCACGGTGGCGACCTCGGCGAGCCGGTCGCGAACGGCCCGCAGCAGCGCGACCGTCGGCACGGCCCGGTCCGAGGTGAGGACGACGCGGATCCGCGCTCCCTCGGGACGGTCCTGCACGAGCACCGCGCCGCCGTCGCGCGGCACGTCGAGCACCTTGCGGACGTCCCGCACCAGGGTGGCCAGCGCCGGTCCGGGAGGCAGCACCGACCGCACGCCCGGCACCCCGAGGACCGCCTGGGTCAGCTGCCGCGAGAGGTCCCGGGTGTCGCGCGTCATGCGGTCCCTCCGTCGATGAGGTCGGCGACGCGCACCACGATCGACCGGACGGCGAACGGAGCGTGCGCGGCGAGTGCGGCCTCGACCCCGAGCCGCAACGCCTCCGCGCGCTCGTGCACGGGTCCGTCGGCGGTCACCGCGACCGAGACCTCGACGTCGACCGCCCCGCCGGGGACGGTGACGTCGCCGGTGAACCGTGTCCGTCGCACCACCAGGCCCGGGACCTCGTCGCCGAGTGCCCGCACGAGTCCGCGGAGCGCGCCCTCGGTCACGACGAGCGTCGACGCAGGGTCGTCGTCCGGCACCGGGATGTCGCGACCGGCGTGCGCCGTCGTCCGGATCGAGGTGAGCACGGCGGCGATCCAGGAGTCGTCGGCCGCGGCGACAGCGGCGGCGGAGACGTCCGTGGCGAGCAGGTCCCGCGACGCCGTCCGGAGCGCCTCGAGCCGCCCGAGCGCGGCGGCGGCCTCGGGGTCGCCCTCGATGTCCGGGCGCGCTGGTCGCCGGTCCGAGTCGAGGTAGTCGGAGAGCTCCTCGAGGGTGAAGGCACCGAAGCGTTCGTCGTCGGTCATCGCCACCCCTCCATCTGCTCGAGGACACGTCGTCGTGCCCGCGCGAGGACACCCCGGACGGTCGCCTGCGGCATCCCCGTCGCCTCGGCGATCTCGGCGTACGACGCCCCACCGATCTCGCGCATCACCCAGACCGCACGGGGTGCGTCGGGAAGTGCCTGCACGATACGCGCGAGTTCCTGGACCTGCAGCCGCGTGGCGACCACCTCGTCGACGGGACGGTCGTCGGCGGACTCCGCCACTGCCTCCAGATCGAGGTGGGGGTGACGGCGTCGGAGACGGTCGAGGGCCTTGTTGGCCGCGATCCGGAACAGCCAGTTGCGCACCCGGTCCGGGTCGTCGACCCGGTCGATGCGTTGCCAGGCCTGCAGGGCGGCTTCCTGCACGGCGTCGTCGGCCTCCCCGTCACCGTGCCCGAGGATGCGGGCGGCGTAGGCCCGCATGTGCGGACCGTACCGGCGGATGAGCACGCCGAAGGCGGCGGTGTCACCGTCGGCGCTGCGCTCGACGAGCGAGGCGTCCGACAGGGACGCCAGGGCATCAGCGTCGGTCAGGGTGCGCTCCTCGGGGAATTCCGGGTCCGGACGTGACGAACCTGCTGTTCGCCTCGTCTTCTGTACGGCGACCCGTGCGTTCCCTGATCCGGCGCACGGGTCGTCTCCACCAGGTCGAGCCGAGCTCGGTCGAGCCGACTTCGGTCGACCGGAGTTCGGTCGACCGGACCTCTCAGTCGTCGACCTCGTCGCCGAGGAAGTCCGCGTAGGTGACCTCGGACTCCGGCAGGACCGTCCCCGGATCGACCGGCGTCCGTGCCGACCGGTCCGCGGCGACGGTGCCGCGCTCCTCCGTGGTGAACGGGGGCAGGTACTTGCTCGCGCTCATGCTCGCGCCCTTTCGTCCCGGCGAACGTAACAGCCGGCGACGGGATCGCGGATGACCGGCCCGGAATCGTCCCCCGATCGAGGGTGGGACGGGGGACGGAAGTTCGCCGTTGGCTGAGCCGATGCAGACGCATGCTCAACTCTCGCGGACCACGTCGTCCGGGTCCTTGTCGACCCGCCACCCGCGCCAGGACGGCTGTCGCAACCGCCCGTCCGAGGTCCACTCCGCGAACTCGACCTCACCGACGCGCTTCGGCGTCACCCAGTGCGCGTCGCGGGCGTCGGGCCGCGGGACGTCCCCGAACGGCGAGGTCTTCCGCTCGAGCGGCGCGAGTGCGGCGCCGATCTCGTCGAGGTCCCGGTCACGGAACCCGGTGCCGACCTTGCCGACGTACTCGAGCCCGTCCGGTCCCGGCACCCCGAGGAGCAGGGAGCCCACACCGCCGGCACGTCGACCGTTGCCGGGTTTCCACCCGCCGACGACCACCTCCTGCGTCGCGTGGTGCTTGAGCTTCAACCACGCTTCGGACCGCCGCCCCTCGGCGTACTTCGACGAGCGCTTCTTCGCGACGACCCCCTCGAGTCCCTGCTGCTTCGAGTCCGCCATCGCCCGCGGCAGGTCGCCCTGGTACGCCGGGGGGACGTCGATCACGCCGCCGGGGTCGACCACGGTCTCCAGCGCCTGCCGACGGGCGTCGTACGCGAGGCGCGTGAGTTCGTGCCCGTCCGCCTCGAGGACGTCGAAGAGCAGCAACCGCACCGGCGTCTGCGCCATCGCGGCGTCCACCTCGCGCTTCTTGGTCAGCCCCATCCGGTTCTGCAGGAGCTGGAACGAGGGCCGCCCGCGGTCGTCCAGCGCGACGATCTCCCCGTCGAACACACCGTCGACCCCGGCCCGATCGCCGAGCTCCTGCAGCTCCGGGTACTGGTCCGTCAGGTCGTTGTCGTTGCGGCTGCGGAGGGTCACCGAGCCGTTCCGCACGGTGCAGAGCGCCCGGATCCCGTCCCACTTCATCTCGAACGCCCAGTCCGACGGGTCCAGCACCGGCTCACCCTTCGCCAGCGACGCCTGCATCGTCCGACGGTCCGAGGGCGCGGTGTCCGACTCGGCAGCCCCGTCGATACGGGTCTGTCCGTCACGGTCGTGACCGTCTGCCGTCCGTCCGCCACGGGGTGCGGTCGTCGGCCTGGAGGCGCGGCTCGTCCCCGCCGCGTCGCCGCCGTCCGCCAGGCGGTCCGGCTGGTCCTTGGTGCGGTGGATGAGCCAGTTCTTCTCGTCGCCCTCGCGCCCCCGACCCCGCCCCCGTGTGTGCAGCAGGGCGAGCCGTCGAGCGCCGCCGGTCCGACCGTGCAGCGTGACGATGACCTCCTCGCCCTCGCGCCACTTCTCGAGCTCGTAGGTGCCGTCGTCCCAGATGGTCACCGTGCCGCCGCCGTACTCGTCCTTCGGGATCGTGCCCTCGAAGGCGCCGTACTCGAGCGGGTGGTCCTCCGTCTGCACCGCGAGGTGGTTCTTCCCCGGGTCGCTCGGTTCGCCCTTCGGCAGGGCCCAGCTGACGAGCACCCCCTCGTGCTCGAGCCGGAAGTCGTAGTGGTCGCGGGTGGCGTGGTGTTCCTGGATGACGAACGTCGGGGTGCCGTCCTTCCGGACGGTGGGTGCGTCCTCGGGGACCGGCTCCGGCGTCTTCGAGGCGTCGCGCTTCGCGCGGTAGGCGGCGAGGCGGTCCCGGCCCGGTTGCTCCGCGTCGTTCGCCTGCTGGGTCCGGTCGCTGTCCCAGTGACCGTGGTCGTGTCTGCCGACGGCCAACGAGGCGGACGCGACCGGGTGCAGGTGGTCGCCACGGGCCTCCAGGCGCTCGAGCACCTCGTCCAGCGTGAGCTGGGCGAGCCCGCGCTCCTCCAGTTCCTTCCAGGTGCGGGGCGCCGCGACCGTCGGCCGGTCCCGGCCGCGGAGCGAGTACGGGGCGATCGTCGTCTTGTTGCCGTTGTTCTGCGACCAGTCGACGAAGACCTTGCCCTTCCGCTCGGCTCGGCTCATCGAGGACAGCACCAGGTCCGGCAGGTCCTGTTCGAGCGACTTCGCGAGTTCGTGCGCGACGTCGGAAACCTGACCGGTGGTGGCACGGCCGTCCAGCGCCGCGTACAGGTGGATGCCCTTCGAGCCGGACGTCACCGGGTACGGGTCGAGGCCCATGCCGTGCAGGACCTCGCGTGCCGCGACGGCCACCTCGACGCACTCGGACAGCCCGACGCCCTCGCCCGGGTCGAGGTCGAGCACGAGCCGGTCCGGGTTCTGCTGCGCCCCGCGGGGACCGAACCGCCACTGCGGGACGTGCAGCTCGAGCGCGGCCTGCTGCGCCATCCACACCAGGGTCGGCAGGTCGTCGACGATCGGGTACTCGTTGTCGTGCTCGGAGTGGTGGATGGTGTGGTGCCGGACCCAGTCCGGGGCGGAGTCCGGCAGGTTCTTCTCGAAGAACACCTTGCCGTCGACGCCGTTCGCCCAGCGCTTCCGGGTCACCGGACGGTCCTTCACGTGCGGGATCATCCACGGCGCCACGCGCTCGTAGTACTCGATCACGCGCCCCTTGGTCGTGCCGGTCTCGGGGTAGAGCACCTTGTCGGTGTTCGTCAGCGCGAGCCGCCGGTCGCCGACCAGGACGACCGTCTTGCGGGAGGTCGGGCTCACAGCGCCACCCCGGTCGCTCCCGCCACGGTGAGGGTCGACCCGGAGGTGTAGGACGACTCCGGTCCCGCCAGGTAGACGTAGGCGCTGCCGAGCTCGACCGGCTGCGCGGGACGGCCGAAGGGCGTGTCCTGCCCGTACGCGGCGATCTCGTCGCCGGGGTAGCTGATCGGCTGGAGCGGCGTCCACACGGGTCCGGGCACGACGGTGTTCGCCCGGATGCCCTTCGCCGCGAGCTGGCGGGCGAGCCCGTTCGTGTACGTGATGATCGCGGCCTTCGTCGCCGCGTAGTCGATCATCCGGTCCTGCGGCTGGTACGCCGACACCGAGCTGGTGGTGACGATCGCGCTGCCCGGCGCCATGTGCGGCACCGCGGCACGGACCAGCCAGAACAACGAGTAGAGGTTGACCTTCATCGTGCGGTCGAAGTCCTCGGTGCTCTGCCGGGTGATGTCCTCGTGCACCTGCTGGTGCCCTGCCACCAGGACGAGCGCGTCGAGGCCGCCGAGCTCGCTGACAGCGTCACGCACCAGCACGTCGCAGAACGCCTCGTCGGTGAGGTCGCCGGGCAGCAGCACGGCCTTCCGTCCGAGGTCGCCGACCACGTCGCGGACGGCTTCGAGGTCCTCACGCTCCTCGGGGAGCGCGTTCAGGGCGACGTCCGCGCCCTCCTTCGCCATCGCGATCGCCGCCGCGCGACCGATGCCCGAGTCCGCTCCCGTGACGAGCACCCGGTACCCGCGCATCCGGCCCGTGCCGAGGTAGCTCGTCTCGCCGTGGTCGGGCGCGGGGTCCATCGCACTCGCCAGTCCGGACCCCTGCTGGGTCTGCGCGGGGAACGGCGGACGGGGGAACTGGTCGCGCGGGTCCTGCTTGTCGAGCTGGCTCATGCGACCATCGTGCTCCCTGGCAACTCCGGGCACTCCAGCCTCCACACGGGCATCATGAGCGCATGAGGTCGATCTGGAAGGGCTCCATCGCGTTCGGGCTGGTCAACGTGCCGATCAAGGTCTACGCCGCGACCGAGACCCACGACGTCTCGCTGCACCAGGTCCACGACGAGGACAAGGGCCGCATCCGGTACAAGCGGGTGTGCGAGTTCGGCCACGAGGTCGAGTACGCCGACATCCAGCGCGCCTACGACGACGGCGACAAGACGGTGATCCTCACGGCCGACGACTTCAAGAAGC
Source organism: Curtobacterium sp. MCPF17_002 (assembly GCF_003234115.2). Lineage (NCBI taxonomy): Bacteria > Bacillati > Actinomycetota > Actinomycetes > Micrococcales > Microbacteriaceae > Curtobacterium > Curtobacterium sp. MCPF17_002. Next base: position 354,833 of record NZ_CP126251.1, on the reverse strand, counting down.
TCCCCGAGGAGCAGTCGCACGAGATCGAGGTCCTCGAGTTCGTGCCCGTCGAGCAGGTCGACCCGATGATGTTCGAGAAGTCGTACTACCTCGAACCGGACTCCCGCTCCCCGAAGGCGTACGTGCTGCTGCGGGAGACACTGGCGAAGACCGACCGTCTCGCGATCGTGCAGTTCACCCTCCGGCAGAAGACCCGACTCGGCGTGCTCCGGGTGAACGACGACGTCATCCTGCTGCAGGGGTTGCTCTGGGGCGACGAGGTGCGCGCCGCGGACTTCAAGGCGCTCGATGCCTCGGTCAAGGTGAGCGCGAACGAGCTGAAGATGTCGTCGTCGCTCGTCGACAGCATGGCCACCGACTTCGATCCCGACCGCTACACGGACGAGTACCAGGCGGAGCTGCAGCAGCTCATCGACGCGAAGCTCGAGGCCGGCGACGACGTCGACACCGAGAAGACCTTCGGCGACCGCGCTGAGGACGACGACGAGGGGGAGGGCGGCGACGTCATCGACCTCATGGCCGCGCTGCGGGCGTCGGTGGACAAGAAGCGGTCGCGGTCGTCGTCCGGGTCGCGGTCGTCCGGGTCGCGGTCGGCGTCGACGTCGACGTCGACGTCGTCCGACGAGAAGCCGGCGGAGAAGAAGCCCGCTACGAAGAAGGCCGCCGAGAAGAAGGCACCGGCGAAGAAGGCCCCCGCCAAGAAGCCCGCCGCGAAGAAGCAGGCCAGCTAGCCGTCCCGGTGCGACCGCCGGAGCGCGAGGGGGATCGACACCCAGAGCACCGCGGTCCCGACGAACACGGCAATGCCGCCGATGAGCCCGCCGACGTCACCGATCACCACGTCGAACACGAACAGCACCGTCCCGGAGAACAGCAGCGCGCTGGCGATGAGCGTCGCGAGCAGGATGCGGTTGCCGACCCGCACGAGGTCGTGCTTCTGCCGCTGCCGGAAGACGAGCCGGTGCGAGGACACCGCGGACAGCGCCACGATCGTCACGGCGGCGGCGAGCACGACCAGCACGAGGTACAGCCCTTCCTCGAGGTCGCTGAGCATCGTGAACCGCTGCTGGAACGGCAGCGTCAGCAGGAACCCGCCGAGGATCTGGGTTCCCGTCTGCACGATGCGCAGCTCCTGCTGGATGTCGGACCAGTTCCGGTCCCAGCGTTCGGTCGGGGTCTCGTGCCGACCGCGTTCGGTCTCACTCATACCGCGAACCTACCCACCGACGGCCGCGGGGTCGGCGAGGTCCGACACGAGCCGGTAACACGCCTGCGCGACACTGGACGCATGACTCCAGAAGAGCCTGGGGCCGTGTCGTCGACACCCGCGACCGATGGCCCACCCGTCACCGTCTCCATCACCCGCCTGGTCGAACCGGACCGCATCCCCGACGCCACCCGCTGGGTCCAGTCTGGTGTGAACCTGGCGAACCGCTACCCGGGGTTCCTCGGGTCGGGGTGGGTGCGCTCGCACGCGACGAGCCGCGAGTGGCACATGCTGTACCGGTTCGCCGACCACGACTCCCTCGCGACGTGGGAGAACTCCGACGACCGGCTGCGCTGGCTCGACCTGGGCCGCGACCTCGTCGTGGACGCCCGTGTCGAGAAGCGCACCGGCATCGAGGGCTGGTTCGACGTCCCGCAGGACGCTCCGGCGTCGAGCGCTCCCCCGCGGTGGAAGCAGGCGGTGAGCATCTGGCTCGGGTTCTTCCCGGTGAACCTGGCGTTCACGTACCTGGTCGGCTGGCTCGTCCCGGCGTTCGGCGCGCTGCCGGTGCTGCCGCGGGTGCTCATCACCACGCTCGTGCTCACGCCGATCATGACGTTCTGGGTGCTGCCGTTCGTCACGAAGCTCATCCGGCCGTGGCTCCTCGCCCCGCCGCGCGCGAACCGCGACGCGGCGCCGGCGCCGGCGCCGCCACCCGGCCGCTAGGGCGTCCCGAGCACCGACAGCTGGTCGAGCCGCTCGAGGATCACACCCTCGCGGAGCGCCCAGGGGCAGATCTCCAGCGCGGGCAGGTCGAAGATGTCGAGACACGCCTCGGCGACGAGCGCCCCGGGGACGATCTGGTGCGCCCGGCTCGCCGAGACACCCGGCAGCTCGGCGAGTTCGTCCACCGTCATCGCGAGCAACGACGGCAACTTCGCCCGCAGGACGGCTCCGTCGAGCGCCCGCGGGACGAGCGCCCCGGCCCCGGACGGCGCCGCTCCGCAGATGCGGGCGATGGAGCGGAACGTCTTCGAGGTCGCCACCGCACGGTCGGGTCGTCCGGCGCGGAGCAGGAGTCCGGCGTCACGGGCGATCTCGACGCGGATCTCGTGCCGGATCCGGCGGACGTCGTCCTCGCTGGGGGTCCCGGAGGCGAAGTGGGTGCGGGCCAGGCGCGCGGCGCCGATGGGCATGGACCACGCGACGTCCGGTGCTTCGTCCCCGCCGCCGGCGATCTCGAGCGAGCCGCCGCCGATGTCGAACACGGCGAGCCGCCCCGCCGACCAACCGAACCAGCGGCGGACGGCCAGGAACGTCAGCCGCGCTTCGTCGGAGCCGGACAGGACGGCGAGTTCGACGCCGGTCGAGGCCTCGACGTGGGCGAGGACCGCCTCGGAGTTCACTGCGTCGCGGACGGCTGAGGTCGCGAACGCGAGCATGTCCTCGCACCCGCGCTCCTCGGCGACGCGGACGGCGTCGGCCACGAAGGCGGTGAGGGCGTCGACCCCGGCCTCGGTCACCGCGCCGGCGTCGTCGAGGTGCTCGGCGAGCCGGAGCGGCTGCTTGAACGACGAGGCCGGCAGCGGCGCGGCGCCGCCGTGGGCGTCCACCACGAGCAGGTGGCCGGTGTTGGACCCGATGTCGAGGACTCCCACGCGCATGCGTCAACGCTAGTGGCCGTCTCGTGACAGCAGGGGCGGGCCTGGAGGCGCGGGTCAGGCCCGCAGGAACTGCTCCAGTTCCGCGGTGGTCGGGTACGAGGCCTGTGCGCCCACTCCGGTCGCGGCGTACGCCCCGACCCCCACGGCGAACCGGGCGGCGTCGACGAGGGAGTCCCCCGCCGCCAACCGGAGCGCCACGGCACCCATGAAGGCGTCGCCGCAGCCCGTGGTGTCGACGGGCTCCACCCGCACGGCGTCGATCGACACCGCATCGTCGGCACCGTCGTGCACGGTGCACCCGGCGCCGCCCCGGGTCACGATCGAGCGGGCGACGCCGTGGTCGCCCAGCTCGGCGGCCTCGTGCTCGTTCACCAGCAGGACGTCGGTGAGGTCGAGGAGCTCGGCCGGCACGGCGCCGAACGGGGACAGGTTCGTCAGCACCGTGACACCGGCCGCACGAGCGGTCCGGGCCGCGGCGAGGACGACGTCCATCGACACCTCGAGGCAGAGTCCGAGCACCCCGGCACCGTCGAAGGCGTCGGCGGGGACGTCGTCCGGGGTCAGCGTGGCGTTCGCGCCGCCGGAGATCACGATGGTGTTCTCGCCGGCGGCGTCGACCGTGATGACGGCGGTGCCGGTGGCCACGCCCTCCCGGACGGCGACGTGCGTCGTGTCGACACCGGCAGCCGCGACGGAGTCGCGGAGCAGTGCACCGTTCCCGTCGTCGCCGACCGCGCCGATCATGCGCACCGTGCCCCCGAGCCTCCCGGCAGCCACCGCCTGGTTGGCGGACTTGCCGCCGGGCAGGGTCCGGAGATCCGACCCCTGGAGGGTCTCACCGGGCTTCGGGAAGCGCTCGGTGCGGACCACCAGGTCCGCGTTGAGCGAGCCGACGACGACGATGGTGTTCAACGGACGGACTCCTTCTGCGGGGCGACGGACGTCGTCTCGGCGCTCGACGGACGCGGGATGAGGAACGACATCGCGAGGGCACCGATCGTGATCGCGGCTCCGAGGAGCATGCCACCGGAGTACCCGGCGGTGCCCGCGGACCCGCCGACCCCGAGGGCGATCTGCAGCGCCGGCAGGACGGCGAAGCTGACGCCCGCACCCAGGTTGAACGCACCGGCGTTGAGGCCCGGCAGGAACCCGGGGTTGGAGTCCGGCGAGAGCACGATGCCGAGGCCGTTGAGGATGATGTTCGCGATGCCGGCGTAGGTGATGCCGATGAGCACGGTGGCCACCACGAGGACGGGCAGCGAGTGCACGCCGACGATCGCCATGAGCAGCGTCGCGACGATGCTGCCGATCAGGCCGACCCGGAGGATCGCGCGGTAGCCGAGCGTCGGGGCGAGGCGGCCCGCGAACGGTCCGACGATCCAGCCGACGAGGGCGTAGGGCGTGAGGAACACCAGCGAGGCGAGGTCCGCCTCCATGCCGAAGCCGACGTCGTGGTTCTGCGCGAGCGAGGTCACGAGGCCGTTCACGACCGCGAAGACGCCGGTCATCGTGAGGAACGTCGTGGCGAGGAGCGCCCAGGTCCCCCGCCGCTTGAGGAACCGGGTCTCGACCAGGGGTTCCTTCACGCGGGACTCGACCGCCCAGAACACGGCGAACGCAGCCAGGGCGACGACGATCCCGCCGATGACGAGGACGGGTTTCGCCGCCCCGAGCTTGCCGGCCTCGTTGAACGCCGTGAGCAGCGCACCGACGGAGACGACGAGCGGGACGACCCCGATCCAGTCCATCCGGGTGCCCGCCGACGGCTTCGACTCGACGCCCCACACGGCGACGAGCGCCAGGGCGACGACGGTGACGACGGCGATGACCCAGAAGATGCCGCGGAACCCGAAGTTCGTGGCGATCCAGCCGCCGGCCAGCGAGTCGATGCCGGCGATGCCGCCGTTCACCGCGGTGAGCAGGCCGAGCGCGGCGCCGTAGCGCTTCGGGTCGCTGATCTCGTTGCGGAGCACGAGCAGGCAGATCGGGACGACCGGGCCGGTCACGCCCTGGATGATGCGACCGGTGAAGAGCATCGGCAGGTTGACCGCGAGCGCGGCGACGATGCTGCCGACGAGCATCACGGCGAGCATGCCGAGCAGGACGCGCTTGCGGCCGACGATGTCGGACAGGCGCGGCAGGAACAGCGAGAACAGCGCCGCGAGCGTGAAGTAGAGCGTCTGCGACAGGCCGATCGTCGCGTCGTCGGTGTTGAGCTCCCGCGCCATCGTGACGAGTGCGGGGCTGAGCATGCTCGCGTTGAGCTGGAACGCGATGCAGGCGGCGAGGAGCGCGGCGGTGAGGGCGCCGATCGACTTCTTCGTCGATGTGGTGGTCATGGTGTTCAGATCTCCGGGGTCGTGGTGGTGCCGGCTTCGACGGCGGTGGCGGCGGCACGGGGTGTCCAGCCGGTGTCGGGGGTCTCGCCGATGCGCTCGAGGGCGTCGACGACGAGGTCCCAGAAGCGGCCGTGGTCGAGCTCCATCGCGGCGCTCGTGCGGCAGTCCTCCGGGGCAGGGGCACGGAAGTCGGCGACGGTCATGCCGAGGGTCAGGGTGCCCTGCGTCTCGACGTGGATCGGGACCTTCACGGCGCGGACGATCGTGGGGTCGATGACGTACGCGACGGCGCAGGGGTCGTGCACGGGCGGGGCGTCGAAGCCCTGCGCGTCCTTGTAGGTCTGGCCGAAGAAGTCGAGCAGCTCACCGACGAACGCGGCGGGGGCGGTGCCGACGGCGGCGATGCGCTGGGCGACCTCCGGCGTGGCGAGGGCCTGGTGGGTGAGGTCGAGGCCGACCATCACGACGTCCCAGCCGGCGTCGAACACGATGGACGCGGCCTCGGGGTCGATGACGATGTTGAACTCGGCGACCGGGCTCCAGTTGCCGACGTGCACGCCGCCGCCCATGAGCACGACCTGCTTGACCCGCTCGACGATGCGGGGCTCCTTGCGTGCGGCGAGGGCGATGTTCGTCAGGCCGCCGGTCGGCACGAGGGTGACCGTGCCGGGCTCGTGCGCCATCACGGTCTCGATGATGAGGTCGACCGCGTGGCGCCGGTCGAGCTCGAAGGACGGCTCGGGGAGCATCGGGCCGTCGAGGCCGCTCTCGCCGTGGATGTCACCGGCGACCTCGATCTCGCGGAGCAGCGGACGGTCGGCGCCGGCGGCGAACGGCACCCCGGTGATCCCGGCGATGCGTGCGACGGCGAGGGCGTTGCGGGTGACCTTCGGCAGTGTCTGGTTGCCGACGACGGTGGTCACGGCGAGGAGCTCGATGTCCGGGTTGCCGTGCGCCAGCAGGAGGGCGACGGCGTCGTCGTGGCCGGGGTCGCAGTCGAGGATGATCTTCGCTGGCTGGTTCGCTTCGGACACGCGAGGTGCTCCACTTCGTCGGGGATGAGGTCTGGGCCTGACGTGGTGGGGGTCCGCACCGACGGAGGATCGGTCCCGGCGCGGCACGTCAAGCGTTTGACATCAGAACACGTCAAACGCTTGACGTCAAGTCGCTCGGTCCGGTCCACCTGCCCGGCGAGTCCGGGTCGGTAGCATCGGACCGTGCCATCCTCCGCCGTCCCCGGCCGCCGTGTGACCGCCGCGATGGTGGCCGACCGCGCGGGCACGAGCATCGCCACGGTGTCGCTCGTCGTGAACGGCAAGGAACGCGGCCGGGTCTCCGCGCCGATCGCCTCCCGGGTGCGCGACGCCGTCGAGGAACTCGGGTACGTCGTCGACCACGCCGCGAGCACCCTGGCGCGGGGCAGCGGCGACCTCGTCGTGCTCATCGCCCCGGACCTGTCGAACCCGTTCTTCGCCGAGGTGATCCGCGGCGTCCGGGACACCATCGGCGACCGCTTCCAGCTCGTGCTCTCCGTCACCGAGCGGGGCGCGCAGCCCGTCGCCGCCGACGTCCGGCGGTTCGAACGCCTCCGGCCGGCCGGGATCCTCGTCGACGCACCATCCGCCGGCGAGGCCATGACCGCCTCGGTCCCGGTCGTGCTCCTCGACGCCCCGGGTGGCGAAGCAGCCGTCAACTACGACCTCTCCCCCGGTGTGCACGACCTCGTGGCACACCTGCGCGATCGCGGGCACCGCCGGGTGGGGTACCTCGACGGGACCTCTCGTGCCACGACGTTCGGCGTCCGCCGGGAGCTCTTCGAGCAGGAGTGCGCAGCCGCCGGCATCACCGTGTCCGAGGTCACCGCGCGTGCGGACCTCACCGTGGACGCCGCGGCGTCCGCGACCGAGCACGTCATCGAGGCCTGGCAGGAGGACGACGTCACCGCCGTCGTCGCAGCCGCGGACACCCTGGCGTACGGGGTGCTCCGGACCGCCGGGCGGCTCGGGATCGCGGTCCCCGGGGACCTCGCCGTCGCCGGCTTCGACGACCTGCCGTCGTCGTCCGTCACGGCGCCGGCCCTGACGAGCGTGGCGCTGCCGGGAGCCGACCTCGGCCGGGCCGCGGCCCTGCGCCTCCTCGCGACGCTGGACGGCACCGAGATCGACTCGGTATCGCTCCCGACCCGGCTCGTGCCGCGGGCCAGCACCGGCGCGTAGCGCGCGTCGTGACGGACGACGAACTGGAGGCGCGGTGCCAGCCGGCACCGCGCCTCCAGTCCGTCGCCACGTCACCTCGCAAGACGCCGCTCGCCGGTCGAGACGCCGCCCGATCCGGCGGCGTCTCGACTCCCTGCCGGTGTCTCGGCTACCTGCCGGCGTCTCCCGGCGGCACGGATGCGTCAGGAACTGATGCATCTTCGGCCGCTGGGGCCACGCGACCCTCGCGCTGTGCACGCTCGAGCTCGTCGGCCTCCGCGCCCCCGACGGCCTCGCCGCGGGCGACCATGCCGGCTGTGTCGGAGAGCGTGATCTGCGGCAGGAACAACGCGAGGAGGAACGCCACCGCGATGAACGGCAGCAGGTACCAGAACACCGGCGCCAGGGAGTCGGCGTACGCGTTCACGATGCCGTCCTGCACCGCCTCGGGCAGCTTCGCCACCGTCGCGGGGTCGATGCTGCCCGCCGACGACGCCGCGTCGGTCGCCGAGCCGCCGGCCCCGCGGAACACGTCGGTGAGCGACGTCGTGAGCCGTGCGGTGAAGAGCGCACCGAACACGGCGGTGCCGAGCGAGGCGCCGACCTCGCGGAAGTAGTTGTTCGTCGAGGTCGCGGTCCCGACCTGGTCCGCGGGCACGGCGTTCTGCGCGACCAGGACGACCACCTGCATGATCAGGCCGAGCCCGGCGCCGAAGACGAACAGGTACGCGCAGATCAACCAGATCGGGGTGTCCGCGGCGAGCTGGGTCATCGCGAGCATCGCGATGGCGACCAGGACAGTGCCGATGATCGGGAACATCCGGTAGCGACCGGTCTTGGTGATCAGGTTGCCGGACGCGATCGAGGTCCCGATCAGACCGACCATCATCGGCAGCATCAGCAGACCGGAGACGGCGGCCGAGGTACCGGAGGCCATCTGCAGGAAGGTCGGGACGAACCCGATCGCCGCGAACATGCCGATGCCGAGCACCAGGCCGATGCCGGTGGCCAGCAGGAACGTGCGGTTCCGGAAGAACGCCAGCGGGAGGACCGGGTCCTGCGCCCGCGACTCGACCAGCACGAGGAGCGCAGCGGACACGACGAGCCCGGCGAACCAGGCCCAGGTCTCGAGGGCGTCCCAGCCGTGGTCCTTGCTGCCGCCGAACTCCGAGAAGAAGACCAGGCACGTGGTCGCCGCGGACATGAAGACCACGCCGAGCACGTCGATGCGCTTCGTCGCCTTCTTGTTCGGCAGGGTCAGTGCGAACCACGCGACGAAGAACGCCGCGATGCCGACCGGGATGTTGATGTAGAACGCCCAGTTCCAGGTGAGGTGGTCGACGAAGAACCCGCCGAGCAGCGGGCCGCCGATCGCCGACAGGCCGAAGATCGCGCCGAGCGGGCCGAGGTACTTGCCGCGCTGCGAGGCCGGCACGATGTCGGCGATGATCGCCTGCGACAGGATCATCAGACCGCCGCCGCCGAGCCCCTGCATGGCGCGGAACACCACGAGCTGGGTGAAGTCCCCGGCGAAGGCGCACCCGGCCGACGCGATGGTGAACAGCGCGATCGCGATGAGGAACAGGTTGCGACGGCCGAGGACGTCGCCGAACTTGCCGTAGACGGGCATCACGATCGTCGAGGCGAGCAGGTACCCGGTCGTCAACCAGGCCTGGTGCGCAACGCCGCCGAGCTCGCCCACGATGGTGGGCATCGCCGTCGACACGATGGTCTGGTCGAGGCTGGAGAGCAGCATCCCCGCGATGAGCGCGGAGAAGATGATCCAGATCCGGCGCTGCGTGAGGAGCAGCGGTCCGTCGGAGCCTGGGCGGGCACGCTTGGTCGTGCCCGGCGCGGTTGCGCTCATGGGGTGTGTTCCTGTCCGGTCGTGATGGCCGCTCGCATGAGGCGGAGGTTCTGGGTGAGCAGTTCGTCGAACGACGGCCCGGTGGTCTCGTCGAAGGCGTCGTCGAAGTAGGTCTCCGCCGTCACCTTCGCCAACGCCGCCGCCGCCTCGGTCACCAGACGCGCGCGGCGGTCGGACGGGTCCGACCAGCCGAACCGCTGTCGGAGCGCCGCGGTGATCCGGGCGAGCTGCACGTCGGTCGCCGACAGGAACCGTGCGACGAGGGCCGGCTCCCGTTCGAAGACCCGGCGCACCAGGACCTCGTCCGAACGGTCGATGCCGTAGCGGCGGAGCTGGTCGATCGCCAGCGCGACGATCGAGTCGAGCGGGTCGAGGTCGGCCGCGACGATCCCGCCCGCGGCGTACTCGTCGATCGCTTCGACGTCCGCGTGCAGTTCGACGCCGAGCACGGCGTCGTCCTTCGAGGCGAAGTGGTTGAAGAACGTGCGCCGGGACACCCCGACGGTCTCGCAGAGCTGTTCGATCGTGAACCCGTGCAGCCCGTGCTCGACGGTCGCCCGACGCGCCTCGACGATCATGCGTCGGCGCAGTGCGCGGGTGCGTTCGGTCGTGCTCACCAAGCAAGAATTGCACTATCAGGCTGAAAGTGCAATGAGCGTTCGGACTACAGCGCCTTCTCGAAGCAGAACGACCAGGGCATCGTGGCGATGTACGGCTCGTAGACCGGGATCCGGTCCCAGCCGGTCTTCTCGTAGAGCGCGACGGCGTCGGGCTGCTTGTCGCCGGTCTGCAGGATCAGTCGTGCGGCGCCGACCTCGCGGCCGACCCGCTCGCACTCGTCGAGGAGCGCCGTGGCCGCACCCTTGCCGCGTGCCGACGTGAGCACGATGAGGCGCTTGAGCTCGACCTCGTCGCCGAGACGACGGATCGCGATGTGCCCGACGGCCTCACCGGACTCGTCGATCGCCAGGACGGAGGTGATGACGGTCGACGGATCGACGGCGAGCGCGCGGTTCCGTTCGGCCGAGATCGCCGGGTCCTCGTCGCCGTTCGACGAGCCGTAGCGTTCGTGCATCTCGTCGTCCATGCGGGCGCGGAGCACCACACCTCGGGGGTCGTCCCAGGACACGCGTTCGATCGTGATCACGATCGACGATCCTGTCACGGATGCGACCGCCCGTGCGGCAGGCGTCAGGCCCGGAGCGCGGCGATCGGTCCCTCGCCCGCACGCAGCGCGGCGAGCACGGCCGCGGCGTCGTCGTAGACCTCGGCAGCGCCCGCTCCGCGGAGCTCGTCGCCCCCGATGCCACCGGTCATCACCGCGATGCACGTCACACCGACCCGGCCGGCGGACTCGACGTCCCACATGGCGTCGCCGATCATCACGGCGGCGTCGGCGGCGACACCGGCCTTGTCGAGCGCCACCCGGATGATGCCGGGGTCGGGCTTCGCCTGCTCGACGTCCTCCGAGCTCGTGATCGCGGTGAGCCACTCCTCGGCGTCGAGCAGTTCGCGGAGCCGTGCGAGTTCGTTCTCCGGCGCACTCGTCGCGAGCACCACGGCGTGCCCGGCCTCGGCGACCGCCCGGAGCAGGTCACGTGCACCGGGCAGCAGCCGGAGACGGGGCATCTGCTCGGCGTAGTAGGCGGAGTGGTACTGCTTGGCGGTGTCGCGCGTCTCGTCCGAGGCGTCCGGCAGCAGTTCCTCGAGCAGCTTCGCGGAGTCCATGCCGATGGCACGGTGGATCCGCCAGGCGTCGACGGACTCCCCCGCCGCCAGGAACGCGCGCCACCACGCGTCGATGTGCGCGTAGTTCGAGTCGGCGAGGGTGCCGTCGATGTCGAAGAGGACTGCGGTCGTGGGCGCGTCGGACATCACCCCATGGTGCCCGGGAGGCGCGGATCGCCTCCCAGGCACACGGTCACGTCGTCAGACGGCGATCGACTCGCCCGCCGGCAGGATCAGGACGGGCACCGGCCCGAGCCCGTCCGACCCGAGGAAGCGCGCGGTGGACTGCTGACCGACCTCGCTGAGCATCGCCTCGTGGATCTGCACGGCACGCTCCGGTGCGACGGCGCGGACGAAGTCCACGGCATCCGCCGTGTTCGTCCACGGGCCGCTGGTGGGCAGGAGCAGCGTCTGCACCGGCACGCCGGGCTCGAGGTACGCGTCGCCCGGGTGGAAGACGGCGCCGTTCACCAGGTAGCCGACGTTCGCGACGGTGGGGATGTCGCGGTGGATGACCGCGTGCTCCTCGCCGAAGACCTGCACCGAGAACGGACCCACCTCGAAGGCGTCACCGGCACGGACGGCAGCGACCCGGCCGTCGTGTGCGCCGAGCTGCTCGACGATCGCCTCGGGTCCACGGACCACGAGGGACTCGTTCGCGCCGAGCGCCGCGCGGACGGCTTCGACGTCGACGTGGTCGAAGTGCTCGTGGGTGACGAGCACCGCGACGGCAGCGCGGGCGAGGTCGGCGGCCTCGGGCGTGAACGTGCCCGGGTCGATGACGAGGGTGGCGCCGTCCTGCTCGAGGACGACCGTGGCGTGGTTGTACTTCGTCAACTCCATGTCGACAACACTACAACCGTGTTGTAGTTCCTCCGTGACGCCCCAGGTGAGGAACCGCTCAGTCGGCACGCCGGGCGACACGCTCGAACAGCTCCGGCAGCCGGGTCAGCAGGGCCCGTTCCTCGTCGTCGAGCTCCTCGCGGATGCCCGCGGCGAGCCAGTCGGTCCGTGCGTCCATGTCCTGCTGCAGCGCCTCCGACCCGGCGGCGGAGATGCGGATCACCGAGACGCGCCGATCGGCGTCGGAGACGGTCCGCTCCACGTACCCCAGGGCCGCGAGCTCGCCGACGGTGCGCGACTGCCCCTGGTGCTTCACGCCACGGCGGCGGGCGAGGTCCGCGATCGTCATCGGACCCTCACGGTGCAGGAACCCGAGCGTCGTCGTGTGCGTGGCGGGGAGCGCGTCCGCCTCGCGGCGCGCTGCGCGGACCACCCGCCCGATGGACTGCCGCAGCTCCGCGGCGAGCTCGTCGATCGGGTCCATGCCCGGAACGCTACCGCCTGACGGACTGGAGGCGCGGTGCCAGCCGGCACCGCGCCTCCAGTCCGTTGCTGGGTCACCTCAACTGCTGCGAACGTCTCCCGCTGCACCCTGCGCGTGGTCGCGGACGTCGGACGCGGCGCCCTGCGCCTCGTCCTTGACGGTCTGCGCCGCGTCCTGCGCGGTGCCCTTCAGGTCCTGCGCGTGCTCCTTCGCCACGTCGCCGAGCTGCGAACCGACGTCCTTCGCCTGCTCCTTGACCTCCTCGACGAGGGGTGCCGCCTTGTCCTTCAGCTCCCCGGCGAGTTCTTCCTCCTGCTCGGTCGTCGGCAGGAGCGAGGACACCAGCCAGCCGGCACCGAACGCGATGAGTCCGACGGCCAGCGGGTTGCCCTTGGCCTTCTCGACGCCACGCTGCGCGACGTCCTTCGCCTGCCCGGTCGCGCCGGACGCCGAACCCGAGGCACTCGAGCGTGCCGAGTCGGCCGCGCCCATCACGGACTCGCGGACACCCGCGAACCGGCTCTTCACCTTCTCGGTCTGACGGTGCGCGATCGCGGACGGGCTGACCTTGTCGGCGAGTGCGTCGACGTCGGAGCCGAGTTCGCCGCGGGTGCGTTCGATGTCGGCACGGATCTCGTCTGGGGTGCTCATGGCTTCCTCCCGGTGTTCGGCTTGAGGGTCTCGGGGACTTCCTTGGCGGTCGCGACCGTCTGCGGGGCGCCGGTGATCTCCTTGATCTCCTTGCGTCCACGCACGGCGAGGATCGCGGCGACGATCGCGTAGATGACGGCGATGATGAGTGCCGACCACGCGTTGCCGATGAGGTACCCGAGGCCCCACCACGCGGCGATCGACAGGAACAGCAGGGCGAAGACCGCGGTGAGTCCGGCGCCGCCGAACATCCCGCCGGCCTTGCCGGCCTTCTTCGCGGAGTCGGTGAGCTCGGCCTTCGCGAGTGCGACCTCCTGCCGGAAGAGGCTCGACAGGTCCTTCGACACCTCGGACAGCAGCTCACCGAGGGGCGTGGTCGCGGCCCGCTCCTCGGGGCTCGGCTCGCCGGGGGCCTGGGCGCCCGGGAACGTCTGACTCATACGCCGCTCCCGGTGCCGGTGGTGCCGGTGGTGCCGAAGTCGGTCTCGCCGAAGCCGGCCGCACCGGTCCCGGTGGTGCCGGTGCCGGTCACGTCGTCGATGGCGTCGGCTTCCTTCTCGTGCTTGACCTCGGTGGCGAGCGCCTTCGTCAGGCGGCCCGCGAGGAGCCCCGCGCCGGCGGCGATCGCGATGAACGTGCCCGGACGCTTCGCGGCGAAGGACTTCACCTCACCGAGGAGGGAGCCGGGATCGCGGCCCTCGAGGTACCCGGCGACGGAGGTCGCACGGTTCGACAGGTCGCGCACGACCTTCGACGCGACGCCCTGCTCGTCGTCGTTCTCGGCCATCCGGCCGAGCTGCTCGCCGATGCTGCGGAGGCCTCCGGCAGCGCGCTGCTGCTGGTCGGCCGCCTGGTCCTTGAGCGTGTCGGACGCCTGCCCGAAGAGCTGCTTGGCGTGGTCGGTCACCTCGGAGGCGACGTTCGACGCCTGCTCCTTCGCGGTGCCGGTGACGTTCTGGGCCTTCTCCTTGGCGTCGCCGGCGACGTCCTGGGCGGCACCCTTCGCCGCGTCGGCCTTGCCGCCGCCGGTGCTGTCGCTGCCGGCGCTGCCGGTGCCGGTGCTGCCGGTGCTGCCGGTGCTGCCACCGAGCGGTCCGCCGGTGCTGCCGATGCCGCCACCGACGCCGGCTCCGCCCGTGCCGGTGCCGATGCCCGCCGCTCCGGCCGCTGAGGGCACTGCGGGGAGCTGCTCGTCGGCGGGGATCGCGTCGAGCGGCGGGTCGTCCGGACGTGCCGCGGGGGTGGCGCTCGCGTACGAGGGGACCGTCACGCCGGGGTGGATCTCGTGCCCCTCGGCAGCGGCCGTGCGGTCGTGGATGGGCGTCCCGGCGTCGTTCCCGGGTGGGTTCGTGGTCATGGTCGGCCTTCCGGTAGTCGTCGCCACCGGTCCTGCACCGGCGGCGTGCAATCCGAACGTGCGCTTCGATCTCTGGAGCGGGTCACAGGAACTCCGGGATGCGCGGACCGGAGATCCGTTCAGCGCGGGTCCGGTTGGATCGGGGGATGCCCACCGTCTCCGTCGTCGTCCCCGTGCTGGACGATGCCGTGCACCTCCGCCGGTGCCTCGACGCCCTGGCGGCCCAGTCGGTGATCCCCGACGAGGTGATCGTCGTCGACAACGGCAGCCGCGACGACAGCGCCGAGGTGGCCTCCGCGGCGGGCGCGATCGTCCTCACCGAGCGCGTGCGCGGCATCGCCCGGGCCTCGGCTCGCGGCTACGACCGCGCTTCCGGTGACGTCATCGTCCGGCTCGACGCCGACTCCGTCCCGCCGCCCGGGTGGATCGCCGACGCACTCCGGCTCCTCGCCGACCCCGAGGTCGTCGCCGTGACCGGCCCCGGACGTCCTCGCGAGGGTGGCCCGGTCGTGCACCGGGTCTGGAACGCGGTCTACATGCGCCCGTACTTCGTCCTCATGTGGGCAGCGCTCGGCCGGCCGCCACTGTTCGGGTCGGCGATGGCGATGCGCCGCGAGACCTGGCTCGTGATCCGCTCGCGCGCGAACCGCGACGACGCCGAGGTCCACGACGACGTCGACCTGAGCATGCAGCTCGACCCGGGGTGGCGCGTGGTGGCCGACCGTGCCCTCACGGTGCAGGTGTCCGCGCGACCGCTGTCGAGCCTGTCGTCGGCCCTGACCCGGACGCGCCGCGCGTTCCACACGTTCCGCGTCAACGGGCGGCGTGCGAACCCGGTGCGGCGGTGGGCTCGTCGGTACCGGGTCACGGCACGCCAGCAGGCAGCTGCGCGCTGGACCCGGCGCTGACCGCGGCGCATCCTGCCCATCACGCGCGCAAATCCTGCCCATCACCCGCGCAATGGGAAGCCGAATCGCTCGTAGGAGGTCGGAAAGAACGACCTCCTACGAGCGGAACTGCCTCCTACGCGCGGAACGACCTCCTACGCGCGGAACGACCCCGACCCCGGCCCTGCCGCCGGCCGTGACCGCACGTGCGCCCGCTCCCCCTGCGGCCCGTACAGGCACAGCACCTCGGTGACCTCGTCCGTGACGTTGCCGATCCAGTGCGGGGTGTGGGTGTCGAACTCCACGACCTCACCCGGCCCGAGGTCGAGGTCACGCTCGCCGAGCAGGAGCCGTAACCGCCCGGACAGGACGTAGAGCCACTCGTAGCCCTCGTGGGTCGCGAGTGTCGGCTCGCCCCCGGGCGACCGCGGCGGGAACAGCTGCTTGAACGACCGCACGCCACCGGTCCGCCGGGTGAGCGGGACGACCACGCGGCCGCCGTGCATCTCCGGCTTGAGGTGCACACGCGGGTCCCCGGTCGGAGGCGCTCCCACGAGGTCGTCGAGCGGCACCTGGTACGCCCGGGCCAGCGGCAACAGGAGCTCGAGCGTCGGCTTCCTCTGCCCTGACTCCAACCGTGAGAGCGTGGACACCGAGATGCCGGTCTCCTCCGCGAGCGCGGCGAGCGTGACGTCGCGACGGGCGCGGAGCGCACGCAGTCGGGGGCCGACCGCGCCGACGACCTCAGCGGTCGTGCGCGGGGTGATCCGTTCCTCCCGGCCACGGTCGTGTGCTGCGCTGCCCATGACGGTCATGTTGCCAGACCAGCAAGGAAGTTTGCCAGTCCTGCTGGGTCATCCGCAGGATGCTCGCATGCGTGATCACTACGACGTCATCGTCATCGGCGGAGCAGCCGCCGGCCTGTCAGCAGCACTCATCCTCGGTCGTTCCAGGCGGTCGGTCCTCGTGGTCGACGCCGGCGAACCCCGCAACGCACCCGCCGAGGGCGTGCACAACTACCTCGGACGCGAGGGTGCCGCACCGCACGACCTGGCGAGGATCGGTCGCGGGGAAGTTGCCGCCTACGGCGTCGAGGTGACCGCCGGGAGGATCGTGGCCGCGTCCGCCACGTCCGGCGACGGCATCGACCCGGTCGGCTTCTCGGTCACCACCGACTCGGGCGCGGTCGTCACGGCGCGCAGGCTGGTCGTCGCCTCCGGCGCCGTGGACGTCCTGCCGGAGGTCCCGGGGCTCGCCGAGCAGTGGGGGCGCGGTGTGGTGCACTGCCCGTTCTGCCACGGATGGGAGGTCCGGGACCGGCGCATCGGCGTGCTCGTGACCACACCGTTCGGCGCTCACCACGCGCTCATGTTCCGGGCGCTCAGTGACGACGTGACGGCGTTCGTCACCGATCCGGGACTCGTTGACGACACCGCCCGTGCTGGTTTCGCGGCCCGGAGCATCACGGTGCTGGACGGTCCGGTGGCCCGGGTGCTGTCCGGGCAGTCGGGCGCACCGTCCGGGGTGCTGTCGGGAGTGGAGCTCGGCTCGGGCGAGGTCGTCGAACTCGATGCCCTCGCGGCGGCGAGCACCGCGGAGGCCCGGGTCTCGTTCTTGTCCGGGCTGGGACTCGTCGCCGAGGACCAGCTGATGGGCGACTTCCGGGTCGCGAGTGCGCTGGCGGTCGACGCCGTCGGGCAGACCTCGGTGCGCGGGGTGTACGCGGCGGGGAACGTGGCGTCGCCGATGGCCACGGTCATCGCGTCGGCCGCCGCCGGGACGCAGGCGGGGGCCGCGGTGCACGGCGACCTCGTGCAGGCGGACCTGGCGGCGGCGCTGGCGGGCGCGGGCGCTGCGGCGCGCTCGGGCGCTGCGGCGGGCTCCCGCGCGTGACGTGCGAGGTTCCGTACTCGGTGCGACTCCCGTGGCGTCTCACCGAGTACGGAACCTCGCACCACTCGCGCGGACCCTCGCACGGTGCGAGGGTCGGTCGCACCGCAGCGCGCGGCGGACCTCGCACGGTGCGAGGGTCAGTCGACGCGGTAGCCGGCCTGCGCCGCCAGGAGCGGCGCGAGCGTGTACAGCTGGTCGGCGCCGATCGTCGCTCCGCGGAAGCCCTCGAGCCGCTCGACCCGGTCGAGGTCGGCGCCGCGCAGGTCCACGTGGTCGATCCGGGTGTTCGAGCCCTCGGCCGCACGGATCCGCGTCCCGTCGAACGACACCCGGAGCAGTCGGGCATCGGCGATGTCCAGCTCGTCGATGACGCAGTCACGGAACACGACGTCGGTGAGGGTCGACCCGCGGAGGTTCACGAACCCGAGCTTCATCCCGATGAACTCGACGCCGTTGAGCCCGGCGTCGTAGAGCTCCGCGGAGCCCACGCGCCCGCCGGCGATCCGGACCTCGCGCCAGGAGCTGCTGGACGCCTTGAGCACCGGGGCGTCGAGCGTCTCGACGACCGAGTCGCGCACCCGCAGTCCGCGCAGGTCGGCGGCGTCGACGCGGAGCGTGCCGATGACGCTCTCCTCGATCTCGAGGTCTGGCAACCGCCCACCCGCGAGGTCGAACGTGCCGATGCGCTTGCCCTCGATGCGGTCCCCGGTGAGGACGTCGCCGGGGCCGGGCGCCCAGTCCTCGAGGTCGACGGGTTCGGTCAGGGTGATGCGCGGAGCGTCGGTACCGGAGGAACGTGCCATGCGTTCAGTCTGCCGGTCCGGTCCGACGTCGGAGTTCGCTGACGAGCACGTAGTCCTTCGCGGGGCCGTGCGCCTCCCACCGCACCGTCCAGTGCTCGGCGTCGCCGTCGAGCACGCCCGTGTAGGCATCGGGCGCGCAGGCGTGGTCGACCCGTTCGCCCCAGACCCAGTCGTGGAACACCCGGCCGTCGGCGAAGTGCACGGCCCAGCGGCCGTCGGGGTTCCGGCGCACGACGAGGGTCCGGGAGACCGGGGTCTCGCGGTCGGCGAAGCGCATCGTGCCCGCTTCGTCCCAGCGGACCTCGTCCGGTCCGGCGGCCGCCAGCGTGGTCGTGCCGACGACGGTGCCCGCCGCCCCTGCGCGCCGGTCGTCGACCGTCCGTCGGAGCTCCCACTCCCCCAGCAGGTCCGTCGGCAGCAGCACCGGCCCAGGCTACCCGCGGAGGGCCTCCGCCCGGGCTGACCGGTGCTCGTCGTCCGTGATGACACCCCGCCGGTGCAGGTCGTCGAGCTCGGCGAGCCGCTGCTCGAGTGGCTGCGCCGGTGCGAGCGTGTTGCTCTGCATCGCCTTGTACGCCAGGTCCTCCTGCAACGTCAGGGGGTTCTGCCCGCGGTTCGCCATCCGGGTCCCGCGGTAGATCGCGAGGGCGATCACCACGACGAAGCCGATCCCGATGACCACGGCGCCGAGCGTGATCATCGATCCGGCGATGTCGTACCCGACAGGTATCAGCGGGTTGTTGGTCTCCTCGAACGCCATTCGCGCCCCCTCGTGCTCGTGCGGTGACGAGAGCGTAGCGCGGCTCGGGTGCGCGAAGGAGCCCATCACGCGTGCAATGGGAAGCACTTTCGCGCATGGGGTGCAGGAACTTCCTGCCTCCTACGAGCGATTCCGCTTCCCACGCGCGGTTCCGCCACCCACGCGCGGAACGGCACCCGAGACCCTCACCCGCGCAGCGGCCCCGACGCGGGCACGTTCGCGCCGTCGGCGAACCCGGCGACGAGCTCGCGCAGGGCCTCCTCGGCGGTGTGCCGCGGCTCCCACCCGAGCTCCGTCCGTGCCCGATCGGTCCGCATGATCGGGACCCCCGCGGCGATGTCCACCCAGCCGGCGTCCGTCGCCTGCAGGCGGAGCCGCCAGGTCAGCGTGACGATGCCGCAGATGAGCCACAGCGGCACCCGGACGGCGCCGAGCATCCCGAACGCCCGCGCCAACCGCGGCGGGTTGAGGACGGGCGCCGCGGCGATGTTGAAGGGACCTCCGGCCCGCCGGTCGATCGCGCGCCAGTAGGCGTCGGCGACGTCGTCGGCGTGCACGGCCTGGAACACGAACGGCAGCGGCAACGGCAGGACCGCCCACCGGATCCACCGGACGATCGACATCGGCACGAACGGCCCGAGGAAGATGCCACGGATCTCGGCCGCCGCACCCCGCTGGAAGATCAGCCCGGGGCGGAGACGAGTGACGACGACGGACGGGTGCTCGGACTCGAACGCGTCCATCGCGGCCTCGTTCGCGGCCTTGTGGATCGCGTAGGTCGCGGTGGGGATGCCCGTCGCCGGCCAGGACTCGTCGACCGGGGTGCGCTTGCCGTCGACGTCGACTCCGCGGTACGCGCCGACGGAGGACGCGACGACGACCTGCGGGACACCGGCTCGGGCGACGGCCTCGAGGACGTTGTCCGTCCCGGTGACGTTCGTCCGGTACTGCGCGGGGATGTCGTGCGTCGGCTGGAGCGCCCACGCCAGGTGCACGACGGCGTCGGCGCCCTGGAACACCCGCACGAGTTCGTCCACGGCGGACCGGCCGCCGACGTCGACGGCGTGCCAGCTGGCGACGTCGTACGGCGCGACCCGGGCGTCAGGCAGCCGTCGCGCGACACCGACCACCTCGAGCCCCGCGTCGGTGCCCGCAAGACCGGCGCCCGCACGACCGTCCCCGCGCAACCGCGCCTCGGCGAGCCGCCGGAGCACGGCCGTCCCGACGTTGCCCGTCGCGCCGACGACGACGATCCGCATCAGGCGGCGGCCAGTGCGGGGTCGAGGACCACCTTCACGCAGCCGTCCTGCTTCTTCTGGAACACCTCGTACATGTGCGGGGCGTCCTCGAGGGACACCCGGTGCGTCGTGAGGTCGAGCGCGCCGAGCGGGTCCGACGGGTCCTGCACCAGCGGCATGATGTCGTCGATCCAGTGCTTCACGTTGCACTGCCCCTCGCGGATGGTGATCTGCTTGTCGAACAGCGTCATCATCGGCATCGGGTCGGCCATCCCGCCGTAGACGCCGCTCAGCGAGACGGTGCCGCCGCGACGGACGAGGTCGATCGCGGTGTGCACGGCGGCGAGCCGGTCCACCCCCGCGGTCTCGATCGCCTTCTGCGCGAGCGCGTCCGGCAGCAGTCCGGCGGCGCGCTGCGCGAACCCGGCGAACGGGTTGCCGTGGGCCTCCATGCCGACCGCGTCGACGACGCCGTCGGGGCCGCGTCCGTCGGTCAGGTCGACGAGCTGGGACACGAGGTCCTTCGACAGGTCGAACACCTCGGCCCCGTGCTTCGCGCCGAGGTCGCGGCGGACCTGCTCCGGGTCGACGGCGAGGACGCGGTAGCCGAGGTGTGCGCCGATCCGTGCGGCGAACTGCCCGACCGGGCCGAGGCCGAGCACCGCGAGCGTGCCGCCGTCGGGGACGTTCGCGTACTGCACGGCCTGCCAGGCGGTGGGCAGGATGTCGCTGAGGAACAACCAGCGGTCGTCGGGCGTCCCGTCGTCGGGCACGACGATGGGGCCGTAGTCGGCGTGCGGCACGCGGAGGTACTCGGCCTGCCCACCGGGGACCTGGCCGTACATCTTCGTGTAGCCGAACAGGGACGCCCCGGTGCCGTACTCCGTCACCTGGGTCGTCTCGCACTGCGACTGCAGGCCGTGCTGGCACATCCAGCAGTGGCCGCAGGAGATGTTGAAGGGGATGACGACACGGTCACCGACCTTGAGGTTCGTGATGCCGCTGCCGACCTCCTCGACGATGCCCATCGGCTCGTGCCCGAGGACGTCCCCCTTGTCGATGTACGGGCCGAGCACCCGGTAGAGGTGCAGGTCGGAGCCGCAGATCGCCGTCGAGGTGATCCGCACGATCGCGTCGGTCGGCTCCTGGATGGTCGGGTCTGGGACGGTCTCGACGGACACCTTCTCGGTGCCCTGCCAGGTCAGTGCGCGCACGTCGCGTTCCTCTCGTGGTCGCTTCGAGCCGGCCTGGAGGCGCGACTCACGTCACCCTCGTCGGTACGCCCCCGCCCCGTGGTGCGTTCCCAGCCGCGCCGGTCCGGTGCGTTCCTTGGCGGACGCGATCCGCGCCTCCAGGCCCGCCCGTCCGGTTCAGACGACCGGATCCGCGAGGACGGAGGCGAGCACCTGTTCGTGTTCCGCCCGGTCGCCGGGGCCGGCGCTGCCGGCCAGCATGATGAGGGACTTCCACAGCGCCCAGCCGCGCGCTCGCGACCAGGCGTCGGCGTCGAGCCCGGCGGCCTCGCGGAGGACCTGCCGTGCGTCCCCCTCGAGGAACGTCCACGCGAGCACCAGGTCGCAGGCGGGGTCACCGACCCCGCACGTGCCGAAGTCGATCAGGGCGCTGAGGCGGCCGTCCCCGTCGACGAGCAGGTTGCCCGGTGCGACGTCCCCGTGGAACCAGACCGCCGGGTGTTCCCAGCTGGTCGCGGTGGCGGCGGCCCAGACCCGTTCGCAGGCGGCACGGTCGACCGCGTTCCCGAGTGCGTCGAGTGCCGTGACGACCTCGTCGGAGTAGGCCGACGGATGCGCTCCCCGGTGGAACGAGTGCTCCCCGGCTGCCGGTCCACCGGCCGCGGGGATGCTCCGCAGCTGCCGGAGCACGGCGCCGACCTCGGCGGCGAACCGCTCCGTGTCGAGGCCGTCGGCGTGCTCAACCACGGTCCCGTCGAGCCAGCGTCGGACCGACCACGGGAACGGGTAGCCCGCACCCGGTGCACCCAGCGCGACGGGCTCGGGCACGGCGATGTCGAGCCGACCGGCGAGGTACGGCAGCACGTCCTGCTCCTTCTCGACCGCGGGGACGTACCCGGCGGCACTCGGCAGGCGGACGGCGAGGTCGTCGCCGAGCCGGAAGGTGCGGTTGTCCCACCCCTGGTGGTCGACCTCGCGCACCGGCAACCCGTCCCAGTCGGGGAACTGCGCGGCGACGAGCCGGCGGACCAGCGTCTCGTCGATGGAGGGCACCTCGGTGTGCATGCGCCCAGGTTAGGCTCCGGCCATGGCCACCGTCTCCGAGCTCCTCTCCGCGAACCTCCACGACGTCTTCGGCAACGACGACGTCGCTTCCCGCCGTGCTGCGATCGAGCGCGTCTACTCCACCGACGTGGCGTTCACCGACCCGGAGGGTGTCGTCGTCGGCTGGGACGCCCTCGAGCAGAAGGCCGCCGGGCTCCTCGAGTCGGCGCCGGCCGGGTTCCAGTTCGTCGAGGAGGGACGCCGCTACGTCTCCGAGACCCACGGGGCACTCGCGTGGGGATTCGGTCCGGTCGGGGCTCCCGCGGTCCGGGGCATCGACGTGATCGAGGTCCGCGAGGGCGTCATCGTCGCACTGACGACGGTGCTGGCGGAGCCGGACGCGGTCTAGTCCCACCGGGGTCGGGGTCAGCCGCGCAGTCGGGCCCGTTCGGACGGCGGCAGGTGCTCGGTCGCCGTGAGACGGGCAGCGGGCGTCAGGAACCGTCCGCTCCGCTCGAGGAACGCGATCAGCGCGGGCTCCGAGGCACGCTTGCCGGTCTCGCGCAGCACCCACCCGAGCGCCGACTGCACGGTGTCGCTGCGCTCCCGGACGAGTCTGCCCGCGATGCCGAGCGGCACGTCCGCGTCGCCCTGCTTCGCGAAGGCCAACGTCGCCACGACCGCGACCCGACGGACCATCGCCACGTCCGACTTCACGAGCGCGAACAGCGGGCCGGTCGAGCCGCCCACCATCGGTGCACCCACGAGCTCCTCCGCCACCAGGTCGACGAGCACGGTGTCCTCGAAGCGCTCGGCCTTCGCCGCCGACAGGTACTCCTCGGTCAGCTCCGGGTCGGACCGTTCGCGCATCGCCTGCACGAGCAGCAGCACCGCGACGAGCTGCGCGCCCGCGTCCTCGCTCCACAGCAGTGCCGAGCGTTCCCCCTCGTCGAGGTCGGCGAACTGCCGCGCGACCCTGCGGGCCGCCGGCACGTCACCGGACGTCCGCGCGAACGCCGACAGGACGGCCTCCGCATCCGCGTGGTTGCTCCCACGACCGGCCTGGAGGCGCGTCACGCGACCTCGCCGGCCGTCGCCACGTTCCGGAGTGCGGCCCGGCGACCACGCACCAGGACGATGACCGCCACGACCACCAGGAACGCGGCGAAGAGCCAGGTGCCCACCTGCGGGTCGACGAGCCGGGCGATCCACGCACCCGCCGGCGAGCACACCGCAGCGGTGATGCCGACCGTCAGTCCGATGCGCAGCTCGACCGCGCGCCGCCGGAGGTTCGCGACCGTGCCGGACAGCGACGTCGGCACCATCGTGAGGAGCGACGTCCCCTTCGCGAGCAGGTCACCAGCGCCGAGGACGACCTCGAGCCCGGGCACGATGACGACCCCGCCGCCCACGCCGACCAGCCCGGAGAGCACGCCGGACAACAGGCCGAGCAGCAGGAGCACGAGCGCTTCGACGATCCCGAAGTGCACGTCACCGCCCCGGGTCGGGACGGTGGTGAACAGGGACACCAGGACGACGGCGATGAAGCCGACGAAGATCCACGGCAGGACCCGCAGCGGGAGCGCCCGCAGGAGCCGCGCGCCGATCGGTGCGCCGACGACGCTGCCGATCGCCAGGGTCAGCGCGGCGAGCCAGTGCACCTCACCCTGCACGGCGTAGGTGATGGCGCCGACGACGGCCGCGGGGGCGATCGCCACGAGGGACGTCGCCGATGCCCGGCGCTGGTCGAGGTGCAGGAACGCCATCAGTGCAGGCACGACGACCACGCCGCCGCCGACGCCGAACAGGCCGGAGAGCACGCCGGCGACGATCCCGATCGCCACCAGCACGAGGACCCGTGCGCCGCGCTGCTCCATCCCGCCAGGGTATCCGGGCGCGACTGCGGCGGCGGGAGGGTCAGACCGCGTAGCGCTGGGTGGCCTCACGGATGGCGGCCGCGTGGAGGTAGATGTCGTCGAGGTTCTCGATGGGGTGCTTCGTCTCGACCTTTCCCTCGTCGAACAGACCGAGGTACTTCTGCTTCTTCCCGTTGAACCACAACCGGGCGATGGGCTTCCGGTTGTTGTCATCGAGCAGGACGGCGAAGTAGGACTTCTGGTCGCGGTGCGCGATGCGGTCGGGCTTGACCTCACTGCACGCGATCGCCTTGACGATCTGGTAGCCCTCGAGCTCCTCGAGGGTCGTCTCGATCTCAGTGTCACGGTCGAGGTCGTCCTCGGCGACAGCTGCACTCGTGACGGTCTCTGCTGGCGCCTCAGCTCCGACCGGTGCACTGTACGACGCACCGAGTGCCGTCTTGAGCCGGTCGTTGACCTGCTCGTTGAGGAACTGCTTCGACGCCTTCGCGACCAACGTCGTGAACTGAGTCCGTGCCTCTTGTGTGAAGCGACCGTCGTAGACGCGGGACGTGAAGAGACGGACGAAGTCCTCTTCCGGCTCGCGGAACTGTGCGGCGATGGCACGTTTGATCGAGCCGACGTACTTGAGTTCCTCGGCCGCGCTGATGACCGAGTCGAGGTCGAACACGTCCTTCGTCAGCTTGCTGAGTTCGGGGAGGAGGGTCTCGTCGATGGCGGCGAGGTCCAGTACCAGGAACGGTCGATCGTCCATCTTGTTCGGTGCGTCGAGGTCCGTGTAGAAGTTGTAGACCTCGCCGTTGGTCAGGACGGCGATGCGTGCGTTCGTGACCGAGAAGTACCGGAACAGCTGCGATGCGTGCTCGATCTTCAGCGGCTCGGTCGACTTCTTGCACTCGATGAGGATCTGCACCTCACCGTCGCGCATGATCGCGTAGTCGACCTTCTCGCCACGCTTCACACCCACATCGGCAGTGAACTCAGGCACGACCTCGAGCGGGTTGAAGACGTCGTAGCCGAGGATCGTCGAGATGAACGGCATGACGAACGCGTTCTTGGTCGCTTCCTCCGTCTGGATGGCCTCGCGCTGGTTCTGCACCTTGGTCGCCAACGCGGCGAGCCGCTCTTCGAACTCCATTGTTCCTCCCCTGGGTCACTGCAACCGTAATTGATGACCCGTCAGCATTCACGAGGGGCCGCCACCCCATTCGGGGTGACAGCACCCCAACCTATGGCATGTAGAACATCAGCGTTCAGTGATGCCGTCAGGAGCAGTAGTCGTCCTCCGGCTCGCTCGTGCTGCCGACGTACACCGTCGCCACCCGGTCACCCTCGTACGGCACCTGAAAGACGATGTACCGCTCGCCGGAGTGGACAGCCCAGAACGTGTCGCGGGTGCCGCCGACGGGGTCCTTCCGCGTCTGCACCAGGTCCGGGTAGGCGGCCTTGACCTCGTCGAGCGTGCTGCCCAGGCCGATGCCGTCGAACGTCCTCGGTCCGACGAGCTGACCAGGGGGACCGTTCTCCTGCCCGATGATGACCGAGCCGACAGCGTCTCCGGCGACGATCTCGACCACGTTCTCGCCTCCGGGCCCGTCCCAGATCCGCGCGTTCGGGTTGGGGCACCCGTACGGGTAGATCACGGCCCCCTTGTCGTCGACCCGCGGAGGCGCCGGCGCGAACCCTGCGCGGAGGGCGGCGTCGTCGGCGCCGGTCAGGCTCCCGAGCGTCGCCGGACCGACGGCGTCGGCCGAGATCGTCCACGTCGACCAGTCCGCCGCCGAGTACGGCGGCGCGGTCACAGTCGGCGTCGGGGTGAGGACCGGCGTCGGAGCGTCGACGACCGGTGCCGAGGACGGCGTGACGGCACTCGTCGGTTCACGGGTCGCGCTCGGGCTGGATTCCGGTGCTGCCGTGGGCGAGGTCGGGATCAGGCCGAGGGCCACTCCACCGCCGGCGGTACCGACGGCGAGCAGGGCGATGACCGCGATCACGATGCCGGTCCGACGTCCGCGATGCCTTCGCGATTCGGCGCGCTTCAGCACGTTCTGCTTCATCGAGACGAGCATGCGCTGCAGGTCGTCTCCGATCGGGGGTTCAGAGTTCATCGCTGCACCTCCTTCGTCGCTCGGGACCCTCGCCGTGGTGCGGGCCCTCCGGGACGGAGACCGAGCAGCTGTGCGGCCTCCGCCCATGTCCGACCGTCGACGAGGCAGAGCTCGACGAGTCGGCGGTCGGTGTCGGGGAGCGCGGCCAGGTCGTCCTGGACCCAGCGCAGCGGCTCCCCTCCGGCGACGTCGGCACCGCGCGGCCCGGCGTGCGATCGGCAGACCGCGAGGAGCCACGGCAGCAGCAGTCCGGTGGGCAGGTACAGCCCGTCGGCGTGCTTCCAGAGCGACAGCAACGACTCCTGCACGACGTGCTCGACGTCGGCGGAGGTGGCGGTGACCGCCCACGCGTAGCGCGTCAGCACCGGTGCGAACCGGTCGAACGCCGTCGCGAGCGCTGTCTTGTCCCCGGACACCATCCGGCGCACGAGGACCGAGTCGTCGTCTCTCACGGAACCCCCTTCACTTCAGGAGTGTCGGGAGAACGACGATCCTGACGAACTTCGCGGAACTTCGTGAGCAGAAATGGTCGGGTGCCCTCGAGCGACCCGACCATTTCTGCTCACGAAGCGGGCGCGGCGACGAAGCGCCTGCGCGGCGACGCCCGGCGACGCGCGAACCTCAGCGGAAGTGCAGCACCTTCAGCGGGTCGACGAGCGTCCCGCCCTGACGGACCTCGACGTGCACGTGCGGCCCCGTCGACTGCCCGGTGTTGCCGGACCGCGCGATCTCGTTGCCCTTCGTCACGATCTGCCCCGTCTTCACCTCGATCTTGCTGAGGTGCGCGGTGAGCACCGTGGTCATGCCGTAGGTCACGACGACGTAGTTGCCGTACGAGGCGTTGTTCGCGACGGCGCTCGTGACCGTCCCGGTGCCCGAGGCGTACACGGCGGTGCCGATGCCGACGGCGGAGTCGGTGCCCTGGTGGTAGCGCGGGACGTGTCCGGCGCCGCGGTCGTCGCCGTACTTGCCGGAGATCTTGGTGCTCGCGACGGGCCAGAGCAGCCCGGTGACTGATCGGGTCGACCACACGCGGGTGTCGGTCTTGCCGTAGAGGACCACGTTGCCGTCGACCTGCACGAGCAGCTGCCCGGTGCCGGCGCGGCTCGTGGCACTGGCCCACAGCGCCTTCTTCGCCGCGCTGTAGACGACGAGGTTCCCGTCCGCCTGCACGGCGGCGTACGCGTTCTTGTTGCCGGTGGTCTTCGTGGCCCAGACCTGCTTGCCGTCGACGACCTGCACGAGGACGCCGTCGGCGCGCATCGTCAGGGTGCGGGAGTTGGTGCGGTCGGATCGCAGCACGGTACCGGGCAGGATGACGTTCCCGGCGGCGATGCTGTCCTGGTAGGTCGGGAACTCGACGACGCTGTGGTTCGCCGTGTTGATCATCCGCATGGTGCCGTCGGGACGGACGCCGAAGTTCCGGCCGACCTGGCCGGCGCCGCCCCAGAGGGCGATGCGCACGTTGTTGTACACGATCGCGAGGGTGCCGTTCGCGCGGATCTGGGCGAACGCGCCGGACTTGCCGGACGTGTTCGAGGACCAGAGGACCTTGCGCCCGATCCCGTACTCGACGAGGTTGCCGTCACCCTGCATGACGAGCTGGAACTGCCCGTTGTTCGAGGTGACGGAGTCTCCGGGCCAGAGCGTCGCGCCGGCGGGGACGGTGCCCGTGTAGACGGCTGGAGCGGCGGTGGCCGGAGCGGCGGTGCCCACGAGCCCCGCGGCGACGGCGGCGAGTGCGACGACGGTCGCGAGGACCCGAGCGCGGACTGGGCGTGGGCGTGCCGTGGACGACGAGGTGCTGCGCATGATTCCCCTGGGCTGGGATCGCAGGGAGGCGATCCGGGTGGCGGTCACGCCCCTGCGCGACCGTTCGGCGACACGCCCGATACGCGCCGCCGAACGATGTTCACCTTTTCAGGGAGGAGAAACAACCCCCTTGACACCGCCTGGTGAACCCCAGTTCCGGGGGTACGGCGGCGTGTCACGGCATCTGGAAGAACTCCTTCGGGGCACCGAGGAGCGCCTCGAGCTTGTGGAACGACTGCGTCCAGCCGGCGATGTTCATGTCGCGCATCATCTCGGGGAACGGGCCCTGGGTCAGCGTGACGATCGTGCCGTCGCCGTCCTCGGCGAACTCGAGCGTGAGCGACAGCGGCGTGCCGTCCTCGATCCCGGGGATGCCGTTCGCGACCTGGGTGCCGACGATGACCCGGTTCTCCTCGATCTCCTGCAGCGTCGACGTCACGGGCGAGGTCCACTCGGGGTTGTCGTTGCTGACCATCGTGAGGTTCCAGGCGCCACCGACGCGAGCGTCGACCTCGACGGTCGCGGCGGGGACGTGGAAACCGAGCGGGCCGAACCACAGGGCGAGGAGTGCCGGGTCGACGAAGGCGCGGTAGACGTCGGTGACGGGGTACGAGAACCGGTGGGTCGCGTGGGCGGTGAACTGTTCGGTCATGACTGCTCCTGGATGTGGTGGTGGTGCGTGACGGGGGTGACGTCCGTGCGGGCGGCGAGCACTGCCTCCAGGCTGTCGAAGCGGCTGTCCCAGACGGGCTGCAGCCCGCCCAGCCACGCGCCGAGGTCGACGACGGCCTCGGGCCGGAGGCGGCACGTGCGCCAGGTGCCGTGGCGCTCACGGGTGATGAGGCCGGCGCGCTCGAGGATCCCGAGGTGCCGGGAGATCGCCGGGCCGCTGACGTCGAACGGGGCGGAGAGGTCGGTGACCGTGGCCTCGCCCTTCCCGAGTCGTTCGACGATGCGCCGGCGGATCGGGTCGGCCAGCGCGGACAGGACGTCGTCGATGCGGTCGGTGTCCACGCGGGCCTCCTTGCTGAACCTGCCGGTTAATTAACTGACGTGTTCAGTATGGGCGTCCTCCCGGCAGCGCGCAAGATGGAGTCATGCCGACGCCGAACTCCGCCTTCGTCCCGCCCGCCACCCACACCACCCGCCCCGACCTCGGCGGCACCTTCGGGATGGCCGCCTCGACCCACTGGATCGCCACGGCCACGGCGCAGTCCGTCCTCGAACGCGGCGGCAACGCGTTCGACGCCGCGGTCGCGGGCGCGTTCGTGCTGCACGTGGTGGAACCGCACCTCAACGGCCCCGGCGGGGACCTCACCGCGGTCTTCGCCACGGCCGACGACCCCACGCCGATCGTGCTCTCCGGCCAGGGCCCGGCACCGGCAGCGGCCACGCCGGAGCACTACCGCGCCGAGGGCCTCGACCTCGTCCCCGGCTCCGGCGCCCTCGCCGCGGCCGTCCCCGGAGCGGTCGACGCGTGGCTCCTCCTGCTCCGCGACCACGGCACGTGGGACCTCGCCGACGTGCTCGCCCCGGCGATCGACTACGCACGCGACGGACACCCGGTCGCGCCCGCCGTGGTGCGCACGATCACCGCCGTCGCCGGCCTGTTCCGTGACCACTGGCCCACCTCTGCCACGCAGTGGCTGCCTGGAGGCGCGGTGCCGGTCCCCGGGGACCTGGTGCGCAACGAGGCACTCGCGTCGGTCCTCGACCGGCTCGTCGCCGCCGGCGACGGCGCCGGCAGCCGCACCGCCCGCATCGACGCCGCGCGGAGCGAGTGGGCCGACGGCTTCGTCGCCGCCACGATCGACCGCTTCGTCCGGCAGCCGCACCGGCACTCGTCCGGCTCCGACCACGCCGGGGTCATCCGGGCCTCCGACCTCGCCGCGTTCCGGGCGTCCTACGAGCCCGCGACGACCGCCGAGTTCCGCGGGTGCACGATCGCGAAGACCGGCGCGTGGGGGCAGGGTCCCGCGCTCCTGCAGACCCTCCGGCTGCTCGAACCGCTCGACGACGCCCTGCTCGACCCGTCCACCGAGATCGGCGCCCACACGGTGGTCGAGGCGCAGAAGCTCGCGCTCGCCGACCGCGAGGCGTTCTACGGCGACGGTGACGTCCCCCTCGACGTGCTGCTCTCCGACGCGTACTCCGACGAGCGCCGCGCGCTGATCGGCGAGCGGGCGTCCGCGGAGCTCCGGCCCGGCTCCGTCGGCGGCGTCGCGCACGCGCTGCCCCCGGTCCGCACGCAGCACGAGGCCGAGGCAGCCGGTGCCGTCGCCGGCAGCGGCGTCGGGGAGCCGACCGTGCAGGTCGCCCGCGCCGCCGAGGTCCCGCCGGCCGCTCCCGTCGAGGACCGCGGCGAGCCGTTCGTCGCGCCGGACGGCGAGACGCGCGGCGACACGGTCCACATCGACGTCGTCGACCGCTGGGGCAACATCGTCAGCGCGACCCCGTCCGGCGGCTGGCTGCAGTCGTCGCCCACCATCCCGGAGCTCGGGTTCTGCCTCGGCACGCGCCTGCAGATGACCTGGCTCGAGGAGGGCACGGCGTCCACGCTCCGACCCGGCGAGCGCCCCCGCACGACCCTGACGCCGACGCTCGTCCTGCGCGACGGCGTCCCCGTGGCCGCCCTCGGTTCCCCGGGCGGTGACCAGCAGGACCAGTGGCAGCTGCTGTTCCTGCTGCGGTGGATCGTCGGCGGGTACTCGCCGCAGCAGGCGATCGATGCGCCGTCGCTGCACACCACGTCGTTCCCGGGGTCGTTCTGGCCGCGCACGTGGGAGCCGGCGGGGCTCGTGGTCGAGGACCGACTCGGCGACGAGGTGATCGCTGGCCTCGAGGCACGCGGGCACGTCGTCACGCGTGCCGGCGACTGGTCCCTCGGTCGGATCTCCTGCGTGACCCGCGATCCGGAGACCGGCGTGCTCGGAGCCGCGGCGAACTCCCGCGGCGGGCAGGGCTACGCGGCGGGCCGCTGACCCCTGCGACGCACTGCGCGGACCCACCGCACGACGTTCACGACCGGGTAGGCGAGCGTCAGCAGGGCGACGACGGCCATGCCGAGCGCGGCGACCCACGCCGCCTCGGGCTGGACGAGGATCCGGACGATCTGGACGACGGCGTTGATGCCGACGGCGGCGAGCACGAGTGACGCGGCGATCCGCCACACCAGGCCGAGCCGGGTGACGGGTGCCTCGGGCTCGGCGCCGCCTTCGGGCGCGGTGTACGCGAAGCCGATGTTGCCGGGGCTGGCGTTGGCGATGCTCCTCCGGAGCGTTGCCTCGTCGCGTTCCGGTGCCCGGCTCGGCTCCCGATTCACCGGCGTGCGCGGACCCACCGCACGACGTTCACGACCGGGTAGGCGAGGAAGAGTGCAGCCAGGACGAGCAGTCCGAGCGCCCCGACCCACGCGCCGCTCCCGGGATCGGTGTTGGCGTCCTGGAGCAGCGGGACCATCCGGACGAGCGCGTTCACTCCGAGCACGGCGAGCACCAGCGAGGCGACGACCCGCCAGACGAGCCCGGCCCGGGTGACGGGAGCGGCGACGGACGCACCGGCGCCTCGCTCCGGGGGGTCGTAGGGGATCCCCATCGTGACCTGCGTGCCGCTCTCGTTGCGCGGCCGCGCCACGGCCTCGGTGTGGTCGGCGTTCCCGGTCATGGCCCCCTCCTGCCCGGTGCCGGTGCGGCCCCGTGGGCTCACGATAACCACACGGGGCCGGGTCGTGCCGGAATCGTTACCGAAGCGGTCTCAGGCGGTGGGGACGACGACCGCACGTCCGGAGAGCTCGCCGGCCTCGAGCTTCCGGTACGCCTCGAGCGCGTCCGCCAGCGCGTACCGCTCGACGTCGGGCACGATCTGGCCGGCTCGGTACATCGCGACGACCTCGTGCAGGTCCGCGATGGTGCCCCAGTAGGTGTTCGTGATCGTCGACTCGTACGGCGTCGAGAAGAAGTTCCACTCGGTGGTCCCGCCGGCGATGCCGACGACCGTGAACCGCCCCCCGATGGCCATCGACGCCTGGGCGGTCGTGATCGTCGGGGTCGCGCCGACGAAGTCGAACGCGGCGTCGACGCCGCGTCCGCCGGTGATCGCACGGATGGCGGCGACCTGGTCGGGCCCACCGGGGACGGTGATCGCGCCGCGTTCGGCGGCGCGGTCCATGGCATCCTGCTTCATGTCCGTCGCGATGACGGTGGCGCCGGTGAGGGCGGTGAGGATCTGGACGGCGATCTGCCCGAGGCCGCCGAGTCCGACGACGAGGGCGTACTTGCCCCCGCCGGCGAGGTTCGGCAGCGCGTTCTTGATCGCGTGGTACGGCGTGAGTGCGGCGTCGCTGAGCGGCGCGGCGGCGATCGGGTCGGCGTCGCCGAGCGGCACGAGGTTCCGGGCGGGGACGGTGACGTACTCCGCCATGCCGCCGTCGCGACCGAGGCCGATGCCCATGTACGGGTTCGTCGCGGCGTTCTCGCAGTAGGTGTCCTGCCCCTTGGAGCAGTACGAGCAGTGGCCGCAGCCGACCGGTCCGTAGACGAGGTACGCGTCGCCCTCCGTGAAGCCGGTGACGCCGTCGCCGACCGACTCGACCCAGCCGGAGTTCTCGTGGCCGAGGACGAACGGGGGCTGCTGGGCGCCAGGGGCGCCGGCGGCGAACTCGCGGTACACGGCGACGTCGGAGTGGCAGGCGCCGGCACCGGCGACCTTGAGGAGCACCTCCCCCGGCCCGGGAGTGGGCTTCGGGACCTCCGTCAGGGACGGGAAGGTCTGGTACTGCTCGAACACGACGGCGCGCATGCGTCTCTCCTTTGATTGCCACTCACGCTACACCTGTCGTTTAAAACGCCCGATCGGATCCTGCGTCTTCCCCGAGAGCGCGTTGCGAGAACGTTCGTTCTCCGATTGACTCGGGTGCGACGGTCCCACCCGGGACCCATCCCCCACACGAAAGGAGCGGCCATGCCCACGCGCACCGCACGTACCGCCTGGAACGGCGGCCTCGAGGACGGCTCCGGCCAGGTCGAACTCTCCAGCTCGAAGGTCGGCACCTACGACGTCTCGTTCCCGAAGCGCGCAGCCGACGACGCCGGCGGCACCACCAGCCCCGAAGAACTCATCGCCGCAGCGCACTCCGCCTGCTACGCCATGCAGTTCTCCGCCGTCCTCGGCGAGGCCGGCGGCACGGTCGAGGCCCTCGACGTCAAGGCCGACGTCTCGCTCGGCCCGGACCCGGCCGGCGGCTTCCGCCTCACTGGGATCGTCCTCACCGTCAGCGGCGAGGTCGCCGGCATCGACGAGGCGACCTTCCTCAAGGCCGCCGAGGACGCCAAGGCGACCTGCCCCGTCAGCAAGGCGCTGACCGGTGTCGAGATCACGCTGCACGCGACGTTCGAACAGTAGCGAGCAGGCGCAGGAGCCGGGACCACCCGGCGGACTGGAGGCGCGGTGCCAGCTGGCACCGCGCCTCCAGTCCGTCATCCACCTACGCTGGGTGCCGTGCCCCGTCGCCTCCTCGCCACCCGGACCCACGCCACCCTCTGGCTCGGTCTGCTGGCCGTCGTCATCGGCGCCGTGCTCGTGCTCACCGCACCGCCGTCGTCGTCCGGGTGGTTCGCGTTCGCGCCGCAGTCGGACTACGCGTTCGTCGCCGGGACGCGACCCTGGCAGCTGACGGCCGGGCCGGTGCTCGTGCTCGTCGGCGTGATCGCGGCGGCGTTCACCCTCGGCCGGCTCAGTGTCCGACGGAGCCGCTGACCCGTCCAGCTGACGTTCGGACTCGCGCGCCCGCGACTGGCACCATGGCGGGATGGCCGAGCAGTTCCTCCCCGGCGTGCCGCGACCGGGGCGACCACCCCGGCCCCGCGTGCGCAACCTCGCACAGCACGACATCCGCGACGCCCGCGCACGGCTCCGCGGCACCATCTACGAGGACGTCGCGCCTGACACCCGGCCCCGCGAGCAGTACTCGCCGGTGCAGATCGTCGACTTCTGCCTCGACCTCGCCGAGGTGATGCTCGCCTCCGGTGCCGACACCCGGAGCGTCGAGACCGCCGTCGTCGCCGTGTCGACGAAGTGGAACCTGGCACCGCTCGACCTCGACTTCTCCGGCAGCTCGGTGACGATCCAGTACGCCCCGTCCGACACCCCGCCCCTGCTGAAGGTCCGGACCGTGCAGTCCGACGGCTCCGACCTCGACCGGCTGGCGCGGGCGAACCAGATCGTCGACGACCTCGTCCACGACGAGCGCGACATGACCTCGGCGGTGAGCGCCCTCGTCGCCGTGCTCCGGATGCCGCCGAGGTGGCCGACGTGGCTCGCGGACGTCGGTCTGTCGATCCTCGGCATCTCGATCGCGATGCAGGCCGGTGGCGGGTGGCGTGCCGGCCTGGGGGCGTTCGTCCTGATGCTCGGGATCATCGTGTCCGGCCGCTGGCTGACCGGGCGGGGGTTCCCGCAGTTCTTCGTGTCCGGCGCGCAGGGAGCGGTCGCGTCGGCGATCGGCACGCTGGCGATCTGGGCCGACGTCCTGCACCCCGGCCAGGCGGCGACGATGGTGGCCGCGCTCGTGGTGCTCCTCTTGCCGCACCCGTCGCTGGTGACCTGGGCGCAGGACGCGATCTCCGGGTTCCGGGCCATGGCCGTCGCGCGGGCGTTCTACATCGGGCTCGTCATCGCGGCCATCGTGGTGGGGGTGCCGGCCGGCATCGCCGTGACGAAGTGGCTGCACATCGAGGTGGACCCATCCGGCATCGTCCTGCCGGTGCTGTCGCTCTGGGCCTCCCTCGCGCTGACGGTGGTGTCGGCCGCGGCGAACTGCTTCGTGCAGCAGGCGAGCGCGCGGGTGATCCCCGTCGCCGTCGTGTTCTCGGTGGCCGCCGGCGCGGCGCTCCGCGGCCTGCGGGACCTCGGGCTGCCGCTGCTCGGGGCGACGTTCCTCGCCGCGGTGCTCCTCGGCGTGCTGTCGACGATCGCGGCGGCGCGGATGCGGACGGCGGTCGCGGCGATCTCGGTGCCGGCGTTCTGCGGTGCACTCCTGCCCGGCGTCGCGGTGTCGAACGCGCTCCTCAACTTCATGTCGGGGTCGTCGAGTGCCGCGCTGGACTTCGTCGCGGCGGTGTCCGTGGCGCTCGGGATCGGGGCGGGCCTCGTGCTCGGCGGGCTCGTGGCCACGCCGGGGGCACGACGTGCCCTGCGCCGGTCGCGGCGGGTCGTCGTGCACTCGGTGCACAACGACACCACCGCGATCCCGGTCATCCGCGACTCGGGCTACGACCCGGGCAACGGTTCGACGCCGAGGGGCCCGCGGCCGCGCTGACGCGCAGCGGCGCTGCGCGGGCGGCACGCAAGCGCGTGCACGGGCGCGGGCACGGGCGCGCGCATGCACGGGCGCGCGCGCAGACCGCCGGTCAGCCGGCGTCGGAGACGGCGCTCGACACCGCGGTGGGGGCGTCGTACTCGCCGTCGGGGATGTTCTTCAGGGCCTCGAGGATCTCCCCCTCGGCCCCCTCCTTCTCGGCCGTGGCGACGATGTCGTCCTTCGAGGCCGGGTAGTCGATGCCGCTGAGGTACTTCTGGACCTGGATCGGGTTCGCTGATGCCATGTCGGCTCCTTCCGTCGGAGACCCAACGAGTACGCCGACGCTCCTGCGAGCCGATCCGGTCACCGCGCGGAACGGCTCAGAGTTCCCAGCCGCCGTCGCTCCACGTGGAGAGCCGCCTGGCCGCCTGCGGCTCGTACCGTTCCATCCAGCCGCGCTCGAGCCGGGCGACGGCACGGTCGAACGCCGGCACGAGGTCGAGGTCCGAGCGCAGGAGCGCCTGCAGCTGCAGCCCTTCGTAGAGGGCGATGAGCTGCTCCGCGCCGCGGCGGGGGTCCATCGTGTGCGGAGCCCGTCCGACCGCGACGTCGTGCTCCAGGCCGCGCTTGATCTGCGCGAAGAACAGCTGGTACCGGGACCGCAGGTACGTCGCCATCGGGTGCTGCGGGTTCCCCGCGACGGAGAGCAGCGCCACCATGAGCCGCATGAGCGCCGGGTCCTCGGCGTTGGAGGCGACGATCGAGCGGAGGAGCTGGACGGTCGAGCCGTTCCCGACCTCACGGGTCACGTCGTCCATCCGGTTCCCGTTCCACCGGTCGACGGCGGCGAGCACGAGGCCGTCCCACGACGGGAAGTGCTGGCGGAGTTCCTCGACGGAGATGCCGATGCGCTCGGCCACCTGGCCGGCGTGGGCTTCGTGGAACGGGACGTCCCGGAGCAGGTCGACGGTCGCACCGACGATCGTGATGCGCAGGTGCAGGGTGGCGGCCGCGGCGGCTGCCGCGTGCGTGTCCGCGCTGGTGTGTTCGAGCATCGTGCCCTCCGTCGGTCCCGGACGTCCTGTCCGCGTCGCCCCGCTCGGGGGCATGTCCATCCAAACGGAGATCGGGGGACAGCAGCATCCCCGGTCCGGGTGTCGGCATGTCGGGGGACAAGCAGCGTTCGCAGCGCGTTCGCGGCGATCCGTGTGACGATGCCGGGATGACCCCGAACGACTCCACCGCACAGGGACTGGCGACCATGGCCTCGGCCGGTTTCGAGTTCGGCGGCGACCCGGACCAGGTCGCGCACGACGTCCGGACGATGTGGGAGCAACTCGGCCGACCGGTCGGTGCGTTCGACGCCGCTGCGCGGGCCATCGCCGTGCTGCCCCAGCGACCCGAGGTCCCGATCGCCGACCAGGCCCGACGTCGCGAGTTCGAACGGGCGGTCGGCATCAACCCCGTCGAGGTCGAGCTGGCAGCGGCACTCTCCGCCCGCGAGCTGCTCGAGGGGCTCGCGCGGAGCTGCAGCGCTCCCTGCTGACCGCCGACCCGCCCGACCCGCCCGCCCGTGTCCGATCCGGACCCGCTACGGCGTCGGCATGCCCCCGTCGACGTGCAGGGTCTCGCCGATGACGAACGACGACTCGCCGCTGGCCAGGAACACGTACGCCGGTGCGAGCTCGGCCGGTTGGCCCCAGCGACCGAGGTAGGTCTCCTCACCCGCGGACGGCAGCGCCTCGGGCGGCTGTCCACCGGCGGGCTGCAGGGGCGTCCAGATCGGTCCCGGTGCGACGGCGTTCACCCGGATGCCCTTCGGGGCGAGCTGCGCCGCGAGGCCCTTCGCCAGGTTGTTCACGGTGGCCTTCGTGGCCGCGTAGTGCACCAGGTGCGGTGACGGCGCGTAGGCCTGGATCGAGGTGGTGTTGATGATCGCGGACCCCGGCGGCAGGTGCGGCACGGCGGCCTTCGTGATCCGGAACGTCGCGTAGGCGTTCGTCTTGAAGGTCTCGTCGAACTCCTCGTCGGAGATGTCCTCGATCGCGGAGACGTTCTGCTGCTTGCCTGCGTTGTTCACGAGGATGTCGAGTCCGCCGAGCTGCTCGACGGCGTCCGCGACGAGCTGCTCGCAGAACGCGAGCGACGTGATGTCCCCGGGGAGCGTGACGGCCTTGCGGCCGGCGGCCTCGATGAGGCCGACGATGCGGTCGGCGTCCTCCTGCTCCTCGGGCAGGTACGAGATCGCGACGTCGGCGCCCTCGCGTGCGTAGGCGATGGCGACGGCCGCACCGATGCCCGAGTCCCCGCCGGTGATGAGCGCCTTGCGGCCCTGGAGTCGCCCGGAGCCCCGGTAGGTGTCCTCGCCGTGGTCGGCGGGGACGTTCTCCGCCATCTCGGCGTCGGTGCCGGATCCGCCGAGGTACTGCTCGTCGGGCTTCTTGTCGGCGTACATCTTCGTCGGGTCCTGCATCACGTACTGGTCAGGTCCGGTCTGGTCGTTCTGCTGGTCCGTCATGTCGCCGACGGTACGCAGGCGCGCACTCCGGTCCGCCCAGGAGTGCGTCCCCCGCCGCGCACAGCGGCCTGCGTCGACTCCGGGCAGGCACCGGGCCTGGAGGCGCGACCCACCCGACCGCGGAGGTCACGAACCGGGACCGGGCGGCTCCACCGCCGGCGTGACACGTCACCGACGAATGTCACGGTCCGGTGACGACCAGGCTCCGATTCGGTAACACCCGTCGTCCAACCAGGGTCGACGTCGTACCGTCGTCTGGTGACCTCCCGGACCGTGCTGGCGTTGAGCGCCGCCGTACTGGCCTTCTCGGCCGGTGCGTTCGCCGTCGGCGGCACCCCTGGTTCCACGCCCGCGAGCGCCGCTGCGGCCGAGATCTCGTCCGATGCGGCGGTCCACGACCAGCCCGCCCGGGTCAGCACCGCGAAGCTCAAGCGCGTCGACGCGATCGAGCTCGACGCCGAGTCGCTGGTGTTCCGCCGCGGCTCCAAGACCGTGGTCGAGGCCTCGATGCGCGACTCCGTCACGACGGTGTCGCTGCTCAACCGCCTGCTCGGCACGCCGTCGCGCACGCAGACGGCCGAGGGGGACGGCGGAGCCTGCTTCCCGTCCGGCACCACCTACACCTGGGGCGGTGCGGTCCGGGTGGCCGCACTGTCGACGCCCGCGAAGGCCGGAAACGCCGTCGAGATCCGTGTCCTCCGCGACACCGTGCGGACGCGCGCCGGGGCCGACGTCGAGCTGAGCGGGCCGGACGGCGTGCAGGTCGGCGACGACATCCACGACGCCATCGTCGACGCCCCGAAGTCGGAGCGGGTCTCGTACGGCTCGGACGACGCGCGGGCCTGGCAACTCCTGCTCGAAGCGGGCTGGTCGACCGACGACAACGCGGCAGACGACGAGACGACGGACTCGGCGGGCGGCACCAGCGGCGTCTCGGCCCTGACCGACGACACGACGGTCACGGTGCTCGGCTCCCCGATGCCGGTGCACGCCCAGCGCAGCTGCTGACCGCCCCCGCTCGCCGACGCCCGACCGTCAGACCGCCCGACCGTCAGACGCGCAGCGTCGCGACCACCGGGAAGTGGTCGCTCGCGAACCACGACTCCGGCCCGTCGTGGTCGATCACGACGCGGTCCACGCCGGTGATCCCCCGCGTGAACACCCAGTCGATGCGCTCGCCCGAGTCGACCGGCGGCTGCCAGTCGTTGAACGTCGCGGTGTGGTCGTCGGGATCGCCCGCGAGCACCCAGGCGTCGTCGTAGCCGGCGTCCGCGAACACCTGCGAGGCCGCCCCCGCCCCGGCCGGCTCGTTGCAGTCCCCCGCGACGATCACCGGCCCCTCGGTGCCGCGCAGCCGTTCGGCGATGAGGGCGGCGCTCTTCGCCCGGACCTCGTCACCGTGCGACCCCAACTCGTGATCGAAGTGGGTGGTCAGCAGCGTGAAGTCCGCGCCGTCGACGTCGAGGAAGCGGGCGTGGTTCGCCACCCGGGGGAACACGCTGTCCCAGGTGTTCGACACCGGCTCGTCCGGGGTGTCCGACAGCCAGAACGTGCCCTCGTCGGCCGGCCGCAACCGGCTCCGGCGGAAGAACACGGCGGCGTGCTCGCCCGCGGTGCCGCCCTCGCGCCCCTGACCGACGTCGCCGTGGTCCGGCAGGCCGGCGCGGAGGTCGTCCATCTGGTGGGCGAACGCCTCCTGCACGCAGAGCAGGTCGGGGTCGTGCCGACGGATGACGTCGAGGAGCACCGGGAGCCGGGCCGGCCAGTCGTGCGCGGGGTCCGGGTTCTTGATGTTGTACGTCATGAGGGTGATCGACCGCGCTGCGTTGCTCACCCCTCGACCGTACAAGGCCCCGGCACCGGGCGTCAGTTGATGCAGACGCCTTCCTTGCCGTAGGCCTTCACGTCGGTGGACGACGGCTTCGGCTCGGAGGACGCCGACTTCGACGGCTTCGCGGCGGCGGACCCGGAGCCGGACGCCGAGCTGTCCGCGGGCGTGGACGCCGCACCGCCGGCCACGGGGACCGGGGTGACCGTCTTGCCGTCGGAGCCGAGCACGAGCGTGACACCGGTGACCGCGGTGGTCCGCACGGCGACGGCACCGGGCACGACGGCGGCGACCGCCTTGGCCTGTGCCTCCATGCCCGCCGGGTACTGCACCTGGGTGGCCTTCGTCGTGTCGGACGAGCCGGGGGTGCCGACCTGGAAGCCACGGGCGGTGAGCACCTGGCCCGCGGCGCCGGCCGCACCGGTGACCCCGCTGCCGTTCAGCACGGTGACGGTCGTGGCGGCGGGCTGCGCGGCCGTCGCCTTGGTGTACTCCTCGGGCTCGCCGACGAGGTTCTGCACGAACGCGGGGAGCCCCACGGTGTCGACCTCGACGATGGACAGCGCGGAACCGTTCACGGTGATGGTCGGGGTGCCGAGCGTCGGGATCGTCGCGGACTGGATGTTGCCCGGCCGCAGGTTCCGCATCTGGCTCGCGAGGTTGACGAGGTTGGTGTCGGTCTGGATCGACCCACCGACGGCCCCGAGGATGTTGCCCATCTTCACCGGGTTGAGCAGGGTCCCAGCGGAGAGCACCTTGCGGGCCTCCTGCGAGAGGAAGTACTGCTGGCGGACGTTGCGGTCGAGGTCGCCGTTCGGCAGGCCGTGGCGCTGACGGACGAACGAGAGCGCCTGCTTGGCGTCGAGGGTGGACTTGCCCGCGGGCAGGTCGACCCCGGAGTACCGGTCCTTCGTGGCCTGGTTGAGGCAGACCTCGACCGGGCCGAGCTCCTTGACGACCTGGTAGAAGCCGAGGAGCGAGACCCGCACGTAGTGGTCGATCGACAGCCCGCTGAGGTTCTGGATCGTCTGGATGAGCAGCTTCGCCCCGCCGGTGTCGCCCCCGCCGTTGAGGGTGCCGAAGTA
This sequence comes from Curtobacterium sp. MCPF17_002, assembly GCF_003234115.2. Lineage (NCBI taxonomy): Bacteria > Bacillati > Actinomycetota > Actinomycetes > Micrococcales > Microbacteriaceae > Curtobacterium > Curtobacterium sp. MCPF17_002. The sequence goes on along the minus strand of NZ_CP126251.1, from coordinate 314,155 downwards.
GAAGGCGCTGTTGAGCTTGCCCTTGCCGACGCCGGGGATGTCCACGTAGGAGTCGCGCGGGAACGAGATCATCGTCGCCTGCGAGCCGTCCTCGTTGATGTGCAGCACGATCATCGTGTCGGTGTTCGTCGCGCCGCCGTCGGACTGCGTGCTCAGTTCCGCCATCTGCTCCGGCGTCGCGTTGTCCGGCCGGTGGTCGTCGCCGACGAGCAGGATGTTCTGCGCCTTGCCGTCGACGTCGTCCTTCTTCTCGGTGGTGCCGCCGATCGCGTCGATCTTGGTGACGTTGTTCGACAGCCGTCCGTACGCGTACGCCGCGTACCCGCCGCTGAGCAGCAGGGCCATCGTGAGCACGCCGGCGACGGCGGGGAAGACCACCCCGGCCCGTCGCTTCTGGCGGCCGTGGCGCGGCGGCACGAAGCCGCGGCTACCGCGGCGCGTCGTCTGCTCGGGTTCGTTGCTCACCCCGAAACCATAACCGGAGCGCGCGAGGTGGACATGGCACCGCCCTGGAAGGTCGCCGCGATTCCGCCGACACGCGCGATGGTCTCGACGTCACCACGGGACGGCCTGGAGGCGCGGTGCCAGCCGGCACCGCGCCTCCAGGCCGTCGTCCGGTGGCGTCTCAGGACGTCAGCCGCGCGACGGGAGCAGGTGGATCGCCTCCATGGCGAGTTCTGCCGCGATCGGGTCCTTCGTCTGGACGGCGGCCTTGAGCTTGGTGAGCTCGGGCAGGATCACCTCGGCGGGGACGAGCTCGGCGAGCTCCGGCACGCGCAGCTTGAACGCGAGGCCGTCGGTGGTCGACTTGCAGAGCTGCTCGAGCGACGCGTTGCCGCAGTGGCCCGCCCAGATCGCGTAGATGTCGGCGCCGTTCTGCGCGACCTCGCCCTGGTGCTGCTTCTCGACCTGCGCGGTCACGTCGTCGAGCATCTTGACGACCTTCTTGCGCTGCGCATCGGTGAAGCGCGGGGTGGCGAGGCGTGCGACCCCGCCGTAGATGACGCCCAGCGTGCGGTACGCGTCGAGCAGTTCGTCCTTCGTGGGCGCCGCGACCCGGGTGTACCGGTTCGGGGCCATCTCGATCAGACCGGCGCGGGCGAGCTCGGCGAGTGCCTCGCGGATCGGTGTCCGTGAGACGCCGAGCCAGGCGATGAGGTCGTCGTCGTTCAGACGCTCACCCGGTTCGAGGGTCCCGTCCATGATCGCGTCGCGGATCTTGTCCTGGACGGTGTCTCGGAGGAGCTTCCGCTCGGCTGCGGGCTGCGTCGAAGGAACTGGCATACGCCCAGCGTGTCACATGTGATGGGTCGGACGCGACAGGCGCGACGGCCACCAGACGCGCCGGCCGAGGTCGTACGTCAGGGCCGGCACGAGCAGGGACCGGACGACGATGGTGTCGAGCAGGACGCCGAACGCGACGACGAACGCGATCTGCACGAGGAACAGGATCGGGATCACGCCGAGCGCTGCGAACGTCGCCGCGAGGACGACGCCCGCCGAGGTGATGACCCCGCCGGTGACACCGAGTCCGCGGAGGACGCCCTCGCGTGGACCGTGCCGCAGTGCCTCTTCGCGGACCCGTGTCATGAGGAAGATGTTGTAGTCCACCCCGAGCGCCACGAGGAACACGAACGAGTACAGCGGCACGGAGGGGTCGGCTCCGGGGAAGTGGAACACGTGGTCGAACACCAGCGCCCCCACGCCGAGCGCCGCGGCGAACGAGACGATCACGCTGCCGATGAGGACGAGCGGCGCAACGATGCTCCGGAGCAGCAGCATCAGGATGAGCAGGATGACGACGAGCACCACGGGGATGATGACCGACCGGTCCCGGATGCCGGTGTCGTTCGTGTCCACGGCCGTCGCGGTCACCCCGCCCACGATCGCATCCGGGTCGACCCGTTCGACGGCGGTTCGGATGTCGCGCACGGTCTGCTCGGCCGCGTCGGAGTCGGCGGGATCGGACAGGGTGGCCTCGAGCAGGACGTCACCCCGCGAGACCGTCGGCTCCCAGGTCGCGGCCCCTGCGCTCGCACCGGTCCCGGTCCCGCCCACCGGGGTGGTGCCGGACGGCGAGTCCTTCGACGCCGCGACGACGCCGTCCACCCCGTCGACCGCCGTGATCGCCCGCACGAGTTCGTCGATGCGCCCCTCGGCGCCGATGACCTGCGCCGGGCTGCCGGAACCGCCGGCGAAGTGGTCGGCGAGCACGTCCTGACCGTCGCGTGCCTGCGAGCTCCCGATGACGAGGTCGCTCTGCGGGACCCCGTCGGCCTTGAGCCCGACGAGACCGGTCCCCATCGCGAGGAGCGCCACCGTGCAGACGATCCAGACGGTGCGCGAGCGCCGGGCGACGAGGCGACCGACCCCCGCCCAGACGCCACGGGCCCCGGGGCCGGTCACGACGGGGTGGTCGCTGCCGTACGCGGGGCGGAGCGGCCAGAACGCGGCGCGACGGAACGCGAGCAGCAGCGCCGGCAGCAGGGTGAGGGCGGCGAGCAGGCTGAAGGCGATGCCGATCGCCGCGACGGGTCCGAGCGCCTTGTTCGAGTTGAGGTCGGACAGCAGCAGGCAGAGCACCCCGACGATGACCGTCCCGCCCGAGGCGAGGATCGGCTCGAGGCTCCCCCGGAGCGCGGCCTTCGTGGCGTCCCAGCCGGTGCGGTGGTCGCGGAGGGCCTCACGGAAACGTGACGTGTAGAGGAGTGCGTAATCGGTCGCGGCCCCGATGACGAGGATCGACAGGATGCCCTGCACCTGGCCGTTCACGGTGACGATCTCGGCCTTCGCGAGCCACCACACCACGAGGATCGACGCGCACAGGGCGAACGTCGCGGTGCCGAGCACGAGGATCGGCAGGAGCGGTGATCGGTACACGATGATGAGGATCACGAACACCGCGGCGAGCGCCACCCCGAGCAGCAGCCCGTCGATGCCGGCGAACGCCTCGGTGAGGTCGGCGGTGAACCCGGCCGGTCCGGTGACGTACCCCTGCAGTCCGGACGGCAGCGCGTCGTCGACGTCTGCCCGGATCGCCTCGACGGCGTCCCCGGTCTCCGCCGTCTGGGTGAGCGTCGCGACGATCTCGACCGCGTCGCCGTCCTCGCTCGGGATCACCGGGCTGACGCCCTGCACGTCGTCACGGTCGCCGAGCTGCGTGGCGAGCGTGTCCGCCGCGGCGCTGTCCGCCGCGGTCAGTCCGGTGTCGCGGGAGAGCACGATGATCGCGGGTGCACCCGAGGCCTGCCGGAACTCGGACGAGCGCTCCTGCACCTTCGTCGCGTCGGCCGATGCGGGCAGGAACGAGGTCTGGTCGTTCGTCGAGACCTCGGAGATCTTCCCGAAGTACGGGCCGCCGACGGAGGCGATCGCGAGCCAGGCGACGATGACGAGCGCGGGGAGGACGATGCGGAGGAAGCGGGACACGACCGTGAGCGTACTCCAGTAGTCAGCATGCTGACTACCCGACGAACGGGTGGAACTGCGCCCGTAGACTCAGCCCCATGGACGACGCCCCCGACGGCTGGCCCCTCGGCCGCCTCCTCTCGGCAGCGGCGCGGGCCGTCGAACGGGACTGGGACGAGCGACTCCGGGCGATCGGGCTGCCCCACGCCGCACTCATCGCCATCGACATCCTCATCCGCACCGGCCCCACGGGCGCCGACACCCTCGCCCGGGCGGCGCGCGTGCAACCGCAGACCATGTCGCGCACCCTCGAGCGGATGGAACGCGACGGCCTGGTCGAGCGGTCCCCGCACCCCGAGGACCGACGACGACGGATCGTCACGGTGACCGAGCACGGTCGTCAGGCGTGGGAGACCGCCCGGCACATCGAGCGCGACGTGCTGCCCGACGACGCAGCCCTCCGGGATGCGCTCACCACGCTGCTCGAACGGAGCGGGTCATCGCGTAGCCGATCCACTGGCGTGTGATATTCCGCATGCGGTAGGCTGACCTGGTCGGTACCAGGACCGACCCGACCCGCAGGAGCCCCGATGTCTGAGCGCCGAGCCGCCCGCCGAGCCGCCGAAACAGCCGAGGGGACCGCAGCCGTCCCCGCCCCCGGAGGACCGTCCCGGAAGCGGAAGCGCCCCTTCCTCGTCGCGGTCGTCGCGACGCTCGGCTCGCTCGTCGGCATCGCCGCCGTGATCGCCGTGGTCGCCAGCGTCTTCGTCGGCGGCCTCGCCCGCAGCTACGACGCCGGCAAGGACGTCATCGCGGACCCGTTCCCGAGCGGCTCCCGGCCCGCCGCCTCGAAGGGTGCCGAGAACATCCTGCTCATCGGCTCGGACTCGCGCGGGACCCGCGGTGCGGACGGGGAGCGCGCCCCTGACGGTCGCTCCGACGCCCTGATGCTCGCGCACGTCCCCGCGGACCGGAAGGGCGTGTACCTCATGTCGATCATGCGCGACTCGTGGGTGGACGTCCCCGGACACGGCAACGCGAAGATCAACGCCGCGTACTCCTGGGGCGGCGTGCCGTTGACAGTGCAGACCGTCGAGCAGCTCCTCGACGTCCGCATCGACCACGTCGCCGAGATCGACTTCGAGGGGTTCAAGGGAATGACCGACGCGCTCGGCGGGGTCACGGTGAACTCGCCGACGGCCTTCTCCGCGCAGGGGCACGAGTACACGGCGGGCGCGAACCGCCTCGACGGCGACTCGGCCCTGGCGTTCGTCCGCGAGCGACACGCCTTCGCCGACGCCGACCACACGCGCGTGCGGAACCAGCAGGCGTTCATGCGCGGGGTGCTCGACGGTGTGCTGTCACGGGGGACCATCACGAACCCCGGTCGCATCCAGGACTTCGTCACCGCCACGAGCGAGCACCTCGCCGTCGACGCCGGCCTGGACTTCCCGACCCTGATCGGTCTCGGTTGGTCCCTCCGCGACGCACGCACGGACGACCTGCACACGTTCACGATGCCGACTGCCGGCGGTGGGACGTCCCCGGACGGGCAGTCCTACGTCTCCGTGAACACGCTCGCCGTGCAGTCGCTCTCCCAGGCGCTGCGCTCCGACGACGTGCCGGCCTGGCTCGCCGACAACCCGCAGTAGCGACGACCCGCAGGAGCGCGGCCACGCAGCACGACGCCCCCGCGACCGATCGGTCGTGGGGGCGTCGTCCTGTGAGATCGGCGGAGCGATCAGGCCGGGAGCTGCAGCTTCTGGCCGGCGTACACGAGGTTCGCGTCGTCGATCGTCGACGTGTTCGCGGCCCAGAGGTGGTTCCAGCCGCCGTCGATCCGGAGCTTCGTCGCGATGCTGTCGAGCGTCTCGCCCGACACGATCGTGTACGTCTTGCCGCTCGTCTTGACCGGGGCCGGCTTGGCGGGGGCCGCCGGAGCAGCCGGAGCAGCCGAGGCCGCCGGGGCGGCGGGGGTCGCCTGCTGCGGGGTGGTGGCCGGTGCGGCCTGCTGCGGTGCAGCGGCCGGCGGCGCCGCCTGCTGCGTCGCGGGCGCCGGTGCCGGCGCTGCGGCCTGCGGTGCGGCACCCGCGGTGCCGCTCAGGCCGAGCTTCGCGGAGCACGCGGGCCAGGCGCCCCAGCCCTGCGAGGCGAGGACGCGCTCGGCGACGGCGATCTGGGCGGAACGGCTCGCGGAGGCCGGGTTGCCCGCGCCGCCGTTCGCCTGCCAGGTGCCGAGGTTGAACTGCAGACCGCCGTAGTAGCCGTTGCCGGTGTTGATCGCCCAGTTGCCGCCGGACTCGCACTGTGCGAGGGCGTCCCAGGTCGAGCCGGCTGCCGCGTTCGCGGGTGCTGCCGCGAGGCCGACGCCGGTCGCGGCGATGCCGGCGAACGCCAGGCCACCGACGATGGTTCGGGTACGAGAAAGCTTCTTCATGTTGATTGCTCCACCGGGACCACGGACCGGGCGTCGTGTCACCGACGGTCGGTCGCCACTGCCCGTCCCGACCGATCGCGGTCGAGTCGTGGGGTGCGCCTCCGGGGGCAGTGGTCTCGTGCCGGCGGCGCCTCGGTCGGCCACCATAGGAAACTCTTGACTGTTATCAAACCGAGACAAACGGTTCTACCCATCAGTGCTATGTCCCCCGACGCTGATCCTGTACGCGCCGATCCCCATGCGCGAGGCGATCACGGCGTACCCGGGTACGTCACCTTGGCAATTCCCTGGCAATGACGGACTGGAGGCACGTGGCGGCGGTGATCCGCGCCTCCCGTCCGCCTCTCGGTCACCCCCGCGACAGGAGCGTGACGGCTTCCAGGTGGCCCGTCTGCGGGAACATGTCGAGCACCCGCGCGCGCCGGAGGCGCAGCGACGGCATGCGTGCGAGGTCCTTCGCCAGCGTCACCGGGTTGCAGCTGGAGTAGACGACGTGCTGGACCTCGGACTCCTCGAGCCAGGTCGACAGCGTCTCGCCGATGCCGCGTCGGGGTGGGTTGACCACGACGAGCTCCGGGACCGCGTCGGGTCGTGCACGGAGCGCGTGCTCGGTGGCGTCGTCAGCGGCGAACCGGAGACCCTCGAGGCCGGCCTCGCGCGCCGACTGCTTCGCGGAGCGGATCGCCTCGCGACTGGTCTCGATGCCCGTCACCGCACGGTCCGGGCGCGCGGCGTGCAGGGCGAACCCGCCGACGCCGCAGTACAGGTCCCACATCGACGCCGGAGCCACCTCGTCGATCCACGCCGACGCCTGCGCGTACAGCTCGCCGGCGACGCGGGTGTTCGTCTGGAAGAAGCTCTGCGGGCGGAGGTGCATCGTGACGTCGCCGAGCCGCATCGACAGGGTCTCCTGCGCGGTGAGCGGGATCTCGCGGTCGCCCTCGGTCACGGCCTTGTGCTCGGACAGCAGGTTCGCGGTGATGACGACCGCGTTCGGCAGGACCCGGCGCAGCGCGTCGAGGTGTTGCCGGAGCCGCGGCAGCTGTCCCTCCGAGCGCAGGACGAAGCGCACCATGAGCTCCCCGTCGGGCGACTCGGTGACGAGCACGTACTTCAGCTCACCCCGGCGGGACGTGACGTCGTACGGGATGAGCCCCGCGTCCGCGATGAAGTCCGCCAGGATCGGCAGCGCGTGCTGGATGCCCGGCGTGCAGATCCCGCAGTGACGCAGGTCGACGCCCCGCTGTCGGTGGTCGAGGATCCCCACCGTCGGTTGCTGCACGGTCCCGCCGACGACCATCTTCGCCTTGTTGCGGTACGCCGACTCCGGGCTGGTGATCGCGGGGAGCCACTCGACGGCGGTACCCGTCACGTCGAGGGCCGCATCGCTCGCGGCGCGGAGCAGTTCGCGCGTGCGGAGTTCCTTGTCGAGGACCTGATCGGCGTACGGCTGCCCCATGAGCGTGCACGAGCGGCACACCCCGCGGTCGAAGTAGTCGCACTGCATGGCCGAGTCAGGATACGGCAGCGGTGCGCCTGGTCGTCAGTCGGCTGCGGCGTCCCGTGTGGTCGTGGCGATCCGGTACACCGACGTCGTCGCCGCGAGGAAGAGCGTCGTGCCGTCGTCCCCGCCGAAGCAGAGGTTCGCCACCGTCTCCGGCACGGCGATCTCCGCCACGCGGGCACCGCTCGGGTCGAACACGACCACACCGCGGTGCGACGACGACCAGACGTTGCCGTGCACGTCCACGCGGATGCCGTCGGGGGCGCCCTCGCCCGGCTCGAGGCGTGCGAACACGCGCCCGTTCTTCAGTCGTGCACCGTCGCGGTCGTACGCGCGGATGACGGGCTCCTCGGCGGAGGAGCTGGCGATGTGGAGGACCCGTTCGGACGGGTCGAAGGCCAGCCCGTTCGGCTCGTCCAGGTCGACCGCCACCGGCCGGAGGTCCTCGCCGTCCGGGCCGCACACGAAGACCCAGTGGTCGCCGTACTCCCGCTCGCCCGGGTGGCCCTCGCGTGGCTGGGTGATGCCGTAGGCCGGGTCGGTGAACCAGACGCTGCCGTCCCGCGACACGACGACGTCGTTCGGGGAGTTCAGCCGGACGCCGTTCCACGCGTCGACGATCGGCGTCACGGTACCGTCGCGGTCTCGCTCGACGCGTCGGAGTCCGTGCGAGCACTGCACGACGCTGCCGTCCCGGTCGAGGGTGCGCCCGTTCGTGAACTCGACCCCCTCGGCGTACGCGTCGACCGCACCGGTGTCGGCGTGCCACTGCAGGATCCGGTCGCCGGGGATGTCCGACCACCGCAGGGTCCGGCTGGCCGGGATCCAGCACGGGCCCTCGGCCCAGGTGCTGCCGGTGGCGATCCGCTCGAGCGCGGTCGGATCGGGGACGAGGTCGGTGGGACCCATGTGCACTCCTTCGGACGCCAGCAGCCTATCCACGGTCCGGCGCGGTCCGGTCGATGATCTCCAGCATCGCCGACGCGGCACCCTCGGCATCGCCGTCCGCCACGGCGTGGGCCAGCCGGACGTGCAGTCCGACGTCGTGCACGTCCGGACGGATGCTCGCTCGTTCGTCGAGCGCGCGGGTGGTGACCCGTCCCAGTCGGATGAAGAACGCGTTGCCGGACAGCGTCAGCACGCTCCGGTGCAGCTGACGGTCGGCCTGGAGGAACGTGGCCGCGTCGTCGACGGCCGTCCACTCGGCCATGGTGGTCGCGCTCGCGAGCAGCTCCGTCACCGGGTCGGGCAGGAACAGGTCCGACAGGGAGCCGGGCTCGTGACGCCGGACTGCACGCCCCGCGGCGACGGCCTCCGCGGCCGCCGCGGCGGCCGCGGGTTCCACGGCACGCCGCACGGCCCGCACTTCGGTGAGGACGCGCGCCCGGTCCGGTCCGTCGAGCCGCCAGCCCAGCACGAGCGGATCGGTGACGTCCCACGACCCGGCGGGCTGGACGACGAGTCCCGTCCGGCGTCGTGCGGACAGGAGGCCGCACCCGACGAGCACGCGGACCGCCTCGCGGACGATGCTCCGGCTGGCACCCGTCCGGACGACGAACCCGTCGATGCTGTCCCGGTGGCCGACCGGCAGGACGCCGGCGACGATGGCGCTGCCGAGCTCGTCCCGCACCCGGTCGAACGTGCTCGTCATCCCTGGGACACAGGGCGTCCCTGGGACACAGGGCTGACCACGAGCTCGTCGACGCGCATGTACGGCGGCGCCTCGAGGACGAACGACACCGTGCGGGCGATGTCCTCCGGCTGCAGCATCACCTGGCGCGCAGCGGCGTCCGGCACCGACGGTCGCTGGTCGAGGAAGTCGGTGGCGACGTCGCCGGGGCAGAGGTGGGTCGCACGCACCCCGTTCGGCGCCTCCTGCTGGTTGAGCGTCCGGACGACCGAACCGAGCGCGGTCTTGCTCGCCGAGTACGCGACGCCGGCGCCGGGCTGGAAGGACCACCCCGCGTAGGACGAGACCACGACGACCACGCCGCCGGACTCGCGCAGTGCGGGCAGTGCGGCATCGACGACGGTGACGACGGCGGTGAGGTTGGTCTCGACGATCGCGCGGAAGTCCGGCAGCGACTGGTCGTCCCACCGGCGCCGCGGTGTGTTCAGCCCGGCGGCGAGGACGAGCCCGTCGAGCCGCCCGTGTCGTCGTGCCACGGCGTCGCGGGCATCGGCGACCGCATCGGGGTCTCCCGCGTCGAGGGGGAGGACGTCGGCCGTGCCGCCTGCCGCCCGGATGGCCGTCGCCACCTGCTCCAGCCGGTCGGCGCGGCGCCCGCTGAGCACCACCGTCCAGCCGTCACGGGCCGCGGCTCGGGCCACCGCCGCTCCCATCCCGCTGCCCCCACCGGTGATCCACAGCACTCGCTGATCTGCCATGCTCGAATGGTATGCCTATTCAAGGCCGCACCGTGGTGGCCTCGACGACGGGAGCACCGATGCACCTCGACCTGACCGACCGCGTGGTGATCGTCACCGGCGCCGCGCGTGGGATCGGCCACCGGATCGCCGAACGCTTCGTGGCGGAGGGGTGCCGGGTCGTGGCGTTCGACCTCGCCTTCGACGACGCGGTGGCCCCCGAGTCCGGCGACGACGGGGCGCCGGCCGTCGAACAGATCGTCTGCAACGTCGCCGACCCGGCCTCCGTCCGTGCGGCGGTGGACGAGGTCGTCGCCCGCCACGGGACGATCGACATCCTGGTGAACAACGCCGGCATCAACGTCGAGGGCACCGTCGCCGACCTGCAGTGGGACGCCTGGCGTCGCTGCATGGACGTCAACCTGGGCGGCACCTTCCTCATGAGCCAGGCGGTCGCACCCGTCATGCAGGCCGCCGGACGGGGCCGGATCATCAACGCTGCGTCCTTCGCCGCGATCGTGCCGAGCGTCGGCAGCGCCGCCTACGCGGCCTCGAAGTCCGCCGTCGTGGCCTTCACCCGGGTGCTCGCGTCGGAGCTCGGGCCGTGGGACATCACCGTGAACGCGTACGCGCCCGGCATGGTCCCGACGGCGATGAACGGCTTCGCGACCATGCCGACCGAGGCGCAGGACCGACTGCTCGACACCCTGTCGCTCCGCCGGTGGGAGACACCGGACGACGTCGCCGACCTGCTCGTGTTCGTGGCGAGCGACGCTGCGGGCTACGTGACGGGGACGCTCCTCGACGTGTCCGGTGGCAAGCTGGCGACGCAGATCCCGGCGCGGGCGCACGGCCGCTGACGAACCGTCGCCTGCGCCGCCGTCAGCGCAGCATCCGTTCCAGCAGCACCCGCAGTTCCCGCCGGTCCGTGACGGGCAGCCGCTCGGTGAGCGGGAGCAGCGCACCGCGCATCGCCGCCTCGAGCGTCCGGGCGACCTCGTGGCCGGCATCGGTCAGGACGACGTCCACGGCGCGGGCGTCCTCGGCGTTCGGCTCCCGGGCGAGCAACCCCTTGGCCGACGCACGTGCCACGAGTCCGGTCATCGTCGACTTCTCGAGCCCGAGGTAGTCCGCCAGGTCGCCGATCCGCAACCGCCGGTCGCGCAGACGAACCAAAGGAGCCACCATGCACGCAGCAGTCGTCACCGCCTTCGGCCACCCGCCCACCTGGCACGAGTTCACCGAGCCGACCCCGGGGGACGGCGAGGTGCTCGTCGACGTGGTCGCCGCCGGCCTCCACCCGCGCGTCCGGTCCCAGGCCGACGGCTCGCACTACACGAGCGAGGGCGCCCTCCCCCTCGTGCCCGGCGTCGACGGCGTCGGGCGGTTCCCGGACGGCACGCTCCGCTACTTCGCCGTGACGAGCGACACCCGCGGCACGATGGCCGAACGCGTCGCCGTCGATCCCCGCGCGAGCGTGGAACTGTCTGCCGGCGCGGACCCCGTCGCGATCGCCGCCGGGGCCAACCCCGTCATGTCGTCCTGGGTCGCACTCCGCCGCCGGATCACGTTCGAGCCCGGCAGTCGCGTGCTGGTCCTCGGCGCGACCGGGGCGTCCGGCCGGGCCGCCGTGCAGGTCGCGAAGCACCTCGGGGCGTCCCACGTCGTCGCCAGCGGTCGCGATGCGGCTCGGCTCGCGACCCTCACCGACCTGGGCGCGGACGTCGTCGTCCCGCTCGGCGACCCCGACGCGGTCGGCACGGCAGCGGCCGAGGCGGACGTCGTCATCGACTACGTCTGGGGGCAGCCCGCCGCCGACGTGGTGCGCGCAGTCGTCACGGCCCGCACCGACCGCGGTCGCCGGCTCGACTGGGTGGCGATCGGTTCGACGGCCGGCCAGGACGCCCCGATCCCGTCCGCCGCACTCCGAGCGTCCGGGCTCACGATCGTCGGCAGCGGTCAGGGATCGGTGGGCCGCGCGGCGTTCGTCGCGGAGCTGCCGCACATCGTGGCCGCGATCGCCGACGGCACGATCCGCGTCGACGCGACGGCGATGCGGATGGCGGACGTCGAGCGGGCGTGGGGCGGACAGGGGCACGACGGCGCGGGCAGAGTGGTGCTCGTGTCCTGAAGCGCGATCGGGCAACCTGTCCGGCCACTCAGGTTCTCCACACCGGCCGCTCCGTAGGCTGTGAGGGCCCAGTGAGCCGGACTGCAGCCCGACCCCGAGGAGGTGCCCGATGGTCACCGTCCTCGTCGCGTTCGCGGTCGTCGCCCTGATCGTCCCCGCCCTGACCCCCGTCCTCGGCCGCCGCGTGTTCTTCGTGGCGGCCCTCGCACCAGCTGCGGCGGCGGTCCTCACCGTCGCCCAGACCGGTCCGGCGTTGCACGGCGGCGTGACCGAGCGGTTCGGGTGGGTGCCGCAGCTCGACCTCGCGATCGCCCTGCGGATGGACGCCCTGTCGTGGGTGCTCGCGCTCGTGGTCTCCGTGGTCGGCGCACTCGTGCTCGTCTACTGCGCGTCGTACTTCGAGCCGCACGAACCCGCACTCGGCCGGTTCGCCGGCGTCCTGACCGCCTTCGCCGGGTCGATGTACGGCCTCGTGGTCGCGGACGACGTCATCGTGCTCTTCGTCCTGTGGGAGGCCACGACGGTCTTCTCCTACCTGCTCATCGGCCACGACGCCGCGAAGCGGGCGAGCCGTGCGGCCGCGATGCAGGCGCTCGTCGTCACCACCGCCGGCGGCCTGGCGATGCTCGCCGGACTCGTCGTGCTCTCGGTCACGGCCGGCACGACCTCGCTCTCCGGGATCATCGCGGACCCGCCCTCGGGCACGGTCGTCTCGGTGTCGGTGGTGCTCGTGCTCCTCGGCGCGCTCACGAAGTCCGCGATCGTCCCGTTCCACTTCTGGCTCCCCGCCGCGATGGCCGCGCCCACCCCGGTCAGCGCGTACCTGCACGCCGCGGCGATGGTGAAGGCCGGCATCTACCTCGTCGCACGGCTCGCCCCCGCCTTCGCGCTGCTCGAGGGTTGGCGCGAGACGATCACCCTGCTCGGCGTGCTCGGCATGCTCATCGGCGGGTACCGCGCGCTCCGGCAGACCGACCTCAAGCTGCTGCTGGCGTACGGCACGGTCGCCCAGCTCGGGTTCCTCGTGCTCGCCGCCGGCTGGGGAGCCCCGGCCGTCGCCCTCGGCGGAGTGGCCCTGCTCGTGGCGCACGCGGCGTTCAAGTCGACGCTGTTCCTCGTCGTCGGGGCGATCGACCACGTGACCGGCACCCGTGACCTCGCGCGCCTGAGCGGCCTCGGTCGGAAGAAGCCCTGGCTCGCCGTGGTGGCCGTCCTCGCACTCCTCTCGATGGCCGGGATCCCACCGACGTTCGGCTTCGTCGCGAAGGAGGCCGTCCTCACCGGGTTCCTCGAGTCCCTGCACGGCTCGGACGCCGGATGGGCCTGGTTCGCCCTCGTCGGCGTGACGGTGGGGTCGGTCCTCACCGTGGCGTACTCGCTCCGGTTCCTCTGGGGCGCGTTCGCCCGCAAGCCGGGTGTCGCCCAGACGGAGCCGCACGGGCTGCACGGCCTCGGCGTCGTCCCGTCCGTCCTGGCGCTGACCGGGCTCGCCCTCGGCCTGCTGACCCCGCTCGTCGCGCACGGCATCGAACCCGCGGCGAGCGCCGCCGCCCTGCCGGGTGAGGAGGTCCCGCACCTCGCGCTCTGGCACGGTCTCGAGCCGGCGCTCGGCCTCTCCGCCGTCACCCTGGTGGGCGGACTGGCGCTGTTCGCCCTGCGCCGTCCGGTCGAAGCGCTGCAGCACCGGTTGGCCGGCTTCCCCAGCGCGTCGGGCATCTACCGGCACACCATGCGGGCGCTCGACCGGGTGGCCACGGGGCTGACCGCCGGCGTCCAGCGCGGTTCGCTCCCCTACTACCTGACGGTGATCCTGTCGGTCTTCGTCGCCGGTGCCCTGGTCAACCTGATCGTCGGCGGTCCGTGGGCGTTCCACGTCCGGTTCGCCGACTCGTGGGGTCAGATCCCGGTCGTGATCGTGATGTCGATCGCCGCGATCGCCGTCTTGACCGCGAAGACCCGGTTCGCCGCCGCCGTCCTGGTCGGTGTGACCGGGTACGGCATGTCCGTGCTGTTCGTGCTGCACGGCGCGGTCGACCTCGCGCTGACCCAGATGGTGGTCGAGACGGTGACGCTCATCGCGTTCGTGCTCGTGCTCCGACGGCTGCCCCCACGGATCGCCACGACGAACCCGTCGCGCTTCCGGGTCGTCCGGGCACTGTTCGCCGGACTCGCCGGGGTGACCCTCGCGATCGTCGTGGTCGTCGCGGCCTCGGCGCGCACCGCGGAGCCGCTCTGGCCGGACCTGCCGGCGCTGACGAGCTCGTTCGGGCACGGCCTCAACGTGGTGAACGTCGCACTGGTCGACCTGCGCGGCTGGGACACGCTCGGCGAACTGACCGTCGTGGTCGCCGCCGCCACCGGTGTGGCGAGCCTGATCTTCGTGAACTCGCGAGAGGACACGCTGCCCCGCCTCCGGGACCTGCCGTCGATGGTGGCGGGCGACAAGCACCGCCCGGACGGCGAACCGCGCGCCTGGCTCCCGACGAGCGCCGCGATCCCGACCGGTCGCTCGGCCCTCCTCGACGTGGTCGTCCGGCTGCTCTTCCACGGGCTCATCGTGCTGTCGGTGTACCTGTTGTTCGCCGGGCACAACGCGGCCGGGGGCGGCTTCGCCGGCGGCCTGGTCGCGGGCATCGCGCTCGCCGCCCGGTACCTGGCGGGCGGTCCGGCCGAGCTCGGCGCGGCGGCCCCGGTCCGTGCGGGGCGCCTGCTCGGGCTCGGGGTGGCGACCGCGGCCGTCACGGCGATCGTGCCGATGTTCTTCGGCAAGGACGCCCTGTACTCCGAGTTCTTCGAGGCCACCGTCCCGGTCCTCGGGCACGTGGAGTTCGTCACCGCGACGTTCTTCGACATCGGCGTCTACCTCGTGGTCATCGGCCTCGTGCTCGACGTCCTCCGGAGTCTCGGCGCCGAGGTCGACCGCCAGCGACTCGAGGACGCCGGGGCCCCGACCGGGGACACCACCGAGGCATCGCCGCACGACAACACCCGGGCAGCCACTCCGGAGGGGAGCGCCACATGACCGTCACCCTGGTCCTCGTCATCGCGATGGCGGTGCTGTTCTCCTGCGGGGTCTACCTGCTCCTCGAACGCTCCCTGACCCGGATGCTGCTCGGCTTCCTGCTGCTCGGCAACGCCCTCAACCTGCTGCTCCTCACGATGTCGGGTGCCGCGGGCAACCCGCCGATCGGCTCGACGTCGGAGGGCATCACCGACCCGCTGCCACAGGCGTTCGCCCTCACCGCGATCGTCATCACCTTCGCGGTCAGTGCGTTCCTGCTGGCGCTCATCCACCGCTCGTGGAAGCTGTCCCGCGCCGACGAGGTCGAGGTCGACGAGGCCGACGTCGCGATCGGCCGGGAGCGCGACGAGCCGGCCGACGAGGACCCGGAGACCACCACCGACGCCGAACAGGAGGCGACCCGATGACCTGGCTCGTCCCACTCCTCGTCCTCGTCCCGCTGCTCGGCGCCGCGGTCGCACTCGGACTCCTCCGACACCAGAAGCTGCAGCGGGCGATCACCGTCGTGGTGCTCGTCGTGGCGCTGGCCGTCGCCGCGACCCTGATGGTGCTCGTCGACCAGCACGGCACCATCGTGGTGCAGGTCGGCGGGTGGCAGGCGCCGTACGGCATCTCGCTCGTGGTGGACCGTCTCAGCGCGCTGCTCCTCACCGTGAGCGCGAGCGTGCTCCTCATCGTCCTGCTGTTCTCGATCGGGCAGGGGCTCGCGGCGGACGACGGCGAAGCGCCGGTGACGATCTTCTACCCGACGTACCTCGTGCTCGCGGCCGGGGTGCTCGACTCGTTCATCGCAGGAGACCTCTTCAACCTGTACGTCGCGTTCGAGATGCTGCTCGTCGCGAGCTACGTGCTCATCACCCTCGGCGGCAGCGAGCAACGCGTCCGGGCGGGCACGACGTACATCGTGACGAGCCTCATCGCGTCGGCGATCTTCCTCGCGGCGATCGGCCTGGTGTACGGCGCGACCGGCACCGTGAACATCGCGCAGATCAGCGAGCGGGTCGCGGGCCTGCCGGAGCACGTGCAGCTGCTGCTCCACACGATGCTGCTCATCGGGTTCGGCATCAAGGCGGCGGTGTTCCCGCTGGCGTTCTGGTTGCCGGACTCGTACCCGACCGCGCCGGCTCCGGTGACGGCGGTGTTCGCGGGGCTGCTGACGAAGGTCGGCATCTACGCGATCATCCGGCTCGAGACGATCATCTTCCCGAGGCCCCAGCTCAACACCGTGCTCCTCATCGTGGCGGTGCTGACGATGGTGGTCGGCGTGCTCGGTGCGGTGTCGCAGACCGACGTGAAACGACTGCTGTCCTTCACCCTGATCAGCCACATCGGCTTCATGGTGATGGGCGTCGGCCTCGGCACCGTCGCGGGGACCGCGGCCGCGGTCTTCTACACGGTGCACCACATCGTCGTGCAGACCACCTTGTTCCTGGTGTCGGGGTTGATGGAACGGGTCGGCGGGACCACCTCGACGAGGTCGCTCGGCGGGCTCCTCAAGGCCGCACCGCTCCTCGCGGCGCTGTACCTCGTCCCCGCGTTCAACTTGGGGGGCATCCCACCGTTCTCCGGCTTCATCGGCAAGCTCGGCCTGTTCCGCGCCGCCGCCGAGGACGGCTCGCCGCTGGCGTACGTGACCATCGGCGCGGGTGTCGTGACGAGCCTCCTCACCCTCTACGCGCTCATGCGCGTCTGGGACGCGGCCTTCTGGCGGCCGAAGCCGGCCGCCGAAGCGGCGGCGCCGCACGCGTCCGTCGCCGAGCCGCACGCGCACCTGCGGTCGCCGGAACCGGCCCCGTTGACGGTCTCCGAGGAGAGCGGCGAGGCCTTCCACCCTGGAGGCTCGACGACCGTCACCGACGCTGCGCACGCGAGCCGCGCCTCCAGTCCGACCACCGCGGCCACGGACACGCAGGCCGGTCTCGGTGAGGCGCCCACCCGCGTCCGCCTGCCGCGCATGCTGGTCGGCGTGACGACCGTCGCGGTCCTCGGGTCCGTCGCCCTCACCATCGTCGCCGGGCCGCTGTACGGCTACGCGACCCGAGCGGCCGAGTCCCTGGAGTCGCCGGACCGCTACGTGCAGGCCGTCCTCGGGGGGACACGGTGAACACCGACAGCACGCGGCGGATCACGAACGCCCGCCGGATCGCCGTCGCGTGGCGGTACGACGTGCCGCTGGTGGCCGGGCTGACCGTGCTGTGGGCGCTGCTGTGGGGGTCGTGGACACCCCTGACGCTGCTCTCGGGGATCGTCGTCGCGCTGCTCGTGACGCAGGCGCTCCCGCTGCCGCCGGTCCCGCTGTCCGCACGGTTCTCGATCCCGCACTTCAGCTGGTTCCTGCTGGTGTGGGCAGGGCTCGTGGTGGTCGCGTCGTTCCGGGTCGCCTGGGTCGCACTGCGTCCGCGCGGCGTGCGGCGCAGCTCGATCTCGCTCGTGCAGCTGCACACGACGTCCGAGATGACCTTCACCCTGGCGACGCTCGCGATCTCGCTCGTGCCGGGGTCGTACGTCGCCGACGTCGACCTGCGCCGCCGGCGACTGCTGTTGCACGTGCTCGACACGGAGCGTGCCGAGCAGGTCGAGGCGGCCCGGCGCGAGGCACTCGGCATCGAGACCCTGGTGATCCGTGCGCTCGGCTCGAAGCAGGACGTCTCCGAGTTGTCCGGACCCCTGCCGGAGGTGACCCGGTGAACGCCGCGGTCGTCGTCATGGGGGTCGGCATCGCCCTCGTGCTCGCCCTCCTCGGGGTCGCGCTCGCGCTCGCGGTGTTCCGGATCGTGCGCGGTCCGACGATCCTCGACCGCATGATCGGCTCGGACATGGTCCTGACCACCGCGCTGATCGTCATCGGGGCGGCCATGGTCATCCGGCAGGACCTGACCGGGATCCCCGTCCTCGTGGTGATCGCCGCGACGAGCGTGTTCGCGACGATCGCCGTCGCCCGCGCCGTCACCCCGTCGTCGGACCCGTCCGACGACGGCCTGACCGCCACCAGGCCGGAGGAGCGCTCGTGATCGACACCATCCAGGCCTTCATCGACGGCGCCGGGGTCCGGGCGTGGATCGCGCTCGGCCTGCTGCTCGTGGCGGCCGTGCTGTCGCTCGGCGCCGGCGTCGGCATCGTCCGGTTCCCCGACCCGCTCGTCCGCCTGCACGCGATGGCGAAGCCGCAGGTCCTCGGGCTGGCGTTCGCGCTGGCCGCGATCGTCGTCGCGGTCTGGACGTGGACGGCGCTGTGGGTGGTGCTGCCGATCATGGTGTTCCAGCTGTTCCTGGTGCCGGTGTCGACGCACATGATCGCCCGCGCGGGGCTGCGGTCGGACGACCTGCGGCACGAGGACCTGCTGGTCGACGACACCGAGTCGTAGCGCCGACGACCACGGCGCACGCTCCGTGGATAGGCTCACGGGCACCGACGCCGACCAGGGAACGGCGTCACGTCTCGTGAGGGGTCACGAATGGACGTCGCGCTGTTCATCGTCGAACTGCTGGTCGTGCTCGGGTGCATCGTCATGGGCACCCGGTCGAGCGGTGTCGGGTTGGGGCTCTGGGGCGGCTTCGGCGTGGCGGTCCTCGTCTTCGTCTTCCGTCTGCCACCCGGCTCGCCGCCGATCGACGCGCTCCTCATCGTCATCTCGGTCGTGGTCGCGTCGTCGATCATGCAGGTCGCCGGCGGCATCGACTGGATGGTGTCGGTCGCGGCGAGGATCATCTCGCGCTTCCCGAAGCAGATCACGCTCATCGCGCCGCTCGTGGCGTTCCTGTTCTCGGTCGGCGCCGGGACCTCGAACATCCTCTACCCGCTGTTGCCCGTGATCCAGGACCTCTCGTACCGGAACGGCATCCGTCCCTCGCGGCCGCTGTCCCTGTCGGTCGTCGCCACCGGCGTCGCGCTCGCGTGCAGCCCGGTGTCGGCTGCCATGGCGGCGATGGTGACCCTGACCGAGGTGCAGCCGTACGGGTTCGAGCTCGTGGACATCCTCAAGGTGACCCTGCCCGCCGCGGTGGCCGGCATCGTGGTGTCGTCGTTCGTCGTCAGCCGCCTCGGCAAGGAGATCACCGCGGACGCCGACATCCAGGCGAAGATCGCGGCCGGGACGATCCCGCCGCCGGGTTCGGCCGCCGCGGACGCCGCGAAGGCCGAGGTCACGGTGACGTCGGGTGGTCGTCGCGCCGCCGTCGTGTTCCTGCTCGGCGTGGTCGCGATCGTCGTCTTCGGGCTCTTCAGCGGTCTCCGGCCGCTCGATGCCGAGGGGGTGCCCGTGAGCATGACGCCGATCATCGAGATCGTGATGTTCGTCGTCGGCACGCTCATCATCCTGATCAGCCGGCCGAAGGCGTCCGAGGTCCCGACGGCGACGGTGTTCCGCGCCGGCATGGTGTCCGCGGTGGCGCTCTTCGGGCTCGCGTGGCTGACCGACACGTTCCTGGCGCACTACACGGAGGAGATCTCGACGTCGATCGGCGGCCTCGTCACGGCCGCGCCCTGGATCTTCGCGCTCGGCGTCTTCCTGGTCTGCGTCCTGACGACGAGCCAGTCGACGGCCACCAGGACCATCGTGCCGATCGGGCTCGCGGCGGGCATCCCGCTCGGGCTGCTGTCCGGGATGTGGGCCGGTGCGTTCGCGGGCATCTACCTGCTGCCGACGAACGGCTCGCAGATCGCGGCGGCGAACTTCGACACGACGGGGTCGACGAAGCTCGGGACGAAGCTGATCGACCACTCGTTCTTCGTGCCGACCCTCGTGCTGGCCGCGTCGACGATCGTCTTCGGTGCGGTGTTCGGCCTGCTCTGGGGCTGAGCGCGGCCCGCTGGTCGTCGTCCCGCCCGCGGACCGTCACTGCGCCCGGTGCGCCTCCCACGCGGCAGCGCACGCCCGCGCGATCCCGTCGATGTGCGCCTCGTCCGGCGTGACCCAGCCCGTGCCGGGCTGCCGGAGCACCGCGGTGTTCGCCGGGCCGAGCAGGAACTCACGGAGGAACTCGGCCTGCACGGCGTCGAAGTGCGCACCGTGCACGCGGGCGTCGTTCGCCACCTGCGCGAACCGGGCACCCGCGCGGATGATCTCCTGGCTGCCGAGGTACGGCTGGTTGAGCAGGACCGCGTCGTCCGGCACGCCGAACGCCACGCGGTGCGCGGACGCCAGGGACCGCAGCCGGGCCGGGTCCATCGTGACGGCGTCGTCACCGCGCCGCTCCCCGTGCGCGTCGCCGCGGTTCGACAGCGCCACCACGTCGGGCAGCCGGTCCGCCGCGTTCCGCGGGGCGTCGACGGCTCCGTCGATCCTCGTGGTCGTGTTCATGGTGTCGTGGAACGACAGCGCGGTGAACGTCCCGCCGGTGCCGAGGGTCTTCGCGATGAACCGTTCGACGAGGTCGTCTCGGGTCCGTTCGTACACGCCGAGTCCCCGGTCGCCGACCGCTTCGAACGCCGCGGCGAGCGACACCAGCGCGGCGTCGGAGGTCGGCGGCTCGATGAGCGGGAAGAACGAGAACGTGACCGGCCGGATCGCGTCGACGCCGGTGAGGTCCACCCGCTGCCCCCGACCAGCCGCACGCACCCGGTCGAACGCCTCGCGCAGGTCGTCCACCAGGCTCGCCGGGCGCGCACGGTTCGGGTCGCGCACCATCCGGGGATGCGGGTTCTCGACGACGACGACGCGGGGGTCGAGCTCCGCCCACCGCCGGACGACGGCGCTCGTCGACACGTCGGTGTAGTCGTACTGCAGTCGGCGGGTGAACTCGGGCGCGAGGAAGCCGTCGAGTTCCGCGGGGATCGCCGCTCCCGCGTGCGGTGCGCTGACGAGCAGGTCGGCCTCGGCGATGGCCTGCTCGAGCGGCCGGTCCCCCTTGCCCGCCCAGAACGTGACGTCGTCGGCCGTGAACGCGGTGCCGGCGGGGATGAGTACGCGACTCGCTTCGTCCATGCCCCGAACGTATCCCCCGGGCGCGGCGCGCGGCCTGGAGGCGCGGGGCGGGCCCGCACCGTGCCTCCCGCCCGTCAGGTGGTCAGACCAGGGCGCGGCGCGGCAGCAGCAGGTTCGCCACCGCGGCGAGCACCACGACCGCCGCGGAGGCGGCGGGCAGCAGCATCGCCACGGCTGCGCCGTGCTGTTCGGCGAGGTCACCGGTGACGGCCGACGCGATCGACTGCCCGACGATCACCGCGGACCCGAGGATCGTCATCGTCGTCGCCGAGCGCCCGACCGGGGAACGGTCCGACCCGAGGCTGTACTGCGCGACCAGGGTCGGGCCGATCCCGATGCCCATCACGGCGAGCACCACGCCGACGGCGAGCACCGAACCGGCCTGCGAGAACGCGATCGCCCCGCCGAGCAGGACGACGCCGAACACCAGCCAGCGCCAGCCGAGGGCGAACCCGCGGGGGAACGCCGCCGAACCGAGCGCCAGACCGGCCGACCCGATGCCCATCAGGCCGTAGAGCAGCCCGGCCTGCGAGGACTCGCCGTGGATCTCCATGAACGCGGTCAGCGAGGTCAGCGTCGACCCGAAGAACAGGCCCACGCCGAGGATCCCGAGCACGACGACGACGAGCCGCGGGCGGAGGAGTTCCCGGGCGGGTGCCTGCACGAGTTCCTCGTGGTGCCCGAGTGCGAGCCTGCCGGTCGGGTGCAGGGCGAACGCGGTGACGAACACGAAGGTCAGCGCGGACGCCCCGGCGACGGCGACCCACGGCGCGATCGCACTCGCGAGGATGCCGACCAGGAACGGCCCGATGATGAAGACGGTCTCGTCGGCAGCGGACTCGTACGCCATGGTGCCGCTGGTGACCGCGTCACGACGGCCCGGTGCCATGCGCTGCCGGATGATGGCGACGAGCCGCGTCCGGGACATCGGCGCGACCTGGGGCGCGGACGCACCGATGCAGAACGCCATCGCGAGGACGGCGAGGTCCGGCGCGGAGCCGTTCACGACGAACGGGAAGACGCCGAGCAGCGCGGCGTTCACCAGGCCGACGGGCACGAGCACGGTGCGCTGGCCGAAGCGGTCCGCCGCGGCGCCGATCATCGGGCCGAAGACCGCCGCGCCGATGCCGACGGAGGCCGAGTTGACGCCGCCGAGGGCGACCGAGTCCCGCGCGGAGACGACGAGCGTGAGGACGCCGACGACCATCATCGCGAAGGGCAGCCGGGCGACGAACGCGATCGGGAAGTACCAGCGTCCAGCGAGGGCGACGAGCGAACGGTCGGCGGCCTGCACAGCCGGTGCGGTCGTAGCGGCGGCCGGCGGAGTGGGCGCGGAGGTGCTGTGGAGCATGAGGTGTGCCTTCTCGGCCCGCCGGACTGGAGGGGGCGGACCCATCGGGTGCCGCCGTTGTCCGCCGGGGAGCCGGCGGCCGGTAGATACACACTGCGTGTTGGTGGTGCCCGACCAGGCTAACAGGGGTAACGGTTCGTCACCCGGGCCCGTGGGCGTCGCGGTCCTCCTATCGTGGCGCGCATGGAACAGCGCCGCATGGGGAGGACGGGTGCCCCCGTCAGCGCGCTGACCCTCGGCACCCGAGCGGTCACCACCGTCGCGGAGCGGGACGTCGACGACGCGGTCCGGCTCGTGCACGAGGCGCTCGGTCGCGGCGTGACGGCCGTGGACGTGTCCGACGCGGACGGTGCGGGCCTCGCGGAGAGCGTCGTCGGGGCGGCACTCGGCGAGCGGCGTGAGGACGTCTTCCTGTCGGTCCGGTTCGGCGACCCCGTCGATCGGGACCCGGGACGGCACGGAAACGGCCGCCGGTGGATGTTCCGGGCGGTCGAGCGGAGCCTGGAACGGCTCGGCACGGACGTCATCGACCTGTACCAGCCCGCCCACCCCGACCCGACGACGTCGCTCGACGAGACCCTGGACGCGCTGGCGGACCTGGTCACGCAGGGCAAGATCCGGGCGTTCGGGCTCCCCGGGTTCCCGGCCGAGGAACTCGTCGAGGCCCAGTGGCTGCGGTCCGGCGGCAAGAGCGCGACCGCGACGCACGCGCCGTACTCGATCACCACGCGGACGGCGGAGCGCACGACCTTCCCGGTCGCCCGCCGCTTCGGCCTCGGCGTGCTCGCGGCCGCACCCCTGGCCGGTGGGTGGCTCGCCGGCGCGTACCGGAACGGGACCGTGCAACCGCGCTCGCCGCGGGTGCTCGAGGCGCCGCACACGTACGACATCGGCGCCCCTGCGAACCGTCGCAAGCTCGACGTCGCCGACCGGCTGGGACGGCTGGCGGACGAGTCCGGGCTGACGTTGCTCGAACTCGCGGTGGGCTTCGCGTTGACGCACCCGGACGTGTCCTCGGTCGTGGTCGGTCCGCGGACCCTCTCGCACGTCGACGCCTACGTGCAGGCGTCCGAGGTGGCGCTCGACGACGAGTTGCTCGACGCCATCGACGCGGTGGTGCCGCCCGGGACCCACGTGCTCGAGGGCGACACCGGGGTGGCGTTGCCGGGGCTCAGTCGGGAGCGGCTGCGCGGGCGGGTGCTGCAGCAGCGCTAGCCGCCGTGTCGGCCGGGCGGTCGGGGCCGGACAAGCGATCAGGACCGGACAAGCGATCAGGATCGGAGAAGCGCTGGCGTCGACCGCGACGGCACGATGGGACCACCCGGCCGACAGGCCGCACCCAGCCGGAAGGAACGACGCGATGACCACGACGAAGAAGACCGAGGCCGCCTTCACCGACGAGGAGCGTGCGGCGATGCAGGAGCACGCCGCCGAGGTGAAGCGGGCCCGCAGCACGACGGGGACGAAGGCCGAGAAGGCCGCGGCGGAGGCAGCGGCGGTCGTCGCCAAGATCGCCGAGATGGCCGAGCCGGACCGCGGACTCGCCGAACGCGTCCACCGGATCGCCCTCGAGGCCGCCCCGGAACTGGCACCCCGCCTCTGGTACGGCATGCCCGCCTACGCGAAGGACGGCAAGGTGGTGTTCTTCTTCCAGGACGCCGCGAAGTTCAAGGCCCGCTACTCGACGCTCGGCTTCCAGGACCCGGCCCAGCTCGACGACGGGTCGTTCTGGCCGACGTCGTGGGCGATCACGCCGGAGTTCTCGGCGGAGGACGAGGTCACCGTCGCCGCCCTCGTCCGCCGCGCGGTCGCCTGACGGCAGGACGCGCGCGGGTGCCTGACTGCAGGACACGCACGGTCGTAGGATCTCGACGATGGTCGAGATCCCGCAGCCGAAACCGACCGACCTGCTCACCATCGGCGAGGTGGTCGACCGCACCGGCGTCGCAGCGTCCGCGCTGCACTTCTACGAGCGCAAGGGACTCATCCACCCGGAGCGCACGGCCGGCGGCACGCGCCTGTACCCGCGGCACGTCGAACGGCGCATCGCGATCATCCAGGTCGCGAAACGGCTCGGCATCCCGCTCAGCGAGGTCGCCGAGCAGTTCGAGGCCCTGCCGTCCGATCGGATGCCGTCGCTGCGCGACTGGGAACGGCTCAACGAGCGGTGGCGTGCACGGCTGCGCGCCCGGCAGCTCGAGCTGGAGCGCCTGCAGCGCGAGATGGGTCAGTGCATCGGCTGCGGGTGCGTCTCGCTGAACGCGTGCCTGGTGATGAACCCGGGAGACCAGCTGGGTGCCGAGGGGCACGGGGCCCGACGGTTGCTGCCGATCGAGGACGAGGCGCCGGACGCGGCGGGCTGACGGCCTGGAGGCGCGTGGCGGGGCCGCCACGCGCCTCCAGGCCGTCACCTGGTCGCGTCGTGCAGACGCTCGTCGATGCGGGTCAGCGTCGCGAACGTCGCTACCACGTCGCGATCGTCGTCGCCGAGTGCCTGCCGGAGCATGCCGGCCCAGTGCGCGTGCAGTCGTTCGATGCTCTGCTCGGCGAGGGCGGTCGAGAAGAGACGGACCGTCCTGGCGTCGTCCGGGTCCGGTCGGCGCTCGACCATCCCCTTGGCGACGAGGGACCCGAGCGCGACGCTGAGGTTGCTCCGCTTGAGCGCGGTCGCCCCGGCCGCAGCGCTGGGCGTCGACCCGGGGTTCCGGTCGACCCACCGCATCACGAGTGCCTCGGTGCCGGTGAGCGGCACGATGTCGATCGCCAGGGCGCCGCTCGGGTCGATCTCGCGGGAGATCCGGAGCACCACGTCGGCGAGTTCGGCGAGGAGGTCGTCCGTCACCGCTCGGTCCATGCCGTCACTGTACCGGCGGGACCGGCGTCGCCCTCACGCCGCGGGATCGCCCACACGCAGGAACGGGAACCGCGGCATGCACCAGTCGACCCACACCACCCGCACACCCGGCGCGACGGCCAGGGACCACGCGATCGATGCCAACGCATCCGTCGGGTAGTGCACGGCGTCGATCGTGACCGAGAAGAACACCACGACGATCGCGACGACCCCGAGCCACTGCGCCAGCCGGTGCCAGCGGGTGTCGCGGAGGACCCACACCAGGGCGATCACGAACGCCGTCATGTACACGGTGTGCCCGCTCGGGTACCCCGGGTCCGGCTGGACCGGGTACGGGTGCGGCAGCAGGGCGACGTCGGGCCGGGCGCGGTGCACGATCTCCTTGATCACCGCGGACGGCAGCCACGTCACCGCGATCGTGCCGATGAACGCCGCGGCCGGTCGGACGTCGCGGCCCCGCCACCAGATCACCGCCGTCACCACGACGGTGATGCCGACCGCCGGCACCGGACTGATCACGTGGTAGACCGCCGTGGTGAACGAGCCGAGCGCACCGGTGTGCAGGGTGTTGAGCGCCTTCGAGAGCCCGATGTCGACGCTGCCGAGCGTGAACCCGACGATCGTGATCACGATGACGGCGGCCAGGGCGATGGCGATCGACGCGAGCGGGTACGGACTCGGGACGAGGATGCCGTTGACGTCGGACACTCGTCGACGGGGGCGGAGCGCTGCGTCGGACATCCGCTCATCGTCGCAGGTGGTCGGGGTCCCGCGGCCCGGAGTTCCGTGACGATCGATCAGAGGTCGTTCAGTGAGCGGCGGGAGGTCAGCCGCTCCGACTAGACACGGATGCATGACAACCGTTGCCGAGAACATCGTCGCCACCCTCCGTGAGAACCACGTCCGACGGGTCTACGGCCTCCCCGGCGACTCCCTCAACGGGTTCACCGACGCCCTCCGGAAGGACGGCACGATCCGGTGGGAGCACGTCCGCCACGAGGAGGCCGCCGCGTTCGCCGCCTCCGCCGAGGCCGAGCTCACCGGGGACCTCGCCGTGTGCGCCGGCAGCTGCGGCCCGGGGAACCTGCACCTGATCAACGGTCTCTACGACGCCAACCGGTCGCGGGTGCCGGTCCTGGCGATCGCCGCGCACATCCCGACGGCCGAGATCGGGTCCGGGTACTTCCAGGAGACCCACCCGCAGGAGCTGTTCCGCGAGTGCTCCGTCTACGTCGAGTACGTCGCCGACCCGACGCAGATGCCGCGCCTGCTCGAGATCGCGATGCGCGAGGCGATCGAGAAGCGCGGCGTCGCGGTGCTCGTCATCCCCGGCGACGTGCTGCTGGCCGAGGCCGTCGCACCCCGGGTCACCCGCATCGAGCGGACCGAGCCGCGCATCGTCCCGAGCGACGCCGAGCTCCGACGGACCGCCGAGCTGCTGAACGGTGCGGACAAGGTCACGATCCTCGCCGGCGCGGGCGTGGCCGGTGCCCACGACGAGGTCGTCGCCCTCGCCGAACGCCTGCAGGCCCCGATCGTGCACGCCCTGCGCGGCAAGGAGCACATCGAGTGGGACAACCCGTACGACGTCGGCATGACCGGACTGCTCGGCTTCGCGTCCGGCTACCGCGCGATGGAGGACGCCGACGTGGTCCTCATGCTCGGCACCGACTTCCCGTACCAGCAGTTCTTCCCCGCGAAGGCGAAGCACGTGCAGGTCGACATCCGCGGCTCGCAGCTCGGGCGGCGGCACCCGGTCGACATCGGCCTCGTCGGCACCGTCAAGGACACCGCACTCGCCCTCATCCCGCTGCTGACCGGGTCGCACCCCACGAAGCACCTCGAGGACGCCCGGAAGCACTACGGGAAGACCCGCGCGAAGCTCGACGAGCTGGCGGTGCCGGCGGGGAAGCACAAGGCGCTGCACCCGCAGTACGTCGCACGCGTGCTCGACCGGCTGGCCGACCGGGACGCCGTGTTCATCCCGGACGTCGGCTCCCCCGTGGTCTGGGCGTCGCGGTACCTCACCATGAACGGCGACCGGCGCCTCATCGGGTCGTTCGTGCACGGCACGATGGCGAACGCCGTCCCGCAGGCGATCGGCGCCCAGGCGGCGTTCCCGGACCGGCAGGTCATCGCGCTCGCGGGCGACGGCGGTCTGACGATGCTGCTCGGGGAGCTCATCACGATCGTGCAGAACAAGCTGCCGGTGAAGATCGTCGTGTTCGACAACTCGTCGCTGAACTTCGTCGAGCTCGAGATGAAGGCGGCGGGGTTCGTGACGTACGGCACCGAGCTGCAGAACCCGGACTTCGCGAAGGTGGCGGAGGCGATCGGCATCGCGGGGTTCCGCGTCGACGAGTCGGACCAGCTCGAGGACGCCGTCGCGGCTGCCCTCGCGCACGACGGGCCGGCGCTCGTCTCGGTCAAGGCCGACCGCCAGGAGCTGTCGATGCCCCCGGCGGTCACCCTCGAGCAGGCGAAGGGCTTCACGCTCTACGCGATCCGCACGGTGCTGTCCGGCCGCGGCGACGAGCTGCTCGACCTGGCGTCGACGAACTTCCGCCAGTTCATCTGACGCGGGTCGGGTCGCGGGGCGCGGATCGACCGCTCAGACGAGCGCCCCGGCGGCGTCCTCCGCGACCTCGGCCGGGGCGTGGTGCCCGCGGTCGCGGACGAAGACCGCGGCGAGCACCCCGACGACGATCGCGACGACCGCCGCGACCACGAAGGCCGTGTGCATGCCGCTGAGGAACGCGTCCCGCGCCGTCGCAGCCGCGGTGACACCGAGGCCGCTCGGCACGATCCCCTGCACGAGCCCCTGCCGCGCAGCCGTCCCGAGCCCGAGCCCCGCGGTGCCGGACAGCACGCCCGCGCTGACGACCGCCGACAGCACCGACGTGCCGAGTGCGCCACCGAGCTGGAGCGCGGTCGCCTGGAACCCTCCGGCGACCCCGGCGAGCTGCACGGGGGCGCCGCCGACGACGGCCTCGGCGCCCGCGGTCATCGTGAACCCGGCACCGAGCGCGAAGACGACGAACGGGATCGCCATGCCGATGTACGGCGAGTCCTGCGTCGTGGTGGTCAGCGCGAGCAGGGAGACGCCGACGAGCAGCAGCCCGAGGGTGAGTGTCCGACGGACCCCGAACCGGCCGACGAGGGCGGCACCGATCGGCGAGGCGATGATCGAGACGCCGCTGAGGGGCAGCTGCATGAGGCCCGCCTCGAGGCCGGTCGCCCCGCGCAGGTTGAGCATGTAGAGCGACAGGAAGAACGTCACACCGAGCATCGCGAAGAAGTTCGCCCCGACACCGAGTCCGCCGATCGACAGCGACGACGACCGGAACAGCGACATCGGCAGCAGCGGATCGGTGACCCGGAGCTCGACGACGACGAACACGACGAGGAGCGCGACGCCGGCGACGAGCACACCGAGGGTGAGCGGGCTCCCCCAGCCCCACGACTCGGACTGCACGACGGCGAGCACGATGGCGAACAGGCCTGCGGCGAGGAGCACCACGCCGGCGACGTCGAAGCGTCCACGGTGCGGGGCGGTGGACTCGCGGAGGACGAGCCCGCCGATGACGAGCCCGATGGCGGCGATCGGGGCGTTCACGAAGAAGACCGACTCCCAGCCGAGCGATGCCACCAGGATCCCGGCGACGATCGGACCGGCCGCGATGGCGACCGACGAGGCCCCGCCCCAGACGCCGACGGCCACGCCGAACTTCTCGCGCGGGAAGGTCGCCCGGAGCAGCGCGAGGGTCTGCGGCATGAGGAGGGCGGCGCTGAGGCCCTGCACGGCACGGAAGGCGATGACCCCCGTGGCCGAGCCGACCAGACCGATCGCGACCGACGACAGCGCGAACGCGACGACCCCGATGAGGTACATCCGGCGACGGCCGAACCGGTCGCCGAGCTTGCCGCCGAGGATGAGGAACACGGCGAGCGCGAGCAGGTACGCGTTCGTGATCCACTGCAGCTCGGTGAACGTGGTCCCGAGGTCGGCGGCGATCGCCGGGTTCGCGATCGAGACGACGGTGGCGTCGAGTCCGACCATGAACAGGCCGAAGCAGACGGCGACGAGCGTGGCGATCGGGTTGCCGCGGAGTCGTCCGCGGCGGGTCTCGGGCATGACGGTGGACAAGGGGGCTCCTTCGGTGGGCACGGATCGTGCTCCGGCGGCGGCGCCGCACGGCGAGAGGCACGAGGGTGCGAACCGAAGGACACGCGGGTGGCACCGCCTCGGCGGTACACGAGCCGATCAGCGTTCCCGCGCGCCGACCAGCCCCCTTGGTTCTGATTTCATAACTGTATCAGGACTCGGCGCCACCCTGCTCGACGACGTCCGCCGACGGGTCGATCGACGCCCGGACGACGGCGTCGAGCGCCGTGACGATCTGCTCCAGCTCGAGCGACGGGCCGTCCCCGGCGATGTCCGGCGTGGCCGGCACGTGCACGAACCCGGCGCGGAACCCGTCGCGCTCCGCGAACGACATCAACTCGTAGAACACCTGGTTGCAGGTGAAGGTGCCGGCGGTGTTCGACACGGCCGCGGGCACTCCGGCGGCGCGGACGTCCCGCACGATGCGCTTGATCGGCAACCCGGAGAACGCCGCGGGAGCGCCGCACGGGTCGATCGGTTCGTCGACCGGCTGGGCGCCCGCGTTGTCCGGGATCCGGGCGTCCATCACGTTGATCGCGACGCGCTCCGGCGTGACCGCGGCGCGTCCGGCCGCCAGCCCGGTCGCGATCACGACGGTGGGCCGGTGGTGCGCGAGGAGGGCGGCCAGCCGCGCGCGCTCCTCGGCGAAGACCACGGGCAGCTGCTCGACGACCAGCGTCGCGGGCCCGTCCCACGTCGCGGCCAGGCGCTGCGCCGCATCCCACGACGGGTTCCGTGCGTCACCCCCGAACGGTTCGAACGCGGTCAGCAGGACGGTCGGTTCGGTCGCGTCAGCCACGGTCCCATCGTACGGAGATGCGGGCCTGGAGGCGCGTGGCGGGCCCGCCACGCGCCTCCAGGCCCG
Organism: Curtobacterium sp. MCPF17_002; assembly: GCF_003234115.2. Lineage (NCBI taxonomy): Bacteria > Bacillati > Actinomycetota > Actinomycetes > Micrococcales > Microbacteriaceae > Curtobacterium > Curtobacterium sp. MCPF17_002. The sequence goes on along the minus strand of NZ_CP126251.1, from coordinate 284,128 downwards.
CGATCGGTCACCGACCGGACATCCGGGTCATGCGCCGGCACCACCGTCGACCGGCACGATCGCGCCGGTGACCATCGAAGCGCGGTCGCTCAGCAGCCAGGCCGCGACCTCGGCCACCTCGCTCGGTTCCGCCATGCGCCCGAGCGGGACCGACGCGTTGATCTGCTCGGTGATGCCGGGGGTGGCGGCCTCCCAGGCCTCGATCATCTCGGTGGCGGTGCCACCCGGGGTGATGCCGTTCACCCGGATCCGCTCCGGAGCCCAGGTCACGGCCGCCGTCTCGGTGATGCTGTTGAGCGCCCGCTTCATCGCGCCGTACGCGGGCAGGGCCGGGTTGGCCCGGCGGCTGCCGATGCTCGACGTGTTCACGATCGCGCCGGAGCCGGTCCGTCGCATGAGCGCCGCCTCCGCCGTCATCGCGACCCAGTGCCCGCGGAAGTTCACCGCGAACTGCGTCTCGATGTCCTCGTCGGTCGTGGTGTCGAGCGGTCCGGGCTGCTGGATCGCCGCACCGTTGTTGAAGGCGCCGTCGAGTCGGCCGTGCAGCTCGTCGACCCGCTCCACCGCGGCGCGGATGCTCGACGGGTCCGCGAGGTCGAGGGCGACCGCGTCGGCGGTGCCACCCGCGGCACGGACGTCGGCGACGACGCCGTCGAGCGCCTCGGCACTGCGCGCGGCGAGGACGACCGCTGCTCCCTCGCGGGCGAAGAGCCGCGCGGCCGCGGCGCCGATGCCCCGGCTCGCGCCGGTGATGAACACGACCTTGCCGGTGAGCAGGCCGATCGGGGTGGTGGTGATGGTGGTCTCGTTGGTCATGTCGCCAGCGTCGCCCCCACCGGAGCACGGCAGCCAGGTACACCCGGTACCAGGGTCCGGCGGCCTCGACGGGGCAGACTCGGCGCATGGACAAGCAGGAGCTCGCCGCGTTCCTCCGCTCACGACGCGAACGCGTGCGACCGGAGGACGTCGGCCTGCCGTCGGGGTCGCGTCGCCGGACACCGGGACTCCGACGCGAGGAAGTGGCGGTCCTCGCGCACATCTCGACCGAGTACTACGTCCGACTCGAGCAGGGTCGAGCGCCCCGACCGTCCGCCGAGGTCCTGGCCGGGATCGCCGGGGCACTCCGGCTGACGGAGGCCGAGTCCGAGCACCTGCACCTGCTCGCCGGCACCGCCGCGCTGCACCTCGGGACGGTCCGGCGGGACGTCCGACCGAGCATCCTCGCGGTGGTCGACCGGCTCCCCCAGACGGCGGCGATCGTGCTCTCCGCGACGTTCGAGGTCCTCGCCTGGAACGACCTCGCGGCCGCACTGATGGAGGACTTCGACGCGCAGGACGAGGCCGGGCGGAACCTCGCACGACGGGCGTTCCCGACCGGTGCCGCCGCGGCCGCGGCGGAACCGCCGTACGGGATCTCGGACGGCGCCGAGTTCCAGCGGCACGTCGTGATGCAGCTCCGCACGACCCTGGCCCGGTACCCGTCGGACCCGACCGTGGCGGGGCTCGTCGACGACCTGCGGACCGGCAACACCCGGTTCGCCGAGCTGTGGGAGCGGCACGACGTCCAGACGGCGCCGATGCTCACGAAGACGTTCCGGCACCCGGCGGTCGGCCCGGTGACGGTGGACTGCGACAGCCTCGCCCTCACCGACCGCGACCAGTCCCTCGTGCTGTACACCGCGCCGTCGGGGTCACCGGATGCCGACGCGCTCGCGCTCCTCGGGGTCCTCGGCGTGGAGCAGGCCCACAGCCGCTGAGGCAGGTCCGAACCGGACGCCGGCCACCCTGGCGCCGGCTGCGCGTCCCGCCGTCACGACGCGGCGACGGTCACGACGACCTTGCCGGAGACCCCGCCGGTGGCGGCCTCGGCGTGCAGGGCGGGCAGCTCCTCGAGCGTGATCCGGCGGCTCACGTCGATGCGCAGCTCGCCCCGGTCGACGGCGGACACCAGCTCGGCGAGCTGCGCGGCGTCGCTCCGCACGAAGACGTTCTCACCGCGGACCCCGCGCGCCTCGTCGCTCGGCGCCTGCTGCCACACGGTCGTGTTCACGACGACCCCGCCGTCACGGACGAGTGCGGCCTGTGCGACGAACTCGACCGGGTCGATCGGTGCGAGGTTGAGCAGCAGGTCGACCGGCTCGTGGACGGCGTCCGTGACCGGGGTGACGGTGTGGTCGACGACCTCGTCCCCGCCGGCGGCACGGACCCGGTCGGCACTGCGCGGGCTCGCGGTGGCGATGACGTGCGCTCCGGCCCGCTTCGCGAGCTGCACGGCGTAGCCGCCGACCGCTCCCCCGGCGCCGGTGACGAGGACGCGCTGCCCGGCGGTCAGGCCGCCGAGCTCGAACAGCGCCTGCCACGCGGTCAGCCCCACGATCGGCATCGCGGCGGCGTCGGCGAGCGGCACCGTGGTCGGTGCTGCGGCCAGGGCGTCCGCCGGGGCGATCGCGTACTCGGCCGAGGCTCCGTCGCCGACCATCGGCAGGAACCCGATCACGGCGTCACCGACCGCGACGCCGTCGACCCCGTCCCCGAGTGCGTCCACCGTGCCGGCGACGTCGATGCCCGGGGTGTGCGGGAACGCGATCGGGAACGGCTGCTGCAGGCCGCCGGAGCGGATGCCGGCGTCGACCGGGTTGAACGAGGTCGCGGCGACGCGGACGCGGACCTCGCCCGCGCCGGGGGTGGGGACCTCGACGTCCTCGAGGCGGAGGACGTCGGCGTCGCCGTACTGGTGGAAGCGGATGCTCTGCATGGTGTGCTCCTGTTCGGGATGGCAAGTGCTTCGAATTCGAAGCACTTGCCATGACCGTAACACTGCTTCGAATTCGTAGCAAGTAGGATGGGCACATGACCGCAGACGAGTCCGCACCGCCGCTCGACCCCGCCGAGCTCGGCGCGTACTTCGCCCTCATCGAGGTGAGCAGCCTGCTCCGGCACACCGTCGAGCAGCAGCTCCGCGACGCCGGCGACCTCAGCTACGTGCAGTTCCAGCTCCTCGCCACCCTCGGTGACGCGGCGGACGGCAGCCGGCGGATGACCGACCTGGCCGACGGCGTGGTCTACAGCCGGAGCGGTCTCACCTACCAGGTCGGGCTGCTCGAACAGGCCGGACTCGTGGCGCGGAGCCAGTCGGCCGACGACGAGCGCGGCGTGACGGTCACGATCACCGACGCCGGGCGCGACGTGCTGGCACGGGTGTTCCCCGGGCACGTCGACGTGCTCCGGAAGCTGTTCCTCGAGCCGCTCTCCCACGACGACGTGCAGGGGCTCGCGACGGTGCTCACCCGGGTCCGCGACCACATGCGGACGATCCCGCCCCGGTCGGCCCGCCCGCGGCGGAAGCAGGCCTGAACCGGTCTGAGCAGCGCCGGCTCAGTCCCCGAGGTCGAAGACCACCACGCGTTCGCTCCCCGCGCCGATGAACTCGGCGACCGGCCGGTGTTCGGGGTGGGGCAGGTAGCCCTCGAGCGCCGCACGGTCTCGGAAGCGGACGACGAGCATCCAGTCGAAGCCGTCCTCGAGGCCCTCCGTGCTCACGCTCGTCCCGGAGCGCACCGACTCCACGCCGCCGATCCGGGCGAGGTGCTGCTCCACGACCGCGTCGGCCTCGGCGGACCGATCCGTCCCCGGCTCCCACGCCACCAGGACCACGTGCGTCACGCCTGCCATCTGCTGCTCCCGTCGCGCTCCGGACCCCGCGTCGGGCCCGCGCCTCGATCGTGCCAGCTGCGGGCGTTCCGCGTTCGGGGACACCACCACCCCTGTGTCCCGGCACATCCCCGGCCCCTAGCGTCGCTGGTCACGACGAAACGGCACGACGGAGAGGAATCACCATGGCAAGCGGAGTGGCAGCGGTCTGGGTCCCGGTCAGCGACATGCAGCGAGCGGTCGCGTTCTACCGCGACACGTTGGGGCTGACGGTGGCGAGCGAGTCCGACGACTGGAGCGAGATCGACGCGAACGGCCTGCGCATCGGCCTGAACGGCCGGGAGTCCGCATCACCGTCGAGCGGCGGGGCAGTGGTCTCGTTCCAGCCGGACGGCTCGATCGAGGACGAGGTTGCCGATCTGCGGTCCCGCGGTGCCGACTTCCAGGGCGAGGTCAGCGAGCACCCGTGGGGGAAGATCGTCCCCTTCAAGGACAGTGAGGGCAACGACCTGCAGCTCTACTCGCCCCCGCAGGGCTGACGCGGCCGTCTAGAACGCGGGAGTCCCGCCCGCGATGGTGATGGTCGAACCGGACTGGTAGCTCGACTCCGGGCTGACGAGGTGCACGTAGGCGGCACCGAGCTCGGCCGGTTGTCCGGGACGGCCGAACGGCGAGCTCTCCCCGAAGTGCGACACCGTCTCGGCGTCGTCGGAGCCCGGCTGGAGCGGCGTCCACACCGGCCCCGGAGCGACCGAGTTCACCCGGATCCCCTTCGGGGCGAGCTGCTGGGCGACCGCCTCGGTGAAGAGCTTGATCGCCCCCTTCGAGACGGCGTAGTCGATCTTGTCCGGCGACGGCGTCGAGGCCTGGATCGAGCCGGTGGTGACGATGGTCGAACCCGGCTCCATGTGCGGCACCGCGGCCTTCGTCAGCCAGAACAGCGAGTAGATGTTCGTCTTGAACGTGGAGTCGAACATCGAGGTGTCGAGCGTCAGGATGTCGTCGTTGCTGTCCATCCGGCCGGCGACCATCACGAGGGTGTCCAGACCGCCGAACTCGTCGACCGCCTTCTGCACGAGGTCGCCGCAGTACTGCTCGTCGGAGATGTCGCCCGGGAAGAGCACCGCACGGTGCCCCTCGCCCTCGAGCAGGTCGCGCACCTGTTCGGCGTCCTCCTGCTCGTCGGGCAGGTACGACAGCACGAGGTCGGCGCCCTCGCGGGAGAGCGCGATCGCCGCAGCACGGCCGATGCCCGAGTCGGCGCCGGTGACGATGCCGCGGAAGCCGGTCAGGCGCTCCTTGCCGACGTAGCTCTGTTCGCCGTGGTCGGGCTCCGGGTCCATCTTCCACGCGGCTCCGGGCAGCGACTGCTCCTGCTTCGGGAACGGCGGCTTCGGGTAGAGGGTGTTCGGGTCGCGCTTCTCGTACTGGCTCATGTCCCCACAGTGCTCGCGCACTCCTCCCCGTCGGCACAGCCCACCCGGTGCGCAGATCGGATACGAGCGGCACGCACCTGCGAACCAGCACGAGGACTGCTCCGAATGCGCTGTGGGCGACACGAGCGCCTGGATCGACGCAGTGGTGCGGCGGTCCCGTCGAGAGAGAGGTCGCGATCATGACCACCAGCGCAGCGAACAACCGCATCGGGTACGGCTCGACCTGGACGCAGAAGGGTGCCGTCGTCTTCGGCGTCGTCTTCCTCCTCGTCGGCATCGCGGGCTTCGTCCCGGGGCTGACGATGGACATGGGCACGATGTCGATGGCCGGACACGGATCGATGGCGATGCTCGTCGGCCTGTTCCAGGTGTCGGTCCTCCACAACATCGTGCACCTGCTGTTCGGCGTCGTCGGACTGCTGGCCGCACGCAGCGCACGCGGTGCCCGGCTCTACCTGGTCGTCGGCGGCATCGTGTACGCCGTCCTGTTCGTCTACGGCCTGTTCACCGCGGGCATGGCCGACCCGGCGAACTTCGTCCCGCTGAACAGCGCCGACAACGTGCTGCACCTCGTGCTCGCCGTCGCGATGATCGTCCTCGGCCTGCTGCTGCCGCGGATCGGCGCACGCCGGGCCTAGTCCGCACGACGTCCGGCGCCCGTCACGGGTACCGGCGCACAACGCAAGTCGGTCCGAACCGCGAGATCAGGCGGTTCGGGCCGACTTGTGTTGTGCGGAGCGCACGCACGGCGTTCGCCCGGCACGTGCCCGGCACGCACGGTGCACGGCACGCCCGACACGCACGGTGCACGCGCGTCAGCGCGCCGGGGCCCCGCCGAGCACGAGGTCGCGCACCTGTGCGGCCGCGCCGAGCGCCACGGCGTCTGACCCGAGGGTCGACTGCGCCAGGCGGATCGACGCCCCGCTCACCGGGGGCTCCAGCGCGATGGCGGCGCTGATGGCCGGTTCGAGCAGGTCCCACGACCGCGCGATCCCCCCGCCGACGACCATGGTCGTCACGTCGAGGATCCCCGCCGTCAGCAGAGCCGCGCGGGAGAGTCCCCACCCGGCGATCTCGAACACCCGGGCGGCGTCGGTGTCCCCGGCGCGCGCTGCCTCGGCGACCTCGCGGACGGACAGGCGACGGCCGGTCCGTTCGGCGTAGCGGTCCGCGATGCCACGGGCCCCGGCGATGGTCTCGAGGTGTCCGATCTGTCCGCAGGTGCACAGCGCGTCGCCGAAGCCCGGCACGTGGCCGATCTCCCCGGCAGCACCACGCGGCCCGGCGAACAGGCTGCCGCCGAGCACGAACGCACCACCGACACCGGTGCCGAGGGTCATCCCGAGCACGTCGGGCTCCCCCGCGACCGCTCCGGTCGCGACCTCGCCGAGGAGGAACGCGTTCACGTCGTTGTCGAGCGTCGCGGGCACCCCGAGGGCCGCGGTCACCGCGTCGGTCACGCCGTACCCGGCCCAGCCGGTGAACGAGTTGCCCGTCACGAGCACCGTCCCCGTGGCCCGGTCGACGACGCCGGCCGCGCCCACCCCGACACCCGCCAAGGAGGCCCGGTGCCGGTCGAGCAGTTCGCGCACCGCGCCGAGGGCGGCCGTCACGATCGCGGCGCCGCCCGCGTGGGCGGGCGTCGGCAGGTCGATCCGGTCGATCACGTCGAGGGTCGGCGTCGCCAGGAGCACCTTCGTGTTCGTCCCGCCGACGTCGACGCCCGCGACGACGGTGCCGGTGTCCACGGCGGCGGTCGCCGCGGTCTCGGCGGCGATCACGCGGTCACCGCCGCGAGGGTCGCGAGCCGCTCGGCCCGGCGTTGCCGCTGCACGATCGGGTCGGGGACGGGGACCGCCGCCAGCAGCCGACGGGTGTAGTCGGTCGTGGGGTGCAGGAGGGTCGTGCCCGTGGTGCCCTGCTCCTCGATGACGCCCTGGCGCATCACGACGACGCGTTCGGCGAACTGCTGCACGACGGCGAGGTCGTGCGAGACGAACAGGCACGCGAACCCGAGCTCGCCCTGCAGTTCACCGAGGACCTCGAGCACGGTCTCCTGCACGCTGACGTCGAGCGCACTCGTCGGCTCGTCGGCCACGAGCAGCCGCGGCGAGAGCACGAGCGCCCGGGCGAGGGAGACACGCTGCCGCTGGCCGCCGGAGAGTTCCCGCGGCGCACGCGACGCCAGGGTCCGGGGCAGGCGGACGGCGTCGAGCACCTCGTCGATGCGACGACGGCGGTCGGCGGAGGACATCCCGCGACGGTGCACGGCGAGCGGCTCGGCGATGCACTCGGCGACCGACATCCGCGCGTCGAGCGACGCCACCGGGTCCTGCAGCACGACGCCGATGCCCGAGCGGAGGGCCCGACGGTCGCGGCCCTTCGCGGTGCGGAGGTCGGACCCGAACAGCCGCACGCTGCCGGAGGTCGGCTTGACGAGACCGAGCGCGACCCGTGCCGCGGTGGACTTGCCGGAGCCGGACTCGCCGACCAGGCCGACCGTCTCGCCCGCATGCACGGCGATGTCGATCCCGCTCAGGGCGTGGACGGCGCGCGCCCCGCGCCCGAACATCACCGAGACGTCCCGCAGGTCGACCACCGGGGGTGCGTCGCGCCTCCCGTCCGGTTCGTCGGTGCCCGTGGACGTGACCCGGGCTGCCGGAGCCGGAACGACCGGGGCCGCTCCCGCGACGGCGAGGCGCGGCACCGCGGCGAGCAGCCGCTTCGTGTAGTCGTGCTGCGGCCGGAGCAGGACGTCCTCGACGCCCCCGGTCTCCACGATCTCGCCCTGCAGCATCACCGCGACCCGGTCCGCGAAGTCCGCGACGACGCCCATGTTGTGGGTGACGAGCAGGACGCCGGTGCCGGTGTCGGCGGCGAGCTTTCGGAGCAGCTCGAGGATCTCGGCCTGCACCGTCACGTCGAGCGCGGTCGTCGGCTCGTCGGCGATGAGGAGGGCCGGCGAGTTCGCGATCGCCATCGCGATGACGACGCGCTGCCGCTGCCCGCCGGACAGCTGGAACGGGAAGGCCTTCGCCCGTGTCTCCGGCGAGGGGATGCCGACCCGGCGGAGCAGCTCGACGGCCTCGGCGTGCGCGTCCGATGCGCTGAGGGTCCGGTGGTTCCGGATGACCTCGGCGATCTGGGCACCGATGCGCGTGAGCGGGTCGAGGGCCGTCGCCGGTTCCTGGAAGACCATCGAGACGGTCTTCCCGCGGAGGCCGCGCAACGACTCCTCGGACGTGCCGACGATCTCGTGCCCGTCGACGATCGCGCTGCCGGTCGCGGTCGCGTTGCCGGACAGCAGCCCCATCGCGGCGAGCGCCACGGTCGACTTGCCGGAGCCGGACTCGCCGACGAGCGCCAGGGTCTCGCCCGGCTCGACGTGCAGGGAGACGCCGCGGACGGCGTCGACGGTGCCGGACTCGGTGCGGAAGGTGACCCCGAGGTCGGTGGTGGTCAGGATGGACATCAACGGCCCCTCACGTCGAAGGCGTCCCGGAGCCCGTCGCCGACCGCGTTGAACGCGCAGACGACGAGGATCACGGCGAGACCCGGCGGCACGATGAGCCACCAGCGTCCCGAGTAGGCGGCGGTGAGTCCCGCCGAGAGCATGCCGCCCCAGTCCGTCGCGGGCGCCTGCACGCCGAGCCCGAGGTACGAGACGTAGGCGACGAGGAGGATCGCGTCGGCGACCTGGAACGTGGCGGCGACGACGATCGTCGACACCGAGTTCGGCAGCAGGTGCTTGCCGATCGCGCGGGCGTGGGAACCGCCGATCGCACGGAGGGTGAGCACGTAGTCGCGGTTCTTCAGCGTCAGCGTCTCGGCGCGGATGAGTCGGGAGGGCACGAGCCACGACACGAAGCCGAGGATCACGATGAGTCCCCACACGCCCGGTGTCGTGATCGCCGAGATGACGAGCAGGATGAAGAGTGCGGGGATCGCGATGCCGGCGTCGACCACGCGCATCATGACGGCGTCGACCCAGCCGCCCAGGTACCCGGCGACGGAGCCCCAGAGCGTGCCGACGACGGTGGCGAGGACACCCGCCGCGATGCCGACCATGAGCGACACCTTGCCGCCGAACATCAGGCGGCCGAGGACGTCGTGTCCGACCGCGTCGGTGCCGAACCAGTGCGCGGCGCTCGGGCCGAGGTTCGCCTGGGACAGCTGCGTGTGCGTCTGGTCGGTCGGGTACACGAACGGGCCGACGAAGCAGAACAGCACGATGACGACGATGACGACGAGGCCGATCACCGCGAGGGTGTTGTGGCGGAAGCGGCGGACGGCGAGCTTCCAGCCGGTGGCCGCGACCGGCTGGACCAGGGACGCGGCGCCGGGGGCTTCGGGAGCGAGCTGTGCGGTCATGCGCGGTCTGCCTTCACACGAGGGTCGATCAGTGACTGTGCGACGTCCGCGAGCAGGGTGCCGACGACGGTCGCGATCGAGATGACGAGGACGCACCCGAGCAACGTCGGGTAGTCCGAGGTCTGCGCGGCGTTCCAGAACAGGAGCCCCATGCCGGGGTAGTTGAACAGCTGCTCGGTGACGAGCGCCCCGCCGAAGAGCACCGGCAGGTAGTACCCGAGCATCGCCACCACGGGGGTGAGCGAGTTCCGGAACACGTGCCGCCGCAGGATCGTCGCGGTCGACGCCCCACCCGCGCGGGCGGTGCGGACGTAGTCCTCGTGCAGGTTCTCGAGTGTCGAGGCCCGCATGTACCGGCTGAACACGGCGATCATCGCGAGCGCACCGGTGACGACGGGGAGCACGAGTCCGGCGGGATCCTGGAAGACCTCGGCGAGGGTGTTGCCGCTCGGTGCCTGGGACGGCAGCCACGGCAGCTGCTGGCTGAACACGATGATGAGGATGAGCCCGAGGAAGAACGCCGGCGTCGAGTAGAAGACGAACGCCAGGGCGGTGGCCGCGTAGTCGACCGCGCCGTTGCGACGGACCGCCTGCCACATGCCGACCGGGATCGCGATGACGATGCCGAGCACGGCGGACATCCCGGTGAGGACGAGGGTCTTCGGGAGTCGCTCGGCGATGAGCTGCGAGACCGCTTCGTTGAGCGTGTACGAGGTGCCGAGGTCGCCGGTGAGCAGCCGTCCGAGGAACCGGAGGTACTGCACGGGCAGCGGCTGGTCGAGCCCCTGCGCCTGGTTGAACGCCGTGATCTGCGCGGGCGTCGCCGAGACGCCGAGGACGCCGCGGGCGGGTCCGCCCGGCAGGGCGTGCAGCAGGCAGAACACGACGATCGTGACGATGAGGATCACCGCGAGCGCCTGGAGCACCCGCCGGGTGAGGTAGAGGGCAGTGGTCATGCTGCTTCCGTTGGTCGGATGGGGACGTGAGCCGGACTGGAGGCGCGGTGCGCGTCGGACGCGCGCCGCGCCTCCAGGCGGTGTCATCTGGTTACTTCGACCACTTCCACTGGGCGGGGTGGAAGTTGGCGAGCGAGTCCTGGTCGAACCCGGTCAGGCCCTTCTTGACCACCGAGATCTGGTAGTCGGGGCTCGGCAGCCAGATCACCGGCAGGTCCTTCGCGACCGCGGCGCTGTAGTCCTGCACGGCGCTGGCGTCGGGCGAGGTGGTCGTCGCGTCGATGAGGGCGTCGACCTCCTTGTTGGAGTAGCTGCCGAAGTTCGCCGAACCCGCGGTCGAGAAGAGCGACTCACCGGTCGGGTAGGCCGGGAAGTACCAGCTGCCCGCGGTGCCGAAGAAGGACAGGTCCCAGTCGCAGCTCGCTTCGTCCGAGGTGCAGGTCGGGGTCTGCGAGAGGACGCTCGACACCGGCGCGGTCTTGATGGTGAAGCCGATCCCCGTCTTCTGGAGCGAGGACTGGATGGCGCTCATCATGTTGTCGGTGACGGTCGAGCCGGACTGCGAGAGCACCTGCATGGTGAACTTCGTGCCCTGCTCGACTCCCTCGCCGCACTGGCTGGCCGACGTGCCCGGGTCGGTGCAGACCATCGTGCCGCCCTGCTCGGCCCAGCCGTGGCTGGTGAGCAGGTCCTTCGCCTTCGAGGTGCTGAACGGGTAGGGGTTCGACTTCTGCACGTCGGAGACGTAGTCGGACTCCTGCGCCTGCGGGATCGGCCCGTAGGTCGAGGTGGCGGTGCCGTTGAAGACGACCTTCGACAGCGACTTCTGGTCGATCGACATCTGGACGGCCTGGCGGGCGTACAGCTGCTTGAAGACGGCGCCCATGTCCGGGTTGTTGAAGTTGTAGGGCATGTACGTGATCGCCCACCCGGTCCACGGCTCGACGGAGTACCCCTTCGACGTGAACGACGACTTCTGGTCCATGTCGGTGGCGTTGATGTAGCCGTAGTCGACCTCGCCGGAGCGGACCGCGTTGACCTCGGCGTCGCTCGTGGTGAACGGCAGCAGGTTGACGGTCGTGATCGACGGCTTCTCCCCGCCGTCGTACTTCTTGTTGGCCGTCAGGGTGACCTTGCCGGCGGTGGTGAAGGACTGCACGCCGTACGGGCCGGAGATCGTCTTCCACAGGTCGTCGCTCGCGTAGTCCGAGATCTTGCCGGCCGCGGTGTTGAGGTACTTCCAGACCTTCTTCGCACCGTCGGCGGTCTCGTCGGCGTCGGAGACCTTGGCGCTCGCGCTCGTCTTGTCCCAGGTGTGCTGGGGCAGCGGGATGATGTGGCTCAGCTGGTTGGCGAGCATCCAGTCCGAGTTGTAGGCCTTGTCGAACGTGATCGTGAAGTGCGTGTCGTCGACCGTCTTGAACGAGGTCCAGTTGTCGGGAGCCTTGCCCTCGGAGTACGAGCCCCACTGGTCCTTGTTCGCCTTGATCAGGTTGAACCAGAACTCGACGTCGCGGCTCGTGATCGGCTTGCCGTCCGACCAGTGCCGGTCACCCAGGGTGACCGTGGCGCTCTTGCTGTCCGAGGCGAAGGAGACGTCGGTGGCGACGGAGCCGTCCTTGTTCCACGCGATCTTGCCGGTGGAGCCGTCGTACGCGATGAGCGGCTCGTACAGCGACTGCGCGATCGAGCCGTTGTTCGTGTTGAGGTGCGCCGCCGTGCCGATCGGCAGGATCCAGTTCGGCGTGAAGTTGGCGGGCAGTGCGTAGTTGATCTCGTCGGAGTCGGAACCGGACGCGGTCGAGCCGCCTCCGGAACATCCGGCGAGCAGGGCACTCACGGCGATCGCCGCTCCGGTGAGGAGCGCCCAGCGACGGGGCTTGGACATGCGGTGTCTCCTTGTGCGAGGGACTTCGGGGAGGTGGAGCACGCGTGCCGGATCGGCACGAGGACAGTCAAGGACCAAAGCGATTGGAAAAACAAACATCTCGATGTAAAAACTGCGTTACTGCGGAACGGACGAAAGGGTCGACCGCCCGTTCCGCCCCGTAGGCTCGCCGCAGATCGGGACCGCCGGTCGCCTTCCGCCCGGATTGGAGAAAGTCGTGCCGGACCTCAGCGCCCGCGTCCTCGAACTCGTCGCGTCCGGGCAGGCGACCAGTCGCACCGAGATTGCCAGCCTGCTCGGCGCCGCCCCGTCGACGGTGTCGCACGTGGTCGCCCAGCTCCTGTCGCACGGGCTGCTGGCCGAGGAGGGCACCGACGTCTCCACCGGCGGTCGCCCCCGCAAGGTGCTCCGCATCGGCGGGGTCGACGAGTACGCGGTCGCCGCGGACGTCGGTGGCGGGCACGCGCGCATCGGCATCGTGCTGCCAGGAGGCGCGCTCGAGTCGGTCGCGAACGTCCCGTTCGCGCTCTCCGACGGTCCGACCGCGGGGCTCCAGCGCCTGGCCGCGTTGCTCGAGCGGCTCGCCGACGACCGTGGTCGCGACGGCCTCCGGGGCGTCGGGCTCAGCCTCCCCGGACCCGTCGACGTCGAGGCCGGCGTCGTCGACCTGCCGAGCCGGATGCCCGGGTGGAACGGCTTCCCCGTGGCCTCGTGGCTGTCCGAGCGCTTCGGGCTGCCCGCGATCGTCGACAACGACGCGAACTGCATGGCCGCAGGCGAGCAGACCGTGCAGGACCCGAGCCGCCGGCAGACCATCACGATCAAGGCCGGGTCGGCGATCGGGGCCGGGATCGTCATCGACGGCCGCCTGTACCGCGGCTCGACCGGCGCCGCCGGGGACATCACCCACGTCCGGATCGACGCCGCCGGGGACACCCCGTGCTCGTGCGGCAACACCGGGTGCCTCGAGACCGTGGCCTCCGGTGCCGCCCTCGTGCGGATCCTGTCGACCGCCGGTGTCGACGTGTCCTCGACCGCCGACGTCGTCCGGCTCGCGTCCGACGCGCACCCCGAGACCACCAGGGCCGTCCGGCTGGCCGGCCGGTACCTCGGCGAGGTGCTCGCCGCCAACGTCAACTTCTTCAACCCGGATGCCGTGTACCTCGGCGGCATCCTGTCCACCCTCGACCCGTTCATCGCCGCCGTGCGCAGCCAGCTGTACGAGAGCTGCCACCCGCTCATGACGCAGCACCTCGCCATCGAGCCGGTGTCGCTCGGCGCCGACGCGGGCCTCGTCGGGGCCGGACAGTTCGCACTGCAGCGGGGCCTCGCCGCCTCGCTCGAGGAACTGTCCGCCCCCATCCCGCAGTCCACCACCAGGAACAGGAGCGTCCGTGTCTGACACCGAGTCCGCCGTCCCCACCACCCGCCGCCCGGTCATCGCGATCGCGGGCCTCGCCATCGAGACGTCCACCTTCACGCCGACCAGGACCCTCGCAGCGGCGTTCCACCCCGACCGCGGGGACGACGTGGTGGCGCGGTACGACTTCCTCGGGCCGCTGTCGTCGCGCGCGGACTTCCGCGGGGCGCTCATCGGTCACGCGCTGCCCGGCGGCATCGTCGATCGCGGCTCGTACGAGGAGCTCGCGTCCGAGATCGTCGCGCGCCTGCGTTCGATCGTCGAGGCCGAGCACGTCGACGGCCTCTGGTACGACATCCACGGGGCGATGGTCGTCGAGGGGCTGGACGACGCCGAAGCCGACCTCCTCGGCCGCATCCGTGCGGTGATCGGCCCGGACGTGATCGTGTCGGCGTCGATGGACCTGCACGGCAACGTCACCGCCGAGCTCGCCCACCAGGTCGACCTCGTCACCTGCTACCGGATGGCACCGCACGAGGACGCCCTCGAGACGAAGGAGCGCGCCGTCCGGAACCTGGTCGACGTGCTCACCACCCGGCCGGTCGGGGCGCAACGCCCGGTCAAGGCGTGGATCCCGATCCCGGTACTGCTGCCCGGCGAACAGACCTCCACCCGCATCGAGCCGGCGGCGTCGCTGTACGCGCAGGTGCCACTCGTCGAGCAGACCGCCGGCGTGCTCGACGCCGCGATCTGGGTCGGCTACGCCTGGGCGGACCAGCCGCGCGACCGCGCCGTCACGGTCGTCACCGGCTGGGACCAGGCCGCCGTCGCGGCCGGCGCCGCGCGACTTGCCCGGTCGTTCTGGGACGTCCGCGAGGACTTCGTGTTCGTCGCACCGACGGGAACGTTCGACGAGTGCCTCGCCGCCGCGCTCGCACCGGGTGCCGCGAAGCCGTACTTCATCTCCGACTCGGGCGACAACCCCACCGCGGGCGGCTCGGGCGACATGACGTGGGGTCTGACCCAGGTGCTCGCGCGTCCGGAGTTCCAGGACCCGACCGGTCCGATCGTCATCTACGCGAGTGTCCCGGGCGCCGCCGCCGTGGCGACCGCGGTCGAGGCCGGCGTGGGCGCGACCGTCACGGTGACCGCAGGTGCGTCGGTCGATGCCGTGCACGCGGGACCGATCACGATGACCGGCCGGGTGCACGCGATCAAGCACGGCGACCGCGACGCCGAGACCGAGGTGGTGCTGCAGGTCGGCAGCGTGTTCGCGATCCTCACGAAGCTCCGGAAGCCGTACCACCACGAGCACGACTTCACCGACCTCGACCTCGCGCCGCGGCAGGCCGACGTCGTCATCGTGAAGATCGGGTACCTCGAGCCGGAGCTCTTCGACATGTCCGCTGACTGGATGCTCGCGCTGACGCCGGGTGGTGTCGACCAGGACCTCGAGCGACTCGGGCACCACAGGATCGAGCGGCCGATGTTCCCCTACGATCGGGAGTTCCCGTCGGCGCCGGACCTCCGCGCCCGGATCATCCCCGCCTCCAACGAACCGCTCGGAGCCACTGCATGAGCCACACCCCCGTCAGCCTCGAGATCGCCGTCACCTCGCCCGCCGGGGCGATGGTCGCGCGCGACGGCGGCGCGGACCGGGTCGAGCTCTGCGTCGGACTCGAGCTGGGCGGCCTCACCCCCTCGCAGGCGCTCGTCGAGATGACCCACGAGACCGGCATCCCGGCGCACGCGCTCGTCCGGTGCCGTCCCGGTGGCTTCGTGCACGACCGCGACGAGGTCGAGCTGATGGAACGGGAGGTCCGCACGGTCCTCCGCTCGGGCGCCGCCGGCGTCGTGGTCGGGGCCCTGCGTCCGGACCGCACCCTCGACGTCGAGGCCCTCCGCCGCTTCGTGGACGCTGCCCGCTCGGTGAGCGCGACCGCCGAGGTCACCCTGCACCGGGCGATCGACCACGCGGTGGACCCCGTCGCCGCCGCCGCGTCGCTGGCCGACCTCGGGTTCACCCGCGTGCTGACGTCCGGCGCTGCGCCGACCGCACTGACGGGCGCGGCGACGATCGCCCGCATGGTCGAGGCCGCCGGGCCCGTGCAGGTGATGGCCGGCGCCGGGGTCATCCCCGCGGACGTCCCCGCACTCGTCGCCACGGGGGCCGCCGCGGTGCACCTCTCCGCGAAGCGCCCCGCTGCGGACAGCGCGCACGCCGGGGTGCCGATGGGCGGCGCGGACGACGGTTCCGCGCACTTCGTCACGGACGCCGAGGTGGTCGCGGCGGCGCGCGCAGCACTCGACGCCTGATCTCCGGCTCGACCTACTCGACGGGGTGGGACACCTCGTACCGGAAGACGCGGTGGAGGTCGTCCGTCCCGATCGGACCACCCGGGAGCGGTCGCCGCGCCCCATCGGCTCGCAGGCCGTCGAGCACGATCCCGACCTGGCGTCCGATGATCCGGTCGGCCTCGTCCGGGGGCAGGTTCGAGTAGCTCCCGATGCGGAACGCGGCGAAGGTGACGTCGTTCGACGTGACGTCCGGGCGGAGGGATCCCTCGGCCTGTGCGACCGCGATGAGCGCGTCGAGCTGCGCGGCCCACCCCGTGCTGAGCTGCTGGTCGTCGTCGAGCGCCACCATCTTCCGGTTCAGCCGGGGGATCGCGGGGTGCGCCTGCAGGACGTCGATGATCGTGGTGACGAGGGCGACGACGCCGTCCCAGCCGGAGGTCTGGGCGGCGACGGCCGCCTCGACGCGCCCGAACTCGGCGATGAGTCGAGCGTGGAGTGCCCGGACCACGTCGTCGATGCCGGGGAAGCGGCGGTAGAGGGTCGCCGTCCCGACGTCGGCCAGGTGCGCGAGCTGCACCATCGTGGGATCGGCGTCGTGCGCGGCGTAGTGCCGTTCGGCCGCCGCGAGGATCGCTTCGCGGCTGCGGCGCACCTCGACCCGCTCGGCGCGGACGCGCTCGCCTGGGGACATGAGAGAACCCTAATGCGGCCCCTTAAGTGGTCGCTTGACTCCACATAACGATCTGCCTAGGTTCGTGGATGCGGCCGTGGGGGCCGCTCGCGGTCTGGACCCTAGCCAGATCGCCCAGCAGTGCGGTGATGCCGGCGAACCCGAACGACGGCATCACCGGCACCGCGGGGCGGAGCCGCGCCGCGCCTCCAGGCCAATCCCCGACCACTCGGAGGGGCGTGCTCCTACCGTCCTCGGTACCACGCCACCGAGAGGAGCCCCCGTGCCCGCCGTGAACTCCGAGCCGGACCGCCGCCGCGCAGTCGAACGTTTCCTCGACGAGGAACGGGACCAACTGGTGCGGCACCTCTCCGAGTGGGTGCGGATCCCGTCCGTCGCGTCCCAGCCGGAACGCGCCGTCGACGTCGACCGGTCCGCGCACTGGCTGGCCGGAGCGATGCGCGACGTCGGCCTCTCCACCGAGATCCTGCACGCCGGTCCCGCACCCGCCGTCTACGGCGAGCTCCTCGTCGATCCCGAGCTGCCGACGGTCCTCGTCTACAGCCACCACGACGTCCGGCACGCGAAGCCCGAGGAGTGGGTCGAGACCTCGCCGTGGGAGCCGGCGCTCCGGGACGGACGACTGTACGGACGGGGGGCGTCCGACGCCAAGGGACAGGTGCTCGCCCACCTCTGGGGTCTCCGCGCGCACCTCGCGACCCGGCCCGACGGCACGCCGGCGGTGAACCTCAAGTTCCTCGTCGAGGGCGAGGAGGAGCTCGGGTCCAGCCACTTCGCCGACCTGCTCGACGCCGAGGGCGAGCGACTGGCGTGCGACGTGGTCGTGTTCTCCGACACGCTGCAGTGGAAGGCCGGGAACCCCGCCGTCGTCACCTCGATGCGCGGGATGACCGGCGCGACGCTCACCGTCACCGGGCCGGCCAGGGACGTGCACAGCGGAGCGGTCTCCGGACCGGCACCGAACCCGGTGCACGCGCTCGTCACCGTGCTCGCGGCGATCCACGACGACACCGGCCGCATCACGATCCCGGGCTTCCTCGACGACGTCGACGAACTCTCCGACGAGCGGCGTGAGCAACTGCACGCGCTCGACTTCGACCCGGACGTCTGGGTCGAACGCACCGAGACCCGGTCGACCACCGGGGAAGCCGGGTACTCCGTCGAGGAACGCCTCTGGGCGCGCCCCTCGATCGAGGTGCTCACCCTGCTGGCCGGGGACCCGACCGGGTACCCCCGAGCCGTCATCCCCCGCGAGGCCACGGCGGAGATCAGCATCCGGACCGTCCCGGGCCAGCGGGTGCAGGCCGTCGCCGAACAGCTGCGCCGGTTCGTGGCGGACACGATGCCCGACGGGGTGACGTACGAGCTCGAGATCCCGGAGGAGACCGGGCAGGACCCGTACGTGACGCCGAACGGACCCGCACTGGAAGCCCTCGTGCGGGCGATGGAGCTCGGCCACGGCACGGAGACGTCGGGGCGGATGGGCAACGCCGGCGGTGGCCCGGCGGAGTTGCTCGGCCGGGTGTTCGACGCACCGGTGCTGTTCGTCGGCACGGGGCTGCCGGAGGACCACTGGCACGCGAGCGACGAGAGCGTCGACCTGCGGACGCTGCTCGACGGCGCCGCGTCGATCGCGCACCTCTGGCACGAACTCGGAGCCGACGGGAATGGAACGGAGCACGACGGGGCTTGACGTCCCCATGACCTCGTCAGCAGAGCGCCGCGGGTGGCTCAGTGTCACATCCGTCGCACTCGGATCGTTCGTCCTCGTCCTGTCCGAGTTCCTCCCGATCGGCCTGCTCCCGGCGATCGCCTCCGACCTCGACGTCGGCATCGGCACCGCCGGCCTGATGGTCGTCGCCACCGGTCTCGTCGGCGCGGTCGCCGCGCCCGTCGTCACGGTCCTGACCTCCAGGATCGACCGCCGCGTCGTCCTCGTGTCGCTGACCGTCCTGCTCGTGCTCGCCGACGGACTCGCCGCCATCGCACCGTCGTTCTGGGTCCTGCTCGTCGCCCGGATGCTCCTCGGTGTCGGCATCGGCGGGTTCTGGGCGATCGGCGCCGGGATCGCCGGCCGTCTCGTCCGGTCCGACGCCGTGATCCGGGCGACATCGCTCATCACGGCGGGTGTCTCCGTGGCCACCGTCGTCAGCCTGCCCCTCGGTGCCCTGGTGTCTTCGCTCGCGAGCTGGCGTCTGGCGTTCGTGATCGGCGGCGTGCTCGGCCTCGTCGCGCTCGGCCTGCAGCTCGCGATGCTCCCGAAGATCCCGGCGCTGCAGCAGGTCCGGTTCGCGACCCTCGGGTCGCTGCTCCGGGTCCCCCGCGCCCGCGTCGGCCTCATCGCCGCCGCGTTCCTCTTCGCGGCGCAGTTCGCCGCCTACACCTACATCGCGCCGTACCTGCAGGAGCTCGTCGGCGTGAGCCCCGAGACCATCACCCTCGCCCTGCTCGTCTTCGGCATCGCCGGGATCGTCGGCAACTTCGCCGCCGGCGCCACGCTCGGTCGGAGTGTCCTCGGCACCATCGGCACCGCGAAGTTCGTGCTCGCCGGAGCCGTCGTCCTGCTGCCGCTGCTCGCGCACTCGGTCGTGGGGGTCTTCATCCTGCTCGTGGTGTGGGGCCTCGTCTGGGGTGCGCTGCCGCTCGGGATGCAGACGTGGATGTCCACCGCGTCCCCCGGTGGTTCGGAGACCGGACTGGCGCTGTTCGTCACCACGATCCAGCTCGCCATCGCTGCCGGATCCGTCCTCGGTGGCGCAGCGGTGTCGTCCTTCGGTCTCGCGGCGGACTTCTGGCTGGCCGGGGCGGTCGCCGTCGTCGGTGCCGTCGTGCTGGTGTCGATGGGGCTGCGGCGGTCGAACGCCGCGCCGAGCAGCGAGCCCGTGGCGGTCGAGACGACGGCCACCGGATCGGTCGCGGTCGCCTGCCCCTGAGGTCGGTGCGGGCTCGCCCTCGATCGCACCATCAGCCCCGGCGTCCGGCGCGCACCGCAAAGGCGTCGAGTGCCTGCAGGACGTCGTCATTCTGGTACAGCACACCGTGGCGGTACTCGTTCTTCGACACGAGGACGCCCGCTTCGACGAGCTTGACGATGTGCGGGTAGGCGTTCCGTGGCTCGACGCCCATCTCGTTGGCCAGGACCATCGCGTTGAGGACCGGCTGACGAGCGACGACGTCGAGCGCCCGCCACACTCCGGAGTCCGCGCGCGCCGTGACCTCATCGCGCCAGCGCTGGCGGATCTGGCGGATGTCCGCGATGAGTTCGCGAAAATCCTGGAAAACGCTTCTGATCTGGACCGCGGAAGACAGAGGACTGGAGGCGCGGTGCCAACTGGCACCGCGCCTCCAGTCCGCGAGCGGGTGCGGTCAGCGCCCCGCCGCGGCGTGGTTCGCGACCTGCGTCGCGGACAGGACCGTGCTGTACACGGCCGCGTACCGCATCGATCCGGTGAAGGCGAAGTTCGCCGGCTGCCCCGGCCACCCGGAGACGGTGTCGTACCCGACGCGGAAGTAGCCGGTGTAGGGCTCCGCGGCGGTGAACGCGGTGTTCGACGCGACGAGCGACCCGTCGACGTAGAGGCGCATCCCGGTGCCGGCGGACTGCGTCGCGACGACGTGGTGCCAGGTGCCGTCGGTGTACGCCTTCGGCGAGGTCACGACCTGCGTCGTCCCGCTGTAGGTGCCGAAGACGAGCTGGCCCCCGGTGTTGAGGTACACCTGGCGGTCGTGCTGACCGGAGGCGGTGACCTGGTTGCTCCCGAAGCCGATGAGCATGCCGCCCGCGACGGTGGTCTTGAACCAGACCTCTTCGCTGTAGGTGGCGGGGCTCGCGTACGACCGAGGCGTGCTGACGAAGTTCGTCGAACCGTTGAGCAGCCAGGAGCTCCCGGTGTCCCGCGGGCAGGCGTTGGGGCTCGGCGTCGTGGCCGCCATCGTCCCCTGGTAGGTGCCGTTCAGCCCCTTGCCGGACCAGTCCACGGCAGTCGACGCGCCGGATGCCTCGGTCAGACGGTACGCGAAGAGCGCGTTCGCGGTGTCGGCCCCGACCGCCGCCGTGCACGTGAAGTACGGGGCGGTGGCGGCGGTGTTGCCGCTGGTCGCGATGCGGGCGCTGTAGGCGGAGCGGGTCGGCGAGAACGCGTTGAGGAGGGCCACGACGACGAGCCCGACGATGAGGACGAGGGCGATCACGCGGCCGTCGCGGAGGTGCTGCAGTCTCACGAGGGACGCACCGCCTCGACCCGGCCGACGGCCAGGCAGAGCACGAGCGGGACGAGGCACGCCGCGATGAGCAGCGCCCACCCGACCGGGCCGAGGTCGATGTTCGACGTCAGCTGGTAGTGGCCGTTCTTCGCCAGCTCGTGGATGACCATGTGCCCGACCTGGCCGTCGACCAGGTGCACGCTCGCCGCGCCGTCGGACTCGACCCGGACGGGGAAGATGCCGGAGGACACGATCGTGACGTCGACGCCGGACGGGCTCGAGGTGTTCGTGATGGTGGTGACGTCGACGAACGGCTTGAGGATGAAGGCGGCGTAGGCGACGGTGAGTGCGCCGCCCGCGATGCGGAGACAGGTGCGGGTGACCCGGTCGGTGAAGACGCTGGTGAGCGTCAGGATGACCAGGGTGCCGATGAGCAGGAGCGGGGCGGCGCGGAAGAGCCAGCCCAGGTGCGGGACGAGGAGCGCCGGCGTGCCGGCCACATCGTCCTGCGTGAGCGTCCAGGGGTCGGTCGCCCCGTTGATGTCGCCGCGGGTGTGCAGGCCGCCGTCGGCGTCGATGTCGATGATGCGGTGCGTGTAGACGACGCCCGGGTTCGCGGCGGTCTCGAAGGAGACGATCTCGCCGACGTGCAGGGTCGACACGTCGACGGGGAGGTCGAGGACCAGCGTCCCGACCGGAGCGGCTTCGCCCATGGACGGGGTCTCGACGACGAACCATCGACCGCCGGCGGAGAGGAACAGCACGGCACCGGTCAGGAGCACGGCGGCGACCAGCGCGACCGACCAGGCGAGGACGGTCTCGAAGCGGGTGGCGGTGTGTCCGCCGAGCAACGGGCGGTCGAGCGTGCCGCTGAGCGGGATCGCTGCGGTCTGGCTCATGTGCTGCTCCGCTCGTGTCAGGCGTGATCAGGGTGGGGGACGGGGTGGAACGGGAGGCGACGCTCGGCCGGAAGGGGGTCGGTCGAGCGTCGCCGGTCTGGGCGGATCAGGCCGTGAAGGTCCAGGTCATCGGCACCGATGCGGCGAGGCCCTGGTAGGTGTTGCCGGCCGAGGAGTCGAGCGTCACGGCGAAGTTGAACGGGACGCTGGCACCGGCGGCGGGGGCGGTGGGCATCGTGAAGGCCGAGGCGGCGGCGCCCTTGAAGCTCGCGAGGGTGCCGTTGAAGACGGTCGTCGCACCGGAGGTGATGACGAGGTTCATCTTGGCGCAGAGGTCGGTCGCGGTGCCGTTCGCCGAGCCGTTCACCGACTGGGTGCAGGTCGCGCCCGGGGTCAGGGTGAAGGTCGCGGCGTTCGCGGTGCCGGTGTTCTTGATCGAGATCGCGGTGTTGACCGTGTTGCCCGGGGTCATCGTGGTGCTGCCACCGAACTTGTTGATGGTCGAGCAGGTCGCGGCGTTGGTGGAGACCGAGCCGCCGTCGGTGCTGAGACAGGTCACCGTGGCTCCGGCGTTCTGCTCCTGCATGATCAGCGTGCCGCTCGCGGCGGTGTTGCTGCTGTTGGTGATGCTCGCGGCGAACCCGGACAGGGTGCCGGTCAGCGAGAGGGAGAGCAGGACGGCCGCGAAGATGCCCGCGAGGAGCGCGACGGGGGCGAAGCGGATCCGCTTCAGTGCGGAGGTGCGGAGCTTGTCGGACACGGGGTACCTCTTCGGTCAGGGATTGTGGGGGTGGAGCGGAGCAAGAGATTCGGGCTCACTTGCTTCACTGATTAAGATAGTTAATGCTTGACCAAGTTGACCACTCATACACTTACCCCAGTGCGAGGGGTACTCACCCACGCGGCTCGCTCACACGCCGTCGACACGGGATCATGAGACGGAACACCGAAGCGGAAGAGGACCACCTGTGACCCGGACCGGGCAGACCGACCCAGCGGACATGCTGACGGCCTTCGACGCGGTCGTGCGCGCGAACGCGAGCCTGGTGCGCCAGCTCAGCGCCCGCGCCGGGGTGCACGAGAACGCCCTCCGTGCGCTCGTGCTCGTGCGGGACACGGGGTACTCCACCCCGACGGAGGTCGCCGGGTTCCTCGGGCTGACGTCGGGCGCCGTCACGAACATGATCGACCGGATGACGAGCGCCGAACTGCTCGAGCGCGCGCCGAACCCGAACGACCGACGTGGATCGCTGCTGCGCTTGCTCCCCGCTGGCGAAGCGGTCGTCGAGGACTACCGACAGCGTTACGCCGCGGTGCTCAGCGCGGTCGACACGTCCCACGGGGGCGACCTGCTCGCGGTGCTCGACGAACTGGCGACGGGCCTCTACGGATCTGCCGGCGAGGCGATGGCCTGACCGACGCCGCGGCAGCAGACGCCGCCGTCAGGGGCGCCCGTCGTCCGCGTCGACCACCCCCGGCGTCGGCGTCGTCCCGCTGAACGCGTCCCGCATCGCGCCGACGCCGTACTGCGGGTGCGCCTCCGGCAGGTACTTCGCCCGCGACGCCTTCCGCGGCTCCGGATCGGTGTGCATCGACCGGTTCCGGTCCTGCTGCAGGGCGCTGTCCACCTCGCCCTCCCGGTTGAACGACCACATGAGCATCGGGTCACCGAGGGGCAGCTCGTCGGCCGGCTGCGACCCCATCGGCGTGCTGTGCCAGGTGTGCCACGTCTTGCCGTAGGAGTTCACGAGGTGGCCCATCAGCTCGGTCTCGATCGCGATGGGCAGGCCCGGCGCGACGAGCTCCCCGGAGAAGACCTCGTGGTTGTGCGGGTGCCAGGACCCGCGTTCGTCCTCGGGGAGCGACGCGTACAGCCGCTCCGACACGATGTACTCGATCCCGATGAGGTTCGCGTCCGCGGTGTTGCCGTCGAACAGGACGCACTGCAGCATCTCCGCGTTGACCACCTTGCAGAAGTGGTGCGCCTCCATCTGCACGTCGGGCTCCCCCTGCACGCAGTGGAAGCCGACCACGTAGACGTCGAAGCCCCGGAGTGGTGCCGTGGTCTGCAGGAGGTCGGCACCGCGGTCGAGGAGCGCGAGTCGGAACCCACCGGCCTCGCCCGGCGGGGTGACGCCGGTCTTCCGGTCGTGCACGGTCGGGTTGAGGGGCATGGTCGCGTCCTTCCGCTCGGTGTGCGCGTCATGCAACCCGCGCCCCGCTGGGTCGCCGTGGAGGCACCGGCGTACTGTCCGGGTCATGCCCGCTCTCATCGACACGTTCACCCTGTCCAACGGCCTGCACATCCCGAAGATCGGTTTCGGCACCTGGCAGATCCCGTCCGGCAGCGACGCCTACGACGCCACGAAGACCGCGCTCGACCTCGGGTACCGGCACATCGACACCGCCCTGGCCTACGGCAACGAGGCCAGTGTCGGCGAGGCCGTCCGCGACAGCGGCGTCCCTCGCGACGAGGTCTTCATCACCACGAAGCTCCCGGCCGAGGTGAAGACCGCGGCCGGCGCACGCGACGCCTTCGAGGAGTCGTCGCGGAACCTCGACCTCGGCGTCGTCGACCTGTACCTCATCCACGCGCCGTGGCCGTGGGGCGACATCGGCTCCGACCACCGGGACGGCAACGTCGAGGTGTGGAAGGTCTTCGAGGAGCTCTACGACGCAGGCCGCACGAAGAGCATCGGTGTCTCGAACTTCGCCGTCGCCGACCTCGAGGACCTGCTCGGCCGCACCGACGTCGTCCCGCACGCGAACCAGATCCGCTGGTTCATCGGCAACACGCAGGACGAGACGACCGCGTTCGACCGCGAGCACGACATCCTCACCGAGGGGTACTCCCCGCTCGCCACGGGTGGTCTGCTCGAGAACGCCGAGATCCGCGACATCGCAGCGAAGTACGACAAGAGCGTCGCGCAGGTCGCGATCCGCTACCTCCTCGAGAAGGACGTGCTGCCGCTGCCGAAGTCGACGACCCCGTCGCGCATCGCGGAGAACGCCGACGTGGACTTCGTCCTGTCGGCCGACGACGTGGCCGCGCTGGACGCGCTGCAGGACACGACCAACTGACGGCCTGGAGGCGCGGTGCCAGCCCGCACCGCGCCTCCCGTCCGTCTGCCGGTTCCGTCGGGAACAGGACGACCCCGTCACCGGTTGCACAGAACGGTGCCGCAGCCAGCGGCACGAGAGCCCAGGAGGCCACCATGACCACCACCACCGAGACCGCCATCCTCGCCGGCGGCTGCTTCTGGGGAGCGCAGCAGCTCCTCCGCCGTCGCCCGGGCGTCATCAGCACCCGCGTCGGGTACTCCGGCGGCGAGGTCGCGAACGCGACCTACCGCAACCACGGCGACCACGCGGAGTCCGTCGAGATCGTCTTCGACCCGTCCGTGATCTCGTACCGTGACCTGCTCGAGTTCTTCTTCCAGATCCACGACCCGTCGACGAAGAACCGCCAGGGCAACGACGTCGGTCGCAGCTACCGCTCGGCGATCTTCTTCACCTCGGACGAGCAGAAGCAGGTCGCCTTCGACACGATCGACGACGTCGACGCCTCGGGCATCTGGCCGGGCAAGGTCGTGACCGAGGTCACCGCCGCGGGCCCGTTCTGGGAGGCCGAGGAGGAGCACCAGGACTACCTGGAGAAGTACCCGGCCGGGTACACCTGCCACTTCGTGCGTCCGGGCTGGAAGCTCCCGCACCGCGACGAGGCGACCGCGGCCGTCTGATCCCGGTGGTCGCGCTGACCGCTCCGGTCAGCGCGACCCGCCGAGCAGTTCCAACCAGTCCCCGGGCAGGCGTTCAGCCGGCCCGGGGACTGTCTGCGTGGTCGGGTGACTCGTCGGGGCAGCGAGTTCGACACCCTCGAAGGTGGTGCTGTCCCGGTAGTCCCACGCCCAGGTCTCACCCGGCTCGAAGCTCTGGATGACGGCGTGGCCGGTGTCCTCCCAGTGCCGTGTCGCGTGCGTGTTCAGGGAGTCGTCGCAGCAGCCCACGTGACCGCACGCGGCGCACCGGCGCAGGTGCACCCACCACGAGCCGGTCGCGTCGCACTCGACGCAGCCGTTCCCGCTCGGAGCGACCTCGGGGTGGATCATCTCGTCCTGGTCCGTCATGGCACCATCATGGCCTGCGGTTCAGCCCCGCGGCACCAGCGCGTCGATCGCCGCGAGCTCCTCGTCGGAGAGCGGCGCACCGGCCAGGGCGTCGAGCGTGCCGTCGAGCTGCCGGACGCTCGACGCCCCGACGAGCGCGGACGTGACGGCCGGCTGCCGGAGCACCCACGTGATCGCGAGCTGCGCGAGCGTCTGACCGCGAGCCGCCGCGATGTCGTTGAGCGCCCGAGCGGTCGTCAGGTACTCGTCGTCGATCCGGTCCGCGCCGAACCAGCGACCCTCCGCCGCGCGGGACCCGACCGGCACCGACCCGTCGAGGTAGCGGTCCGTCAGGAGCCCGCCGGCCAGCGGCGAGAACACGATCGCCCCGGTCCCCAGACGGAGCAGCTCGTCGAAGAGCCCGTCCTCGGGGACCCGGTCGAACATGTTGTAGCGCGGCTGGTGGATGAGCAGGTGGATGTTCTCGGCGGCGAGCGCCTCGGCCGCCGCCGCGGTCTGCTCCGGGTCGTAGTTCGAGATGCCCGCGTAGAGCGCCTTGCCCGAGCGGACAGCGGTCACGAGGGCGCTGACCGTCTCCTCGATGGGGGTTTCGGGGTCCGGGCGGTGGGAGTAGAAGACGTCGACGTAGTCGAGCCCGAGGCGGCCGAGCGACTGGTCGAGCGACGCGAGCATGTACTTGCGCGATCCCCAGTTGCCGTACGGGCCCGGCCACATGTCGTAGCCCGCCTTCGTGGACACCACGAGCTCGTCGCGGTACGGGCGGAGGTCCGACTCGAGGATGCGGCCGAACTGCTCCTCGGCGGCGCCGTACGGCGGGCCGTAGTTGTTCGCCAGGTCGATGTGCGTGATCCCACGGTCGAAGGCGTGCAGCACGATGTCGCGCTGCGTCGTGAGCGCACGGTCGGCGCCGAAGTTGTTCCACAGCCCGAGGGAGATCCGCGGCAGCAGGAGGCCGCTCCTCCCCACGCGCTGGTACGGGAGCCGCTCGTAGCGGTCGTCGGCAGGGAGGTGGACGTCAGGCATCGTTGCTCGATCCGGGTCGGGGACAGGCCGTCGAGAACGCTACCGGACGGCGGACGGGAGGCGCGGGTCGGGCCCGCCCCGCGCCTCCCGTCCGCCCGCTGGTGGTTCTAGGACCACACGCGGCTCGCGATGTCGACCACACTCCGGACCTTCGCCCACTGCTCGTCCTCGGACAGGACGTTGCCCTCCTCGGTGGACGCGAACCCGCACTGCGGGCTGAGCGCGAGCTGCCCCAGCGGGGCGAACGCCGCGGCGTCGCGGATGCGCTGCTCGACCACGGCCGGGTCCTCGAGCTCCCCGGTCTTCGAGGTGACGAGGCCGAGCACGACGACCTGGTCGCCCTCGGGCAGGAACCGGAGCGGCTCGAAGCCGCCCGCCCGGTCGCTGTCGTACTCCAGGAAGTACCCGTCGTAGCCGGTGTTGCCGAGCAGTTCCTCGGCGACGGGCTCGTACCCGCCCGACGTGATCCACGTCGACCGGAAGTTCCCACGGCACACGTGCGTGGTGACGACGAGGTCCTCCGGACGGCCGTCGAGCACACGCCGGATGATCGACGAGAACCGGGCCGCGATGCCGTCCGTCTCGATGCCCCGCTCGCGTGCCTTCACCATCTCGGCCTCCGAGCAGGCGTACGCCCACGCGGTGTCGTCGATCTGCAGGTACCGCACTCCGACGGCGTACAGGGCTGCGATCGCGTCGCGGTACGCCTGCACCAGGTCGTCGGTGATCGCGTCGCGGTCGGCGTAGTGGTCCGTGCGGATCTGGTCGGCGTCGAGCCGGAAGTCGAACACGGTCGGCGACGGGATCGTGAACTTCGCGGTGACCCCGCGCGCCGCGGCCTCGGCGACGACGAACGCGGCGTCGGCGACGAAGGGGTGGTCCGCCGGGAACGAGACGGGACCGGTGACCCGCATGCCCTTCGGAGTGGTGGTCACACCGTGGAACGCGATGCCGTGGTCGAGTTCGACCACCTCGACGCCGTCCAGACCACCCCAGAAGTCGAGGTGCCACCAGGCACGGCGGGCCTCACCGTCGGTGGCGAGCTGCAGACCCGCTGCCTGCTGCGCGTCCATGAGGTCGCGGATCGCGTCGTCCTCGACCGCGCGGAGCGCCACGGCGTCGACGGTGCCGTCGGCGTGGGCGATGCGCGCCGCCTGCACAGCGGCGGGGCGGAGGAAGCTGCCGACGACGTCGGCTCGGAACGGCGGGTGCTGGCGCATCCGTCGATGGTACCGGGGCGGAATCACCGGGACCGGGAGCGCGACGGGGAGGACCATGGCGGCATGACCAGCCACGTCCACGTCGGCCCGTCCGCGTCGCTCGCGTACGAGACCGCGAGGAGCGGCATCCCGCTCCTCGCCGTCCACGGCGCGTACTCCTCGCGCGTCGAGGTGCGCGGGTTCCTCGAGCCCATGCTCGGCGAGCGGGACGTCCGCCGGGTCTACCTCGACCTGCCGGGACACGGTGGCTCCCGCCCGTCGAGCGGGTTCCGGTCCCCCGACGACGTGCTCGACGCCGTCGACCGGTTGCTCGCCACCGAGGTCCCCGAGGGACCGTTCCTGCTCCTCGGGCACTCGTACGGCGGACACTTCGCCCGCGCCGTCGCCGCCAGGCACCCGGACCGGGTCGCCGGCCTCGCCCTGATCTGCCCCGTGGTGCCCGGCGAGCTCCGTCCGGCGGCCTTCGAGGTCGTCCGCGACGACGGCGTCTCCGCAGCGCTCGACGACGACCAGCGCGCCGAGTACGAGGGGTACTTCGTGGTGCGGACGTCGGCGACGCTCGAGCGGTTCCGGCGCGTGGTGGTGCCCGCGGGCGGCGACGTCGACGACGAGACCCTCGAGCGGGCGATCGGCACCGGCCCGCAGGCGGTCGATCCGGACGACGTGCGGATCGACGCACCCGTGGTCGTGCTCTCCGGGCGACGCGACCACTGGGTCGGCTGGGAGCTGCAGGAGCGACTCGGCGACGGTGCCGCCTACCCGCACGCCACCGTCGTGACGGTCGCCGACGCCGGACACGCGCTCCCCCACGAGCGACCGGAGCTCGTGGCTGCCCTGCTCGGCGACTGGCTCGACCGCGTCGGGGTGTGACTCGGCCGCCGCCGTTCCTGCCGCTCGGTCGATTGTCATTGCCCACGTTGACCGGAGGGGTGCGCAATGACGCACCGCTTCGCGATTCCTCGGACGGACGATCGGAGTCGGCTGTCGCGCCCTGTCGGCCCCTTGCAGGCCTAGCTGGCTGCGTTGTGGTGCTGTGTCGTCTGCCAGAGACGCACCGCGACGTCGCGCGCGGCGCGCGGGAGCGGAGACGACGTGATCCTGGTGTAAGGCTTCTCGATGCCGCCGAGCGCGGTCTTGAACCGGGCGATCCCGTCGTCGACCCGGCCGACGAGGTCGGCGGCAGTGTGTCCGCGATCCAGCGACCAGCGCAGGACGTCGTGGTAGAGGGAGGTGCTGGGGTTCGCGGCGCGGTGCTCGCGGAGCGTGCCGCCGGCCCAGACCGACACGACCGGGTGGCTCCCCAGTGCCACGATCACCCCCGAGGTCTGACCGGCAACGACCGCGGCGGCGATGTAGACGTCATCGCGGTCCACTGCCCACCGCTCGATGCGTTCGCCGATGTCCTGCGGGTAGGGCGAGGGCACGCCGCGGCTCGTGTACGACTCGCTGAGCACGCGGGGCAGGAACGTGGTGGTCTCTCCGGGTCGTGCCGGTCGAACCTCGACTCCGTTCGCCGCGGCCGCTCGGAGGGATCGCTTCGCGTTGCGGTGCATGCCGGCGACGAGCTGCTCGGAGGAGGAGTCGGCGAGGTCGACGACGTACGTCCGGTCACCGGACCACTCCACACCGGCGTCCGTCAGTTCGGCGCCGCTCACGGCCACTGCGGGTCCGAGGTCGAACCGACTGATCGGGACACCGTGACGGAGCTGCCAGGAACGGAACGCCCGGAGGGTGTCGACCAGGAGGTCGTCGGGCACGAGTGGTCCGACGTACGGGAACGGCGGGTCGGCCGGTCGCGGGATCCGGCCCGGCCGCACGAGCACCGGGAAGACGCCGACTGACGTGCTGCCGTGGCTGATGATCAGCGGGATGAACCGCCAGCCGAAGAGTTCGCTCTGCAGCTGCAGCCAGGACCAGTCGTGGAAGCCCGTCGCGCCGGGGCTCGAGGCAACGAGCGCATCCCACTCCCGCGCTTCACTCGTCGCGCTGAACCGAATGGATGCACCCACGCTGGTCTCCCGCCCGAAGCGCTCCGAGACGCTTTCCTCGTCAGACTAATGAGCATCCGAGGAGGGTCGCGCGCCCGGCGACGCACTTTGCGGGATACCGCTGCGGGCTGAAACACGTCGTCATGCGGCGCGAGCAGGACGATCCCGATGATGAGCTGCGGGTAACGGTTGACCGGTACTCGTCCGAGCCGCGGGGACCGGAGCATCATGGTGGCCACACGCTCCCTCGACGAAAGCGAGTACTTGATGCCCACGGACGACCCACTGACGACGGACCCTCGGCACTACCGGCTGCTGTGGGAGAACGAGCACGTCCGCGTCCTGGACTACACCGATGCGCCCGGCGACGAGACCCACCTGCATCACCACCCGAACAGCGTGATGGTCACGCTCACCGACTTCGAACGTCGGCTGACCGTGGACGACCGGAGCCGTGACGTCGCGCTCCCCGCCGGCACCGCCGTGTGGCTCGCAGCGCAGCGGCACTCCGGTCGGAACACGGGCACGACACCGACCCACACGATCCTCATCGAGCTCAAGGACGCGCCCGGCGAGGCCGACCAGCCCGGCACGCTGGGCCCCACCGGTCACCGAGCAGGCGGGCTCTGACCGGCGGGTCCGGTCGCCCTAGCGGCCCGCTGCAGCGACGGGTGTGACGAGGGAGGCGAGGAGCGACTTCGCGTCGTCGGGCGTCGCGAGTGTGATCGTCCGGCTCGTGAACGTCTCGGCGGTCGAGGTCGCGACGGCCACAGCGCCGATGTCATCGCTCGACACCCAGTCCTCGGTGCCGGCTGACCGCGTGCGCACCGGGCCGAGGACCATCGCGTGGATGCGCTTGTCGGGCTCCTCGGCGGCGAGGACCCGCTGCATCATGAGCACCGCCGCCTGCTCCATGCTCACCAGGCCGCTCCCCGGGACCGGGTACTCGGCCGACTGCCCCACGACCACGGTGTAGGCGCCGGCCCCGCTCAGCCGTGGCACGATCGCCCGGGCGAGCGCCATGTGCGTCGTGGCGAGGTCGGTGAAGGCGGTGGACCAGTCGGCGTCGGTGATTTCCGTGAGCGTCCTGCCCTGCCACCAACCGCCGACCGGGGCGACCACGTCGTCGATGCCGCCCATGCGTTCGGTCATCTCCTGCCCGAGCGCTTCGGCGCCGGCGAAGGACGTGTAGTCGTGGGTCGGCAGGTGCAGCAACGGGGAGTGTCCGAGGGCGCCGAGCGCGTCTCGCAGTTCAGCGCCGCGGGCGTCCGAGCGCGTGGGGACGACGACGTCCGCGCCGGCGTCGAGGAACGCACGCACGACGCCTTCTCCGACTCCGCCGGTCCCGCCGGGGACGAGGACGCGACGTCCGGACAGACGAGTGTGGGCACTGATGGTGGTCATGATGACTCCTTGTCGAGGTAAACGTTGGTGATGCCAACGATAACATCGTTCGTTGGTTCTGCCAACCGTTAGACTCATCGCATGACGGAATCCAGGCGCCCACCGGCCGCACTGCGGCACCTCGTGAGCTGGCAGGCCGGACGAGTGGCGACGATCGGTGCGCGTCTCACCGCGCAGCAGATGCCGCTCGAGGCCCGTTCCGACTTCGCCGTCCTGGCAAGCCTCGACGAACACGGGTCGCTCAGTCAGGCCGACCTCGGCCGCCTCCTCGGTCTCGACCGGAACAACGTCAACGCCATCGCGGTCCGGCTGGACGCCGATCGCCTGGTCACGCGGACGCCCGACCCGGAGGACCGTCGCCGGAACATCGTGACGATCACCGCCGCCGGGGACGCCCGGCTGCGCGACCTCCGGGAGCGCGCAGCCGTCGTGCAGCGCGAACTCCTCGCCGGGCTCACTCCCGCAGAGCGGGACGAGCTCGTCCGGCTGCTCGACACGGTCCTCGCGAACCACCCGGCGCAGCCCGCCTGACGGCCGGCCGGCCCCTCCGGCGCACCGCGGGATCGAGACGTGACCGCACCGCGGACGAGAGTCGCGGGGCGGGGCTGCACCGCGCCTCCAGTCTGATTACAACGTTGACTTGCGGTTTCCAGCGCTGTAAACATGACCACGCGCGAGGGAGCGCACGAGGGAGCAGCAATGGTCGGTAGCAGGACAGGGATCAGCGGGACAACGCTCGGACGGCGGGGGTTCCTCGCCGGTGCGGCGGGCGGGATCGCACTCGGGACGTTGGCGTTGGCGGGGTGTGCGACACCCGGCCAAGCCGCGACGGGCGGCACGACACTCCGCTTCTACGAGCAGAAACAAGAGGTGATCGCCTACTTCGACAAGCTGCTCCGACGGTTCGAGCGGGAGCACGGCGGCACCTCGGTGGTGCACGACAGCACGACGGCCATCGCGCCGCAGTTCGTCCGCGGGCAACCGGCCGACGTCGGGTGCTTCAACGACAACCTCGAACTCGCCCGCTACGTCGAACGCGGCGTCCTCCGTGACCTGAGCGGACTGCCGTCGGCGGGGCGGATCCGGCCGAGCATCGCCGAACTCGGTGACCAGTACGCGAAGTACCCCGGGCGCGTCAGCGTCCTGCCGTACTCGCTGGCCGCCGCTGGTGTGATCTACAACAAGAAGATCTTCGCCGACCACGGCCTGCCGGTCCCGACGACGTGGCACGAGTTCGTCGACGTCTGCACGGAGCTCGACAAGGCCGGCATCACGCCCGTCTACGCCACCGACCGCGACACGTGGACGCTCTGGCAGGGCCTGTTCGACTACTCCGTCGGCAGCCTCGTCGACACCGGGGACTTCTTCCGGAAGATGAAGACCATCGGCGCCGACGTCGGACCGGACTCCGAGGTGTCGTTCGAGAAGACCTTCGCCGTGCCGATGGAACGCGCGAAGACGATCTCGACGTTCTTCAACCCGGACCACGCCACCCGGTCCTACGCCGACGGCAACCTCGCCTTCGGCCAGGGCAAGGCGGCGATGTACCTGCAGGGGCCGTGGGCGCTCAGCCAGATCGCGCTCATCGACGAGAAGCTCGAGGTCGGCACCTTCGCGCTCCCGGTGTCGAACGACCCCGCCGACCGGAAGGCCCGCGTGAACGTCGACCTCGGCCTCTGGATCCCGGAGGCCAGCACGCACGTCGACCAGGCGCAGGAGCTCGTCGAGTTCCTCATGCAGGACGAGGTCATCGACGCGTACAACCGCGACAACCTCGCCTACTCCACCCGGAAGAACGCGCCGGCGCAGACCGACGAGCGACTCGCGGGCCTGCAGCAGTACGTCGACGACGCCGCGTTCTACCAGGGCGCCGGCACCTTCATCCCGACCTCCATCCCGCTCGGCAACTACCTGCAGTCGGCGATCCGGAGCGGTGACTTCACCTCGATGCTGCGGCGACTCGACGCGGACTGGCGGCGTCTCGCCGGCCGGTCGGCGACCGTCTGAGCCGGGCGACCAGGACCCCAGGAGCGATCATGACCATGCAGACCCCACTCGCCCGCGCGACCGAGACGGATCCGGCCTCGCCCGGCCCTGTCACGGCGGCCGCCCGGGTGCACCGCCGCGTCGGCTCGTTGCGCCGCACCGAGCGGATGTACTACTTCTTCGTCGTGCCGGCCCTCGTGCTGTTCACCGCGTTCGTCGTCGCCCCCGCGTGCGTCGGCATCTTCTACAGCTTCACCGACTACCTCGGCTTCGGGTCGTGGCACTTCCTCGGACTCGAGAACTACAAGGCCCTGGTGTCCGACCCGTCGATCCTCGCCTCGTACGGGTTCACGCTCGGCTTCGCGCTCGTCACGGTCGTCGTCACCCAGGTCATCGCGCTCGCCCTGGCGATCGGCCTGACGAAGAAGGTCAAGTACGCCGCCGGCCTCCGCTCGGTGTTCGTCATCCCGATGGTCGTGTCCGGGATCGTCGTCGCGTACGTCTTCAACTACCTGTTCTCCAACACGCTCCCGGCGCTCGCCACCTCGGTCGGCTTCGGGCCGCTCGAGCAGAGCATCCTCGGTGACCCGAACCTCGCCTGGCTGTCCATCGTGATCGTGTCCGCCTGGCAGACCGTGCCCGGGGCGCTCCTCGTCTACACGGCGGGGCTCACCTCGATCCCGAACGACCTGTACGAGGCGAGCGCGCTCGACGGCGCGGGCGCCTGGAAGCAGCTCCGCTCGATCACGCTCCCGCTCATCAGCGGGTTCATCGTCATCAACACGGTGCTCGGCGTGAAGGGCTACCTCGGCGCGTACGACGTCATCGTCGGCCTCACCGGCGGCGGCCCCGGCACCGCGACGAGCAGTGTCGCGATGACGATCTTCGGTGGCTTCACCGGCGGCGACTACGCGTACCAGATGGCCAACGCGACCGTCTTCTTCATCATCACCGTCCTCATCTCCGTGCTGCAGCTCGCGGCGACCCGTGGAAGGAACCTGCGACTCGCATGACCACCGTCGACACCCGCACCCCAGCACCCCGCACCACGCCCACGGGGCCCGATCAGCCGCCCCGTCGACGTGGACGCCTCGGACGGGTCAACTGGCCGCTGACGATCCTGCTCGCCGTCGCGTCCCTGACCGTCCTCGTCCCGCTCTACGTGACCGTCGCGATGGCGTTCAAGACGAGCGCGCAGTCGGTCGACGGCAACGCCCTGTCGCTGCCGGCGCCGTTCAACCCGGCGAGCTTCGTCGAGGCGTGGCAGCTGACACGCTTCCCGGTCTCGTTCTCGGTGTCCGTCGGCGTCGCCGCACTCACGGTGGTCGCGACGCTCCTGCTCAGCTCGTTCGCCTCGTACGCGATCGTGCGGAACTGGCACAAGCGGTTCTTCCGCTTCTCGTTCGTCTACCTGCTCGCCGCGATGTTCCTGCCGTTCCCGGTCATCGCGCTCCCGCAGATCAAGCTCACCGCGCAGCTCGGGCTCGACAACCCGATCGGCGTCGGCATCCTGCACGCCATGTTCCAGCTGTCGTTCAGCGTGCTCCTCTACTCGGCGTACCTCCGGTCCATCCCGGTCGAACTCGAGGAGAGCGCCCGCATCGACGGAGCGAGCACGTGGCAGATCTTCTGGCGGATCATCCTGCCGCTGCTCGCGCCGATGAACGCCACGGTCGGCATCTTCGCGTTCCTGGCCTCGTGGAACGACTTCATGCTGCCGTCGCTCATCACGGCCGACCCGACCATGCAGACGCTGCCGGTGGTGCAGAACATCTTCCAGAGCAAGTTCGGCACGAACTACAACGTGGCGTTCGCGTCGTACCTGATGGCGATGGCGCCGACGATCATCGTGTACCTGTTCGCCCAGCGCTGGGTGATCTCCGGTGTGACGCAGGGAGCGGTGAAGAACTGATGGCGTCGACCGAGACCCACACCACCGCGGACGTCATCCGCCCGTTCCCCGGCACCGCGCCCCGCGCCGACCCGGCAGCCACGATCACCGGCGACCACTGGCGCGTGACCGTCCTCGCCGACGGGGTGTTCCGCGTCGAGTGGAGCGATGACGGCGGGTTCGAGGACCGCGCGTCGACGTTCGCGCTGCGCCGCGACCTGCCGGTGCCGTCGTACACGGCGGAGCGCACCGGCGGCACCGGCACCGCCGGCCCCGCCGACAGCACCGCCGACCCCGGCACCGCCGGCGGCGGCGTCGTGGTCACCACCGCCCGCGCCCGCCTGCACTACGACGGCCGTCCGTTCTCCCCCGGCGGCTTCACCGTCGAGACGTTCGGCCCGGACGCCAACCGGTGGCGCTGGGGACAGGAGCCGCGCGACCTCGGCGGCACCGGTCGCACCCTCGACGACGTCGACGGTCGGATGCCCCTGGAGCCCGGCATCCTCGCCCGCGACGGCATCACCGTCCTCGACGACTCGGAGTCCTTCCTGTTCGAGGGCGACGGCTGGATCGGCACGCGCGTCCCCGGTCGCCGCGACGTCACGGTGTTCGCGTACGGCCGCGACTACGACGCCGCGCTCCACGCCTACCACGCCGTCTCCGGGGCGCCGTCGCTCCTGCCGCGGTGGGCGCTCGGCAACTGGTGGAGCCGCTACCACCCCTACACGGACACCGAGTACCTGGCCCTGGTGGACCGGTTCGCCGACGAACGTCTGCCGTTCTCGGTCGCCGTGATCGACATGGACTGGCACCGCGTCGGGTCCGTCCCGGAGCGGTTCGGCAACGGCTGGACCGGGTACTCGTGGGAGCCGTCGCTCTTCCCCGACCCGGCCGCGTTCCTCGCCGAGCTGCACCGCCGCGGCATGCGCACGACGCTCAACCTGCACCCGGCTGACGGGGTGCGCGCGTTCGAGGACGCCTACCCGGCGATGGCCGAGGCGATGGCCATCGACCCCACGACCGGCACACCGGTGCCGTTCGACCCCACCGACCCGCGGTTCCTCGAGGCGTACTTCGCCGTGCTGCACCGTCCGCTCGAGGAACAGGGCGTCGACTTCTGGTGGATCGACTGGCAGCAGGGCCGGACCACGAGCCTGCCCGGTGTCGACCCGCTCTGGCTCCTCAACCACTTCCACCACCTCGACTCGGCGCGGGACGGCGGCGCGGGCATGACGTTCTCGCGGTACGCCGGCCCCGGCAGCCACCGCTACGCCGTCGGGTTCTCCGGCGACGCGGTCGTGTCGTGGGCGTCGCTGGCGTTCCAGCCGGAGTTCACCGCGACCGCGGCGAACATCGGCTACGGCTGGTGGAGTCACGACATCGGCGGCCACACGCGTGGAGTCCGCGACGACGAGCTGGCGACGCGGTGGGTGCAGTTCGGCGTCTTCTCGCCGATCATGCGCCTGCACTCGGCGAACAATCCGTTCATCCGGAAGGAGCCGTGGGCGTTCCCGGCCGAGTCCCGCGCGGCGATGGGCGATGCCCTGCGCTTCCGGCACCGCCTGGTCCCCTACCTGCACACGATGAACCACCGTGCCGCCGCGGGCACCGCGCTGGTCCGGCCCGTCTACCACCTCGAGCCGCACCGCGAGGAGGCCTACGGCGTCCCGAACGAGTACGCGTTCGGCAGCGAACTGATCGTCGCGCCGATCGTGGAGCCGCGGGACCCGGAGTCGCTCCTCGGTCGCGCCCGGGCCTGGCTGCCGCCCGGCACCTGGACCGACGTGTTCACCGGCACGACCTACGCCGGGGACCGCCGGGTCGAGCTGCACCGCGGCATCGAGGGCATCCCGGTGCTCCTCCGCGCCGGCGGGATCCTGCCGCTCGCCGCCGAGGACGAGGTCGACGCCACCGTGAACCCGACGTCGCTCGAGGTGCTCGTCGCGCCCGGGTCCTCCGGCTCGTTCACCCTCGTCGAGGACCGCGAGGACGACCCGGACTCGGTCTGCACCACGCACCTGTCGTGGGACGCCGACGGAGCCGCCTTCCGCATCGGCGCCGCCGAGGGCGACCACACCTCGGTGCCGGAGCGTCGGCACTGGCGGGTCACCTTCCTCGCCGCACCGGCAGCCGGACAGCGGGTCGCCGAGCAGTCGACCGACCGTTTCTCGGTCGACCTGTCGGTCGACTCCGCCGACGGTGCCGTGCTCACCCTCGCCGGCCCACCGCGCGTGGGCGTCGACGCACGCGGCGGCGCGCGCCGCCTGCTCGAGCGCGCGCAGACCGGCAACCCCGAGAAGCTGGAGGCGTGGACCGTCGTGGCGCGGGACGCGTCCCGAGCGGACCGCATCGCGGAACTCGAGAGCGTCGACCTGCCGGTCGCGGTCCGCTCCGCACTGGTCGAGCTGCTCGGTGCTGTCCACCCCAGCGCCGTCCAGCCCAGCGACGTTCGCCCCGGGAGCGTCCAGCCCGGTACGGACTGACGGTGTGACGGCCTGGAGGCGCGGGGCGGGTCCGCCCCGCGCCTCCAGTCAGTCGACGGAACCGTCCGCGTACGGTGCGCTCTCCCCCACCACGAGACGGTGGCCCACCGTGACCAGGCGGCCGGCCGCGTCGTCACCGTCGATGCGACCGAGGAGGAGGTCGAGCGCGGACTCGGCGAGGGCGACCGTGTCCGGTGCGACGGACGTGAGACTCGGGGCGAGGCTCGCGGCGAGCCCGAAGCCGTCCCACCCGACGACGGCGACGTCACCAGGGGCCTCCAGTCCGCGCAACCGCATCGCGCGGAGGGCGCCGATGGCTGCGAGGTCGTCGCGACAGAGCAGGGCGTCGATGTCGAGTCCGGCGTCGAGGGCCGCCCCGAAGGCGGTCTCCGCACCCGCCGCGTCGCCGACCTCGCGCGCGACGAGGAGTGCGTCGTCCGCGACGAGACCCGCTCGCTCGAGCCCGGCACGGTAGCCCTCCAGCCGGAACGTCGACGTGCGCGACGCCGGACCGACCTCGTGCCCGAGGAACCCGATGCGCCGGCGACCGAGTGCGACGAGGTGCCCGACCGCCTCGGCCGCGGCGCCGACGTTGTCGATCATCACCTGGTCGGAGCACTCCGGCCGGACGTCCTCACCGAGGAACACCACCACGGTGTCGCCCCGGATGCCGTCGATGTACTCCGGGGTGAGCACCTGCGGGTGGATCACCACACCGTCGACCACGCCGGCCTCGCGCCCCCGCACCGCCGAGCGCTCCCCATCAGCCGTGCCGCCGGTCTCCTCGAGGAGCAACTGGTAGCCGCGGTCCGCGCAGACGCGGGAGAACACATGGGCGAGCTCCGCGAAGTAGGGCCGGCGGAGGTCCGGGAACGCGAAGGCGAGCATGTTCGATCGGCCCGTGGCGAGGCTGCGGCCGGAGACGTTCGGGCGGTAGCCGAGCTCGTCGACCGCGGCCTGCACGCGGTCGCGCATGCCCACGCTGACGTGCCGGTAGCCGCGGACCACGTTGGACACGGTCTTCATCGACACACCGGCGTGATCCGCGACGTCCTGCAGTGTGACCTTGCCCACGTGGCCACCGTACCGGGCCGGGCAGGTGATTCCGGGTTCTGTCACGCCCTGCCCTCCTGCGCTCCGGCCGTCATGCACAGTCCGCGGACGTGGCGAGCGTACGGGCGCTCCGTCTGGACACATCGGCGACGACGCTCACGACCGTGAGGACCAGCATCACGGCGATTCCAGCCCCGATCGCCGCTGGGGCGCCCGCGCCATCGAGCACAGCAGAAGCCAGGACCGCGCTCGCCGCATAGCCGGCCCCCTGCACGGAGTACATGAAGGTGAACCCGCTGGTGTGCAGTGCGGGTGGCAGTTCGTCACGGAGCGAAAGGTTCCTCGTGATCATCACGACCGATTGGCACACGCCGGCGAGCACGAGCGCGATCCCGATGAAGGCCATTCCCGTCGACAACGCCATCGCCCCGAGTGCGACAGCCGTCGCGATGAGGAACACCGTCGATTGCGCGCGAACGCTTCCGAACCACGTCCGCAACCCGTAGACGATGGACGCGAGCGCGCTTGCACCCGCGAACACCGCCAGGAGCAACCCGGACCACTCAGCCCGGAAGCCGCGCTGTTCGAGCAACGACGGCAGCACGAGTTCGGCGACCGCGAGCAACGACAGAGCAGCCGCGCTCGTCAGGTAGATGGGCCAGGCGTGGATCAGCGGGCGTCTCGAGGTCGAGATCTGCGCACCTTCGGTCGACGACCCTGCGGCGAGGAGCTCCCCTCCTGCCGTCGCGGCGAGAACCGTCCCGACGACCAGGAGCGCAGCGCTGAGGGCGAGTACCGCGTACGGCGACACGATCACGGCGGCGGCGACGACCAGCGCCGGTGCGATGAGCCAGACGAGCTCGCTGATGAGGGAATCGACACTGTAGGCACGCGCGAGGTCCTTGTCTTCGACGATCCGACCGAGCGCAGCGCGCAGGGCGCCCCCGCTCTGCGCGGGTCCGGCGCCGGCAAGGACGGCGGCACCGACCAGCAGCCAGTACGGGATGACGCCACCAACGGCGAGGAGGCCGAACGCGACGGCGCCGACCGCGAGACCGATCGACACGTCGCGCCGGACGTTCTTCTCTCGACCGAGCCAACCGAGGAGAGCGGCTCCACCGACTTCGCCGACGACGAAGGCAGCAGCGAGTGTTCCCCCGGAGGCGTACGAACCTGTGGCGCCGTGGCCGAGGAACACCATCGCCAGCGGAGCACTTGCGTTCGGGATCCGGACCACGACCGCGAAGAGCGCCCAGACCGTGAAGCGTTTCCGGACCAGGAAGCGGTATCTGTTCGTCATGTCGTATTCAGGTCCTCTCACGTCGGCTCACCGTGGCCAGGTGAGCGCTCGGGACGGCGGGAGACGCTCCGAGCGCGCCATCGCATGCAAGGTCGCGCAACGAGCGCCGCGAACACCCACATCACAGCAGCAATCGGAGCGTGGATGCGCCCGAGGGAGAACGGACTAGATGATCTTCTCAACCTGGACGAATGCAGCGGCCGTGACGGCAGCAGACCGGGCGGAGTGATCAGGCGCGAAGTGGGTGGGATCCGCTTGATCGGCACCGGCCAGCGCATGGGGCGTCCACAGCGGCGACGCGCGGTCCCATGACTGCTCGCTCGGCGCCACATCGAGGCGCCCCGTGCCCTGAACCGGGAGCTGATCGCTCGTCAGGATCCCCGCCACGGACGCCGCTGCGACCAGTGACGGCAGAGACTGTGCGCCGAAGATCCGCCGGAGACGCCCGAGGTGGTAGTTCACCGTCGCAGCGCTCAGGTACAGCTCCTTCGCGATGCAACGAACCGGTTCGCCCCACGCGAGCAACACCAGGATCTCGACCTGCCGTTCAGTCAGAAGTACGCGATCCATCCTCGATGCCCCCTCCGCCGCCTGGTCAGAAGCGTAGGTCCTCTCCGACTCCCCACCCCGTGCACGCTGCAACGCTGAACGATCCGCGCGGCCGGAGTACACCGCACCCGCTCCTCGAGATCCGTTCGGACGACGTGCAACCGAGCCCTACGCTGCACTGCACGAACGGCACGAGCCGGAAGCGCATGTGCCTCCGGCTCGTGCTGGGACATCCCGCCCTCAGTGCCTCGCCGGCTCGTCCGGGTCGTCGACGTCGCCCCAGCTCCCGATCACCGGGAACTCCGTCACCCGCACCCGCGCCGATCCGTACGGCACCAGCCGCAGGTCGTCGTCGGGCCCGTGGTCGAGCACCGGACTCGGCGGCGGCACGTCTGCCTGGGCGCCCGCCTTCCGCCACTCGGTCGCCCGGGCACCGCTGGCGTGGAGGACCACCGGAGCACTCCGCCCCGTGAGCGACCACGGTGCATCCGGCACCCGTCGGCGGTCGATCCGCCACCCGGGTGCCGAGTCCACCTCGGCGAGCGCTACGTTCCACGACCCGCGGGGGTGGACCTCCCACTCCCCGATTCCGGGGGCGCCCTCGTGCTCGATCCACCGTTCGCCGGAGGTGTGCACCATCGTGAGCGGTCCCAGCCGGACGCTCGCAGCTTGACGGTCGCGGCGGATCACCCGTGCCTGCATGGGCAGCACGAGGACCACGTCGCCGGCCGTCGACCAGTCCCGTTCGACCGTGACGTACCCGTCGACGGGGACCAGCCCGTCGGCTGCACCGCCGGACGCGATCGCCACGGGTGCACCGCCGACCGTGAGCGTCACCCCGGCCGCCCCGGCAGCCCACTCCGGGATCCGCAGCCGGATCGCGAAGGGCTCGGTGCGGTCGGTGTCGACGCGGATCGTGACGGTCTCGTCGAAGGGGTACTCGGTGTCGACGACGAGCGAGACGGGGTCGCCGTCCACGTCGGACTCGATCGCGGCCGGTGCGTACGCGACCACGCGGAGCCCGTCGTCGTCGCGGAGCCACAGGTGCGACACGAACTTCGGCCACCCCTGGTGCAGGTTCGCGGTGCAGCAGCCGAAGTGCGGCTCGAGGCCGAAGAGGTTCGCGTCGTCGGACGAGAACGACCACTCGCGGCGGGCGACGGACACCTCGACCTGGTTGGCCTGCTGGTGGTACTGGTGTCCGCGCATCGTCGGGTCGCTCGAGGCGGGCAGCAGGTTGTAGGCGAGCGACTCGAGCCGGTCGCCGTCGATCCCGCGGCCGTACACCTGGGCGTGCACCTCGGTGGTGAACATCATCTCGACGACCTGGCAGGTCTCGATGCCGGCGGTGGCTTCGCGGCCGCCGAGCCACTCGTCGCCGGAGAACCAGCCGTGCGCCTGTCCGTGCCAACGGTCGAGGTTGCCGAACGAGGACTCCGTCCGGCGTCCGTGCCGCTCGAACTGCTCGTCGCGGAGGGCGTCGACCGCGCCGGTCTTGAGCCCCATCGCCACGTTGGGGCCGTGCGTCCGGTGCGAGAATACCCGCGCGGCGCCGGTGATGAGGCCGCCTGCCAGGTAGTCGTCCCAGTCGGTGGTCTGCGATGCGATGAGGTCGACGAGCTCCAGCAGCCAGTCCTCCCCCGTGCGCTCGTACAGCCACCACACCGACAGGGCGTTGTCGGCGCCACGGGCACGGCCCCACGACGTCAGCGGCCGCGTCGGCAGGTGCTCGAGCTGGTGGCGGAAGTACCGCTCGGCGAAGGGCTCGACGCGCTCGTCGCCGGTCGCGTC
Source organism: Curtobacterium sp. MCPF17_002 (assembly GCF_003234115.2). NCBI lineage: Bacteria > Bacillati > Actinomycetota > Actinomycetes > Micrococcales > Microbacteriaceae > Curtobacterium > Curtobacterium sp. MCPF17_002. Next base: position 241,560 of record NZ_CP126251.1, on the reverse strand, counting down.
CGCGTGCTGCGTCAGGACCTTGAGTGCGACCATCCGCGGCCACCAGTCGTCGTTCGCGGCGGGACCGAAGAACCCGTCGTCCCGCTGGGAGCCGAGGATCCACTCGATCCACGGCGTCGCGAGGCCCTGCAGCCGCTCGTCGTGCAGGACGTGGGCGAGCGGGACGAGCCCGTCGAGGTAGTACGGCCCGCGTTCCCAGTTCTCCCCCGGGCCGCCCAGCCAGCCGCTGTCCGGTCCGACGTCGGACCAGACTGCCTCGAGCTGCCCGGTGATCCCGTCTGCCTGCAGCCGGAGTTGGTCCAGCAGCCACCCGCGTGGTGTGATCCTGCCGAGCGGGATCGGCCGGTGCTTCCGGCCCTGCGCCGTGGTGGTGTACTCGATCATTTGATTGACCCTCCGATCAGGCCTTTTGTGTAGTAGCGCTGCAGCGCGAGGAACAGCACGACCACCGGGACCGTCGCGACGCACGCCACGGCGGTGAGGAGTCCGGGGTCGATCACGGGGACGCCCGGGATCTTGAACGAGGTGCTGATGCTCGAGAGTGCGAGCGGGAGTGTGTACTTGCTGTCGGTCGACAGGAAGACGACCGAGCTGAGCAGGTCGTTCCAGCCGGCCATGAAGCCGAACAGGCAGACGGTCACGAGACCGGGCCACGAGAGCGGGAGCATGACTGACCGCAGGATCCGGCCGGTGCCGGCCCCGTCGATCTGCGCCGCGTCCTCGAGCTCCGGCGGGATGCCGTCGAACGTGTTCCGCATCACGAACACCGAGAACGGGAGTTGCAGGGTGACGAGCACGAGGACCACGCCGGCGAGCGAGTCGAGCAGTCCGAGCTTGCCGAGCACGATCGACAGCGGCGTGAGCAGACCCTGGAACGGCACGACGAGCGGCGCGAGCAGGAGCACGAACACGATCGTCGAGCCGCGGAACCGGATCTTCGAGAGCGCGTAGGCCGCCAGGGTCGACACGATGCCGACGAGGACCGCGACCGAGATCGCGACGACGAACGAGTTGACGACGTTCTGCCGGAGGTCGACGGACGGGTCGAACACCTTCGTGTAGTTCCGGAGCGTCAGTGTCGCGATGGAGTCGAGGCCGATGCCGTCCGCGTCCGCGGACGGCGGCAGGAACGACCGCAGCAGGATGTAGAGCACCGGTGCGATGAAGAGGAGCGCCAGCACCGTCCCGACGACGACGTAGGCGATGCCGGCGATGCTCGGCCGTCGACGGCGGGTCCGGCGGGGGCGCACGTCCGGTGCATCGGTCCGGTCGTCGTGCTCCGGCCTGGAGGCGCGCCCCGCGTCGCGTCGACCGGCTGCGGTCGTGCTGCGCGCCGGCTCCACCCCGCTCCGGCGCACGTCCGTCCCGCTCATCGGTCGTCCTCCGCGCCCGTGGAGCGGAGCGCCCGGAGCTGCACGACGGCGATGGCGAGGATGACCACGGTGAGGATCATCGAGAGCGCGGCACCGTAGCCGAGGTCGTACCGGACGAACGACTGCTGGTACGTGTACATCACCGTCGTCGTGGTCGACCCGCTCGGGCCGCCCTTGGTGAGGACGTAGAACTGGTCGAACACCAGGATCGACCCGGACACCGCGAGCAGCAGGCAGAGCGCGAACTGCCGTCGGACGAGCGGGAAGACCACGGAGGCCTCGCGCCGCCACCACCCGGCCCCGTCGATCTTCGACGCCTCGATGACCTCGGTCGGCACCGACTGCATGCCGGCCATGAGCAGGATCATCGCGACGCCCATCGACTTCCACACGGTGAGGACGACGACCGCCCAGAACGCCGTCGTCGGGCCGGTGAACCAGGCGGTGTCTCCGTCGGTGATGCCCACGGCGTGGAGCAGGACGTTGATGATGCCGGTCCCGGGGACGAGCAGCACGTTCGCCATGTACGCCGCCGCGGTGAACCCGATGACGACGGGCATGAAGAACGACGTCCGGACGAAGGACACGAACCGGCCCTCACCGCGGACCATCGTCGCCGCCGCGTAGCTCACGGCGATGCCGAGCGGGACGGACACCACGGTGAAGAGCAGCGAGAACCAGAGCGAGCGCCAGAACGCGGCGTCCTGGAACGCCTGCACGTAGTTCGCGATCCCGGCCGGCGTGACCCGGCCGAGCAGCGGCCAGTTCGCGAACGACATCCCGACGAGCAGGACCATCGGCACCACGAAGAAGACGAGGGCGAGCACGAGCGCGGGTGCGACGAGCAGCCACGCGAGGAGCTGGCGGCGGCGCGCGCCGGGCCGCGGCCGGGAGCGAGTGCTCCTGACCGCGGCACCGGCGAGCACCGCGGGTGCGGCGACGGTCACTGTCCGACCTGGCTGTACGCCTGCTCGATGAGGCCGTCCGCCTGCTTCTGCGCGGACTGCAGTGCGGCCTCGGGGTCGGCGCCCTGGAAGATGACCTTCTGGGACTGCTGCGCCCACGGCCCGTTCGGGTCGTTGATCACCGCGTTGTAGGCGATGCTCTTCGGGAGCTTGCCGATCGCGAGCGTCGCGACGATGTCCTTCGACCAGTCGTCGGTGGCGAGTTCCTTCGCGATCGCGAGGTCCGGCGCGATCCACCCCTGCGAGAGGTCGATCTTCGCGGCGTCCTCGGAGCTGACGAGCCACTTCATGAGCTTCCAGCCGCCGTCGGGGTTCTTCGCCCCGGCGGTCATGCCGATCTCGTCGCCGCCGAGGAACGACCCAGAGCCGCCGTCCACGCCCGGGATCCCGACGTTGCTGCCGAACTGGTCCTTCTTCGCCGTGAGCACGTTCGCCCCGCTGAAGACGATCCCGACCTTGCCGTTGAGCGCGTTCTCGGAGCCGACGTTGCCCGGGTCCTGGTTCGGCTCGTCGGTCTTCTGCATGAGGCCCGACTTCCACATGTCCTGGTACCAGCCGACCATGCCGACCAGTTCGGAACTCGTGAAGTCCGCCTTCTGCTTCTTCCCCGCGGCGGTGAGGACGCTGCCGCCCTTCGCCCACGCGCTCGGGAACCCGGTCCACGCCTGCCCGACGCCGCCGATGGTGGAGAACCCGCTGACACCGCCGCCGAGCGCCTGGATCTTCTGCGCCGCGGCCTTGACCTCGGCGAGGGTCGTCGGCGGCTTCTCGGGGTCGAGCCCCGCCTTCGTGAAGAGCGACTTGTTCCAGAACATCTGCGAGCCGGTCAGCGCCACGGGCAGGCCGTAGTTCTTGCCGTCGAGCGTCCCGATCTCCACGCCGGCCGGTGCGAGGTCGCCCTTGTCGGACAAGCTCTTGACCTTGCTCGTCACGTCGGCGAGCAGCCCCTGGGTGGCGAGGAGCGGGGTGTTCACGATGTCGAAGCTGACGAGGTCCGGCACGGAGCCCGCCCGGGCCGAGTTCGCGAGCTTGGTGAGGTACTGGTCCGCCTGGATGGTCGAGACCTTCACGGTGACGCCGGGGTTCGCCTTCTCGTAGGCCTTCACCTGGTCGGTGAGGTCGACGCCGCCGTCCCGCTGCCAGAGCGTGATCGTGCCCTTGCCGGAGCCGCCACCGTCGTCGGCGGTCCCGCTGGACGAACAGCCGGCGAGCGCCAGCGCGGCGATCGTCAGTCCGGCGGTCGCGACCGCGACCCGCCGCATGGTCGATGTCTTCATCGTCATCTCCTCGACGTCCTTGCCGCATCGTTGCGGCAAGTTTTGCTGTTGTTGCCGACCATACGTGCGCCGGGAAGCGCGTGTCAATGCTGGACATGGCGACCGCGGTACGGCAAGGTTTGCCGAATGGAACACACAGCGCTGCGGAGGCGACCCCGATGGTGATGCGGCGGCAGGTGACACTCGCGGACGTCGCGGCCCAGGTGGGCGTGTCCGTCGGCACGGTGTCGAAGGTCCTCAACGGCCGGGGCCAGATCGCCGAGGACACGCGACGGCGCGTCGCCGCAGCGGCGACCGAGCTGGGACTGGCCGTGCGCACCGGGACGCGGGGCGCGCCTCCAGGCCGGTCCTTCCTCGTCGGCGTGCTCTCCACCGACGCCTACGGCCGGTTCACCATCCCGATCCTCACCGGAGCCGAGGACACCTTCGGGCCCGGCGAGGTCTCGATGCTGCTCGCCGAGAGCCGTGGCGACCCGATCCGCGAGCAGCACTACGTGCAGACGTTCCTCAACCAGCACGTCGACGGCATCGTCGTGACCGGGCGCTCCAGCGACCCGCGCACCTCGATCACCGAGCTCCTCAAGGTGCCGGCCGTCTACGCGCTCTCCCCCTCGACCGACCCGGACGACGTCTCGATCGTCCCCGACGACGAAGCCGGGGCCGCGCGCGCGATCGACCACCTCGTCGGCTCCGGGCGACGCTCCATCGCCGTGATCGCCGGAGCGCGCCGGCACACGGCGACCAGGCACCGCGTCGACAGCGCGAAGCGCGCGATCGCCGCCGCCGGCGCCACCCTCGCCGGTGGCGACGCACTGTACGGCGAGTGGAGCGAACGCTGGGGGTACGAAGCCGCCGCGCGCCTGCTCGGGACCGAGTTCGACGGGGTCTTCTGCGCGAGCGACCAGATCGCCCGCGGCGTCGTGGACTGCCTGCGCGACAACGGGATCGTCGTGCCGACCCAGGTCGGCGTCGTCGGCGTCGACAACTGGAGCGTCATCACGGACGCGGCGCGGCCGAGCATCACCTCGGTGGACCTCAACCTGCGGGAGGTCGGGCGCCAGGCTGCCGACCTGATGATGCGGATCATCCAGGGCGAACACGTCGAGGGCGGCGTCCGGACCGTGGACTGCTTCCTGGTGCCGCGGCAGTCCACGTGAGCTGAGCGGGACTCGGACACGGATCGTCCCGCCGTAGAGTGCACCATGACCGAAACTGCACCAGCACGCGACCTGCTCCACCTCGGCGTGCTGGCGGACTCCCGGAAGGCCGACGAACGTCGCCTGCCGATCCACCCCGCGCACCTCGAGCGCATCGACCCGGACCTGCGGGCGGCGATGACCTTCGAGCGCGGGTACGGCCGCCACTTCGGCCTCACCGACGACCAGCTCGAACCACTCGTCGGCCCCCTGGCCGGGCGTGACGAGATCATCGCCAGGTCCGACGTCGTCCTCTTCCCGAAGCCCCAGACCGAGGACCTCGCCGAGCTGCGCGACGGGCAGGTGCTCTGGGGCTGGCCGCACTGCGTGCAGAACCCCGACCTGACGCAACTCGCCATCGACAAGCGCCTGACCCTGATCGCGTGGGAGTCGATGAACCACTGGCGCGAGGACGGCGGGTTCGGACTGCACGTGTTCCACAAGAACAACGAGATGGCCGGCTACTGCTCCGTCATCCACGGCCTGCAGCTCTGCGGGTCGACCGGTGACTACGGCCGTCGACTCACCGCCGTCGTCATCGGCTTCGGCGCCACCGCCCGCGGCGCCGTCACCGCGTTGAACGCGCACGGGATCCACGACGTGCGCGTCCTGACCAACCGCGACATCGCGGCCGTCGGTTCTCCCATCCCGTCCGTCGACATCCTGCAGTTCGGGCACGACGACCACGAGCCGTTCGACTCCACGGTCAAGACGGAGGACGGCCCGGTACCGCTGGCGCCGTACCTGGCCGAGAACGACATCGTCGTGAACTGCACCCTGCAGGACCCGAACGCACCCCTGACCTACCTCCGCACCGAGGACCTCGGCGCGTTCCGGCCCGGCAGCCTCATCGTCGACGTCTCCATCGACGAGGGGATGGGCTTCGAGTGGGCGCGACCCACGTCGTTCGCCGAGCCGATGATCACCGTCGGGGACTCCACCAACTACTACGCGGTCGACCACAGCCCGTCGTTGCTCTGGAACTCCGCCACGTGGGAGATCAGCGAGGCGCTGATGCCGTTCCTCCGCACCGTGATGGCGGGCCCGTCGTCGTGGGCTGACTCCGACACGATCCGGCGAGCGATCGAGATCGAGGACGGTCACGTCCACAACCGCGCGATCCTCGAGTTCCAGGGACGGGCTGCCGAGTACCCGCACCCGTTGGGCGCCTGAGGCGGAGCCCGCCGGAGCGCGTCGCCGTCGGTGCGCGTCGCCGTCGCTGGTGGGTGTGAGGGAGGAGGCGGACTGCGGGGCGCTGCCCCCTCCCTCGGAGCGCGCCCTTCCCCCACCACAGGAGACTCCGCAGAGGGACGCGCTCGTCGCGATCAGGTCGTGATCGCGAGCTCTCGTGGCCCGGGCACGGGCACCGGACGCGCGCGGCTCATCGTCTCCAGCACCCGGACCACCTGGTAGGAGTACCCGAACTCGTTGTCGTACCAGACGTAGAGGACGACGTCCTCGTCGTTCGCCTGCGTCGCGAGACCGTCGACCACGCCGGCGAACCGCGACCCCAGGACGTCGGACGACACGAACTCCGGTGACTCGACGTAGTCGACCTGCGAGCGGAGCGCCGACGTCAGCGACACGCTCCGGAGGAAGGCGTTGACGCCGTCACGATCGGCCGGACGCCCGAGGCGCAGGTTCAGGATCGCGAGCGACACGTCCGGCGTCGGCACACGGATGGCGCTCGCGGTCAGCTTGCCGTCCAGTGCCGGGACCGCCTCCGCGACGGCCCGCGCGGCACCGGTCTCGGTGATCACCATGTTGAGCGGCGCGGCGCGACCGCGTCGGTCTGCCTTGTGGAAGTTGTCGGTCAGGTTCTGGTCGTTCGTGAACGAGTGCACGGTCTCGATGTGCCCGCGCACGATCCCGTACTCGGCGTCGAGCGCCGCGAGGACGGGTGCGACGGCGTTCGTCGTGCACGAGGCCGCCGCGACGACGTCCGCGTCCTCGGCTGCGGCGCCGTTGATCCCCTGGACGACGTTCGGGACGGATCCCGTGCCGGGTGCGGTGAGGAGCACGCGCGATGCGCCCGGCGACACGAGGTGTCGTCGGAGCTGCTCGTCGGTCCGCCAGCGGCCGGTGTTGTCCACGATGACGGCGTCGTCGATGCCGTACGCGGTGTAGTCGATCTCCGCTGGGTCGGACGCCCGGATCACGACGATCCTGGTGCCGTTGGCGATGATCGCCTGGGCGGCCTCGTCCACGGTGATCGTCCCGTCGAAGGGACCGTGCACCGAGTCCCGGCGGAGCAGGCTCGCACGCTTGACGAGGTCGTCCGGCCCGGTCGCCTCGCGCACCACGATCGCACGGAGCCGGAGGCCGCTCGCCTGGGACCGGTGCGAGATGAGGATGCGGGCGAGCAGCCGGCCGATGCGCCCGAAGCCGTAGAGCACGACGTCCGTCACCGGCAGCGGACCGCCCTCGCCTGCTGCTCGCAGCTGGGCCGCGATCCGATCGGCCGTGGGCGCTCCCGACGGCGTCCGGACGTGCGCCGCCAGCGCGCCGAGGTCCAGTGCCGCCGGCCCGCTGCCGAGGGCGTCGATCACCCGCAGGATCGCGAGCGACTCCGTCAGGGGCAGCGGTTCGCCGTCGACGTGCCGGGCGAACCGGTGGGCCTTGACGATCTCGATGGCGGAGCGGTTGACGAGTCGGCGGCCGTGGATGCCGGCGACCACGCCGTCCCGGCGGTGCAGTCGGCCGATGATCGGGATCATCTCCTCGGCGAGCTCGAGCTGCGCGTTCCAGTCGTCCCAGAGCTCGGCGTCGGTGTGTTCGGCCTCGGTGCTCACGCCGCGTCCTCGAGTCGCCGGACGAGCTGGTCGAGTCGGGCACGCAGCCGGGCCGGGACGCGGTCCCCGAACCGGTCGTAGTGCGCCCGGAGCTGCTCGGCCTCTGCGGACCAGGCGGCCGGGTCGACCGCGAAGAGCTGGTCGAGTGCGAACCCGTCGAGGTCGAGCCCCGTGAGGTCGAGCTCACCCACACCCGGCAGACCCCCGACGGGACTCCACCGGACGTCGGCGTCACCGTCGAGACGAGCGGCGATCCACTCGAGCACGCGGACGTTCTCACCGAAGCCCGGCCAGAGGTAGCGGCCGTCGGACGACTTCCGGAACCAGTTCACCCGGAACACGCGGGGCGCCTTCGATCCCAGGCGGTCGCCGATCTCCAGCCAGTGCGCCCAGTGGTCCGCCATGTTGTACCCGCAGAACGGCTGCATGGCGAAGGGATCGAGCCGGAGTTCGCCGACGGGCCCCTCGGCGGCAGCGGTCTGCTCGCTCGAGATCGTCGAGCCGAAGAACACGCCGTGTTCCCAGTCCTCCGCCTCGGCGACGAGCGGCACGTTGGTGGCTCGTCGTCCGCCGAACACGATCGCGTCGATCGGCACGCCGTCCGGGCTGTCCCAGTCGTCGGAGATCGTCGGGCACTGGTCGGCCGCCACCGTGAAGCGTGCGTTCGGGTGCGCCGCCGGCGTCGCGCTGTCCGGCGTCCAGGGCTGCCCGCGCCAGTCGATGAGGTGGGCGGGCGGCTCGTCGGAGGCGCCTTCCCACCAGACGTCGCCGTCCAGCGTCATCGCGACGTTCGTGAAGACCGTGTTCGACCGGACCGTCGTCATCGCGGCCGGGTTGGTGTCGGGTCCGGTGCCGGGAGCGACCCCGAAGAAGCCGGCCTCGGGGTTGATCGCCCAGAGGCGACCGTCCGCACCGGGGCGGAGCCACGCGATGTCGTCGCCGATGGTCTCGACCTTCCAGCCGGGCAGGGTCGGGGTCATCATCGCGAAGTTCGTCTTGCCGCACGCCGACGGGAACGCGGCCGCGACGTGCAGCACCTTGCCCGCCGGTGTCGTGACGCGGATGAGCAGCATGTGCTCGGCGAGCCAGCCGTCCTCGCGGGCCATGGCCGAGGCGATGCGCAGCGCGAAGCACTTCTTCGCGAGCAGCGCGTTGCCGCCGTAGCCGGACCCGTACGACCAGATCTCCCGCGTCTCCGGGAAGTGCGCGATGACCTTCGTCGCGTTGGACGGCCACGGCACGTCCTCGATCCGGGTGTCGGCACCGGTGACCAACGGCATCCCCACTGTGTGCAGCGCCGGGACCCAGACGGAGTCGGGCCCGATCTGCGCGAGCGCGTCGGCGCCCATGCGGGTCATGATCCGCGTCGAGACGACGACGTACGGCGAGTCCGTGACCTGTACGCCGACCTGGGAGATCGCACCGCCGACGGGACCCATCGAGAACGGTACGACGTACATCGTGCGACCGCGCATCGAGCCCTCGAACCGTGTCGTGAGCTCCTCGCGCATGGCGGAGGGATCGCGCCAGTTGTTGGTGGGCCCGGCGTCCTGCTCCGTGGCGGAGCAGATGAACGTGCGGTCCTCGACGCGGGCGACGTCGGCCGGGTCGCTCCGCGCGAGGTAGCTGGCCGGCCGCAACCCGCTGTCGAGGGCGACGATCGAGCCGGAGGCGACCATCTCGTCGAGCAGCCTGCGGTTCTCGGCGTCACTGCCGGAGCACCAGACGACCTGGTCCGGTTCCGTCAGGGACGCGACCTGACCCACCCACCGGTGCAGGGCCTCCAGGCCGGGTCCCGGGGCGACCACCGGGCGGGCCGACGCAGCGTGGGCGGCGGTGTCCGCGTCGACGATGCTCATGACGGCACCCGCTCCCCCAGGACGTCACGGATGCGTCCGGCGACGCGTTCGGCCGACAGGCCGTACTTGTCGAGCAGGAAGTCGTTCGAGCCGGACTCGGCCCACGCGTCGGCCAGGCCGACCTTCGTCAGTCGGGCACCGCTCGCGTGGCCGGCGAGGACCGCGGCGACGACGTCACCGAGTCCGCCGACGACCGAGTGCTCCTCGACCGTGACGACCTCGGACGCGCCGTCGAGGGACGCCCAGAGCGCGTCCTCGTCGAGCGGTTTGATCGTCGGCAGGTGCACGTGCCGGACACGGCGACCATCGGCTTCCACCGCGGCCACGGCCTCGACGGTCCGTGAGGTCTGCACGCCGGTCGACACGACGGTCACGTCCGCGGTGCCCGCTCCGTCACCGTCCCGCAGCAGCACCGGCGCGCCGAGCGTGAACTCGTACGTGCTGTCGAAGACGTCCGCGACCGGGTCCCGTGCGATCCGGAGGTAGACCGGTCCGTCGTGGTCGGCGGCCCAGCGGATGACCGCCACCGCCTCGGTCTCGTCGGCCGGTGCGAGCACCGTCATGTTCGGCAGTGCACGCATCACCGACAGGTCCTCGATGTCCTGGTGCGTCTTGCCGCTCGCGCCGTTGAGGAGACCGCTGTAGGAAGCCGCGAGCCGGACGGGGGCCTTCGTCTGCGAGACCAGCATCCGGACCTGGTCGAGCGCCCGGTTCGTCAGGAACACGCCGAAGGACGACAGCCACGGTCGGTACCCGAGCGTCGACATCCCGAAGGCGATGCCGACCATGTTCTGCTCGGCGATGCCGGCCTGGATGAAGCGCTCGGGGTGCGCGTTCGCGAAGGTCACCGCCATGGTCGAGGTGGCGAGGTCGCCGTCGACCACGACGATGCGGTCGTCGGTGCCGGCGAGTTCGGTGAGGGTGTCGCCCCACACTGCGCGCTGAGCCTTCATGCGAGGGCCTCCGTCTTCTGCTCGATGAGGAGTTCCGTGCGAGCGAGGTCGAGCTGCTCGTCGGTCGGGACCCCGTTGTGCCACTTGAAGGTGCCGCGGGTGAAGGAGACGCCGTTGCCCTTCACCGTGTGGGCGATGATCGCGGTCGGCTTGCCGCTCGTGCCGCGGGCGGCGTCGACCCGGCCGTAGGCGTCGAGGATCTCCTCGTAGTCGTGGCCGTTGATCTCGATCACGTCCCAGCCGAACCCGCGGAACACCGCAGGCAGGTTGACGTGCCCCATCGGCTCGCTGCGGTCGTACCGGTCGTGGTCGCCCGACGGCCACCCGTACTGCTGCAGGCCGTTCAGGTCGATGATCGCAGTGAGGTTGTCGAGGCCGTACCGGGGAGCGCAGATCACGGTCTCCCAGACCATGCCCTCCTCGATCTCCCCGTCTCCGAGCACGACCCAGGTGTGGAAGTCCTTGCCCTGCATCTTCGCTGCGATGGCCATGCCGGAGCCGGCGGAGAGCCCCTGCCCGAGCGAGCCCGTCGACGAATCGACGCCGGGGGTGAGCTTCATGTCCGGGTGGCCCTGCAGCCGGGAGTCGCCGTGGTCGAACGTGGCGAGCTCCTCGACCGGGAAGTAGCCCCGGAGCGCGAGGACGGAGTACAACCCGATGGCCGAGTGCCCCTTCGACAGGATGAACCGGTCACGGTCCGGGTCCTGGGGCTGTTCCGGGTCGATCCGGAGCTGGTGGAAGTAGAGGGCCACCATGAGGTCCATCGCGGACATCGGCCCACCGATGTGTCCCGCCTTGCTGGTGGCGACCGTCTCGAGGACCCGCCACCGCCCCTCTCGGGCAACGGTCTCCAGGTGCTCGACATCTCTCGCGTCGTTGCGTGTCACGGCCGACTCCTTCGTTCTGCGGTGGAGTTCACAAACTATCACTCCGTGAACGAGGTGTCTACTGAGTGAGATTCTGGGAACACTGCCGACATGGAAGGATGGCTCCATGGCAGACGAGGCCGCCGACGACGGCGGGATCGAGATCCTCAGCAAGGCGGGTGCGATCATCGACGCGCTCACGGAGACGAAGGTCTTGACCGTGAGCGCGATCGCCGATGCGGTCGAGGAGCCGACGAGCTCGACGTACCGCCTCCTGCAGAGCCTCATCGCGATGGGCTGGGTCGACCCCGCCCCGGCACGCGGCACCTACCGCCTCGGACTGGCGTGCATGCAGATCGGCGGCGTCCTCGAGGACTCGCTCGACGTGCGCGGGCTGGCGCTCCCGCGCATGCGCGCGCTCCGCTCCACGGCCGGCGTGGCGGCACTCCTCTGCTACCGCCGCGGCACCCGTGCCGTCTGCGTCGAACGCATCGAGGGACACGACGTCCGGTCCGTCGCCATGCAGGTGGGCGACTCGCTCCCGCTGCACGTGGGTGGCGCGCCACGGGCACTCCTCGCGTCCCTGCCGACGGGGGAACGGCGCGCCGTGGTCGACGAACTCCTCGCCGGCGGCGATCAGCAGTACCCGGTGCCGCCCGCGGCAGACCTGGACGCCGAACTGCGCGCGACGCGGGACCGCGGGTACGCACGTTCCGACCAGGACGTGACGATCGGCATCGCGGCCTTCGGCAGCCCGGTGTTCAACCACCGGGGCGAGCTCGTCGCGGCGGTCTCGATCAGCGGGCTCCGGGAACGACTCGTCGGGCGCGAGGACGAGCTCGCCGCCCTCGTCGTGGCGACCGCAGCGGACATCAGCGCCGACCTGGGGTTCGAAGGAGCAGGACGTGGCTGACCGCAAGCCGATGCGGGTGCTCGCGAACTCGATGGCCGTCGTCGAGGCGCTGGCCGAACGCGGCGACCTGTCCCCGGCGGAGCTCGCCGAGGCGACGGGGCTCCCCCGGCCGAGCGTCTACCGGTTCATCGACGGGTTGAAGGCGGTCGGCATGGCGACCACCACGGACGAGAACCGCGCGCGCCTGAGCGTGAAGTGGCTGCACCTCGCCGATGCGGCCCGCGATGCCATGACCGAGTGGTCGTCGGCACGCCGGGTCCTCGACGACCTCGCCGAGCGCACCGAGCAGACGGCCTTCCTCACCGTGCCGCGCGGCGACGAGGCGGTCTGCATCGACTGGGCGCCAGGACGCGGGATCGGGGTCCTGACGCTGGCACCGGGTCGCTCGCTGCCGCTGTACGCCGGCGGAGCCGGTCGCCTCGTGCTCGCGTTCGCCCGGGACGTCGACGACTACCTCGCGAACGGGCCGGATCGTCGGCCGCTCACGACCGAGACGATCGTCGAGGCCGACGCACTGCGGGCCGACGTCGAGCGGACACGCGAGCAGGGACACACCCTCTCGCTCGACGACGCCACGATCGGCATCGGAGCCCTCGCGTTCCCCGTGCTCGGCACCGACGGGACACTGCTCGGGTGCCTGTCCGTGGCGGGACGGTCGGTCGACATCCGCGAGCGCCGGCGGGAGTTCACCGATGCCGCACGCGCCGCCGTGGCGGAACTGACGAGCGGGGCCACCAGCGAACTGGCGACCCCGCTCACCTAGCGGCCCCGTCCCGCGCTACCAGGTCACCGCGATGTACTGCGACTCCATGTACTCGAGGAGTCCCTCGGCACCGCCTTCACGGCCGATCCCGGACTCCTTCATGCCGCCGAACGGTGCCGCCGGGTCGGACACGAGCCCGCGGTTGAGCCCGACCATGCCCGAATCGATCCGCTCGCTGATCCGGAGCCCTCGTCCGATGTCCCGCGTGTAGACGTACGACACGAGCCCGTACGGGGTGCCGTTCGCAAGACGGACGGCGTCGTCGTCCGTCCGGAACGTCACGATCGGCGCCACCGGACCGAAGATCTCCTCCCGGAGGATCCGGGCGTGCTCCGGGACGTCACCGAGCACCGTCGCCGGGTAGAACCACCCCGGACGGTCCGGCGTCGCACCCCCGGTCAGGACCGTGGCACCCTCAGCCCTCGCGCCGTCGACGAGCGCCGCGATGTCGTCCCGGGCCCGCTCGTTGACCATCGGGCCGAGCTGGACGTCCGGGTCGAGCCCGTCACCGGTCCGGAGCGCCCCCATCGCCTCGGCGAGGCGGCGCGAGAACTCCGCCGCGATGCCCTCCTGCACGTAGAAGCGGTTCGCGGCGGTGCACGCCTCGCCTCCGTTCCGCATCTTGGCGATCATCGCGCCGGCGATGGCGGTGTCGAGGTCGGCGTCGTCGAAGACCACGAACGGGGCGTTGCCGCCGAGCTCCATGGACGTGTTCACGACGGACTCCGCGGCGAGCTTCATGAGCGTCACACCCACCTCGGTCGATCCGGTGAACGAGAGCTTCCGCACACGCGGGTCCCGCACCATCTGCTCGACGACGGTGCCGGAGGAACGGCTCGGCAACACGTTGAGGACGCCGGCGGGCAGACCCGCCTCCTCGAACAGCTTCCCGATTGCGAGGGCGGTGAGCGGAGTGTCGCTCGCGGGCTTGAGGACCGCGGTGCACCCCGCGGCGAGCGCCGGTCCGATCTTCCGGGTCGCCATCGCCGCGGGGAAGTTCCACGGGGTGACGAGGACGGCGATGCCGATCGGCCGGTGCTCGACCAGGATCTTGTTCGCACCGCCCGGCGCCGTCTGCAGCGTCCCGGGGATCCGGACCGCCTCCTCGGCGTACCAGCGGAGGAACTCGGCGGCGTAGAGCACCTCGCCGCGAGCGTCGGCGACGACCTTGCCGTTCTCCGCCGTGATGAGCCGGGCGAACCAGTCGGCGCGCTCGACCATCAGGTCGTACGCACGCGACAGGATCTCCGACCGCTTGCGGGGCGGGGTCGACGCCCATCCGGTGGCGGCGTCCGCGGCTGCGTCCACCGCCGCCTGTGCGTCGTTGCGCGTTCCGCTCGCGACGGTCGCGAGGACGCTGCCGTCGACGGGGTCGTGGACGTCGAAGGTCGCGCCGTTGGACGCCGCACGTTCCACCCCGCCGATCAGGAGGCCCGTGGGGACCCCGTCGGTGAGGCCCGCCCGGTCGGTCGCCGCGTCGCGGACGTCGGTCACGTCGGTCATGAGTGCTCCAGTTCTCGGACGCGGGGCGCGGACTGCGCCAGGTAGAGACGCTGCTCCTGCTTGTGCTCGTCGTAGGCGGCGCGGGCGTCCTTCGTGCTGTCGAGGGTCGAGACCTCGGCGACCGGCACGTCCCACCAGGCGCCGGAGCCACCGAAGCGCCCCTGCGCGTCCACCCGCACGTAGACGACGCTCGTGCCGTCGTACGCGCGGGCCTGGTCCAGGGCCGACCGGAACGTGCCGGCGGTGTCCGCGGAGAACACCTCGGCGCCGTAGCTCGCCGCGTTCGCGACGAAGTCGACCTCGAGGCGGCGGCCGTCGTGACGGAGCGCCTCGCCGCGCTCGTTGAACCGCGTCCCGAAGGTCTGCGAGCCCAGCGTCTCGGACAGCGCCGCGATCGACCCGTACCCGAAGTTGTCCACGATCACGATCGTCATGCGGAGGTGCTCCTGCACCGCCGTCATGATCTCCTGCGACATCATCAGGTACGACCCGTCACCGACGAGCACGTGGACGCGCCGCTCCGGCGCAGCGAGCTGCGCCCCGACCCCGCCCGCGATCTCGTAGCCCATGCACGAGTTGCCGTACTCGATGTCGTAGCCCTTCGGGCTGCCGGGACGCCACAGGCGGTGGAGGTCTCCCGGCATCGAGCCGGCGGCGTTGACGACGACGTCGTCGGCCTCGGCAGAGGCGTTGAGGAGTCCGAGCATCTCGGCCTGGGACAGCGTCGGGCTGTCCTGCACCTCGATGATGCGGTCGACCTCGGCGCGCCAGTCGGCGGCGGCACGCTCGTTCGACGCGACGACGTCATCCGGCAGCGCGAACCCGTCGAGGGCAGCGCGGAGCTCGGCGAGTGTCTCGCGGGCATCGCCGACGAGCGGGACCCCGGACTCCTTGAAGGCGTCGATCTCCGCGACGTTGATGTTCACGAACGCGACGTCCGGGTTCTTGAACATGGTGTTCGACGCCGTCGTGAAGTCGGTGTAGCGGGTGCCGATGCCGATGACCACGTCGGCGTCGTTCGCGATGGCGTTGGCGTACGCGGAGCCGGACGACCCGAGTGCACCGAGTGCGAGCGGGTGTTCCCAGGGCATGCCCGCCTTGCCCGCCTGCGTCACGCCGACGCCGATGCCCGTGGCCTCGGCGAAGCGGACGAGCTCGTCCGTCGCGTCGGAGTAGACGACGCCACCGCCCGCGATGACCACCGCGGTGCGCGCGGAGCGGATGAGCTCGGCGGCGCGCTGGATGGCCGCACGGTCGGGCCGGTTGCGAGCGATGTGCCAGGTCCGGTCCGAGAACAGCGCCTCGGGGAAGTCGAAGGCCTCGGCCTGCACGTCCTGCGGGACGGCGATGGTCACGGCTCCGGTGTCGGCCGGGCTCGTGAGGACGCGCATCGCCTCGAGGAGTGCCGAGGCGAGCTGTTCCGGACGACTGACCCGGTCGAAGTACCGCGAGACCGCACGGAACGAGTCGTTCGCGGTGACGTCCGTGGCGTACGGGTGCTCCTGCTGCTGCAGGACCGCACCGGTGGACCGGGTGGCGAAGGCGTCCGACGGGAAGAGCAGGACCGGGATGTGGTTGACCGTGGCCGTCCCGGCGCCGGTCACCATGTTGGTCGCCCCCGGGCCGATCGACGTCGAGACGGCGAGCGCCCCGAGACGGTTCCGCATCTTCGCGTACCCGGTGGCGATGTGGACCATGCCCTGCTCGTTGCGGCCCTGGTAGTACGGGAACTCGTCCTGGTACTGCAGCAGGGCCTGACCGAGGCCGGCGACGTTGCCGTGGCCGAAGATGCCGAACGCGCCGCCGAAGAACGGGACCGTGGTCCCGTCGCGCTCGACGTGCTGGGCCTGCATGAACTCGACGATCGCCTGGCCCACCGTGAGGCGGCGGGTCGGCTGAGGGTGTTGCGCCATTGCGAACTTCCTTCTGTGGTGGGTCAGGGGCGGACGGGGACGAACGGGACTCGAGGGTCGGCGCCGAGGTCGTCCCACTTGGCACGAGCGGGTGCGAGCGCCGGGTCCTCGGCTGCCTGCAGGGTGCGCTTCGACGCGGGCCCGGCGAGGACGTTGAGGTAGTAGAGGTCCTGGTCGTGGGCCGCGACGGTGGTGTGGTACCCCCACGGGATCAGGCAGATGTCGCCGTCACGGACCGGGACGTCGAGGTCGAAGTCGCGCTCGGGGCTGTACACCCGCTGCAGCGCCCACCCGTTCTCCGGATCGCGGAGGCGGTAGTAGTAGACCTCTTCGAGCTGCGACTCGCCGTCGACGTCGTGCTCGTGCTTGTGCGGCGGGAAGCTGGACCAGTTCCCGCCGGGCGTCCACACCTCGACGATGTGGAGGCGGTCGGCGGGGAAGTCGGGCGACATCGGCGTCGAGACCTGCCGCGTCGCGTTCCCGCCACCGCGCGTCGCGGACCCGACGTCGTCGGGCGTGACGAGGACGACCTCGTGCTGCTCCGTCGCCGGTGCCGTCGCGATGGCGAGCTCGGCACCCGGTGTCGCGGTGATCGTCACCGCGGTGTCGCGCGGGACGTACAGCGTGTGCCCGAGCCCGTCGAAGACGGTGTCCCGGCCACCGATCCGGTGCTCGGCGCCACCGACGGTCAGGACGAGGTCACCGTGCAGGTTCACGAACGCCCGCTCGTTGCCGTCGGCCGGCAGCTCGACCGTCTCGCCGTCGCCGAAGGTCTTCACCTGGAAGGTGACGAACTGCCACCCGGCGATCTCCGGGGTGATGACGTCCCATGCGCCGTGCTTGAGCACCTGCGGGTCGACCATGTTGTGATCCTCTCTGCGTCGTTGCGTTCGGATTGGTTGAGCATACCGCTTTTCTCGCTTGCTGGACGAGATGTCCGCTGTGAGAAAGCGCTCAAACCGGTTGGAGGCCCGCCTCGGCGAGTCGGATGCACCGGAGCGTCGTGTCGCGTGCTGCGTCCAGGGCATCGGCGAGCGACTTGGCGCGGTGCTCGATCGACAGCATCTCCACGCCCCACGGCCCCGACCAGCCGATCTCCGCCATGGTGCGGAGGAACCCGACGACGTCCTGCGCCCCCTCGCCGGGGTAGCGCCGGTTGTCCCGCGTGTCCTCGAAGAGGGTCCGGTCGGCCTGCGGCAGCGCGTCGGCGTCGTTCACCTCGACCCCGACCACGGTCGACGGGTCGAGCGTGCGGCGGAGCTCGTCGAGCGAGGTCCCGGCGCGGAAGACGTGCCAGGAGTCGACGACCAGGCCGGCATGCGGGTGATCGACCGCACGGACGAGTTCCGACCCCTGCGGCAACGAGGAGATCCCCGCGAACGGCAGCGGCTCGAGCGCGAGTCGCGTGCCGATCGCCGCGGCCTCGTCGGCGAGCCGACGGAACGGCTCGACGTAGGGTTCGATCGATGCGACCGTCGGTGCCGGTGGCGGCGCGATCTTCACCATCGGGGCATCGAACGCCCGGGCGGCCTCGCGGAGCAGGTCCCAACGGCCACGCCACGGAGCAGCCTGCGGATCGCGCCACCAGTCCTTGACCAGCTCGACCTCGAGGTGGCGGATGCCCACGCGGTCCGCGTGGGTGCGGAGCGCGTCGAGACCGATGGTGTCGCGCACCACCTCGAGGTCGTCGACGACGAACCCGAGGCCGACGAAGCCCGCGCCGGCAGCGGCACTGATCCGCTCACGCGCCGAGAACGAGCTCCGCTCGGACGGCCCGTCGGGTTGCGCCGTTCCCGCCGTCGTCCAGCACGTGGCGACGAGGTCCCGGCTGATCGAGCTCATCGCGACAGGTCCACCGCGACGGACTCGCCCGTGCGGGCCGAGCGGTCGGCGGCGTCGGCGAGCACCAGCGCGGCGCGGCCGTCCTCGAACCCGGGGCTGCGCGACGGCTCGCCCCGGACCGCCTTGAGGAACTCGACGACCTCGAGCCGGTAGGCCTCGGCGTAGCGCTGCAGGAAGAAGTTCTGGTACGGCTCGAGCGACTCGACGGCATCGGCGCCCCAGTGGCGGACGAGGGTGTCGGTCTGGTTGCCCACCTGCAGCAGACCCTCGGAGCCGAAGACCTCGAACCGCTGGTCGTACCCGTACGCCGCGTGCCGTGAGTTCGTGATGCTGACGAGTTCGTCGTTCGCTCCGCGCAGCGTGACGACCGCGGAGTCGAAGTCGCCGAGCTCACGGGCGGTCGCACTGAACGCGTTCGCACCCCGCGCGGTGACCTCGACGATGTCCGGCACGAAGAAGCGCGCCATGTCGAGGTCGTGGATGGTCATGTCGCGGAAGATGCCCCCGGACGACGCGAGGTACGCCGCCGGCGGCTCGGCGGGGTCGCGGCTGGTGATGAGCACCTGCTCGAGCGTGCCGATCTCCCCCGCCGCCACCCGACGGTGCAGTTCGGTGAAGTGCCGGTCGAACCGCCGGTTGAAGCCGAGCACGATGGGCACCGTCGCGGCCGCGGCCTTCGCGCGGAGCCGGTCGACCCGGGCCAGGTCGAGGTCGATCGGCTTCTCGCAGAGCACGGGGACGCCGGCGTCGATCGCGGCGTCGATGAGGTCGACGTGGGTGGCCGTCGGCGCAGCGATGATCACCGCGTCGACCGCACCGGAGGCGAAGACCTCGGTCGGGTCCGTGCTGACCGTGCCGCCGTACTCGGCTGCCGTTCGCTCGGCACCCTCGACGAACGGGTCGCAGACCCACGAGAGTTCCGCGCCGTCGATGGCGGCCACGCTCATGGCGTGGACCTGTCCGATGCGCCCGGTGCCGAAGAGGCCGATCCGGATCTGTTGCGTCATTGCAATCTCCAGGTGGTGGGTTGTGGTTGCTCGCGTGGTCGACGCGGGCTGTGTTCGTCCCCGCGGTCGACGCGGGCTGTGTTCGTCTACGCGGTCGTGCGTGGCCGGACGGGGCGTCCGGTGTGGAACGACTCGGCAGCCGCCTCGGCGAGCGCCGTGGCGACGAGTCCGGCAGCCGGAGGGGTGAGGCTCTCCGACTCTCCGCGGATCATCCGCACGAAGTGGGCGATCTCCTCCTCGAACGCCGGCACGAACCGGTCGCCGAAGGTGTCGTACGGATCCGCGGGCGCACTGCCACCCGGCTCCGTGGACGTGATCGGGGTGCGCGGACCGGAGCCCGCCCCGAACGCACCGTTCGTCCCGGTGACCTCGAGCCGGACGTCCTGACCCGCGTCGCTGCGACGGAGGGCACCGATGCTGCCGACGGCACCCGAGGCGAACCGGAGGGTCACCATGGCGGTGTCCGTGTCGTGGTGGTCGCCGTAGACCGGCTCGTCGAGGACGGACCCGATCATGGAGACCTCGACGACGGGGTCGCCGACGACCCACGGGATGATGTCGAAGTCGTGGATCAGGAGGTCGAGCCACATGCCGTGCGACTGCGGGATGTAGTCCACCGGCAGTGCGTAGTGGTCGTTCTCGGTCGCCTGGACGAGGCGCAGCGTGCCGACGTCGCCGTCGAGGACGTGCTGCCGCAGGCGCTGGTAGCCGGGGTCGTACCGCCGGTGGAACGCCACCATGATCGGGGTCCCGGTCGCCTCGAGGTCGCGGGAGAGGTCGGTGAGCTCGTCGACGCCGAGTGCGAGGGGCTTCTCGATGAGCAGCGGCGTGCGCGATCCGGCGACGACGCGCGCCAGGTCGGCGTGCGTGTCCGTCGCCGATGCCACGAGGATGCCGTCCAGCGACGGCAGGACGTCGGCGAGCGGGTCGACGGTGCTCGACACGGACGCCCAACCGCTCTCGGTGGCACGCTGCTCGTCGAGACGCGTGCGGACGGCCTCGGTCCTGCCGGCGTCGCGGCCGATGAGCACGACCTCGTCGACGCCGCCGGTCCTGGCGAGGTTCCGGGCGTGCATGGCTCCGATGCGTCCGAGGCCGGCGACCCCGACCCTCATCGGGCGACCTCGGCGGCTTCGAGTTCGGCCACGAGGGCGCGGACGAACTCGACGCTCGCGCGCGCGTCCTCGATCGGGCCGGAACCCGGAGCGGGCTCCTCGAGCACGACCTTGTCCTGCTCGAGCACGATCCACCCGTCGAACCCGGCGCGCACCATGCTGGTCAGGATCGCGCGGATGTCGACGTCGCCCTGGCCGACCGGGCGGTAGAGCAGGTCTGCCTTGATCGCGTCGAAGTAGCTGATCTCGCCGTCCGCGACGCGGCGCATGCCGTCGAGGGACACGTCCTTGAGGTGCATGTAGGCGATGCGGTCGGTGTGCTCGGCGGCGAAGCGGACCGGGTCGGTCCCGCCGAGGAACAGGTGTCCGGTGTCGAAGCAGAACGGGATGGTCGATCCGGCGAGCACCGCGTCGACGTCCTCCTTCGTCTCGACGACCGTCCCGACGTGTGGGTGCAGCGTCGCCGTGACGCCCACTGCCGCCGCCGCTTCGGTGATCCGGTCGAGGTTCGTGAACAGCGTCGCCCACTGCTCGTCCGTGAGCGGCTCGCGCTGGGCGTCGTACCCGGTCTGCTCACTGTCGGCACAGACGACGAGGACGCTCGCTCCCGAGGCCGCGTAGTCCGCGAGTTCGCGTTCGATCCGGGGTAGCGGGTCGGTGCCGGGCTGGTGTGCGATGACCGGCACGAAGCTGCCGATCGCCGTCATGCCGAACTCGGCGAGCCGGGCCGCCTTGTCCTCGGGGGCGGGCGGCAGGAATCCCTGGGCACCGAGTTCCGTGGCTGCGAAGCCGAGCGACGTCATCTCGGCGAGGACGCGCTCGGGCGGCAGCTGGTGCCCCCAGCCCTCGACCTCGCTGACTCCCCAGGAGATCGGTGCGGTGGCGATGCGGAGACTCATGCGTGCGCTCCCTCGGCGGTGCGCGTGTTGGCGGTGGTGCCCGCTTCGACGGGCAGGTCGACCCACTGGCCGGACTCGGCGGACTCCTCGGCGGCGCTCAGCACCCGGGCCGAGGCGACGGCGTCGTGGATGTTCGAGCCGGTCGCCTCGCCACCGGTGGCCGCGGTGAGGAACTTCGCTGCCTCGATGACCTTGAGGTCGTCGTAGCCCATGCTCGTGCCGGAGCTCGGCTGGAAGCGGGAGTAGTCGGGGAAGTAGCCGTCGGCGAACGCACGGGTGTAGCCGACGTGCGGCCCGGTGCGGGCGAGGGCGACCTCGAGCTCGTTGAGCCGTTCGAAGTCCCACCGGAGCGAGCCCTCGGTGCCGAACACCTCGAACGCGTACTCGGACCGGGGCCCCACCGCGATGCGGGATGCTTCGAGGTTGCCGATCGCTCCGGCGCCCACCGCGGAGTCACCGAACCGGACGAGCATGGTGGCGTAGTCCTCGTTCTCGACCGCGAGCATCTTGCCCGCGTCCGGCGTGCCGGGGAGGCCCGGCCGCTCGGTGAGGTACGTGCCGGTCGCGGCCGATATGGAGCCGATCGGCCCGAGGACGTAGTGCATGAGGTCGACGAGGTGACCCATCAGGTCGCCGAGGACGCCGCTGCCCGAGGTGGCGCGGACGAAGCGCCAGGTCAGCGGGTCGTCCGGGTTCGAGGAGAACCCGCCGAAGAAGCGGCCACGGACGTTGGTGATCCGTCCGAGCGACCCGTCGAGGATGAGCTGGCGTGCGTGCTGGACCGCCGGGACGTGACGGTAGTTGAAGCCGATCGTCGTCGCGACACCGGCCGCATCGGCGGCGGCGGCGACCGCCTCGGTCTCCTCGGCGCCACGGCCGACCGGCTTCTCGATCCAGAACGGCTTGCCGGCTTCGGCAGCCGCGATGCCGATCTCGGCGTGCAGCGAGTTCGGGGCGCAGATCGACACGACGTCGACCTCTGGGTCGTTCAGCACGTCCCGGTAGTCCGAGACGACCTTCTCGTACCCGAGGACGTCCTTCGCGTGGTCGCGGCCGGCCGGTGCGACGTCGGCGGCGACCACGAGGCGGGGGCGGATCCCGAGCTCCGGGTACACGAGCGGGAGGAGGGCGTAGGAGCGCGAGTGCAGGCGCCCCATCCAGCCGACACTGATGAGCCCGACTCCGACCGAGCGGGGCGCGCTGTTCTCTGCCACGGGTGCTCCTTTGCTTCCTGGCGAGGATTTTGAACCGGTCCAAAATCTTGGACCGGTTCAATGTACGACCGCGATCTCGTCGGTGTCAACCGCTGGGCGGCACCGAGGAGGACCGGACACGCAGCGTCGGCGCGATGAGCACCTCGCCGGGGTCCTGGTCCGAGAGCAGGAGTTCGGCGGCGCGTCGTCCGATGGCCGCGTTGTCCGGGTCGACCGACGTCAGGTCGACCGCACCGAGGGCAGCCAGGTACGTGTTGTCGTACCCGGTGACCGCGACGGAGGCAGCGCGGCCCCGCTGCCGGACGGCCGCCATCACACCGATCGCGGACAGGTCGTTCACGGCGGTGATCGCCGTCGGCGGGTCGTCCCGGTCGAGCAGCTCCTGCGCCGCACGGAAACCCGCCGCTTCCGAGAAGTCGCTCTCCGCGACCACGCTGCCGTCGAGTCCGCGCTCCCGCATGGCCGCGCCGAAGGCCGACGCACGGCCGGTGGCCACGCGTCCCCCGGCGCCGCCGACGTGCCCGATCCGCTGGTGCCCGAGCCCGACGAGGTGCTCGATGACGAGCCGGATCCCCACCTCGTCGTCGCCCCGGACCGTGGCGGCCCCGGCGAGCCGGCCGGGGCGCGCGCTGGCGATCACGATGCGCGCGGCCCCCATCGCCTGGACCACGCGGTCCATGCTCGGCACCGAGCCCACGACGATGAGTCCGGAGGGCTGCAGGTCGCCGAGCATCGCCACCGCGTCGAGGTCCAGACGAGGGCGAGACGAACCGTCGGGCAGTACCGCACTGGTCATCAGCCCGAGTCGGCCACCCGCGGCCAGCGACACCCGAGCGGCGTCCACGACCTCGGCCAGCACGGGGTTCCGGGAGTCCGCGACCAGGATGCCGACGAAGTCGTCCCGTGCGCCGTTCAACGACCGGGCGACCCGGTTCGGTCGGAAGCCCAGGGCCTCCGCCGCTTCCAGGATGCGGCGGAGGCGCTCCGGACCCACCGAACCCGGTGAGCTGAACGCGAGGGAGACCAGGGACTTGGAGACGGCCGCGCGGTCGGCGACGTCGCGCATGGTCGCTCGACGCGTCGCCGTGGTGGACCCGTCGTCAGCCATGCTCCACATCTTGCAGCACGGTCAGCGCTCGACGCGACCGGCCCGCTTCGCCTTGCCCTTGATGGTGTCGATGTAGATCGCGCCCGTCGTGACCTCTTCCTCGAGCTTCTCGAGCGACCATCCGCGGGTCTCGGGGACCTGCGTCACGATGAACACCAGGGCGATGGCTCCGATCAGGGCGAAGAGGAAGAACGTCCCCGTGATGCCGACACCCTCGATGAGCGACGGCACGTAGAGGGCGAGGACGCCGTTCATGAGCCAGCCGGCGAACGCCGCGATGCCGGTGCCGAGACCGCGCATGTTCAGCGGGAAGATCTCGGCGAGCCAGACCCAGACGGCGATGTTGAGGCACGACTGCATGGACAGCACGAACGCGCAGATCAGGAAGAGCAGCACGTACGGACGGATCGGGCTGCCGTCCGGGATGACGACCGACGACACCCCGATCAGGATGTGACACGTGGTCGTGAGGGAGAGGCCGAGGATGAACGTCTTCCGACGGTCGACCCGGTCCATGTTCCGGAGCGCGATCAGTCCACCGACCACCGCGAGGATCCCCGGTGCGATGTTCGCGATCAGGGCAGCGTTGGCACCGAACCCGGACTCGATGAGGATGCGCTGGCCGTAGTACATGATCGAGTTGATCCCGGTCACCTGCTGCGCGACGGCGACACCGCACCCGATCAACACGATCCGGATCAACCAGCGGCTCGACAGCAGGGCCTTCAGGCCGTTGAGCCGCGTCTCGCTCGGCTCCTCGGACGTGACGCGACGGATCTCGGCGAGCTCGGCCTCGGCACGGTCCTCGTTCCGGACGGTCTTGAGGATCTCGAGCGCGCGCGCCTCGTGACCGTGCTCGACCAGCCAGCGCGGCGACTCCGGCATCCGGAGCATGCCGATGAACAGTGCGGCGGCGGGGATGGCGCAGATGAAGAACATCACTCGCCAGACGCCGCCCTCGTCACCGAGCACGATGCCGATGACCGCGTTGACGACGAACGCGGCGAGCTGGCCGCTCACGATCGCGAGCTCGTTCCGACCGGTGATCATCCCGCGGATCTCGAGCGGAGCGAGCTCGGCCAGGTAGACGGGCACGACGATCGACGCGGCTCCCACCGCGAGCCCGACGGTGATGCGTCCGGCGAGCAGGACCTCGAAGTTCGGGGAGAACACCGCCAGCAGGGTGCCGCAGAAGAAGAACACCGCCATCGCGATGATGGTCGATCGACGTCCGATGCGATCGGACACCGGACCGCCGACGAGGCCGCCGACCGCCGCCGCGAAGACGAGCGACGAGATCACCACCCCGAGGCCGATGTCGTCGAGTCCGAGCTGCGACTGGATCGAGATCTCGGCGCCGTTGCTGACGCCGGTGTCGTACCCGAACAGCAGACCGCCGAGGCAGGCCACGACCGAGATCAGGCCGATGCGCTTGCGATGGGGTCCGCTCGTGAGGCGCGGGAGCTCGGTGGCTTCGCGCGATGGGATCTGTCCGGACATCAAGACTCCTTCGTCATGGTCGGGAACGTCTGGCGCTTCTTCTCACACACCGGACGAACTGTTCAGAGTGTAACAGAGGGCACGCAATTCGTTCCAGATCGGTCCCATCCTTGTGGTGCGCGGAGATCCGCTATACCGTCAGCCGGACAGACACGCCATCAGGTGAGAATTGACGCGGATGTTGATACTCGTCAACCTGACCGGCCCCTGCAACCCGAGCACCACAGCGGAACCACTGGACAAAGGAGTCTTCCGTGAAGCGCATCTCTGCAGTCATGGGCATCACCGCCGCACTCGCGGCCAGTGCCCTCGTCCTCGCCGGTTGTTCCTCGCAGGGGGGTCGTGTCGCGTCGAGTGACGACGACTCGGCCGGCGGGACCAGCAAGGACTCCGGCCTCACCATCGCCCTCGTCACGCACGCCGCCCCCGGGGACACCTTCTGGGACATCGTCCGGAAGGGTGCCGAGGACGCCGCGAAGAAGGACGGCGTCAAGCTCCTCTACGCCTCCGACCCGGACGGCTCGAAGCAAGCGCAGCTCGTCCAGCAGTACACGGACCAGAAGGTGGACGGCATCGCGGTCTCCCTCGCGAAGCCCGACGCCCTGAAGAGCTCGGTGCAGGCAGCCGAGAAGGCCGGCATCCCCGTCGTCTCCTTCAACTCCGGCAGCGACGCCTACTCGGCGCTCGGGATCCTGGCGCACTTCGGTCAGGACGAGTCCGTCGCCGGCGAGGCGGTCGGCAACGAGCTCAAGGCGCAGGGGCTCTCGAAGCCCGTCTGCGTCATCCAGGAGCAGGGCAACGTCGCACTCGAAGCCCGCTGCGGCGGCATCAAGAAGATCCTCCCCGACACCGAGACCCTCTACGTCAACGGCACAGACAACAGCGCCGTGCAGTCGACCGTGACCGCGAAGCTCCAGGCGGACAGCAGCGCCGACGTGATCGTCGGACTCGGCGCCCCGTACACCGCGGTGATCCTCAAGGCGGTGAAGGCCGCAGGCAGTGACATCAAGGTCGCGTCCTTCGACCTCAACGCCACCCTCGCGAAGAGCATCAAGTCCGGCGACGTCCTGTTCACGGTCGACCAGCAGCCGTTCATGCAGGGCTACGAGTCGATCGACTCGATCGTCCTCTACAAGCAGGGCGGGTTCGTCCTCGGCGGCGGCAAGCCGACGCTCACCGGGCCCGCGATCGTCGACAAGTCGAACATCGGCAAGGTCCTGCAGTACGCCGAGGACGGTCTCCGGTGACGGCCGCCAGCATCGTCCCCGCCGGGGACGAGCGACTCGCTGCACGAAGCCCCGTCCGGAAGCTCCTCGGCCGCCCGGAGGTCGGTGCGGTCGTCGGTGCGATCGCGATGTTCGCGTTCTTCGCGATCATCGCCCCCGTCTTCGTCCAGCCCGACTCGATCTCGACGATCCTGTACGGCTCGTCGACCATCGGGATCATGGCCGTCGGTGTCGCACTCCTCATGATCGGCGGCGAGTTCGACCTGTCCGCCGGTGTGGCCGTGATCTCCTCCTCCCTCACCGCGAGCCTGTTCGCCTGGTACTTCTCCACGAACGTCTGGGTGGGCGTCTTCCTCGGCCTGGTCTTCTCGCTCGGCGTCGGGTTCGTCAACGGGTGGATCCTCGTCCGCACGAAGCTGCCGTCGTTCATCGTCACCCTCGCCACGTTCCTCATGCTCACCGGTCTCAACCTCGCGGTGACGCGCCTGGTGTCCGGCTCGGTCTCGACGCTCGACGTGTCCCAGCTCGACGGGTTCTCGGTGGCCGAGCAGATCTTCGCCGCGGACGTCCCGGTCTTCGGCATCACCGTGAAGATCACCGTCTTCATCTGGATCGCACTCGTGATCGTCGCGTCCTGGATCCTCCTCCGGACCCGGGTGGGCAACTGGATCTTCGCGGTGGGCGGAGACGAGAACGCGGCCCGCGCCGTCGGGGTCCCCGTCACGAAGACGAAGATCGGCCTGTTCATGGGCGTCGGGTTCTGCGCGTGGATCGGCGGCATGCACAACCTCTTCGCCTTCAACGTCGTGCAGTCCGGCGAAGGTGTGGGGAACGAGTTCCTCTACATCATCGCCGCGGTGATCGGCGGCTGCCTGCTCACCGGCGGGTACGGCTCCGCGGTGGGCGGCGCGATCGGCGCCCTCATCTTCGGGATGGCGAACAAGGGCATCGTCTACGCGCAGTGGAACCCGGACTGGTTCAAGTTCTTCCTCGGACTCATGCTGCTGCTCGCCACGATCATCAACCTCATCGTCAAGAAGCGAGCGGAGCAGAAGTGATGTCGGACATCGCGAACCCCACCACACAGGTCGTCGAGGTACCGGTGTCGGAGACCTCCGAGACCGTCGTCGGAGCACCGCACCTCATCGCCCTCCGCGACGTCGGGAAGCACTACGGCAACGTCATCGCGCTGTCCGACATCACCATGGACGTCGACGCCGGCCGCGTCACGTGCGTCCTCGGCGACAACGGCGCCGGCAAGTCGACCCTGATCAAGATCATCGCCGGGCTCCACCAGCACGATGCCGGCACGTTCTCGATCATGGGCGAGGACCGGAAGCTCTCGTCCCCGCGCGACGCCCTCGACGCGGGCATCGCGGCCGTCTACCAGGACCTCGCCGTCGTGCCGCTGATGCCGATCTGGCGGAACTTCTTCCTCGGTTCGGAGCTCCGCAACAAGCTGGGCATGCTCGACGTCACCGCGATGAAGCGCATCACCAAGCAGGAGCTCCTCGACATGGGCATCGACCTGCGTGACGTCGACCAGCCCATCGGGACGCTGTCGGGTGGTGAGAAGCAGTGCGTCGCGATCGCCCGCGCGGTGTACTTCGGTGCCAAGGCACTCATCCTCGACGAGCCGACCGCCGCCCTCGGCGTGAAGCAGTCCGGTGTCGTGCTGAAGTACATCCTCCGTGCCCGGGACCGTGGACTCGGGGTCATCTTCATCACCCACAACCCGCACCACGCGTACCCGGTGGGCGACCGCTTCCTGCTCCTCCGGCGGGGGAAGAGCATCGGGTACTTCGAGAAGAGCAGCATCACCCTTCCCGAGCTCACGGGGATGATGGCCGGCGGCGCCGAACTCGAGGAGCTCGCGCACGAGCTCGAGCAGGTCGGTGGTCAGTCCGAACGGATCGAGGAGATCCGCGCAGCAGAGGTCGTCCCGGGCGCCTGACGGGCCGTCGGCCGACGGCCCGAGAACGTGGGACAGGCGGACTGGAGGCCCGTGGCGACGCCGCCACGGGCCTCCCGTCGTCGTCCGCCCACGACGAGAGCCGCACTGACGGACCGCGGATCAGCGCCGGTCGCGTCGGGCTGCCGCAGCCGGGGCGTCATCGCGCAGTCCGGCGGCGAAGAGCGCCTCCTGAGCGTCAGCGAGGTCCTTGCCCTCGATCGTGAACGCGTTGAACACCGCACGGTGGAACGCGAGCCAACCGACGACGACGCCAACGGCGACGAGCGCGGTCAGGATGCCGTACATCACCTCAGGATGGTCGAGGAGCAGCGGCGTCACGAGGGCGAGGAGGGCCGCAGCGACACGAGCGACCGCGATGACGGTGCCCTGGACCGAGCCTCGGAGCAGCGTCGGGAACGACTCCTGCGACCAGATCTTCATGATCGCCTCGAAGGCGAACGCATTGCCCACCGCGCCGAACGCCAGCATCGCAACGAGGGTGGGGAGCGAGAACCCGAAGACGAGCGGCAGCCCGTAGCTCACGACCAGGCAGACCGCTCCGACCACGTAGAACGGCATGCGGAGACGACTGTCGACGACCCGCATGAACCAGAACGCGAGGAGCATGCCGACCGGCACGCTGACGAGGTTCATCGTCGAGAAGAACGGGACCGAGAGTCCGACCACGTTCACCGCGACGTAGGCGCCGAACTGTCCGCCGGTGTTCGCGCCCAGGTTCGTGAACGTGTAGAAGACGAGCAGCGCGAGGAACGGGACCAGGAAGATCCGCTGCGTGAGGACGTCGCGGAGGCCGTGGCGAGATGCGCGGACGGTCGTGACGCCGGCGGCCTTCTCGTCCCGCGCGTCAGACCAGGCCGCAGACTCCGGGATCGTGAACCGGAGGACGAGGACCACGAGAGCGACCACGCCGACGTGGGCGAACATGATCTGGCCCCCGACCCGACCGAGGTCGCCGACAGCGGTGGAGATCGCGTAGGTCGCGAGGATGCCCGCGAACCAGAGCACCTGCGAGAACCCGACGAGCTTGCCCCGGTTCTCGTCGGTGGCCGCTTCGGCGATCGTCGCGAGTGAGACCGGGAGGTCGGCTCCGGTCCCGAGTCCGACCAGGATCGTCCCGATGAGCAGCCCGGTGAAGCCGGGGCTCGCCACCAGCACTGACGCCCCGATCACGGTCATCGCCATCGTCACGATGAAGACCGCTCGACGACCGAAGAGGTCTCCGAGGCGGCCACCCGTGAGCGCTCCGATCGCGATGCAGAACGTGAGCGCACCGGAGAGGACTCCGATCTGCGCGCCGGTGACGCCGATGGACTGCTGGTAGAGCACGAGCGCGGTGCCCGAACTCACGATGGCGGCGGCGTCGATGTACGACGCCATGCCCGAGACGGTGGCGACCCACCACGGGCGGGGGTGCTGAAGTCAGTTCACTGCGTTCTCCCTTGAACGTCTGGCCGGCACTGGTGAAACGGTTCAACCAGTCGGCGGAACTGTAGCCCGGAGCCCGACGCGGCCACAAGGGAACGGGCAGGATTCTTGCTGCTTACGGAACGTTGTTGATTTCCTGAGGAAATTGACGTCGATGAGCTCGGAGGCCTACGGTCGTCGCAGCAGCACTGTCGCTGCCCCCGTTCGAAGGAGAACACCATGTCGATCGACGACCTCGCCCGCGGCGTCGCCCGTCCCACCATCGAGTACCGGCCGGAACTGCGCTGGTGGCTCGCAGAGGGCCTGCACACGGACGTCACACTCCGCCGCGAGGTCGAGACCGCGCACGGACTCGGGTTCGGCGGCATGGAGTTCCTCGCGATGGACGAGAGCGCGATCGATCACAGCCGGTACGGGTGGGGCTCCGAGGAGTGGGTGCACGACTCGCAGATCGTCGTCGAGGAGACCACGTCCCGCGGGATGTCGGTCAGCTTCACCTCCGGCACGAACTGGTCGAACGCGAACGTGCCCACCATCGACGCCGACCACCCCGCCGCCGCCCAGGAGCTCGACGTCGTGCACGAAGAACTCGTGGGTGGGACGTCCCGTTCCGGCCGGCTGCGGCGGATCGACCTCGACGCTCCGATCGCGCACACGGCACTGCCCGGCGAGCGCGGACCGGTCCGGGTGCAGACCCTCGTCGCGGTCGTCGCCACACGGATCGTCGAGGGGCAGGAGACGTCGGACGACGGCTCCACCGCCGTCGTGCTCGACGCCGGCTCCGTCATCGACCTGACGGCAGCGGTCGACGACGAGTCCCTCGACTGGACGGCGCCAGATGACGGCACGTGGCGGCTCTCCACGTTCTGGAGCCACGGCACCGGACAGACGGCGTCCCCGTCGGCGACCGTGAACTGGACCGTCAACTACCTCGAGCGGGCAGGGGTCGACGCGGTCATCGACTACTGGGAGCACGTCGTCCTGACACCGGAGCTCCGCGCCGAGGTCGCCCGGAACCCACGCGCGCAGATGTACATGGACTCCCTCGAACTGTCGACCCACGGAGCCGGGGGGCTCTTCTGGGGTGCGCACGTCGCCGAGGAGTTCCGGACCCGTCGGGGCTACGACATCACGCCGTGGCTGCCGTTCCTCACCAGGAGCGCGCCCTTCATGGCGTCGAGCACGACGTACCACGCCCAGCCGGAACCCGAGCAAGCCGTCGACGTCGAGAAGGTGCGCTTCGACTACGTCAAGACCCTCACCGACCTCTACATCGAGAACATGCTCCGGCCGTTCGCCGCGTTCCTGCACCAGAACGGCATGACGCTCCGTTCCGAGATCAGTTACGGGCTGCCGTTCGAACTCACCCGACCGGGCCCGGAGGTCGACGGGATCGAGACCGAGTCGCTCGAGTTCGCGTCCCAGATCGACGCGTACCGGCTGCTCGGTGGACCGGCGCACCTGTTCGGGAAGCAGTACTCCTCGGAGACCGGTGCGACCACGCGGAACCACATGCTCGACCACCGGTTCTACGACCAGATCATCGCGACGCAGCTCGCTGCCGGGATCACGAAGACCGTCCTGCACGGCTGGGCGAGCACCACCGGGGCGGAAGGCGTGACGCGCTGGCCGGGCCACGAGGGCATGTGGAGCATGTTCTCCGAGCGATTCGACACACGACAGCCCGCATCGGAGTTCTACCCCCTCTGGAACGATGCCATCGGCCGCTACCAGTACGTCCTCCGCCAGGGACGTCCCCGGATCGACGTCGGCGTCCTGCACACCGACCACTTCACGGACAACGCCTCCGGGATGGTCTTCCGCGATCACGACGGGTCCCGCCTGGCGGACGAGGTGGCCTACGGGCAGCGGTGGATGCGGGACCGCGAGAACCACTGGTGGCGTGACCTCGGCATGCAGGACGCCGGCTGGACGTACGAGTTCTTCGACGGGTCGCTGCTGCTCCGTGACGACGTCCGGATGGACGACCGCCTCGTACAGCCGGACGGTCCCGGGTACCAGGCGCTCGTCGTGTTCCAGAGCGCGCTCGACGCCGACGTCGCCACCAGGCTCGTCGACTGGGCCGAGAAAGGCCTCCCCGTGCTCGTGGTGCACGGCACGAGTGAACTGAAGTCCCTGGTCGCCGGCACCGACACGCACCACCCCCGCGCCGCCGATCGCACGCCGGGCCTCGACGGACGGGACGCTGAGCTCGCCGCGACGATGGAACGGCTCGTGGCCCTCCCCTCGGTGACGGAGATCGACGACGCTGCACGGACGGTCGAAGCGCTCCGCGGCCTCGGCGTCACCGGTCGGGCCGAGTTCCTCGCCGACGACCGGAACGTGCTCTCGCACCTCCGCGAGGACGGCGACCTGCTGCACGTGTACCTCTACCACTTCCTCTACGAGACCGCGGGGCCGACGACCGTCGAGGTCGCCCTGCCGGGCATCGGGGCCGTACACCGCATCGACGCGTGGTCGGGCACGGTGCTTCCGCACGGAGCATCCCGACAGGCCGGCGGACGCACGATCGTCACGGTGGACCTGGCACCTGGCGAGACAGCACTGCTGACCCTCGACCGGAGCGAGCCCGCCGACACCGCGTCCACTGCGGGCAACTCGGTTCGTACGGCCGATGTCGTCGCCGAACTCGCCGAATGGCACCTCGTCGTCGAGAGCTGGGACGCTGGCGGCGAGGAGCTGCTGACGGAGGACCGCGGTCTCGGCTACGAGACCCGTGAGGTCCGTCCGCTCACCGACGTCCAGCGCCTCGACGCCGGCGTCGGACCGTTGCGACCGTGGAAGGACGTGTCCGCCGTCGGTCCGGACGTGTCTGGTGTCGGTGAGTACTCCACCACGTTCAGCGTCGAGCGCGGGACGGAAGTCGGTCGTTTCCTGCTCGACCTCGGGTCGACGTCCGGCGGACTCGGCTCCGTCGTGCTCAACGACGGGCCGGCGCGGGGTTTCGACACCTCGCACCCCGTGGTCGACGTGACCGAAGACCTGCGCAGCGGGCGGAACGAAGTGGTCGTCCGCATCGCCAGCTCACTCAACAACCGCCTGCTCGCGCGCGGCTACTACGACGACGTGCCGGACGTGATCAGTCAGCTCATCGGTGACACCGAGGCGATGCAGACCACCCATGTCCGCGATCACGGGCTGCTCGGTCCTGTCCGCCTCCTGCGACGGTGACCAGCGCGACGGCTCGGTACAGTGTCGGTGACCTGAGGAGGTGGACGATGGCGCGACGGACCGACACCGGTGACGACGTGGACCTCCGCCCCGTCATCGACCCCGACCCGTTCGACATCCGGGTGGCCCTCGCCGGCATCGTGCACTGGGCGGACAGTCAGCAGGTCCGTCAGCGGATGATGGCTGCGATCGACTTCCCGGTCGCGGACCTGTCCATGTTCCTCGTCGTCAACCAGCTGACGTACCGAGGAGCGACCAAACCGAGTGTGCTCGCAGCGGCACTCGGAACAGGACGGGCCAACCTCACGAAGATCGCGAATCGGCTCGAGGACATCGGGCTCGTCGTCCGGGTGCCGGCGCCGGCCGACGATCGAAGCGTGCTCGTGGCCCTCACCAGGACGGGCCGGGAGTACGGCGAGCGGATCAGCGCGCAACTCCGCGAGGACCTCGACATCGTCCTCGCGCACTGGAGCGCAAAGGACGTCGAAGCGCTCCGACGGGTCCTCGCTCGCCTCCGCCACGATGCGATGAGCGCTGCCCGGAACTGACGCGACGCCGCTCCGTTGGTGCGGAACCGCGTCAGGAACGAGAAGAGCCCCCGGCCGAAGCCGGGGGCTCTCTCTTCGAGGTCGTCGTGCAGGTCGTGGCGAGACGTCCCACAGACGATCCAGTGGCGGTACCGGTGGGATTTGAACCCACGGTGGAGTTGCCCCCACACATGTTTTCGAGACATGATCCTTCGGCCGCTCGGACACGGTACCGGGAAAGAGTTTACACGATCCGGGAGGCCCGTCACGCCACCGCGAGCCGCCTCGCCCTCCACAGGCGGCCGGGTACAAACCCTCGTCCACAGCTCAGCAACGCATGACCTGGTCTCGAAGACGGCCGCGTAACGTCCACCGCATGAGATCGCGCACCTTCGTCGCACTGCTCACGTCGGTCGTCGGCGGACTGACCGTCCTCGGCGGCGCGGCCTTCGGCGCCCGCGCCGGCGTCCGCGGGCAGCGCGCCGCCGCACGTCGTGTCGTCGACATGCTCCCGGTGCACGCCGACTGGTGGCGCGAGCGTCTGCAGCACGAGGGGCAGATCACGTACCTGGCGATCGGAGACTCCGCAGCGCAGGGCGTCGGCGCGACCGAACCGCACCGGGGCTACGTGGGACTGCTCGCACGACGGATCCGGCACCGCTCCCGCACGTCCGTCCGCGTCGTGAACCTCAGCGTCTCCGGCTCGACGACGTGGGGCGCCCGGAAGGACCAGCTCCCGAAGCTGCGCCACTACTCTCCGGACATCTGCACGGTCTCGATCGGCGCGAACGACATCGCCGACTTCCACCCGGACAAGTTCGAACGGAACATCCGTGAGATCTACGGTGCGGTGCCGTCGCACGCGATCGTCGCCGAGCTGCCGTGCATGTTCGTGCCGGACCGTGAACGCAAGGTCGCCGTGGCGAACGAGATCGTGCACCGGGTGGCGGCCGAGTACGGCCTGACGGTGGCTCCGCTGCACACCATCACGAAGCGGGTCGGGCTGCGCCGGACCTTCTTCAACAGCTACGGGGACCTGTTCCACCCGAACGACCGCGGGTACGAGATCTGGGCGAGCGCGTTCGAACCGGCGGTCGATGCCCGGGTGGACGTGGTGGCGGCGATCCGGCACTACCTCTCCGCACGCGAGGCAGAGGACCTCGGTGCTGACGCCGGTGCCGTGGCTGCGGCGCGGGCGGAGCAGGACGTGGACGGCGCCGAGGCCCTCGACCACGCCGACCGTCCGGGGCGCATCGAGCGACTCCGCCACCGGATGACGGGCTCCGTGCCGATCCCGGAGACACTGCACGACGGCCCGGACGACCAGCCGGGTGATGTCGGCGGCACGCCCTAGCCTGACGATCATGGCGCGCGCTCAGTCTCTCTACCGTTGCACCGAGTGCGGCTGGACGTCCATCAAGTGGGTCGGGCGCTGCGCCGAGTGCCAGGCGTGGGGCACGGTCGAGGACACCGCCGCTGCAACGGTCAGCGCACGCGGGACGAGTGCGGTCGCCGTCGCCGGCAACCGGGTCGCGCGCCCCATCACCGAAGCCCGCGGCACCACCGTCCAGCGCTGGCAGACCGGCATCGGCGAGTTCGACCGCGTCCTCGGCGGCGGCGTGGTGCCGGGTGCAGCGGTCCTGCTCTCCGGCGAGCCCGGCGTCGGCAAGTCCACGCTGCTGCTCGAGGTCGCGTCGCGTGCGGCAGCGACCGGCAAACGGGTGCTCTACGTGAGCGCCGAAGAGTCCGTCGACCAGGTCCGACTCCGCGCCGAGCGCACCGGTGCGATGCACGACGACCTCTACCTGGCGAGCGAGGTCGACCTCGGCGTCATCCTCGGCCAGATCGACCAAGTGCAGCCGGACCTCCTCATCGCGGACTCCGTGCAGACGATCTCGTCGAGCTCGATCGACGGCATCGCCGGCGGCACGTCCCAGGTCCGCGAAGTGGCGTCCACCCTCATCCGGATCGCGAAGGACCGCGCGCTCCCCGTCCTCATCGTCGGCCACGTGACGAAGGACGGCACGATCGCCGGCCCGCGTCTGCTCGAGCACCTCGTCGACGTCGTGTGCCACTTCGAGGGCGACCGGCAGACGGCGCTCCGCTTCGTCCGGGCCCTCAAGAACCGCTTCGGCCCCACGGACGAGGTCGGCTGCTTCGACATGGCCGGCGACGGCATCCACGAAGTCCCCGACCCGAGCGGGTTGTTCATGTCGAAGAACACCGCTCCGGTCTCCGGCACGTGCGTCACGGTCGCGCTCGAGGGACGCCGTGCGCTCCCGGTCGAGGTGCAGGCCCTCGTCGTCCCGAGCTCGGCGCCGCAGCCCCGCCGTGTCGTGAACGGCGTCGACGCCTCACGAGTGGCGATGCTCCTCGCCGTGCTCGAGCGCCGCGCGGGGCTGAAGCTCTCCGATGCCGACGTCTACGTGTCCACGGTCGGCGGAATGAAGCTCACCGAGCCGGGCGCTGACCTCGCGATCGCCCTCGCGCTGGCGAGCGCAGCACGAGACCGCCCGTTCCCGCACACCCTGGCCGCGGTCGGTGAGATCAGCCTCGCCGGTGAGATCCGGCCGACCACGGGCACGAAGCAGCGCGCGAGTGAGGCAGCACGTCTCGGGTTCACGACCGTGCTCGGGTCGGACTCGCAGCACCTGCGGGAAGCCCTGCGCGTCGCGTTCTCACTGGCGAGCAACGAGCGGGAACGCGAGCTCGACCGCGCTTTCTGACCGAAACACGTGGAGCCCGAAACACGCGGAGCGGGACGCGCCGACACGCGCAGAACGACTCAGGCGCGCAACGCGGCCAACAGGTCCTCGGGCGTCGCCTGCATGGTGTTCGGTCCGGCGATGTCGAAGAACACGCCCTCGAGCGAGTCGACGTGCGCCGCGAGGAACTCCTCGAGCCGTGGTCCGTCGTAGACCATGACCTGCCGGATCTTCTCGTCCGGCACCATCGCGGTGTAGGCGTCCGCCGACGAGAACAGCAGCAGGATGCGCTTCTCGGAGCCTTCGCGCCCGAACACCCGCACCTGCATGTCCTTCTTGCCGGTGACGAGCCGGGGGACGATCACGATGTCGTTGCGCAGCGCGAACGCCACCGCTGCGACGTCCTGCTTCGCGAGGGCTTCCTCGAGCTGCTCGCTCCGGAAGCGCTGTTCCTTGTCTGCCATCAGCCCTAGTCCACCAGATTCATGGCCGTTCAGCGACTTCGGGTCTTCCCTTGTGGCTCGGACCCTGTAAGTTGGTACCAACCGCTTCGGCGGGAGTCCATCGTTCTTCCGGTGCCCTGCACCTCGAGCGCCATCGGTCACTGGCCTTCCCCGGCCGCCTGGCCCCGAACCCGTTCCGCCGGCCCAATGCCCGCGGGGCGCATCGATTCGACGACAATCGGTCGTTGGATCGGCGGTAGCAAGTACCGCTTCGCAAGACAGGCAGTGAAAACCTCGCCTGGCAAGAAAGTAAGGAACGCCATCATGGCAACTGGAACCGTCAAGTGGTTCAACAACGAAAAGGGCTTCGGCTTCATTGCGCCGGACGACGGCAGCGCTGACGTCTTCGCCCACTTCTCCGCGATCGGTGGCAACGGCTACAAGTCGCTCGAGGAGAACCAGAAGGTGGAGTTCGAGATCACCGAAGGCCGTAAGGGCCCGCAGGCGGAGAACATCACCGTCATCGGCTGATCACCTCAGCTTCGAACGGCCCCGTCGTCCTCTGGACGACGGGGCCGTTCTTTATGTCAGGCCCGTCATCCTCCGGACGCCGGGCCCATTTTCTTGGTATTCGCTGATATGTTGTACCTGTGCGGAGCGGATACATCGTCTACGTCGACGAAAGCGGGGACCACAGTCTCACGAGCATCAACCCGGACTACCCGATGTTCGTCCTCGCGTTCTGCATCTTCCCTGTCGATGTGTACGTCGACCGGGTCGTCCCGCTCGTCCAACGAATCAAGTTCGATTTCTTCAACCACGACATGGTCGTCCTGCATGAGCGCGAGATGCGGCAGTCGGCCCCGCCGTTCGACATCCTCCTGAACGCGGCGGTTCGCGGCCGGTTCATGGAGCGGATCGACGCGGTCTTCGATGAACGTTTTGGTGTGATCGCATCCGCGATCCGGAAGCACGAGTTCCTCCGACGCGTCGGCGAGGACACGAGCCCGTACCACGTGGCACTGGAGTTCGGGCTCGAGCGGGTCTTCCTGCAGCTCCAGGATCGCGGAGCATCGAGGCGTGAGACCTTCGTGGTGTTCGAGAGCCGGGGGCGGATGGAGGACCGTGAACTCGAGGCGGAGTTCGGCCGGATCATGATGACGACGAAGATGCGCGGGATGGCGGAGACGTTCCGCTTCAAGATCGCCAGCAAACAGACGAACAGCGCCGGTCTGCAGATCGCTGATCTCGTCGCCCGGCCGATCGGTACGCATCTCTTGCGACCGGAGCAGCCGAACCGCGCCTGGGATCGAATCCTCGAGCGCATGCCGAAGTCGCCGGCTGGGTCGGAGACGGGTTGGGGCCTGAAGGTGTACCCCTGAAAAAGCGAGAACCCCCGGTTACCGGGGGTTCGACGCCGATCGGGCATTCCCAATCCACTTGCCGTGATGGTACCAGCCTCCGCTGAACCGGGCTAGTCGAGGATGAACTGCACCGAGTCCTTCGACTCGAGGTTCCCCACCGCCACCTGCAGGTGGTAGCTCGCTCCCCCGCCGGTCACCGACGGCCGCGACGAGTCGCACGTCGACGTCGACGAGCGGGTGCGGTCCCACTCGATCGCCGGCGTGGTCAGGGTCTGTCCGGCCTTCACCGTGACGTCCTGGTTGGTGCCGCCGGTCTGGCAGTCCTTCGACGACCAGTACTGTTCCTCGCCCGAGCTGATGGTGAGCAGCTGCTGTGACGATCCGAGGTCCATGTGGCACGACGCCGACCCGGTGTTCTTGATCGCCATCGCGATCTTCGGGTCCTCGGTGGGGCCGTAGGCGGTCTTGTCGATGACCGGGGTGAGCTGGATCTGGTCCTTCGAGCACGTCGACCCGGCAGCGGCCGATGCCCCCGCAGCAGATGACGCGGACGCGGACGGCGTCGCACGGGGCGTCGCCGCAGCCGATGAGCCAGACGCCCCCGACGACGCAGACGCCCCAGACGACGCAGCAGACGACCCGGACGCCCCAGACGCCCCAGACGCAGTCGCGGTCGCAGACGGCTCCGCCGAGCTCGCCCCGCTGCCCCGTCCGACGACGATGAGCACGACGACGACCACGATGAGCAGGAGCACCCCGACGACGGTCGCGCGACGGCGCCAGTAGACGCCCGGCTGCTCGGGCCCGACGGGGTGACGGAACGACGACATGCGCACAGGGTAGACAACGGCGCCCGCACCACGAGGCCACCCCGCCGCGCAGGACCGGAAAGCGTCAGAGGATCTTCAGCATGCGGGTGTTGCCGAGCGTGTTCGGCTTGACCCGGGCGAGGTCGAGGAACTCGGCGACCCCTTCGTCCGACGACCGCACGAGTTCGGCGTAGACGTCGGGCGAGACGACCCGCTCGCCGATCTCGAGGTAGCCGTGCTTGGCGAAGAACTCGACCTCGAACGTGAGGCAGAAGATGCGTGCGACACCGAGCTCGCGGGCGTCGTGTTCGAGGGCCTCGAGCATCCGGTGTCCGACGCGCTTGTGGATCCACTCGGGGTCGAGCGCGAGCGTGCGGACCTCGGCGATGTCGTCCCAGAACACGGCGAGCGCGCCGCACCCGATGGGGACACCGTCGGGTCCCTCGGCGATCCGGAACTGCTGGATCGAGCCGTAGAGCGCGACGTTCTCCTTGCCGAGCAGGATCCGACGGTCGACGTACGGCGCGATGAGCCGTTGGATGTGCGGGACGTCGGAGGCGAGTGCGGGACGCACCAGGATGCCGTGGTCGTCCCGTTCGTGGAACGCGTGCTTCCCGTGCTCAGTCATCCCCATCACCCTAGTGCGCAGTGCACCAGGACCTGCGTGTGTGCGAGGCTCACTCCGTGTCCGATGGAGGAACGTCCCGAAGCGAGGAGCCGGCGAGCAGCCCGCTGCTCCGACGGAGCCTCACGGCCGCCGGCCTGCCGACGACGGGCCGCTTCACCGCGAAGGGCGGCTGGGTCAGTCGCGCCTGGGTCGGCGACGAGTACGTCGTCCGGCTGAGCAACGGACCGGCGCGCGACGCGTACCGCCACGAGGCCGCCGTCGTCGACCTCCTCAGCGGCAGTGACGTCCCGCACGCCCGGCACATCGCCCACGGCGACGGCCCGGACGGCTCCTGGTACGTCTCGGAGCGCCTCCCCGGCCGGACCCTGCACGAGGCGTGGCCGACCGCCGACGAGTCGACGCGGCGGTCGCTGATCGAGAGCCTCGGCACAGCACTCAGCGCACTGCACCGCGTCCCCGTCCCGTCCGACCTGCTGCCGCCCTGGCTGTCCGACGCGCTCGCGGGCGCTCCGTGGCCGGCGTACCACCCGCCCGTCGTGCAGGCGACCCTGCAGCAGGTCGAGGCCGCCGGTCGGATGCCCGGCCGTGACGCCGGCCTGCTCGCCGAGATCGCGAACTGGGTCGAGGAACGGCTCCCGTTGTTCGCCGACGACGACCCGGTCCTGGTGCACGGCGACCTGCACGGCTCGAACGTGATGGTCGACGACGGGCGCGTCACCGGGCTCATCGACTTCGCCGAGGCGGTCGCGCAACCCGCCGACGCCGAGCTCGACACGATCCTGCGCTGGTGTGCGCGGTCGCGGGAGTTCCCGCCGACGCCCGCCCACCAGGGGCTCGACCCGTCGACGCTCGCCGAGGTGCCGGGATGGCTGCGCGGTGCGTACCCCGGGTTGTTCGAGCGGGAGCACCTCCGCGAGCGGCTGCAGTTCTACGACATGTACGTCGAGCTGGCGATCGCGGCGCACCACCCCGAGGCGGACGTCCGGTCGGCGTCGTGGGACCGCGTCGCCCGCCTGCTGTCCGGTCACGACCACCTGGACGCACTCACCTGGTAGCGAGGCGCCGACAGCGGAGACCACGGCCCCGGGGGACACCGGCCTGGACGCCGTCCAGCCCGAGCCGCCTACCGTCCAGTCCATGCCTCAGATCATCGAAACCGTCGACGTCAACGTCCCCGTCCGTCAGGCCTACGACCAGTGGACCCGCTTCGAGGAGTTCCCGCACTTCCTCGACGAGGTCGAGAAGATCGTGCAGATCGACGACACGACCACCGACTGGACCGTGAAGGTCGCCGGCCAGCAGCGCGAGTTCCGCGCCGTCATCACCGAGCAGCACCCCGACGAGCGGGTCGCCTGGACCGTCAAGGACGGCGAGACCGACCACGCCGGTGTCGTCACCTTCCACAAGCTCTCCGACAGCGAGACCCGCGTGACCGCGCAGATCGACTGGGAGCCGTCCGGCATCCTCGAGAAGCTCGGCTCCGCAGTCGGTGTCGGCGGCCACGCCGTCAAGAAGGACCTGCAGAACTACAAGGAGCGGGTCGAGAACGCCCCGACCCAGCCGGGCTGGCGAGGCGACGTCCAGGCCTAGGACGCAACCCCGGTACGGACTGGAGGCGCGGTGCCAGCTGGCACCGCGCCTCCAGTCCGTCATCTGGTCACGGCCGGAGCGCCCGGATCGCGCACCCGGATTCGGCATCCCCCCACGAAATGCCGACCTGACGGGTGGGCCGGACCCTGGCAGAGTAGTCGGGACTGGCCGTTGCGCTGGTCCAGTTTTATCATGTCTGAGACAGATGTAAAGGGTGGGACGACGTGATCGAGTACAACGACGACGACGCGCACCGGCGCGAACTCTCCCGGAAGCTCCAGCTCCTGATGGACGTCGTCGAGGCGAACTCGGGCCAGCGTCCCTCGTACAAGGAGATCGCGGCCGAGATCGAGACGCAGGGCGCCTCGATGAGCCGGCCGCGCTGGGGCTACATGCTCGGCGGCAACGGCCCGGCCGTGCGGGACCAGCGCCTGCTCGCCGCCCTGGCCGGGTACTTCGGCGTCCCACCCGAGTACCTGACCGACCCCGCGGGGAGCACCGACGTCCCCGAGCGCGTGCAGGCGCAGCTCGAGCTCGTGCTCGAACTCCGCAAGCGCGAGGTCGTCGCGTTCGCCACCCGCCGGCTCGGGGAGTTCGCCTCCGCCGACGAGATCCGCGACTTCACCGAGCAGGTGCG
Source organism: Curtobacterium sp. MCPF17_002 (assembly GCF_003234115.2). Taxonomy (NCBI): domain Bacteria; kingdom Bacillati; phylum Actinomycetota; class Actinomycetes; order Micrococcales; family Microbacteriaceae; genus Curtobacterium; species Curtobacterium sp. MCPF17_002. The sequence goes on along the minus strand of NZ_CP126251.1, from coordinate 199,981 downwards.
GCGCCTCGACGAGTCCGGGGGCGCATCGTGACCGGGTACCGCGACCGCCTCGGCGCACTCCGCCGCCAGACCGAGGCCCGCCGTCGGGTGCAGCGGCTCGGACTCCCCCGTCGGCTGTCGCTGCCGGAGCTCGTCGAGCGTGCGGAGTCGGCACTCGGCAAGCCGATCGAGGTGCGCACCGCCGACCTGCCGGGCGACCTGTCGGCGCGCCTCATCCAGCGCACCGACCGGGCCCTGCTCGAGACCCGTCCCGACCTGTCCGAACGCTCCCGGGTGGCGTGCGTCCTGCACGAGCTCGCACACGTCTTCATGGACGACCGCGGCTGCGACCACCAGGCCTACACGGGGCTCCTCACCGGACGGACCGCGTTCACCCGGTCGCTCGACACCCCGCACGAGCACGAGGTCGAGCTCGTCGCCGACCAGCTCGCACTCCGGATCGGCCTGCTCGACCCGGACGGCCAGCAGCACGGGATCTTCCGGTGACCCTGCACGTCTGGGGGTCGCTCCCGGTCTGGTGCATCCTCGTCGTGCTCGTCGCCCGGCTGTGGCTCGTGCGCACGCAGTCGGCGAGCGTCACCTGGCTCATGGTGTGCTGCGCGTTCGTCGCGGTGGGCCTGACGATCAACCAGGCGGACATCCTCGCGTTCCTCGCCGGCGTCACCCACGAACCGAACGTCGCCGACCTGCTCGGCCGCTGCCTGATGGTGTGCGGACTCTTCGCACTCGCGCAGTCGGTGGAGGCCGCGGCGCGCTCGGCGAACCTGCTCCGTCCGAGCCGGCTCATCGGCTGCGTCGCGGTCCTCGTCGCGCTCGTGGTGCTGTTCTCGTTCATCGATGCGCCGACCCCGACGTCGTCGTTCATGGCGGAGTACGGCGACCAGCTGCCCACGGCCCTGTACTCGGCCGTCGAGATGACGTACATCGCGGTCGTCATCGGCCGCTCCGCCGTCGCCGTCGTCCGGGGGTTCCGCACGAGCGACGCCCTCGGCCGGATGTACTGGCTGTTCGTGGTCGGAGCGGCCGCGATGGTGCTCCTCGCCGTGATCGCGATCGCCCTCGACGCCGTGCACGTGTTCGGCGTCACCGGTGCCGTCGGGGTCCTGTCGGCGGTCTACGCGCCGGTCTTCCTCACCTCGATGGTGCTGCTCGCCCTCGGTGCCGCCGGTGGGGTCCTGCCCGACGCCGCACGCGAGTTCCGCGACTGGCGCCGGACGCGTCGGCGCTTCCGTGCCCTCGAGCCGGAGCTCCGCCGCCTCGAGACCCAGTCGGGCAACCACGGGCTCTACTTCACGATCGTCTGGCAGCGTCGCCAGTGGCGGACCCGGTTGCACCGACTGTCCGTCGAGATCGAGGACCGTGCACGCGAGGCGGGACAGGACGTCCCCGCCGCTGCGGCAGCCATCACCGGACGCACCAGGGAGACCACATGACCGGCGGACGCATCGCCACGATCGGTACCGCGGCGGGCGCGGTCGGCACACTCGGCCTCGGGGCCTTCGTCGCACGGCGGCTGTTGTTCCCCACGCCGTACACGGCGACCGCCACGGTGCGGAGCGCCTCGGCGACCGAGGCCGAGTTCGTCGCCACACGGGACACCCGCCTGCCGGGCACGTACCGGCTCACGCACGACGGCCGCCACGTGCGCGTGGGCGAGGTCCTGAGCGCCGGCACCGGCACCGGCACCGGCACCGACACCGTCCGGCGGAGGACCGACGCCCTGGCCCCCGTCGGCGAGTGGGCGTGGGACGCGATGCTGTACGACGCCGAGCAGGACGTGCCCGGCGAGGAACCCGACGCCGCGGACACCCACGTCGTGCACGTGCACGGGCAGTCCCTCGGGCCACGGCAGGTGCTCCGGGGTCTCGCGGTGTGGCGGACACTCGGGGCGACGTCCGAGGTGATCGACACCACCGACCTCGCGCTGCGCTCGCTCGACCCCGCCGCGGTGGACCGCATCGTCGCCGCGGTCCGGGCAGCCCGTGCCCGCGGCGTCTCGCGCGTCGTGCTGCAGGGCTGGTCGGCGGGAGCGCTCGCGTGCTCCGTCGCCGCCGGCCGCGAGCCCGTCGACGGCATCGTGGGGGTCTCGCCGCTCCTCGACGTCCGGTCGGCGCTGCGCGGCGCGGTGGGTGCCGCGCGCCTCCCCCGGATCGTCGGCACCGTGGCGGCACGGATCGCCACGACAGCGGTCCTCTCACGGCTCGCCGGTGCACCCACCCCGATCGGTGTCACGCGCTGGCTGGACCGGAGCACCCCGACGCTCCTGCTGCACTCCGACGCCGACGTCCTCGTCGCGTCGGACGACGTCGCCGCACTCGCACGCCGGCAGGACGTCCGAGCCGTGGCGTTCCGCACGGCGGCGCACACGCTGGAGTGGAACGAGGACCCGGAGCGCTGGGACGCCGCCGTCCGCGACTTCGCGGCGACGATCACCCGTTGACCCCCCGGACGCTGCTCCGCCGATCGAGCACCGGCCCGGACGACCACCGCCCCGGGACGAGCAACGGCCCCGGTCTGCGAACAGACCGGGGCCGGCCGCGTCTCGGCCTGTTGGGGGGAACCGGCCGATCGCTGTGCGCGAGGTGTTGGGGGGAACGCCTCACGCAGTCCTCACCGTACCCCCGGAAGGGGGCCGAAGGACACACGACGCGCACACGGGACGACAGGAGGCGCGGTGCCAGCCGGCACCGCGCCTCCTGTTCGAGGTGTGGTCGGGTCCTAGGACTCGATCTCGCCCTGCGGGACATCAGCGGTCTCGACCGCTGCAGCCCCGGCGAGGACCTCTTCGCGACCCGGCTGACGCCCGGTCTCGAAGGTGAACTTGCCCTCGGCGAAGTCGACCTTCACGTGGTCGCCGGCGTTGAGCTCACCCTGCAGGATGTGCTCGGACAGCTGGTCCTCGACCTCGTGCTGCATCGCGCGGCGGAGCGGGCGTGCACCGAGGGACGGGTCGAACCCGACCTTGATGAGCTGCTCCTTGGCGGGGAGCGTGAGCTCCACCGTCATGTCGCGGTCGAGCAGACGGTCCGACAGACGCTTCACGAAGAGGTCCACGATCTGCAGCAGCTCGGGCTGCGACAGCTGCGGGAACACGATCGTGTCGTCGACGCGGTTGAGGAACTCGGGCTTGAAGTGCTTCTTCAGCTCCTCGTTGACCTTGCCACGCATCCGGTCGTAGCCGACGGCCGAGTCACCCTCGACCTGGAAGCCCACCGGGCCACCGGCGATGCCCTGCGAACCGAGGTTCGTGGTCATGATGATGACGGTGTTCTTGAAGTCGACCACGCGGCCCTGACCATCGGTCAGACGGCCTTCCTCGAGGACCTGCAGCAGCGAATTGAAGATGTCCGGGTGGGCCTTCTCGATCTCGTCGAAGAGGACCACGGAGAACGGCTTGCGACGCACCTTCTCGGTGAGCTGGCCGCCCTCCTCGAACCCGACGAACCCGGGAGGGGCACCGAACAGGCGCGAGACGGTGTGCTTCTCGCCGAACTCCGACATGTCGAGGGAGATCAGTGCGCCCTCGTCGTCGAACAGGAACTCCGCGAGCGCCTTGGCGAGCTCGGTCTTGCCGACGCCCGTGGGGCCGGCGAAGATGAACGAGCCCGAGGGGCGGTTCGGGTCCTTGAGGCCGGCGCGGGTGCGGCGGATGGTCTTGGAGAGGGCCGAGATGGCCTCTTCCTGACCGATGACGCGCTGGTGCAGGGCCTTCTCCATGAAGACGAGACGCGAGGTCTCCTCTTCGGTGAGCTTGAAGACCGGGATGCCCGTGGCCTGTGCCAGGACCTCGGCGATGATGCCCTCGTCGACGGTGCCGGACGCGGCGACGTCACCCGCACGCCACTGCTTCTCGAGGCGGAGACGCTCGCCGAGGAGCTTCTTCTCCTCGTCACGGAGCGACGCGGCCTTCTCGAAGTCCTGCTCCTCGATGGCGGCTTCCTTCTGCCCGCGGACCGTCGAGATCTTCTCGTCGAACTCGCGGAGCTCCGGCGGCGCCGACAGGATCGACAGGCGGAGGCGTGCGCCGGCCTCGTCGATCAGGTCGATGGCCTTGTCCGGCAGGAAGCGGTCCTGCACGTAGCGGTCCGCCAGGTTCGCCGCGGAGACGATCGCGCCGTCGGTGATGGACACCTTGTGGAACGCCTCGTACTTGTCGCGGAGACCCTTGAGGATGTTGATCGTGTGCGGCAGCGACGGCTCGTTGACCTGCACCGACTGGAAGCGGCGCTCGAGTGCGGCGTCCTTCTCGAAGTGCTTGCGGTACTCGTCGAGCGTGGTGGCACCGATGGTCTGGAGCTCACCGCGGGCGAGGAGCGGCTTGAGGATCGACGCGGCGTCGATCGCGCCCTCGGCAGCACCGGCACCGACGAGGGTGTGGATCTCGTCGATGAAGACGATGATGTCGCCGCGGGTGCGGATCTCCTTCGTGACCTTCTTGAGGCGCTCCTCGAAGTCACCGCGGTAGCGGGACCCGGCGATGAGCGACCCGAGGTCGAGCGAGTAGAGCTGCTTGTCCTTGAGCGTCTCGGGCACGTCGCCCTTGACGATCGCCTGGGCGAGGCCTTCGACGACCGCGGTCTTGCCGACACCGGGCTCACCGATCAGGACGGGGTTGTTCTTGGAGCGGCGGGAGAGGATCTGCATGACCCGCTCCATCTCCTTCTCGCGCCCGATGACGGGGTCGAGCTTGCCGTCGCGCGCGGCCTGGGTGAGGTTCCGACCGAACTGGTCGAGGACCTGCGAACCCTGCTGCGCGTTCTGCTGCTGCTCGCCGCCGACGGCGACCGCTTCCTTGCCCTGGTAGCCGGACAGGAGCTGGATGACCTGCTGGCGGACCCGGTTGAGGTCGGCGCCGAGCTTCACGAGGACCTGGGCTGCGACACCCTCGCCCTCGCGGATGAGGCCGAGCAGGATGTGCTCGGTCCCGATGTAGTTGTGGCCGAGCTGCAGCGCCTCGCGCAGGGACAGCTCGAGCACCTTCTTGGCGCGCGGCGTGAACGGGATGTGCCCGGTCGGCTGCTGCTGGCCCTGCCCGATGATGTCCTGGACCTGCTCGCGGACGGCATCGAGCGAGATGCCGAGCGACTCCAGCGCCTTCGCGGCGACGCCCTCGCCCTCGTGGATGAGGCCGAGGAGGATGTGCTCGGTGCCGATGTAGTTGTGGTTGAGCATCTTCGCTTCTTCTTGAGCGAGGACGACAACACGACGGGCTCGGTCGGTGAATCTCTCGAACATGTGCTCTCCCTTGGCCCCTTGTGACGGAGCCGACAGCTGCACCGGACTCGTGTGAATCCGGTCACGTACATCGAGAATAACCAGCGCTCCGCCCCGTGGCTGCCCCTGTTCGCCGTGGGCGTGACCTCGCTGCGCCGGGCGGGCAGGCGGCCCGGACCGGACGGCGGACGGGAGGCGCGGTGCCAGCTGGCACGGCGCCTCCCGGCCCGTCTCGCGGTGCGTCGACTACGCCTGCCGCACCGCGCGACGGAGGGCTCGCCGGAACCGGCGCGGGTCGACGCCGAGCTGGTCGAGGACGTCGTGGGCGGCGCCCGTGAACGGGTCGTCGATGCCGTCCAGGACGGCGAGGACCACGTGGTGGGGTCGGACGCGTCCCGCGGGGCCGGCGAGGCGTGCGGCACGGGCCAGGACGCGGGCCGCGGCGGGGGTGCAGGCGACCTGGTCAGCGGCGTGCGGGGCTGCTGTCCGGGCGCCGACGAAGACGCTGCTCGCGACGCGGACCCGCTCCGGGGTGACGCCGTGCGTCTCGAGCACCTGCCGGAACCGCGGCATCCCGTTGCAGAGGGTGACGGCGGCGAGGAGCAGGTGCTCGGCGTCGAGGAACCCGAAACCGGTCTCGCGGGACTCCTGCTCGGCAAGGAGCACGATCTCGCGGCCGTGCCGCAGGGTGGGCACCGGAACGGAGAGCGAGGCAGTCTGCATACATGCAGAATATCTCACATCTGTCGGGAGGGCCAGGGGCGTCCGGGGACGGATCGGTACGATTCGGGCATGGAGCAGCCCGTCGTCGGCCTCGTCGTCCACCCGACCAAGAACGTGCAGGAGTCCGTCCGCACCCTGCAGCGCTGGAATGCCTCCGGGCGGGGGCGACTCGTCGCCCGGCGCGCCGACGCCCAGCGCATCGGTGGGGGCGTCGACGTGATCGGGGACGAGGACTTCACCGAAGAGGTCGACCTCGTCGTCGCGCTCGGTGGCGACGGCACGATGCTCGGCGCCATGCGGCTCGTGGCGAAGCGGCCGGTACCGGTGCTCGGCGTCAACTACGGCAACGTCGGGTTCCTCGTGGAGATCGAGCCACCCGAGCTCGAAGCAGCACTCGAACGCCTCTCCGCCGGGCAGTACCAGCTCGAGCCGCACCACGCCCTCGAGGCCCGCCTCTTCTGGAGCGGCGCCCGCACGGACTACCTCGCGTTCAACGACCTCACGATCGTGCGACGGCCCGGTGCCGGGCAGGTGTCGGCGGACCTCAGCGTCGGCGGACTCGGCTACGGCTACTACCGCGCGGACGCCATCGTCGCCGCCACCCCCGCCGGGTCCACCGCGTACAACTACGCCGCCGGCGGTCCCGTGCTCTCCCCCGCACTGTCCGGCTCCGTCGTGACCCCGGTCGCACCGATGGCCGGGATCGACCGCGCCGTGGTGCTCGCCGCTCGTGAGCGCTACCGCTTCGACATCGCCGAGGGCACCAGGAGCGCCGCGCTCGAGGTCGACGGACTCGTCGTCGGCGAGGTCGCCACCGGGGCGCAGATCGACGTCCGGCTCCGGAAGGACGCCGGCAGCGTCGTGCGGCTCGACGCCGAGCGGCACGGACGGACCGGTCGGGTGAAGCTCAGCCTGCTGGACCTGCCGGTGCGTCCCGACCAGCTCATCGAGCTCATCCCGCAGGACCTGCGGCAGAAACTCGGGCGCGAGGTCGAGGAGCAGCACCGGGAATAACCGCCCTGGGTGGTTTGGTTCCTCGGACACACGCCCGAGGAGGCACCCATGGACAGCAACGGCCGCACGGCCCGTCCGAGACTCGCCCTGAACACCTTCGGCATCGCGTTCGGGACGGCCGGCATCGCCGGTACCTGGACCGCGGCCGGCACCGAACTCCACGCCCCCGCGGTGGTCGGCGAGGTGCTCTGGGGCATCGCCGCGCTCGTGTGGGTGCTCACGATCGTGCGGTACCTCGTCGGCGCGGGCGGCCTCGGCGCCGTCCGCGCCGACCTCCGGCACCCCGTGTTCGGGCCCTTCGCGGCGCTCGTCCCCGCTGTCGGGTCCTTGCTCAGCGCACACCTGGCCGGGTGGCTGCCGGTCGTCGGTGCCGTCGGGGTGTGGACCACCGCCGCCGTCTCGACCGCGTTCGGCGCCTGGTTCGTCGCGTCGCTGCTCACCGAACCACGGGAACCGGGCACGCTGCACGGCGGGTACCTGCTGCCGACGGTGGCGGCCTCGCTCCTCACCGCGCAGTCCTTCGCGGTCATCGGCCACCGGACACTCGCGCTCGGGTTCTTCGCCGCCGGCATCCTGTTCTGGCTGCTCATCGGCGCCGTCCTGCTCGCCCGGCTCACCTCGGGACCCGCGCTCCCGCCGCCGCTCTTCCCCACCCTGGCGATCCTGTCCGCACCACCGGCCGTCGCCGGGAACGCCTGGTGGACGATCACCGGCGGCACCTGGTCGACGGTGGACACGGTGCTCGTCGGCACGATGGTGGCGTTCCTGCTGCCGCACGTCCCCCTCGTGCGGAGGTACCTGCGCACCGGGTTCGCCGTCGGGTTCTGGGCGATGACGTTCACGGTGGCGGCCAGTGCGACCTACGGCGTGCGGGTCCTCACGGCCACTGGGCTCGGAGCCACCGGCACCGTCCTGGCCTGGGTCGTCGTCGCGGTCGCGACGCTGTTCGTCGGCACGATCGCCGTCCGCTCCCTCGGGCTGCTGAGCGCCAGACGGGTGCCCGCGCGGCCGGCCGCATGACGGCGTCGGGAGACCGCGCCCGCAGACGGCGTGCGGCGACGCCGTCCGGCGACGGCGGCCGGAAACGGCTCCCGGAGACGTGGACGGCCCGCTCAGGCAGATGCCTGAGCGGGCCTTCCCATCACCCCACCGGACCGCCTTCCCACGGAACGACCCGGTTCCCCGTGCCGGCGCTCACGCACCGGCCGAAGCCTTCTGACCTCAGTCGGTCAGGTACAGCTGCATGTCCTGCGAGACCGCCTTGGCGAACAGGCGGAGCTTCGCACGGGACTCCACACGGCTGACCGCCTGGCGGGTCGTGTGGACGATCTTCGAGATCTCGTCGAGCGTCATCGGCTTGTCGTCGTCGAGGCCGTAGCGCATGCGGATCACGTTCGCCTCGTCGCTCGGGAGCTCGGCGACGATGGAGCGGATGTCGCGGTGCAGGAGCGTCGTCTCGGTGAGCTCGTTCGGGCTCGCGGCGTCCTCGTCCTCGATGAAGTCGCCCAGCTCGCTGTCGTCCGAGTCGCCGACCACGGTGTGGATCGACACCGGCTCGTGCGAACGGCCCTTGAGGTCGACGAGTTCCTCGACGCTCATGCTCAGCTCGGCAGCGACCTCGTCGGGCATCGGCGCGCGGCCGAGGTCCACCGTCAGGTCACGCTCGGTGCGCGAGATCTTGTTGATCAGCTCGACGGTGTGGACCGGGATGCGGATCGTGCGGGCCTTGTCGGCGAGACCACGCGAGATCGCCTGGCGGATCCACCAGGTGGCGTAGGTCGAGAACTTGTAGCCCTGCGTGAAGTCGAACTTCTCGACGGCACGGACCAGGCCGAGGTTGCCCTCCTGGATGACGTCCATGAACGGCAGCCCGCGCTGCGAGTACCGCTTCGCGATGCTCACGACGAGGCGGAGGTTCGAGGTGATCATCCGCTCCTTGGCGCGCTCACCGTCGCGGACGAGCCAGCGGAGTTCACGCTGCAGGGTCTTGGGGAGGTCCTTCTCGGTGTTGAGCTTCTCCTCGGCGAAGAGGCCGACCTCGATGCGGCGGGCGATCTGCGCTTCTTCCTCGGCGGTGAGGAGGGCGAGGCGGCCGATGTGACGGAGGTAGTCGCCGACCTGGTCGACCGAGGCGCCGCGGACACCGGCGAGCTGCTCGTCGGCCTCGACGTCGGTGTCGAGCGTGGTGGTCTCGTTCGTGGCGACGGAGGTCTTCGCTGCGGCCGTCTTCTTCGTGGTGCGGCGCGCGGTGGTGCCAGTGGTCGTCGTCTTCGGTGCTGCTGTCGCGATCGTCATGATGACTCTCCCTGCGTTCGACGGTGTTGGCCTCGGTGGGGTGTTCACGAGTAAAGCGGTCGTGAGGTGTACCCCACAAACCGATCGGATCGATTCCCAGGGATCTCCGTGCTTCATCATCGGAACCGTCCCCCACGGGGTACAGCTCCCCACCAGTCTGGTCCCCCTTCTCGCCGCAGATCAAGGGGAAGACGCCGTGTTTCCGGCGTTGCATCGATGTTTCATGCTCGTTTCCGATGCTGTACCCCACGATCGTGCGTCCTCTGGACACAAGAAAGGGGTACGGCTGGCGGGATCTGAGCGATCCGGCCGTCGTACCCCGAAATCCGAACGGGTGGGGGTCACCAGGAGGGTTCGAGCCACCCCTCGCGTCGCTTGGAGACCTCGAGATCGGCGTCGCGGTCGAACTCGTCGTACTCGCTCTCGATGTCGCCGACGAGGCTGCGGCCGGTGAAGGCGGTGCCCCGTGCGGTGATGACGGCGCTCCGGCTGCCGGCGACGGCGCGCGTGCCGCCGGCGAGGATCTGTGTGGTGGGCATGCCGACGATGCTCACCCCGGGACACGTCGTCCGGGTGAACGGCCGGTGACGGGGCGCGGACGCTCAGACGTCGATGTCGCCCGGTGGCGCTACTCGGCCGAGGCCGGTGCCGGCGCGGGGACGCCGTGCTCGCGCTCGAACCGGGCGCGCTCCTCGGCCTCGACCTTGGCGTAGGCGGAACGCTCCGTGCGGTCAGCCCGCATGATGGCGCGCATCACGAACCAGAAGATGAGGCCGACGACGACGGTCGGCGTCAGGGCGAAGATGATCCCGGTCACGACTCCATGCGGCACCGGAGCATCGTACCTCGCCCGGCTGGGGTCCCCCGCCGCGCGCTACTTGACCAGCGGGAAGAGGATCGTCTCGCGGATGCCGAGCCCGGTGATCGCCATGAGCAGGCGGTCGATGCCCATGCCCATGCCACCCGACGGCGGCATCGCGTGCTCGAGTGCCCGCAGGAACTCCTCGTCGACGCGCATCGCCTCCGGATCGCCCCCGGCCGCGAGCCGCGCCTGGTCGACGAAGCGTTCGCGCTGCACGACGGGGTCGACGAGCTCCGAGTACGCGGTCGCGAGTTCGAAGCCGCGGACGTAGAGGTCCCACTTCTCGACGATGCCCGGACGGGTCCGGTGCTCGCGGGTGAGCGGCGAGGTGTCGACCGGGAAGTTCATCACGAACGTCGGACGGTCGAGCGAGTCGATGACGAAGTGCTCCCAGAGCTCCTCGACGTACTTGCCGTGCGTGGCGTGTGCGACCTCGACCCCCTCGGCCGCGGCCAGCTCCTGCAGTTCCGCGAGCGGGGTCGACGGCGTGATCTCACGGCCGGCCGCCTCGGACAGCGAGCCGTACATGTCGATGCGCGGCCACTCGCCACCGAGGTCGTACTCGGAGCCGTCCGTCAGCGTCACGAGCAGGGGACCGCCGGTCACCGCGCGGGCGGCGTTCTGCACGAGCTCCTGCGTGAGGTCGGCCATCTGCTCGTAGTTGCCGTACGCCTGGTAGGCCTCGAGCATCGCGAACTCGGGCGAGTGCGTCGAGTCGGCGCCCTCGTTGCGGAAGTTCCGGTTCACCTCGAACACCCGGTCGATGCCGCCGACGACGGCACGCTTGAGGAAGAGCTCGGGCGCGATGCGCAGGTACAACTCGGTGTCGAACGCGTTCGAGTGGGTGACGAACGGACGCGCCGAGGCCCCACCGTGCTGGGTCTGCAGCATCGGGGTCTCGACCTCGAGGTACTCGTGGCCGGCGAACGTCTGGCGGAGCGACGCCATCACGGCGGCACGGGCGCGGACCGTGGCGCGCGCTTCCTCGCGCACGATGAGGTCGAGGTAGCGCTGGCGGACCCGCGTCTCCTCGTTGAGTTCGTTGTGGAGGTTCGGCAGCGGCAGGATCGCCTTCGCCGCGATGGCCCACTCGTCGACCATGATCGACAGTTCGCCGCGACGCGAGGAGATCACCCGGCCGTGCACGAACACGTGGTCGCCGAGGTCGACGAACTCCTTCCAGCGCGCGAGGGACTCGTCGCCCACCTCGGCGAGGGACACCATCGCCTGGACGCGCGATCCGTCGCCGGACTGCAGGGTCGCGAAGCAGAGCTTGCCGGTGTTGCGCGAGAACACGATGCGGCCGGCGACGCCCACGACGTCCTGGGTCTCCTCGCCGGTCTCGAGGTGCGCGTACTGCGCCCGCACGGCGGGGATCGTCGTGGTGATCGGGAGCTCGGCCGGGTAGGGCTCGATGCCGGACTCGAGGAGCTTCGCCCGCTTGTCGAGCCGGACCTGGCGCTGCTCGCTGGTCTCCTCGGCTGACAGGACGTCTGCGGCGGTCTCTTCGCTCATGCTGGTGCGGCTCCGATGGTCGTGGGGGTCCCCGAAATCGTACAGCGCGCCCCGGCTACAGCGTCGCCTGCCCGTCCACCGCGGCCAGTGCGTTCTCGACGGCCGACCGCACGAGCGCCCCGAGGACCCGCCCGGGGTGCTCCACCCCGATGCCCTCGAGCGTGCCCGCGGACTGGTCGACGATCGCCGTCGAGAAGCTCACCGCGGCACGCACGGCATCGGCGTACGCGGGGCGGTCCTGCTCGCTGACGACGAACGGCTCCGCACCCATCTCCACCACGAGCGCCTGTGCGATCGGGAGCACCGGCGACGGAGCGGTGACCGCGCAGTACGCCTCTCGGAGGCGGCTCAGGTCGACGCTCGTCCCGGTGAACGCCATCGCCGGGTGGATCGCGAGCGGGATGGCGCCGGCAGCCATCGCCGGTGCGAGGATCCCGACGCCGTGGTCCGGGCTGGTGTGCACGACGAGCTGGCCGGGCTGCCAGATCCCCGCGTCGGCGAGGCCCTGCACGAGTCCGGCGAGCTGGTCGTCCGGCACGGCGAGGAGCACGAGCTCGCTCCGCTCGACGAGGTCCGGCGTCGCGAGGACGGGGGCGCCCGGCAGCATGGCCTCGGCGCGGTCGCGCCCCTCGGCGGACACGGCGGTCACCCCGACGACGGCGTGCTCGGCGTTCGCCAGTGCGGCCCCGAGCACGGGTCCGACGCGTCCGGCGCCGACCACGCCGACGCCCAGCCGTCCCGCCCTCATCGTGCGGGTCCCGGTGGTGGGACCGCACCCCAGGGCGAGTCGGGAGGCACGGTGCCGGTCGACGGCGCCGTCTCCGGACCGCGGGTGGTCCAGTCCGACCCGTGTGGCGCGGTGGACGCGTCCGCCTGCGTGGCCGCCGCGTGCGTACCGGGCTGGTGCCGGGCCTCCCGTTCGCGCCATCGGTGGGACGTGTCGGCCGCAGCCGCCTCGACCGCGCGCTCCGCGGTCTCCGCCCACAGCCGCTGGGCGTCCCGCGCGTCCAGCGCGCCGACGCTCGCGGAGACCGGTCCCTGGACCGTCTGCACGTGCACCGAGGCGAGCCGCAGCACCCGCTCGAGCGGGCCCTGCGAGACCTTGATGCTCTGCACCCGGGGCAGCGGGACGATGACGAGCGACCGCCACACGGCACCGAGCCGGAGCAGCACCGCTCCCGGCACGAAGCGGTACCCGTTGCGGCGGAAGGCGAACGGCCGGAGCCAGGCACCACGCCGCGGGGAGTGCACGAAACCGCCGCGGTCGCCCGTCGTGGTGAGGCTGTCGTCGACGACGTTCACGGCTTCGGACGAACCCTCGCGGAGCTGCTCCTGCGACGCCGCCGGTCCCATCACCGCCGTGCCGACGAGGCCGGGGAGGATGATGTCCAACACGTCCCGGACGTCGGTCGCGGTGCCCACGGGCAGGACGATCGAGGACACCTGCTGGTTGTTCGACGCACCGTTGCCGGCGTTCGTCGCCCGGTTGATCCGCACGTCCCACCAGCCGAACGGCCGCCACAGCAGCGGCTGCGCGACGCTCACGGCGTGGATGCGCCCGGGCGGCAGCGTCTCGTTCGAGGTGGACACGAGCCCGAAGCCGATCCGGATGCCGTCCCGGGTCTCGGCGATCGTGTACTGCAGCGAGCGGGAGAACTTCCGGACGTAGTAGCCGCCGGCACCGATCACGGCGGGGAAGAGCCCGAAGAGGATCCCGTACTCGCCGGTGAGGGACACGCTGACGATCATGGCCGCGACGGCGAGCAGGATGAACACTGTCGTGCCGGAGAGCAGCATCGACGCGATGAGCCGGCCGGGGTGCACCTTCACGATGCGCGTCGCGTGCACGGCGGCGGGGTCGAGCTCGGGCGCGAACACCTCGTCGACACGGTCCTGCAGCCGGCCGTTCGACGCCCGTGCCGGGCCGCTGCCGACCTCGTCGTCCTTCGCGCCGGACGCGAGCACGAGGATCCGCTGCCGCAGGTCGTCCGCGGCCTTCGTGCCGAGGTAGGCGAGCTGCACGTTCGCGTCGTTTCCGGCCTGCGCGATCTCGAGCTTCGCGGTGCCGAACACGCGCGGCACCAGGGGCCGCGAGATGTTGATGCCCTGGATCCGGTCCAACCGCGCCTTGCGGTTCGTCCGGAAGAGCACGCCGGACCGGACCTCGACGATCTCGCCGGTGACGCGGAACTCGTGCATCCGCCACGACAGGTAGAACAAGCCGATGAGCACGACGAGCAGCACCACGATGCCGAGCAGCACCCAGCCGACCACGCCGTGCTCGTACACGTAGCGGACCGGGTCGCCGTCGTCCTGCCGGCCGCCGCCGCCGGGGATGAACAACTCGACGACCTGGTCCCGCAGGCTGTTGAGCACGTAACCGAGGATCACGATGAGGAAGATGCCGCCCTTGAGGAGCGGCGTCAGCGGGTGCAGACGGTGCCACTCGCCGTCGGTGAGCGGCGCGGCCGCAGCGGCGTTCCCGCGCGACGACGGCGGTGTCGGCGGCGGCGGACCGGGTCGGAAGGTCACGGCAGCCCCTACAGTCCGGCGCGACGGGACTCGGCGAGCTCGACGAGCCGGTCGCGCAGGTCGTCGGCGTCCACGAACGGGATGCCGGGGATGCGGACGTTCGTCGACGCAGCGGCCGTCACGAACTTCAGCTCACTCATGCCGAGCACGCGGTCGAGCGGCCCGCGGTTGACGTCGACCAGCTGCATCCGGCCGTACGGCACGGCGGTGAAGCGCTGCCACATCAGGCCGCGACGGAGCACGAGGTCGTCGTCGCGCAGCGCGTACCCGATCGCCCGGACCCGGCGCGGGGTCAGTGCGGCGGTGATGCCGGCGATCACGAACACGACGATCGCGATCGACAACCAGACGGCGCCGGCCGTGCGTCCGAAGCCGCCGCTGACGATCCCGATGAGGACACAGCCGGCGGTGACGACGACCCCGATGACCACGGTCGTGATGAGCTCGGTCCAGACGAGCTTCGGGGACACCCGGGTCCAGGTGGTGCCCGTCAGGCCGAGGCCCGGCTCGTCGAGTCGTTCACGCGGCATCGCGGGTCTCCTGCGGTCTGGTCGGTCAGGCACCGGATCGGCACACCGGGGCGGTGCACCGTGTCGGCGCACCGGGTCAGTGCGCCTGCGTCGTGCCACCCCGGGGGAGGTCCTCGTCGTCATCGTCACCGGGCGGTGCGATGCACATCCGCTCCGCCACGATGGCGCACACCGTCAGCACGAGCCCACCCCCGACCGCCACGGCGTTCGGCAGGGTCGAGCCTAGCGAAGGGAACGCGGACCGGGTCAGGAGGTACACCAGCAGCCCGGCCGCGAACCCGCCGAAGAGCGAGCCGGCGATGCTCGACGCCTTCGCGAGGACGACGACGCGGATGGCGTAGAGCGGGTCCACCGGGCGCTGCCGAGCGGCACCGTCGCGGACGTGCCGACGGACGGGGCGGGCCATCAGGACGACCGCGATGCCGATGAACGCGAGGGTGACGCCGAGCGGCGTCGCGAGGAAGAGCGTCGGTGCCTGGCGGGACGCGAGGACGGCGTCGAGGGCGAAGCCGGCCACCGCCGCGACGACGGCGACGCTGATGAGGGTGGAGGCGCGGGTCGGCTTCACGGGCGGGCCCCGGTCGCGTCCGTGGCGGCGGGCCGGGAGGCGCGGTCCGGGTCGTCGAAGAGGCGCGGCTCGTCGACGCGCTCGGTGTCGTCGCCGAGGGCGGCGAGCAGGTCGGCCACCGGTCCGACACCGGGCAGCACCGCCTCCGGGTCCGCGTCGAGCCACGGTGCGAGCACGAACGCCCGCTGCCCGGCGCGCGGGTGCGGGACCGTCAGCGTCTCGGTGTCGACGGAGAGCTCGTCGAACGCCACCAGGTCGAGGTCCAGTGTGCGGTCACCCCAGCGCACCTCGCGGGTGCGGCCGTGGGTGTCCTCGATGCGGTGCAGGGCGTCCAGGAGCCCCTGCGGCTCGAGTTCGGTGTCGACGACCACGACGGCGTTCCGGTACCGCGGCTTCGCCTCGTCGGGGCCGTCCAGGGTGACGGCGATCGACTCGACCTCGCGGCTGGAGGACACCGGCCGCACCCCGGGCAGCGCGGCGATCGCCGACGCCGCGGCGCGCAGGGCGCTGCCCCGGTCGCCGAGGTTGGCGCCGAGGGCGACGACGGCCCGGCTCACTCTTCTTCCTCGCCGGTGCCGGCAGGGAGCGCTCCGCCTCGGGTGCGCCGGATCGTGATGGACACGTCCGTGAACGGCACCGTGATGGGCGCCTGCGGCTTGTGCACCGTGACCTCGGTCGCCAGGGCCGCACGGTGCGTGAGCACGGCGGCGGCGATGCGTTCGGCGAGGGTCTCGATGAGGTCCACCGGGTCGCGTTCGATCTCGGCCACGACCTGCTCGGCGAGGACCCCGTAGTGCACGGTGTTCTCGAGGTCGTCGGTGCCGGAGGCCGCACGTGCGTCGACCTCGACCGCGACGTCGACGACGAAGTCCTGGCCGTCGGCGCGTTCGTGGTCGAAGACGCCGTGGTGTCCCCGGGCACGGACCCCGGTCAGTCGGATGGTGTCGTTCACGATCGAGCTGCCCTCCAGGCGTCCCAGACGTCGAGCACGGCACGGGTCGGCGCCGGGTCGTGCACGCGCACCCCCCACGCACCGCGTTCGGCGGCGAGCAGGCTGATGGCGGCGGTGGCGAGGTCGCGGTCCTTCGGCGGGGCGCCGGCAGCGCTGCCGACCCCCTCGAGGAACCGCTTGCGTGAGGCGGCGACGAGGACCGGCAGCCCGATGGACGCGAAGCGCTCGTAGCCGGCCAGGATCTCCCAGTTCTGCGCGCCCTGCTTGGCGAAGCCGAGGCCCGGGTCGATCACGACCTGTTCCTGGCGGACGCCGACCACGATGAGTTCGGCGACGCGGAGTTCGACCTCGCGCCGGACCTCGTCGACGGCGTGCACGTACTCGGCGTTCCGGTACATGCGGTCACTGTGCCCGCGCCAGTGCATCACCACGAAGCCGGCGCCGGTGTCCCGCACGACCCGGGCCATGTCGTCGTCGGCCAGCCCGCCGGACACGTCGTTGACGATCGCGGCGCCGAGGTCCACCGCGCGTTCGGCGGTGGCGGCGTTCATCGTGTCGACGCTCACCGGGATGCCCTCGGCGACGAGCTGCTGCACGACCGGCAGGACCCGCTGCTGCTCGACCTCGACGGGGACGCGGTCGGCACCGGGACGGGTGGACTCACCGCCGACGTCGACGATGTCGGCGCCCGCCGCGACGAGTTCCCGCGCGTGCTCGACCGCGGCGTCGTAGGCCTGGTGCAACCCGCCGTCGCTGAACGAGTCCGGCGTGACGTTGAGGATGCCCATCACGCGGGTGCCGTCGGGCGCCGGCGTCGCACGGCCGCGGTCCCGCCGCCGGCCGGTCACGATCTCCGGCACCGGTGCTGGTGCGCGGAGGTCGATCGCGACCGTCGGCGGTTCGGCGGCTGCGGCGCGCGCCTGGCTCACCTCGGCGAGCCGACGCGACCGCCTCGTCGGCAGGTCGGTCATGCCGGCCTACGCGGGGGCGATACCCGGGTTGCCGAAGGGACGGCGCCGGGGCTTCGACGACTCGGTGTCCGACTGCTCGGCCGCGGTCGACGCGGCCTTGCCGGGGACGCCGATCGCGGGCAGGTCGCTGACCGGACGCTTGTCGCTCGACAGCCACTGCGGGCGCTCCGGCAGCTTGCGGACGTCCTTGAAGATCTCCACGAGCTCCGGGGCGTCGAGCGTCTCCTTCTCGAGGAGCTCGCCGGCCAGACGGTCGAGGATGTCGCGGTTGTCGTTGAGCACCTGGTACGCCTCGTCGTGCGCGGACTCGAGCAGGGCGCGGGTCTCGGCGTCGACGGTCTCGGCGATGTTCTCCGAGTAGTCGCGGCTCGTGCCGCCGCTCATGTCGCGGCCGACGAACGGCTCGCTCGACCCGGAACCGAGCTTGACGGAACCGACCGCACGGCTCATTCCGTACTCGGTCACCATCTTGCGTGCGGTGCCGGTCGCCTTCTCGATGTCGTTCGACGCACCGGTGGTCGGGTCGTGGAAGACGATCTCCTCGGCGACGCGACCACCCATGGCGTAGGCGAGCTGGTCGAGCAGTTCGTTGCGGGTGACGGAGTACTTGTCCTCGAGCGGGAGCACCATCGTGTAACCGAGGGCACGGCCGCGCGGCAGGATCGTGATCTTGGTCACCGGGTCGGTGTGGCGCATCGCCGCCGCCGCGAGCGCGTGGCCGCCCTCGTGGTAGGCGGTGATGAGGCGCTCCTGGTCGGACATGATCCGGGTCCGGCGCTGCGGGCCGGCCATCACGCGGTCGACCGCCTCGTCGAGGGCACGGTTGTCGATGAGCTGCGCGTTCGAACGGGCCGTCAGCAGCGCGGCCTCGTTGAGGACGTTCGCCAGGTCGGCACCGGTGAACCCGGGCGTCTTGCGGGCGAGGAGCTCGAGGTCGACGCTCGCCGCGAGCGGCTTGCCCTTCGCGTGCACCTCGAGGATCTGCTTGCGGCCCTGCAGACCCGGCGCGTCCACGCCGATCTGACGGTCGAAGCGGCCCGGTCGGAGGAGCGCGGGGTCGAGCACGTCGGGACGGTTCGTCGCGGCGATGAGGATGACGTTCGTCTTGCCGTCGAAGCCGTCCATCTCGACGAGGAGCTGGTTCAGCGTCTGCTCGCGCTCGTCGTTGCCACCGCCGATGCCGGCACCACGGTGACGACCGACGGCGTCGATCTCGTCGATGAAGACGATCGCCGGGGAGTTCTGCTTGGCCTGCTCGAAGAGGTCACGGACACGGCTGGCACCGACACCGACGAACATCTCGACGAAGTCAGAACCGGAGATCGAGTAGAACGGCACGCCTGCTTCGCCGGCGACGGCGCGGGCGAGCAGGGTCTTGCCGGTTCCGGGAGGGCCGTAGAGCAGCACGCCCTTCGGGATCTTCGCGCCGACGGCCTGGAACTTCGCCGGCTCCTTGAGGAACTCCTTGATCTCCTGGAGCTCCTCGATCGCCTCGTCAGCACCCGCGACGTCCGAGAAGGAGACCTGCGGGTTCTCCTTGTTGTTCATCTTCGCGCGGGACTTGCCGAACTGCATGACCTTCGAGCCGCCGCCCTGGGCGTTCGAGAGGAGGAACCAGAACAGCGCACCGATGATGAGGAACGGCAGGAGGATGCCGAGCAGCGACAAGAACCAGTTGGACTGCTGGACCGTGTCGTTGTAGCCCTTCGGCAGGTTCGCGTCGTTGACGGCCTGGATGACCTCTTCACCACGGGGCGTCGAGTAGTAGAACTGCTCGTGCGCGTCGCCGTCCTTCAGGGTCAGGTCGACGCGCTGCTCGGTGGAGTTCACCACCACCGACGAGACCTTGCCGTCAGAGAGCTGCTCGAGGCCCTTCTGGGTGTTGATCTGCTGCGTGCCGGACTGGCTGATCACGCTCCAGCCGATGAAGATGCCCGCCAGCGCGATCAACACGTAGAAGTACGGGCCGCGGAAGATGCGCTTGAAGTTCATGTGATCCGGGCAGAGTGCCCGACACCTTTCTCTGCCGAAGTTGCGTGCTGATCAGCATACGACCGCGATTCTGTGGCGAGAATGGGTGTCCTCTGCGGGCGAACTCCGCCCGCGCCCCCCGTCAGGAGTACACGTGCGGGGCGAGGACGCCGACGCCGCGCAGGTTGCGGTAGCGCTCGTCGTAGTCGAGGCCGTAGCCGACCACGAACTCGTCCGGGATGTCGAAGCCCACGTACTTCACGTCGACCTCGACCTTGGCGGCCTCGGGCTTCCGCAGCAGGGCCACGATCTCGACGCTCGCGGCGCCGCGCGACTCGAGGTTCTGCTTGAGCCAGGACAGCGTCAGGCCGGAGTCGATGATGTCCTCGACGATGAGGACGTCGCGGCCGTGCAGGTCGGTGTCGAGGTCCTTGAGGATCCGGACCACGCCGGACGACTTCGTGCCGGAGCCGTAGGACGACACCGCCATCCAGTCCATCCGCGCCTGCATCTTGAGGTGCCGGGAGAAGTCCGCCATCACCATGACCGCGCCCTTGAGGACCCCGACGAGGAGCGGGTCGCGGCCCGCGTAGTCGGTGTCGACCACCGCGGCGAGCTCGGCGAGCTTCTCGTCGAGCTGCTCGGGGGTGAAGAGCACTTCGGACAGGTCTGCCTGGACGTCGGAGAGTTCCACCACCCCAGCCTAACTGCCCGGACGTCACTGCTCGGCGGAGAACTCCAGCCGGTCCCCGTTGCGCGACGCCCGGACGCCCGGCAGGTCGATCGGGCCCTGTCCGCTCCAGTCGGTGACGAGCCGGCACACCTCGAGCGTCTGCACGCGCGACAGCGTCACCCCGAACTCGCTCTCCACAGCGAGCCGCACGAGCCGCTGCCGGAGCGCGGGCGGGTTGGCCGCGAGCCCGCGGACCGTCAGTGCGATGCCGGCCTCGGAGTGCTCCGCGAAGTCCTCCGCGATCTCCTCGGCGAAGTGGTCGAGCGCCGCGGAGTCCTCGCGCAGCTGGTCCGCCGTCCGGGCGAGGGCCTCCGGGACCCCGGCGCCGAGCTCTCGTTCGAGCGCGGGCAGGAGCGTCCGCCGGACCCGCACACGGGCGAACGCCGGGTCGTCGTTCTGCGGGTCGTCCCACGGTGCGAGGCCCGCAGCCGAGCACGCCTGCCGCGTCGTGTGCCGCCGGACCGCGAGGAGCGGCCGTCCGTACGCCGGACCGGCGGCGCGACGCGCGAGCGGCGCCATGCCGGACAGCGAGTCCGGCCCGCTCCCGCGGGCGAGGCCCAGCAGGACCGACTCGGCCTGGTCGTCGAGCGTGTGCCCGAAGAGCACGAGTGGTGACCCCGTCTCGGAGGCGACGTCCGCGATCGACGCGTGACGCGCCTCCCGGGCCGCCCCTTCGGGACCCCCTGCGGAACCGACGGCGACACGACGGACCGTCACCGGTGCGAGTCCCAGCTCTGCTGCCTGCCTGGAGGCGCGGCTCGCCACCGCCTCGGATCCCGCCTGGAGCGCGTGGTCGACGACCACGGCACCGGCCCGGAGTCCCTGCTTGGGTGCCTCGAACGTGGTGGCCGCAGCGAGGGCGAGCGAATCCGGTCCGCCGCTCAGCGCGACGAGGACGAGGTCGCCGTCACGGACGACGGACTCGTCGAGGGCCTGGGCGAGGAGGGTCCGGACCGCGCGACGGGTGTCGGCGACCGCGGGATCCAGCCGGGGACGCGGAGAGTTCACCCGGTAACGTTAGCCGCGCTTTCCGTTCAACCGACAGACCAGGAGCACACATGGCCGCGTACGACGTCGTCGTCGAGATCCCCAAGGGCAGCCGCAACAAGTACGAGGTGGACCACGAGACGGGTCGCGTCTACCTCGACCGCGTGCTGTTCACGTCGTTCGTCTACCCGACGGACTACGGCTTCTTCGAGCAGACCCTCGCGGACGACGGCGACCCCGTGGACGCGCTGCTTCTCCTCGAGTACCCGACTTTCCCCGGTGTGGGCGTCAAGGTCCGTCCCGTCGGCGTCTTCAAGATGAGCGACGAGGCCGGCATCGACGCGAAGGTCCTCGTGGTCCCCGCGAAGGACCCGCGCTGGGCGCACATCCAGGACATCTCGGACGTCGACGAGCAGACGAAGGCCGAGATCGCGCACTTCTTCGAGCGCTACAAGGACCTCGAGCCGAACAAGTGGGTCAAGGCCGAGGGCTGGGGCGACGCCGCCGAGGCCGAGGCGATCGTCACGGCCGGCCAGGCCGCGTACGTGCCGACCGGTCACTGACCCTCCCCGCCGCTCGGCGTTCGCGCCCCGGTACGGACAATGCGCCCCGTCGTGACGGGGCGCATTGTCCGTACCGGGGTGCGGTGTCTGCCTACAGCGAGCCGCTCGGGCGTGCGACGTACGGCAGCAGCTGGTTCGGCAGCCACACCGCGCGTTCGACGACGCCGACGCCGGGGCGCGCGGCCTCGACCATGCGCCCACCACCGGTGTAGATCGAGTCGTGGTAGCCGCCGGATGCGGTTCCGTTGCTCGAGTAGAAGAGGATGTCGCCGGGCTGCCGCTGCGACATCGGGACGAGGCGCCCGATCGACTTGAAGTAGTTGTACTGCCAGACGACGTTGTGTCCACCGGTCGCGATGCCCTGCGAGCTGTAGGCCATCATCACGAGGCCGGAGCAGTCCCAGGTGCTCGGCCCCGCGCCCCCCATGAGGTACGGCTTCCCGAGCTGGGCGCGCGCGTACGCGATGGCACCGGCGGCCTTCGACGGGCTGCTCGGAGCGGGGGCCGGCGGCGGAGCGGGTGCCGGTGCCGGTGCGGCCGGGGTGCTCGGCTTCGCAGGGGCGACGGGCGTCGTCGCGGGCGTGCTCGGCTTCGCCGGGGCGACGGGCGTCGTCGCGGGCTTGCTCGGCGTGGACGTCCCCGTGTTCGGCGTGGTCGTGCCGGTGTTCGGCGCGGTCGTGCCCGTGTTCGGCGTGGTCGCCGTCCCGCTGCCGCTCGGTGTGGTCGTCGTGGCGCCGCTCGCCGCTGCGGCCAGTTGCGCCTCGGCCTGCTGTGCGTGCTGCTCGGTGTAGTACGCGCTCTCGGCCGCGACGGTCGAGCCCTTGAGGAACGCGAGCTGCTCGAGCACCTCGTTCTGCTGGCTCTGCGCGTCGGCGAGCGCGCCGTTCGCCTTGGCCGCGGTGTCGTTCGCCGCTTCCAGGGACGTCTTCGTCGTCGCGGCGGCCTTCGCGAGGGCCTTCGTGGCCTGGCGCTTCTGCGCGGCGAGCGAGTCGACCGTCTTCTGGTCGGCCTGTGCCTGCGCCAGGACGCTCGCCGACCGCTCGGACAGGTGCGTCATCGTGCCGACCTGGTAGAGCAGGTCCTTCGCGTCGGAGGCGTCGACGAGCATGCTCGTCGAGAGGTCACCACCGCCGGAGCGCGAGAGCTCGACCACGAGGGCGGCGACCTGGCCGGCCGACTCGTCCGCCGACGCCTTGGCGCGCTTCGACTGGGCCCCGAGGTCGTCGAGCGTGGACTGCGCCTCCTGCTGCTCCGACGCCGCGAGGGCGTAGGTCTGTCCGGCCTGCTGGACCACGATGCCGGCTTGGTCGGCACCGTCCTGCAGTGACGACAGGCGCGAGGCGAGCTCGTCGACCGTCTGCTGCGTCTCCGCCTGGTCGGCCTTCGCCGCCTGCACGTCCGCCCACGACGGGGCCTTCGCGGGGGTCGCCCCTGCCGGTCCGGCGATCCCCACCGAGAGCCCGATGCCGAGCAACGAGACGGTGACGATGCCGCAGGCGAGGGAACGTGCAGGCTTCTTCATGTGGTGTCAGGGCCTCTCGGGCGCGCACACGGTCATACCGAGATCCCCCGCGCTGCCATGAAGGGGACCGGGTCGACGGCGGAACCGTTGATCCGGGTCTCGAAGTGGAGGTGGCACCCGGTCGACCAGCCGGTCGAACCGATCTTCGCGATCTGCTGGCCCGCACTGACGTGCTGACCGACCGACACGAGGATGCCGCCGTCGACGATGTGCCCGTAGGCGGTGGAGATCCCGCCGCCGTTGTCGAGCACGACCTCGTTGCCGTAGCCGCCACCGTTCGCCGCGAACGTCACGGTGCCGGAGTGGGCGGCGTAGATCGGGGCGTAGCAGGCGGGAGCGAGGTCCACACCGGCGTGCAGCGCGCGGTAGTGCGTGTAGGGGTCGACGCGGTAGCCGTAGGCGCTCGTCTGGTACCCGCCGGCAGGGCGTACCCAGCCGGTGGAGTTCGGCGTCCCGCCGCCGGTGCCGCCGGAGCTCGTCGCCGCGGCCTTGGCTGCTGCCGCCGCGAGGGCCGCCTGCCGTGCCTTCTCGGCCTGGACGCCCTTGTTGTAGCGCGACTCGACGTTCGCCTCGTTCGTGGTGAGGAGCGTCAGCTGGGATTCGAGTCGGGCCTGGTTGTCGCTCTGCGCGTCGACGGCCGTCTGTGCGTCGTCGGCTGCCTGCTGGGCGGCCTGCATCTTCTGCTGGGCCGCGTCGGCGAGCTTGCCGAGGGCGTTCTTCGCGAGGTCGGCGCGGTCGGCGAGGCCCTGCGCGACGCCCCGGTCCTGCGTCGCCTGGGAGTAGATGCCGTCCGCCTGCTCGCTGAGCTTCGACATCGCGCCGAGCTCGTAGAGGAGGTCACCAGACTTCGACGGGTGCGTGAGGATGTCCGTCGTCACGTCGTTCGCGCTCGCCCGTCCGAGCTGCGCGGCGAGCTGGCCGGCCTGCTCCTCGGACTCCGCTGCGGTCTTCTCGGCGTCGTCCGCCTGCTTCTGCAGCGTCTGCTGCTTGAGCGTCGCGTCGTCGTACTTCGTCTGCGCCGTCTGGTAGGCGGTGCCAGCGGCCTCGGCGGACTGCTTCGCCGCCGTCGCCTTCGTGGACAGGTCGGCGATGAGCGCCTTGATCTCGGCGACCTTGGCCTGCTGCGCCGACTTCGATGCCTTCGCCTTCTCGACGTCCGACCAGCTCGGGTACGACGCCGCACTCGCCGACGTCGCCGGGGCCAGCGCCACGAGGGTGCCGACCGCGAGCGCGACGGCGACCGCGGCGGCGGTGAAGCGGCGGCGGGGGCTGAGGGAGAGCGATGGTGAGGTCGACATACATCTCGATTTCGTAACAGCGCGGCAAGGCTCACGCACGTAACACTGTTAACAAACGCAACAGTAACAACAGGTGTCGCACCCGGACAGCCCCTCGCACGAGGGGTACGGGACCAACGACGATGGTCGCACTCGATCATCGACAGCGCGAATCGGGGCCTGGTGCCCCACGGTGAGTGAAGCCCCGCACCCCTGGCTCCACACCGCGACACGCCGGGCGTTCCGCGCTCGCGGCCCTCGATTTGTGAAACCCGCGGACCATCCGTATGCTTGTCCATCGGTAGCGCGAAGCACCGCTTGCGGCCCTATCGTTTAGTGGCCTAGGACACCGCCCTTTCACGGCGGCAGCACGGGTTCGAATCCCGTTGGGGTCACTCTTCGGAGTGAGCAAGCAAGCAGAGCACCACCGGCAAGACACGCAGTACCGATAAAAGGCAGTACCGATAACACGCAGTACCGATAACACAATATGGCCCTGTAGCGCAGTTGGTTAGCGTGCCGCCCTGTCACGGCGGAGGTCGCGGGTTCAAGTCCCGTCAGGGTCGCCACGGCTGGATAGCTCAGTTGGTAGAGCGTTCGACTGAAAATCGAAAGGTCCACGGATCGATGCCGTGTCCAGCCACGGTGAAAGGCCCCCTGCTTCGGCAGGGGGCCTTTTTCCGTGGTGCGGTGCGTCGGGGCGAGCGTGTCGGTCGCCGCGCACAACCGAAGTCACCCCGAACCACGCGATTGCGCAGTGCAGGGTGACTTTGGTGGTGCGGCTCGCCTTCACGCCGGGTTGCCCACAGCCTGGAGGCGCGGGTCGCGCCCGCCAGCTGGCGTCCGGACTCAGGCCTCGCGGGTCTTCGGGCTGCTGTCGTTCGTCTTCGCCGGGTCGCGCTCGACCACGGAGCCGAGGGCGTCGTCGATGCGGGTCAGCAGCTCGGCGGGGATCTCCACCCCGGCAGCGCCGGCGTTGTCGTGGACCTGCTCCGGCCGGGACGCACCGATGATCGCGGACGCCACGTTCCGGTTCTGCAGCACCCACGCCACCGCGAGCTGTGCCATCGAGAGGTTCAGTTCGTCCGCGATCGGCTTGAGGTCCTGCACCGCGCTGAGGACTTCGTCGCGCATGAACCGCTTGATCATGTTCGCGCCGCCCTTGTCGTCGGTGGCACGGGAACCCTCCGGCAGCGGCTGACCGGGCTGGTACTTGCCGGTGAGCACACCCTGCGCGATCGGGGACCAGACGATCTGCGAGATGCCGAGCTCCTCGGACGTCGGCACGACCTCGCCCTCGATGACCCGCCAGAGCGCCGAGTACTGCGGCTGGTTCGAGATGAGCTGGACGCCGAGGTCGTCGGCGAGCTCGTGCCCGGCGCGGAGCTGCTCCGCCGTCCACTCGCTGACGCCGATGTACAGCGCCTTGCCCTGCCGGACGACGTCGGCGAAGGCGAGCATCGTCTCCTCGAGCGGGGTCTCGTAGTCGAACCGGTGCGCCTGGTAGAGGTCGACGTAGTCGGTCTGCAGCCGCTCGAGCGACCCGTTGATCGACTCGAGGATGTGCTTCCGGCTGAGCCCGGTGTCGTTGTGGCCCTTCGGACCGGTCGGCCCGAACACCTTCGTCGCGATCTCGAGCGACTGACGCCGCTCCCCCTTGAGCGCCTCGCCGAGGACGGTCTCGGCACCGGTGTTCGCGTAGACGTCGGCGGTGTCGAACGTCGAGATGCCGACGTCGAGGGCGGCCCGGACGCAGGCGATCGCCGCGTCGTTCTCCACCTGGGAGGCGTGGGTCAGCCAGTTGCCGTAGGTGATCTCGGAGACCTTGAGGCCTGAGTTGCCGAGGTAGCGGTACTCCATGTGCGTCTCACTCCTGTCGTGGCCGCGTCGATGCGGCTCGGATCGTGACGGTAGTCGCTCAATGCCGCACGCCTTGGAACCTTCGACGCCGACGCGAACCGGGACGATCGGTCGCCGGATCGCAGCACCGAGGACCGTCCAGCCGCCAACCTAAACCCGGCTCAAGCCCAAGCCACGCCATCCCGCCGAGCTCGCCTTTCCCGCACCAGGACGCCGCCGACCATCTCGCGCCAACTGACGTTCAGCTCGCCGCGGCCAAAGTTGCCGCTTGCGACCAATCAGTGGCCCGGATAACTTGAACCTACCTCACCAAGGAGACACATCGTGCCCGACGAACGCCGACAGACCACTCAATCGATCGCATGGTTCTGGGACCTCTATAACCGAGGCTTACTGGAGATGGACCCGCCTTATCAGAGGCGAAGCGTTTGGTCGCAGGGATATAAGGACTATTTTATCGACACAGTGCTACTTAACTACCCCGCGCCCGCGGTATTCCTCTTTGAGGACATCGATGAAGCAGGTGTAGCTAGATACTCGGTGGTGGACGGCAAGCAGCGCCTCTCGACAATCTTTGAATTTCTAAGCGGGGAGTTCCCCGTCGGTTCTGCTGCGACCTCCAGCCGGTTCCGGGGGTTAAGCTTCGATGAGCTCCCTTCTGACACTAAAAAGCAAGCATATCGATACCAATTCAGCATCGAGTTCCTCCCTACTACGGACGAGGCCGCACTCGCCAACATCTTCGACCGCATCAATCGAAACGTTGCGCGACTGACCGCCCAAGAGCTTCGCCACGCTCGATTCTCCGGGGATTTCGCCGGCCGGGTCGAGGCCATCGCGAACTTCCTCGAGGAAAGCATGCCGAACTTCCCGAGAATCGCACCTAGCTCCCGTCGGCAGATGAAAGATACTGAGCTAGTTGCACAGCTCTTCCTCGCGACCGAATCCGGCGTCGGAAGCTATTCCCAGGAGGAACTCGATTCCGCCTACAGCGCGCGAGAAGAAGACTGGGAAGAGGGACCAGCTGTCGAGCAGAGAGTCCGGTCTACTTTGGAGGTGCTCCGAACCTGGTCCGACAGCCTTTCCGGAACCCAGCCCACTCGTCGCCTTCGCAATCAAGCCGACTATTACTCGCTCTTCGTCGCCGTGCTTAGCTTGATTGAAGACGACGAACTCCCGCCCACGGATGAGGCGATTGCGAACCTCACACTGGCAATGAGTCGCGTGATAGACGAAGATCAACGACAGCAGTTTGAGGACGCAAAAACGTACTATGAGGCTGCCCGATCTGCCTCGAATGACCTCGCGCAGCGCCAGAAGCGCGTGAAATTCCTCCGGGACTCGATTCTCAGGGAGACCCCAAGTGCCCGAGCCTGAGAGCGTGCGCGCGGCGTTCGAAAAAGCATCGGCACCGTTGGCCGACGTCGAGCGTTATGTGAAGTCAACGCTCGAATCCTATTGCAATGATCGTAACTATATGTTTAAGGGACGATCAAAGACGGCTGCCTCCCTCGCCGAGAAGCTCGAAGGCGGCCGGTACGGTAAATGGTCGCGGCTCGACGATCTCTACGCCTGCACAATCGTGATTCCTGTCGCTGCACATCAGCCTGGCGTCCTTCGAGACCTGGATCGTCTTTTCGTAAAGAAGCGCGTGCGAGGACGAACGGATACACACAAGGCCCCCGACGTCTTCCGATTTGATGGGACGCGCTGGTACGGCTCTATAAAGCCGGAGGCAGCCGCAGAACGCCAGGTAGGTGCGGGTAATATCATTTTCGAAGTCCAGATTGCGACTGCTTTCGAAAATGCGTGGTCTACCGTCACGCATGATATCGTCTACAAAGCAGATGTCGTCGACTGGCGGCAGCTTAGGCTTGCGGCGCAGCTGAAGGCCGCCGTTGAGCAGGTCGAAGTTCTGATATCAGCCTTTGAGACAGCAGCGGGGGCGATCGAGTCGTCTCCTTGGTCTGAAACAAGCACGAAGGCTGAGATCGTGGCCACCTTCAAGACGCTTCATTCCGACGGCCATATTCCCGAAATGCTTGTTCCGGCGAGTTGGAGACGTTTCGCAGACAACGTCTATGGACTAGTAGCGTCTTATACGCCGGAGCAACGGAAGGTACCTCAGGCGGTCACGGCTCTACTCTCGGCCACCGAGGACAAAGTTCGCGGTTCAGGAGATTTCAGGCTGCCAACGTCCGGAAGTCTGTTTCAGCTCGTCACAACTATTGTCGCTTCAGACGGCGGTCCAGGGTCTCTCGAAGAGTTTGTTGTCGTTGACTCTGCCGAGCTTCACGACTTCTATGGCATGCAAAGCGCTCCGAAAGTATTCGAGTTCGATGGGACATCTGCTGATCTGGCGGCCCCCTGATGCGGAGGTGGCCCGCCTGACATCCTTCTGGAGGCTCGGTTCGTGACGCTACGCGGGGTTGGCGGTGCAGGATCGACAGGAGTGCGGTGCGCAGGTGCACCGCCGGGAGCGAAGGAGCATCCATGTCGGGATCGAGCGTGCTGTTCATCGGCGGCAGCGGGGTCATCAGCGCCTCGTGTGTCCGCGAAGCCGTCGAGCAGGGGTTCGACGTGACCGTGCTCAACCGGGGGACCACCGGGGGCAGGCCGATCCCGGAGGGTGTGACGCGCCTCCAGGCAGACGTGTCGGACCGCAGCGCGCTGGCGGACGCACTCGGCGACCGCCACTACGACGTCGTCGTCAACTGGATCGCCTTCACGCCGGACCAGGTGCAGGCCGACGTGGAGTTCTTCGCGGGGCGGACGCGGCAGTACGTCTTCATCAGCTCGGCCTCGGCGTACCAGACGCCGGCCACGCACCTGCCGATCACCGAGTCGACGCCGCTGAAGAACCCGTACTGGCAGTACTCGCGGGACAAGATCGCGTGCGAGGAACTGCTCATGCAGGCGTACCGGGAGCAGGACTTCCCGGTGACGATCGTGCGGCCGTCGCACACCTACGACGAGACGAAGCTGCCGCTCACCGGTGGGTGGACGGCGGTGGCACGGATGCGTGCCGGCAAGCCGATCATCATCACCGGCGACGGCTCCTCGCTGTGGACCATCACGCACAGCCGCGACTTCGCCGTCGGGTTCACGGGGCTGCTCGACCGGGCCGAGGCCATCGGCGAGCCGTTCACGATCACGAGCGACGAGGCACCGACCTGGAACACCATCGCGCAGGAGATCGCCGCGGCGGCAGGGGTCGACGACCTGCGGATCGTGCACGTGCCGGCCGACGCGATCAACGCGGTCGACCCGGAGTGGGGCGCGGCGCTCCTCGGCGACAAGGCGAACAGCTCCGTGTTCGACAACAGCAAGGTCCGGTCGCTCGTGCCCTGGTACCGGCCGCGGACGCCGTACCGGCACGGGGTGCGCGAGGTCATCGCCTGGTACGAGGCGCACCCCGAGGAGCAGGTGGTCGACGAACGGCTCGACGCCCTGATGGACGAGCTGGCGGAGCGCTGGGCGGTGTGAGGGTCGGCGGCGGTCGGACGATCGCTTGGTGAGCAGGAATGGTCGGGTGCCGTGGGGCGACCCGACCATTTCTGCTCACGACGCAAGCGCTGGCGACACGGCGCGCGGGGCGCGGCGCGGCGCCCGCTCAGCGCGCGGCGAGCACCTCGGCCAGGGTGCCGATCGCCAGGCGGACCTCGTCGTCGGTGACGACGAGGGGCGGGGCGAAGCGGATCGTCGACCCGTGCGTGTCCTTCACGAGCACACCGCGGTCAGCGAGGTCCTCGGAGATCGCCTTGCCGGTGCCGAGCGCGGGGTCGATGTCGATGCCGGCCCAGAGCCCGGCGACGCGGTGCGACACGACGCCCTTGCCGAGCAGGTCGTCGAGCAGCCCGCGCAGGAGCGGTTCGCCCTCGAGCGCCCGCTGCTGGAACGTGCCCTCGCCGAGCATCGCCACGACCTCGGCACCGACGGCCGCGGCGAGCGGGTTCCCGCCGAACGTGGAGCCGTGCTCGCCCGGACGGAGGACCCCCAGGACGTCGCGCGACCCCACGACGGCGGACACCGGGACGATGCCGCCACCGAGCGCCTTGCCGAGCGTGACGAGGTCCGGTCGGACGCCCACCCGCTGCACGGCGAGGGTGTGCCCGGTGCGACCGAGTCCGGACTGGATCTCGTCGGCGACGAAGAGCGCGCCGAACTCGTCGCAGATCGACCGGACGTCCGGCAGGTACGAGGCGGGCGGGATGACCACGCCGCCCTCGCCCTGGATCGGCTCGAGCAGCACGGCGACGACGGTCTCGTCCATCGCCTCACGGAGGGCAGCTGCGTCGCCGTAGGGCACGGTGCGGAACCCTGGCGTGTACGGCCCGAAGTCGTCGTGCGCGACGGGATCGTCCGAGAACGAGATGATCGTCGTCGTCCGGCCGTGGAAGTTCCCGGACGCCACGATGATCGTCGCCTGCTCGGCCGGGACGCCCTTGACGCGGTAGCCCCAGGCGCGGGACACCTTGATCGCGGACTCGACGGCCTCGGCGCCGGTGTTCATCGGGAGCACCATCTCGGTCTCCGTCAACGCAGCCAGCTCCGACGCGAAGGGCCCGAGCTGGTCGTTCACGAACGCGCGCGAGGTCAGCGTGACGCGGTCGAGCTGCGCCCGCGCGGCGTCGAGCAGCCGGGGGTTGCCGTGGCCGAAGTTCACCGCCGAGTACGCGGCGAGGCCGTCGAGGTAGCGCTTGCCGTCGACGTCGGTCACCCACGCGCCGTCGCCCGAGGCGATGACGACGGGCAGCGGGCCGTAGTTGTGGGCGAGGGCACGGTCCTCGACGGCGAGCGCCGCCGCGGTGTTCGTCCCGAGCGAGGCTGCCGCCGACATCACGACACCCCGAGCGAACGCACCACCGAGGTGCCGGTGCCGACCGGGTGCAGGTCGAGCGTGCAGCACTTCACGCCGCCGCCGCCGAGCAGCAGCTCGGACAGGTCGACGCCGATGGGGTTGTAGCCCTTCTCCCTGAGCTGCGACGCGAACGTGGTGGCGCGCGAGGCGATGACGATGTTGTAGCCGTCGGAGTACGAGTTCAGGCCGAGGATCGCGGCGTCCTCCTCGGTCGCGATGATCGCGTCCGGGAAGCGCTCGCGGAGGATCGTGAGCGACGCCTCGTCGAACGCGCTCTCGAGGTACGCGATGTTGCTCGTGCCGTCGGCGGCGGGCTCGGGGTCGAGCACCGCGATCGCCGTGTCGAGGTGGTAGAAGCTCGGGTTGATGAGCTTGAGGGTGACGACCTCGCGGCCGTAGATGCGGGCGAGTTCCTCGTGCGACGTGCTGTCCGAGCGGAACCCGGTGCCGGCGAAGATCGTGTCGCCGACGAGCAGGAAGTCACCCTCGCCCTCGTTGGTCTCCTCGGGCACGGCGACGGTCAGGCCGGCCTGGCCGAACCAGTCCATGTACGCCGGGCCCTCGGGCTGGCGCTCGGGGTACTGGAACTTCGCGCCGTAGGCGATGCCGTCGAGGACGAACCCGCCGTTCGCGGCGTAGACCATGTCCGGCAGGCCCTCGACGGGCTCGATGTACTGGATGTCGAAGCCGAGCTGCTCGTAGACGTCGACGAGGGACTGCCACTGCTGGACGGCCTTCGACGTGTCGGTCGGGTCCTCGGGGTGCATCCACGGGTTGATCCGGTAGCTGACCGTGTAGTGCGTCGGCTTGCACATGAGGATCGAGCGCTTCGTGGCCGTGCGGGTCAGCGCGGTGCTGGCTTCGGGGGCGGGTGCGGTGTTCGACATCAGTCCTCCTGGAGGGACCGGGGCCCGAGCCTGCCAGGAACCACCACTCTGGATGACGTGCTCCGGCGAGATGCAGGCTCACTCGCCGTAGCGGACCAGGTCGACGCCAATCCGAAGTCTGGCACGAACCGTCCAGCAAGTGCAGCACCGCGGGCGATCGGACCTACCACCCATTCGGGTGACGCACGTTTCGTGCGCGGAACCCACCAGGCGTGCAAGAAGTCGGCGTAGCATGGGTGCAATGGATTCGCTCGACCACCGCATCCTGGACCAGCTCCGGGAGAACGCCCGCGCCGGCTACGGCGACATCGGGTCGGTGGTCGGACTCTCGGCCTCGGCCGTGAAGCGTCGCGTCGACCGGCTCGTCGCGGACGGCGTGATCCAGGGCTTCACGATCAAGGTCGACCCCGCTGTCGAGGACCGTGGCACCGAGGCCTGGGTGGAGCTCTACTGCCGCGGCACGGTCTCCCCCGACGAGCTCCGCTCCCTGCTCGACACCGTGCCCGAGGTCATCGACGCGGGCACCGTCACCGGCAGTGCCGATGCCGTCGTGCACATGCGCTCGAAGGACCTGTCGGCACTCGAGGAAGCACTCGACAAGGTCCGCCTCGCGCCGCAGGTGGACCACACACGCTCTGCGATCGTGCTCTCCAAGCTCGTCAGTCGCGAGACCGCGTAACGTCCCGCACATGGGACGGAAGGCGACGGCCTGGAGGCGCGTGGGGCCTCCCGCCGGATCGGTGACCGCCCGGCGTCTGGTCACCGCCGCGACCGTCGCGTACGTCGCGAACTGCCTGTGGGGCACGGCCGTCGCGGTCCGGCTGATCCGGACGAAGAAGCTCCGCGTCGTGCACCACGGCCTGTTCGTCGTCACCGCCACGCTCACCGGCGTCGCCGCGACCACCCCCGTCTGGACGCGGGACCGCACGGCGCTGTTCCTGCTGCCCGCACTGGTGCCCCTCGCGGCCGCACCACGCACGAACCCGCGCTCCGGAGCACACTGGAGAGTCGCGGTCGCCGCTGCACCGTCCTACCTGGGGGCGCTGCTCGCACGGCGCTGACCGCGACGACGAGACACGAGGGAAGCAGTGGAGCTCTTCGAGGCCATCCGACGCCGACGCACGACCAACGGGGCATTCCTGCCCGATCCGGTCTCCGAGGAGCACCAGCGGCTCCTCGTCGAGCTCGCCGGTCGGGCGCCGTCCCAGCTCAACAGCCAGCCGTGGCGGTTCGTGCTCGTCGAGGAGCGGCCGACGATCGACCGCGTCGCGGAGATCAGCGGCAGCTCGATGACCCGCACGATGGCGGAGGGGACCTTCTTCCAGCGCTACAAGCCGTACTTCCGGTTCTCGAAGGCCGAGATGGACGAGCGCCGCGACGGGATGCTCTTCGACAAGCTCCCCGGGCCGCTCCGACCGTTCACCCGGCAGGTGTTCACGAAGCGCGGGCAGATGCTGATGAACACGCTCCGGGTGCCGCAGACCCTCGGCGAGGAGAACCGGAAGCTCGTCGCCGGCTCGCCCCTGCTGCTCGGGGTGATGCTCGACCGCCACGAGTACCGGAAGGAGGAGCTCTCCGGCTTCTACTCGGTGTTCAGCATGGGTGCCGCGATGGAGAACATCTGGCTCGCCACCACCGAACTCGGGCTCGGCATCCAGTTCGTGTCCTTCCCGATGGAGACCCCGGGCGCGTGGGCGGAGATCGAGGAGCTCCTGCGGGTGCCGGCGGAGCTCGAGTTGATGGCGGTGTACCGGATCGGGTACCTGCCGCCCGAGCGTCGGCGCCCCGCGATCGACTGGACGTCGAGCGAGCGGAAGCGGCCGTCGCAGTTCGTGTTCCGCGGGACCTGCGACACCCCGCAGCAGGGGTGGGACGACGCGCCGGTGGCGGGGCACATCGCCCCTGAGGCGACCACCCCGTGACCGCCGCGGAGCCTGTCGGGGGCACCCCGCCGACCTCGCAGGCTCGGTCGGCGCGTTCCGCGCGCCGCTCCGCGACGCCGCCGAGCGGAACGCGCCAGGCAGTGGCCCCTGCACTCACCGGACGTCCGTGGATCGAACAGGCGTGGCGGGACGTCGTCTTCGCGCACTGGCGGGTGGACGTGTCCGCGGTCGCACCGCTCCTGCCGGCCGGGACCCGTCCGGACACCCTCGGGGCGGACGGCGTCGACGACGGCGTGACCACCTGGGTCGGACTCATCTGCTTCCGGTTCACGGACACCCGTTTCCCACCGGTCTCGGTCGGTTCGATCGGGGACTTCATCGAGGTGAACGTCCGCGTCTACACGGTCGACGAGCGCGGGCAGCACGGCGTCGTGTTCCTGTCGCTCGACGCGGGCAAGCTCGCACCGACCGTCGGCGCTCGCGTGGCGACGGGTCTGCCGTACAAGTGGGCCGTGGCGGAGCAGCGACGGCCCGCGCCGGACCGTGTCGCGTACGCGATGCGGCGGCACGGAACGCACCTCCGGTCGCTGCTGGACGTCCGGGTCGGGCCTCCCGTCGAGGAGCCGACCGCGCTCGAGACCTTCCTGACGGCACGTTGGGGCATGCACGTGCGACGGCTCGGCCGGACCCGGTTCTGGCCGAACGAGCACGAGTCGTGGCCGTTGCACCGTGCCTCGGTGGTGTCGCTGCGGGACGACCTGGTGGGGGCCGCTGGGCTGCCGTTCGGGTTGACGGAGCTCGAGCCGGACTCGGTGCTGTACTCGCCGGGCGTCACGACGCGGTTCGGTCGGGGGCGCTGAGCGGATCGTTGCCCGGCGGCTCCGGTCCCGGTTCCGGGTGCAGACCGCCGAAGTCCGGCTCCGCCCCGTCGAGGTCGGGGTCGGCCGTCTTCGACGCGGCTCGCCAGTTCAGCACCGCGACGACGACAGCGACCGGGATGACCAGGATGCTCCACCCGATCCACCGCGATGACTGCGCTTCGTCGACGACCGGGACTGCCAACGCCACGACCGCGTACACGGCCGCCACCACCGAGACGGCTGCCGACGCCACCGCACGACCACGCCGCTCGAATCGCGTCGGTTCGTCCCGCCGCATCGTGTAGAGACCCGTCGCGGCGACCACGTACCCGATCAGGAGCGTCTGCGCTCCCACCGCGAAGGCGAACACCGCCAACGCGACGCCGACCGCGTTCCACACGACGACCCGGGTGCGATGCAAGTCCCAAGCCGCCGCGCGACTCGGGTACCAGTACGCCCGTCGTCCGGCGACCGCGAGCATGACCGCACCGGCCAGCCCGACGGCACCGACCGGGATCATCACGGGCAGGGCGGGACGCTGCAGCCAGATGCCGATCGCCACGACCGCCATCGCCCCGACTGCCAGAGCCGTCGGCGGACCCCACCACTGCTCGGGGAGGATCGGCGTCCGTCGGATCCAGCGCGGCTGCGGCTCCGCGTCCGGCTCGGGTTCCACGGGGTCGTCTCGCGTGTCCACGCTGCCATCATGCGCGCTCCGCCGCGTCGGGGGACAACGGCTGAGTGGTGCACGGCCACGCGCCGGTACAAGGGAGCCATGACTCGAGTGGCAGTGGTGACCGGTGGATCCGCGGGACTGGGACGGGCGACCGTCCGTGAACTCGCGGCTCGTGGGTGGGACGTCGCGGTCATCGCCCGCGGGCAGGACGGTGTCGACGCCGCGGCCGCCGAGGTCGTGGCCGCCGGGCGCCGCGGGCTCGCGCTCGTCGCCGACGTCTCGGACCGGGAGGCCGTCGAGGCCGCTGCCGACCGGGTCGAGCAGGAACTCGGGCCGATCGACCTGTGGGTGAACGGCGTGATGGTCGGCGTGTTCGGCCGCTTCCTGGAGACCGCGCCCGAGGACTTCGAACGAGCACTGCACGTGACGTACCTCGGCTTCGTGAACGGCACCCGCGCCGCCCTGTCCCGGATGGTCCCGCGCGACCGCGGTCAGGTGATCCAGGTGGGCTCGGCCCTGGGCTTCCGGGGCATCCCGCTGCAGGCCGCGTACTGCGGGGCGAAGCACGCCATCGTGGGGTTCACCGAGTCCGTCGTCTCCGAGCTCATCGAGCAGGGCAGCCACGTGCAGGTGTCGCGGGTGGACATGCCGGCGCTCAACACGATCCAGTTCCAGTGGGTGAAGTCGAAGCTCCCGCACCACCCGCAGCCGGTCGCACCGATCTACCAGCCGGAGGTCGGTGCCCGTGCTATCGCGGCCACCGCCGAACGGCCCCGCCGCCGCACCTGGGTCGGCGAGTCCACGGTGTACACGATCCTCGGCAACCGGATCAGCGGCCGGTTCGCCGACTGGTACGCCGCGAAGACGCTGGTGTCCGGGCAGCAGAACCCGGACAAGGACGGCCTGGAGCTCCGGGACAACCTGTACGAGCCGGTGCCGGGCGACCACGGGGCGCACGGGGTGTTCGACGAGTCGGCGCACGCGTGGTCCCCGCAGACGTGGTGGGTGGAGCACCGGCGGCTCGGCAACGGGCTCCTCGGAGCGGTCGTCGGCGCTGCCGGAGCGGTCGGCGCGGCGGCGCTCGCGGCGGGACGTCGACGATGAGCCGGCCGGACCGGGCGGTGACGGCAGGCCGGACGGTGGAGTTCGTGCGCGCCGGGCTCGGCGTCTGGCACCTCGTCCGCGCGCTCCGCTCCGGCGATGCCCACCCGGCGCTGGACCGGGTGCTCGGCGTGCGGCAACTCGCACAGGCGGTCGCCGTCGCACGTGCCGGCACGGCTGACGCGCACACGCTCAGCGCCCTGGTCGACGCGGCCCACGGTGCGACGATGGTGCCCCTGGCGCTCCTCGACCCCCGTCGCCGTCGGTTCGCGACCGGGCAGCTCTGGATCGCGTCGGCCCTCACGGTGGCCGAGGTGGTCGTGGTCGGACGAGGAGGCCGGCACTGACCCTGGCAGCGGGCTGCCCGTCGGCCTGTCGGCGGTCGTCGGTACCGTCCGGGCATGGCCACCACCTACTCCGTCGCCTCCTCGCTGGACGGGTTCGTCGCCGCCCCCGGTGACGACCTCGACTGGCTGCTGCAGTTCGGGTTCGAGCCCTTCCAGGAGCACTACGACGCCTTCTTCGCGGGCGTCGGTGCGATCGCGATGGGGTCGACCACGTACGAGTGGCTCCTCGCCCACGACGACACGTGGGCGTACCCGGCCCTGCCGACGTGGGTGTTCACGTCACGCGAGCTGCCCGTGCCCGAGGGTGCCGAGGTGCACTTCGTGTCCGGGGCGGTCGCGGACCACCAGCGGACGCTCGAGCACGCCGCCGGGGAACGCGACGTCTGGGTCGTCGGCGGCGGGCTCCTCGCCGCGCAGTACCAGCAGGCCGGACTGCTCGACGAGCTCCGCGTGACGGTGATGCCGATCGCGCTCGGCGCCGGGGCTCCGCTGCTGCCCGTGGCCGCACCGACACCGGTGTTCGAGCTGGTCGGCATGACGCCGTTCGGCGGCGGGGCGGTCGAGCTGCACTACCGATCCGCGCACGCGCGGACCCGTTTCCCGAGCACCTCGGCGTAGCGTCCGTGCCATGAGCGACAACGAACAGACCGAACCCGTCATGGACGGCGCCACCGACGCGACGAACCACGAGAAGCTCCGCGGACTCATCGAGCAGGTCGACCACGACCACCACGGCGAGGGTGCCGGCGCGATGGCCGACCACCTGCGCGACCGGATGGACGAGACCGGCGTCGAGGACGAGGACGCGGGCGACGCGCAGGACTGAACCGACGCGTCAGGTGACGGGCGCGCGGAAGGTGCGCAGGGCCTCCAGGTCGTCAGCTGCGAGACCGGACCGCTCGACGAACCGGGCCACGTCGAAGCCGTCGAGCGCGGCGCGGAAGGCCCCCGCGACCGTCGTGCCGTGCTCGGCGCAC
Organism: Curtobacterium sp. MCPF17_002; assembly: GCF_003234115.2. Classification (NCBI taxonomy): domain Bacteria; kingdom Bacillati; phylum Actinomycetota; class Actinomycetes; order Micrococcales; family Microbacteriaceae; genus Curtobacterium; species Curtobacterium sp. MCPF17_002. Next base: position 162,300 of record NZ_CP126251.1, on the reverse strand, counting down.
AGGGCCTCGATCTTCCCCTCGTTCGACGGCACCCCGATCGACGCCAGGAGCGCCGGCGCGTTGTCGACCGTGACGAGGTGGTCCGCGACGATCGCCTCGGGCTCGACGCCGGCGATCGTCAGCAGTGCGAGCGCGACGATCCCGGTGCGGTCCCGTCCGCCGGCGCAGTGGAACAGGACCCCGCCGGACCCGGCCTGCGCGATCGCCCGCAGCGCCGCGCCGGTGCGCTCGGGGAGTTCCTCGAGGTGCGGCCCGTAGTACAGCGGTGTGCCGACGAGGCCCGTCTCCCAGTAGGCCTGCCAGAAGGCCGGCGCGGCGTCGAGTCCGTCGTGGTCGACGACGACGGTCGTGAGCCACTCCGGTCGGACGCCCGTGTCCTTCGCGGTCTCGGACGGCGCCCGGAGGTCCACGACGGTCCGGATCCCCGCGTCGTGCAGCGCTGCCCAGCCGTCCGCCGTCAGACGGTCCACGCCCTCGGAGCGGAACACCCGCCCACGCGGAGTGGTCCCGCCACCGCGCACCGGCAGCCCGCCGAGGTCGCGGCCGTTGAACAGCCCGTCGGCGACCAGGGTGCGCCGGCCGGCAAGGTCGTCAGACATGCAGCTCCGAGAAGTCGGGGTCGAGGTCGCCGAAGCGGTGCGCCGTGATCGACACGGACTGCTCACGGAGGAACGGCAGCATCTCGATGATCCCCGCCTCGACCACGGGGGCGTCGTGGATCGCCACGTCGACGCTCGCGCCGAGGGCCTCCTCGAGCGCCAACGGGTCGCCGCCGACGAGGCGGATCCGGGCACCCGGACCGCCGAACGCGGTGTGCGCCGGACGCTCCTGCCCCTGCGACAGCACGGTCTCGAGGGCATCCTGCGGCTCGTCGTCGCCGTTCGACCAGGCCTGGCGGAACACGTCGCCGGACGCTGCACGGCGGAGGAACTCGTCGTCGGACTCGACGAGGTGGTCGACGACGTCGAGCGGCGACCGACTCGAGGCGAGCAGCTGCGTGAGCGGGCCGGGCAGCGGCCGGGCGCTGCTCAGCAGGATGTGGGCGCGAGCGGCGGTCGCGGCGACGAGCACGCGGACGAGGTCGCCGATGCTGGCGCCCTCGGCCTGCCGGACGATCACGGACTGAGGTCGCCAGCGCAGCACGTTCCGCTGCACCACGAGCGCGGACGGGTCGTGGGACACCCCGAACTCGGTCTCCCGCGCCCGCACGTCGCTGAGGGCACCCGCGCGGACCTGGTCGAACTCCTCGAACGACAGGCCGCTCCGGGCGGCTTCGATCACGGCGGTCACGCGGGGCGGCAGCCCGTGCAGCTGGATGCTCTTGTGGACGGTGCGCGGGATCGGCTCCCAGCGGCCGAGCGTCGCGACGTACATCGACCCGCCGGCCTTCGTGCCGGTGCCCACCGCGGAGCGCTTCCAGCCGCCGAACGGCTGGCGGCGGACGATCGCGCCGGTGATGCCGCGGTTGACGTACAGGTTGCCGGCCTGGACGCCGGCGATCCACTCGGCGACCTCGTCGACGTCGAGCGAGTGGATCCCCGCCGTCAGCCCGTAGTCGGTGCCGTTCTGGATCGCGAGCGCCTGCTCGAGGGTCTCGGCCCGCATGACGCCGAGCACCGGACCGGAGTACTCCGTCTGGTGGAAGTCGCTGCCGGGGCGCACACCGTCACGGATCCCCGGCGACCACAGCCGCCCGGAGTCGTCGAGGGGTACCGGCTGCACGAGCCAGGACTCCCCCGGACCGAGCTCGGTGAGCCCTGCGCGGAGCTTGCCCGACGGCTCGGCGATCACCGGCCCGACCTGCGCGGTCGGGTCGTCCGGCCAGGCGACCCGGAGCGTGCGGGTGGCGTCGACGAGCTGCCGGCGGAACCGTTCGCTCTCGCCCACCGAGCCCACGAGGATCACCAGGGAGGCGGCGGAGCACTTCTGCCCGGCGTGGCCGAACGCCGACTGGACGATGTCCTGCACGGCGAGGTCGAGGTCGGCGGAGGGCGTGACGACGATCGCGTTCTTGCCGCTCGTCTCCGCCGTCAGGGGCAGCCCGGCCCGCCACCAGCGGAAGGACCGCGCGGTGTCGGCCGACCCCGTGAGGACGATCCGGTCGACGGCCGGGTGCGCGATGAGCTCACGGCCGAGTTCGTTCTCGTCGAGGTCGACGAGCTGCAGCAGGGAGTGCGGCACCCCGGCGTCCCAGAGCACGTCGGCGAGCAGGGCGCCGCAGCGTCTCGCCTCGGGAGCGGGCTTCAGGACGACACCGCTGCCCGCGGCGAGCGCGGCGAGCACCCCGCCGGCCGGGATCGCCACGGGGAAGTTCCACGGCGGCACGACCACGGTGAGGCGCGGCGGCACGTACCGGGCGCCGTCGCCGTCCATGTCCGTCAGGCGTCGGGCGCTCTCGGCGTAGTGGTGGGCGAAGTCGATCGCCTCGCTCACCTCGGTGTCGGCCTCGGCGAGGGTCTTGCCGGTCTCGGACGCCATCACCTCGACGAGGTCGCCCCGGCGCGTCTCGAGCTCGTGGGCGATCAGGTCGAGGAGCTCGGCACGGTCGGACGGGTCCTGCCGCCCCCAGTTGACGCCGGCCTGGGCGGTACGGGCGACGATCCGCTCGAGCGTCGAGCGGTCGGTGATCCTCGCGCCGCGGATGGTCTGCGCGCCGAGCTGGGATCGGGGCACGCGGCGGAGGACGTCGAGCGCCCAGGAACGGTTGGCGGCGACGGCCGGGTCTGTGTCGGGGACGTTCCGGAACGCGTCGCGGTGCACGGGTTCGCCGATCGCCGCGCGGCGGTCCTGCGTCCGGTTCGTCGCCGGGACCGGTTCGTCGAGTGCCTGCACCGATGCGGCCCACCGGCCGTGCTCCCGCTCGAAGACGTGCTCGTCGTGGTCGATCTCGGCGACGCTCGCGATGAAGTTCTCCGGGCTGGCGCTCTCCTGCAGCCGTCGGGCGAGGTACGCGATCGCGGAGTCGAACTGGTCCGGCTGCACGACGGGTGTGTAGAGGAGGATCTGCCCGACGTCGGCGCGGACGGCATCGGCGTGCGCCGTCGCCATGCCGAGCAGCATCTCGACGTGGACCCCGTCGGTCACCCCGCGTCGCTGGGCGAGCACCCACGCGGTGGCGAGGTCGAAGAGGTTGTGTCCGGCGACCCCGATCCGGACCGCGTCGATCCGCTGCGGCGTGAGCGCCGCGTCGAGCAGTCGGAGGTACGCGGTGTCGGTCTCCCGCTTCGAGCCCCACGTCGCCAGGGGCCACTCGTGCAGGATCGCGTCGACCCGCTCCATCGCGAGGTTCGCGCCCTTGACGAGCCGGATCGTGATCGGTGCGCCCCCGCGGGCACGTCGGTCCTGCGCCCAGCGGGTCAGGGACTCGAGGGCACCGGCGGCGTCGGGCAGGTACGCCTGCAGCACGACACCGGCCTGGAGCCCGAGGAACTCGTCACGGTCGAGGAGCGCCCGGAACACCGCGAGCGTGACGTCGAGGTCGCGGTACTCCTCTGTGTCGAGGTTGATGAACTTCGGGACGGGCGAGGACGCCGCCAGCCGGTACAGCGGCACGAGGCGGTCGACCACGCGCTCGACGGTCTGGTCGAACGCCCACATCGACATCTGCGGCACGACCGAGCTCACCTTGATCGAGACGTGGTCGACGTCATCCCGGGCGAGGAGGTCCATCGTGCCCTGCAGCCGACGGTCGCTCTCCGCGCTGCCGAGGACGGCCTCGCCGAGCAGGTTCACGTTGAGTCGCGTGCCGGCTCCGCCCACCTTGGCGAGCGCCGGACCGAGCTTCGCCGGGGTCGCGTCGATGACGAGGTGCCCGGTCATGCGCCGGAGGATCTTGCGTGCGGTGGGGACGACCGCCCACGGGGCCATCGTCGCGAAGCCGCCGCCGAGCGTCACCGCGCCGCGGAGGTACCAGGCGAGGAACTCCGGGACGTCGTGGCCGACCTTCTCGAGGTTCTGCGCCGCCACCCGAGGGTCCTCGGGGCGGATCACCTTGTCGACGAACCCCCGCGTGAAGTCGAGTCCCTGCTCGTCGCGCAGGACCCTCGCGAGACGGGCAGCGCCGGGGTCCGGCTTCACCCCGGCGGACGCCGCCAGCCACCGGCGCACGAGGGCGACGGCGTCGTCGGTGCAGTCCTGCAGTCGAGCGCTCGGCATGGACCGATCGTATGCCGAGCCACCGACCGCACCTCGGAGTGAGCCGTGCGCGCCCCCTGAGTCATCCGGACGGATGATCCTCGTCGACTCCAGGTCGGAGGTGGATACGCTGGCGGCATGTCGAACCCGGGCGCCGAAGGCCATGACTGGGCCACGTGGGACGCCTACCACGACGTGTGGCGTCGACTCGATCGCGCGTTGGACCACGCCGTGCAGGAGGGCGCCGGGATCTCGATCCCGGAGTTCGAGATCCTGATCGGCCTGCACCGCGACCCGGACCACCGGTTGCGGGTGCGCGACATCGCCGCGGGCATCGGGTGGGAGAAGTCACGTGTCAGCCACCAGGTCACGCGGATGGTCTCCCGCGGCCTGGTGGAACGGGCGGACTGCCCCACGGACGGTCGCGGCAGCTGGGTGGTGATGACACCCGACGGGCGTCGCGCGGTGCTCGCCGGCATCCGCGCGCACACGGGTGCGCTCGAGGACCTGTTCTGGAGGCCCGTGGGGACCGACGCGGAGACGCTGCGGTCCGTCTCCGCGCGCCTCCAGGACGCGATCGGTCCGGACGAGCCGGACACGACCCCCGACGACTGACCCGCCGGACGACGCGGCTGGTCGACCGGGCTGGTCCGAGCGGGCTGGTTCGACCGGGCTACAGGTCGACGCCGGCGAGCACCCCGCTCGCACCGCGGAGCCGCACCTGCACGCTCGCGATGTCCGCCCGCGGGATGTCGGTCGACGCGGACAGCCCCTTCGCGTCCGCACCGGCTGCCGTCCAGGACGCCACCGTCTGGTCGGTGCCGTCGGTCCGGACCACGACGAGGTCGTACATCACCGAGCCGTCCGACGCCCACGTCCTGCCGCCGTACGAGCACCCCCAGTCGAACCGGGTCCCCCACGACTCCCCGCTCACCGCGAGGTCGACGTCGAGCCCCTGCTCGCCGACCATCGCGTACCGGTCGGCGACGGCACTCGCTGACGGGGTCACGCCGGCCTCGACGGTGTTCCGGTCCGCGGCCGTGCCGACGGCGAGTCCACCGAGCACGGCTGCGACGACCGCCAGCCCCGCGGTGGCGGCGACCCACACCCGGCGACGGAGGCGACGGTGTCGAACCCGGTGCGCGACGGAGGCGAGGGTGCTCTCGGAACGTGTGTCGGGCCTCCCGTCCGGTTCTGCGATCTCGACCGCCTGGTCGGCCGGCAGCTTCCCCAACAGGCCGGGCAGACCGACCAGCTCGGCGACGGCGGCCGCACAGCGGTCGCACGTCTCGAGGTGCCGCTCGTACTCGAGCCGCTCCTCCGGGGGCAGCGAGCCGAGGACGTACGCGGCGTCCCAGTCGGCGTACCGGTCGTCGGTCATCGGGTCACTCCTCGTTCCTGCAGTGCAAGCCGGAGGGCCCGCAGTCCGTAGTGCAGCCGTGACTTGACGGTGCCCTCCGGGACGTCGTGTCGTCGTGCGATCTCCGGGACCGTGTGTCCGAGCCAGTAGGCGTCGACGACCACGCGGCGGTGGTCGGGGCTCAGCGACGCGAGCGCGTCGGCGACCACGATCCGGTCGAGCACCGCGTCCGTGCGGTCAGCCTCGACCCGATCGACCTGGTGCTCGGTGCCGTGCTCACGCCGGCTGCGTGCCGAACGCGCGTCGTCGACCACCAGGTTCCGCGCCACCGTGAACAGCCACGCACGCGCGCTGTCCGGCGTCCGTTCCAGCACCGCCGGCCGCTGCCAGGCACGCACCATCGTCTCCTGCACGACGTCCTCGACCATCGAGCCGTCCCGCGTCAGGTGCCGGACGTACCGGGTGAGCGCGTCACCGTGCTCGCGGTACAGCGTCGCGAGCAGCTCGTCGGCGGACCGGCTCGTCACGGTCACTTGCCGAGGTCGAGGGAGAACTCGACCGCGCCCTTCCCGTCGACCGTGACGAAGCCGAGCGACGGGGCCTCGACGCCGTAGTCCGCGAAGGTGATGGGCACCGAGCCCGCGACCTGCACGGTCCCGCCCGCGCCGACGGCGACCTGGGCGTCCGCGGTCACGGGCTGCTCGACGCCGTGCAGGTCCATCGTGCCCGTCAGGGTGACGTCCTGCGTCGCGCCGTCGAGCGCCCCGGACACGTCCACCGGCTTCGTCAGCGTGAACGTCGCCGTCGGGAACCGGTCGGTCTGGAGCGCGGTGGAGCGGAAGTACTGGTCGCGGGCCGACTCCGGCGTGCTGATCTTCGCGACCTGGACCGTGACGGTCGCCTTCGTGAGCGAACCGCCGTCGACCTCGGCGGTGCCCGTCACGTCCTTCGTGCGTCCGACCACGTTCACATCATTCCCCTGCAGGACCTCGTGCACCCGGTACCCGGCGAAGGACGTGCCCCTGCTGGTCCAGGTGCCGTCGGCGTCGGTCGCGTCCAGGCTCGCGGACGAGGACGCCGACACGGAGGGCGCGGCGGCGGCCTGACCGTTGACGGTGTTCGCGTAGATGACCGGCCCGGCGATGGCCGCGGCGGCGGCGATCACGACGACGCCGGCGGAGATGCCGATGATGACCTTGGTGCGTGTGCGGAGTCCCATACCCCGACGACGAGGTGGCGGGGCGGATCGTTCACCCGGGGTTGCGCAGGGGGCGGGGCGCGGCCGGCTTTGCGGTGCGGCGGCGGGCGGCTTTGCGGCGGCGGGCGGCGGGGGGGGGGCGGCGGGTTTTGTGGCGCGGACGCGGTGCACAACGGAAGTCACCCCGAGCCGCGGCGATGCGCGGTTCGGGGTGACTTCGGTTGTGCGCGGGGCTCAGCCCTCGACGCCGGGGACGATGAGGACCCGGTAGTCGGCGGCCGCCTGCCGGTGCGGGAGTGCCGCCTGGTAGGCGGGGCTGTGGTACCAGTCGAGGGCGTCCTGGACGGTCGGGAACTCGTTGACGAGGATGCCGTCGACGGGCGTCCCCTCGAGGGTGGTGACCTCGCCGTACCCGATCACCGGCGTGATCGGGTGGCCGGAGCGGGCTGCACGGGCGGCCGTCGCGTACGTGTCGAACTCGTCCTGGTCACGGAGGGCCTCCCGGATCATCACGACGTAGGCGCTCATGCGGTCAGCGTCCCGAGCTTCGTGAGCAGTGCGTCAGCCGCGGATGCCGACGAGGCCGGGTTCTGGCCGGTGATGAGCAGGCCGTCCTCGACGACGTAGGGCTGCCAGTCGCCGATCTTGCTGTAGTCGCCACCGAGGCCCCGCAGCTCGTCCTCGACGAGGAAGGGCACGACGTCCGTGAGGCCGACGCCCGCTTCCTCGGAGTTCGTGAAGCCGGTCACGCGACGACCCTGCACGAGCGGGGTACCGTCCTCGTTCGTGACGTGGCGCAGGACGCCGGGCGCGTGGCAGACCAGCGCGATCGGCTTGCCCGAGCGCAGCGTGTCCTGGATGAGGCGGACCGAGTCCTGGTCCTCGGCGAGGTCCCAGAGCGGACCGTGTCCGCCGGGGTAGAAGACGGTGTCGAAGTCGGCGACGTCCACGCTGTCCAGACGGACGGTGTTCGCGAGCGCCTCGAGCGCCGCCGGGTCGTTCTCGAAGCGGCGGGTCTGGTCGGTCTGGTTCGCCGGCTCGTTGCTCTTCGGGTCGAGCGGCGGCTGTCCGCCCTTCGGCGAGGCGAGGACGATCTCGGCGCCGGCTTCGACGAACCGGTAGTACGGCGCGGCGAGCTCTTCGAGCCAGAAGCCGGTCGTGCGGCCGGTGTCGCCGAGCTGGTCGTGCGACGTGAGGACGAGGAGGATCTTCATGGTGGTTCCTTCGCTAGTAGACCGGTCAGTTATAAATGGATGCACTGCTGGCAGGCCATTTCGGGCCGTGCCAGTCAGGCGTGCAGGAGCTGGGCCGTCATCGCGAGGGCATTGTCCACCGGTGCCGTCCGGCGGTGGATCTTCGCCATCACGCTCGCCCCGAGCCAGAGGTCGTACAGGGTCTCGGCGGTGGTCGCCGGGTCACTGCCGACCGCGAGCGACCCGTCCGCCTGCCCCGCGGCGATCATCGTCGCGATGCGTTCGGTGATCGCGGTCGTGCCGTCCTTCAGCGCCAGGCGCATCGGTTCGGACAGGTCCGCGACCTCGGCGCCGAGCTTCACGGCCAGGCACTTGCCCTGGCAGTCGTCGAGGCTCTGGGTGTCCCGCCACTGCCGCCAGTACTGCATGAGGCGCTCGGCGGCGGGGACGTCGTGCTGGGCGAAGATGCCGTCCATGTCCGCCACGTACTCGCGGAAGTACTCCTGCATCATCGCCTCGCCGAAGGCGTCCTTCGAGGGGAAGTAGTAGTAGAACGACCCCCGCGGAACGCCGGAGACCTTGAGGATCTCGTTGAGCCCGACCGCGGCCCATCCCCGGTGGGCGATGGTCCGCTGCCCGGCGTCCAGGATGGCCTGGCGGGAGGTGGTCTCGGTGGGCATGTGGAGACCGTAGCACACTAGTAGACCGATTGGTTATCGCTCCGTTGTGGTGAGCGCAGCCGCCGTCGCCGCTTCGACGAACCGGCGCTTCACCGGGTCCCGGTCGCCCGGGACGAACGCGATGGACACCGAGCTCGGCGGTGAGTCCACGAGCGGGACGAACCGGATGGCGGGGTGGATCGTGCGCTGCGCGGCGAGCGCGGAGACGACGCCGACGCCCCGGCCCGCCGCGATCGACTCGAGCCACTCGTCGTAGTTGGCGGTCTCGACGAAGGTCGTCGGGCCGTCCCCGTCGGGCCACGACCACGGACCGACCGTCCCGGAGACGGCGTTGAACACGAACGGGTGGTTCCGGAGCCCGCTCCACGGCACCGGCTCGTCCTCCTCGATGCCGGACCGGACGGAGCAGATCAGCACGCGCTCCTCGTGGAGGAGCGGGAGGACGCGGACACGGTCCGGGACATCGCGGGGCTCCCGGAGGACCGCGACGTCGACGTCACCGCGGAGCAGCGCGGCGATCGGCTCGTCTGTCCGCACGAGTGCCACGGAGCCCTCACCCAGGCGCTCGTACTCGGCGATGGCGTCCTGGGCCCACGGCGTCGGGAGCAACCAGGTGAAGGCCAGCTGCAGCGGGGTCGGCGTCCGCACCGACGAGACCGCCCGGTCGACGGCCCCGACCGCCGACTGCGCCTGCTCGAAGAACCGCTCGCCGGCCTCCGTCAACCCCACGCGGCGGGTGTCCCGGTCGAGCAGGCGGACCTCGAGGAGGTCCTCGAGCTGCTTGATCGTCCGGGTCAGCGCCGGCTGCGTCACGAAGAGCTGCTCGGCCGCCCGGGTGAAGGACAGGTGCCGGGCGACCATCAGGAACGCCCGCAGGTGGCGCAGTTCGACGTCCATGACCGCCAAGCATAAGTCCGCCGTGTCCGGCAATTCCGCTCCTGATCGACCACTCGTAGCGTCACTGCTGCAGCCGGAACCGCTGCTCCACCGGACCACCGACAGACGGGAACCCCATGGCCATCACCGCCACCCACACGATCTCCCTCCCGTCGCTGCGGGTGCTCTCGCCCGCGATGGTCGTCCTGCAGGGCGCCGCGGCACTGGCGGCGAGCACGGGCATCGCCCGGTTCGTCTACACGCCGATCCTGCCGCTCATGCAGACCCAGGCCGGCCTGTCCGTCAGCGACGGCGCGGGTCTCGCCACCGCCAACTACGTCGGCTACCTGCTCGGCGCGCTCCTCGGCATCGGGGTGCCGGTCCTCGTCCGGTCGCAGTGGGTGATGCGGGTCGCGATGCTCCTCACGATCGTGACGCTCGCACTCATGCCGGCAACCTCGGACGGCACCTGGTGGACGGCCCTCCGGTTCGTCGCCGGCGCGACCAGCGCCCTGGTGTTCATCTACGCCACGTCGTCGATGATCTCCCAGCTCCGAGCGGTCGGGCCGCACTTCGTCGGGTGGGGCTTCGGCGGCATCGGCACCGGCATCGCGCTCTCCGGCATCGTCGTCCTCGTCGTGCGGGTGACGTCCACCTGGCAGACCGCGTGGTTCATCGCAGCCGGACTCACCGCGGCCCTCACCATCGTCGCGTGGGGGCTCCGTCCGGCGACGGTCGCGCCTCGGGTCGCCGCGTCCGACGGAGCCCCCCTCCCGCCGACGGGACACCGGTTCGCCGCGCTCGTGGTCAGCTACGGGTTCGAGGGCATCGGCTACATCATCGCCGGGACGTTCCTCGTCGCCGCTATCGGGCAGGACGGGCCCGCCTGGGTCGGGGACGGCGCCTGGGTCGTCGTCGGCCTGGCCGCCATGCCCGGGGCAGCACTGTGGACCGCGCTCGGACGCCGGTGGAGCCGCCCCACGCTCCTCACCGTCGCGCTCGGCGTGCAGGCCGTCGGTGTCGCCCTGACCGGGGTGCTCCCCGGGAGCGTCAGCGCCCTGGTGTCAGCGGCGCTCTTCGGCGGCACCTTCGTCGGCATCAGCTCGCTCGCCCTCGCCCTCGGTGCCCACCTGCAGGTCCCCCGGGCCGTGGCGCTCCTGACCACCGGGTACGCCGTCGGTCAGATCCTCGGACCGGTGCTCTCCCGCCCGCTGCTCACCGCCGGGTACAGCGGACCCCTGCTGCTCGGTGGAGCGGTCATCGCGGCCGCGGCCATCGCCGGACTCGCCGTGCGCTTCCGGTTCCCGCACCGCGTCGGCACCGCGATCGAGCCCTCGCGGTCGGCGCGCTGACACCGACTGCACGACCGCGACCCCGACCGGACGCCCGTCCGGTCGGGGTCGGCCGCGGCATACTCGGGGCATGCCAGCCGAGACCGTCCGACCGACCGACCACCAGCGCGGGACCGTCGTGATCGCCGGCTGCGGCGACCTGGGCACCGAGGCCGGGCTGCGGTTCGCCGAGCGGGGCCACGACGTGATCGGCCTCCGCCGCCGCGCCGAACTGGTCCCCGCACCGCTCATCGGCCGGAGCACCGACCTGCGGCGCGACGTGCCGGAGATCCCGGACGACACCGCGGTGGTCGTCGTGGCCCTCGCCGCCGGCAGCCGCGACGTCGACGAGTACCGCGCCACCTACGTCGACGGGCTGCGGAACGTGCTCGACGGGGTCGACGCCTCCGGCGCGAGTCCTCGGCTGCTCGTGGTGTCCTCGACCGCGGTCCACGACGTCGACGACGGCAGCGTGGTCACCGAGGAGACGCCGGCTCGTGCGGGTACCCCCACCGCCGGGGTCCTGGTCGAGGCCGAAGCGCTGCTCCGCGACCGCGCGCCCGACGCCGTGCTCGTCCGGCTCTCCGGGGTGTACGGCCCGGGCCGCGAGCGACTCATCGACCAGGTCCGATCCGGGTCGGCTCGTCTCGCGCCGGACACGTCGCCGCACACGAACCGGATCCACCGCGACGACGCCGCCGCGGCACTCGTGCACCTCGCGACGGTGCCGGACCCCGCGCCGCTGTACCTCGGCACCGACGACGAGCCTGCTCGCCTCGACGACGTGCTGCGGTTCCTGGCCGACGAACTCGGACTGCCCGAGCCGGTGCGGTGTGGAGGCGACGCCCGCCAGGCCGGGGGCGACAAGCGGCTGTCGAACGCGCTGCTCCGGTCGACCGGTTGGGCCCCGAGGTACCCGACGTTCCGCGAGGGGTACCGGGCCGTGCTCGCGGGCGACGGCACCCGCCACCCCTGACGCGCACGTCGCACTTGACGCGCACGTCCCGCCTGACGCGCGGGCGCAAGCGGCCAGAGCGTGCACGCTCAGGCGGCCCTGCCGGTCCTCCGTTCCTCCCGACCACGCCGGCGCGGCAGGAACGTCTCGTCCCGCAGCGACTGCTCGATCTGCTCGAGGGACTTCCCCTTCGTCTCGGGCACCCGGAGGAACACGAGGACCCACCCGAGCACGTTGAGGGCGGCGTAGACGAGCATCGTGCCGCCGAGCCCGATCCACCCGGTGAGCGTCAACGCCGTCGAGGTCACGAGCAGGTCGGCGGCCCAGAGCACCATCGCGTGCAGGCTCGTGGCGGCCGCTCGGATCCGCAGCGGGTACATCTCGGAACCGACGAGCCACCCGACGACCTGGATGCCGCCCGCCTGGAAGAACATGAACGCCAGGATCAGCACGATCGTGACCACCGGCGAGGGCTTGCCGTCCTGGATGAAGAACAGCGCGCCGAAGAGCCCGATGCTCAGCGCGGCACCGGGGAGCATCAGGAGGGTCAGACGACGCCGTCCGATCCGGTCGACGACCCGTGACCCGACGAAGGTCATCACGAGGTACACGACGCCGACGCCGACGTTCGCCCACAGGGAGTAGACGTGCGGGAACCCGGCGTCCGTGAGGATCGTCGGCGTGTAGTAGATCATCATCTCGAGCCCGGTGAGCTGCGTGAAGGCGGCGACGATGAGACCGGCGACGAGGGCGGGACGGACCCACGGCTTCCGCAGCTGCGCCCACTGCCCGGCACCGGCGTTCGGCTCGGCCCGGTCGAGCTCGCGGATGTCGTCCAGCTCGTCCTCGGCGGCACGGTGGTCCGGCCGCAACCAGCGGAGCACGCGACGTGCCGGGCCGATCCGGTCCTGCGCGACGAACCAGCGCGGGCTCTCGGGCAGTCGCAGCATCCCCAGCAGGAGCACGATGGCCGGCGCGACCGCGACGCCGATCATGAAGCGCCAGGACACGACCCCGTTGAGGGTGACCCCGACCAGGGCTGCGGCGAGGATCCCGACCCCGATCGCGCAGTTGAAGACGGTGACCAGGCTCCCTCGGCGGGGGCCGGGGGCGATCTCGGCGATGTACGTCGGGATGGTCTGGGTCGATCCGCCGACCGCCAGTCCGAGGAACAGGCGGCTGAGGATGAGGAACACCGGGCTCGGGGACACGGCGGCGAAGAGCACCCCGAGGGCGAAGACGGCGGCGATCACGAGGATGGTCCGGCGTCGGCCGATCTTCGCCGAGATCGGTCCCGTGGCGAACGCGCCGAGGATCGCGCCGACCAGGATCGACGCCGTGATGAACTCCTTGACGCTGGAGTCGATCGAGAACTCCTTGCCGATCTCGATGAGCGTCCCGGAGATGACGCCGGTGTCGTACCCGTAGAGCAGTCCACCGAGGGCGGCGACGAACGCGACCCGGGTGACGTGCCGCTTCGTCCTGCGGGCGGTCTCGGCGGAGCCGGTGTCGTCCGGGATCGCGGTGGGGACGCCGGGAACCTGCTCGTCCTCGTCGGTGGTCGTCGTCATCGCGTCCTCTCCTGCCGGGCACACCCCGGCCGGCGTCACGGTAGACGTCCGTGAGCGGGTGGCCGTTGAGGAAGCCCCAAGAACGCAGGAACACCGGAACGCGGGAACGCGGGAACGCAGGAACGCAGGCCGCTCAGTGGAAGCGGTGGTCCTGGATCGTCATCCGCGGCCCGAAGGCCGGCTTCCGGAAGCCCGAACCGCCGATGAGCCGCACGACGCGCTCCCGGTGCCCCCGCCACGGCTCGAGGAGCTCGAGCATCCCGTCGTCGTCGACCGGCCCCCCGGCGAGCGCCCACCCGACGAGCGCCGGCACGTGGAAGTCCCCGACACTCGGGGAGTCCGGGTCGCCGTGGGAACGCTGCGCGGTCTCCGCCGCGGTCCACTTCCCGATGCCGGGGACCGACTGCAGGCGCGCCGAGACGACCGAGCCGCCGCGACCGAGGGCCAGCGTGCGTTCGAGGGCGGGGGCGACGCGGAGCGCCCGCATCACGGTGGCCGAGCGGCCGGGCTCGATGCCGGCCTTGTGCCACTCCCAGCTCGGGATCCTCGCCCACTCGTCAGCGGTCGGGGGGACGGTCATCCCGGCGGGCGCCGGCCCCGGCGCGGGCGTGCCGTAGCGCCGGACCAGGTACCGCCAGGCCCGCCAGGCCTGGCGCGAGGTGACCTTCTGCTCCATGATCGCCGGCACGAGCATCGCGACGACGGTGTTCGTCCGCAGCAGCCGGAGCCCGGGCTGACGGTGCCGGGCCGCGGCGAGGAACGCGTGCCCGGAGACGTCGAGGTCGGACCAGTCGTCGCCGCGGCCGAGGAGGTCGGGTGCGTGTTCGACGGCCCACGACGCGCCGGTCCCCCACGAGGAGATCGCGATCGTGTCGCCGCTCCGCCGGATCGCGACGGACGCGGGCCCCGTGGGCGTGCGGAGCGCGAGCCACACGACGGAGCCGGCCACGGCGAACGCGGGGTCGCCGGACCCGCGCTGCAGGGGCCGCAGGGTCGACGCGACGTCCACCGCGCCTCCAGGCCGGTACACCGTGTCGACGCGAGCCGCGTCGACGGACGCACCAGGCGCACCCAGCGCGTCCGACGCACCCGACGCACCCAGCGGTTCAGGCGCACCAGGCGACGAGGCGGAAGCGAGCAAGGACACACGGGGATAGTAATGCGGAACCACCGTCAGTCATGATGGGGCTTGTCCCCACCCGACGACGCCAGCTCCTGTGAAAGAAGGCCCCATGCGCATCGGCATCCTCACCTCCGGAGGCGACTGCCCCGGCCTGAACGCGGTCATCCGGGGCATCGTCCTCAAGGGCATCGCCATCTACGGACACGACTTCGTCGGCTTCCGGGACGGCTGGCGCGGCGTCGTCGACGGCGACATCGTCCCGCTCGGCCGCAAGGACATCCAGGGGATCGCCAAGCAGGGCGGCACCATCCTCGGGACCAGCCGGACGAACCCGTTCGAGGGCCCGAACGGTGGCGTCGAGAACATCTCGAAGACACTGGAGCGGCACGGCATCGACGCGATCGTCGCGATCGGTGGCGAGGGCACGCTGGCCGCTGCGAAGCGCCTCACGGACGCGGGCCTGCAGATCGTCGGCGTCCCGAAGACGGTCGACAACGACCTCGGCGCCACCGACTACACGTTCGGGTTCGACACCGCCGTGGCGATCGCGACCGAGGCGATGGACCGTCTCCGCACGACGGGCGAGTCGCACTCGCGCTGCATGGTGGCCGAGGTGATGGGCCGTCACGTCGGCTGGATCGCGCTGCACTCGGGGATGGCCGCGGGCGCGCACGCGATCCTCATCCCGGAGCAGAAGACGAGCATGGAACAGATCGCGAAGTGGGTGCAGGCCGCCTACGACCGCGGACGTGCCCCGCTGGTCGTGGTGGCCGAGGGCTTCGTCCCGGACCACGAGGACAACGCGCACACGGAGCGTGGACTCGACGCCTTCGGACGCCCGCGACTCGGTGGCATCGGCGAGCGCCTCGCGCCGCTCATCGAGGAGATGACGGGCATCGAGACGCGTGCGACGACCCTCGGCCACATCCAGCGCGGCGGGACGCCGACGGCGTACGACCGCGTGCTGTCGACGCGCCTCGGCCTGGCGGCCATCGACGCAGTGGTCGAGGAGCGGTGGGGCCGGATGGTCGCGCTGAAGGGCACCGACATCGTGCACGTGTCCTTCGAGGACGCCCTCGGTGCGCTGAAGACCGTTCCGCAGAGTCGGTACGACGAAGCCGCCATCATGTTCGGGTGAGCAGGAGCGCGCGTCTCGCGGGCACTGCGCACATCGGCCTGGAGGCGCGGGTAGCGTCCGACGCGTGACCCGCGCAGTCCTCGTCTCCAGTTCCACCGCCCCCGCCGTCACCGAGATAGACGTCCCGGATCCGCGAGAGGGCGAGGCCCTCGTCGACGTCGCCTACTCGAGCGTCAACTACAAGGACGGGCTCGCCCTGGCGGGCGACCCCGGTGTCGCGCGCGTCGACCCGCTCGTCCCCGGCATCGACGTCGTCGGCACGGTGGCGGCGCTCGGTCCGGGTGTGCACGACGTCCGGATCGGCGACCGGGTGGTGCTCAACGGCGCCGGTTCGGGCGAGACCCGGCACGGCGGCTGGTCGGCGCACGCCGTGGTGCCGTCCGCCGCACTGGTCGTGCTGCCGGAGTCGATGCCGGAGGACTTCGCCGCCGCGATCGGCACCGCCGGCTTCACGGCGGCCCTCAGTGTGCTGGCGTTGTCGCGCTTCGTCGGTCCGTCCGACGGGCCGGTGCTCGTCACGGGGTCGTCGGGCGGGGTCGGCTCCGTCGCGATCCCGCTGCTGGCTGGCCGCGGGTACCGGGTGACGGCGTCGACCGGCCGGACCGAGCACGCGGACTCGCTCCGCACGCTCGGGGCGACGGACGTCGTCGACCGGGCCACCCTCGCGGAGCGCGGCAAGCCGATGCAGAAGGCGACCTGGGCCGGGGCGGTGGACAGCGTCGGGGGTGCGACCCTCGCGAACCTCCTCGCGTCGACGCGGTGGGGTGGTGCGGTGACGGCGTGCGGGCTGGCGCAGGACGTGCAGCTGCCGACGACGGTGCTGCCGTTCATCCTGCGCGGGGTGTCGTTGCTCGGCATCAACTCCGTGGACGCACCGCTCGGGCTCCGGCAGCAGGCGTGGGACCTCCTCGCCGCCGAGCTCGACCCGACCCTGCTCGCCGGTGTGACCCGCACGGTCGGTCTCGAGGGCGCGATCGAGGTCGGTTCGGAGATCGTGGGCGGCGGGGTGCACGGACGCACCATCGTCGACACGTCACATTGACGTTCTGGGATACTGTTGTTTCACAAGCGCTTGCATATTGACACGTTAGGATTGCAGTGCCAAACGCCCGTCATGTGAGGAGCCCTGGATGCCGGTCCCGAAGTCCACCGTCGAGAACTCCCCCCGGAAGCTCCTGCGCGACGTCGTCTACGACAAGATGCTCGCCGCGCTCCGCGACGGCACGCTCCAGCACGGCGAACGCCTCAACGACGACGAGCTCGTGCAGTGGCTCGGCGTCAGTCGCACCCCGATCCGCGAGGCCATCGCGAAGCTCGTCGACATCGGACTCGTCGAGATGGAGGCGAACCGGTACACCCGCGTCGCCACCCCGACGATCGACGACTGGGTCATCGCCACGCGCGCGATGGCCGGTTTCTTCGAGCTCAGCCTGCGCTGGGGCGTCCCCGACTACGCCGACGCCGACGTCGCGACGCTCGAGAAGCTCCTCGACCGCGCCGACGGACTCCGCCGGGTGCGCGACCACGGCTTCAGCGGCGCCGTCACCGAGATCGTCGAGTTCGCGATCGCCCACTCCGGCAACCCGCTCGTGCAGGTCGCGGGCGAGGGTGCGCTCGAGCGCGTGCGCTTCACGCTGAACCCGACGCCGGCGTTCGAGCAGTACGAGTCCGAGGCGTTCTTCTCGATCCTCCGCGAAGCCCTCGGCGAGCGTGACGGCGAGACCGCGGCCGAGGCCGGCCGGGCACTCACGCGCAACTTCGAGCAGCACATCGAGACGGTCCGCGCCGCGCGGAGCTGACCGTGGGTGACGCGAACTCGGGCGAGGGCCGGCGGCCCGTGTTCGACGACGCGTTCACGATCGTGCTCGCCGGGGTCCGGGACGGCACGCTCCGCGAGGACACCGCCTACGAGCTGCTCGAGCTCTGCGAGCGGTTCGGCCTGCACCCGCCCGTGCTCGAGGGCGCCCTCCAGCGTCTCGCCGACATCGGCCTCGCGCGGATCGACCCCGCCGACCTCGTGCGGTTCACCAAGCTCGACGCCGTCACCTGGGCCGAGGGCTCCTGGCTGCTCGTCGGCCTCGTCGAGGTGGCCATGCGCGCCCTCGCCCCCGTCGCGGACGACGCCGACGTCGCGCGCTACGAGGAACTCGTCACCGCGGCACGTCGCGCGGCCGCGGAGCGCGGCGACGAACTCGACCCGGCCGTCCTCGCCACCGTCGACTTCTGGGCCGAGCGCACGCCCGAGTCCTTCACCGGCCGGCTCCTCGTCCGGACGCTGCAGCAGATGCGGTACGGCCTGCCGGTCCGTCCGGTGTGGACCGTCACGGACGTCGAGTCGTGGCTGGCGTCGTCCCTGCAGTCACTCCGACTCCGGCAGACCAGCAGTGCGCAGCGCGCCGCACACGTATTCGGACGGCTCTGGCGCCGGTACCTCGAGGCGAGCGCGCCCGCGCTCGGGGTCGCTCCGGACGCGCTGCTGCACCCTGCCGGCGCCGCCTCCGGTGACCTGTACTGGGCCGACTGGCGGGCCGACGACGACTGGTTCGAGGTCCTCGGCTCCCTCCGGGACGGCACGCTCCGGCCGGGCCACGAGTACCCGCTGCGAGCGCTCACCGCGAGGTTCCGCGTCCCGCTCCGTCGCCTGCTGCCGATGATCCGGCGGCTCGAGGTGATGGGCCTCCTCGAGGCGGGGCCCGACCGCGACGGTAGCGTCCTCGTCACCGCCCCGACGGTCGACGAGTGGGCCGAGACCATCAGCCTCCTGCTCGGGCTGCAGGAGATGTGCGCCCGGTCGTGCATGCCCACGCTCACCGACGACGACGTCGAGGGACTCCGTTCACTCCTCCTACGAGCGCGGCGCGAGGGCCGTGTCCGGGACTACGCGTACACGAGCACTCTGCTCGAGATCACCCGGTTCCTGGCGGTGCGTACCCCGAACCGGGCGATGCGCCAGACGACCACCGTCGTGATCGCGCGGCTGGCGTACATCCTCCCCGAGCCGCCGACCGTCCGGCAATGGCAGGTCGAGGACTTCCTGCAGCTCATCGAGGAGGCCGCCGAGGCCCGCGACCCCGAGACCGCTTCGGAAGCGTGCCACGCGCTCGCCCTGCACTTCGACGCGCACGTCGTGGACGTGCACGCCCGGTACGGCACGATGGAGTCGTGAACGACGTCCTCATCAACGCGTCCGGCGTCCGGGTGACCCGGTCCGGCCGAGACCTCCTGCACGACATCGACCTGACCGTCCGGCGTGGTGAGCACTGGGCGCTCCTCGGGCCGAACGGCGCCGGCAAGTCGACCCTGCTCGCGGTCCTCGGCGCGACCGGACACCCGAGCGCAGGATCGGTCGAGGTCCTCGGCCGCCGCCTCGGACGCGTCGACGTCCGCGAGCTCCGGACGCACATCGGGCACGTCGACCCGCGCCACCGGATGCTCTCGCCGCTCACCGTGCTCGAGACCGTGCTGACCGGGCTCACCGGCACGACGGACCTCATGATGCGGTGGGAACCCACTGCCGACCAGATCGCCCTCGCCGAGCAGCACATCGCCGACGTCGGTCTGAGCGCCCGACGGGACGCCCGCTGGCCGGTCCTGTCGCAGGGCGAGCGGGGGCGCGCGCTCATCGCCCGCGCCCTCATGTCCGAGCCGCAGCTGCTCCTGCTCGACGAGCCGGCGACCGGGCTCGACGTCGCGGCCCGGGAACACCTGCTCGAGACCGTGGACGCGCTCCGGCACCGGCACCCGGAGCTCGGCAGCGTGATGGTCACGCACCACCTGGAGGACCTGCCCGCCTCGACCTCGCACGCCATGCTGCTCCGCGACGGTGTCGCCGTGGCGCAGGGCACCTCGGACCAGGTCATCACGTCGTCGGCGGTGTCGCACGCGTTCGACTTCCCGCTCGCGATCCTGCGGGCCGAGGGCCGCTGGGCCGCACGGCGCGCGTCGTAGCCGTCGTAGCCGTCGTAGCCGTCGTAGCCGTCGTAGCCGTCGTAGCCGTCGTAGCCGTCGTAGCCGTCGTCCCCAGGTTGCAGAAGGCGACTTCTGTACGGACCTTCAGGCGGGCTATCCTCGGCCCGTGACCGAAGCGGAGACGACCGAGACCGGCGCGGCGCCGGACGCCGATCGGCTGCGCGCCGATCGGGCGCGAGCCCACCAGCTGCGCGCCTTCCACCAGGTCCTCGTCAACACCGCCGTGGCGAACATCACGACCAGCTTCCTGTGGTTCGGGCTGACCTTCTGGGCGTACCTCGAGACCCGCTCCGTGCTGGCCACCGGCATCATCGGCGGCACGTACATGCTGTTCGTCGCCTTCTTCGGCATCCTGTTCGGCTCGATCGTCGACCGGCACCGCAAGCACCGCGCGATGGTGCTCTCCGGCGTGGTCACCCTCGTCGCGTTCACGATCGCCGGGGTCATCTACCTGTCCGCGGGACAGGACGAGATCGCCGACCTCGGACGCCCGTGGTTCTGGGTGTTCGCGGCGGTGATCCTCGCCGGGTCCGTGGTGGAGAACCTCCGCAACGTCGCGCTCTCGACCACCGTGACGCTCCTGGTCCCCGTGGAACGCCACGCCAATGCGAACGGCCTGGTCGGCACCGTGCAGGGCGTCGCGTTCATCGTGACGAGCGTGTTCTCGGGCCTGGCCATCGGACTGCTCGGCATGGGCGGCACCCTGCTCATCGCCCTCGCACTCACCGCCGTGGCCTTCGTGCACCTGCTGACGATCCGGATCCCCGAGTCGCAACCCGCGCGCGAACCCGGACGGGTGCGCGTGTTCGACCTCGCCGGCAGCCTCCGGACCGTCCGAGCCGTCCCTGCGCTGTTCGCGCTCATCGTCTTCTCGTCGTTCAACAACCTCATCGGCGGCGTCTACATGGCGCTCATGGACCCGTACGGCCTCACGCTGTTCTCGGTCGAGGTGTGGGGCATCGTCTTCGGGGTGGCCTCGACGGGGTTCATCGTCGGCGGGCTGCTCATCGCGAAGTTCGGGCTCGGCCGGAACCCGATCCGGACGATGCTGTTCCTCGTGATGGTGATGGGCGCGCTCGGCAGCCTCTTCACCATCCGCGAGTGGTGGTGGCTCTACGCCGTCGGCATCTTCCTGTACCTCGTGCTCATCCCGGCGGTCGAGGCGGCGGAACAGACCGTCATCCAGAAGGTCGTGCCGTTCGAGCGCCAGGGCCGGGCGTTCGGGTTCGCCCAGGCGTTCGAGTCGGCGGCGGCGCCGATCACCGCGTTCCTCATCGCCCCGCTCGCGGAGTTCTGGATCATCCCGACGCTGCGCTCCGACTCCGGAGCCGCCGCGTGGGAACCGCTCCTCGGCACGGGCGAGGCACGGGGCATCGCCGTCGTGTTCCTGTTCGCCGGCATCGTGATGATCATCGCGGCGGCGGTCGCCTTCGCCACCCGGTCGTACCGGACGCTGTCGCGCGAGTACGTGACATCCGTCCCGACCGAGCCCGAGCCCGCGTAGCCACGTCAGCGCGCGCCGCCGCGGGTGCCGCGGCGGGAGCGGGAACCTGGTTGAATGGCGCGCGCCAGGTGTCCGCGGCGCGTGTCGGGGGAGGGCTCCGGCACCGCACACCGGTGCCCGCCGCGGACCGCAACGAGGGGGAACCACCATGACCAACACGCCGCCGCCGTACCCGGGCTCCGGACCCGACCAGCAGCAGGGCAGGCAGCAGGGCGGGCAGCAGGGCGCTCAGCCGTTCGTGCAGCCCCAGCCCGACGGTCAGTTCGCGCCCGCCGGCATGCCGTACGCGCCGCCGCCGAAGCAGTCCCGCGTCAAGCGCGTGCTGATCAGCCTCGTCGGCATCGTCGTCGCCGTGGTCGTCGCGTTCCTGGTCCGCCAGGCGATCAGCGGGGTGTTCGGTGGCTCCACCGAGGACAAGGTGTCGAAGGCGGTCGAGCAGATCCGGGAGCAGAGCGACCTCCCGAAGCAGGTCGACTCCGTGACGACCTGGACCGGCATCGAGGCCGAGGGCTCCGCGATCCACTACGACTACACGGTCTCGGACTCCGTGGACCCGGCGTCGATCACCACCGCAGCGGTCCGCGACGCGGTCGGCCCGACGCTCTGCTCGACGAAGTCGACGAAGGACCTCCTCGACGACGACGTGGACATGCGGTACACCTACGCGTTCGACGGCTCCTCGAAGACGCTCGACGTGACGTTCACGAAGGCCGACTGCTCCTGACGTGATCGGAACCGGGAACGGAACCGGAGCCGGGAACGGAACCGGAACCGGGAACGGGAACGGAGCCGGGCGGGCGCACGGCCCAGCCCGGCTCCGCCGCGCTCACTCCGACGCCGCTGCCGCCGCCTTCGCCGCGGCCGGCAGCGCGTCGAGCACGCGTCCGACGGCACGGTCGTCGTGGGCGGCCGTGACGAACCACGCCTCGAACACGCTCGGCGGCAGGGTCACCCCGGCGTCGAGCATCGCGTGGAAGAACGGCGCGTAGCGGAAGGCCTCCTGCGCCCGGACGTCGTCGTAGTTCCGGGGGGCGGTCTCCGTGAACGCGAAGGAGAACAGGTTCCCGGCGTGCTGCACGGTGTGGGCGACGCCCTCGGCAGCGAGCGCCTCGCTGGTGGCGGTCGCGATCGTCGCCGCGGTGCGGTCGAGGTGCGCGTAGACGTCGGCGGTCGCGGCCCGGAGCGTCGCGATGCCCGCGGCGACCGCGAGCGGGTTCCCGGACAGCGTGCCGGCCTGGTAGACGGGGCCGAGCGGCGCGAGGAAGTCCATCACCTCGCGGCGACCGCCGAGCGCGGCGAGCGGCATGCCGCCGCCGATGACCTTGCCGAACGTGACGAGGTCGGGCTTCCAGCCGGCGCCGTCGGGGACGACCTTCGACGCCTCGAGTCCCCACCAGCCGGCGGAACCGACGCGGAACCCGGTGAGGACCTCGTCGACGATGAGCAGCGCACCGTGCGACTGGGTGATCTGCGCGAGGGTCCGGTTGAACCCGCGGTCCGGCGCGAGGACGCCCATGTTCGCGGCGGCGGCCTCGACGATCACGGCGGCGATGCGCTCGGAGTGCTCGTCGAACGCGCGACGGACGGCGTCGAGGTCGTTGTAGGGCAGCACCAGGGTCTGCGCGGCGGTCTCGGCCGTGATGCCCGCGCTGCCGGGGAGTGCCAGGGTGGCGACGCCCGATCCGGCCTCGGCGAGCAGGGAGTCGGAGTGACCGTGGTAGTGCCCGGCGAACTTCACGAGGAGGTCCCGGCCGGTGTAGCCGCGGGCGAGGCGGATCGCGGTCATCGTCGCCTCGGTGCCGGTGGAGACCATGCGGATCTTCTCGATCGGACCGTCGCCGTCCACCGACACCCGCTGCTTGACGAGTTCGGCGAGCTCGGTCTCACCTGGGGTGGACGCCCCGAACGACAGTCCGCGCGCGGCCGCCTGCTGCACGGCCTCGACCGTGCCGGGGTGTGCGTGCCCGAGGATCGCGGGACCCCAGGACGCGACGAGGTCGACGTACTCGCGGCCTTCGGCGTCGGTGACGTACGCACCCTTCGCCGACGTGAGGAACCGGGGCGTCCCGCCGACGGACCCGTAGGCGCGGACCGGCGAGTTCACCCCACCGGGGATGCTGTTCTTCGCCCGGCTGAAGAGCTGGCCGTTGGTGGAGGCTGCTGCCGTGGTGGTCATTCGGGGGCCTTCCCGGTCGAGGCGATGCCGGCGACGCCCGCCGTGCTGCCGGAGGTGCGGAGTCCCGCTTCGTCGTTGAGCTTCCGTGCGATGTCGACCGCGAAGTAGGTCAGGATCGCGTCGGCGCCGGCACGCTTGATGCCGACGAGCGACTCCATCGCCGCGGCGTCACGGTCGATCCACCCGTTCTGCGCGGCTGCCGTGATCATCGCGTACTCCCCCGAGATCTGGTAGGCCCACACCGGCACCGGCGAGGTCGCCGCGGTCTCGGCGAGGACGTCGAGGTAGCTCATCGCCGGCTTCACCATGACGACGTCGGCGCCCTCCTCGATGTCGAGCGCGACCTCGCGGAGCCCCTGACGACCGTTCGCCGCATCGATCTGGTACGTGCGGCGGTCACCGACGAGCGAGGACGACACCGCTTCGCGGAAGGGGCCGTAGAACGCGGAGGCGTACTTCGCGGCGTACGCGAGCAGCGCGGTGCCGGTGTGCCCGGCGCCGTCGAGCGCGTCGCGGGCGGCGGCGATCTGGCCGTCCATCATCCCGCTCATGCAGACGAGTTCGGCCCCCGCCTCGGCCTGCACGACGGCCATGTCCCGGTACCGCAGCAGGGTCGCGTCGTTGTCGACCGAGCCGTCGGCTGCGAGGACGCCGCAGTGGCCGTGGTCGGTGAACTCGTCGAGACAGAGGTCCGCCTGCACGACGAGTGCGTCGCCGACCTCTTCCTTCGCGATCCGGATGGCGACGTTGAGGATGCCGTCCGGGTCGGTCGCACCGGACCCCTCGGCGTCCTTCGACGTCGGGACACCGAACAGGTTCACGCCCCCGATGCCCTGGGCCGCGGCGTCGCCGAGCGCCCGACGGAACGAGTCGAGCGAGTGCTGCTGGACGCCCGGCATGCTCGAGATGTCGACGGCGTCGGTCGCCCCTTCGCGGATGAACATCGGCAGCACGAGCTCGGCGGGGTGCAGCCGGGTCTCGGCGACGAGGCGTCGCATCGCGGGGGTGGCGCGGAGTCGACGGGGGCGGACCTGGGGGAAGCGGCCGGTCACGGTTGGCCTTCCTGTTCGGGGACGGATGGGTCGAGGGACTCGACGACGGCGTCGAGCAGGGCTGCAGCGGATCGGGAGCGTGCGACCACGTGCACGGGCAGTCCGGCGGCGCGGGCCTCGGCCGCGGTTCCGGGGCCGATGCACGCCACCGCGGTGCGGGGGTCGAGCGGGGCCATCCGGCGCACCACCTGACGGGCGACGCTGCCGCTCGTCACGAGCACGGCGTCGGGCGGGGGATCGAGGGTGATCGGCTCGTCGCCGGTCCCCACGGTACGGTACGCGACGACGTCGTCGACGTCGATGCCGCGTGCGCGCAACGCGCCGACGAGGGTCGGGGCGGCGAGGTCGGAGCGGGGGAACAGGACGGTGCCGTCGGTGTCCGGCAGGGCGGCTGCCAGCGCCGCCGCCGATGCGTCGGCGGGGACGAGGTCGACGACCCAGCCCGCCTCGTGCGCGGCCAGGGCGGTCGGCTCGCCGACCGCTGCCACGCGCAGGTCGGACGGGAGGCGCGTCACCCGTTCCGTGATCACGCGCACCGCCGTCGCACTGGTCACCACCAACCACGCATAACCGGCCATGGGGGTTCCGTCACCGACGGCGGGTGGCGAGTCGCGCCTCCCGGCCGGTGCGGAGGCGACCAGACGACGGACCGCGGCGTCGAGTGCCGAGGGGTCCGCGGGCGGAGCGTCCGCGATGAGCGGGACGACCACCGGGTCGAGGCCGCGCTCCCGCGCGGCCGCCGCGACCCGGTCACCCCACGCGCCGCCCCGCGGAACGAGGACGACCGCGGGTCGGGCCCCGGCGGCTCGCGCCCCGGCAGCCCGTGCCGTTTTTTCCGCGCGGTCGGTGATCGGGTCCGTGGTGACCGTCCTACTCCGCCGGGGTGGCCAGACCGGGGCCGGCCGTGTGCGGGCCGTCCGTCGTGTCCTCGGCGACCGAGGTGGCCAGGTCGGCGAGGTCCGCTGCGCCGTTCTCGAGGAGTTCCTCGGCCACGCGGCCGCCGACCTCGAGCGCCTCGTCGAGGCGGTCCTGCGCGGAACCGTCGAGCACGGCCGCGTGGGAGGCGGTGCGGTACTCGGAGCCGTCGGGCCGGTAGACCGTGGCGGAGACGAGCAGCATCTCCGCGTCGACGATGGCCGTGGCGCCGATCGGGGCGGAGCAGCCGGCCTCGAGCTTCGCGAGCACCTCGCGCTCGGCTGACACCGTGAGCCGGGTGGGCGCGTGCTCGATCTTCTTCAGTGCCGCGAGCAGGTTCCGGTCCGTCTCGTCCGCACGGGTCTCGATCGCGAGCGCCCCCTGACCCGGCGCACTCGGCCAGAAGCCGAGGTCCAGCATCTCGGTGGCCGCGCCCAGCCGGTCGATCCTGCCGAGGCCGGCGGCGGCGAGGACGACCGCGTCGAGGTCGTCGTCCACCCGTCCGAGGCGCGTGTCGATGTTCCCGCGGATGTCGACCACGTCGAGGTCGGGGCGCTTCGCCTTGAGCTGCGCGACGCGACGGGGCGACCCCGTGCCGACCTTGGCGCCCTCGGGGAGGGTGTCGATGGTCGCGGCGTTCCGGGCGACCAGGACGTCACGGGCGTCGGCGCGCTTCGGCACCGCGGAGATCGTGAGCCCCGGGTACGGCGCGGTCGGCAGGTCCTTGAGGGAGTGCACGAGGACGTCGACCTCGCCCGCGACGAGGGCTTCGCGCAGCGCGCTGGCGAACACGCCCGTCCCGCCGAGGCTCGCGAGCGATGCACGGTTCGTGTCGCCCTCGCTGGTCACCGTGACGAGCTCGACCGTGCGTCCCGAGGCCTTCGCGAGGCGGTCGGCGACGTCCTGCGACTGCGCCACGGCGAGCCGGCTGGCACGGGTGCCGAGCCGGATCGGTGCGGGCGTGCTCGACGCGTCGGTCACGGTGCCAGTCCGGCCGCGGCGGGCTTGAACCCGGCACGCACGTTCTCGCAGCAACCCGGGCGGCACACGTCGTACCAGGGGCCGATGTCGGTCATGTGCGGACGCTCGGCCGTCGGGGTGCCGTTGACCCGCTCGAGCACGAGGTCCACCAGGCCGGCGACGTACGCCGGGTCGACGCCCGGCGTCTGCGTGCGGAGGGACCAGAAGCCGAGCTCACCGGCGGTCTCGGTGGCCTCTTCGTCGAGGTCCCACATGACCTCCATGTGGTCGCTGACGAAGCCGAGCGGGACGATGAGCACCGCGCGGGTCGGGCCGCCCTTGAGGTCCTCGTTCATGTAGTCGTTGATGTCGGGCTCGAGCCACGGCTGCGACGGGGGGCCGGAGCGCGACTGGTAGACGAGCTTCCACGCCGGCTTCGACGTGCCCTGCAGTGCCGCGTGCTCCGGCTGTTCGAGGAGCTCGGCCCACGCCTGGTCGAGGACGACCTGGGCGACGGCCTCGTGCTGGGCCTCGTACGCGCCGTGCTCGTCGAAGCCGCGGTAGTCCGGACCGGACTTGGCAGCGTCCGTCGAGGGGATCGAGTGCGTCGAGAAGAGGACCTGCAGCTCGGTCGCCACGTCGAGACCGTCGTTCTCGGCGATGGCCGTCGCCAGGCCGTCACGGACGCCGTCGATGAACGGACGGACGAACCCCGGGTGGTCGAAGAACTGGCGCACCTTGTCGATCTGGATGGTGTCGATCAGGCCCGTCTCGTCGAGGACACGGGCGTAGTCCTCGCGGTACTGCCGGCAGCTCGAGAACGACGAGTACGCGCTCGTGGCGATCGCGATGAGCTTGTTGTAGCCCTTGTCGGCGGCCTCGGTGAAGGCCGTCTCGAGGTAGGGCTCCCAGTTGCGGTTGCCCCACAGCACGGGCATGTCGATGCCGCGCGAGGCCAGCTCGGTCTGGAGCGCGGCCTTCAGCGCGCGGTTCTGCGCGTTGATCGGGCTCACGCCGCCGAAGTGGCGGTAGTGGTGGGCGACCTCTTCAAGCCGCTCGTCCGGGATGCCGCGGCCCCGCGTGACGTTGCGGAGGAACGGGATGACGTCGTCCTGGCCCTCGGGGCCGCCGAAACCGGCGAGCAGGATCGCGTCGTACGCGGTCGGGACCTCGACGTGCTCCGGCCCCGACGCGGCGGCGGCCGTGGCGGCGAGGACGAGCTGGCCGTTCGTGATCTGGCTGGTGTCGGTCACGACAGCACCTCCGGCAGTTCGGCGGTCGTCACCCGACGACCGGTGAAGAAGGGGACCTCTTCGCGCACGTGCATGCGCGCCTCGGTGTAGCGCAGGTCGCGCATCAGGTCGACGAGGTCCACCAGGTCCGGGCTCTCGAGCGGCAGGATCCACTCGTAGTCGCTCAGCGCGAAGGTGGCGATCGTGTTCGTCAGGACGCGGCGGTACTTCGCGCCGGCGACACCGTGGTCGCGGAGCATCGTCGAGCGCTCTTCCTCGGGCAGCAGGTACCACTCGTAGGAGCGGACGAACGGGTAGACCGTGATCCACGCCTCGGGGTCCTTGCCGCGCAGGAAGGCGGGGGTGTGCCGCTTGTTGAACTCGGCTTCGCGGTGCATCGCCATCGCGTGCCACACCGGTTCGGCGTCCTGGAAGAGGCCCGTACGACGCACCTCGCGCAGCACGGCCTGGATGGCCTGCGCGTCGTCGCCGTGCAGCCAGATCATGACGTCGGCGTCGGCGCGGAAGCCGGAGACGTCGTAGAACCCGCGGATGGTCACGCCGCGCTCGGCAGCGGCGGCGACCACTGCGTCGAGCTCGGCCACGGCGTCGTCGCCGACGCGGTGGATCGGACCGAGCGGCCGGCGGAACACCGCCCAGAGCGCGTACGCGGTCAGCAGGTTCGGGTCGATGCCGGAGGACGGGTCCGTCTCGTGGACGGGTGCCGGCGCGGGTGTGGACGGCGCGGTGGAGCTCATGGAATCCATTGTCCTATCGGTTGCCAGGGGAAAGACTTCGACCCCCTCTGCCGAGGGAGTTCGCACTCCTCACCGGCGACCACCGATCGGGCGGTCTACCGCCGTCGGAGCACCGTCACGACGATACCCCCGACCACCGCCACGCCCGCTGCGAGCCCGGCCAGGTACGGCACCGGCTTCTGGTCGATCCCACGCTTGACCTTCGCCGCCGCGATGCCGATCTGCTTCGGCACGTTGAGCTTGTCCTCGATCGCGTCGAGGGTGTCGAACAGCTGGGCTCGGGTCGCCGCGACGCGGTCGGCCAGGTCGTCGTGCTGATCGGTCACGTGGTTCCTCCGGAGGTGATGGGTTCGCCGGTCGCACGGAGCGACCGCCGGCGTCTAGAAACGGCCGCCGACGTCCGGCTTGCGGGAGCCGTACTGGGTCGGCGGGGTCGGCTTCTTGCCGAGGCCCTTCACCGCGTTGACGTCGTTCTTGACGCTGTCGATCGTGCGCTTCGGCGTGAGCGGGAGGCCCTTCTTGAAGCGCTTCCAACCGACGAGCCCGAGGATGCCGGCGATGATGAGCATCACCACGGCGATGACGAGCGCGGCGAGCCACGCGGGCATCACCGTCGCCAGACCCATCACGGCCGCGGTCAGCAGCACGCCGATCGCGTACAGGACGATGACGAGCGCGCCCACGAGCAGCCCTGCGGCGAGACCGAAGATCTTCGCCTTCGTCAGCATCTCGGCCTTGAGCAGGTTCAGTTCACCGGTCACCAGCTCCTTGACGAGCTTGGGGACGTCACCGACCAGGCCGAACAGCGAACGCGGCTTGCGGTCGCGGGTGTCCGTCATGAGGTCTCGCTGTCCTTCTTCTGCCCGACCTTGCGGACGACCTTCTTCGTCTGCTCACCGACGAACTCGGCGACGTCCGGGGTCTTGTCGGCGATGAAGTCCTCGGCGACGTGGACGCCCTTCTGGACGCCGTTGCTGTTCCAGATCTTGCCGCTGACGGTCTTGATCTGCTCGTACCGCGCCCGTCCGGCTCGCGATCCCAGGACGTACCCGAGTGCGGCGCCGGCGACGAACAGGAGCTTGCCTCGCATGTGCGATTCCTCCGTTGGGTCAGTGTGCGGTGGTCATGCGCCGAACGGAATACGTCCGGCGTTCCTGCAACAGTAGCCCTCCGCCCCGGTGCGGTCCGCTCAGGAATCCAGGATGCGTCCAGCAGCAGCGCGTGACGCCGACACGATCCCGGCCAGACCCCGACCCGATGACGCCTCGCCGATCCCGACGACCCCCTCGGCCAGACCGGCCGCGGTCGCGTCCGGGCCGTTCCAGCGGACCCGGGCAGCACCGACGACGTCGCCCGGGGTGATCGGGACGCCCAGCAGGGCGGACGCATCGCGGGTGGCGCGGGTCCCGGTGGCATCCGCGGGGTCGACCGGGAGGCTGGTGGCGGTGTCCGCCCCGTCGCTCGCGTCCGCCCGGTAGCTGAGTCGCAGGACGTGTCGGCCGGCGGCCGCCTCGGCGAGCCACGGCCACTTCACGGTGGCGTGCGTGATCGCCTTCGCCGCGACGCTGCTGGCATCGGGGTGCACGAGCATCCCCGTCCCGCGCGGAGCGGCGTCGAGCCCGGGCTGGTCGACCACGAGCGTCACGAGCTCGATGCCCGTCCGCGACGCCGGGGTGGTGCGGGTCGGGTCCGGCGTCGACGCGAGGACGTGCTCGGCGGGGAGCCGTTCGGTCTCGCCGTCCGCGGTGACGACCTCGACCGCGTGCTGCTCGATCGCCGTCGCCCGCGTGTGCAGCCGGACGTCGACCCGGTACGTGTCCAGGTCGGCGACGAGTTCGTCCACGAGCCGGACGATCCCGCCGCGGATTCCCTGCACGGCCGAGCCGGCGGTGGCCCGGGCACGGAGCGCGAGGACCGCCCGCGCGAGGGAGCCGTCGCGGAGGAGCGCCGCCCGCAGCCCGGGTGCGACGCGGTCTGGGTCGAGGTGATCGGGGTGCGTCGAGTGCACGCCGGCGACGATCGGCACGACCAGGTCGTCGAGGACCCGCTCCCCCATCCGCTTCCGGACGAGCTCGCCGAGCGAGGTGGCCTTCGCGCCGACGACGGAGGGCAGGAGGGAGTCCATCTGCGCGCGGAACGCCGCCTTCTGCCCGACGACGGCCAGCACGTCCGCCGCCATCGGGGAGCCGGGGATGCCGAGCAGGCCGGTCTGCGGGATCGGGTGGACACCGCCGTCGCGGGTCATCAGCCAGGCGCCCCGCGGGTCCGGCGTCGTGATGTCGTTGCCGAGACCGAGCTCGATCGCCAGCCGACCCACGGCGTCGTTCCGCGTGGCGAACGAGTCCGCCGCCATGTCCAGGTCGAGACCGGCGACGGTGTGCCGGCGGACCATCCCACCGAGCACGCCGGAGCCCTCGACGAGCACCACGTGCGCGCCGCCCTTCGCCAGGTCCCTGGCGGCGACGAGGCCGGCGACCCCGCCGCCGACCACGACCACGTCGGTCACGCGGCGGCTCCGGGGAGCCCGTCCGCGCCGTGCGAGGCGTCCGCGGCGCCGGTGCCGTCACCGAGTCCGTGGACCAGCTCCACGATCCGGGTGAGCACCGTCGGGTCGGTCTCCGGCGGCACCCCGTGCCCGAGGTTCACGACGTGCGCGCGTGCCTCCCCACCACGGCGGACCACGTCGCGCACGTGCGCCTCGAGGACCGGCCACGGCGCCGACAGCATCGCCGGGTCGATGTTGCCCTGCAGGGTGACACCCGTGCCGACGCGGCGGACGGCCTCGTCGAGCGGCAGTCGCCAGTCGACCCCCACCGCGTCGACGCCGACGGTGTCGGTGCCGAACGTCGTCATGTCGTGCAGGACCTCACCGCTGCCGACGCCGAAGTGGATGCGCGGCACGTCGAGGTCGGCGACGTGGGCGAGCGCCGCCGCCGAGTGCGGGGCGACGGACTGCACGTAGTCGGCGCGGGAGAGCGACCCCACCCACGAGTCGAAGAGCTGCACGGCGGAGGCCCCGGCGAGCACCTGGGCGCGGAGGAACGCCCCCGACACCTCGGCCGCCCAGCCGAGCAGCCGCGACCAGGTCTCCGGCTCGGCGTGCATGAGCGTGCGGGCGCGGATGTGGTCCTTCGACGGGCCGCCCTCGACGAGGTACGCGGCGAGGGTGAACGGTGCCCCGGCGAACCCGATCAGCGGGGTGTCCCCGAGCTGTTCGACCGTCCGTGCGACGGCGGCGCTGATCGGGGCGAGCGCCGCCGGGTCGAGCGCTTCGAGCGCCTCGACGTCCGCCGCCGAGCGGATCGGGGAGCCGAGCACCGGACCGCGACCGGGGACGATCTCGACGTCGACGCCCGCGAGCTTGATCGGCACGACGATGTCGCTGAAGAAGATGCCCGCGTCGACCCCGTGCCGGCGCACCGGCTGCAGCGTGATCTCGGACGCCATCGCGGGGTCGAGGCAGGCGTCGAGCATGGCCGTGCCGACGCGGAGCTCTCGGTACTCGGGCAGGGACCGCCCCGCCTGGCGCATGAACCAGACCGGCAGCGTCTCCGGCCGGTCGCCGCGCAGTGCCCGGACGAGCGGCGAACCCGCCGTGCGCCCCGAGACGAGCGGGTGCGAAGCGGGCAGGGAGGTGGTCGGTGCGTCGGTCACCGGACGATTCTCCCATCGGCGAACAGGGCGTATCCCGAGCACGCACGATGCGAACAGGAGTCGGAGCCGATGCGAGTTACCATGGAAGACGTGCTCATCTGTCTCACGGCGTCGCACCGCAACGCCAGCTTCGACCTCCTGGAGCGACTGAGCATCGGCGCACCGACCGCCGCGAGCCGTCTCGTGACGGACTCCGACGTGCTGGACGGGGCCGTCGTCCTCGCCACGTGCAACCGCTTCGAGGCCTACCTCGACATCGCGGGCGACGACCGCGACTCCGCCGTCTCGGCCACCGTCGATGCCGTCGCGACCGCCAGCGACCTCGACCCGACCGAGGTCCTCGACTCCGTGCAGGTGCTCGGCGGCAAGGACCTCGTGCAGCACCTCTTCGCCGTGTCGAGCGGCCTCGAGTCCGTCGTCGTCGGCGAGACCGAGATCTCCGGGCAGGTCCGTCGCTCGCTCGAGGACGCCCGCACGAACGGCACCACCACCTCCGAGCTCGAGCGCCTCTTCCAAGAAGCCGCGCACACCTCGCGCGGCGTGAAGACGCGCACCCGCATCGGTGCCGCCGGCCGCTCGCTCGTGCGCCTCGGCCTCGAGCTCGCCTCGTCGCGCATCACCGACTGGGGGCACACCCGCGTGCTCCTCGTCGGCACCGGCAGCTACGCCGCCACCACGATCGCCGCCCTCCGCGACCGTGGCGCCACGAACATCCAGGTCTTCTCCCCCTCCGGCCGGGCCCAGTGGTTCGCCGCGAAGCACGACCTCGTCGCCGCCCGGGACCTGCGCCAGGCCATCGGCATGAGCGACGTCCTCATCACCTGCACCTCGAGCGAGGTCCCGGTCGTCGGAGCGGCCGACCTCGACGACGGCGTCCGACGCATCGTCATCGACCTCGGACTCCCCCGCAACGTCGCCCCGGAGGCGGCGGACGTCGACGGCGTCGAGCTCCTCGACCTCGAGACGATCAGCATCCACGCGCCGGTCGCCGAGCTGAACGCCGAGTCCGAGGCACGCGCGATGGTCGACGACGCGGTCTCCCGCTTCCGCGCCCAGGCCCTCGAACAGTCCACCACCCCGGCGCTGGTGGCCTTCCGGAAGCACGTGTTCGACATCCTCGACGACGAGATCGACCGCGCGAAGCGCCGCGGTGATGCCGACGGCGAGTCCGTCGAGCAGACCGAACGCGCGCTCCGGCACCTCGTCGGCGTCCTGCTGCACCGTCCGTCGGTCCGCGCTCGTGAACTCGGCCGTGCCGGTCGCGGCGAGGAGTTCGTCGGAGCGCTCGATGCGGTCTTCGGTGTCCGTCCCGAGCCGGAGGCGGAGCTGCCCGCGCCCGTCGTGCCGCTCGCGGAGCGCACCGCGCCCGACCGGGCCGTCCCGGAACGTGACGACGAGGCGGACGCGAGCTGAGCCTCCCGGCCGTCCCGCCCACCCTGCGCGTCAGTGCACTGCTGCTGGTGCGTGACCGACGGGTCCTGATGGTGCGCGCGCGTGCGCGCGACGTCCTCTACCTGCCCGGCGGCAAGGCCGAGCCGCACGAGACCGACGTCGAGGCGGCGATCCGCGAGGCCTTCGAGGAAACCGGCCTGCGACTCAGCGCCGACGACGTCGACGCGTTCGGCACCGTCACCGAGCCCGCCCACGGGCAGGCGCCCGGCACGATGGTCGCGATGGCGCTGTTCCTGGTCCGGCCTGGAGGCGCGCTCGACTCCGCCACGCCCGTTGCCTCGGCCGAGGTGGACGAGGTCGAGTGGATCACCTCGCGAGACGCGGACCGGTGCCCGCCCGCGGGTGTCGAGACGCTCCGCCGCCTGGTGGCGGCGGAGCTCATCGACTAGGCCTCAGCCGAGCGAGGGCGGCAGTGCGGGGACGCGACGCGTCGGCGGCACCAGCGCCGTGTCACCGACCGGCGACGCCAGCCGACGCTCCAGCAGTGTCAGTGCCCCGATGACGGCATCTGCCTCGAAGACCCGGTTGCGCCGCCCGATCGAGCGCTGCACGAGGATCCCCCGCTCGACGAGCACGCGCAACGCGGTGTTCGCAGCTTGCTCGCTCTTACCCGTCGCGGCGGCGAACGTGTGCATCGTCATCACCGGCATCCGGGGCGCGACGTCGAGCACGGACCAAGCCGCCGAGTCGGATCGCACGCCGACGAGTGCTTCCCGCCACCCGCTCCGGATCGTCGTGAGTTCGGT
This sequence comes from Curtobacterium sp. MCPF17_002, assembly GCF_003234115.2. Lineage (NCBI taxonomy): Bacteria > Bacillati > Actinomycetota > Actinomycetes > Micrococcales > Microbacteriaceae > Curtobacterium > Curtobacterium sp. MCPF17_002. The sequence continues at coordinate 128,323 of NZ_CP126251.1, read as the reverse complement.
CTCGAACCGGTCCATGCGATCGACGACCTCGGCCATGGCCTCGGCGAACAGCCGCACGAACTGGCCTGCCGCCGCCCGCCCTGTCTCGGATCCTGGTTCTTCGGTGGTCCGGTAGCGCTGCAGGGCGCCTTCGTACTCGCCGGCACGCGTCGCGAGGACGAGCGACACCGGTGGTGCCGACTGCGCGGTCAAGCCCCTGGAGCGGAGCACCGCGTGGATGAGAGCCCGCCCGATGCGCCCGTTCCCGTCCGCGAACGGGTGGATGGTCTCGAACTGCGCGTGCGCGATCGCGGCGATCGCGATGGCCGGGAGCGTGCTCGTGTTGACGAACTCCACGAGGTCGTCCAACAGTTCCGGAACCCGCTCGGGCACCGGGGGCACGAACGCGGCGCTCGTCGGCGTCGGTCCGCCGATCCAGTTCTGCGCCCTCCGGACCTCGCCTCCGTACTCCGGCGTCGTGCTCGCCGCCATGAGTCGGCGATGCGCTTCGAGGAGCACCTCCAGCGTGACCTCGTCCCCCGGGTCGACAGAGTCCGAGAGGAAGGTCATCGCATGGATGTTGCCCAGCACCTCTCGTGCGGTACTCCACTGCGCGGCACCCTCGGGAGCCCTCGCCTCTTCCTCGAGGAGCCTGCGCGGGGACACTTCGAGTCCCTCGATCATCGAGGACCCCACTGCTTCGGCGCGGAGCAGCATCCGTCCGAGGGCGTCGCCGCTGCCCAGGACCGTGGAGCGCGCCTCGATGGCGGCCACCGCCGTCGTCGCGTCGAGGATCGCCGCGCCGTCGATCCCGTCGAGGGCGAAGGTGCGCCCCATCAGCACATCCGGGACGTAGGCGTTGAAGACCATCGGCGACCGGAACGGTCGCGATGACGCCCCGGGATCGCCGGGGCGACGTACCGTCTCGTACGATCCCATGCGGCGATCATCCCATGATCAAGCTTGTGCACACAAGCTTGATCATGGGATGCACGTGATCAGGCCTGGTCGCGGTCCGTGTAGTGCCCGACCTCGCCGTCAGGGGTCGGCTCGGCCTCGCCCGGGATGTCCGACTCGACGTACTCGCCCTCGGCAGCAGCGCCACCCTCGGGACGGGTCTCGCCGGGGATGTCGCTCGACACGAACTCGCCCGCGGGCTCGTTCGTCCCGACGGGCGTCTCGCCCGGGATCTCGCTGTCCGTGAAGGCTCCGGCGCGGGGTTCGACGCCGTCCGCGCGACCGTCGTCGCCGCGTGCCTGTTCGTGCTTGCCTGCCATGTCGACCTCCGTTGCTCGAGCGCTCGCGCGCGTGCTCCGGAGTGTGCTCGTGGCGGCTGAGCGCCACCCGAATCGTGTACCCCGGGGCAGGCCGGCGCGCACTGGTCAGGACTCGGGGTCGTCCATGAACTCGCGGACCTCCTGGGCACAGCGGCAGGCCTCCGCGAACCTCGCCGCCCACCGCAGCGCCTCGGCGCGGGTCGGCAGGTCGAGGATGCAGAACCCGCCGATGAAGGTGTCCTTGCCCGGACGGGTGGCCGGATCGTGGACGGTGCCGTCGGTGTCGACCAGGGCACCGAGCGACGCCTCGGGCAGTCCGCCGCCGAACACCCAGACACCGGCGTCCTTCGCGTCGCGGACGACCGCGTGGGTGGCCTCGGACACGGCCGGCAGCTCGGCCACCGGGAACACCATCGTCCCCTCGTCGAAGGAGATCAGGTAGTTGCTCACGGGCGTGACAGTACGCTCGTCGCCGTGCTCCAGCCCACCACCACCGCCCTCGTCGACGCCGCTGCCGGGTTGCTCGGTCGGCCGCTGACCCTGGCACGCGAACTCACCGGCGGGCAGCACGCCCGCACCCTGTTGGTGGACGACGGCGACGCCCACGTGGTGGTCCGGATGTTCCCGCGCGCGGACGACTCGGTCGCGCGCGAACTCGAGGTGCTCCGCCGGCTCGGACCGCTCGGCCGACTGGCCCCGCGCGCGCTCGCCCACGGGGAGCTCGAGGGGCACGGTGTCATCGTGACCGAGGCGGTCCCCGGCGGACCGCCGTCACCGACGCTCGACCCGGTCGTCATCGGCGAGCAGCTCGGTGTCGCCCTCGCGGCAGTCCACCGGCTGGACCCGACCGGGCTGCCCGACGACGCCCGGGAACCGACGACGCGGGCCGGGCGCCTCGCCGCCAGCGCGCAGGAAGCGTGGCGCGAGGCCGACCTCGACCGGGTGCTCACCCACGGCGACTTCTGGAGCGGGAACACCGTGTGGGACGGCGATCGGCTCACCGGCGTCGTGGACTGGTCCGGCGCGCGGTCCGCCCCGCGCGGCGTCGACCTCGCGTGGTGCCGGCAGGACCTCGTGCTGCTCGGCTCCCCCGTGGCGGCGGAACGGTTCCTGGCGGCGTACGAAGCGGCGTCCGGTCGTCGGGTCCTCGACGTGCACGCCTGGGACGTCGTCGCCGCGGCCCGAGCCGACACGTACGTCGAGACGTGGGCGCCGAACTACGCCGGCATCGGTCGGCCGGAGGTCGACGCGCGGGTGCTCCGCGAGCGCTTCGACGCCTGGGTCGGCGCGCTGATCGGGAGCCGCACCGCCCGCTGATCGGGAGTCGCACCGCCCGCTGACCGCTAGCGGTGCGCGGGGACGTGCACGGCTTCGAGCACCTCGGTGCCCATCGTCCGCAACGCCTCGACGACGGCGAGGCGTCGCTGCAGTGAGGCGTCGTCGAACGTCACCGTCACCGCGTAGCTCACGGACGAACCGGGCCCGCGGAGGATCCCCGCCTCGGCCCGCACCCCCGTGCTCGAACCCGTCACCGACACGACCTGCAGGCCGTGGTCCAACGCCCGGTGCGCGAGCGGGTCGAGTCCGAAGGCCCCGGCGACGAGGGTGAGGTCGCTCGCCAACGACAGCCAGCCGAGCACCCGGTTCGACACGGCCTCGTCGACGACCTCGCCGAGCGCCAACCCGCGCATGAGCCAGCTGAGCTCGCCCGTCGGCGCCACCGAGGTGTCCGGCGCGTCGTCCGGGCCCCGGCGGTCACGTGCCCGGTCGATGAGCGCGGTGCGCTCGATCCCGAGCGACTCCGCGCGTTCCCGGACGGCGTCGATGCCGACCGTCGACAGCAGCGCGTTCATCGCCCAGGCGTCGGCGGTCGCACCCACGAGGGTCGCGAGGTCGGGTACCTGCATGGTCGGCTCCTGCAGGAACTGCCACAGCCCCGCACCGGTCGCGGTGTCGCGTGCCATCCGCTGCAGGCGGTCGCCGTGCAGGCGCCCGTCCTCGAGCCGGGCCGCGACCTCGACGAGGAGCAGCACCCGGCCGAGGCTCGCGACCGGCTGCACGAGGGTGTCGTCGACCCCGAGCAGGGCCTTGCCGGTCGAGGTGTCGATGACGGACGCACTGACGGACGCACCGTCCCTGGCGATCGTGCCCAGCGCCTCCAGGGTGGCTGCGAAGCGTTCGTCGGCACCGCCGCGGTGCCGACCGTGCGCACGCCCGTCGGCACCGCCGACGTGCTGTCGTCGACGCGACCGTCGAGCCGCTCCCGGCTCCGGTGACGGAGCCGCGTCCGGCTCGGTCATCACCAGATCGCGACGCGCTCGACCGGGTCGAGGTACATCGCGTCACCCTCGGTCACGCCGAAGGTGTCGTAGTAGACGTCGATGTTGCGGACGACCTGGTTGCACCGGAACTCGGTCGGCGAGTGCGGGTCGATGCTGAGCAGGCGCGCGGCCTCCTCGGGACGGATCGCCATCCGCCAGGCCTGCGCCCAGCTGAGGAAGAAGCGCTCGGCCCCGGTCAGGCCGTCGACCACCGGGGGCTCCTGTCCGCCGAGGGACAGCAGGTACGCCTTCCACGCGATGGACAGGCCGCCGAGGTCGCCGATGTTCTCACCGATCGTCAGCGCGCCGTTGACGTGACCGTCCGGCACCTCGGTCGGCACGAGCGCGTCGTACTGCGCGATGAGGGCCTTGGTGCGTTCCTCGAACGCGGTCCGGTCGGCCTCGGTCCACCAGTTCTCGAGACGACCGTCGCCGTCGTACTGGGAGCCCTGGTCGTCGAACCCGTGGCCGATCTCGTGGCCGATGACCGCGCCGATCGCGCCGTAGTTCGCGGCGGCGTCACGGCCGGCCTCGAAGAAGGGGAACTGCAGGATGGCCGCGGGGAACACGATCTCGTTGAAACCGGGGTTGTAGTAGGCGTTGATGGTCTGCGGGGTCATGAACCACTCGTCGCGGTCGATCGGCTTGCCGATCTTCCCGAGCTCGCGGTCGACCTGGAAGGACGCGACGGCGCGGACGTTGCCGATGAGGTCGTCGGCGGAGACCGGGAGCGCCGCGTAGTCGCGCCACTTCACCGGGTACCCGATCTTCGGCGTGAACTTGTCGAGCTTGTCGAGGGCGCGTGCGCGGGTCTCGTCGGTCATCCAGTCGAGCGCCGTGATGCTCTGCCGGTAGGCCTCGACCAGGTTCGCGACGAGGTCGTCCATCGTCGCCTTGGACGTCTCGTCGAAGTGCTCCTGCACGTAGATGCGACCGACGGCCTCGCCCATCGCGCCCTCGACCAGCGAGACGCCGCGCTTCCAGCGGTCACGCTGCTTCGGCGCACCGGTCAGTGCGGTGCCGTAGAACGAGAAGTTCGTCGCCGAGAAGGTGCTCGTCAGGTACGGCGCCGAGGCACGGACGACCTGCCAGCGGAGCCAGTCCTTCCACATCTCGAGCGGTTCGCCGCGGAGCAGCTCCGCCAGGCCGGTGACGAACGACGGCTGCCGGACGACGAGGGTCTCGAAGGCCCCGGCGGGCGCGTCGATGGCCTCCCACCAGTGCTGCAGGTGGATGTCGGCGGCGAGCGCCGCGACCTCGGCCCACGGCAGCTTGTTGTAGGTCTTCTGGCTGTCGCGCGTGGTGACGTTGTCCCAGTGCTTCGACGCCAGGGCGGTCTCGAGCGCGATCACGTTGTCGGTGCGCTCCCCGCCGTCGGCGAACCCGGCGAGGGGGAACATCGCGGCGACGAACTCGCGGTACTTGGTGCGGATGTCGGCGAAGCGCTCTTCGCGGTAGTACGACTCGTCGGGCAGGCCGAGGCCGGACTGCTCGAGGAAGACGACGTAGGACTCCGGGTCGCCCGGGTCGTTGTCGACGAAGAGCTGCAGGAAGGTCGGCAGCCCGAGGCGCTCGAAGCGTCCGACGATCCGGACGACCTCGTCGACGGTCTCGATCGCGCCGATCTCGGCGAGCAGGGGTTCGATCGGCGCGGTGCCGAGCGCCTCGAGTCGTTGCTCGTCGGCAAATGAGGAGAAGAGGTCCCCGACCTTCCGCTCCTCGGTGCCCGGCGCGGCCTGCTGGGAGCGCTCGATGATGTCCCGCACCGCGATCTCGGCGGCTTCGGCCAGGACGGTGAACGAGCCGTACCGCGCCTTGTCGTCGGGGATCGGTGTCGCGTCGATCCACGAGCCGTTCACGTGGCGGTAGAGGTCGTCCTGCGGGCGGACCTCGGCGTCCAGCTCGTCGGTGTGGATCCCGGAGGTGCTTGCGACGTCGGTCATGCGGTCCACGATAGCCACCGCCACCTTGGTCCCGGGCCGCTCGGGGCCGTGACTGCCGGTACGGTCATCGCATGGGACTTCCGTGGAAGCTGCACGGAGACGGCAAGACCGTCTCGGCGACGACGATCGTGGCTCCGGACGAGCGCCTGACGTGGGGACGGACGGTCGGCCTCGGCGTGCAGCACGTCGTGGCGATGTTCGGTGCGACCTTCCTGGTCCCGCTGCTCACCGGGTTCCCGCCGGCGACGACGCTGCTCTTCAGCGGCATCGGCACGATCCTGTTCCTGCTCATCACGGGCAACCGGCTGCCGAGCTACCTCGGGTCGTCGTTCGCCTTCATCGCCCCGATCGCGGCGGCGACGAAGATCGGCGGCATCCCCCTCGCACTCTCCGGCATCATCGTCGTCGGCGCGCTGCTCGCGGTCATCGGCGCCGTCGTGCACCTGGCCGGCGCCGGCTGGATCGACCGCCTCATGCCCCCCGTGGTGTCCGGCGCGATCGTGGCCCTCATCGGGTTCAACCTCGCCCCCGCCGCACGTGACAACTTCACGAAGGCGCCGGTCGTCGCCGTCATCACCCTCGGCGCGATCATCCTGGTGACGGTCCTGTTCAAGGGGCTCCTCGGACGCCTGTCGATCGTCATCGGCGTCGTGGTCGGCTACGTCGCGGCGCTCATCGCCGGCGAGGTCTCCTTCGATGCGGTGCACGACGCGGCCTGGGTCGGCCTGCCCACCTTCACGGCGCCGGCGTTCGACCCCGGCCAGCTCGCGATCTACCTCGGCTTCGTGCCGGTCGTCCTCGCGCTCATCGCCGAGAACGTCGGACACGTCAAGGGCGTCGGACAGCTGACGAGCCGTGACCTCACCCCGCTCACGGGGCGCGCGCTCTTCGCGGACGGCATCTCGACGGTCCTCGCGGGCCTCGGCGGCGGCTCGGCGACCACCACCTACGGCGAGAACATCGGCGTGATGGCCGCGACCCGGGTGTTCTCGACGGCGGCCTACTGGGTGGCCGCGATCGTCGCCGTCCTGCTCGGGCTGTCCCCGAAGATCGGTGCGGTCATCTCCTCCGTGCCGCCGGGGGTGCTCGGTGGTGCGACGACCGCGCTGTACGGCCTGATCGGCGTCATCGGCATCCGGATCTGGGTGGAGAACCGCGTCGACTTCGCGAAGCCGAAGAACCAGCTCACCGCGGGCATCGCGCTCATCATGGGCATCGCGGACTTCACCTTCACGCTCGGTGGTGCGAGCTTCGGCGGCATCATCGTCGGCACCGTCGCGGCGATCGTCGTCTACCACCTGATGGACCTCGTCGGCCGCGCACGCGGCACGGACGAGCCGACACCGACCGTTTCCGACGAGGCGCACGCGGCCACCGGGGCCGTCCCGGCCGAACCCCGCGCCGACTGACGGGGGCCCACCCAGGTGGGGCACCCGCCTGAGGACGTGGGACCACCGGACTGGAGGCACGTGGCCGCGCCCGCCACGGGCCTCCAGTCCGACCTGTCCCCGGTTCTCCGGCGCACGCGGCCCACGCGGGATCCGCATCGCCGCCAGAATGGGCCGGTGCCCCGACTGACGCGACCCGCTGTGACCGCTGAGCGGCGCGCGGTCGACCGCGACATCGTGCGGCTGGCGGTGCCGGCGCTCGGAGCGCTCGTGGTCGAGCCGCTGTTCCTGCTGACGGACACCGCGCTCGTCGGGCACCTCGGGGCGACGCCGCTGGCAGCCGTCGGGCTCGCGAGTGCCGTGCTGTCGACCGTGACCGGCCTGCTGGTGTTCCTGGCGTACTCGACGACCCCGGCCGTGGCGCGGGCGCTCGGTGGCGGGAACCGACGCGGCGCCGTCCACGCAGGTATCGACGGGATGTGGCTCGCGCTCGTGCTGGGGGTGGTGCTGGCCCTGGTCGGGTGGCCGCTCGCCGGGCCGCTCGTCGACCTGTTCGGTGCCTCGCCCGAGGTGTCGACGGCAGCGACCGCGTACCTGACCATCTCGCTGATTGGGCTGCCCGGCATCCTGGTCGTCACCGCCTCGACCGGACTGCTGCGCGGGCTGCAGGACACCAAGACTCCGCTCGTCGTCGCGACCATCGGGTTCGTCGCGAACGGGCTGCTCAACGCCGTCCTCATCTACGGTGCCGGCTGGGGCGTCGAGGGATCCGCCGCCGGCACCGTCATCGTGCAGTGGGTGATGGCGATCGTCTACGTCCGGATCGCCGTCCGAGCGGCCCGGACCTCGGGTGCGCCGCTGCGTCCGGGTGCCTCCGGCGTCGTGCGCGCCCTCCGGTCCGGCGCGTGGCTGTTCCTGCGGACCGCGTCGCTGCGCGTGGCGATGCTCGCGACCGTCGGCGCGGCCGCCGGACTCGGGACGGCCGGGCTCGCGACGACGCAGGTCGGGCTGACGGTGTTCTCCACCCTGGCGTTCGCGCTCGACGCGCTGGCGATCGCCGGGCAGGCGCTGGTCGGTCACGGTCTCGGAGCGCGTGATGCGCCGCGGGTGCGGTTGGTCACGCGGCGGCTCGTGCTGCTCGGGATCGCGGGCGGTGCCCTGTTGGGCGTGCTGACCCTGGCCGTCAGCGGGGTGCTCGGCCCGGTGTTCTCGGACTCTTCCGTCGTGCGGGACGCACTGCCCGTCGTGCTCGTGCTCATCGCGGTGGGGATGCCGGTCGCCGGGTACGTCTTCGTGCTCGACGGGGTGCTGATCGGCGCCGGGGACGCGCGGTACCTGGCGATCGCCGGCGGCGTGAACCTCGTCGTGTACCTGCCGCTGCTGTGGTGGGTCGGCGGGACGCTCGCGGGACTATGGGCGGCGTTCGCGCTCGGGTACATCGGGGTCCGGGCGGTGACGCTCGGGGTGCGCGCGCACCGGCGCGGCTGGGTCGAACAGGCGTTGGCGCGGTGAGCGGTCCTTCTTCTTCTTCTTCTTCTTCTGCTGGGCGTTCTTCTTCCGTGGCGTCGTCGTCTTCGGTGGCTTCGTCGGCCGTGCTCGCCACGGTCGGCATCGGGGTGCAGGGCGTCGCGAAGCTGCTCGTGACCGTCGTCGTCGGCCGGGTGTTCGGCACCGAGACCCTCGGGCAGACCACCGCGTTGCTGTCGCTCTCGGTGTTCGTCGCCCTGCTCTGGCCGAACGCCGCGGGCAACACCGCGTCGCGGTTCCTGGCGATCGCGCTGCGGGGTCGGCGCTCGGATGCCGCGGTGAACCGGCTGCTCGGGCTGTCGATGCTGGTGTCGAGCGCGGTGCTCGCCGCGGTCACCGTGCCGGTCGCGCTGGCCTGGGGCAACGGCCCCGGGATGGTTCTGGGCGGGGCCGCGGTCGTCGTCGGCTACGGCCTGTACTGCTACGCCCGCGGCGCACAGCTCGGCTACGCCCGGGCACCCCGGGTCGCGCGCTGGGACTCGGTGACGAGCGTGCTGGCGCTGGGGCTGCTCGTGTTCGCCTGCGTCGCCCGGCTCGAGCCGTTCGTCCTGCTGCCGCTCGCGATCGGGTACACGGTGTTCGCGATCGCGTGCTGGCCTCGAGGGAACGGCTTCGCGCCTGCTTCTCGCGAGCCCGCTGCCGGGGTGCTCGGGTTCGCGGCGTGGAACGTGCTGGCGGTGGTGACCTCGAACGGGTTGCTGCAGTTGACGATGATCTCGGCGCAGGTGACGTCCTCTGCGCACGACGCCGGTGTCTACGCCGCTGCGTTCACCCTGGCGACGCCGGCGTCGATGCTCGGGCAGGCGTTGGGGCAGGTGCTCGTGCCGGCGTTCGCGCACCGGACCGACGGCGGATCGCTGCGCTCCCGCGGAGCGCTGCTGCTCGTCGTCGGGTTCGCCGCTGCTTCGGCCGTCGTGTTCGGTCTGGTCGCGCTGCTCGCCGGATGGTTCCTGCCGATCGTCTACCCCGCCGAGGGTGCCGCCGCCGTCGCCGACCTGCGGTACCTGATGGTCGCGGTGTGGGTGTTCACCGTCGGGCTCGTGCCGGCGGCGTTGCTGCTCGCCGCCGGACGCTCACGTCAGGTCGCCCTGGCTTCGGTGGCCGGGTTCGTCGTCGGCGCTGGGCTCATGGCGGTGCTCGGACCGGTCGCAGGAGTTGCTGGCGGCACCACGGGATTCCTCGTCGGGAGTGCGGTGAACCTCGTCGCGGTGGTCGTGGTCGGGGTGCGGCGGCGGCGCTGACTGACGGCGGTCTCAGACAGTGCGGTCCAGGCACCGACGTACACGTGCAACTGCTGTTGCAAATCTGCTCGTCCAGCCACGCTGCCGCGAACACGCGATCCGAACTCCTCCCAATCGCAGCCAAGTCCTCGCCTCGAGCGTCAGCAGCGCTGTGGACAACTCTGATCGCCCCAAGGCACCGACTTCGCGATGCCCTGTTATGCAACCCCTGCTTCATAACAAACGATCGAGAACCCCGATGCATCCGAGCCCCTGCACACCAGGCGAGATCGCCCGAACGGTCCCCGGTCGCGTCCAGCGGATCGCGGAGGTCGACGAGCGGCCATCGACACGAAACGGCGCCGATGGGAATCGGCGCACGGACATGATGCGGTCGCGAGGGACCCGCGTCGAGAACAGGGAGTCCCGTACCACCAGTTCACAGGGGGCTGGTGGTGATCACCACCAACCCCCTGCTTGTCGTTACTTCCGAACGAGGACTTTGAGGCCCTTGATGTTGTTCGTTGTCGGCTTGGTGAACTTGATCTCCGAGTTGCGGCCAAACACCGGAGTGGTGGAGGACGCGCCGCTGTTGTTGACCGTGTAAGTAAGCTGCCCACCCCAGGTGTTCGACTTCATCGTCCCTCGCCACTCCCAGGCCCCCGTGTAGGTGCCCGCGACGGAAAAGCCGAAGTTCGCGTACGGAACCTGGGCCGCCTGCCAGCAGAGCGCACCAGATGCGCACCCATTTGTGACTCCCCTCAGCTGCGCGGCCTCCGTTGTCTCCGTGACCGACTCGACGACGTTCGTCGAGGGGTCAATCGTGATGACCTTCGGAGTCGCGCTCTGCTCGAACGCGGTGAGTTGCGCTTGGGTCGTGATCGCAGTCGTGGAGGACACGGTCGTCTCGCCGATCGTCGTGACGTGATTGTCGTCGTCAATCGGAGCCGCCGACGCGGCGACCGCCGGAGTACCAAAAGCGAGAGCCCCTGCGATGGTTACAGCTACCAACGTGCTGGCCGTAACGCGCCGTGATGGCTTGAACATCTCATCTCCTTCGAGGGGCCTCTCCGGCTACACCCTGCAACCAACCCCGCGGTAAGCATGTCGTGTTTGATATACCACGACAAGTCGCTTGATGAGATTGATTCGTGCTCGACCTCAACGAAGCGGCTGGCGAGCTGACCCAGGCGCACCTCGCTCATGAGGAGATCGTGCCGAGGAGCCGGACCAAAGGGGGAGCGAGGTCATCGACACGCCATCGGAGGCAATCAGCGGAGAAGGGCGATCGCGCTCGGCTCGTCGTTGGTCAGGCAAACGAGCGGAGCGCTTCAGCGTAAGCATCGGGGGCTTCTCGTGTCGGCGCGGTGACGAGGAGCGCGTGGTCGCCGACACGACGGGTGAACGTCCCTCGGCAGGGGATCTCGATGATCTTCGTGAGACCTGCTTGCCACGCGCCCACCAGATCGCGAAGGCAAAGCTGTTCGGGGCTCTTCTGCACCGCGCCGGGGGAGGTCCGCTCTGCGAAGCGACCGCGGTTCCACTCCTCGTACTGTTCAGTGAAGACGGCATCGCCGAACGAGTCCTGCCACGATGGCCCGAACAGGCGTGCGAGCAGCTCGCGCCGTTCATCTGCCTCGGTCGATGTCAACGCCAACTGATCGAACACGAACGGGTCCCGTTCCTCGCCGGCGTGGGCAAGGCACGCGCGCCAGACCTCGGGCCAAGCATGCGACCACACGCGACGCTGCTCGTCGTCTGACACAGGCTCCGACACCGGGGAAAGGCTGAGATGCGGGGGAAGATCATCTCCTGACGTGGCAAGCTGCCGCGCTTCTCGAATCCAGAGCAGGTCGAGCAGCGAATGAACATCGTCCTCGATCGTGATGACCATGTCATGCGGCCACGGATTTCCCGGGACCGGTGTGGATGAACGCATCGCTCTCCCTCCTCGGGCCAGCGAAACACGTCCGCACCTGCTCGGCAAGGGCGCAAGCACCCGGTGCGGCGGTCGAGCACCGACGTCAGCGCGCGTTCGCGGTGCGCACGGGGCCCGTCGTGTCCCCGACACGCAGCTCGGACCGGAACGCCGCCGGCACCGGCTCGTCCCCCTCGAGCATCGCGAGCGCGGCACGAGCGGCAGCGCGGCCCTTCTGCTCGAACGGCTGCACCAACGTGGTGAGGTGCCGGATCGGCGTCCGGTGCAACAGGCTGTCGTCCACCGTGATGCCGTCGAAGCCCACGACGCTGACGTCCTCCGGCACCCGGAGCCCGGCATCGAGAGCGGCCGAGATCACGCCAACGGCGAGCAGGTCGCTCTGGGCGACGACCGCGGTGGGCACGGTGGAGCCCGGGGCGAAGAGTGCTTCGCCGGCGATGCGCCCCTCTTCCACGGAGCTGCCTTCCGTCTCGATCGCGACGGCGTCCGGGAAGACTTCGCGCACGCCCCGCAGTCGTTCGAGGGTGGTGTGCGCGACGCCGGCGGCTTCCCGTGCGGCATCGACGGGGCCCCGGCGCCGCGCGGCATCGAGCGAGAGCGTGACGATCGTGACGGAGGAGTGCCCGAGGTCGCGCAGGTAGGCGGCGGCCCGAGCGGAGGCATCGCGGTTGTCGAGGTGGATCGGCACCGCACCCTCGATGTCGTCGGCCTCGATCGCGACGACGGGGATCTGTCGACGCCGGAGCACGGCCACGGCGGGGTCGATCCGGACGTTGCACCCGACGAGGACGACGGCGTCCATCGGGGCATCGACGATCGGCCCGGCGCCGAGTTCGTCGTCGAGGGGGCTCCGGACGAGGAGCAACGAGGCGCCGGCAGCACCGGCGACCTCGGCGATGCCGTCGAGCGTCAGGACGTTGACCGGGTCGCGGAAGGCATCGCTGAGCCGTTCGTCCATGACGACCCCGATGACACCGGAGCGGCCACGGCGGAGCGAACGGGCACGCGGGTCGGGTCCGCCGTAGCCGAGCTCGGCGGCGGCGGCGAGGACGCGGGCCTTGGCGTCCTCGGAGACCGGGCCGCTGCCGCTGAACGCGAGGGACGCGGTGGACGGGGCGACACCGGCCGCGCGTGCCACGGCGGCGAGCGTCGGGCGCACGGCGCGGATCGGGCGCGACGGTGCCGCGACGTCGACGCGGGAGTGGTCCGTCCGCGACGCGCCGGGTCCTGTTGCCGGTTCGTCCATCGCCCGTTAGCGTAGCCGGAACGAGCAGTCGAATCGATTCGACAGTCGGAAAACCAGCACCAACACGCATCAGAACGCGCAGCACCAAGCGCACCGCAGCACGATGGGAACCACCATGACGACGCCGTCCACCCGCACCGTCCCGACCACGAAGGCCTGGATCATCGCGGTGTTCGTGGTGTTCACGTTGTCTGGGCTCGACATCGCGACCTGGCTCGGCCGGATCCCGAGCGTCCGCGACTCCCTCGGCGCGAGCACGTTCGAGATGGGCCTGCTCGTGCTCGGCATGGCGGTCGGCTCGATCGGTGGCCTGACCTTCGCCGGGCACATCGTGGCGAAGCTCGGTGCCCGCCGTGGTGTGCAGGTCGCCGCAGCGTGCCTGGCGCTCGGCATGGTCTTCGCCGGGGTGGCAGTCACGCTCGGTTGGGGCTTCGCCGCCATCTGGATCGCGCTCATCGCCTTCGGCTTCGGCAACGGCCTCTGCGACGTGTCGATGAATGTCTCCGGTGCCGCCGCCGAGAAGGCCGGCGGGCGCACGATCATGCCGCTGTTCCACGCCGCGTTCAGCCTCGGCACGCTGGCGGGAGCGGGCCTCGGTGCGCTGGCCGAGCGGTTCGAGATCCCGGTCGCATGGCACTTCATCGTGCTGGTCATCGTCACGAGCGCCGCGATGCTCGTCGCCGTCACGAAGTTCCAGGACGAGCACCGGTTCGATCAGCCCGTCTCGACGGACACCAGCCCGGTCGCGACGCCGCTCACGCGCTGGCAGGTCTGGGCGCAGCCCTCGACGCTGCTGATCGGTGTGATCGTGCTCGGCATGGCGCTGGCCGAGGGCTCCGCCAACGACTGGCTGCCGCTGGCGATGATCGACGGCCACGGCCTCGACAACGCCGCGGGTGCCGGAGTGCTCACCGTGTTCCTGGCCGCGATGACCGCGGGCCGTGTCGCCGGCAGCCCGCTGATCGACAGGTTCGGCCGGGTGCCGATCCTGCGCATCAGCGCCGCCGTCGCGGTGGTCGGTCTCGGCATGCTCATCTTCATCGACAACGTGCCGCTCGCGATCGTCGGCGTCGTGCTCTGGGGCCTCGGGGCCAGCCTCGGGTTCCCGATGGGCATGTCCGCCGCGGCCGACGACCCTCGCACTGCGGCCGCCAAGGTCAGCGCGGTCGCGACGATCGGCTACGTGGCGTTCCTCGCCGGCCCTCCCCTGATCGGGTTCCTCGGCGAGCACATCGGACTGCTCGGAGCGCTGCTCGTCGTGTTCGTCTTCATCATCGCGGCCGGGCTGGCCTCGGGTGCCGCCCGTGAGACCGGCGCCGCCGCCCGGCCGAGCCGCGGGGGTGGTGACGGACACGGCGGAGCCGAGCCGCGCCTCCAGGCCGACAGCGCCGACAGCGCCGACAACCCGACAAGCAGTGCCAACGCACCCAGCGCAACCAGCACTGCCAACGCGACGAGCGCGCCGTCCGGGCCGGGACGCGACGCCCGTTAGGCTTCCGGACGTGCGTCTCGTCATCGCCCGTTGCTCCGTCGACTACGCGGGGCGGCTCTCAGCCCACCTGCCGCTCGCGACCCGTCTCCTCATGCTGAAGGCCGACGGTTCCCTGCTCGTGCACTCCGACGGCGGCAGCTACAAGCCGCTCAACTGGATGAGCCCGCCGTGCTCCGTCGAGATCGGCGAGCCGAACGACGAGCAGTCGAGCGCCGGCATCACGCAAGTCTGGACCGTCACGCAGAAGAAGACGCAGGACCAGCTCATCGTGTCGATCCACGAGGTCATCGCCGACCAGAGCCACGACCTCGGTGTCGACCCGGGCCTGGTGAAGGACGGGGTCGAGGCGCACCTGCAGCAGCTCCTCGCGGAGCAGATCGAGCTCCTCGGCGACGGCCACACCCTGGTCCGCCGCGAGTACATGACCGCGATCGGCCCGGTCGACATCCTCGCGCGCGACCAGGCGGGCTCGAGCGTCGCGGTCGAGATGAAGCGGAACGCCAACATCGACGCCGTCGAGCAGCTGACGCGGTACCTCGAGCTGATGAACCGCGACCCCCTGCTCCGTCCGGTGCAGGGCGTGCTCGCCGCGCAGACCGTGGCGCCGCAGGCGCGCACCCTGGCCGAGGACCGCGGCATCCGCGTCCTCGTGCTCGACTACGACGCGATGCGCGGCATCGAGGGCGGCCACACCCGCCTGTTCTGAGGACCGCGGCCTGGAGGCGCGGGTCGTCTCCGCCACGTCGGCTCGGCACCGCGCAGATAGGGTGGGGAGGACATGACCAGCCCGTTCAGCGCCATCCTCTTCGACCTCGACGGAACCATCAGCGACTCCGCGCCGGGCATCCTCGAGAGCCTCACCCACACGTTCCGCAAGGTCGGCGTGCCGGTCCCCGACCGCGACACGCTCATGTCGTTCGTCGGACCGCCGATCATGGACACGTTCACGACCGCGATGGGGATGGACGCCGAGCAGGCCGAGCACACGCTCGCCGTCTACCGCGAGCACTACTTCTCGCACGGTGCCCTCGACTCCGAGATGTTCCCCGGGATCGACGTCGTGCTCCGGACGCTGCACCAGGCCGGGCTGCCGATCTCCACCGCGACGAGCAAGCCCGAGACGCCGGCGACGTACATCCTCGAGCACTACGGGCTCACCGGGGACATCGACATCATCACCGGCGCGAGCGACGACGAGGTGCGGTCGTCGAAGGCCGACGTCGTCGAGGAAGCGCTCCGCCGACTCGACGCCCGCGGCTTCGACGTCAGCCGTCCGGTGCTGATCGGTGACCGCGTGCACGACGTCGAGGGCGCCACCGCCCACGGCGTGCCCGTCGTCTTCGCCGAGTGGGGCTACGGCTCCCCCGCCGAGGCCGTCGGCACGATCGCGACGGCGGCGACGCCGCTCGACCTGCTGCCGATCCTGCTGCCGTGACCCGCGCCGTCACGACGGGTCTGCGCAGTGCCGCGTGGGTACTGCCCGCCGCCATCGTCCTCATCGCGCTGAACTTCCGCGGCCCGATCGTCGCGACGGCCCCGGTCATCGGCGACATCCGGGTCGACCTCGGCCTGACCGCGACGATCGCCGGGCTGCTGACGACGATCCCCGTGCTCTGCTTCGCCCTCGCGACCCCGTTCGCCAGCTGGGTGATCGCGAAGGCCGACCCCGAGCGGGCCGTCTCCCTGTCGCTCGTCATCGTGCTCGCGGGCACCGTCGTGCGGTCGATGCCGTCCGCCGCCGCGCTGCTCATCGGGACCGCGATCATCGGCATCGGCATCACGATCGGCAACGTGGTGATCCCGGTCGTGATCCGGCGCGACACCTCGCCGGAACGTGTCGGGCTCGTCACGGGCGTGTACACGTCGGCACTCAACGTCGGGTCGATGATCACCTCGCTCGGCACCGCTCCGATCGCCGCGGCGTGGGGCTGGCCGGTCGCGATCGCGGTCTGGGCCGTGTTCGCCGTCATCGCGGGGTTCGCGTGGACCTTCGCCGTCGGAGCCCGGGCCGCCTGGATGCGACCGGCCCCGGGTGACGACGAGCCGCTGCCGGTCACGGGCCCGATCGACCAGGTGCTCGACACCGGGGCGATCCGGACGGCCCGCGCCGAACGGGCCGCCGAGCAGGCCGCGGCCGAGCCGGTCCGACCGGCTCGTCGCCTCATCACCTGGGGGCTGACGCTCGCGTTCGGCGGGCAGGCGTTCTCGTACTACGCGCTCACCGCCTGGATCCCGACGCTGCTGCACGACGAGATCGGCTTCTCGAAGGCGTCGTCGGGTGCGAGCTCGTCGGTGTTCCAGATCCTCGCCGTCGTCGGGGCGCTCGGCGTGCCCCTGCTCGCGTCGAAGTGGCGTCCGCGAGGGATCATCGCCCTCGTCGCGTTCCTCTGGCTCGCGATGCCGCTCGGGTTGCTGTTCGCCCCGCAGCTCTGGTTGCTCTGGTCGGTCCTCGGCGGGGCTGCGCAGGGCGGAGGCATCACGGTGATCTTCATCGTGATCGTCCGGATCGTCACGAGCGACGCGGATGCACGCCGGATGTCCGCGTTCGTGCAGGGCGGCGGGTACCTCATCGGGTCGGCGGGGCCGCTCGTCGCCGGGACCCTGCACGGTGCGACCGGGGACTGGACGGCTCCGCTGCTCGTCGTCCTCGTCGCGGTGCTCACGCTCGGCATCGTCGGGACGTTCGCAGCGCGCCGGGTCGCGTAGCGCACGCCGGGGCGCCGCGCTGGGCACTTCCCGTCAGCCCTGCTCGAGCACCTCGCGCAGGGACATCGGACGCTGCCCGGTGACCCGCTCGACGTCCTCGGAGACGCGTGCGAGGGCCCCCTCAGCGATCGCCGTGTACGTGCTCACCCAGGCGTCCGCCTGCCACGGCTCCGGGTTCCACCGGGCGCGGGACGCGTACGCCTCCTCCAGGGTCTCCGGGTGGTACGTGACGGTCCGACCACGGACCTCGGACACGGTCGCCGCAGCCTGTTCGAGCGTGATCGCCGTGGGGCCGGTCAGCTCGTAGGTCCGGTCGAGGTGCGCTGCCGGGTTGCGGAGCACCGCCGTCGCGACCCGAGCGACGTCCGCGCGGGCGACCGCCGCCATCGCACCGTTCCCC
Source organism: Curtobacterium sp. MCPF17_002 (assembly GCF_003234115.2). Lineage (NCBI taxonomy): Bacteria > Bacillati > Actinomycetota > Actinomycetes > Micrococcales > Microbacteriaceae > Curtobacterium > Curtobacterium sp. MCPF17_002. The sequence continues at coordinate 110,885 of NZ_CP126251.1, read as the reverse complement.
GCCGGGCCGCGGATGACGCCGTCCTCGCCGACGAGGTCCTCGACGAAGTCCAGGTAGAACGAGTCCCGCAGGAACGTGTGCGCCATCGAGGTCGACCGGATGGCTTCCTCGGTGGCCCAGTGGTCACGGCCGAGCGTGAAGGTCGCGTCTGCCGCGGCACCCGCGAAGGACGTGTACACGACGTGCCGGACTCCGGCGGTGGCCGCCGCGCCGACGAACGAGCGGTGCTGCGCGAGTCGGTCCTGGGCCTCGGCGCCGGAGACCATGAGCAACAGGTCGACGCCCTCGAGCGCCGCGCGGCTCGCCTCGGTGTCGCCGAAGGTCGCCACCGCGACCTCTGCTCCGGGCAGTTCCGGAGCGCGGGAGGCGTCGCGCACGATCATCCGGAACGGCACGCCGTCCGCGGCGAGCGCCCGCGCGACGGCGCCGCCGATGTTGCCGGTCGCACCGGTGATCGCGATGGTCATGGTCACTCCTGATCTGTCGGGTCCGCCGGACGCGGGGTCACGTCCGGACCGTCCTGGAGGCACGGATCACCGTGGGCGCGACCCTCGCCGCGTTCACGCCGTCGACCTCCACCGCCCAGCGGCGGGCTGCCTCGTGGTCGCGTCCGTGCCGCATGTGCCGGCCGACGAGACGGTCGACGCGGACCGTCTCGTCCACGGTGCAGAACCACGTCTCCGTGACGAGGTCGCGCAGGGTCGCCCAGGGGGCGGAGTCGTCGAGGAGGTAGTTCCCCTCCGAGACGACCAGCCGGGTCGAGGGCGGCACGGGGATGCTGCCGGCGACGGGTTCGTCGACGCGACGGTCGAAGTCGGGTGCCCACACGACGGGGCCGTGCCCATCGGCCTGGTCGGGCTCGCCGGCACCGACGAGCCGACGCACCAGCGCGACGTACCCGTCGGCGTCGAAGGTGTCGATCGCACCCTTGCGGTCGTGCCGGCCGAGCGCGTCGAGGGCGGCGTTCGACAGGTGGAAGCCGTCCATCGGGACCTGCACCGCCGTGCCGCTGCCGAGGGCGTCGTCGACGGCCACGACGATCCGCCGGGCGAGCGTCGACTTGCCGGCACCCGGAGCGCCGACGATGCCGAGGACGGTGCGGCGTCCGCCGGTGGCGAGTTCGACCGCGCGGTCGACCGCTTCGTCGACGGACATCTCGTGCGGGGTCACGCCTTCATCCTGTCAGAGCGCGCCGACTCGGGCGGGCGGTGGTTCACTTGCCGCATGGTCGATGCGACGAAGGCGTTCAGCGGGTTCTCGGTGCGTGACGTTCCGGAGGCGAAGGCGTTCTACGAGGACGTCCTCGGGGTCGAGGTGCGGGAGGACCACGGCATGCTGCTCCTGCAGATCGGCGACGGCCACCGTGTGCTCGTCTACCCCAAGGGCCCGGCGCACACACCAGCCGACTTCACGGTCCTCAACTTCCCGGTGCCCTCCGTCGACGACGCCGTGGACGAGCTGACGGGGAAGGGCGTCACCTTCCTGCAGTACGAGGGGATGACCGACGAGAAGGGCGTGAACCGGAGGGGCGGCCCGCTCATCGCGTGGTTCACCGACCCGTCGGGCAACGTCCTCAGCGTCCTCGAGGAGTAGCTCGTCAGCGGGTGAGTGCGCCGGCCCACCCGAGCGCGATCGGCACGATCAGGCCGTGACGGTGGTGCGGCAACTCGGCGATCGGCACCCATGCGGCCTCGTCGGTCGACCCGTCGAGCTCCGACCGCAGTGCTCCGCCCACGATCGACGCCCGGAAGACGACCTGCACGGCCTTCATCGGGCGGCCGTTGGCGTGGATGCGGCGTTCGGCGGGGACGATGTGGTGACGGACACCGAGCAGTGGGCCGACGGTGGCGTCGAAGCCGGTCTCCTCCTGGATCTCCCGCACGACGGCGTGCTCGACCGACTCGTCGAACTCGACCCCACCGCCGGGGAGCGTCCACGTGCCCGCCTCGGGGAACCGGAGCTTCGCCAGGAGCACGCGATCACCCTCGGTGATCACGCCGTAGGCGGCGAGCCGGGTGTCGTAGTCCGTGTACTCCATCTGCCGACCATGCCAGGAAGGCGAACCGGATCCGTTCAGCCGCGCCGCGCCTCCCGGCCAGTGCCGCCCGCCGGGCCGGTCCGACCCGTGCGTCAGGACAGGATCGTGACGGCGCCGGTCGACGGCGAGGACGACCCGACAGCGGCCCACCCCGCGCGCATCCGCGCCACGGCGCGGTCGAAGCCGGGGAGGGGGTCGTGGTCGTCACGGACCATCGACTGCAGCTGCAGTCCCTCGTAGAGGGCGACGAGCTGTTCGGCAGCGTGCCGGGGTGAGGTCCCGCGGGGTTCGCGTCCGGCGACGACGTCTCGCACGAGGGCGAGGGTGACGTCGTCGAAGGATCGCGTGTACTGGGCGCGGAACCAGCCGGCAGCGGGGTGTTCCGGGTTCGAGGCCGCGCTGAGCAGGGCGGTCCGGAGCCGGACGAGCGCGGGTTCGTCGATGCCGGCCTCGAGGCGGGCGCGCAGGTAGGCGACGGCTCCGGAGCGTTCGGCGACGACCCAGAGCGCCCGTCGGCTGCCGTTGTTCCAGCGGTCCATCACGGCCACGACGAGGAGCTCCCACATCGGGTAGGCCCGGTGGACGTCCGCTTCGGCGACCTCGGCGTGCACGGCGACCTCGGCGGGACCGACGGTGTGGAAGTCGGACGCGCGGTACGCCTCGATCGCGCCCGTGACGATTCGGGCACGCAGGTCTGCGTCGGACTCGGGCATGTCCTTGATTCTCCGGCCCCGGGGCCCGCCCCGCGACCCGCCTGTTCTGGGGGCGCGGCGGTTCGGGCGCTCGCCGGCGACGACGGCGCGGACAGCGCGGCGCTCGAGCGCGTCTCAGCCGCGGTCGAACGTCAGGGTCTCGTCGTCGTCCGCAGTGACCCGACCGGTCCGGGCGAACTCGGCCCAGATCGCCCGGAAGGCCCGACCGCGCCGCTCGACCTCCGGCCAGTCCCGTTCCGGCACGAAGCGGGTGCCGGCCCAGGCCTCGCGCCCGCCCAGGAGCAGCGGCAGGTCGCTCATGTGGACGGCCCCGGTCGGCTTCGTCGTGACACCACGGAGCAGTCGGTAGGAGGTCGCGTTCCCGCCCGCTGCCCGGTGCCGCACGGTGAAGCGTCGGACGTCCCGGCCGTAGATCACCTCGGACAGGGGCCGGACGAGCAGCCAGCGCAGCAGCGGCCGGACGACACGGAACCGCGCGACGGACCGGAGGCCCGGGATGAGCGGCACGTACATGCCGGTCTCGTCGGAGCCGGAGCCGATGAGGACGTCGACGTCCGGTGCGACCGAGCTCCACGCGCGGTCGAGGTCACGCTCGGCGGGCAGCGGCGCGTACCCGTACTGGGTGCCGTACGGCATCCCGCCGGGCAGGCCGAACGGTGCGGCCGCTCGGGTCGCGACGGCCTGCTGCTCGAGCAGGTCGTCGAGCGGGGCGTCCGGGTGGACGGCCCCGATCGCGCGGAGCATCGCCCGGTTCATCCGCGCCCGACCCCGGGACAGCCCGAGCGGTGCGCTCTGGATGATGGCGCGTCGGAAGAGCCCGGCGGCCCCCGCGCTGACCATGAGGTGCGCGGCCGCGTCGCCACCGGCGGACTGCCCGAACACCGTGACGAGGTCGGGGTCGCCGCCGAACGCCGCGATGTTCCGCTGCACCCAGCGGAGCGACTCCACCAGGTCGAGGAGGCCGAGGTTCGCGGGCACCGTGTCCCCGTCGCCGAGGAACCCGAGGATCCCGAGCCGGAAGGTCACGGACACCAGGACGACACGCTGCTCGGTGACGAGGTCGTGGGCGTCGTAGATCGGCAGGTCACCACCGCCGATGACGTACGAGCCGCCGTGGATCCACACCATGACGGGCAGCCGCTCGCCGGGCTGCACGTCCGCCGGCGCCGTGATCGAGAGGCGCTGGCAGTGCTCGTCGACGACGAGGCCCTCCACCGGTCGGAGCAGCTGGTCGACGAAGATCGCGTTCGGCTGCGGGGCGACGGGTGACGGCGAGGTCGCCGGGTACGGCTCCGCGAAGGTCGGCATCGGCTCCGGCGGGGCGAAGCGCTCGGCTCGCGCGTACGGGATCCCGAGGGCGCGGACGACGCTCCCGTCGACGACGCCGGTGACGGGTCCGGCGGGCGGGTGGAAGGTCGGTGGTGCGGCGGCGGGCATCTGCTCACGGTACCGAGGTGACCAGGGGCCTGTCTGGAGGCGCGGTGCGGCGCCGCCACGTGCCTCCAGGCCCGCCCGTCAGTCGCGTCCGGCGACCGGACGCAGCGAACCCGACGCGGCGAACGCCGCGACGAACAGGACGGCGACCAGCCAGAGCGCGCTCAGCGCGCCGACGTGCTCCGCGATGGCGCCGACCACCGGAGGTCCGGCGAAGTTCGCGAAGTACCCGATCGAGGCGACGACGCTCACGCGGGCCGCCGGGTTCGGTCCGCTCTGCGCGGCGGCGGACATGCCGAGCGGGAAGCCCATCGAGACGCCGACCGCCCACAGCACCACACCGATCAGGGTGAGCCACCAGCTGTCGCCGACGATGAAGAGGACCGCACCGACGATGCCGAGAGCCGTGGTCCACCGGATCGTGCTGACCCGGCCGAGACGGTCCACGACGGGTCCGGCGAAGACGCGCGTGGCGGCCTCGGACACCGCGAAGGCCGTGAAGAACAGTGCGCCGACGGCCGCGGTCTGCCCGTGCCCGTCGGTGGCGGCGAGGGCGAGCCAGTTGTTCGCCGATCCCTCGCCGAGTTCGACGCCGAGCATCACGACACCGATGAGCAACAGGCGGACGTCCGCCCAGCCCCGCGCCCACTGCCGGAGGCGCTGCCGCCGGGTGAGCGTCGAGTCGGGGTCCTCGGCGCGGCTGCCGTCCGGGATCCCGCGCATCGCGAGGACGCCGACCACCAGGATGACGACCGCCTGTCCCAGGAGCTGAGCCGACGGGGTGATGCCCAGCCATGCGCAGAGGGCGGCGATCCCGGCACCGAGGGCCGCGCCTCCCGACCAGGCGGCGTGCATGAGCGGGAGCATCGTGCGTCCCGCGAGCACCTCGATGGCCGTGCCCTCGACGTTCGCCATCACGTCGAGCGCACCGATGCCGGCGCCGGCGACCACGAACCCGACCGACGCGAGCGGCGCGGAGTGGAGTGCCGCCGCGACGCCGATCACGCTGATCGCCAGCGGGACCAACACGACGACCGCGGTGAGCGCCCGGCGGCTGCCGAGTCGTCGGAGGAGCGGTGCCGCGCTGAGCAGGCCGCCGATCGAACCGATCGTGACCAGACCGAGCATGAGCCCGATCGTGCCGACGTCCACGCCGAGTTCGACGCGGAGCTCGGGGAGACGAGGACCCCAGGCGGCGAGGCTCACACCACCGATCGCGAATGCGGTGATGATCGCGTTCCGCCATCCGGCGAGCTGTCTGCGGTCGACGTCGACCCCGAGCGGTTGCATCCCGCTATCGAACCCGCTTGATGGGGATCACGGCAAGTGCTCCGAGGACGGCGGCGGCACCGGCGCCCCAGAGCATGAGCGTGTAGTTCTGCGCGTCCGGGCTGCCGACCTGCAGCAGCCAGAGCGCGGCGGCCGGGGCGAGGGACTGCGGCAGGGCGTTCGCGATGTTGATGACACCGAGGTCCTTGCCGGGGCGGTCCGCGTTCGGCAGGACGTCCACGACGAGGGCGGTGTCGACGGCCGAGTAGATGCCGTAGGCGATGCCCATGATGACCTCGGCGACGTAGAACGTGCCGACGGAGTCCGCGTGGGCGAGGACGACCAGGCCGACGGCGAACAGGGCGGTCGAGCCGCCGACGAAGACCTTCCGGCGGCGGAACCGGTCGGACAGCCAGCCGGAGACCGCCGCCGCGACCATGAGGACGATCGTGTAGAGGAGCACGCCGAAGGCGACCGCGGCCGTGGCGTCCTGCGCGTTCGTGATGCCGAGGTGGTCCTGCATGTAGAGGAGGCGGTACGTCGTGAACATGAACGTCGCGAAGATGATGAGGAAGCGCGACCACCACGCGAAGCCGAAGTCGGGGTTCTTGATCGGGTTCGTCCAGAACGACGAGACCAGGTTGACCCAGGTGAACTTCTTGAGCCGGTAGGTCGGCAGGTCGTCACGCGCGACGAAGCAGTACACGAGGATGAGCGCCACCGCGAGCACACCCGGGGCGATGAACAGCACGGGCAGGTTCGTGACGAAGAACACCGACAGGTAGGTGCCGGCGAGGATCGCGATGTTCTGCGCCAGCGCGATGATGCTCGACGACCGGCCGCGCTGGAACTGCGGCACGTTGTCGGCGAAGCTCGCGGTGAGGGTGGCCAGGGTGGCGTTCGCCGCGACCTGGGCGAGCAGCCACGCGAAGGTCAGCTGCAGCTGGTCGGGCGCGAAGGCGATCCAGACGAGGGCGACCAGGAAGAGCACGACGCCGGAGACCATCCACGGGCGGCGGCGGCCCCAGCGGGTGCGGGTCCGGTCGGAGAGGGCACCGACGAGCGGGTTGGCGAACAGGGCGCCGAGCGCACCGACCGGCAGCACCGCACCGATGAGCGCCGCGGGGTTCTCCGGGTTGAGCTGGGAGGCCTTGAGCTGCATCGACACCATGACCGGGGCCATGAGTGCCACGAACAGTCCGAACTGGCCCAGGAAGAGGGCGGTCTGGTAGCCGATCCCCACCTTCATCGTGCTGACCGGCTGGGTGATGCCTTCGTCGGGCTGCAGCAGGACCGGGGTCTCCGCGGGTTCGGGTGTGCTCATGACGCCTCCTTGAGTCGATGAAAACCTTGTCCAACAAGGTTTTGACGTTCGCGAGCATACATCGACGCCACGCCATGGCAACACCGGGGCCGTAACGTGCGGCAGCAAAAACTACACACCGGGTGGTTTTTGGGGTAGCGTCGTCATCGATCTCGCCGCGGAGCATCGCTCCTCGACGGGCCGCGACACCCAGTCAGGACCGAAGGAGCCTCTGCAATGCCCACCACCTCTGTGCAGCTGTACTCGCTGCGCGACGCCGTCGCCGAAGACCTCGACAACGCCATCGCCCGGGTCCGTGAGATCGGCTACGAGAACGTCGAGCCCTACGCGTTCGTCGAGCGTGCCGCCGACCTCGAGCGCGCCTTCGCCGCCACCGGCCTGAAGGCCCCGTCCGGTCACGTCGCCGTGATCGACGCCGACGACACCACGCCGATCTGGGACGCCGCCGAGCGCCTCGGCATCCAGACCGTCATCGACCCGTTCATCCCGACGGACCGCTGGCAGACCGCCGACGACGTCGCGAAGATCGCCGAGCGCGTCAACGAGCTCACCGCCGAGGCCGCCGCCCGCGGCCTCAAGTTCGGCTACCACAACCACCAGTGGGAGTTCACGAACAAGGTCGACGGCCGCACCGTCTACGACCTGTTCGTGTCGCAGCTGTCGCCGGAGACCGTCCTCGAGGTCGACACCTTCTGGGCGACCGTCGGCGGCGCCGACGCCCCCGCCGTCCTGAAGTCCCTCGGCGACCGCGTCATCGCGATCCACGTCAAGGACGGCAAGGTCGACGGTGACATCCGCACCGCGCTGCCCTCGTCCGAGAGCGCGCTCATCGTGCCCGAGGCGCTCCAGCGCGCCTTCGAGAACCAGACCCCGGCCGGCCAGGGCGACGTCGACGTGGCGGCCATCCTCGCCGCCGCGCCACAGGCCATCCGCGTCGTCGAGTTCGACGCGTACAAGGGCGACGTCTTCGAGGGCATCACCGAGTCGCTCACCTGGCTCAAGGCCAACGACAAGTGACCCGTGTCGGGATCGGCATCATCGGTGCCGGCAACATCTCCACGCAGTACCTGGAGAACCTGACGAAGTTCGCCGACGTCGAGGTCCGCTTCGTCGCCGACGTGCTGCTCGACCGGGCAGCAGCCCAGGCGGCGACCTACGGGGTCGCCGCCTCCGGCACCGTCGAGGAACTCCTCGCCCGTGACGACGTCCAGATCGTCATCAACCTGACGATCCCGGCCGCGCACGCCGAGGTCGACCAGCAGATCGTCGACGCCGGCAAGCACGTCTGGAGCGAGAAGCCGATCGCGACCGACCACGAGTCGGCCGCCGCGGTGCTCGCATCGGCTGCCTCGAAGGGCCTGCGCGTGGCCACCGCGCCGGACACCGTCCTCGGTGCCGGCATCCAGACGGCACTCCGGGCCATCGCCCGCGGTGACATCGGCGAACCGCTCTCCGCGACGACGATGTTCCACGTGCCCGGACCCGAGGCGTGGCACCCGAACCCGGACTTCCTGTTCGCCGAGGGTGCCGGTCCGCTGTTCGACATGGGCCCGTACTACGTGACGACCCTCGTGCACGCGTTCGGCACCGCGTCGCGCGTGCAGGCCGTGTCCTCGAAGTCCCTCGAACGGCGCACCATCGCGTCCGGCCCCCGCGCCGGCGAGACGTTCCCGGTCGAGGTCCCCACGCACCACGCCGCGCTCATCGAGTTCGCCGGCGGGCAGTCCGCCCAGTCGACGTTCTCGTTCCAGCACGCGCTGCCGCGGATGGGCTTCGTCGAGATCAACGGCACGCTCGGCACGATCTCGCTGCCGGACCCGAACACGTTCGAGGGTTCGTCGCAGCTGTGGCGGTACGGCCAGGAGGAGCCCGAGACGCTCCCCGCGGTCGGCTCCACCTGGGGTCGTGGCACCGGCGTCGTCGAGCTCGCTCGCGCCATCGCCGAGGGTCGTCCGGAACGCGCTTCCGGAGCGGTCGCGCTGCACGTCCTCGACGTGCTGCTCGGGATCCGCGACGCCGCAGCGTCCGGGTCCGCCGTCGACATCACGTCGACCGTGGACGCGATCCCGCCGCTGCCGGAGGACTTCGACCCGGCAGCCGCGGTGCTCACCGCGGGCGCGGAGTAGGGCACGCACTCCGAGCAACGCGCACCACACGAAGCGGTCGGTCCCTCAGGGGCCGGCCGCTTCGGCGTTCCGGTGGCACGCGCAGAACCTGCGTGCAACGGCCACCGCAACCGGTGGTCCGCGCAGATCGACCACCCGATCCGCGTTCACCGTCCTCCCCGGGGACGCCAACAGCGGGCACGGCTTTCACTCGATGGATGCGAACCATGGGTGTGGAAGAGGAGCTCCTCCTCATCGACCGGTCGACGGGTGTCCCCGTGCCGGTCGCGGACGGTGTCCTGGCCGGAGCGATGGCGACCCGCGTCCCCGATCGGGGCGGTGTCGTCGGCGAGATGCAGCGCGAGATGATCGAGGTGATGACCCGCCCGCACAGTTCGCTCGCGTCGCTCGGCGGGCAGGTGCTCGACAACCGGGCACTCGTCGAACGGGTCGCGAACGGCTTCGGAGCGCACGCGGCACCCTTGGCCGCGTCGCCCACGCCGGTGGCCCCGCACGCCAGCGACGGCGCCCGGTACCGCCGGATGATGAACCGGTACGGGTGCATCCCGCGGCTCAGCCTGACGTGTGGCATGCACGTGCACGTGTCGATCGAGTCCCCCGCCGAGGGCGTGGCGATCCTCGACCGGATCCGGACGTGGACGCCCGTGCTCATCGCCCTCAGCGCGAACTCGCCGTTCCACGACGGATCCGACACCGGACACGCCAGTTACCGGTCGATCGCCTGGAGCCAGTGGCCGTGCTCGGGACCGATGGAGCGGTTCGGGTCCCTCGAGCGGTACCGGGCCGTCACCGAGACCATGCTCCGGACCGGCGCGCTGCTCGACTCCGGGATGCTCTACCTCGACGCCCGCCTCTCCGAGCACCACCCGACCGTCGAGGTGCGCGTCGCCGACGTCCCGCTCGACCCGGGGGTGACCGTGACGATCGCCGGGATCGTCCGCGCCCTCGTCGACACCGCCGCCGAGGAGTGGCGCTCCGGCTCCCTCGAGCGGGACACCCCGTCGTGTGCCATCCGGCTCGCCAACTGGCGTGCGGCGCTCGAGGGGCTCGACGGCGAACTCGTCGACCCGCTGACCGGCCGTCCCGCCCCCGCTCGGGAGGTCGTCACGCTCCTCCTCGCCCACGTCCTGCCCGCGCTCACGGCGAACGGCGACGACCAGCTCGTGGAACGCGGCCTGGCCGACCTGTTCGCGCGCGGGACCGGAGCAGCACGGCAGCGTGCGGCCTTCGCCGCGACCGGTGACCTCGGCCAGGTGGCCCTGGCTGCGGCGATGACGAACGTCCGGGCGCGGACGGGCCGCGTCGGCGCAGGCCTGCAGGACGACGGCGTCGTCGGGACGTCCGGCGACCGGCGTGTCGGCACCGGCGTCAACGGGGCGGTCCGCTGATGCAGTCCGAGCAGCTCTCCGCACCAGAGGACAGGAGCACCCCGTGACCGAACTCAGGAACCCGCCGGTCCTCGGCGAGCACCCGGCGGACGTCGGCGTCGGCCGGCCGGTGAAGCTCGGCGCACGCTTCGTGCACTGGCACACCACGACCGACCACAAGACGATCGGCAACCTCTACCTCGTCACGTCCTTCGGGTACTTCTGCCTCGCCGGGCTGATGGCCGTCGTGATGCGGACCGAGCTGTTCACGCCGGGCCTCGACCTGCTCGACACCCGCGAGCAGTACAACCAGCTCGTCACGATGCACGGCACCGTGATGCTGCTGCTCTTCGCGACGCCGCTGTTCGCCGGGTTCGCCAACGCGATCATGCCGTTGCAGATCGGCGCACCGGACGTCGCGTTCCCGCGACTCAACGCGTTCTCGTACTGGCTGTACGTGTTCGGCAGCCTCATCGTGATGGGCGGGTTCCTCACACCGGCGGGGTCGGCGTCGTTCGGCTGGACGGCGTACGCGCCCCTGTCGGACACGACGTTCTCACCCGGCATCGGCAGCACGTTGTGGGTCGCGGGCCTGAGCTTGACCGGCTTCTCGACGATCCTCGGCGCCGTGAACTTCATCACCACCGTCGTCACGATGCGCGCACCGGGCATGACGATGTTCCGGATGCCGATCTTCACGTGGAACGTCCTGATCACGTCCATCCTCGTGCTGATGGCGTTCCCGGTCCTCGCGGTGGCGTTGTTCGGCCTGCTGCTCGACCGGGTCTTCGACGCGCAGATCTTCAACCCCGCCAACGGTGGTGCCCTGCTCTGGCAGCACCTGTTCTGGTTCTTCGGCCACCCCGAGGTCTACGTGATCGCGTTGCCGTTCTTCGGGATCGTCTCCGAGGTGTTCCCCGCGTTCAGCCGGAAGCCGATCTTCGGGTACAAGACCCTCGTCTACGCGACCATCTCCATCGCCGCGTTGTCCGTGTCGGTCTGGGCGCACCACATGTTCGCGACCGGCGGCGTCCTGCTGCCGTGGTTCGCGCTCATGACGATGCTCATCGCGGTCCCGACCGGGGTGAAGATCTTCAACTGGGTCGGCACGATGTGGCGGGGCTCGGTGACGTTCGAGACGCCGATCCTGTGGGCGATCGGGTTCCTCATCACCTTCACGTTCGGCGGCCTCACCGGTGTGATCCTGGCCTCGCCCCCGCTCGACTTCCACGTGCACGACACGTACTTCGTGGTGGCGCACTTCCACTACGTCGTGTTCGGCACCGTCGTGTTCGCGATGTTCTCCGGGTTCTACTTCTGGTGGCCGAAGTTCACCGGCAAGATGCTCGGCGAGGGGCTCGGCAAGATCCACTTCTGGATGCTGTTCATCGGGTTCCACATGACGTTCCTCATCCAGCACTGGCTCGGGGTCATCGGCATGCCGCGTCGGTACGCCAGCTACCTCGAGGAGGACGACTTCACCTGGCTGCACCAGGTCTCGACGGTCGGGGCGTTCCTCACCGCGGCGTCGATGATCCCGTTCTTCCTCAACGTGGTGCAGACGATGCGGAAGGGTCGCCGAGTGCTGGTGAACGACCCGTGGGGCTACGGCCGTTCCCTCGAGTGGGCCACGAGCTGCCCGCCGCCTCGGCACAACTTCACCTCCGTTCCGCGCATCCGCTCCGAGTCGCCTGCCTTCGACCTCAACCACCCGGAAGCGGGCATCCCCGTCGGCACCGGTCCCGCGATGGACGCGCCGGACGCCGCGACGCACGACCAGGCCACCGGCAGGACACGCAACCCGAAGGAGACCGACCAGAAGTTCTGACGGTCAGCGGGAGACCGGCGGGACGATCTGCTCGAGCAGCCGCAGGACCTTCTCGCCGTCGACGGCCTCCGGGTCCAGCAGCCACTGCACCTGGAGGCCGTCGGACGCAGCGATGCTCAGGGACGCCAGGTCGACCGGGTCGAGGTCGGCACGGATCCGGCCGGCGGCCTGGTCCGCCTCGATGAGCGCCGACAGGTCCGAGCGGAGCCGGGTGAACCGCTCCCGCATGAACTCCCGCGTCGCCGGGTGGCCCTCCTGCACGGCGTCCGCCGCGAGCGTCGTGTACAGCTGCACGAGCCCCGGGACGTCCCGGTTGCGTGACGCGCTCTCGCGCATGTCCCCGATGGCCGACTTCATCCGGTCCGGCGCACCCTGCTCGCGCACTTCGTGCTCGCGGTAGACGGCGAGCAGCAGTTCGTCCCGATTCGGGAAGTAGTGGCGGAGCGCCGCATGCGTGATCCCGAGCGCCTCGGCCACCGAACGCAACGACGAGGCGTCGACGCCGTGGTCGGCGACCATCCGGATCATCTCGTCGAGGATCTGGGTGCGACGCTCGGCGCCCTTCCGGTACCCGCCGCGTCGCGGCGGGGCCGCGTCGTCGTCGGCGGGGTGCGTCATCCCCCCAACTTACCGCTGGAAGGTTTTTTCCGGGAGGCGCGTGGGGACCCGTCCGTGCGGGTGCGGTCCGGAGTCGTCGGCCTCTCGGGCCGCCGGCGTCAGGAGTCGTTCGGCTCGGCGTCGCCGTCGGGGTCGACCGTGTACTCGTCGACCGGCTTCGGTGCGCCACCGGCGAGCGCCTCGGTGATCTGCTCGAGGCACCGGGCGAGCACGTCGTTCTCCTCGGTGGACAGGTGGTCCATCACCTCGACGACGGCCTCGTGGAAGCGCGCGTACGAGGCGTCGATCTTCTTGGCCGACTGCACCGTCGGCTCGAGCACCTGTGCTCGGCGGTCGGTCGGGTGCGGCGCCCGGACGAAGTCGCCCTTGTCGACGAGCCCGTCCACGATCTTCGTGACCGACGCGTTCGACACGTTGAGCATGACGGCGAGGTCCTTCGGGCCCATCGCCCGACCGTCCCGGTGGGCCTGCAGCATGTACCGGACGGCGAGGAACTCGTTCTTCGTCAGGCCGCTCTCGGACCGGGCCTGTTCGAGCTGCTGCTCCTCGGCGTGCTGCAGCCGGAGCAGCGCGTCGACGGCGACCTTGGCGGCACGCGACCGGGGTTCCCGGGCGTAGAGGTGCATGTGCTCACGACGGACGACGGTCAGCGGCATGGTTCGGGTGGTCTCTCTGCCAGGTGGACGTGCGGTACGACTCGGTTCTACGCCGCCGGGACGGTGAAGAAGTCGGCGTAGGACGGCTCGGAGCGGACCGACAGGAGCGACGGGTCCTGGATGCGCCGCTCGACGAACGCGTCGATGACGGCGGGATCGGTCAGGCCGACGCGGGTGTGGGTCCCGCCGAGTCGTGCCTGGCGCGGCATCCCCGTGTACGTGCTGTGCATTGCGAGCCCCTTCCTGCGTCGTTGCTGTCCCCTGCGGACGATCGAAACTATTTCACGACCTGAACGATCAGCGCAACGAACCTTTTTCGTTCTGTACGGTTCACGCACCGAAATGTTCGCGTGCATGAACCCCAGGGGCTGCCCGCGGGCTGCGACCAGCGCGATGAACTGATCGGCATCGGGCGTCGGGCACCGATACGCTGCATATCAGGTGCTCCGCTCGCCGGAGGAGCACCGGGCAAGAGTGAAGCCCACCACTGCAACGAACAGTGATGGGCTTCGTTTGCCCTCCGAGTGGAAGGCCGAGGACGGAACAGCGTCCCCAAGCTGACAAGCTCCGGACCAGTGTACCCGACACCCTCGGGCACACACCCCTCGGTGCTTCTGCTTCCAGTGCCCGCCGGCGCTGACACGGAAGGTGGTGGCGGAAGGACCAGGACAGGGACGGCCCGCATCGCTCGCGGTGCGGGCCGTCTCCCTCAGCGGTTGCGGAGGAGCGCGGCAGCGCCGGCCGGGAACCACTGCCCGGCCGCCGGGCCGCCGTTGCACGTGCCGTCGCTCTCGCCCGGCAGCTTCACCCAGAGCAGCGCGTCGAGCCCGGTCGCGTCGTTCACCACCGCGGGGTCCTGTCCGACACCCGCCGCACGGGCGTTGCACCACTCACCCGTCGCGCCACGGCCGTTCCGGGACACGTCGATCACGTAGTGCCCTCCCACGAGTCGCCGGAGCTGCTCGCCGTACGCCCGTTCCCCCGCGGTGGCGTACGAGTTGGAGACGTTGAGCGAGAACCCACGGGCCTCGGCGACGCCGGCCTCGCGCAACAGCGTGGCCATCTTGGCCGGGGCGATCCAGTTCTCGTGCCCGGCGTCGATGTACACGCTGGCCCCGGCACCGGCGAGGTCGTGCACGGCGGCACGGATGAGTTTCGTCCGCTGGGTGGCGTCGGCACCCGGGCACGTCGACAGCTGCGCGAGGGCGTCCGGCTCCACGATGACCGCGGCGCGGTGCCCTCGGAGCGTGTCCGCCAGGACCCGGTTCCACGTGCCGTACGCCCCGGGCGTCAGACCGCCGGCGGAGAAGCTCCCGCAGTCACGCCCGGGGATGGCGTAGGTGACGAACACCGGTGTCTTGCCCTGGTCCGCGGCGGCGCTGAGGTGCCGCGCAACCGTGGTCCTGAGCGCCGCGGTCGACAGCCAGTCGCCGAGCCAGGTGCTCGACGGCCGGGCTGCGACGGCGCGGGCGACCGCGGCGTCGGCCGTCCGACCGGCAGCGGCGAGCGCCGATGCCTGCCGTGACGCCGTGGTGTCGGCGGGGCGGTACAGCCCGCCGGGGAAGACGTCCGACCCCCGCGCGGCGGCGGGTTGTGCGAGTCCGAGCACGAGGGCCAGGGCCGCTGCGACCCCGGCGGCGACGCGGACGGCGGAGTGGGTGCGGGGGTGCGGCATGGCGGTTGGGTTCCTGTTCCGTGGCGTGCGCGTGGTGAGTGCTGCCCGTCGAGGGTCCCTCCTGCTCCCGTCGCGGTGCCACTCCTTCCCAGCGAGGTCGGAGGTTCAGAGCATGGCGATCGACATCACGGCGACGGCGGCCCCCATCGCGGTCGTCTCGATCAGCGGGAGCGCTCGACCCCGGTGCCGGACCCCGTCGCGGAGGATGTGCGCGGTGAGGAGGAGGTAGCCGAGGGTCAGCCCGAGGAGGAGCACCTGCCAGGTGACGCCGACCACCCCGGCGTGCTGGTGCATCCCGGCCATCCCGACGTCGTGACCGCCGACGCCGGTCCCGTCACCGCCCGTCGTCCCGACCCCGAGGGCCCCGACGCCCATCGCCCCCATCACGAGGAGCCCCAGCGCGGCGTGCAGTCGCCCGAATCGGCCGTGCGCCGACGGGACGCGGTGCACCGGGGCCGCGCCGCGCCTCCAGGCCGTCGACGGACCGACCTGCAGTCGGTGTGCCGCGGCGAGCGTCACCGCGAGGAGCGCGAGCACCACGAACCAGACGACGCCGGGGAGGACCCGCGGCGCGACGACCCCGTCCACCATCGCCGCGACCATCACGACCGCGGCGACCACGTCGACCGCCCGGCCGGGGCGCCAGGCCCCGACCGTGCAGCATGCCCCGGCCGACGCCGGCAGGATCGCGGCGAGGCCGAGCACGTCCGTCACGTCAGTGACCGTGTCCGTGGTCGTGACCGGCCGGGTCGTGACCGGCTGCGTCGTGACCGGCCGCGTCGTGTGCGGCGTCTGCGACACCACCGGAAGCGTGGTGCGAGCAGTGCGATGCTGACGAGGCACCGATCGCCGCCGGCACGTTGAGCGCCGGGTTCCGCGGGAAGAAGCCGTAGGGCTTCAACGTGAACTTCGCGTAGTCGACCGGCATCACGGGCCAGTCCTCGGGGCGCGGGAAGTGCGTCGGGCCGAACGTGTGCCAGAGCACGATGTCCTCACCGTCGAGCGACCGGTCGCCCTGCACGTAGCGAGCGACCCCGTCCCCGCCCGGGTTCTGGTGCACGAAGTCACCGGCGGCGAAGCGTTCCGCAGGGTCGTACTGCGTGACGTACAGGTGCTTGCGGGCGAACTCGGCGCGGGCGGCGACGGACGACGACTCGTCCGCGAGCAGCACGGGTGCGTCCTGCGGGTACAGGACGTAGCCGGTGGGGCGGTCGAGGTGGTTGCGCTCCTCGGTGTTCGAGATGAACCAGCTGCGGGCACGCGAGGCGTCTGCCAGGCGGCCGGACGTCGCCTCCGAGGAGAGACGGGTCACGGCCTTCGTGAACGCGTTGCCGTGCTCGTTCCCCGGTCCGACGGGCACCCGAACGGCGTCGACCTCGTCGACGGCGTTCGACAGTCCGTCGACCATCATGTCGAGCCGCGCCGAGAACAGGTGCTGGTGGTACGGGGCGCCGAGGCCGGGGGCGACCTCGGACGCGTACGCGTAGTCGGAACCGTCGGCCGAGCGTCCCGGGTACGACGAGGTGAACAGCACGCCGGTGAGCTTCGCCTCGCACTCGATCGTGCCGTCGAGGTACAGGTACCAGTAAAAGCCGTAGTCGTAGTTGCCGACGGTCGTGAAGAACGAGATCACCAGCCGGCGGGAGCGGCGGACCTCCTGCGAGCCGGTGTAGATGTCACCGTGCTTCCAGAGCGTGCCGAAGTCCTCCTCGTGCATGCAGATGCCGTTCCGGATCGTCTGCGGGTTGCCGAGTTCGTCGGCGAGGACGGCGTCGAAGTACTGGATCTCGCCGACGCAGTCGCAGCCGAGCTCGAGCGAGTTCGTGAAGCGGCCGAACAGGTACTCGCCGGTGTCGAAGTAGTTCTGCCAGAACCGGACGGGCGACGGGTCACCGTAGGGCACGAGCATCTCGTCGATCGACGCGCGGTAGACCACGGGCCGCAACCGCTCCCCGTCCTGCCACGACAGCTGGCGGAGGACGAGTCCTTCCCGGGCGTCGAACCCGACCTGGAAGCGCCAGTTCGCCCACTCGACGAACTCCCCGTCGACCCTGAACGAGGGCCCCTCGGGCTGCGTGATCACGATCGGCTTGAGGTCGAGCGGTTCGCCCTGCAGGGCCGGGTCGTCGAAGTTGCCCGAGGTGGCGGGCACGGGCATGTCCGCGACGTCGACGACCCGCGTCACGGTGCGGTTCGCCGCGTCGACGTACGCCGACAAGCCGTCGACCGGGTGCGCCCAGACGTGGTCGGCGGGGTGGTCCTGCCGGAAGGCGAGCACACGGAGGATCCGGCGGCCGACCTCCTCCGGGTAGTCGTAGTACCCGGCGGACAGCGGCACGCACTTCACCTCGTCGACGGTGAGGCCGCGTGCGGCGAGGGCCGCCACCCAGCGCTCGTCGGCTCCGGCGATCTCGCCGACGGCGTCGAACTCCTCGATGAGCACCGGGAGCTGCCCGCGGGAGCCGTCGAGCTCGTCGGTCGACAGGACGGTGCCGTCGGTGATCGAGACGACGCTGTCGGTCGACCGTCCGGTCGCCATGTCGAGCAGCATCACCCGCGCCCGGCGGTCCGGCAGCGCGCCGTCCCCGGCCTGCCACGCGAGGACGTCTCGCTTGTGCGGCTCCTCGAGCCCGACGTACGCGAAGCGGGTGGTGTCGGTCCAGTCCGGCTGCGCCGTCACGACGTCGCGGACGGCGGTGAACTCGTCGGGTGTCAGGCTGGCGAGCGGGTGGGTGGTGGCGGTGATCGGGTCGGTGAGCGTCATGCTGTGGTTCCTTCTGTTCGGCCGGGAGGCACGGGGTCGGTTGGGTCTGGTCAGCTCTCGGTGGCGAGACGGTCGAGCATCTGCTCGTAGCGGCTCCGGTTGTGACGTCGCAGCACCACCGCCTGCACCACGCCGACGGCGGGGACCAGCACGACGAGGCCGGTGAGCACGATGCTGACGACGCCGAAGACGCTCGCCCCGGAGGCGTCGACGTCACCGACGAGGGTCGGGAAGTTCGCCCAGATGAGGACCGCGGAGGCGATGAGTCCGATGAACCCGAGCCCCGGCGCGAGGATCGTGTTCCAGATGCGGGTGTCCGCCCGGTTCCGGCGGAAGTACACGATCACGGCGAGGCTCGTCGCTGCCATCAGGACCGCGACCCCGAGCGTGGCGACGCCGGCGAACCAGCTGAACACCTGCAGGACCGGGTCGAGTCCGAGCACGGCGAACAGGACCACGAGGACGGCGGCCGTGACGGTCTGCACGATGCTCGACGTGTGCGGGGACGCGTGCTTGCGGTGCACGTCGCCGAGTCGACCGGGCAGCAGGGACGCGTTCGCCATCGAGTGCTGGTACCGCGTGATGACGTTGTGGAACGACAGCACGCAGGCGAACATGCTCGTCAGCAGCAGCACGTTGAGGACCGCCTCGCCGGCGCTGCCGATGTACTGCGCCGCGGTGGTGAGGATGAGCGAGCCGGGGTCCTTCGCGGCCTCGGCGAGCACGCCGTCCGGGCCCCAGGCCATGACGAGGCCCCAGGACGCGAGCGTGTAGAACACCCCGATGCCTATCACCGCTGTGTACGTCGCCCGCGGGATGGTCCGCTCCGGGTCCTTCGCCTCGTCGCGGAAGATGGCGGTGGCCTCGAACCCGATGAACGCGGCGATCGCGAACATCAGGCCGACGCCCGGCGACCCGGACACGACCTGCGCCGGCTCGAACGGTGCGAGGGACAGCCCGTCGGCGCCGCCGCGGAACACGATCGCCGCGACGAGGACGAGGACGATGCCGACCTCGCCGACGAGCAGGACTCCGAGGACCTTGCGCGACAGGTCGATGTGCCGGTAGCCGAGCACCCCGACGAGCGCGACGACCACGAGCGACCAGACGTACCAGGGGATGTCCGGTCCGCCGAGGCCGGTGACCGTCACCCCGAGCAGGTACCCGATGTACCCGTGCACGCTGACCTGGATGGTCGTGTACGTCAGGAGCGCCAGGGTCGCGGCACCGGCGCCTGCGGGGCGGCCGAGCCCGTGGCCGACGAAGGTGAAGAACGCACCCGGCCGCGGCACGTGCCGGGTCATCGCCGCGAGTCCGACGGAGAACAGCAGCAGGATCACGGCCGAGGCAGCGTAGAGCGACGGGAACCCGACGCCGTTGCCGAGCAGCATGCCGAGCGGGGCGGCACCGCCGACGACGGTGAGCGGGGCGGCGGCCGCGACGACCATGAACACGATCGCGGTGACGCCGAGCGAGCCGCGCATGGTCCGCGGCGGTGCGGGCACGGCTCCGAGTGACGCGGGGTCCTTCGTGATGGCGGACATCGTGGCCTTCCGGTTCAGGTGGGCTGGAGGAGGGTGGCTGGAGGAGCGGGTGCGACCACGGTCCCGCGCCGCCGTTGCGGCCCCGTTCCGACGCCGTGAAACCCCGTCGCAGCCGAGTGGGACACCGCGGGCGGGGGTGTCTCATTTGCGCGAGACGCCCGCGAAACACGACCGCCACACCGAGGCAACGCCCGCGCCGTACCGTTGCCGCATGACCGCGCTCGACCGTGCCATCGCCGACCCGCCACGGGTGCCTGGGGTCGGCACGCGGTCACCGGTCGACGGACTCTCGCGGCGCAGTGTCGGTCCGGTCGACGTGTTCGCCCAGTCGGTGTCCGCCGTGGCGCCGTCCGCGGCGGCGACCACGATCCCGGTGCTCGTCGCCACGGTCGCCGGGCAGGGGGCCACCTGGTCACTGCTCGCCGCGATGACGCTGTCCTTCCTCGTGGGGCGCACGGTCAACCACTTCGTCCGGCGCGTGGCGGGCACCGGGTCGCTCTACACCTACGTGTCGCTCGGGCTCGGCCCCGTCGCCGGGGTGGTCGCGGGGACGGCGCTGGTGCTCGGGTACGGCTGCATCGCGATGTTCTCGCTCACCGGCAGCGGCTACTACCTCGACTACCTGCTGTCCCGGTTCTTCCCGGCGATGGGCGGCAACGCACTCGTCACCGTCGTCGTCGTGGTGGCGATGGGTGCCGCCGTGTTCGCCGTGATCGCGCTCGGTGTCCGACTGTCCACGCGCCTGACGTTGCTCGTCGAGTCGCTCTCCGTCGCGGTCATCGTCGTGCTCATCGTCGCCCTGGTCGCCCGGCTCCACCCCGTCGACGCCTCCGCCGTCGCGCTCGGTCCCACGGCACCGGCACCGTTCGCGGTCGGCACGGCGCTCGCGGTGACGGCGTTCGTCGGCTTCGAGAGCGCGTCGGTGCTCGGCGTCGAGGCGCGGCGACCGTTCGCCACCATCCCCCGCGCGATCTCGTGGACCGTCCTCGTCGCCGGCGTGCTCTACGTGGCGAGCGCGGCGGCGCAGCAGATGGGGTTCGCGGCGCTCGGTGCCGACCTCGCGGCGAGCGCCTCGCCGGTGAACGAGCTCGCGAACGCGTCCGGCCTGCAGTGGATCGGGTGGCTCCTCGACCTCGGGATCGCGGCGTCGTTCGCGGCCTGCGCGATCGCCTCGACGACGGCGCTGGTCCGGGTCCTGTTCGCGATGGGGCGCGAGGGTGTGCTCCCCGGGGTGTTCGGTCGCGCGTCCCCCCGCTTCCGGACCCCGTTCACCTCGGGCGCGATCGCGTGCAGCGTCCTCACGGTGCTCCCCGCAGTCGGCCTGGCGAGCGGTGTCCCGGCCTGGTCCCTGATGGAGGCCGAACTGGTCGTCGCCGCACTCGGGTACCTGGCGGCGTACGCGCTGACGTGCTTCGCGGCACCGGTCTTCCTCCGCCGGATCGGGGAACTGACGGTGGGCGTCGCGGTCGTGGCGATCACCACGGGCGTCCTCCTCACCGCCGTCCTCCTCACCTACCTCGGCGTGGAGGCGACGTCGTCGCACTGGCCGAGCGTCGCGCTCGCCGTCGCAGCCGTCACCGCCGTGACGACGGCGTTCCTGGTGGCCACCCGCCGTCGACCCTGGTGGCGGGGTCGGAGCCGCGCCGTGTACGACGTGCCGGTCGAGGAGGACCTGCTCCGCGCCTCCAGGCCGTCC
This sequence comes from Curtobacterium sp. MCPF17_002, assembly GCF_003234115.2. Lineage (NCBI taxonomy): Bacteria > Bacillati > Actinomycetota > Actinomycetes > Micrococcales > Microbacteriaceae > Curtobacterium > Curtobacterium sp. MCPF17_002. The sequence continues at coordinate 89,833 of NZ_CP126251.1, read as the reverse complement.
GCCGGAACCGGCCACGGGACGGGGGTGCGGTGAGCGAACCCGGTCTGCGTGCTCGGCAGCCGAAGGCGATCCAGAACGCCCTCGCGGTGCTGGAGGCCGTCGCGCACGCCGGGCCGGGCATCACCGCCCAGCAGCTCTCGGTCGCGCTCGGGCTGCCGCGGGCGACCACCTACCGGCTCATCACCCTGCTCGTCGAGGACGAGTACCTCGTCCGGCTGCCGGACCTGCGTGGGTTCGCCCTCGGGCAGAAGGTCGCCGAGCTCGCCGGCGTGACCGCCCCGGCGGGACCCCAGCCGCTCGCGCCGCTCCCCCGGGCCGTTCGGGCGGTGCTCGCCGACGTGCGGTCGGCCGTCCGCGCCGGGGTCCACCTGGCGCGGTACGACGAGGGCGGCCTCCGTGACCTCGACGTCGACCCGGACTTCCCGCTGCTCGACGAGGCAGCACTCCGGCGTGATCCGGACCGGAGCGCGATCGGACGGCTGCACGCCGCACGCGGCCAGGCGCCCGCGCACCAGACCGGGGCGTTCGCGCCGGGGTTCGGGTGCCTCGCCCTGCCCGTGCTCGGCGAGGGCGGCGTCCTGGTCGCCGGGCTGACGCTCTCGGCTCCGGCCGCCCGGATCGACGCACCCGGCGAAGCGCTCACCGTGCTGCGGACGGCGGTCGCTCGGCTCGAGCCACTCCTCGGCTGAGCCGCGTTCCGAGCGGTTTCCGAGCGTTCTCTTGGCACTCACAAGGGTCGAGTGCTAAAACGTTGGCAGTTGAGTCGAGGGGACTCAACAGGCGACACGAAGGAGTTGATTCCGATGACGATGAACTTCGACCCGTTCCGCGAGCTCGACCGTCTCGCTGGTTCCCTCCTCGGGACCACCGGGCCGCGCTCGATGCCGATGGACCTCTACCGGACCGGGGACCACTACGTCCTCGACGTCGACCTGCCGGGCATCGACCCGGGCTCCGTGGACATCGACGTGGACGGTTCGGTCCTGACGATCCGTGCCGAGCGCACCCTCGGTGCACCGGAGGGTTCGCAGTGGCTCACGCGTGAGCGGCAGCCCGGCTCGTTCGTCCGGCAGCTGACCCTCGGCGAGGGGCTCGACGCCGCGCGCATCACCGCCGGGTACGACAACGGCGTGCTCAGCGTCACCATCCCGGTCAAGGAGTCCGCGAAGCCGCGCAAGATCGCGGTCACCGTGGGCGGCGGTCGCGAGCAGCTCGCCGTCGGGGCGGGCAGCGCCGAGGAGTAGGAGCCGGACGGTGCTCGATCTCCTCAACGCACTCGCCGCGGTGGCCGCCGTGACCATCGCCCTCACCCTGACGAGCCTCGACCGTCCGGTCGCGATGCTGCTCGGGCTGACCGGCAGCACGACCGGCAGCTTCCTCGCCTGGGTGTCGGCTCCCGGGGCGTGGGAGCACTCCCTCCTCCTGCCGTGGGCGGCGGCCGTCGTCGGCACGGTGGCGGTCGTGGCGGGCTGGAGCGCCGTGCGCGCGTACTCCGGACTGTTCGGGGTGCCGAGTCCGACGGACGGCGCGGCCGACGACCGCGAGCTCGTCCCGGCGGAGCGCTGACCGGACGGACGCGGAGCCCGGACACGTCCCTGACCGGACACGACGACGGCGGGCGGCTGGACCTGGTCCAGCCGCCCGCCGTCGTTCGTCGTCACTCCTTGTTGAGCTTGTCCTGCACCACGCCCGCCGTCTTCTCGACGATGTTCGGCAGCTCGGTCGTGCCGTACAGCCGCACGTCGGGGTGGGTGGGCGGCGGCATCGGCACCGACGTCGTGGGGCCGTCGTGGTACGAGTACTCGCCCTTGCCGTCGAACGAGGGACCGCTCGCCCAGGGGCCGTTCGCCGCCTCGCCACCGTCGGAGAAGTTGAGGTACTGGTAGTGGACCTCCTGGTTCTCCTTCGACTGCGGGAAGTTGCTCGGCACGGGGAAGTCCTCGACGCCCTTCTCGCGCAGTTCGGCGGCAGCGGTCGCCCACATGTTCTGGTGCATGGTGTCCCGCGCGATGAGGAAGGACAGCAGGTCCCGCACGCCCTTGTCGTCGGTCATGTGGTACAGCCGTGCGGCCTGCACGCGCCCCTGCATCTCCGCGTTCTCGTTGGCGGTGAAGTCCGCCAGGAGGTTCCCGCTGGCGGTGATGTACGAGCCCTGCCACGGGTTGCCGTTGCTGTCCACCGGGCGGGCACCCGCGCCGGCCACGATGGCGTGCTGCACGTCGGTGCCCCCGACGACGGCCGCGACGGTCGGGTCGTCCTGCAGGGCGTCCTCGGTGATGCCGAGCGGGGACTTCTCGAGCAGCTGCGCGATCATCGTGGCGAGCATCTCGACGTGGCCCATCTCCTCGGCCCCGATGCCGAACACCATGTCGCGGTACTTGCCCGGGATGTGCATGTTCCACGCCTGGAACTGGTACTGCAGGGCGACGGAGATCTCACCGTACTGACCGCCCAGCACCTCCTGCAGTTTGCGGGCGTAGATGGCGTCGGGCTTGTCGGGCGTTGCCTTGAACTGGAGTTCCTGCTTGTGGAAGTACAAATCGTGCTCCTTCGTTCGTTCGGTTTCGGGTCAGAGGACAGTCGGTGCCGGTCTCGGGTCAGAGGATCGGCGTGCCGCCGGTCACCGCCACGCGGGCACCGGAGACGTAGCTGCCGTCGTCGCTCGCGAGCAGGACGTAGACCGGTGCGAGTTCGGCGGGCTGGCCGGCGCGGCCGAGCGGCGTCTGCTGACCGAACTGCTCGACCTGCTCCGGCGGCATCGTTGAGGGGATCAGCGGGGTCCAGATCGGTCCCGGCGCGACGCTGTTCACGCGGATGCCCCGTTCCCCGAGCAGCTGCGCGAGCGCGGCGGAGAGGTTCGCGACCCCGGCCTTCGTGACGTCGTACGGTGCGAGGGTCGGCACCGGGTTGTCGGAGTTCACCGAGCTGGTGCCGATGATCGAGGCGCCGGCCTGCAGGTGCGGCAGAGCGGCCTTGACCAGGTGGAAGTACGCGCTGAGGTTCGTCGCGAGGGTGTGGTCCCACTCCTCGTCGCTGATCTCCTCGATGGTCTCGTGGCTCATCTGGAACGCGGCGTTGTTCACGAGGACGTCGATGCCACCGAGCTCGCTCACCGCCTGGCCGATCACGGAGCGGCAGTACGCAGGGTCGCTGACGTCACCGGGGAACAGCACGGCCTTCCGACCCGCCTCCTCGATCCACCGCTTCGTCTCCTGCGCGTCGTCCTCCTCCTCGGGGAGGTAGCTGATGAGGACGTCGGCACCTTCACGCGCGAACGCGATGGCGACGGCGCGGCCGATGCCGCTGTCGCCGCCGGTGATGACGGCGCGCTTGCCGGTGAGCTTGCCGGAGCCGCGGTACGACTCCTCGCCGTGGTCCGCCTTCGGCGTCAGTTCCCCTTCGCTCCCCGGCGGCTGCTGCTGGTCGGTCATGCTCGCTCCCTGATCGTCTCGTCTTCGGTCGAGGCACTCGGCCCGTCCAGGGCGATGGTCGGCGTGTGGCTCTGAGCGGCCGTCCGGAGTGGACGAATGACGCGGTGCGCGTAGCCGAACCACGCGGACGCGGTGCCGACCGCGGCATAGCGTGGACCCGTGGACCTCGAACTCAAGAACCGTGTCGCGCTCGTCGTCGGAGGGAAGGGGTACATCGGTGCAGCAGTCGCCGATCGGCTCCGTGCCGAGGGGGCGACGGTGGTGGTGGCGTCCCGGAGCGCCGGCGACCAGGACTCCCCGGACCGCGTCGCCATCGACACCGCCGACCAGGCCTCGGTGGATGCCGGCATCGCACGCGTGCTCGAGCTGCACGGCCGGATCGACGCGCTGATCGTCACAGCGGCTCCGAGCGCCGGCACGCTCGACCCGGCGAAGAAGTCCGACCCCGAGCAGGTGCTGTCGGCGATCGACGGCAAGGCACTCGGCTTCCTCCGGGTCGCGAACGCCGTGCTGCCCGCGCAGCGCGAGGCCGGGTACGGCCGCGTCGTCGTGGTGAGCGGGCAGAACGCCTACCTGTCCGGCAACATCACCGCGTCGCTCCGCAACACCGCGGTGAGCGTCATCGCGAAGAACCTCGCGGACGAGGTGGCCGGTTCCGGTGTCACGGTCAACGTCGTCAACCCGGGAACGGTGACGGACTCCCCGGCGGCAGCGGTGCAGCGCGGCGCGGGTGGCGAGTCCAGCCCGCAGCAGATCGCCGACCTCGTCGCCTTCCTCGCCTCGCCGCTGTCCGCGGTGTCCGGCGAGTCGATCTCGATCGCGCACCGGGTGCTGGGCCAACTCACGATCTGAACACCGGACTGGAGGCGCGGGGCGGTCCCGCCACGCGCCTCCAGGCCGTCATCCGGTGGGACCACGCACTTGGGCCCTCCGCCCGAAGCGGGTGACGCTGAAGTACCACATGCTGGAAGCATGCAGAAGTCACGCCTCCACGTCCTCGCCGCGACCGTCGTGTGCGCCACCGCACTCGTCGTCGCCGGGTGCGCTGCCGCCGCCGTCGACGAGGGCGGCGCAACCCGCACGAGCACGAGCGCCCGTTCCGGCTCGGCGCCGGGACAGCCGCCGGCCGGAGCCCCGGTGGGCGACGTCACCACCATCGGCGGCGTCCGGGTGAGCGGAGCCGACGGCTACGCGGCCGACAGCGCACCGATCACCGAGCGCACGGACGCCCCCGAAGTGGCGAACCTCGACGCCGACCTGCGCCGTGCCGTGATCCGTACCACCGAAGCCGCTGCGGCCGACGGCGTCGAGGTCCGCATCAACTCGGGCTGGCGGAGCACCCGGTACCAGCAGGCGCTGCTCGACCAGGCCGTCGAGGAGCACGGCTCCCTCGAGGAGGCTCGGCGGTGGGTGAACACCCCCGAGCGGTCGGCGCACGTCCGGGGCGGCGCGGTCGACGTGGGTGAGATCGACGCGGCGGCCTGGATGCAGGAGCACGGGTCGGAGTTCGGCCTCTGCCAGACCTACGAGAACGAGTCCTGGCACTACGAGCTGTCGACGACCCCGGGCGGCACCTGCCCGGCGATGCGCCGCGACAGCTCGGAGGGGTGACGGTGACGGGACGGCCATCGGCCTTTCACCCGTTCGGATGAAGGCCTTCCACCCTCGGTCCGATGTGCCGGCGTCCCGGATTCCGGATGCTGGTCTCATGGAGACCTCGACCAAGCACACGATCGCCACCCTGTTGCTCTGCGCGGCGATCGTCGTCGTCACCGCCGTCGCGCTCGTCGCGATGTCGCCGATGCCGTGACCGGTGGTGCGCACCCCCGTGCGATGATCGAGCCGTGACCGAACGGCGCACGTTCATCCGGCCGCTCGCAGTCCGCTCGATCATCGTCGACGTGGCGTGGGCGGTGGTCGCGGCGCTCGCGTTCCTCGCCCCGATCGACCTCGAGCTCGAGCACGCCAGTCTCTCCGCGGTCGTGGCCGCCGCCGGTGCCATCGCGCTGCGGCGGATCTCGCCGTCCGGCGCGATGATGATGACCGTCGTGCTCGGCGTCGTGCAGGTGCAGGGGTACGAGCGGCCGTCCCTCGTCGACCTGGCGCTCTTCGTCGTCATCGGCACGACCGCGATCGTCGGGTCGAAGACCGAGGTGGTGCTCTCCGGGCTCCTCGCACTCGTCGCGGGCATCGGTGCGACCGCGTACCTGGCGCTGACGGGCTACCGGTTCGCGATGCTCGTCACGGGTCCTGGCGACCAGGCGTTCCTCGCCCTGGCCGCACCGGTGACCTCGCTCGTCGCGGTGTGGGCCGGCGGGCTCGCCGTCCGGGCCTTCCGGTCCCGCAACCAGGAGTCCGAACGCCGCGCCGACGCCGAGGCCGCCGCGAGCCGGGCCGCCGAGGTGGCGACGCGCGCCGAGGCGGTCGCCGTCCGCGCCGTCGACGAGGCCGAGTCGGAACGCATCCGCGCCGACATCGCCCGGGACGTGCACGACGTCGTCGGACACTCGCTCGCCGTGATCATCGCGCAGGCCGACTCGGTGCCGTTCCTCGACGACGAGGCGCGCATCCGCGAGGTCAGCGCCACCATCGCCAGCACCGCCCGCAGCTCCCTCGTCGAGGTCCGACAGGTCCTCGGGCACATCGACGGCTCCGGCACGGACACCGACCCGGGGTCGCTCGACGAGATCGTCCAGGGCATCCGCGAGGCCGGCGTCGACGTGGACCACAGCCGCCGTGGGGCACTCGTGACGCTCGGCCCGGAGAGCGGGACCGCGGCACGTCGCGTGCTGCAGGAGATGCTCACGAACGCACTCCGGCACGGCGCTCCCGGCCGGCCCGTGACCGTCCGCGAGACCTGGCGGAGCGCCGACCTCGTGCTCGAGGTCGAGAACCAGGTCGTCGACGCAGCCACGGCGGGACCGAGCACGCGCGGCTCCGGTCGCGGCCTCACCGGCATGCAGTCCCGGCTCACCACGCTCGGCGGGTCGTTCGACGCCGCCGTCCTGGACGACGTGTTCTCCGCACGCGCCCGCATCCCGTTCGACGTCCATGGGGGGACCAACCGATGACCGATCCGATCCGCATCCTGCTCACCGACGACCAGGCGCTCTTCCGCGCCGGCCTGCGCGTCGTGCTCGACGCCCAGGACGACATGGTGGTCGTGGGTGAGGCCTCGGACGGGGCCGAGGCCCTCGCCGCCATCCCGGAGCTCCGGCCCGACGTGATGCTGCTCGACATGCGGATGGCCGGGATGGACGGCGTCGAGACCGTCCGGCAGCTGTTCTCCGGCGCGGTCGACGGCCCGCTCCCCCGCGTGGTCGTCCTCACCACCTTCGGCCTCGACCCGGCGGCAGCGACCGCGATCCGCCTCGGCGCCAGCGGGTTCCTGCTCAAGGACACCACGCCGCCGTTCCTGTTCGCGGCGGTCCGGGCCGTGCACGAGGGCAGTTCGGTGATCGCGCCGAACGACCTCTCGCAGCTGTTCGGCGCCGACGTCGAGCGAGCGCCGTCGCCGCAGCCGCGCGAGTTCCAGTCGCTGACGGACCGGGAGCGCATCGTGTTCGGCTGGGCCTCGCGCGGGCTGTCGAACGCCGAGATCGCGGCGAAGGAGTTCGTCACCGAGTCGACCGTGAAGACGCAGATCTCGAGCATCCTCGGGAAGCTCGCGCTGCGGGACCGGGTGCAGCTCGTCGTGTACGCGCACGACCACGGGCTGGCCGGCGCGCGCGGCGAGAGCTGAGCGCTTCCGACGCCTAGCGCTCGGCCACCCGGTCGAGCCACTCGGCCAGCATCGTCCGTTCGGCGGCGGACAGCACGTCGAGGTCCGACACGGCGGCGCGCAGCGTGATCGCGGCGCTCGACACGGCGTCACCCGGACCGTGCGGCGCGGGCGCTCCCGTCACGAGGATCCGGCCGAGCACGGCCTCGAGCGCGTCGTCCGCCAGTGCGGGGTCGCGGTCGGCCGGCGACGCGGACAGGATCGCCAGCACGGCACCCGTCCCGGCAGCGTGCACGAGGTCGACCGCGCGGCGCTCCGGCACGGCGAGCCGACCGGCCTCGGCGACACGACGGACCCGGTCGGCGAGCAGCGCGGTCCCGGCCCGGGCGGCAGCGGAACGCCGTCCACGTTCGGGGTCGGCGAGCAGGACGAAGAGGTCGGGGTTCGCGAGGCCGAAGGCGATCGTCATCCCCCAGCCGGCCCGGAGGTCCTCGACGGGATCGGTCTGCTCGTCCTGCGCCGCCCGGACCGCCTCGGCCTTGACGGCGGCGAACGCCGACATGGCGTGCTCGGCGACGGCCTCGAGCAGACCGTCCTTGTCCCCGAAGAGCCGGTAGATCGTGGGCGCCTGGACGCCTGCACCCTCGGCCACCGCACGCGTGGTGACCGCGCCCGCCCCCTGCTCGCGGAGCATCGTGCCCGCGACCTCGACGATGCGGGTCCGGGTCTCGTCCCGCTGCGTGCCCTGTTCGATCACGGAACAACGATAACAACGAACTGCTACCAGTGTGTTACCGTCGGAATCACCGCAGTGTTACCAACGATACGGAGCAGACATGATCATCATCACCGGAGCCACCGGCGCGCTGAACGGCGCCACCGCCGACCACCTCCTCGAGCACCTCGCGCCGGAGGAGCTCGCCGTCGTCACGCGCGATCCGTCGAAGGCCGAGCGCTTCGCCGCCCGCGGCGTCGACGTCCGTCGCGGCGACTACGCCGAACCGGACACCCTGCCGGCGGCGTTCGCGTGGGCCGATCAGCTCCTCCTCGTGTCGTCGAACGAACCCATGGCCGACGCCGTCGCCCTGCACCGCTCGGCCATCGCGGCCGCGGTGACGGCGGGCGTCGGCCGGGTGCTCTACACGAGCCACCAGGGCGCGGCGCACGGCTCCCCGTCCGGGCCAGCCGACGACCACGCGGCGACCGAGGACCTGCTCCGCGCATCCGGGCTGCCGTGGACGAGCCTGCGCAACGGGTTCTACGCACACAGCACCGGATGGCTGATGGGACCGTGGCAGGAGACCGGGGTCGTCTCGGTGCCCGTCGACGGCCCGGTGTCCTGGACCGCGCGGGAGGACGCGGCCGAGGCCGCCGCCCGCATCCTGCTCGCGGACGAGCCGTACGACGGCCCCGTCACGCTCACCGCTCCGGCGGCGCCGACCTTCGCCGACCTCGCTCGGTACGCCTCCGACGCCGCGGGTCGGACGATCCGCCACGAGGTGCTCGGTGCGGACGAGTGGCTCGCGCAGGCGGTCGCCGGCGGACAGGACCCGCACATGGCCGGCTTCCTGCTCGGCATGTACCGGGCTGCGGCGCAGGGACTCTTCGCCGGCACCGACCCGCTGCTCGGCGAACTCCTCGGTCGCGAGCCGCGCCCGGTGCAGGACCAGATCAGCTGAGTGCCACGACCTCGTCGAGGATCGTCTCGACGGCGGCGGGGTCGTGGGCGAAGCGTCCGAGGAACAGCCCGCCGATCCGTCCCTGCCCCCGTGTGAGCAGCCCCGGACCGGCGCTGCCCCCGTAGACCACGGTGCTGCCGTGCAGCTCCGGTCGGGCGCGCAGGTGCTGCTCGATGCCCGCCAGGACCGTCACGATGTGCTCGTCGGGTGCCGGCGCGGGCGCACCGATCGCCCAGACGGGCTCGTAGGCCACGATGACCGGCCCGGCCGACGCTGCCGGGACGGCCCGGTCGAGCTGCGCCGTCACCTCCGCGACCGCCTCCGCACCGGAGGCACGGCGCACCTCGCCGACGCAGACCAGCGGCCGCAGGTGGTTGCGGAAGGCGGCGCGGACCTTCGCCGCGACCACCTCGTCCGTCTCGTGGAACAGGGAGCGACGCTCGGCGTGACCGATCTCGACGAGGTCGACCCCGATCTCCCGGAGCTCGGCCCCCGAGACCTCGCCCGTGTACGCCCCCTCGTCGGCCCATGCCAGGTCCTGCGCGCCGAGCAGCACCGGGGCGTCGCCGAGGACCTGCCGCACCGGCACGAGCGCCGGGAACGTCGGCACCACGAACAGCTCGGCGGCACCCGACCGGACCGCGGGGTGCCGCCGAGCGATGTCCCCGACCGCCGCCGCCCACGACAGGGAGCGGGCGTGCGAGAAGTACATCTTCAGCGACACCCCGACCGTGATCACGGTGCGACCGCCTCCACGATGAGCGCGAACGACACCGCTCCCGGGTCGACCGTGCCGACGGCCTGCTCGGCGTGGGTGCGCGCGCGGCCCTTCTTCGGCATGAGCGCCGCCGTGGCGTCCGCGGCCTCCCGTGCCGCGGTGACCGCGGCCGCCCAGGCCTCGGCGAGCGGTGCGCCCTCGTCGATGCGTGTGCGGAGCACCTCGTCGAACGGGACGAGCGCATCGACCATCGTCTTGTCACCGACCGTCGCGCCGAAGGCGAGGACCGCCTCGGTGGCCGCACCGACGGCCGCTGCGACGGTGGCCGCCGTCGGACGCGAGTCGTCCCCGAGGACGCGACCCAGTGCCTCCAGGGCCGCTCCCCAGATCGCCCCGGACGTGCCACCGGCCTTGTCGGACCAGGCATCCCCGGCGGTCCGCAGGACGGAACCCGCCCCGGCACCGCGACCGACCGCGTCCGCTGCTGCGACGTCGGCCGCGTGCGCGCCGCGCTGCATCCCGATGCCGTGGTCGCCGTCACCGGCGACGGCGTCGATGCGGCCGAGCTCGTCGGCGTGTTCGTCGATGACGACTCGGACGGCGGCGAAGCCGGCGACGACCTGCTCGGCCGCGGCACGGGAGTCGTCGCTCGCCGGACCGATCGTCTCGGCCGCGTCGTCCGCCGCCACGACGGACGGGTCGACCCGCGCCTCGGCGACCGCACCGCCCTTGCGGTACGCGGGTGTGTCGGCGGGGGCGGCCCACAGCTCCTCGAGCTCGTCGTCGAGCCAGAACAGCGTCAGCGAGACCCCGGCCATGTCGAAGCTCGTGACGAGCTCCCCGACCTCGGGTTCGACGATGACGACGCCCGCGTCGGCGAGCAACCGCTGCACGGACCGGTAGACGACGAAGAGTTCCTCGTACTTCACGCTGCCGAGGCCGTTGAGGATCGGGACCACCTTCTGGCCCTGCGCCTGCACGCCGTCCGGCAGCTCGTCGAGCAGTCGCTCGACGAGGAGCGACGCCAGCCCGTCGGCGCTCGGCACGTCGGTCTCGTCGATGCCCCGCTCGCCGTGGATGCCCATCCCGATCGCCATGCGGCCCTCGGGCACCTCGAAGAGCGGCTCGTCGGCACCGGGCAGGGAGCAGCCGGAGAACGCGACGCCGAAGGACCGGGTGCGGTCGTTCGCACGTTCGGCGACGGCGGTGACGGCATCGAGGTCGTCGCCGCGTTCGGCGGCGGCGCCGGCCACCTTGAAGACGCAGAGGTCCCCCGCGATGCCGCGCCGCTCGGACGCACGGTCGGCCGGGGCGCTGACCACGTCGTCCGTGACGCGCACCGTGCGGACCGGGATGCCGTCCGCCTCGAGCGTCCGGGCCGCCGCGTCGAAGTTGAGGACGTCACCGGCGTAGTTGCCGTAGCTGAGCAGGACGCCCGCACCGTGCTCGGACGCCCGCGCGACGCCGGCGACCTGCTGGGCACTCGGACTCGCGAAGAGGTTGCCCATCGCCGCACCGGCCGCCAGCCCGTGACCGACCAGCCCGCCGAACGCCGGGTAGTGGCCGGAGCCGCCGCCGATGACGACCGCGACGGTCCCGTCCGGACTCGTGGTGGCGCGGGCGACCCCGCCGTGCACCTTCCGCACCCATCGCTCGTTGGCGGCGACGAAGCCGTCGGTGGCCTCGTCCGCGAAGTCCGCGGGGTCGTTGAACAGTCGGGTCATCGGCCCGTCTCCTTCCGGTCGGCGGTGGCGACGTGCGAGGTGTCGAGCAGTTCGTCCGCACGCGCCCCGCGGAAGAACTTCGTACAGAAGATCATCACCGCGGCCACGAACGCCAGGACTCCGAGCGACACGATGCCGAACGCTCCGCTGTCCGTCGGGACGACCTCGTTGATCGCGGTGCGCATGATCGGGGCGACGAACCCGCCGAGGTTGCCGAGCGAGTTGATGAGACCGATGCCCGCCGCCGCCGCAGCGCCCGTGAGGAACGCCGTCGGGTAGGCCCAGGTGATCGGTCCCACCGCCAGGAAGCTCGCGACCGCCAGGGTGATGAAGAGGATGCCGAGGATCGGTTGCCCGTTCGCGCCGGCCCACGCCGACCCGAGGATCGACAGCCCGGTGGTGATGTAGAACCAGGTGCCCCAACGACGACGGCGACCGACGGTGTCCGCCCGCGAACCGACGAGGTAGCAGGCGACGAGCCCGACGAGCCACGGGATCGCGGTGACCAGGCCGACCTGCCAGCCGACGTCCTGCCCGAGGAGCGAGGACACCTGCTGCGGCAGGTAGAACGTCGTGCCGTACACGGCGACCTGCAGGCAGAAGTAGATGATCGTGAAGTACCAGACGCGGCCGCTCGCCATCGCCTTCCAGATGCCCTTCGGGCCGTCCTCGCTGCGGGCGGTGTCCTCGCGGGCCATCGCCGCGGTGAGCGACGCCTTCTCCCCCGGCTCCAGCCACTTCGCCTTGTCCGGGCTGTTCGTCAGGAACACCAGCGCCGCGATGCCGGCGAGCACCGCGAGGATGCCCTCACCGGCGAACATCACCTGCCAGCCGTGGAACGGGGTCGCCTGGTCGCCCACGCTGATGAGCCCGCCGGAGAGCGGTGCGCCGATCATCTGCGAGAACGGCTGCGCCAGGTAGAAGATCGCGAACATCCGCACGCGGACCTTGTTCGGGAACCACTCGGACAGGTACATGATCACGCCGGGGAACAGGCCCGCCTCGGTCACACCGAGGATGAAGCGCAGCACGATGAACATGGTGTCGTTCGTCGTGAAGGCGAACAGGGCGGCGACGATGCCCCACGTGATCGCGATGCGGGCGAGCCAGAAGCGCGCACCGAACCGCTTGAGGAGCAGGTTCGACGGGATCTCGAAGATGGCGTAGCCGATGAAGAAGATGCCGGCGCCGAGCGCGAAGGCCGCGTCGGAGATGCCGCGGTCGACGCGGAGGGCCTCTTCCGCGAACCCGACGTTGGTGCGGTCGAGGAACGCGACGAAGTACAGGATGACGAGCATCGGCATGAGGTGCTTGGTCGCCTTGCCGATGGCGGACTTCAAGCCCGGATCGTTGGTCGATCCGAGCGCGGGGGCAGGGGGTAGTGACACGGGGTTCGCTCCTTTGCGAGCACGGTGCGGTTCACGGTTGTCCGGGTGTCCGGCGGTCGGCCTGTCGGCCTGTCGACCCGTCGGGCTGTCGACCCGTCGGGCTGTCGGACTGGAGGCACGGATCGCGTCGCGCGGACGGCGCACGATCCGGGGTGGTCGGCCCTAGTGCATGTAGAGGCCACCGTCGACGTTGAGCGTCTGGCCCGTGACGAAGCCGGCGTCCTCGCCGATGAGGTACGCGATCGCCGCGGCGATGTCGCGCGGCGTCCCGATCCGGGGCAGGACCCCGTCGGCGGCCATCTCGACCTTCCGCTCCTCGGACAGGGTGCCGCCCATGATGTCGGTGTCGATCGGCCCGGGAGCGATCGCGTTCACGGTCACTCCCTTCGGCCCGAGCTCGCGGGCGAGGCCGCGGGTCAGTCCGATCACGCCGGCCTTCGCCACGGTGTACGGCGTCTTGCTGAAGGTGCCGCCGCCACGCTGGGCGGAGACCGACGACAGGTTGACGATGCGCCCGTAGCCGTTGTGCACCATCGACTCCGCCGCCCGCAGGCTCGCGAAGTGCACGCCGTCGAGGTTGATCGACAGCACGCGGTGCCACTCCCCCTCGGGCAGGTCGAGGTAGGCGTGCGCCGACGAGACACCCGCCAGGTTCACGAGGGCAGCGACGGTCGGCAGCTGCGCCTCGATCGTGTCGAAGGCCGCGCGGACCGCGGCCTCGTCGGCGACGTTCGCGCCGGCGCCGACCGCCTGCACGCCGTGCTGCTCGCGGATCTCGGCGGCGACGGCCTCGCTCGCGGTCTGGTCGAGGTCGATGATGCCGACGTTCCAACCGGCCTCGGCGAGGTGGTGGGCGGTGGCCCGGCCGATCCCACGGGGCGAGGCCGCGCCGGTGAGGACGACGGTGCGTTCCTGGTTGCTCATGTTCGACTCCCTCGTCGTGGTCGGGTCAGTGGATCGGCGCCGGGCCGAGCTCGTCGAGGAGCTTCTGCATCGCGACGTAGGCCTTGTTCCGGTAGGCGACGAGTTCCGGCGTGCGGTCGGCGGGCACCTCGAGGTACCCGGCGCCTGACTTCGTGCCGAGCTCGCCCGCGTCGACGTGCTGCTGCAGCGACGCCGGGGTCGCGAAGCGCTCGGGCCAGCGGGTCTGCAGCGACTCGAAGCAGAACGCGTAGACGTCGAGGCCGGCCATGTCGGCGATCGCGAACGGCCCGAAGAACGGCAGGCGGAACCCGAACGTGGTGCGCACGATGGTGTCGATGTCGTCGGGGCTCGCGATGCCCTCGTCGGCGATCTTCGTGGCCTCCTCGAACAGCGCGTACTGCAGGCGGTTCAGGACGAACCCCGTCGAGTCCTTCACCCGCGCCGACTGCTTGCCGGTCGCGGCGACGACGATCTCGCCGACCTCGATCGCGTGCTCGTTGGTGGTCGGGTGCGGGATGAGCTCGACGCCGGGGATGAACGGTGCCGGGTTCGAGAAGTGCACGCCGAGGAACCGCTCCGGGCCCACGACCGCCTCGGCCAGCGACTCGATCAGGATCGTCGAGGTGTTCGAGCCGATCACCGCGTCGGGGCGGGCGGCCTCGCTGATGCGGCGGAGGGTCGCGTGCTTGATCTCGAGCTTCTCGGGGACGGCCTCCTCGATGAAGTCGGCCTCGGCGACCGCTGCCTCGATCGACTCCGCGGCGGTGAGGTGTGCGCGGACCCGCTCGACCGCGTCCTCGGGGAAGAGGCCGTCGGCGACGAACTGCGCGGTCTCCCCGAGCAGCCGCTCGAGGTTCTGCTGGGCGATCTCGGCCGAGACGTCGGCGATGCGGACGGTGTGGCCGGCGAGGGCGAGGACCTGGGCGATCCCGCCGCCCATGTAGCCGGACCCGACGACGGCGATGTCGAGGGTGCTCATCGGACTGCTCCTTCTGTGGTGGTGTCTGCCGTCGCGTCGAGCTTCGTCGTCGCGAGGACCGACCGGATGTACTGCTGGTTGGTGGCGCAGACGCCGAGGCTGTCCCCGCCGTACTGCTCCGTCATGAAGATGCCGCGGAACCCGTCGGCGACGGCGTCGCGGAGGACCTGGCGGTAGTTGATGAGCCCGGTCTCCATGGTGCTCGGCACGCTCGTCGCCCAGCTCCCGTCGCCCGCTTCGTCACGCGTGTAGTTCTTCACGTGCAGGTAGTTCGTGTACGGCATGGTCTTCGCGAACAGCTCCTTCCAGTCCTCCACCGGACGGTGCAGGCGGATGAGGTTCGCGACGTCGGCGTTCAGGCCGACGTTGTCGAGACCGATCTCCTCGACGAGCCGCACGGCGCTGTCCGCGGTGCCGAGGTAGGTGTCCTCGTACAGCTCGAGGGCCATCGGCAGGCCGACCGAGGCGGCGTGCTCACCGAGCTCGCGCAGCCGCGATACGGCGGCGTTCCAGACCTCGGGGTCGTCCGGGTCCTTCGGGCCCTGGGCGGTCCAGAACCACAGGGCACGTTGCTGGTCCTCGTTGAACGGCTGGTGCAGACCGGTGGAGAAGACCTGCATGCCCCACTCGGCCGCGGCGTCGATCGTGCGGTGGGCGTACGCGAGGTTGTCCTCCTCGTGCCCGGGCTGGATGACGCTCTTCCGCTGCAGGTGCACCGACGGGATGCCGACGCCGTGGTCCTTCGCGATGGCGAACAGCTCGTCACGGCGGGACCGCTCGAGGTCGGCGGGGCGGATGTGGCTGTCGGCGAGTTCGGCGAGCGAGAACCCGACCGCCTCGACCTGCGCGAAGACCTCGTCCCAGACCTCGGGGTCGGCGTCGTGGAGGGCGACGCCGTCCCGCGTCACCGGCGGGAACCCGTGCAGGCAGGTGGCGATCGGCCACGTGTCCGACGTCCAGCTGGCGGGGTTCCAGTCTTGGTCGACCCAGTCCTGTGGTTTGCTCACGGAATGCTCCCTTGCATGTCGCGGTTCGACGGTGAACCTCTTTCCTATAGGAAAGATACTCGCACGATGCTCGAGCGCAACCCAGGCGCGTGATCTGGTGTCTACCCGGTGTGCGTCGCGTCCGCCCGTGAGCGCACCCGCACCGCGTCGATGTGGTGCCGCATCGCCGCGACCGCTTCCGCCGGCCCCGTGCCCAGCGCGTCGAGCACGGCGCGGTGCTCGTGCACGGCACGGTCGGTGTCGTCCCCGCCGCCCTCGATGATCTGCCGCATCCGGTGGACCCGGGTGGTGATGATCTCGGACATCTCCTCGAGGAAGGGGTTCCGCGTCGCGTCGAAGATGAGCTGGTGGAACTGCCAGTCGCTCCGGAAGAACCGGGCCATCAGCTCCTCGGACGCGTCCTCGACCCCGACGGCCGAGACCTCCTCGGCGATCGACGACTGCTCGGTCAGCGCTGCCCGGAGTCGCTCGCGCAGCGCGTCGACGTCACCCCGGGCCGCGAGCTCGACGGCGCCGCTCTCCACGATGAGCCGCGCGTCGAACAGTGCTTCGAGCTGGTCGCCGGCGAGCGGCGGGGACACCCGGTAGCCCTTGTTCGCCTCACGCGTGACGAGTCCGGTCCGTTCGAGCTGCACGAGCGCTTCGCGCACTGGAGTCGGTGAGACCCCGAGCGTGCGGGCGAGTCCGTCGATCGACAGGCGCATGCCCGGTTCGACGTCGTGTCCCATGAGGACCTCGAGCACCCGGTCGTACACACGGTCCCGCAGCCCGAGCTGCGTGATGCGCTCCGTCCCGAAGCCCGGCATGGTCGTCGACATGTGTCGATCCTAGAGAATCCACGATGCGACGCCCCTCGCTCCGCCGGCCGGGTGAGCGGTCCCGTGGGACGGGTGGCGTGCGGTGGGCGGTCACCTCCTCACCAACGCCCACCGCGCGCACCGCACCGCGAGCCCGCCGCGTCAGTAGACCGCGTCGATGCCCACCACGTCGCCGAGCCCGAGCGTGCGCTGCCCCGTCTCGCAGGTCGTCGACGCCGGCTTCATGACGAGGCCGCTGTTCTGCGCGGTGTGCCCCAGCCCGAACGCGTGCCCCCACTCGTGCGTGGCGACACCGCGCAGGTCGAAGCGGGCTCCCGAGCAGGTCGTGGCGGTGTTCCACTGCTGTCCTGTCGTGTACCGCTGGTCGATCTCGACCGCTGCACCCGACCGCGACCAGACGCACGTGACGGCGAGGGTGCCGGACGGCAGCGAGCCCCAGCCGACGACGCTCGCGCCGCTCGACTTGCCGCACCCACCGGCCGAGGTGACGCCGATCGCCTGCGTGGTGTTGCCCGCGAGGCGCTCACCCGCGGTCGTGGTGACCTTCTTGCCGCAGGAGGCGATGGCACCCGTCCACGCGTCCGCTCCCGCGCGGATGGACGAGGCGCCGGACACCTTCTGGCCGGCTGGGTTGTAGCTCCAGGTGACCGGTGCGGACCACCGGAAGCCCAGCCGCGAGTACGTCTTGTTCGTGCAGCTCGAGGGCTTCGCGGCCGTCGTCGTGGTCGCGGCCTGCGGCGTGACCGCCAGGCGCCCGCGGACGGCGTTCCGCTCCTGTCGCACGGCTGCGGCGGCACCCTTCCAGACGTCGTCGACGCGCACCGCGAGGCCGGTGCGGCCCGTGTTCGTGATCGACACGTCGCCGTGGTCAGCGGCTCCGGCCGCGGCCACCGGCATCGCGGACACCGTGGTGCCGGGCGCGGGGACGGCGAAGCGGCGGCCGTCGGACAGCACGACGGTGCCGGAGGACACGGCGCAGCCGGTCGCGAGGTCGGCGACGCTGATCCGGTCCCCGCGGCACGACGGTGCGGCTTCCGCCGACGTCCCCCCGGTCGAGGTGAGGACCGCGACCAGCGCGATCCCGAGTGCGACCGCCCCTGCGGTCACGGACGACGTCCGCACGATGATGACTCCCCTGACGAAGACGGCCGTCCGGACGGTGATCCGGACGGTGGTCGAGCACCGAGCCCCCTCGGCTCGGCGCAACACAGTGTGCGGAGCGCTCCGCACGAGGGTCAACCCCCAGGACGGGGATGCCCGACAATCATGGGATGGAGTCACGTTCCGCCGTCGTCATCGGGTCGGGCATCGCCGGCGCCGCCACCTTCTTCGCCCTGGCTCGCCGAGGAGTGGACGTCGTGCTGGTGGACGACGGGGCCACGGGCCAGGCGACCGCGGCGAGCGCCGGCATCCTGCAGCCGTGGTCGTCGGCGATCGACGGACCCTTCGCGGACCTGTACGTACGCGGTGCAGCGTTCTGGCCGGAGGTCCTGGCACGGCTCGCCGAGGTCGGTGTCACCCGCACCGACCACCGTCGGAGCGGGGCGCTCGTGGTGAACGCGGACCCGGCCGAGGTCGACGCTGCCGAGGCGCGGGTGGAGCGCCGGCGCGCGGCCGAGCCGGACGTCGTCGGTCGGGTCGAACGCGTCGGCGGTGCCCGTGCCCGCGAGCTGTTCCCGCCGCTCGCGGAGGGGCTCGACGCCCTCTGGATCGAGGGCGGCGGACGTGTCGACGGTCGCACGGTGCGGGATGCGCTGCTCGACGCCGGGGAACGGCTCGGCGGCGGACGTCGTCGGGGCCACGCCACCCTGCAGGACGACGGCCGGGTGCGGGTGGACGGGGACGTGCTCGAGGCCGACGCCGTCGTCCTCGCGGGGGGCGCGTGGACGAACGGCCTGCTCGGCGCGCTCGGGCTGCGGATCCCGGTCGCGCCGCAGCGTGGGCAGATCACGCACCTCACGCTCCCCGGCGTCGACACCACCCACTGGCCGTCGGTGCACCCGCTGTCCCACCACTACCTCGTGGCGTTCGACGGTTCCCGCGTCGCCGTCGGGGCCACCCGTGAGACCGGCAGCGGCTTCGACGCCCGGGTCACGGCGGCCGGGCAACTGCAGGTCCTGCGGGATGCCCTGTCGATCGCGCCGGGCCTCGCCGACGCCACGGTCCTGGAGACCCGCGTCGGTCTCCGTCCGCTCGCCGACGACGCCATGCCGATCGTCGGCGCGGTTCCCGGGCACGAGGGGCTCTTCGTCGCGACCGGCTACGGCGCGGCCGGACTCACGATGGGTCCGCTCCTCGGCGACGCGCTCGCACGGAGGATCCTCGGCGATGCGGCACCCGAACTCGACGCCCTGCAGCCGACGCCAGTGCGGGTCTAGGTGTACTGCCCAGGGACGTTGGTCAATCGTGTGATGGGTGACCGGTTCCCGATGGCGGTGTGGGGCCGGTGGTGATTGTAGTGATGCAGCCATCCCGGGAGCGCGTTCCTGCGTGCAGCTTCGGTCGGGTAGTGGCGTGAGAATGCCCATCCGTCGGCGAGTGTGCGGTGGAATCGCTCGATCTTGCCGTTCGTTTGTGGCCGGTATGGGCGGGTCTTTTTCGGAGTGATCCCGAGCTCGGTGCAAGCATCACGCCAGGCGTGGGATTTGTAAGCCGACCCGTTGTCGGAGAGAACGCGTTCGACTCGGACGCCGCGAGCTGCGAACCACGACACCGCGCGGCGGAGCACCCCGATCGCGGTGACCGCTTTCTCGTCTTCGTGGATCTCGGCGTAGGCGACGCGGGAGTGGTCGTCGATGACGGTGTGCACGAACGCAGTTCCGACGAGGACTCCGCGGTACTTGCTGCGGCCTGTCCCTGGAGTCGCTGCTCGGTTCTTCCCGCCCTGGGCTCGGCCGACGAAGCGCCATCCGCCGCCGTCAGGGATGTTGCCGAGCTTCTTCACGTCGACGTGGATCATCGAGCCGGGATACTCGTGCTCGTATCGGCGCACCTGCTCCCCGGTCCGGACGTCGATGTGGTGCAGCCGGTTGACCCGGCACCGTGTCAGCACGGCATGCACCGTGGACGCCGGCATGCCCAGGCGTCCGCCGATAGCGACAGGCCCCAGCCGTTTGCGCCAGCGGAGTCCGACGATCTGTTTCACGAGCGCTTGTTGGGTGCGGTTCGGCGATCGGTGTGGTCGAGAGGACCGGTCCTGCATGCCGGCCTCGCCCATTGCCGCGTACCGATCGGCCCACCGCTTCGCCGTCGGCCAGGACACGTGGAAGAACACGGCTGCGTGTCGGATGGGCCAGCCATCCTCGACGATGAGGCGCGCGAGCCGGAGACGCGCGCGCGGTGTCAGCGCAGCGTTAGCGTGGGACATGAGGACCTCCTGCGGAGAGTGCGTGAACTAAGCAGCTCCACTCCACCGCAGGAGGTCCTTCTCACGCTGCTATGACAACCGCGAGTCCCCGCAGATCAACCAACGTCCCTGGGCAGTACATCTAGGGCACCTGCACGAACCGCGGCGCCCCGCGCTCCCGCAACCGGAACCCGAGGTGCTGGTACAGCCCGATCGCACCGGTGTTGCCCGCGGCGGCGTGCATGAGGGGCACCTCCCCGCGCTGCCGGATGCCGTACGCGACGTCGAGCACGAGTCGTCGTCCGAGCCCCTGTCCGCGGAACGCCTCGTCCGTGCACACGGCGCTGATCTCGGTCCACCCCGGCGGGTGCAGCCGCTCCCCGGCCATCGCGATGAGGCGCCCCTCGCGCCGGATGCCGACGTACCGGCCGAGCTCGATCGTGCGCGGCAGGAACGGCCCCGGCTTCGTGCGGGTGACGAGTTCGGTCATCTCGGGGACGTCGTCCGGCGTGAGCTCGACGGCTTCGGCGTCGGGCGCGCCCTCGATGGCCTCGCCGGTGAGCTGCACGCCGCCGGAGCCCTCGACCGCGTGCCACCCGGTCGGGACCACCGCGGACGCGCCGACGCCGAAGACCGCGCCGGAGCCGATGAGTGCCCGGACGTCCTCCCAGTCCTCTGCGGTCGGCCGCTCCGGGATCCCGGTCCACACCGACACGTCGGTCAGGTAGCGCGCGATCTCCCCGCGGCGCTCGGCGAACCGGGCGTGCTCCCCGTTGAGGGAGGCGAGCGCGGGGTTGTCGAGCAGGCGGGTCGGCGTGCCGTCGTCGGCGATCGTCAGGTCGAGCGTGCGGAGGGCCTCGCCGCGGGTGTCGCCGCCGCGGAACCCGAGGTCCTCCAGCCGTCGCCGTTCACCGTCGGCCCAGCCGGCGGTGTCGGCCACGACGGCCGAGGCGTACCGGTTGCGTGCCCGGTCGACGACGTCCTGCACGTCCGAGACCGCGGTGAGTGCGACCTCTCCGGGTCGGGTCAGATCGGTCGGGCGCGCACTCGTGGTCATGCGTTCATCCTCCGTCCGCCGGCACCGCCGCGACGAATCGTTGCACCGCGTGACGTGCAGGCGCCCGGCACGGTGCGAGGGGCCCCTGCGCCGGAACCTCGCACGGTGCGAGGGGGGCCCGATTCCGTGCGAGGTTCCCGACGTCGTGCGAGCCGCCACACCCCGCACCGAGTCTGCAACCTCGCACCAATCCGAACGACCACGCCGCACGCCCGTGGACCTCGCACGGTGCGAGGAGGCGACGCCGCACGCCGTGGACCTCGCACGGTGCGAGGAGCCCACGCCACACGCGGCCGCACCCTCACGCCAAGCGCGACGCCACGAACTCCACCATCCGCCGCACCAGCGCCGCCCGGGACGACGCCCGCCGGTACTCGTGCCCCTCCCCCGCCAGCTCGAGGTACTCGACGTCGTGGGACCGTGCCCGCAGCGCCGCCACGACCTGGTGCGCCTCACCGATCGGCACGTTCGTGTCGAGCTCCCCGTGCACGACGAGCAGCGGCGCCGTGACGTCGTCGATCGCCCGCATCGGGGACAGGGCGTCGAGCAGTGCGGCGTCGTCGACCGGGTGTCCGTACTTCGTCGCGGCGGCCGAGGCGATCCACGGCTCGGTGTCGCGGTAGAACGTCGCGAAGTCGCTCATCCCGCACACGGCGACGCCGGCGGCGAAGACGTCGGGGGTGAAGGCGAGGGACGCGAGGGTCGCGTACCCGCCGTAGGACCGACCCTCGACGGCGACCCGGGAGCGGTCCGCGTACCCGTTCGACACCAGGAACCGTGCGCAGTCCACGACGTCGGCGAGCGCGTTCCACCGGAGTCCGAGGTCGTCTGCGTGCACGAAGTCACGCCCGTACCCGGAGGACCCGCGGATGTTCGGTGCGAACACCGTGGTGCCCGCGGCGGCGAGCGCCTGGTGCTGCGGCGAGAACGTCGGTCGTTCCTGCGACTCCGGTCCGCCGTGCAGGTGGACGAGCGCGCTCCGCGGGCCGGGAGGAACGGATCGCCCGCCGTCGTCGGCCTCCGGAACCGACGCGGTCGGCTCCACGGCACGGTAGAGCCACCCGGTGAGCTCCAGCCCGTCGCGCGCCGCGAAGCGCTCGAGCGTCGGTTCGACGAGCGGCACGTCCGGCAGCGCGGGCACGTCGGTGACCCGGCTCCAGGTGAGCGCGTTGGTGTCGAGCCGCCAGAGCTCGCGCGGACGGGTGGGTCCCTCGACGGCGAGGATGACGCTCCGCCCGTCGCGGCTGAGGACCGGGTCCGTGACGACGTACCCGGGCAGGTCCGGCACCGCGGTGCGCGAGGCGTCGTGCGTGTTGATGAGGTCGAGCTCGCTGCGACCGTCGACGTTCCAGCCGAGCAGCAGGGTCCGGCCGGCGTCGTCGGCGTCGAGGTACTCCAGCTCGGCGTCGTCCCGCTCGATGATGCGGCGGGGCTTCCCGCGCCACCCGTGCGGTCCGAGCGGCTGTGCGACGAGCTGCCGTCGGGGCAGTCCGGCCTCGGTCGCGACGTAGGCGACGAGCGGGCTGGTCTCGCTCGCGGGCGAGGGACGGAGGAACGCGATCTCCGCCGAACCGTCCGGCGGGTCGGTGAGGAGCGCCTGGCTCTCGTCGGTCAGACGGTCGACGACCACGACGAACTCGTGTCCGCGCTGCCCGTCCCGCAGCACGACGAGACGCTCCTCGACGGACACGTCGAGGATGTGGATGAGCTCCCCGACGGCCAGGTCGTCACGGTCGCCGGACACCGGGTCCACCAGGTAGGACCGCGCCGGCTGCTCGGGCTCGGTCGAGGGCAGCGTGATCACGACGCGGTGTCCGCTGCGGCTCCACGGCCCGAGCTCGGCGTGCTGGTACCGCGAGCCGGCGATCTGCGCGGCGTCGCTGCCGTCGGGTCGGACCACCCAGACCTGCTGCTTCACGCCGCCGTCCGTGGCGATGGCGACGGCGAGCCACTCGCCGTCCGACGACCACGTGACGCGGATGACGGGGTCGTCGGACAACCGGACACGGACCGGCTCGGGGACGGCTCCGTCGACGACGACGTCCTGCACGAACACCTCGGGGGTGCCGTGCCGGTCGCTGACGAACGCCACCCGTCGGGCGTTCCGGGTCATGGTCGGACCCCACGATCCCCAGGCCGCGGCGAGGCGCTCGCCCAGGCCGGCCGCCTGCTCGACGTGGGCCGACGACGCGACGGGTGTCGCGCCTCCAGGCCGTACCGTGCCCACCGGACGGGCGCTGTTCACCGCACCCCCTGCTGCTGCAGCCACATCTCGATGATGCCGAGCTGCCAGAGCGCGTTGGCACCGATCTCGGTCCGCGTGCTGTTCGGGTCCTGGAGCATCCGCTCCACCGTGGCCGGGTCGAAGAGCCCGCGTTCCCGTGCCTCCGGGGCGTGCAGCGCGGCCCGGACGCGCTCCAGGTACGGTCCTTCGAGCTGTCGGATGGCGGGCACCGGGAACGACCCCTTGCTGCGGTCGATGACGCTGTCGGGCACGATGCCGCGGGACGCGCGTTTCATGACGCCCTTGCCGCCGTCCGCGAGCTTCAGCTCGGGCGGGATCGACCCGGCGAGCTCCACGAACTCGTGGTCGAGGAACGGGACGCGCGCCTCGAGCCCCCAGGCCATCGTCATGTTGTCGACCCGCTTCACGGGGTCGTCGACGAGCATGATCGTGGTGTCGCTCCGGAGCGCCGCGTCCACGCTGGTCGCCGCGCCGGGTCGGGCGAACTCCGCGTCGACGAACGCCGAGGGGGTGTCGTCGTCGCTCCGCCACCGTTCCCCGAGGATCCCCTGCAGGGCCGGCCACCGGCGGTCCATGAACACCGACCGGTAGGCCTCGGCGGCGGCGTCGCGCGGGACCCCGGCGAGGGGCGGGTACCAGTCGTACCCGGCGAGGACCTCGTCGGCACCCTGACCGGACTGCACCACCTTGACGTGCTGCGAGACCTCCTGCGAGAGCAGGTAGAACGCGACGCAGTCGTGGCTCACCATCGGCTCGCTCATCGCCGCGACGGCACCGTCGATGCCGTCGAGCAGTCGCGACGACGGGATGTGGATGCGGTGGTGGTCCGTGCCGAAGTGCCGGGCGACCTCGTCGGAGTACTCGAACTCGTCGCCCGACTCGCCCCCGGCCGCGTCGAACCCGATGCTGAACGTGCCGAGGTGCTGCTGCCCGGCCTCAGCGAGCAGACCGACCACGAGCGACGAGTCGATGCCGCCGGAGAGCAGCACGCCGACCGGCACGTCGGCGACCATGCGGCGCTCGACCGCTGTCCGGAGCGACCCGATGAAGGCGTCCTGCCAGTCCTGGTCGCTCCACCCGGAGCGGGCCGGGTCGCGTTCGAAGCGGGCCTCCCAGTAGACGGTGTCCCGCGAGGTGCCGTCCGGTTCGATGACCCGCACCGTCGCGGGCGGCAGCTTCCGCACGCCCGTCAGGATCGTGCGGGGCGCGGGGACGATCGAGTGGAAGGTCATGTACGACGCGAAGGCAACCGGGTCGATCGACGTGTCGACGCTGCCACC
Organism: Curtobacterium sp. MCPF17_002; assembly: GCF_003234115.2. Lineage (NCBI taxonomy): Bacteria > Bacillati > Actinomycetota > Actinomycetes > Micrococcales > Microbacteriaceae > Curtobacterium > Curtobacterium sp. MCPF17_002. The sequence continues at coordinate 65,516 of NZ_CP126251.1, read as the reverse complement.
CGAGCCGTTCCCCGCCAGGATCGCCGGGAGCGAGCTCGCGAAGCGGACGCCGCCGGGCACGTCCGCCACGTACAGCGGCTTGATGCCGAGCCGGTCCCGCGCGAGCACGAGCCGGCCGCTGGCGTGCTCCCAGATCGCGATCGCGAACATCCCGATGAGGTGCTCGACGAACGCCGTGCCCCACTCGGCGTAGGCGGCGACGATGACCTCGGTGTCCGACGACGAGAAGAACTCGTGGCCCTTCCCGCGCAGCTCGTCGCGGAGGTGTTCGTAGTTGTAGACCATGCCGTTGTAGGCGATGGTCAACCCGGCGCGCGGCACCACCATCGGCTGGGCGCCCGCCGTGGACAGGTCCACGATCGACAGTCGACGGTGCCCGAGCGCGACGGGGCCGCGTGCCCAGAGCCCGTCGCCGTCGGGGCCGCGGTGCACCAGGCACCCGGTCATCCGGGCGACGGCGCCCACGTCCGGCTGCGTGCCGTCGAACCGGATCTCGCCCGCGAGTCCACACATCAGCGTTCCCCTGTCGTTCCGATGATCCAGGTGTCCTTGGCGCCGCCGCCCCGCGAGGAGTTGACGACCATGCTGCCCTCGGGTGCCACACGGGTGAGCGCGACGTCGGCGAGGTGGGTGTCGTCCGGTCCGGTGCCCGTGACGTAGACGAAGGCACGGAGGTCGACGTGCCGCGGATCGAGTCCTGCGGGTCCGATGGTCGGGTGCGAGGAGAGCTGGACGACCTCTTGTCCGACCCAGCCGGTGGGGTTCGCGGCGATCTGCCGTCGGCGTTCGGCGACCTCGGGTGCGCTGGCGCTCGGTCCGATGAGGACGTCCCGGCCACCCTCGCCGTCGACCGGCTTCGTGACGAGCTCGCCGACGCGGTCGAGCACCGACAGGCGTTCGCCCTCGATGCTGGTGCGGTACGTGGGGACCGACTCGAGCAGCGGCTTCTCGTCGAGGTAGTACCAGATGAGGTCGGGCACGGTCACGTACATCGCCTTGTCGTCGACGAGCGCGTTGCCCGGTGCGTTCGCGAGGTACACGGTGCCGGCCTCGGCGGCGTCGAGGATGCGGGCGCCGAGGTGCGCGCCTTGGTCGTGCGCGCCTTGGTCGTCCGCGGTGCGGTCGGCGGTGCGGTCGCTCGTGAGTGCGCTGACGTCGCGGTCCACCCGCAGGTAGAGCGCGTCCAGCACGTCGCCGGTCGCCGCCTCGACGACACGTCCGTCACGCACGTCCAGGTCCGACTCGGTCAGGAGGCGCATCCCGGCCCCGTCGGCCAGCCGTCGGTGTTCGTACCAGGCGCCGGCGGCGGGGCCGTCCGAGACGAGCGCCAGGACCGGGTCCGGGTTGCCGGTGACGGCGGTCGCGTTGGTCCGGAGGGTGTCGCGGAGGCGGTCCAGGACCGCGTGCGGGTCGCGGAGGAGCGCCGGTCGCGGGGCGTCCGGCACGATCTCGTCCATCATCTCGCGGAGCGCGAGGCCGTACGCGACGCCCGACGGGGAGCGGACGTTGTCCTCGAGCACCCGCCAGCCACCGAACTCGTTGCGGACCAGGTCGAAGCCCATCACCGGCGCACGGACCGCGGTCGCGGGCAGGCGGGAGGCGTCCGGGTCCCAGCCGTTCGCGCCGACGAAGTCGACCTCGTCCATCGCGCCGTCGGCGACGATCCGGCGGGGGCCGTAGGCGTCGCGGAGGAAGAGTTCGATCGCGCGGGCCCGCTGGCCGAGACCCGCCTCGAGCTGCGCCCACTCGTACGCGCTCACCGTGCGCGGGACCAGGTCGCAGCCGAACACCTGCACACCACCGTCGACCACGAAGCCGACCTCGTGCTCGTGCGTCCAGACGTCGCGGACCGCGCAGCGTTCGATGATCGTCTCGGCGTCCCAGCCGCGGAAGAAGGTCGCGAGTTCGCGGAAGGCCGGTCGGGGACGCGCCCCGGGGCCGACGGCCTCGTCGCCTGCACGGACGCGGTACGCGGGGATGGCCAGGATCGGGTGCTCGTCGCGGCCGGACGGCGTGCCCGCGGTGTCCTCGACGACCTGGGCGACGACGTCGTCCAGGTCCCCGCGTTCGGCGTAGGCCGTGCGCTGCCGGTCGGTCGAGTTGCCGCGGGCGAGGGTGTCCTCGAGCAGGTCGTTGACCGTGCCCCAGTCTCCGAGTTCCTCGAGTTCGGGGCGGAGTCGCGACACCAGCTGCCGGACGGCGATCTCGGCCGGCAGTCGTTCGGGGTGCTGCCCGAGTCCGAGCAGTTCGCCGCTCAGGCCGCTCCGCGCCGCCTGCCACATCGCGGCACGGTGCAGTGGTTCGCTGCGCGGGTGCCACTCGGTGCCGGCCTCGACGGCGACCTCGGCCTTCCGCACCGCCGCGCGGAACAGCCCGGCGATGAGGACGGCGTCGTCGACCACCGGGGTGGCGTCGCAGACGCGGAGTTCGAGCGTGGGCGCGTGCGAGGACGGCCGGACGTCGAAGTACGCCATCTTCTTGTCGGCGATGACGCCGGAGGCGATGAGGTCGTCGAGCACCCGGTCGTACTCGGCGGCGCTCTGGACCCGGCCGAAGCTGCCGGCGGACGGCCAGCGCTGCCAGATGATGCTCCGGAACGAGGCGTACCCGGTGTCCTGCCCGTTCCAGAACGGACTCGACGCGCTGAGCGCCAGGAGCACCGGCAGCACCGGCGCCACCCGCTGGGCGATCTGCACCGCCAGGTCGCGGTCGCTCACCCCGACGTGCACCTGCAACCCGCAGATGAGCTGCTCGTCGACGAGCATCCGGTACTGCTCCTGCATCCGCCCGTAACGGCCGCCGGAGGTCAGCTCGAAGTCGGCGTACTCCGACCGCGGCGCGGTGCCGGCCGCCGCGATCGTGACGCCCGCCGGTGCGATCGCCGCGCTCAGTTCGCTGCGGAGGTCCACGATCACGCGGCGGAGGTCGTCGAGGGTCCGGACCACCGGGGTGTTCGTCTCGATGGTCGTGCGCTGGAGTTCCGCGCCGAACCGGTGGGCGGGCAGTCGGGGGAGAAGGCGCGGGGCCTTCGCGGAAAGTCGTCCGGACTCGAGGTCGATGAGGTGCAGTTCTTCCTCGGCGCCGAGCGTCAGCTCTGCACTCATGTGTGGAACCTATCGCCGGTACCCGTGGGTGCGCCCGGTCCGACGCCGATCGTCGCACGCTCGAAACATTGCCCCGCGGGGTACAGGCGCGCTGGGAGCAGGCGCGCCCGGCACCGTAGGAACGAGGGATGCCGACCACCGTGTTCTGCCTCCACGCCCTCGGGTCGAGCTCCGAGGAGTTCGTGGGACTGCGCACCCGGCTCGCCGGCACCCTGGACCTCGTCGGGATCGACCTGCCCGGCTTCGGCCGGTCGTCCTCGGCGTCCGGCACCACGGTCGAGGAGATGACCCAGCTCGTCGAGCGCGCGATCGGGCGGAGCGGTGCCACCGAGTGGGCGCTGATCGGGCACTCGATGGGCGGCAAGGTCGCGTCGATCGTGGCCTCCCGGACCGTCGACGGCTCGAACGGGCTGTTCGGGCTCCGCGCCGTCGTGCTGCTCGCGGCCTCGCCGCTCTCCCCCGAGCCGATGGACGAGGAACGACGGGCCACGATGCTCGGGTGGGCGGCCGACGGCGAGATCGGACCGGACGAGGCCGCGGCGTTCGTCGACGCGAACACCGACGCACGGCTGCCGTCGGCGCAGCAGGCCCAGGCCGTGCACGACGTCCGGCGCTCGGCACCGCAGGCGTGGACGGACTGGCTCCTCCGCGGCAGCCGCGAGGACTGGTCCGCGGCCTGCCCGCCGAACCCCGTACCCGCGCTCGTCCTCGCCGGGGCGGAGGACGGCGACCTCGGACCCGACGCACAGCGCACCCTGAACGTGCCGCACTGGCCGAACGGCGAGTTCGGCGTCGTCGCAGGCGCAGCGCACCTGCTGCCCTGGGAGCAGCCGGACGAGGTCGCCGACCGCATCCGCGACTTCTGGCGCCGCCGGGTCGACCACGGACCGGTCGTCCCGAAGGGCACCGCGCGGCTCATCGCCTCCCCGCGGGTGAGCGCCCGGACCCGGGGGCTCTTCGCCGTGCGCGCACTGCCGGACGCCCCGGACCGCGACCCGCGTGCGCTGAGCCGGGAGCAGCTCGACACCCTGCGCGCCGTCGCTCGTGTCGTGGTGCCGCAGCCCGGCGAGCGCCGCCGTCAGGTCGACCTCGCCGGCCGCGTCGACGCCCGGCTCGCCGACGGGCTCGGGGACGGCTGGCGGCCGGACGGGCTCCCCGCCGACGTCGACGCCTACCGCGCAGCGCTCGACACACTGCAGGCCGAGACCGCGCACGGGGACGACCACCTCGCGACGGTGCTCGACGCCGTCACCGCGGGTGAGTACACGCCCACCTCGGGCGTCCTCGACGCCGCGCAACTGCGGGCGTGGGCCGAGGACGCGAGCGTCGACCTCGCCAAGGAGTGGGTCGCACACCCGGCCACGATGGCGGACATCGACTACGACGGGTACGCCAACGGCGGCGACGGCCTGCGGAAACAGGGCTTCCTGCTCCTCGGAGCGGGACAGCGCGAAGCATGGGAACCGGCGGGAGCCGAACGATGAACCTCAGCGGACAGCGCCGGTACGACGAGGACGAGGTCGTCGACGTCGTCGTCGTCGGCACCGGGGCGGGCGGGGCACCCCTGCTCGCGACCCTGGCACGCCGGGGATTGCGGGTCGTCGCGCTCGAGGCCGGACCGAACACCGAGCCGGGCGACCACGTCCCGGACGAGGTCGAGGCTCCTGGCGACATCAACTGGATGGACGAGCGGATCAGCGGCGGCAGCACCCCGACCGCGTTCGGCCCGAACAACAGCGGGACCGGGGTCGGCGGGTCGACCCTGCACTGGGGCGCCTTCACGCCTCGGCCCAACGCCCACGACCTCCGGCTGCGGACCGACAGCGGACTCGGCGAGGACTGGCCGATCGACCACGCCGAACTCACCGGCTGGATCGAGCAGGTCGAACACGACGTCGGCGTCGCCGGCCCCGCGCACTACCCGTGGGACCCGGCTCGGCGGTACCGGATGGGACCGCCGCCGCGGAACGCCTCCTCGGACATGATGATCCGCGGTGCCGCCGAGGTGGGCATCACGGCGACGGACGCCCCCGTGGGGCTCACCACCGAGGACCGGGTGCAGGAGCACCACGGCCTCCGGCAGGCGTGCGTGTCCTGCGGGTCCTGCCACCAGGGGTGCCGCAACGGCTCGAAGGTCACGATGGACACGACCTACCTGCCGGCCGCCGTCGCGTTCGGCGCGGAGATCCGGGCGGAGGCGTTCGTGCACGGCATCGAGCTCGACGCCCGTGGCGAGGTCGAGGCCGTCGTCTACCGGCAGGGCGGGCGCGACCACCGGCAGCGGTGCCGCGCGCTCGTGCTCGCCGCGGGCGGGATCGAGACCCCACGGCTGCTGCTCCACACCGGCGTCGCGAACAGCAGCGGCCAGGTCGGACGGAACTTCACCGCGCACGGTGCGACCCAGGTGTGGGCGACGTTCGACGAGTCGATGCGCTCCTACCGCGGCTACCCGTCGTCGATCATCACCGAGGACTTCGTCCGGCCGTCCGACGCGGACTTCGCCGGCGGGTACCTCGTCCAGAGCCTCGGCGTGCAGCCGCTGACGCTCGCGACGTCGCTCGTCCGTGGCGGTGGTCTCCGTGGTACCGCACTGGTCCGGGCGCTGCGGGACTACCCACGGATGGCCGGGGTCGGCATCAACGCCGAGTGCCTGCCGTACGACGACAACCGTCTGGTGCTCAGCGACGAGGTGGATGCCCACGGGGTGCCGAAGGCCCGCGTGACCTTCTCCGCCGGGTCGAACGAGGCGGCGATCACCCGGCACGCGGTCGACAGGATGACCGCGATCGTCGAGGCCGCGGGCGGACACGACGTCCGGGTGCTCGACCGCGCGGCGCACACCGTCGGCACCGCGCGGATGGGGACCGATGCCGCGAGCTCCGTCGTGGACGCCGCCGGTCGGTCGTGGGACGTCCCGAACCTGTGGATCGTCGACAACTCGGTGTTCCCGAGCTCCCTCATCGCCAACCCGGCGCTGACGATCATGGCGCTGTCGCTCCGCACCGCCGACCTGCTGCTCCGCGACGACGCCCGCGCCGACCGCGAGCGGGCCGTGGCCGTCGTCGCCTGACCGCCCCGCCCCTCGGGAAGCGGGCGAGCACGTGCGGACTCAGCCTCGGGTGCGCGCCAACCGCCGGTTGAGCGCGCCGTTGAGCAGCGCGACGAGCAGCCCGACCGCGAACACGAGCGTCCCGAAGCAGAGGACCTGCGGCGGCATCCCGGCCTTCGCGGCGCCGTACACGAACAGCGGGAACGTGACCGAGGGGCCGGCGACGAACGACGTGATGACGTAGTCGTCGATCGACATCGCCAGCGCCAGCAGCCCCGCGGCGAGCATGCCCGGCGCCAGCAGCGGCAGGGTGACGAGCCGGAAGGCCTGCAAGGGCGTCGCACCGAGATCGCCCGCGGCCTCCTCGAGCGCCCGAGACGTCCCCGCGATCCGCGCCCGCAGCACCACGACGACGTAGGCGACGTCGAACGCCACGTGGGTGAGGAGCACCGTGAGGAACCCCGTCCCGAGCCCGATCGACAGGAAGAACGACAGTGAGGCGGACCCGACGACGATCGACGGCGCCGCGATGTCGGCGAACACGACGGCGTTGACGGCGCCCCGGCCGGGGAACCGGTAGCGCTCGAGCGCCAGGGCGAGCGGCAGGCCGATCGCGACGGAGACGATCGCCGCCAGGAACGCGATGACCACCGAGGTGACGAAGGCGGCTCCGAGCCCGGAGACGTTCACGAGGTTCGCGTACCAGTAGGTCGTGAAGCCGTTCCACGCGAACGACAGCCGGTTCGTCGGGGCGTCGTTGAACGAGTACACGATCATGTAGACGATCGGCACGAGGGTGATCGCGATGACCACCCAGTACACGATGGCGAGCCACGGCCCGCGGCGGTTCACCCCGTGCCGGCCCGGGCGGCGACCGGTCGCGCCGGTGACGGGCGACGTCGGCGCGGTGGACGAGCGGGGCGGTGCGACGGCGGTCATACGAGGTCCTCGAGGTCGTCGGTGCCGGAGACGCGGGCATAGATGAACAGGATGATGCCGAGCACGACCATGAGGACGGTCGACAGCGCCGCGGCGACGTTGTACTGCTGGTTGCCGGAGTAGGCGTCCTGGATCGCCTGGCCGATCGTGTACGTGTTCGTGCCGCCGAGGAGCGCCGAGTTCACCGGGTCCCCGACGGAGTCGATGAACACGAGCAGCACGCCGGCGAAGATGCCGGAGCGGGACAGCGGCAACGTGGTGTGCCAGAACGCCCGGAACTTCCCCGCGTAGAGGTCGTTCGCCGCTTCGCCGAGCCGCGGGTCGATGCGCTCGAGCGCGGCGTAGATCGGCAGCACCATGAACGCCAGGTCGTTGTACGCGTCGCCGAAGATCACGGCGCCACCGGTCCCGAGGATGTGGAAGTCCTTGCCCGCGAGCCCGATGCCCTGCAGCACCGTGACGACCGGCCCCTGCGACGCGAGGACGAACGCCCACATGTCGGTCCGGATGATGAACGACACCAGGAAGCTCACGAACACGAGCATGAGGAGCGGGTTCTTCCACCGCGGGGACACCCGGAACGCGATGAAGTACGCGACCGGGTACCCGACGATGATCGTGACGACCGTGGCGGCCGCGCCGTACCAGAGCGACCGGAGCAGGAACGTCAGGTAGGGCACCTGCGGGTCGACGAACAGCGACGAGTAGATGCCCCAGTTCCACGTGAACGTGTAGCCGTCGTCCGGGTTGCCGGACATGAGCGAGACGATGAGCCCGGACACCAGCGGGATGACGAAGAACACGCAGAGGTACGCGGTCCCGACGAGCGCGAGCAGGAACGGCGTGCTCCGCCGACGACCGCGACGGACCGGAGCGGGACCGGCGGCGCCCGGCCCGGTGCCGACGCCGGCGAGACCGGCGGTGCCGACCGCGCTCACGACTGCACCACCGCGTTGAAGATGCCGTTCCACTCCGAGTACTCGTCGTAGTTCTCGAACACCCGGAACTCGTGCGACTTCTCGAGGACGTCCGACGACGGGAACACCAGCGGGCTGTCCGCCACGGTCGGGTCGTCGAGCACGTCCCGCACGTAGTCCTCGGCGCCGGGCACCGGGCAGACGTAGTTCACGTAGTCCTCGACGATCCCGGCGGCCTTCGGCGTGTAGTAGAAGTTCATCCACGCCAGCGCGGACACCGGGTTGGACGCCTGCCGCGGGATGAGCATGTTGTCGTGCCAGGTCATCTGGCCCTCCTCCGGCGTGACGAACTCCAGGTGCGGGAACCCGGACTGCTGCGCCTGGAAGACGTCGCCCGACCACGCCTGGGTGATCCAGGTGTCGCCGTTCTCGAGCCGGTTGATGTAGCTCTGGTCGTAGAAGCCGGTGACACTCGGACGCAGCTTCCGGAGCCAGTCCTGCGCCTTCCGCCAGTCCGAGGGGGTCGAGGTCTCCGGCGAGATGCCGAGCGCGAGCAGGCCGAGCGACCCGAGTTCGGTGTTGTCGCTCATCAGCCCGATGCGGCCGGCGAACTCCGGGTCGAGCAGGTCCTGGAACGACGTGATCTTCCGCCCGGTGTACTTCGGGTTGTAGGCGAGCCCGGTGAAGCCGGTCTGCCACACGACGGAGTGCTCGTTGCCCGGGTCGTAGATCGGGTCCTGCACGGACTTCGATGCGTTCGCGGCGAAGTTCGGCAGCCGCGAGTGGTCGAGCTTGCAGACGAACCCGTTCTTGATCATCTCGGTGAGCTCGTACCCGTTCGTCATGACGACCAGGTCGTACCCGGTGGCGCCGTGCGCCCGGAGGATCGGCGACACGGTGGCGTAGAACGTCGCGTTGTCCTGGATGACCGCCTGGTAATCGACGGCGATGCCCGTCTCCTGCTTGAACAGGGCGAGGGACTCGGACTTGCCGTGGTCCGAGTCGATGTAGAGCGGCCAGTTCGCGAAGTTGAGCTCCTTGGTCGCCTTCGCGTCCTTCCAGAACCGGTTCCAGTCCACGGTGTCGTCGGCCGAGGCCGCCGACCCCTTGATGCTGCAGCCGGCGAGGAGCGCCGCCACCGCGGCGGCCCCGCCGCCGGCCAGGAAACCGCGTCGGCTGACGCGGCCGGACGTGAGTCCGCGGAGCAGGTCGGGACCCGGCTCCGGCACGGGACTCACGCGACCGCTCCTGCGGTGGCCGGTGCGGACTGGAGGCGCGGGTCGGCTCCGGCGGTGACGGTCTGGTCGGACGCGGGGTGCGCCTCCAGGCCGAAACCGTGGTCGACGCCCCACGTGAGCCAGACCTCGGTACCGGTCTGGACACGGGGCCCGCCCTTCGAGTTCTGCGCGAAGACGGAGACGCGACCCGCGCCGGGCACGTCGACGAGGTACTGGGTGCTCACCCCGGAGAACGAGACGTCGACGACGCGGCCGGGGCCGAGGATGTTCCGGCCGGCCTCGGGGGTGGGTTCCGTGCTGCGGATCTTGAGCTTCTCGGGACGGACGCCGACGACGACGCGACCGGAGGTGGCGACGGCCCGCGCCGCGGGGACCGCGATGGTGCCGGCGGCGGTCGCGACGACGAGCAGTTCACCCTCGGTGCCGCGGACATCGCCCTCGAGCAGGTTCGACTGGCCGAGGAAGTTCGCGACGAACACGGTGCGGGGCAGCTCGTACAGGTCCTGCGGGCTGCCCATCTGCTCGATCCGGCCGCCGTTCATGACGGCGACCGTGTCGGCCATCGTCATCGCCTCTTCCTGGTCGTGGGTGACGTGCAGGAAGGTGAGTCCGACCTCGGCCTGGATCGTCTTCAGCTCGAGCTGCATCTGGTGCCGGAGCTTCAGGTCGAGCGCGCCGAGCGGCTCGTCGAGGAGCAGCAGGGCCGGACGGTTCACGATGGCCCGGGCCAGGGCGACGCGTTGCTGCATGCCGCCGGAGAGCTGCGCGGGCCGCTTCGACGCCGAGCCCTCGAGCTCGACGAGCCGGAGCGCCTCCTTCGCCTTCGTCATCGGGTCCGGGATCCGTCGTCGCTTCAGGCCGAACGCGACGTTGTCGAGCACGCTCATGTGCGGGAACAGTGCGTAGTTCTGGAACACCGTGTTGACCGGCCGCTGGTACGGCTTCGTCTCGGTGACGTCCTGGCCGCCGATCGTGATGGTGCCGCTCGTGGGTTCCTCGAGTCCGGCGACGAGCCGCAGTGTCGTCGTCTTGCCGCAGCCGGAGGGGCCGAGCAGGGCGAAGAACGAGCCGGCCGGCACGACGAGGTCGAGGGAGTCGACCGCGGTGTGGCCGGGGAAGGACTTGGTGATCCGGTCGAGCCGGAGGTCCGCTCCGGATTCGGCGAACGTGCCGGTCATTGCCATGGTGCCTCCAGGAGGTGTCGGGTTCAGCCGATGTAGGACATGACGTGCTTGATGCGGGTGTAGTCGTCGAACCCGTACTGGGACAGGTCCTTGCCGTAGCCGGAGTGCTTGAAGCCGCCGTGCGGCATCTCGGCGACGATCGGGATGTGGGTGTTGATCCACACGCACCCGAAGTCGAGGTCGCGGGCGAAGCGCATCGCCCTCGCGTGGTCGGTGGTCCACACCGAGCTCGCCAGGCCGTACTCGACGCCGTTCGCCCAGCGCAGGGCTTCGTCCTCGGTCGAGAAGCGCTGCACGGTCTGCACCGGGCCGAAGATCTCCTGCTGCACGGCACGGTCGTCCTGCCGGAGCCCGGCGACGATCGTGGCCTGGTGGAAGTAGCCGGTGTCGCCCTGGCGCGCTCCGCCGAGTGCGATGGTGGCGTGGTCGGGCAGCGTGTCGACGAAGGACTGCACGTGCGCGAGCTGGTTCGCGTTGTTGACCGGGCCGTAGTAACCGTCTGACCCGGTTCTCGCGTTGACGCGTGCCTCTGCTGCGAGCGCCGCCACGAACTCGTCGTGGATGCCGTCCTGCACGAGCAGCCGGGTCGCCGCGGTGCAGTCCTGCCCGGCGTTGAAGAACCCGGCGGCGACGATCCCGGCGACGGCGGACGGGATGTCGGCGTCGTCGAACACGATCACCGGCGCCTTGCCGCCGAGTTCGAGGTGCGTGCGCTTGAGGTCGCCGGCAGCCGCACGGGCCACCTCCATCCCGGCACGGACCGAGCCCGTGATGGACACGAGCTGCGGTGTCGGGTGGTCGATCATCGCGGCGCCGGTGGTGCGGTCCCCCACGACGACGTTGAGGACACCGGGCGGCAGGAACTCGGCGGCGACCTCGGCGAGGAGCAGGGTCGACAGGGGTGTGGTGTCGCTCGGCTTCAGCACGGTGGTGTTCCCCGCGGCGAGCGCTGGGGCGAACTTCCACACCGCCATGTTGAGCGGGTAGTTCCACGGGGTGACCTGGGCGACGACGCCGATCGGTTCGCGGCGGACGAAGGACGTGTGGTCGGCGAGGTACTCGCCGGCGCTCCGCCCCTCGAGGTTCCGGGCGGCGCCGGCGAAGAAGCGGATCTGGTCGACGGAGAGCAGGATCTCGTCCTCGACGAGGGTGGCGCGGGGCTTGCCGGTGTCGAGCGACTCGAGGTCGGCGAACTCCTCCGCCCGCTGCTCCATCGCGTCGGCGATCCGGAACAGGGCGAGCTGCCGCTCCCCCGGGGTGGTTCGACGCCAGGTCTCGAACGCGCTGCTCGCGGCCGTGAAGGCGGCGTCGACGTCGGCGGCGGTGGAGACCGGCGAGGTGCCGTAGACGTGCTCGTCGGTCGGGTCGACCAGGTCGAAGGCGGTGTCGGCGCGCGACTCGACCGAGGCGCCTCCGATGAAGTTCCGCACGGTGTCCGGCATGGCGGTGATACTGGCACGGATACCGCCGGTTCGGAAGACTTGTAACAACGGAAATCGTCGTGAAACACGGTGTTCACAACGGAATCCCTTGCTTTCGCGGTCAAGGCACTGCAATGCTGTCCGGCATGGCGGCAGCACCACGACGTCCGGGTCCGATCGACGACATCTCCAAGCGCATCATCGAACAGCTCCAAGCGGACGGCCGCCGTCCGTACGGCGAGATCGGCAAGGCCGTCGGGCTCAGCGAGGCGGCGGTCCGGCAACGGGTCCAGAAGCTCACCGAGACCGGCGTCATGCAGATCGTCGCGGTCACCGACCCCATGCAGCTCGGGTTCCACCGGCAGGCGATGATCGGCATCCGCGTGAACGGTGACACCCGGAGCGTCGCCGACGAACTCGAGAAACTGCCCTCGGTCGACTACCTCGTGATGACCGCCGGCAGCTTCGACCTCATGGTGGAGGTCGTCTGCGAGGACGACGACGACCTCATCGAACTGCTCAACGGCACGATCCGGGCCATCCCGGGCGTGACCGCGACCGAGACCTTCGTCTACCTGCAACTCCGCAAACAGCTCTACGACTGGGGAACGCGATGACCATCTCCGAACAGCCGACCACCCGCCTCGGGTCGTACGACCCCTTCGCGCCGGTGGACGACGCCGCCCTGCAGCAGAAGTCCCGCGACCACCTGTGGATGCACTTCGCTCGGCACGGCGCGAACCAGGCCGGCGCCGACGTGCCGATCATGGTCCGCGGCGAGGGCCACCACGTCTACGACAGCCACGGCAAGGGCTACATCGACGGCCTCTCCGGGCTGTTCGTCGTCGCGGCCGGCCACGGCCGGAAGCGCCTCGCCGAGATGGCCGCGAAGCAGGCGGAGACGCTGAGCTTCTTCCCGATCTGGTCGTACGCGCACCCCGCGGCGATCGAGCTCGCCGACCGTCTGGCCGACCAGGCGCCCGGTGACCTCAACAAGGTGTTCTTCTCGACCGGTGGCGGCGAGGCCGTCGAGACCGCGTTCAAGCTCGCGAAGCACTACTGGAAGCTCCGCGGCAAGCCGATGAAGCACAAGGTGATCTCCCGCGCGGTCGCGTACCACGGCACCCCGCAGGGCGCCCTGGCGATCACCGGCATCCCGGCGATGAAGCAGATGTTCGAGCCCCTCACCCCCGGCGGCCTGCGCGTGCCGAACACGAACTTCTACCGTGCCGCGGAGATGGGCTTCGCCGGTGCGAGCGAAGAGGAGTTCGGCTTCTGGGCGGCCGAGCGGATCCGCGAGATGATCGAGTTCGAGGGCCCGGACACGGTCGCCGCCGTCTTCCTCGAACCCGTGCAGAACTCCGGCGGCTGCTTCACGCCGCCGCCCGGGTACTTCCAGCGCGTGCGCGAGATCTGCGACGAGTACGACGTGCTGCTCGTCTCCGACGAGGTCATCTGCGCGTTCGGCCGCATCGGCACCATGTTCGCCTGCGACACCTACGACTTCGTGCCGGACATGATCACGTGCGCGAAGGCGATGACCTCCGGGTACTCGCCGATCGGCGCGACGATCATCAGCGACAAGCTGTTCGAGCCGTTCTCGAAGGGCGACACGACCTTCTACCACGGGTACACGTTCGGCGGGCACCCGGTCTCCGCCGCCGTCGCGATGGAGAACCTCGACATCTTCGAGGAGGAGGGCCTGCTGCAGAACGTGCAGCAGAACGCCCCGCTCTTCAAGGCCGAGCTCGACACCCTGCTCGACCTGCCGATCGTCGGCGACGTGCGCGGTGCCGGGTACTTCTACGGCATCGAGCTCGTGAAGGACAAGGCGACGAAGACGACCTTCGACGACGACGAGTCCGAGCGCCTCCTGCGCGGCTTCCTGTCGAAGGCGCTCTTCGACGCGGGCCTGTACTGCCGCGCGGACGACCGGGGCGACCCCGTCGTGCAGCTCGCCCCGCCGCTCACCATCGGGCAGCCGGAGTTCCGCGAGATCACGTCGATCCTGCGGAGCGTCCTGTCCGAGGCCGCGTCGAAGATCTGACCGTGACCGGCTACCGGGGCGTCTCGTTCTGGCTCGACCAGCTCGTGGCCACGGGCCGCGACGACCTGACGCCCCGGCCACCGCTCGACGGTGACACCACCGCGGACGTCTGCATCGTCGGTGCCGGACTGACGGGTCTCTGGACCGCGTGGTACCTGCACCAGGCCGACCCGCGCCTCCAGATCGTCGTCGTGGAACGCGAGATCGCCGGTTTCGGTGCCTCCGGACGGAACGGTGGCTGGTGTTCCGCCCTCTTCCCACGGTCCGCGTCGTCGATCGCGGAGCAGCACGGCCGCGAGGCCGCGCTCGCCCTCCGCGACACGGTCGACGAGGTCGGCCGGGCCGCTGCGGAAGCCGACGTGGACTGCGACTTCGTCAAGGGCGGCACCGTCCTGTACGCACGGTCCGCCGTGCAGGAGCGCGCCGCCCACGACGAGGTCGCGTCCTCCGCGGCATGGGGCGACGACATGACGTGGCGACCGGCGCGGCCCGGGGACGCCGCCGGGTCGGCCGGCGTCGCGTGGACCCCGGACTGCGCGCGCGTCCAGCCCGCAGCACTGGTGCGTGGCCTGGCGGCCGCCCTGGAGGCACGGGGCGTCCGGATCGCGGAGCACACGCCCGCCGTGTCGTGGGCTCCAGGGCACGTGGTCACCTCACGCGGGACCGTCTCGGCCGGTGCCGTGGTCGTCGCGGTCGAGGGCTACGGCGCGCAGCTCGCCCAGACGAAGCGGCGGATCCTGCCGCTGTACTCGCTCATGATCGCGACCGCACCCCTGCCCCCTGCCGTGTGGGACCGGATCGGGCTCGAGCACGGGCAGACCTTCTCGGACTACCGGCACCTGCTCGTGTACGGGCAACGGACGGCCGACGACCGCCTCGCCTTCGGTGGCCGCGGCGCCCGGTACCACTGGGGGTCCGCGATCACGCCCGGGTACGACCGGGTGCCACGGGTGTTCGAGCACCTGCGGAACGCCCTCGTCGACCTGTTCCCCGCCGTCGCCGACGCACCGATCACGCACACGTGGGGCGGGCCGCTCGGCGTGCCACGCGACTGGTGCGCCTCGGTCACGTGGGACGGCCGGGTGGGGACCGCCGGCGGCTACGTCGGCGACGGCCTCTCGACGACGAACCTCGCGGGGCGGACCCTCGCCGACCTCGTGCGCGGGGTCTCATCGCCGCTGACCGCGCTGCCGTGGGTGAACCACCGCTCGCCGGACTGGGAGCCCGAGCCGCTGCGGTTCCTCGGGGCGAACGCCGGACTCGTGGCGACCGACCTCGCCGACCGCGAGGAAGCACTGACCGGGCGTCCGAGCCTGGCCGCGCGGCTGATGGCGCCGCTGACCGGAGGACACTGATGGCCGTTCCGACCGGGGTCGACGTGGTCGTGGTCGGGGCCGGGGTCTCCGGGCTCGCCGCCGCGCGTGCACTCGTGCACGGCGGGCAGCGGGTCGTCGTGCTCGAGGCCCGGGACCGCATCGGCGGACGGACCTGGACGGACAGCGCGCTCGGGGTGCCCGTCGACCTCGGAGCGTCGTGGATCCACGGCGTCGACGGCAACCCGCTCTGGGCGCTGGCGTCGTCGTTCGGCATCGACACCGTCGAGTTCACGGTCGGGAGCTTCCAGTTCGACGGCCGACCGATCGCCTGGCACGGCCCGTCCGGAACGCGGCTGTCCCCGTCCGCCGCGTCGTCGTTCGTGGCCGACCTGCACACCGTCGACGCCGCGCTCGCCGACGTCGTCGCGTCCGCTCCCCCGCCCTCGACCTACGCCGCCGCCATCGACACGGTCCTGCGGTCGCTCCGCTGGGACGGCGACCCCGCCGCACGGATCCGCGAGTACGCCGCGCACCGCTCCGAGGACCTCTGCGGGGCCCCGGTCACCGTGCTCGACGCGCACGGCCTCGACGAGGAGCACGTCGCGGGTGACGAGGTCGTGTTCCCCGGCGGCTACGGGCAGTACGCGGCCCGGCTCGCCGACGGCCTCGACGTGCGGATGTCGGCGGTCGTGCAGTCGGTGACGCAGTCCGACTCCGGTGTGGTCGTCGGGCTCGCCGACGGATCGTCGATCGCCGCCGCGCACGCGGTCGTCACGGTCCCCCTCGGGGTCCTGCAGGCCGGGGACGTGACGTTCGACCCGCCGCTGTCCGATCCGGTGACCGGCGCGATGGGTCGACTCGGGATGGGCGCCTACGACAAGGTCTTCCTGCACTTCTCCACGCGGTTCTGGGGTGACGACTGGGTCATCCGGCAGCAGGGGTCCGCCGGCGTCGACTGGCACTCCTGGTACGACATGTCCCGGGTGACCGGCGAGCCCGTGCTCGCGGCGCTCGTCGGGGGGTCCGGGGCACGGCGACTCGAGACGCTGCCCGACGCGATGATCGTCGAGGAAGGGGTGGCCGCGCTCCGCCGGATGTTCGGCGCCGAGGCCGTGCCGGAGCCCGAGGCGTCCCGGATCACCCGGTGGGCGGAGGACCCCTTCGCCCGTGGCTCGTACTCGTACCTGCACGTCGGCGCGTCCGTCGACGACCACGACCTGCTCGGCACGCCGTCCGGCCGGGTGCAGCTCGCCGGCGAGGCCACGTGGGGCGACGACCCCGCGACGGTGCACGGCGCGCTGCTGTCCGGGCTCCGTGCCGCGTCACGCCTGCTCGGCACCGAGGTGCACGCGTCCTCGCTCGCGGCCCCGCTCCCCGTGGTTCCGGCCGTCTCGTGAGCGGCCGCCCGCCGAGATCGCACTTCGGCGGGCTCCTCGCGGCACCGCGGGCGCGAAAGTGCGATCTCGGCGCACCGGGAACGCCGCGGCGCTCGCGCCGACCCGACTCGCCGCCCGCGATCAGCTCCGGCCCCTTCGGGTGCGGGACACTCCCCCCGTGACAACGACGAGGACTCGTCCCCAGCACGAACACCGCGCACCGGTCGCGGTCGCGATCCTCGTGAACCTGGCGCTCAGCCTGTTCCTGCCGAACGAGGTGCTGTTCTTCCCGTCCTGGGTCGTCCCCGTGCTCGGCGTCCTGCTCCTCACGCCGCTCATCGTCTTCAACCCGCGACGGCTGACCCGGGAGACGACGTGGTCGCGGTGGCTGTCCTTCGCGCTCGCGATCATGCTCACCGTCGCGAACCAGCTCACCGTGCTCCGGACGCTCGAGGTGCTGCTCAGCGGGCACGCCGACGGGGGCGCGGTCCTGCTCACGGCGCTGCAGGTGTGGGTGAGCACGATCATCGCGTTCGGACTCGTGTACTGGGAGCTCGACCGAGGCGGCCCCGTCGCTCGCCGGCGTCCCGAGTTGTGGACGAGTGACGAAGCCGACTTCCAGTTCCCACAGGAGACCGACGCGAAGACGGCGGCGTGGCGTCCGGTCTACCTCGACTACCTCTACGTCGCGATGACGAACATGATGGCCTTCAGCCCGACCGACACGATGCCGATGACCGTCCGCGCGAAGATGATCATGGCGTACCAGGCGCTCGGCGGGTTCATCCTGCTGGCCCTCGTGATCTCGCGGGCGGTCAACATCATCAGCTGACCCGGTCGCCCGACCGGCGGTTCGTCGTCGTTCGACATCGGACCACCTTCGTGTCAGCGCCGGCGGACACGAGAAGTGCAGGCCGAGGGATGCAACTCGCTCGAGGAGCGGGTTACACTGGCTCCGAGTTTCAGGCTCGGGACCCAGTTCGTCCCTCGTTCTCCACTCGGAGGACAAATCGAAGCCCACCACTGTTGTCGCAGTGGTGGGCTTCATCCTTGTCCGGACCGTCATCCCGGCGGTGACTCGGGCCCGCGGCCAGCATACCGATATTCCGGGTCTGGTCCTCGGTCTTGTAATCGTTGATCGTGTGATCAACAATGGCGACATGGACGTCATCACCGGAACGCCGCAGCGGTCACCCCTCCACGAGGACACCGGCGCACCCCGTCGCACCGTGCGGGTCGCACTCGTGCAGACCCACTGGCACGCAGACCCGGACGAGCACCGCCGGCAGCTCGCGGACGGCATCGACACCGCGGCCGCCAACGGCGCCACCGCCGTGTTCCTGCAGGAGCTCACGCTCTCCCGCTACCCGGGCGACACCCCGGCGAGCGGCGTGCCGAAGGACCTGGCGGAGTCGCTCGAGGACGGCCCGACGATGACCTTCGCCCGGGCGCAGGCCATCGAGCACGGCGTGTTCGTGCACGCCTCGCTGTACGAACGTCCCGCCGACGACGACCAGCCCGACGACCCGCGCGGCTACAACACGGCGGTCCTCGTCGCGCCGGACGGCTCCCTGGTCGGCCGGACCCGCAAGACACACATCCCGATCAGCGCCGGCTACTACGAGGACACGTACTTCCGCCCGGGCAGCGACGCGGACGCCTTCCCGGTGTACGAGCCGGCGGGACTCGGCGCACGGGTGGGCCTGCCGACCTGCTGGGACGAGTGGTTCCCCGAGGTCGCCCGGTCCTACGGCATCGCCGGGTCAGAGATCCTGGCGTACCCGACCGCGATCGGCTCGGAGCCCACCTTCCCGGACTTCGACACCGCGCCGATCTGGCGGCAGGTGATCGTCGCGAACGGCATCACGGCCGGGCAGTTCATGGTGGTGCCGAACCGATGGGGCGACGAGGGCGACATCACCTTCTACGGGTCGTCGTTCATCTCGGACCCGTTCGGCCGAGTGCTCGTCGAGGCCCCGCGCGACGCGGACGTCGTCCTGGTGGCGGACCTCGACCTCGACGCCCGCGTCGAGTGGCTCCGGCTGTTCCCCTTCTACCTGACGAGGCGACCCGACCTGTACGACGGCCTGGTGCAGGAGATCGACCCCTTGCGCGACGGTCACGGCGCGCGTGAGGCGATCCGCGCCTCCGTGGCGGGTGTGCGCTCGTGAGCTGGCGGATGCCGGCGGAGACGGCGCCGCAGGAACGCACGTGGATGGCGTTCCCCCGCCCCGGCAACACCCTCGGCGACGACCCGGCGAGCGCCGAGGCGGCGCGCACCGCGTGGGCCACGACGGCGAACACGATCAGCGAGCACCAGCCGGTGACCGTGGTGGTGGACCCGGTGGCGCGCGCCGATGCCGACCGGCTGCTGTCCGGTGCCGTGGAGGTGCTCGAGGCGCCGCTCGACGACTTCTGGATGCGTGACATCGGCCCGACGTTCGTCGTGGACGACGAGACCGGCGAGGTCGGCGCCGTGGACTGGGTCTTCAACGGCTGGGGCGCGAACGCGTGGTCGACCTGGACCCGTGACGCCGAGATCGCGGCGACCGTCGCTCGGGCTGCGGGTGTCCGACGGCTCCCCTCGCTCCTGGTGAACGAGGGCGGTGCGATCCACGTCGACGGGACGGGCCGGGTCCTCGTCACCGAGACCGTGCAGCTCGACCCTCGACGGAACCCGTACGCCGACCACGCTCGGGTCGAGGAGGAACTGGCGCGGACGATCGGTGCGACCGACGTGATCTGGCTCCCCCGGGGCCTCACCCGCGACTACGACGGGCTCGGCACCCGCGGGCACGTGGACATGGTCGCGACCTTCACCGAACCGGGCGTCGTCCTGCTGCACGCGCAACCGGACCCGTCGCACCCGGACCACCTGGTGATGCCGCAGATCCGCCGGGCGCTCGAGCAGGCGACCGACGCAACGATCGTGGAGGTCCCGGCGCCGGCGACCCTGACGGACGACGGCGGGCCGGTGGACTGGAACTACGTCAACCACGTCGTGGTGAACGGTGCCGTGATCGCCTGCGGGTTCGGTGAGGCTGCGGCGGACGACCGGGCGCGGGGCATCCTGGCGGACGTGTACCCGGGGCGGGAGGTGCACACGCTCGACGCCCGAGCGGTCTTCGCCCGTGGCGGCGGTCTGCACTGCATCACGCAGCAGCAGCCGGCGGGGAACCTGCGGCAGCCGGCGGGGAACCTGCGGCAGCCGACGACGGACCTGCAGCACCCGGCCCCGTAGCCGCAGCACCCGACGCGGTGTACATCGTCACCGACGACCCTGTACACCGCGTCCGGTCCGCTGGGCCCGAGCGCATCGGTATGGTGCACCGAACCGAACCGGCCCGGGCACCGACGCCCGGCCCCGATCCAACAGGGAAGTCAACGCTCATGGCATCACCCATCGCGGTCACCGCCCCGGCAGCCCCGGCGCGCGGCGGTTCACTGAAGCGCAGCCTCGGGCTCTGGGCGATCGTCGGCCTCGGGCTCGGGTACATGACCCCGACCGTCGTCTTCGACACGTTCGGCATCGTGTCCGACGAGACGAAGGGCGCCGTCCCGAGCGCCTACCTGATCGCCCTCGTGATCATGCTCCTGACCGCGGTGAGCTACGGGAAGATGGTCCGGGTCTACCCGGCGGCCGGCTCCGCGTACACGTACGTGCGGGAGTCGATCCACCCGAACGCCGGGTTCATGGTCGGCTGGGCCTCGCTCCTCGACTACCTGCTGCTCCCGATGGTGAACGCGCTCATCATCCGCCTGTACCTCGAGCAGGTCTTCCCCGCCCTGCCGGCCTGGGTGACCGTCGTCGTCTACACGGTGTTCGTCACGACGGTGATCTGCCTGTCGATGCGCGGCAGGTCGAACCTCAACATGGTGCTGCTCATCGGCGCGATCCTCGCGATGATCGCGTTCGTGGTCTTCGCCGTGATCGAACTCGTCAAGGGTGCCGGTGCCGGGACGATCGTCAGCACCGAGCCGTTCGTCCACGACGGCGTGACGATGTCGGCGCTCCTCACCGGGGCGACGGTCGTCTGCTTCTCGTTCATCGGCTTCGACGCCGTGACGATGTACACGGAGGAGGCGAAGTCGATCCGCATCATGCCGAAGGCCATCCTCATGACGGTCCTCATCGGCGGTGTGATCTTCCTCGTGTCGTCGTACTTCGCGCAGCTCCGGTTCCCGACGAACGCCCCGTTCGGCGAGTTCACCGACGACCCGCTCCCCCAGATCGGCCTGCTCGTCGGCGGCCGGGTGTTCCAGGCGATCCTCGTCGCCGCCGGGTTCATCGCCGCACTGGCGTCCGGCCTCGCGTCGCACGCCAGCGTGGCCCGGATGCTGCTCGTGATGGGCCGGAACAACGTCCTGCCGAAGAAGGTGTTCGGTCACGTCAGCCCCCGGACCCGCACGCCCATCCCGAACGTCATCATCGTGGGCGCCGTCACGCTGCTCGCGATGTCGTTCTCCCTCGACACGATCTCGTCCTACATCAACTTCGGCGCCCTCATCGCGTTCACCTTCGTCAACCTGACGGTGATCGTGCACTTCGCCTGGCGCGAGGGCCGCCGGCACACCGTCCGCGACCGTTTCGCCTTCGTGGTGATGCCCGGCGTCGCGATGCTCCTCACGGGTGTTCTCTGGTCCCAGCTGCACGCCGACGCGCTCATCGCCGGCGGTGTCTGGGCCGCGATCGGGTTCGTGTACCTGCTGGTCATCACGAAGGGGTTCCGCGTCCAGCCGAAGGGCTTCGACGAGAACCAGCCGGTGACCGGCGTCAACAAGCAGCTGACCGACGAACAGGCCTAGGAGCACCATGACCGACACCGTTTCCGCCACCGCCACCGCGTACGCGGTCACCGACCCGACCACGGGCGAGGTGCTCCGCACGTTCCCGACCATCACCGACGACGAGCTCCGCGGGGCGATCGACGCCGCCGACCGGGCCCACACCGCCGACACCAGCACCGTCGCCGACCGAGCCGTGCTCTTGCGTCGAGTGGCCGAGCTGTACCGGGAGCGCCGCGACGACCTGGCGGCCACGATCGTCCGCGAGATGGCGAAGCCGATCGACCAGGCCGTCGGTGAGATCGACTTCTGCGCCGACATCTACGACTACTACGCCGACCACGCGTCGGAGTTCCTGGCGGACGAGCCCATCACCCTGGCCTCCGGCAGCGAGGGCTCCGCGTTCCTCCGGAAGTCGTCGATCGGGGTGCTGCTCGGCATCATGCCGTGGAACTTCCCCGCCTACCAGATCGCCCGGTTCGCCGGACCGAACCTGCTCATCGGCAACACCGTGCTGCTCAAGCACGCCCCGCAGTGCCCGGAGTCGGCGCTCGCGATCGAGCAGGTCTTCGCCGACGCCGGGTTCCCGGAGGGCGCCTACACGAACGTGTTCGCGACGAACGACCAGGTGGCCGACGTCATCGCCGATCCGCGGGTGCAGGGCGTCTCGCTGACCGGATCGGCGCGCGCCGGTGCTGCGGTCGCCGAGATCGCCGGCCGGAACCTCACGAAGGTCGTCCTCGAGCTCGGCGGTTCCGACCCGTTCATCCTGCTCTCGACCGAGGACCTCGACGCCGTCGTGGAGTCGGCGGTCGCCACCCGCCTCGAGGGCAACGGCCAGGTCTGCAACGCCGCGAAGCGCTTCCTCGTCGCCGACGACCTGTACGAGCCGTTCCTCGCGAAGTTCACCGCGGCGATGTCCGCCGTCGCACCGACCGACCCGACCACGCCCGGTGCGGAACTCGGGCCGCTCTCCTCGCCCGCTGCGGCCGATCGACTCGAACAGCAGCTGGCGGACGCCCGCGGGCAGGGTGCGACCGTCGTCACGGGTGGCGAGCGCCGGGGGAACGCCTTCACGCCGACCGTCCTGACCGACGTCACGGCGGACAACGACGCCTACCGCGAGGAGTTCTTCGGCCCGGTCGCCGCCGTGTACCGGGTGGCCGACGAGACGGCTGCGATCGCACTCGCGAACGACACCCCCTACGGCCTCGGCTCGTACCTCTTCACGACCGACGCCGAGCAGGCTCTCCGTGTCGCCGACCGCATCGAGGCCGGCATGGTCTACGTCAACATCGTCGGCGCGGACAGCCCGGAACTGCCGTTCGGCGGCGTCAAGGGCAGCGGCTTCGGCCGGGAGCTCGGCCCGCTCGGCGCCGACGAGTTCGTCAACAAGAAGCTGATCCGCATCGGCTGACGGGCCGACAGGTGGTCGGCTTCACAGCGGACTGGAGGCGCGGTGCCGGTTGGCACTGCACCTCCGGCCCGCGAGACCTGCGACCACACCGCGGGGCGGCTGCCGACCACTCACTTCGAAATCGAGTTATTCAAGGCTGCTCCGGCGGCCGTAGCGCCGATACAGCCAATGAGGATAGTGGCCGCACAGACCCCGTCGACGGCCGCCCAATTGGGAACCCGTAAACAACATTGAAAGCCGCAGAAACAGGCTCGAACTAATTAAGCTGCAACTGCATAGCACCCTGCTGTCGCGATGGCCCCGACACCGCTGTCCATGTTTAGGCCAAGAACTCGAGACAAGGTAGTCGTTCTACTTTACTTGCGCCGTTTATAGTCCGAGATTACCGTAAAAGCAATCAATGCGACGATCATTGGGATTGCCGCACCCGCTGCAAACATTTCTCTTTTTATCTAGGAGGTTGCGTATGCTGCATCCCTCAAAGGCTGTGCAGACCGAGGATGAGCAAGGAGGTTCCGATCACAGGACTGCGAACCCCAGGGCAGTCGAGACGCACTCCATCGAGCATGCGCTACTTTCGCGATCTCCTCGATTGCACGAAGAGAACTAGCGCCGACGCAACGATGAGAGCGAAAAATATTGCCAAGTAGGGCAGAGCGGAATCCACCACTGCAGGCAAACCCGGAACAAGAGTTGCACCCAGGGCCAGGATCACGCCGACTGCACCGATGACCGCGATGATGCGGAATCGTTTGCGTCGTTCTTCGTTCGTGCGAGTCACTTCAATGCCTTTCATCTCAAAGTGCGCCAAGTCCCAAGGTAATGCCGCCTGCAAGAAGTCCAAGACCCGCACCGATCGCCGCGCCTTCGCCCACGTTGTCTCCATTGGAGTAGGCCACATACCCGCCGGCGATCCCGCCGCCCACGGCACCTCCGATGAGTGCTCCTGCCACGCAACCAGCGCCGAAGGTTTCGACCGCGGTCAGAGCACAAATTCCCGCTCCCACTCCGAATCCGATGACACCGGCGATGATTGTAGAAGCGAGACCGTCACCGAGCGCATCCCGACCAGCAGGATCTGAGCGGTTGATGGGGTCTGCGCCAGCGTAGGCGTAACGGTTGGCGTTGTTGGGGTCGAGGGGCGCGTCGAGGGTGTCGCGTTCGATCCACCCGCCCGTGTCGCTGGACTGCCAGCGGTAGCCGAACTTGGTGAGCCCGGTGTCGGTGTTGCTTGAGCGGAGTCCGTTCTTGTACCCGTACGGGTTCTGCTGCCACTGCGCGCTCGCGGCGCCGTCCGTCGAGATGGTCTCGGCACCATACGGGTCGTAGGACACCGTGTACGCCGTCTTGCCAGTGTCGGCGATCGACGCGGCGGGGTTCCCGATGCCGTCCGTGACGTACATGCTGGTCGTCCCGTCCGTCGTGCGGAGATCCAACGCCTGCCCGGTCGTCGGGTCGCTGATCACAGCCGCCGTCCCGGTGCCGGCGATGGTGTGGTTCGCGATCACGGGAACACCATTGCTGTCAGAGGTGCCATACGTGTAGTCGTACTCCGCGCCCCCGTCGGTGGCCTGGTGGAGCAGCTTGAGCATGTCGGCGCCGGCGTACTCGTACGACGTCTTCACGCTGTCCTTCGTGGACGCGGTGAGCTGCTGCGCCCCGTTGTACGTGTACGTCTCACCGGGTGCGACGGTCATGTTGCCGACACCGTCGTAGGAGTACCCGGCGGTGGTGATCTGCCCGACCGCGTTGAAGCTCAGCTTCTGATCGGACTTGAGCGCCCCGGTCGCCGCGTTCGTGGCTTTCGCTTCGGTGCGGTTGCCGGCGGAGTCGTACGTGTACGCCCAGTTCGTCGGGTTCGCCCCTCCGGTCTGGGTGATTCCGGTCAAACGGTCCGTCGGGGTGTCCCCGTCGGCTGCGAGGTAGCCGTAGTTCGTTGCCTGCTTGCCGATGTTGTCGTAGGACCACTGCAGCTTGTCGCGGTCGTTCGCCGTGGACGTGGTGCAGGTCGGCGCCGTAGTGGTCGCCATGTAGCAGTAGTCGGTGTCGACCACGACGGTCGGGTTGCTGCTGTCAGACCAGGCCTGCACCTTGGTGACCTTTCCGGACTTGTCGTAGGTCAGCGTCTGGTGCGCCGCCCACGATGCCGGCTCGACACCGGCGGTGGCGGTGTTGGAGGCGCCGAGCCAGGTGTCGGTGCGGCGGCCCTGCTTGTCGGTGAGGTAGATCTGCTTCGCGGTGCCCGAGCTGGTCGGGTACGTCGTCGCGGTGAGGACCTCGGTCGGGTCGTACTCGTGCGTGACGGTTCCGGTCTGATCCGTGACCTGCACCGTGTTCCCGGCAAGGTCGTACCCGTAGGACACGGTGCCGCCGCCAGCGGTGTTCACCGTGGAGGTGAGCCGGTTCCGCTGGTCGTACGTGTTCGTGACGATTCCGGTTGCGGACTGCTGGGTGAGCTGGTTGCCGTTGCCGTCGTACGTGCTCGTCACCGTCGCCGTGCCGTCACTGAATGCGGTGGTGAGGAGCCGGTCGTCGTTGTCGTACGTGTACGTGGTGACACCGCCGTCACCGTCGGTGTGGTTCTTCACCCGGCCGAAGTCGTCGTAGGCGTACTTCTGCACCCCGAGGCTGGTGCCGGTGGGCTGGGTGATCGATCCGAGCTGGTTGTTCGTGTCGTACGCGTAGACCGTCGGGTTGCCGCTGTTGCCCGGAGCGGTGGCGGTCTTCACCGCACCCCACGCGTAGTTGTCGGTGCCCTTCTTGTTGTACGTCAGGGTCGAAGTCGCAGCCGGGTCACTGCTCGACTGGGACGAGGTCGCGTTGCCGACACCGTCGTAGCCGATGCTGGTCGACGTGCTCGAGCTCGAGGTCACCTTCGACGGCAGGTACGCCGTTGCCGATCCCGAACCGTAGTCAGCAGTGGAGGACGACCCGGTGCCGGAGGTGGACTGGGTCAGCGACTGGCTGCTGTTCTTCCCGTACATGTTCTTCGTCGTCCCCGACCCCGCATCGCCTGCGGTGCCGGTGGTTGCCGTGGCGACACCGTTGTTCGCCGGGTTGTACGTGCGAGACCGTTCCCGGCCCGCAGCATCCACCGCCTTCAGGACGAGGTCGTTGCTGTCGAGCGTGTACGTGGTGTGCTTCGCATTCGCGACCGTGGCGGACTGATCCGATCGCGGGTCAGCGACCTGTGTGGTCGTGTCATTCGCGTACGAGAACCGCGTCACCGCGGTGCCCGCGGAACCGGCGCTGGTGTTGCGCTGCTGCACCTGCGTGACCCGATCAGAGGAGTCGTAGGTGAACGTGGTCGCTCCGCCGGTCGGCGCGGTGATCGAGGTGAGGTCCCCGCTCGTGTACGCGAACGTGGTCTGCTTCCCGGTCGAGTCCGTGTACGTGGTGACGTCACCCGCCGCGCTCTTCGCCCACGAGACCGAACGGGTGCTCGAGCCGCTGGTCTGCTTGAAGGTCTGCACCCCGTTCGCGTAGGACGACGTTGCCGTCCGCCCGCCGGTTGGTCCGGCGGTGGAGACCAACGTGCTCAGCCGGTACCCGTCGGAGGTGTTGAAGCTGACCTGGTTCTGATTGCGGTCCACGATCGAGGTGGGCTGCCCGGCGAGGTTGAAGTGGGTGGTCGAGTTCGTCGTCCACCCCTTCAGCGTGTACTCGTAGTTCGTGCCAGACGTGTTCACCCGCGTCAGGGTCTGCTGGATACCCGCCGGGGTGGTGAACGCTCCCTGCGACCCGGAGGGCTTGAACAGCCATGCGGTACCGGCAGCGTCGGTGTAGACCACGCCAGCGGAGTTCGCTGAGAGGTCACCGGCACCGGCGAGGGCGTACTGCCACCGGTTCGCGTCCATCGTGTTGCTGTTCGCCCTGTTCGCCCTGTTCGTCGCTCGCGAGTTGTACGCAGCACCGATCGTGGTGTTCTGCGTCACGCCCGGCAGCGACAACGCAGTCGTCGTCACCAGCAGGTTGCCGGTGCCTACATCGACCGACGCGTTCGTCTGGTCGGTGATCGGGAACGGCAGCGTCGTCGCGGACTTCCGCTGACCGGTCTGGTTCGTGTTCGACGGACCGCCCGGCAGAGAGTTGTACGTGCCCTGCAGGTCGACCACGAAGTCCGTGGCGGCTGCGGAGACGTTCTTGATGCGGATCTTCCCGTTCACGCCGACCGGGATCGTCGCGGTCGTCGTCCGGGTCTGCGTGTTGCGGGAGTAGTCCATGACGCTGCCATCGGGCTCAGGCGCACCGTCTGCCCACGCCTTCGCGTAGCCACCATCGGCACCTTGGTGCACCTCGGTCAACGTGATCGCCACCGCGGACAGCCCACCCTCCACGGACGGGATGCCGGTCTTCGCGCCCGCAATCTGCACGGCGAGTGACCCGTTCGACGCAACGGCAGAGCCGCTGCGGGTGTCGATCAGTCGTCCGGTCTGCGGGGTGAACCCGCCGCCGGGGTTGCTCGGCATGAAGTATCCCTGCACGTCGACGATCACGTTCAGACTGCTGCCGTTGTCCGCCGTGTCGATGGTGATCTTGCCGCCGGACCCGACCGCGACCTGCGCACTCATCGCCGTGGACAACCCACCCGTCGGACCGTAATTCAGCGCCCCCGACGGGTCAGTCGCACCGGCCGGGAATGGGCGCACCCAACCCGCGACACTGTTGACGTTGTTCACGATGATGTTCACCGCCACGGCGGCAGCATTCGCCGGCACGCCGTTCGCACCCGCAGCCGTGAACGTGAAGCTCTTCCCACCGGTAAGCGGCCCTTGCGGCGCGTTCGTCGCGGTACCCGTGTTCACGATCCGCTTGCTCGACACCGGCACGAACCCACCCGCGCCCACACCGTTCGCGGTGCTGGTGTAGTACCCGGTGACATCGATCACGACGCGCGTTTGCGAGGTCTGCGTGTTGACACGGATCTTGCCGTCATCACCCACGGCCAGCAGCGACGTGTTCGACGTGTTCCCATCGACACCAGCGCCGTAGATCATCAGCAACGTGTTCGCCCCGTCCGCGTCCGGCCGACCCACGAACTGGCCCTGACCGTTCGGGTTCACCACCGTCAGCATCAGACTCACCGCACCGATACCACTGGTCGGGAGACCATCGACACCGGCGATCTGCACCGTCTTGAACGAATCCGAGGACGTCGCCCCGTCATAGACGCGGGAATGCTCGTTCATCGGGACGTACTGACCACCGGTGCCCGTCACCTCCGCGTGCGCCGCCTGCGGCGCCGAGACCACCGCCAACAACGACCCCAGCAACGCCACCAAGGTGACCACCGCGAGCATCACCCAACGAGAACGGACAGACAACGGCGACGTCGCGAACACGCGCAGAACCCCTCAACAGGTCACGACCAGCTATGCCGCCCCCATGACGGCGCTGTGCGACCACCGGAGACGCTACGGAGCTTCCCTCAGCAACGTACCCCCACATGAGGGGGTAGAAAGTCCGCTAGTGGAACCAGTACGCGGTCGACGTCCTGAGCAGCTTCGGCGACGACCCTAGGATCGGCTCGTGACCAATGGTGCCCCGCGCTCCCGCCCCACCCTCGTGACCACGGCCGTCGTCCTCTGGCTGGTGGTGATCGCGTTCCAGGTCGTCTCGACGCTCGTCGGGGCGGTCCACCGGGTGTCGACGGACGGCCCCTGGACGCTCGTACCCGTCCTGATCGTCCTGGCGATCTGGGCGCTGTTCGTGTTCGGGGCGCTACGGGTGGGCCGTGGTTCCGGCCGCGCACGGTTCTGGATGGCCGTCCTCGGCGTCCTCGGCCTGCTCGGTGTGGTCCTCCCGCCGTACGGCCTGGCGACGCTCGCGGGTGTCGCCGGCGTCGTCGCTGCGGGTCTCCCCTACCTGCCGGCCGCACGCGGGTACTTTCCGCCGTCCCCGCCGCGTGCTCGGCGCACGGCGGAACCGCGCGTGGTCGGCTGGGACCCCGACACCGGGGAACCGATCCGCGCCACCGACGGCACGCGCTGAGGGGCGGACCGCGCCGGCTAGTCCTGCGGGTCCGCGGGCTCGCCGCCCGAGTCCACGTCGCTGTCCTGCTCCGGGTCCTGGGTGGCGTCGCCGGACGCCGACCCGTCGGGCAGGTCCTCGGTGCGCTTCGCCTGCTCGTCGGTGGGCTCGCTCGATCCGTTCGGTGTCGTCTCGCTCATGATCCGGACGCTACGCGGTCGCGTCGACGCGACCGCTCAGGAGGGCGGGTAGCCGACGCTCTGGGCCGGACCCTGAGCGGACTGGAGGCGCGGTGCCAGCTGGCACCGCGCCTCCAGTCCGCTCGGTGTGGGTCTACTGCACCGCCGGCTGCGGCAGGGCGGCGAGGATCTCCGCAGCCGCTTCGCGGCCCATCCGGACCGCTCCGTCGACGTGCTGGTACCCGTGCCCGGCCAGGTCGCTCGACGCGAACCGGATCGGACCGACGGCCGCGCGCTGGTCAGCTCCGTACCGGACGAGCCCGCCGAGGTCGAAGCTCGCTGCGTAGGCACCGCGGGTCCACTCCTCGGTGCCCCAGTCGCTCTCGTAGTAGACGACGGGGCGGAGCGCCTCGTCACCGTAGTAGTGGGCGAGCGACGCGAGGACCCGTGCCTTGCGTTCCTCGGACGACAGCGCGAAGACGTCGTCGGCGTGCACGTCCGAGACGAACCCGACGAGCGTGCCCTGCTCGGAACCGAACGAGGTGTTGTCGTACGACTCGTGGACGAGCTCGTACGGGCTGAACGCCGTGCCGGAGAGCCCGGCGCCCCGCCAGAACGGCCGGTCGTAGACGGCGTGCACCTTGATGACGAAGCCCATCGACAGGTGCTGGTGGAGCTGGTGCTGGCGACGCGGCAGCGGCGGCTCGTAGGAGATCCGCGAGTACAGGGGCGGTGGCACGGCGACGAGCGCCTGCCGGGCGTGCAGCTCGATGCCGCCGTCGGCGAGCGCCACCACTCCCGCGTCACCGTCGGAGCCGGTGTCCCAGCGCAGGGTGCGCACCGGCGCGTTGAGGTGCACGTCGTCACCGAGCCGCGCGGCGAGCCGCTCGGAGACCTGCTGCATGCCGCCGACGACGCGCTTGTCGAGGATGAAGTCGGCGTCGACGAGGTTCGAGAAGCTGCCCGCGGACGCCGCCATGAGCAGTGCCTGCAGCGCCGAGAAGGCGTGCGCGGGCTTCGTGAGCATCGCGCCGGCGATGAAGAGCTCGACGTTGTCGGTCGCGACCCGGTCGGTGCTGAGGGCGTGCAGCCAGGCGCGGAAGCTCGTTTCGTCCAGGCGGGCCGCCTCCGGAGCGGCCCAGGGGCGTGCCGGGTCGACGGTGGCGACGTACTCGTCGACGACGGCGACGAGCCGCTCGATCTCGGCCGCGGTCGCCTCGGGCAGCGGGAAGATGTCCCCGGTGTACTCGGTGCGGGTGCCGTGCTCGTCGACGTAGACGCTCGAACCCTCGCGGTAGCGGTCGTACGTCTCGAGGCCGAGCTCGTCGAGGGTCTCGAGCAGCGCGGTCTGGTCCGGGGAGACCCACTGGCCGCCGATCTCGAGCGTGACGCCCTCGATGTCCTCGGTCCACGTGCGGCCGCCGACCCGGTCCCGGGCCTCGAGCACGGCGACGGTCTTCCCCTCGGCGACCAGGCGGGCCGCGGCGGTCAGGCCGGTCACCCCGGCGCCGATGATGACGACGTCTCTCTCGATCATCGTGCTGCTCCTTCGTTGGTCGTCGTGGTCGTCGTCGTGGTCGCGGCCGCCGTCGCGGTCGCTGGCGTGTGCGTGTGCGTGTGCGTGTGCGTGTGCGTGTGCACCGTCGGGCGGGCCCGGAACGGGTCCGGCGTCAGCGTGTACATGGTCTCGAGGTACTCGCCGATGCCCTCACCACCGCCCTCGCGGCCGAGGCCGGACTGCTTGACACCGCCGAACGGTGCCGACGCGTTCGAGACGACGCCGGTGTTGAGCCCCAGCATGCCCGTCTCGAGCCGCTCCATGAGCCGCTGTCCGCGCGCCGGGTCCGACGTGTACCCGTACCCGACGAGACCGTACTCGGTGTCGTTCGCCGCGGTCACCGCCTCGTCCTCGGTGGCGAAGGTCCGGATCGCCAGCACCGGGCCGAAGATCTCGTCGCGGAGCAGGTCGCTCCCGGGCTGCACGTCGGCGAGGACCGTCGGCGCGTAGAACGTGCCGGGCCGGTCGACGGGCTGCCCGCCGGTGTGGAGTGTCGCTCCGCGCTCGAGTGCGTCGGTGACGAGCCGGTGCGCCTTGTCGACGGCGCGGGAGTCGATGAGCGGGCCGATGGCGACGCCGTCCTCGGTCCCACGGCCGACCGGCATCGCGGCGACCCGTTCGGTGACCCGGCGGGTGAACTCCTCGGCGACGTCCTCGTGCACGAGGAACCGGTTCGCGGCGGTGCAGGCCTGCCCGGTGTTGCGGAACTTCGCGGCGAGCGCCCCCTCGACCGCCTCGTCCAGGTCGGCGTCGGCGAACACCAGGAACGGGGCGTTGCCGCCGAGCTCCATGCTCGTCCGGAGGACCGTGTCGGCGGCCTGGCGCAGCAGCGTCCGTCCGACCGGGGTCGATCCGGTGAACGAGAGCTTCCGGAGCCGGGGATCGGCGATCACGGGTGCGGAGAGGGCGGCGGCGTTCGTGGTGGGGACGACGTTCACCACGCCGGCGGGGACGCCCGCCTCGAGGAGCAGGGCCGCGAACAGCAGCGTGGTGAGCGGGGTCAGCTCGGCGGGCTTCACGACGACGGTGCACCCGGCGGCGAGTGCCGGGGCGATCTTCCGCGTGGCCATCGCGAGCGGGAAGTTCCACGGCGTGATGAGGAACGCCGGACCGACGGGCTTGTGCGTGACGATCGCCCGACCGGTGCCCTCGGGGTTCGTGCCGTACGAGCCGCCGATGCGCACCGCCTCCTCGGAGAACCAGCGGAGGAACTCGCCGCCGTACGTCACCTCGCCCCGGGCCTCGGCGAGGGGCTTCCCCATCTCGAGCGTCATGAGGAGTGCGAACTCCTCGCGGCGCTGCTGCAGCAGGTCGAAGGCGCGGCGGAGGACCTCTGCGCGCTGCCGCGGCGGGGTGGCCGCCCACCCGCTCCTGGCTGCCTCCGCAGCGTCCAGAGCGGCGACACCGTCTTCGGGGGTTGCATCCGCGATGCGCAGGAGCGTCTCGCCGGTGGCGGGGTCGACGACGGGGAACGTGCCGCCGTCGGCTGCCGGTCGCCAGGTGCCGCCGACCAGGAGGCCCGTGGGGACCCGGTCGAGGACGGCCTGTTCCGCTGCTGGTCCGGTCGCGTCGGGGACGGACGGCCATTCGGTCGCGGGGGCTGCCGCGGTGCTCGCCACTGCGCTTGCCGCTGCGTTCGCTGCGGTCACGGGGGCTGCCGCCGCGGTCATGCTGCGGCCAGTCCGTCGAGGACGACCGAGAGGCCGTCGCGCAGCAGCACGTCGTCGATCGCGAGCGGCGGCAGGAACCGCACGACGTTGCCGTAGGTCCCCGCGGTCAACGCGATGACGCCGTGTTCGTACGCGTACCGCACCACCCGGCCGGTCAGCGCGGGGTCGGGATCACCCGTGGCGGGGTCGACGAGTTCGATCGCGACCATCGCCCCGCGGCCACGGACGTCGCCGATCCGCGGGTCGGACGCCTGGGCGGTGCGGAGCGTCTCCAGGACGATCGTGCCGATCTCCCCCGCACGCTCGATCAACCCGTCGTGCTCGAACGCGTCGATCGCGGCGAGGGCGGCTGCGCAGGCGATCGGGTTGCCGCCGTACGTGCCGCCGAGCCCACCGACGTGCGCCGAGTCCATGATCTCGGCACGTCCCGTCACCCCGGACAACGGCAGGCCACCCGCCATGCCCTTCGCGGTGGTGACGACGTCGGGGACGATGCCCTCGTGCTCGCTGGCGAACATCGAGCCGGTGCGGGCGAAGCCCGTCTGCACCTCGTCCGCGATGAACACGACACCGTTGGCCGTCGTCCACTCGGACAGCGCGGCGAGGAACCCCGGCGCGGGCACGACGAAGCCGCCCTCGCCCTGGATCGGCTCGATGAGCAGCGCGGCGGTGTTCGCGGCGCCGACCTGCTTCTCGATCTGGCTGATCGCCCGCTTCGCCGCCTCGGCCCCGGAGAGACCGTCGTGGAAGGGGTAGGACATCGGCACGCGGTACACCTCGGGCGCGAACGGACCGAAGCCGTCCTTGTACGGCTGGTTCTTCGCGGTGAGCGCCATCGTCAGGTTCGTCCGACCGTGGTAGGCGTGGTCGAACACCACGAGGGCCTGCCGACCGGTGTGCTTCCGCGCGATCTTCACGGCGTTCTCGACGGCCTCGGCACCGGAGTTGAACAGTGCGGTCCGTTTCTCGTGGCCGCCCGGGGTCAGACGGTTGAGGGCCTCGGCGACCGCGACGTACCCGTCGTAGGCGGCGATGGTGAAGCACGTGTGGGTGAACGCGGCGACCTGTTCGGTCACGGCGGCGACCACCGCGGGGTGCGCGTTGCCGACGGAGGTCACGGCGATCCCGGAACCGAGGTCGACGAAGGAGTTGCCGTCCGCGTCGACGACCACACCGCCACCGGCTGCGACGACGGCGATGGGGACCGCCACCCCGACGCCGGCCGCCACCGCGGCGGACTTCCGGGCGAGGAGCTCGCGGGAGCGCGGACCCGGCACCTCCGTCACGAGCCGCCGTTCCTGGGGCAGCGAGGGGCCGCCCGCAGCGGCGCTGATCGAGGGTGCAGCGGTGGAGGACATGCGGCGATGGTAGGAGGGAGCGGGACCGGAACCCACTGTCCACTGTGTACATCGGGGCCCGTCCGGATCGACGCAGCGGATAGGGTGCCCTCATGCCCGCGACGCTGCGTTCCCTGCTGCACCGAGCCGACCTGCACCTCCGGCTGCTGACCGGCGCCGACGGCGGCACCGCGAACGGCGCCGACACCGGGGCCCTCGACGCCCCGCTGTCCTGGCTGCACAGCTCCGACCTCGCCGACCCGACGCCGTTCCTCGCCGCCGGCCAGGGGCTCCTCACGACCGGCACGCAGTTCGACGTCGACACCGAGGTCGCCGAGTCGTTCGCCGACGAGTACGTCGCCCGGCTCCGTGCACGTGGCGTCGTCGCGCTCGGGTTCGGCACCGAGGTGGTCCGTGACGGCACCCCGGCCGAACTCGTCGCCGCGTGCGAACAGCAGGGTCTCCCGCTGTTCGAGGTGCCGTACGAGACGTCGTTCATCGCCGTGGCCCAGGCGAACGCCGATGCCGTCGCCCGCGATGCGAACGCGCGGAACGCCTGGGCCCTCGCCGCCCAGCGCGCGATCTCCCTCGCCGCGATGCGACCGGACGGGCTCGGGGCGACCATCGCGGAGCTGTCCCGGCAGCTGGACTGCTGGGTCGGGCTCTTCGACGTCTCCGGCCGACTCGACCGCTCCCACCCGGCGAACAGCACCCCGGCTAGCAGCGTCCCGGCGAGCAGCGTCCCGGCGGACGGGGTCCCGGCGGACGCGATCCCGGCGGAGGACCTCGACCTGCTCCGGACCGAGTCGCTCCGGCTCCTCCGCGCCGGACAGCGGGCGAGCCTGCCCGTCACGACCGAACACCACACCGGGTTCACGCTGCAGACCCTCGGCAGCGGCGGACACCTCAGCGGCGTGCTCGCCATCGCGAACGGCGGCGCGCTCGACCGTGCGGGACGCGAGGTCGTCACCGCCGTCATCGCCCTCGCCGGACTCGCACTGCAGCAGAACCGCGAGCTCGCCCGCGCCCGCGGTCTGCTCCGGACCGGGCTCCTCACCATGCTCTCCGTCGGCGACCCCGGCGTGGTCGACACCACGTCGCGGGAGGTCTGGGGGCCCCTCCCCGCCGAGCCCGTCCGGATCGCGGCCGTGGACGTCGCCCACCACGACCTCGACACCGTGGTGGACCTCCTCGAGCTCTGGGTGCAGGACCGTCCCGGCCACCTCTTCTTCGCGGTCGACGACGCCCTCTTCCTGTGCGTCAGCGCCGACGACACCGCGGTCGTCGAGGAACTCGTCACCCGGTACGACCTCCGGGCCGGGCTGTCCGACGGTGCGTCCTACCGGTACTTCGGGCGCGCCCGGACCGAGGCGGTGCAGGCACTCGACCGCCGGCGTGAGGGTCGCCCCGGGACCACCGAGTTCGGCGACCTCGCCCGTGAGGGGGTCCTCGCGCACCTCGCCCACGTGGACGTCGACGCGGGTGCGGTCGCGCGGGCCTTCCTCGCGCCGCTGCGGGGCCACGACCGGACCGCCGGTACCGAGCTGACCCACACGGTCCGCACCTGGCTCGAGCAGAACTGCGAGTACGACCGCGCGGCACAGACGCTCGGCGTGCACCGGCACACCGCTCGCGCACGGATCGAGCACGCGGGGCGGCTGCTCGAGCGGGACCTGTCGGTGTTCGCCACCCGGGCCGACCTGTGGGCGGCGTTCGTCGTCGACCACGGCCCCGAGGACGTCGTCGAGCGCCGGGCGCGCACCCCCTCCGCCTAGGCTGGGACCGTGCCGACGACACCGGCCCGCCGGCGGCTGAGCCCGGCCGAGCGCGAGGCCCAGATCACCGCCGCCGCGATCGCCGTCGCCCGTGCCGACGGGCTCGCCGGGGTGACGCTGCGCGGGGTGGCCGCCGCGATCGGCGTCGCACCGTCCCTCGTCGCCCACTACCGGCCCGCGATGGAGGACCTCGTCGGCGAGACCTTCCGCACGGTCGCGAGCGCCGAGGTCGCCGAGGTCCGCTCGCTCGTCACCGCCGCCGACGGCCCCGTCGCGCAGCTGCGGACGCTGCTCGCCTGCATCGCCGACCCCGACCGGGACGACGTCGCGACCCTGTGGGCGGACGCCTGGAGCACCGGACGGACGAACCCCGTGTTGGCCGCCGCCGCTCGGGAGGTCATGGACGACTGGCAGCTCCTCGCCACCACGGTCGTCGCCGACGGGGTCCGTGACGGCGTCATGCGCACCGACGACCCGGACGGGGTGGGTCGCCTG
Source organism: Curtobacterium sp. MCPF17_002 (assembly GCF_003234115.2). Taxonomy (NCBI): domain Bacteria; kingdom Bacillati; phylum Actinomycetota; class Actinomycetes; order Micrococcales; family Microbacteriaceae; genus Curtobacterium; species Curtobacterium sp. MCPF17_002. The sequence continues at coordinate 29,739 of NZ_CP126251.1, read as the reverse complement.
CTCTTCGCACTCGTCGACGCCACGAACGGCTACGCCCTCGTCGACTACCTCGACCGCCAGACCCGCGAGGGGCTCGTGCGCACCACGATCGCCCACACCGTCGGCCTCGACGTCGACGCCCTGTCCTGATCTGCCCCGTTCGTCGGCGTGCTCCTCCGGACCGAGTCCGCATCGAGCTCCGAGATCGAGCACCTCACGGCGGGGAGTGGACGTCGCCGACACCCGCGGTACTGATTGCCACCGTCGGTACGCTCGTGACGTCGCACAGGGAGCGGCAGGGACGGGGCACCATGACCACGACGCACGACCTTCGACGCCCGCGACGGGCACGCCCCAGGGCGGTGACGGTCTCCGTCCTGCTCTGGGCCGTGTGGCTCGTCGTCGGCGTGGCTTCGACCGTGGTGGTCTTCGCGCTCGGCTGGGGTCTTCCCGGCTTCGGCGGCGTGGTGGCACTCGTGGTGTCGCTGGTGGTCTGGGCGGCCGTCGTCTGGGCGGTGCTGCAGGTCCTCCGCGGATGGGGCACGGCGCGCTTCGTGCTCGTCGTGGTCGCGGCGTTCCGGGCCGCTCTGAGCATCACGACCGGCGGCATCTCGCTCGCGATGGTGCTGCTCTCCGTGGTGGCGGCGGTCCTCCTCTTCCTGCCCAGCGTCCGCCCGTGGTTCCGTTCCGAGCGGCGCGTCGTCCCGCCCACGGACGTGGGCTGACGGCGGTCGTCGCGAGCGTTCGACGGACTGGAGGCGCGGTGCCAGCTGGCACCGCGCCTCCAGTCCGTCAGCCGGTTGGGTCCCAGACCGTCACGCCGTCAGGCGATCAGGCCGTCGGATCAGGCGTGGCGACCGCCGCGGCGTCGCCGGGTCAGGAGCAGCACGCCACCGGCGAGCAGCATGGCGAGTCCGCCGATGCCGGGCCAGAGCAGCTCGGCCCCGGTGAACGCCAGCTTCCCGGCGGGCGCCGCTGCCGGCGAGGTCGTCGCGGTCGGTGCCGGCGTCGTGTCCGCCGGTGACGGGGTCGGGTCAGCAGGAGTGGGCGTCGGCGTCACGGCGACCGCGTCCTGGTAGCCCACCTCGACGGCGGCAGTGACGGTGTCACCGGACGCGTCGGCGACGCGGTACTCGACGGTCGACGGGTTCCCGGTGAAGCCGGCCTCGGGGACGAAGGTGTTCCGGCCGGTCGTCGTGTCGACGGTCCAGGTGCCCTCGTCGTCGACGGTCATCGACGTTACCGCGGAGCCGTCCGCCTCGAGGAGCCGGACCGTGGTGGGGTCGACGTTCCGCGAGTCGTTGGCGGTCACGTCGACCGTCGCGCTCGCGCCGACGGCGTGGCCGAGCGAGGAGTCGTCGACGGCGGCGGGCAGGAAGGTCACCGTGACGAGCGCGGTGGTGGCGTCCCCGGCCGCGTCGGACGCCGTGTACCGGATCGGGGTCGGGTTGCCGGTGAACCCGGCGATCGGCGTGAAGGTCACCGCGCCGGTCGTCGCCTCGACCGTCCACGTGCCCTGTTCCGCGACCGTGACCTCCGTCCGCGGCGTCCGGTCCGTGTCGAGCAGCCGGACCGAGGCGGCGTCGGTGTTGGTCGAGTCGTTCGCCGTGACGTCGACGGTGACCGGCCCACCGAGGGCGTGACCGGAGGTCACGTCGTCGACGGCTCCCGGCAGGTAGCCGACCTCGAGCTCCGCCGTGGTCGTGTCGCCGCGGTCGTCCTGCACGCTGTAACGGACGGCGGTGGGGTTGCCGGTGAACCCGGACTCGGGGGTGAAGGTCACCTTCCCGGTCGTGGTGTCGACGGTCCAGGTGCCCTGGCCGCGGACGGCGAGCTCGGTGACGGGGTCGCCGTCACCGTCGAGCAGGCGCAGCGTGCGGGGATCCACGTTCGTGCTGTCGTTGCCCAGCACGTCGACCGTGACGGCTGTGCCGAGGGTGTTCCGGCCGGAGACGTCCTTCGTCGCGACCGGTGTGAACCCGACCGAGACCGCTGCCGTCGTGGCGTGACCCGCGGCGTCCTGCGCGGAGTAGCTGACCGGGGTGGGGTCGCCCCGGAAGCCGGCCACCGGCGTGAAGGTGAGGTGCCCGGACGTGGTGTCCACCGACCAGGTGCCCTGCCCCGCGACCGTCAGCTCGGTGACGAGTGCGGCACCGTCCACCAGTCGGACAGTCGACGCGACGACGTTCGCGGAGTCGTTCGCGGTGACGTCGACCTCGACCGGGGAGCCGAGTGCGTTCCCGGTGGAACGGTCTGCGGCGGCCTTCGGCAGGTAGGAGACGGCGACCGCGGCGGTGACGCCGTTCTCGAACGCGTCGCCGGCGTTGTAGCGAATGGCAGTGGGGTTGCCCGTGAAGCCGTCCTCGGGAGTGAAGGTGATCTCGCCCGTGTCCGCTGCGACGGTCCACGTGCCCTCGCCGTCGACGACGAGCGTGCGGGTCGCGTTGTCGTCCTCGTCGGACAGGGTGACCGAGGTGCGCTCGATGCCCGCCGAGTCGTTCGCCAGGACGTCGACCGTCACCGGCTCGCCGATGGTCGGTGCGACGGTGGCGTCGTCCGCGGCGGTCGGGGTGTACCCCACCTGGACCGAGGCGGTGGACGAGTGGCCCTGGCCGTCGTCGACCGTGTACTCGACCGGGGCCGGGTTGCCGGTGTACCCGCGCTCCGGGGTGAAGGTCACGACGCCGGTGTCGGCGTCCACGGTCCACGTGCCCTCGCCGGGGACCACGAGCGTCGTGACGGCCGAACCGTCCGCGCCGCGCAACCGGACCGTCCTGGGGTCGACGTTCGCCGAGTCGTTCCCGGTGACGTCGACCGCGACGGGTGCGCCGATCGTGTTGTCACGGGCGTCGTCGGCCCGTGCTGCCGTCGCGTACCCGACCGTGATCGTGGCCCGGACGGTGTGCCCGGCGCCGTCGCCGACGGTGTACTCGACGGGGGCGGGGTTGCCGGTGGAGCCCGACGCCGGGGCGAAGGTGACCTTGCCGGTCGAGCTGGACACGCTCCAGGTGCCCTGGCCGGCGACCGGCAGCGACCGCACCGGGTCACCGGAGGCGTTCAGCAGCTGGACCGTCGTCGGGTCGACGTTCGCGGAGTCGTTCGCGGTGACGTCGACCACGGCCGAGGTGCCCTGCGGCGTCCCCGCTGCGGAGTCGTCGGCCGCGGTCGGCAGGTAGGTGACGACCACCTTCGCGCCGGTGCGCAGTCCGCGGCTGTCCCGGACCGTGTAGTCCACGGGGGTCGGGTCGCCGGTGAAGTCCTGCTCGGGCACGAAGGTGATCGACCCGGTCGCGGTGTCGACCGACCAGTCGCCCTGCCCGGGGACGTGCAGCGCCGTGACGTCCTTGCCGTCGGGGTCGGTGATGCGGAGCGAGGCGGGCAGGAGGTCGCCGGAGTCGTTGCCGACGACGTCCACCGTCACGGCCTGGCCCGGCTGGCTGACCGGGGCGGCGTCCGTCGTGGCGACCGGCTTCGGCTTGACGGCGTTCGTGAACGAGCAGTCGACCGAGGCGACGCCCGCCGGGATGGTGAAGGTGCCCGTCGTGCCGGCGCCGTCGATGACCGCCTTGCCGGTGGCAGGGTCCTTGCAGAGCCAGGTCGTCGTGTAGTTCACGGGGTTCGTCGAGGAGGATGCCGGGGTCTGGGTGATCGTGTACGGCTCCGGCTGGTCCGGGAGCAGCAGCAGCGGGCCGGCGGTTGCCGTCGGGGTCGTCGACGTCGTCGTGGCCGAGTTGTTCTTCGTGACGCCGTTCCCGGTCAACGTGACGGTGAACTGGTCGTCGGGGTCGAACGTGGTCGTCGGCCGCTCCACCGAGACGGAGCCGGTGTACGGCAGGGCATTGCTCGCGAGGTCCAGGAGCGCCGCCCCGACGTTGGACCGCTGCACCACGTCGCCCGTGATCGGGTTGACCTTGAGGAAGGCGTTCGTGCCGCTGCCGGCCACGTAGAGGTAGCCGTCGTCGCCGAACGCCATCGACGTCAGGCCCGTCCCGGCGGCGATCACGTCGCCGACCTTCTCGGCCGACGCGGTCTGGGAGGCAGCGAGGTCCATCGCGTCGACGCGGAAGATCTGTGCGTTCTTCGTCTGGGTGTCGCTCTTGACGAAGTACATGTTGCCCTGGCCGTCGAAGGCGAGGTCACCGTTCGTCCCGGTGAAGTTCGACGCGTTGACCGTCACGACCGCCTTCGTGTTCGCGTGGTCCGACGGGTCGTAGCTCGTGAACTGCAACTGCGCATCGTTGTTGCTGACGTTGCCGCCGTACCAGTAGCGGCCGCTCTTCGGGTCGACGCCGCCCATGTTCGTCGGGAGCGACCCGTAGCGAGTCGTCTTGCTGACCGAATCACCGGTGACGTCGTACTCGTACACGTTGGCCGAGTCCGTGAAGAAGACGGTCTTCCCGTCCACTGCGAGCCCGAGCTGGTTGATCGACGACGTTGCTCCCGACGGCACCGGGATCTTCCGCTCGTACGAACCGTTCGTCCGGTTGATGGCGACGACGCCCTCGCTGCCGGAAGGACCGGAGGTGGCGCCGTAGAGCATCGTCTTCGAAAACGGCTCCGCGGCCGAAGCGGACTGCGGGAGGCCGACCACGGCACCGGCGGTGACGAGGGCGGCGACCAGGGCGGCCCCGCCGATCCGGAGGGCGGGCGGGCACGACGAACGTGCGGCATCGGGCATGCGCAAGAGGGAGTCCTGACAGGAGGTTCGGGTTCGGGTCAGCTGCGGGCGGGCGGTGCCCATGCCCAGCGGGCTGTCCGCTCATCGTGACCGATACCGAACGGTCTCGGGGCCAAAACCCCCGGACTGGGGACGGTTCGAGCAGTCCCCCTTTGTGGGGACCGGCTCTGCCGGGCACACGGGGTGGAGCCCGCAGAACGCGCGGTGGGCCGACGTGGCGGAGCCGAGCCGCGCCTCCAGTCCGTCCGGGGAACAGAGAAGGCCCCCGGATCTCTCCGGGGGCCTTCTCGTTTCGCCTGTTCTTCGAACAAGCGTTTTCGCCTGCTCTTCGAACAAGCACTGGTGTGCGCGAGGGGGGACTTGAACCCCCACGCCGTTTCCAGCACACGGACCTGAACCGTGCGCGTCTACCAATTCCGCCACTCGCGCCAGCCCGAGAACACTACCATGCACAGACGGTGCCAGACGCCAACCACTACCATGCAGAGGTCGACGACCGAGAACACTGGAGACCCATGGGCCTGTTGGACAGCTTCGAGCGAGGGCTGGAGCGCGCCGTGAACGGCGCGTTCGCGAAGACCTTCCGCTCCGGCGTGCAGCCCGTCGAGATCTCGAGCGCACTCCGCCGCGAACTCGACACGAAGGCTGCGGTGGTGTCGCGTGAGCGCATCCTCGTGCCGAACGAGTTCACCGTGCGCCTCGCGCCGCCGGACTTCACCCGCATGAACGACATCGGACGTCCGCTCATCGACGAGCTCTCGCAGATGGTGCAGCAGCACGCCGTCGCGCAGAACTACTCGTTCTCCGGACCGGTCGAGATCACGCTGCGACAGGACGGCACCTTGTCGACCGGCATCCTCCAGATCGACTCGACCACGGTGCAGCGGGACGTCGCCTGGGTCGCGGTCCTCGACATCGGTTCGCAGCGGCACAAGCTGCAGCGCGGACGCACCGTGATCGGCCGCGGCACCGACGCCGACATCACCGTCGCGGACACCGGCACCAGCCGGAAGCACGTCGAGGTGATCTGGGACGGCAAGCACGCCCAGGCCAACGACCTCGGGTCGACGAACGGGTCGAAACTGAACGGCGAACGCTTCCAACAGGCCATCGTGGAGCCGGATTCGACGATCGAGATCGGTCGTACCCGTATGGTGTTCCGGGTGATCCCCGAGAACGACGGAGGTACCAGGTGACCACAGGGCTGACCCTGCTCGTCCTGCGCTTCGCGTTCCTCGCGGTGCTCTGGCTGTTCGTGTTCGTGATCGTCTTCGCGCTGCGCAGTGACCTCTTCGGTCAGCGCGTGCGCACCATCCCCACCGATCCGAAGGCCGGTGCGTCCGGTCCGACGACCCCCGCGGTGCCGGCAGCGGCCGCCCCGGCGCCGGCGTCGAACGGTGCGTTCACGGATCTCATCGGTCAACCTGCAGGGGGGCAGCAGTCCGCCACGCCGGTCGCCACCCGTCTCGTCATCACCGAGGGATCGCGCGAGGGCATGGAGATGCCGCTCGGCGGCGGACCGATCACGATCGGCCGGTCCAGCGAGTCCAACGTGGTGATCCGCGACGACTACACCTCCACGAACCACGCCCGCCTCGACCTGCGCGCCGACGGCTGGCTCCTCACCGACCTCGAGTCCACGAACGGCACCTTCGTCAACGGTCAGAAGGTGACCGCACCCGTGATGATCGCCGAGCGGACGCCGATCACGATCGGGACGACGACGTTCGAGCTTCGGCGGTAACCCCGGATGACGGCTCGCACGCTGAGCGCCGCTGTGTCCCACGTGGGGCGCATCCGCGCCAACAACCAGGACTCCGGCTACGCGGGTCAGCACCTGTTCGCGGTGGCGGACGGCATGGGCGGACACGCCGGTGGCGACGTGGCCTCCGCGATCGCGATCCGTCGCATCAGGGAGGTCGACCGCGAGTTCCCGTCGGCGCACGACGCCGAGTTCGCGCTGCAGTCCGCGCTCATCGCGGCGAACCAGCTCATCACCGAGACGGTGTTCGAGCACCAGGAGCTCACGGGCATGGGCACCACGGTGTCCGCGATGATCCGGGTCGGGGAACAGCTCGCAATCGCGCACATCGGCGACTCGCGCATCTACCGCCTCCGCGACGGCGAGCTGCAGCAGATCACGTCCGACCACACCTTCGTGCAGCGACTCGTGGACAGCGGCCGCATCACGCCGGAGGAAGCCGCGGTCCACCCGCGTCGCTCGGTCCTCATGCGCGTGCTCGGCGACGTCGACGCCGCCCCCGAGGTCGACACCGCGATCATGGACATCCAGCCGGGCGACCGCTGGTTGCTCTGCTCCGACGGTCTCTCGTCGTACCTGGCGGAGGAACGCATCCGGCACGCCCTCGCGTCGAACATGGACGCGAACCAGGTCACCCAGCGCCTCGTGAAGGAGACGCTCGACCACGGCGCTCCCGACAACGTGACCGTCGTCGTGATGGACGTGACCGACACCGAGCCGATCGACGACGACGACGCGGCCACCACCGTCGGCTCCGCAGCGGCACCCCTCACGTTCGAGGCGTCGACCGGCCGCAAGCCGATCCGCCTGCCCACGATCCTGCTGCACCCGCTCAAGGTCACGACGGCCCCCGAGGACTCGCACTTCGAGCCGGAGTCCGACCAGTTCTTCGCGGAGCTCATCGCCGAGGACCGCCGTCGCCGGATCCGGCGCCGCATCTCGTGGACGATCGCCCTCGTGGTGGCCGTCGCCGTGCTCGTCGGAGCCGTCTTCCTCGGCTGGCGGATCATCCAGGACCACTACTACGTCGGCACCGACCGCGGCACGGTCGCGATCTACAAGGGCGTGCAGCAGTCGATCGGGCCGATCGCACTGTCGGACGTCTACGAGGACACCGACGTCACGGTGTCGTCCCTGCCGGACTACACGCGGGAGAACGTCCGCTCGACGATCAACGCGCAGTCGCTCGACGACGCGCGCGACATCGTGGACCGGCTGCGGAAGGCCGCCGAGACCGGCCAGGACCAGGCGGGCACGGGTGGTGACGGCGGTTCGTCGTCGCCGACGCCGACGCCGTCCGGCTCCCCGTCGTCCTCCCCGTCCGCGTCGCCCGGTGCGAAGCGATGAGCACCGCCACGGCGCAGTCCTTCACGCAGGCGATCACGATCAAGCTGCGTGAGCCCGCGCGCGCCCGGAACCTCGAGCTCGTGCTGCTCGTCATCGCGTGCGGCATCTGTGCCGGCGCGATGGTGCTCGTGCAGCTCGGCACCAAGGGGCGGCTGTTCGACACCTCGGTGCTGTGGGTCGGCGCGGGGATCCTCGGACTGGCGCTCGTCATGCACGTCGTGCTCCGGATCGTCGCGAAGAACGCCGACCCGTTCATCCTGCCGGTGGCGCTCGTGCTCAACGGCATCGGCATCGCCGAGATCTACCGGATCGACGTCCACAACGACCTGACCGGCTGGTCGGCGATCGGCGTCAAGCAGATCGTGTGGACGATGCTCGCGATGGTCCTGGCGATCGTCACGGTCATCCTCGTGCGGAACCACCGGTTCCTGCAGCGGTACCGCTACATCTTCATGTTCCTGACGATCGCGCTGCTGCTCATGCCGATGCTGCCGGGGATCGGCGAGAACATCGGCGGTGCACGGGTCTGGATCAAGGTCGGGCCGTTCTCCTTCCAGCCCGGTGAGCTCGCGAAGATCACGATGGCGCTGTTCTTCGCCGGCTACCTCGTGACGGCGCGCGACTCGCTGTCCATCGTCGGGCGCAAGTTCCTCGGGATGACGTTCCCGCGGGCACGCGACCTCGGCCCCATCCTCGTGATGTGGGGCGCCGCGATGAGCGTCCTGGTGTTCCAGCGGGACCTCGGCACCGCGCTGCTCTACTTCGGCCTGTTCCTCGTGATGCTCTACGTCGCGACCGGCCGGATCAGCTGGGTCGTCATCGGCCTCGTGCTCTTCGTCGGCGGTGCCCTCGTCGCCCAGTCGGCCCTGGTGTACGTGCACGGCCGGTTCGAACAGTGGCTCGACCCGTTCAACCAGGAGATCTTCGCGCGGCAGACGCAGGGCAGCTACCAGCTCGTGCAGGGCCTGTTCGGCTTCGCGAACGGCGGCATCACCGGCACCGGCCTCGGCCAGGGCCGTCCGTACATCACGCCGGTGGCCAACGCGGACTACATCATCGCGTCCCTGGGTGAAGAGCTCGGGCTCATCGGCGTCTTCGCGATCCTGGCGCTCTTCATCATCCTCGCCTCACGCGGGATCCGGGTCGCGTTCATGGCGCAGGACGACTTCGGCAAGCTGCTCGGCGTGGGCTTCGGCTTCATCATCGCCCTGCAGGTGTTCGTCGTCGTCGGCGGCATCACCCGCGTCATCCCGGTGACGGGGCTCACCACGCCGTTCATGGCGGCCGGTGGTTCCTCGCTCATCGCCAACTGGATCATCGCGGCGATGCTGCTGCGCCTGACCGACGCCATCCCAGCCGAACAACGCGTCCAGCAGGGCGCGATCCCCGCCGCCCGCGGACGGAACGCGCGCGGTGCGACCAGGAAGGAGCGCAGCCGGTGAACCGACAGCTCCGCGGTGTCTCGACCGTCATCGTGCTCATGTTCGTCGCGCTCTTCGTGTCGACGACCTCCATCCAGTTCTTCTCGGCGGACTCGTTGCGCGCCGACTCCCGCAACTCCCGAACCATCTTGGCCAGTTACTCGACCAAGCGTGGGGCGATCCTGGTGAACGGCAGCCCCATCGCCGAGTCGACGCCGGTGGACGACCAGTACCAGTACCAGCGCAAGTACACGAACGGTGAGCTCTACTCCGCCGTGACGGGGTACTTCACCATCGGCCAGGGCAACACCGGCATCGAGAGCGCCGAGAACACCGTGCTCTCCGGCAACTCGGACGCCTCGTTCTTCCAGAACCTCAACGCGATCCTCACCGGACAGGACGTCCAAGGCGACAACGTCAACCTGACGATCGACCCCGACGTGCAGCAGGCCGCGTACGACGCCCTCGGCGACAACAGTGGCGCGGTCGTCGCGATCCAGCCGAAGACCGGCAAGATCCTCGCGATGGTGTCCAAGCCGTCGTACGACCCGAACTCGCTCACCTCGCACGACACCGCCCAGGTGAAGGCGCAGTACAACGCCCTGCTCGACCAGTCCCCGACGCCGCTGCAGAACCGCGCGATCGGCGGCGACCTGTACACGCCCGGATCGGTCTTCAAGCTCATCGTCGCCTCGGCGGCGCTCGAGGGCGGCAAGTACAACCTCGACTCCGAGTTCCCGAACCCGTCGCGCCTGCAGCTGCCCGGCACGAGCACGTACATCAACAACGCCGAGGGCGGCTCGTGCGGCGGTGGCGACACGGTGAAGCTCCGGACGGCCATCCAGCACTCGTGCAACATCCCGTTCGCCGAGCTCGGTCAGAAGCTCGGGTACGACGCGATCAAGAGCATGGCCGACAAGTACGGCTTCGGCGACGCGATCGACGTCCCGATGCGTGCCACGGCGAGCCAGTACCCCGCGGTCGACTCGACGGCGCAGCTGATGCTCAGCTCGTTCGGTCAGGCCAGCGTCCGGGTGTCGCCGCTGCAGATCGCCATGGTCTCGGCGGGGATCGCCAACGACGGCAAGGTCATGCAGCCCTCGCTCGTCGACTCGATCACCACGAGCGACCTGAAGACCGTCGAGTCCTTCTCGCCGAAGCAGTACAGCAACCCGCTGTCGGCGTCCGAATCGGCCGACCTGACCGAGGCGATGCAGAGCGTCGTCAGCTCCGGGACCGGCACCAATGCCAAGATCAACGGTGTCGACGTCGCAGGGAAGACGGGCACGGCCGAGGGTGGCACGGGCGACCCCTACACACTCTGGTTCACGGGCTTCGCCCCGGCGAAGAACCCCGAGGTGGCCGTCGCGGTCGTCGTCGGGAACGGCGGCGGGCTCGGGCAGTCCGGAGTCGGCAACACAGTCGCGGCCCCGGTCGCGAAGAAAGTCATGGAGGCGGTGCTGAACAAATGAGACCCACCAGCGGACTCACCTTCGGTGGGCGGTACCAACTCTCGTCCCGAGTCGCCATCGGCGGCATGGGAGAGGTGTGGCAGGCCACCGACCTCGTCATCGGCCGGACCGTGGCACTCAAGATCCTCAAGGACGAGTACCTCGGCGACCCGGGCTTCCTCGAGCGCTTCCGCGCCGAGGCCCGTCACGCCGCGCTCGTCAACCACGAGGGCATCGCCAACGTGTTCGACTACGGCGAGGAGGACGGCAGCGCCTACCTCGTCATGGAGCTCGTGCCCGGCGAGGCGCTCTCGACCATGATCGAGCGGGAGCACACGCTGCCGGTCGACAAGGTCCTCGACATCGTCGCGCAGACGGCGAACGCCCTGCAGGCCGCACACGCCGTGGGCCTCGTGCACCGCGACATCAAGCCGGGGAACCTGCTCATCACCCCGGACGGCCGGGTCAAGATCACCGACTTCGGCATCGCCCGCATCGCCGACCAGGTCCCGCTCACCGCGACCGGCCAGGTCATGGGCACCGTGCAGTACCTCTCGCCCGAACAGGCCAGCGGTCACCCGGCGTCCCCGTCGACGGACATCTACTCGCTCGGAATCGTCGCGTACGAGTGCCTGGCTGGTCGTCGTCCCTTCACGGGCGAGTCGCAGGTCGCGATCGCGATGGCGCACATCAACGAGCAGCCGCCAGCGCTCCCCGGGGACATCCCGGAGCCCGTCTCGGCCCTCGTGATGTCCTGCATCGCGAAGAAGCCCGCCGACCGACCGGCCACCGCCGCCAACCTGGCGCGCGCGGCCCAGGCGCTCCGTCGTGGGGACGTCGCCGCGGCGACCGTCGCCGTCCCGGCCATCGCCGCCGGCGGCACCGTGGCGTTCAACCCGCCGCAGGGGCAGGGCAACGACGCGGCCACGGCACTCATCGGCACCACCCAGGCCGGTGCCGTCACCGGAGGCCCCGGCACCCCCGGTTCGCCGGTCGACGGTGCCGACGAGGAGCCCAAGAAGAAGCGGGCGTGGATCTGGTGGCTCGTCGGCGTCATCGCCGTGCTCGTCATCGGTGGGGTCATCGCGGCATTCGCCCTCAACGGGAACAGCTCGCCCGAGCCGTCCTCGTCGAGGTCGTCCTCCACACCGACGCAGACCCCGACACCGTCGGAGACGCCGAGTTCCACGCCGACGCAGACCCGCGTGCTCGTCAACCCCGCGGACTACGTCGGGCTGTCCGTGACGGATGCCCAGGCGAAGCTCCAGCAGGCGAACCTGACGTCACGCGTCGAGGACGGCGACCCCGCGCCGAGCGCCGACAAGGCCAACACGGTCCAGTCGATCAGTCCGACCGGCAGCCTCGTCGTCGGTTCCCTGGTCGTCATCCAGCAGTACACGGCGCAGCCGACGGTGAACCAGCCGAACTCGGCCTCGCCGGGCACGGTGTCCTCCGACGGGCAGGTCACCTTCAGCTGGGCGGCCGCGACGTGCCCCACCGGGTACACCGTGGCGTCGTACGCGTACACGATCACCGGCGGCAAGGACGCCTCGAGCAAGAACTCGGGCACCCTCGACGCCGACCACCGCTCGGTCCCCGTGCAGATCGACGCGGTCGGCACGTCCGCCTCGCTGACCTACACCGTGACGTGTGGCAACCTCCCCGCATCGGCGGCGTCCGAGAGCGCGGCGAGCGACGAATGGCAGGCCACGGGCGAGCCCACGGTCGACCCGACGGACGGCAACAACCCGAGTCAGGCTCCGCAGGACTGACCCCCGGACGGGGGCTCGCGACACCGTTGCGTAACGGTTCGGTCGTGGCCCCCGTCGCCAGCATCTCACCAGGAACGCCTGCCGTACACTAGCCCGGACGGACATTCGGAGGAGTACGTGCCAGAAGGTGTGACCGCGGGGATCACCCTCCTCGCCAACCGCTACGAGATCGGTGAAGTCATCGGTCGGGGCGGCATGGCCACTGTGCATCTGGGCAACGACACACGCCTCGGACGCAAGGTGGCGGTGAAGCTGTTGAAGCCGAGCCTCGCGAACGACCCGGCGTTCCGCATGCGGTTCCGGCAGGAAGCCCAGGCCGCTGCGCGCATGGCGCACCCGACGATCGTCCGCGTCTACGACGCCGGCGAAGAGACCGTCACCGAGACCTCGGGCGCCGAGGTCCAGGTCCCGTTCATCGTCATGGAACACGTCGAGGGGCGTCCGCTCTCCGACATCATCGGCGAGGGCCCGGTCGACCCGGACGAAGCCGTCCGCATCACCGAGGGCATCCTCACCGCGCTCGAGTACTCCCACCGTGCCGGTGTCGTGCACCGCGACATCAAGCCCGCCAACGTCATGGTCACGCACACCGGCCAGGTCAAGGTCATGGACTTCGGCATCGCCCGGGCCATCACCGACACCTCGGCGACGGTCGCGCAGACGACGTCGATCCTCGGGACCGCCTCCTACTTCTCCCCGGAGCAGGCACGCGGCGAGACGGTCGACGCCCGCACCGACGTCTACTCCACCGGCGTGGTGCTGTTCGAGCTCCTCACCGGCCGTGCGCCGTTCATCGGTGACTCGCCCGTCGCCGTCGCGTACCAGCACGTCAGTGAGCAGCCGGTCGCCCCGTCGTCGCTCACGCCCACCGTCTCACCGGCGCTCGATGCCGTGACGCTGCACGCGCTCGTCAAGGACCGCACCCGCCGGTACCAGAACGCCGCCGAGTTCCGGACCGAACTGCAGCAGGCCGCGACAGGGCACGTACCGGCATCGACCCGCAAGCTGCACCAGCGGTCCGCGAACGACGCCTCCACGATGCTCTTCGGGGTGAACCCGCGAACGACGTCGAACCCTGCGGTCGCCTTCCGCGAGCTCGAGGACGACACCGCCGAGCACCGCCCGCAGCGGACGCAGAACCGTCCCCCCGTGGCGTGGATCTGGGTCGGCATCCTCCTGACGGCGGCCGTCATCGTCGCGGTCGTGTTCTTCGTCGCGAACCTGCAGCCGGGCAAACCGCCGGTGTCCTCGTCGGTGAGCGTGCCGAACGTCGTCGGTGCCACGTGGGAGTCCGCGTCCGCCGCCCTCGAGAAGCGTGACCTCGGCGCGGTGAAGGTCGAGGAGAACTCCGACGACGTCGAGAAGGGCACGGTCGTCCGCACCGAACCCGGTTCGGGCACGAACGTGGCGCGCAGTCAGGACGTCCGCGTCGTCGTCTCGATCGGGCCGGAGCAGATCGCCATCCCTGACCTCGCGAGCCAGGCGCAGGACGCCGCCGAGAAGACCCTCACCGACGCCGGGTTCACGATCGGCGCCATCAACTCCGACTACTCACCCGACGTCCCCGAGGGCACGGTCATGAGCACCGACCCCGCCAGCGGCACGCAGCACACCAAGGGCTCGGTCGTGAACCTGACGGTGTCGAACGGCAAGGTCGAGCTGCCGGACGTCACGCAGCAGCCGTTCTCCACGGCGAACGCCACACTGGCCGCGCTCGGCCTGACGGTCACGCCGGCGCCCACGTACTCCTGCACGGGCGGGACGGTCACGCAGCAGAACGCTCCGGCCGGTGACATCGCGCAGGGCAGCACCGTGGTCCTGACCTACTGCGCTGCTTCCTCGCAGCCCACGCAGCCCGCAGCGCCCAGTGCCGGCGACAACGGTGGCGACGACAACGGTGGGGACGACGGCGGCGACGGTCGCTGACCGCTCCTGCCCGGCCACGTCACGGCCAGCAGGCAGCATCGCCCGGGATCAGGCCCGGTGACCTGCGATGAGTGGGTTGAGTCCGGCCGCGCGTTCCGCCGCCCCTTCGAGTCCGGTGCTCTCGAGCCAGTTGCCGACCATGCGGTAGCCGCCCTCGGTGAGGACCGACTCCGGGTGGAACTGGACGCCGTACACCGGGTGCTCGCGGTGCTGCACACCCATGATCACACCGCCGCCCGTCCGGGCCGTCACGGTGAGTTCGTCGGGAACGGTGCCGTCGACGATCGCGAGGGAGTGGTACCGCGTCGCGGTGAACGGGTGGGGAACACCCGCGAAGAGCGCACTGTCGTCGTGGTCGACCTGCGACGTCTTCCCGTGCATGAGCTCGTCCGCGTGGGTGACGGTCGCGCCGAGGGCTTCCGCGATCGCCTGGTGGCCCAGGCAGACACCGAACAGCGGCTTGTCCGCAGCGAGGGCGGCGTGGACCGTGGCGATCGAGATGCCCGCGTCGGCCGGCGTCCCAGGGCCCGGGGACAGCAGCACGCCGTCGTAGTCGGCGATGCGGTCGGCGATCTCCGATTCGGGGAAGGCGTCGTTCCGGACCACGTCGGTGTCGGCACCGAGCTGCTGCACGTAGCCGTTCAGCGTGTAGACGAAGCTGTCGTAGTTGTCGACGACGAGGATCTTGGTCATGGCGCTCCACCGTACTCGTGGGGGATGTGTGCAGCAGGCTGAGAGTCTTCCCACACACTCGGTCACGGTAGGATACCGGCCATGGCCAAGGACAAGGACCGCACCAAGCCCGCCCGGACGACCCGAGCCGACTCGGTGGACACCGCGGGGGACCAGCCCAACCCCGTGTGGTTCAAGCCGGTCATGTTCGGCTTCATGCTCATCGGGCTCGCCTGGGTGATCGTCTTCTACATCTCGAACACGACGCTGCCGGTCCCGTCCCTCGGGTCGTGGAACATCCTCATCGGCTTCGGCATCATGTTCGTCGGCTTCCTCATGACCACCCGTTGGCGCTGACGCTCCGGCCGAACGCTTCCTCGACGCCCGTCGCACCGCAAGGTGCGACGGGCTTCGTCGTTCCTGGCAGTACTTCTCCACAGTCTCACTGGGTTCGATCGCCCGTTCTCCCCACGACCGGCCGGATTCTCCACAGTTCTCCACACTTTCCACACGCTCCTCCACACCCCGGACCCGGAGTTATCCACAGCTCAGTCCACAGTGGGGATAATCACATCGGTGTAACTCGCCGAGTTGTCCACAGCTGTGGACAACTCGGTCGTGCACGTGTGGACAACGCACCCGTTCCTGATGATCGAAACCGCGGCCGCGCTCGACGGCGAACCGAGGGAACGGCGAACGCCTGCCGGGGAACGACGAACGCCCCGCCGCAACGTACGACGGGGCGTTCGTGCCGGGGCAGTGGTCAGATGCCGATACCGACCTGGAGACCGGCGTACGCGGCGAAGATCGCGCCGATGACGACGACGGCCTCAGCCACGAGCAAGCTGATCTGGAGCGTTCGCTGTCGGATGTTCCGGGTCCTCGCGAAGACGAACCCGGTGATGAACCCGAGGACGATCCCACCGACGTGCGCCTGCCAGGAGATGTTCGTCCCGGGCAGGAACCCGACGACGAGGTTCAGTCCCATGATCACGAGGAGCTGCACGGCGTTGTAGCCGAGACTCCGCTGGATGACGAAGAACGCCGCGAAGAGGCCGAAGATCGCGCCGGACGCTCCCACGACCTGGGTGCCGGGGCTGAGCCAGGCCACCGCGAGGTCGCCGCCGAGCCCGGCCAGGAAGTAGAGCGCGAGGAAGCGCCACGTCCCCAGGATGTTCTCGAGCATCCGCCCGAAGATCCACACCGCCCACATGTTGAACAGGATGTGGAAGAACGACGAGTGCACGAACAGTCCGGTGATCAACCGCCACGGCTGCGTGCCCGCCAGCGGCGTGTAGAAGCTCAGCCAGGCGTTGACGTACCCGCCGCTCACCTGGTTGAGCAACCACAGCACGACCGACACGACGACGATGACGACCGTCGCCTTCTGGTCGAGCATGGCGAACCGCCGTCGGGCGACCGTGATCCCACTGGGTCCGCTCGCCCGACGGTTCTGCGTGAACCGTGCGCGCTGTTCACGCACGCACTCCGGGCAGTGCACCCCGACCGCCGCCGGCGTCTGGCACTCCGGGCAGATCGTCCGCCCGCACCGCTGGCAGAGGACGAAGCTCTGACGGTCGGGGTGCCGGTAGCAGGTGTTGTTCGAGTTGTACGCCGGATCGCTCACGTGGTGGCTCAGACGTCCTCGACGTCGATGCTCTGGATGACGACGTCCTCGACCGGCTTGTCACGACCGTCGGTGGCGACGCCCTCGATCGCGTCGACGACGGCACGGGACTCGTCGTCCGCGACCTCACCGAAGATGGTGTGCTTGCCCTGCAGCCACGGCGTCGCCACCGTGGTGATGAAGAACTGCGAGCCGTTCGTGCCGCGACCGCCCTGGATGCCGGCGTTCGCCATCGCGAAGATGTACGGGTTCTGGAAGGTGAGCTCCGGCGAGATCTCGTCGTCGAAGCGGTAGCCGGGGCCGCCGATGCCCTGGCCGAGCGGGTCGCCGCCCTGGATCATGAAGTCCTTGATGATGCGGTGGAAGACGACACCGTCGTAGAGCTTGTCCGTCGACACCTTGCCGGTGCCCGGGTGGGTCCATTCCTGCTGGCCCGTCGCGAGGTCGACGAAGTTCTTGACGGTCTTCGGAGCGTGGTTGCCGAACAGGTTGACGCGGATGTCGCCCTTGTTCGTGTGGATCGTTGCGACAGCGGTGTGCAGAGACATGTTCCGATTCTCGCATGTACTGCTGATGGTCAGACGGATCCCACAGGTACGGTTCCGTGACCTGTCAGGGACTCCGGTGGCAGGATGGGACCCACGCCGATCCGATGGAGGTACCAGATGACGACGATCGAGATCCCGCGCAAGCGTCGGAAGCAGATCAAGAAGCTCAAGGGCCAGACCGCCTCGCTCCTCGGAGAGCAGCGCAAGGTCCTCGAGCACGCGAACGCGATCTTGGCGGAGGCCCGGTCCAACGCCGCGGACACCGCCCGCAAGGACATCGCGCCGCGAGTGCAGAACGCGATCGACAACGGGATCCGCCCGGCTGTCGCGACGGGTGTGCACGCTGCGACGAGTGCAGCGCAGAACGCTTCGCACCGCTTCCAGTCCGAGGTGGTCCCGGGCCTGGTGTCCACGGCCGGCTCGGTCCTGAGCGTGGTCGACCTCGCGAAGGACCCCCGGGTCCAGAAGATCGTGAAGGACGCCCAGAAGAAGGGCAAGAAGGCGAAGAAGGCAGCCGTCAAGTACGTGCCGGCCGCTGCGCAGAAGAAGAAGGGCATCGGCTTCGGCGGTGTCGCGCTGATCGTGGTCGGCGTGGTCGCCGTCGCCGGCGCCGCGTACGCCGCGTACCAGACGCTCCGCGCCGATGACGACCTGTGGGTCGCCGACGACGCCGACACGGCGGAGAAGCCCTCCGCCTGACCTCCCGGTTCGCACGAAGGGCCCCGGCTTCCGCCGGGGCCCTTCGTCGTCTCCGTGCTGGCGAGCGCGAATTGAGCGGCGCACCACGTGCCTGTGACGCATCACCCACCGGCCGGGAGGCACGTGCCGGCCCCGCCCCGCGCCTCCAGTCCGCCCGCGCGCACCTCGAGATCGCACTTCCGCGCCCTCCCAGCACGGCGGCCCCCGCCAAACTGCGATCTCAACAGCCCACCACCAGCCGCGGACGGACCATCGCAGAGCGGCGCCGCCGAAGGCGGCCAGCGGGCGGACGGACCATCGCGGAGCGGCGCGCCGAAGGCGCAGACAAGCACGACGAAACGCCCTGGTGAGGCGAGGAACGAGCCGAACAGCGTCGACCCGAGCGGAGTGGAGCCTAGGAGAATCGAACTCCTGACATCCTGCTTGCAAAGCAGGCGCTCTACCAACTGAGCTAAGGCCCCGAGTGCCACCGATCGTGCCAGTGACGGGTACTGCTTGGATTCTTGCGTGGTGGGGCTACAAGGACTTGAACCTTGGACCTCTTCGTTATCAGCGAAGCGCTCTAACCGCCTGAGCTATAGCCCCTCAGACCGGATGAAAGCCTACCGTACCGATCCCGGAGAACGAAATCGAGCGGTCGGCCACATCCGGCCGGGTGTGTCAGTTGTTCGTGAAGCCCACGAGCAGGCCGCCCGTGATCCGCACACTGAGGTTGTAGAGGACGCTCACGATCGCGCCGAGCACGGTGCCGACGACCACGTTGAGGATGCCCACGACGATGGAGAACCCGAGCACCTGACCCAGCGAGAACTGGTCCATGATCGAGTAGTTGTTCTGCCCCGTGACGTCCTTGAGCAAGGAGTCGATCTCGCCGAAGACGCCGGTCTGGTTGAGGATGACCCACACCAGCGCGGTGGCGACGACGATCACGATCGATCCGGCCAGGGCGATGAGGAAGCTGAGCTTCACCATCGACCAGAAGTCGACGTACACGAGCCGCAGTCGCACCTGACGGGTGCCGACGGGCCGCTTCGCCTTCTTCTGGAGCTTCTCGGCGACACTACTCATTGCTTGACTGGTCCTCTCCGGCCACGGTGTCCGTGGGCGTGCGGTCGGTGGGCACTGCATCGGCGGGCGCTGCATCCCCGGGCGCTGCGTCGGCGGGGTCGGCGGCCGCTTCGTCCGGGCTGACCGTCTCCACCGGGCCCGCGGGCTCGATCTCGGCGTCGTCCTGGTCGTCCAGGTTCCGCTCGGTGTTCCGGGCCACAGCGATGATCCGGTCGTTCTCCGCGAACCTCGCGAAGACCACACCCATCGTGTCGCGACCCTTGGCGGGCACCTCGGCCACGGCAGACCTTACCACCTTGCCCGATTGCAGCACGACGAGCACCTCGTCGTCCTCGCCCACGATGAGAGCACCCACAAGCTCGCCTCGGTCGGCGGCCAGCTTGGCCACCTTGATGCCGAGACCACCACGGCCCTGCACGCGGTACTGGTCGACCGAGGTGCGCTTGGCGTAGCCGCCCTCGGTCATGACCCACACGTAGCCGTCGTCGGACACGACCCGGGCTGCGAGGAGTGCGTCGTCGTCGCGGAAGGACATGCCCTTCACGCCGGAGGTCGATCGACCCATCGGGCGCAGGGTGTCGTTCGTGGCGGTGAAGCGCAGCGACATGCCGTGCTTCGACACGAGGAGCAGGTCGTCGTGCTCGTCGACGAGGAGCGCCTGCACCAGGGTGTCACCGTCGCGGAGGTTGATCGCGATGATGCCGCCGGTGCGGTTCGTGTCGTACTCGGTCAGCGCCGTCTTCTTGACGAGGCCGTGCGCGGTGGCGAGCACGAGGTACTGCGCAGCCTCGTAGTCACGGATGTCGAGGACCTGCTGGATCTGCTCGTCCGGCTGCATCGCGAGCAGGTTGGCGACGTGCTGGCCCTTCGCGTCGCGGCTGGCCTCCTGCAGTTCGTACGCCTTCGCGCGGTAGACGCGGCCCTGGTCGGTGAGGAACAGCAGCCAGTGGTGCGTCGTCGTGACGAAGAAGTGCTCGACGATGTCGTCGGCGCGCAGCTGCGCACCCTTGACCCCGCGTCCGCCGCGGTGCTGGGAGCGGTAGTTGTCGCTCCGGGTCCGCTTGACGTACCCGCCGCGGGTGATGGTGACGACCATCTCCTCTTCGGGGATGAGGTCCTCGATGGACATGTCCCCGTCGAAGCCGAGCAGGATCTCGCTGCGACGGTCGTCGCCGAAGCGTTCGACGATCTCCGCGAGCTCGTCGCCGATGATCGTGCGCTGGCGGGTCTCCGACGCCAGGATGTCCTGGAAGTCGGCGATCTTCCGCTCGAGCTCTTCCGCCTCGTCGTGGATCTTCTGCCGCTCGAGGGCGGCGAGGCGACGGAGCTGGAGTTCGAGGATCGCGCGCGCCTGGATCTCGTCGACGGACAGCAGGTCCATCAGGCCGGTGCGGGCCTCTTCGACGTCGGGCGACCGGCGGATGAGCGCGATGACCTCGTCGAGGGCGTCGAGCGCTGCGAGGTAGCCGCGCAGGATGTGCGCACGCTTCTCGGCCTCGCGGAGTCGGTACTGGGTCCGGCGGACGATGACGTCGATCTGGTGGTCGACCCAGGCGGAGATGAAGCCGTCGAGCGCGAGGGTGCGCGGGACGCCGTCGACGATCGCGAGCATGTTCGCGCCGAAGTTCTCCTGCAGCTGCGTGTGCTTGTACAGGTTGTTCAGGACGACCTTGGCGACGGCGTCGCGCTTCAGCACGATGACGAGGCGCTGCCCGGTGCGGCCGGAGGTCTCGTCGCGGATGTCCGCGATGCCGGAGAGCTTGCCGTCCTTGACGCCCTCGGCGATGCGGATCGCGAGGTTGTCGGGGTTGACCTGGTACGGCAGCTCGGTGACGACGAGGCAGGTGCGGCCCTGGATCTCCTCGACGTTGACGACCGCGCGCATCGTGATCGATCCGCGACCGGTGCGGTAGGCGTCCTGGATGCCCTTGGTGCCGAGGATCTGCGCCCCGGTCGGGAAGTCCGGTCCCTTGATCCGCTGCATGAGCGCGGCGAGGAGTTCCTCACGCGTCGCGTCCGGGTGCTCGAGTGCCCACTGCGCACCGGCGGCGACCTCGCGCAGGTTGTGCGGCGGGATGTTCGTGGCCATGCCGACCGCGATGCCGACCGAGCCGTTGACCAACAGGTTCGGGAACCGCGCCGGCAGGATGGCGGGTTCCTGCGTGCGACCGTCGTAGTTGTCCTGGAAGTCGACGGTGTCCTCGTCGATGTCCCGGACCATCTCCATGGCGAGCGGCGCCATCTTGGTCTCGGTGTACCGCGGGGCGGCCGCGCCGTCGTTGCCGGGCGAGCCGAAGTTGCCCTGGCCGAGTGCGAGCGGGTACCGGAGCGACCACGGCTGCACGAGGCGGACGAGTGCGTCGTAGATCGCGCTGTCACCGTGCGGGTGGAACTGCCCCATCACGTCGCCGACCACGCGCGAGCACTTCGAGAAGGCCCGGTCCGGCCGGTAACCGCCGTCGAACATCGCGTAGATCACGCGGCGGTGCACCGGCTTCAGTCCGTCACGGACCTCCGGCAGCGCACGGCCGACGATGACCGACATCGCGTAGTCGAGGTACGAACGCTGCATCTCGAGCTGCAGGTCGACCTGCGAGATGCGGTCACCGGAGACGACGATGTCCCCGCTGTCGCCGTGGACGATCTCGGGCTGCTCGTCGGCGCCGTTCTCGTTGTCGTCAGCCATGTGGCTTGGTCACCTTTCTGGTGGCCCTCCGGGCGATGGCCTGGAGGCACTGGTTCCGTTCGTCGCGCCGGGCGCGACCACAGGTGGTCGGGACTGGTCGACGCGGCTCACGCCGCGCCTCCAGGCCGAGGTGTCTCAGATGTCCAAGAACCGGACGTCCTTGGCGTTCTGCTGGATGAACTGGCGACGGGACTCGACGTCCTCGCCCATCAGCGTCGCGAACACGCTGTCCACCGCGGCGGCGTCCTCGAGCGTGACCTGCAGGAGCGTCCGGGTGTCCGGGTTCATCGTGGTGTCCCAGAGTTCCTTGTAGTCCATCTCACCGAGACCCTTGTAGCGCTGGATCCCGTTGTCCTTCGGGATGCGCTTGCCGGCGGCGAGACCGGCCTGCATGAGCGCGTCGCGCTCGCGGTCGCTGAACACGTACTCGTGCGCCGAGTTCGACCACTTGATCCGGTACAGCGGCGGCTGGGCGAGGTACACGTAGCCGCGCTCGATGAGCGGCCGCATGTAGCGGAACAGCAGGGTGAGGAGCAGCGTCGTGATGTGCTGGCCGTCGACGTCGGCATCGGCCATCAGCACGATCTTGTGGTACCGGGCCTTGTCCGCGTCGAAGTCCTCGCCGATGCCGGCGCCGAACGCCGTGATCATCGACTGGATCTCCTGGTTGGCCAGGGCACGGTCGAGACGCGCCTTCTCGACGTTGAGGATCTTGCCGCGGAGCGGCAGGATCGCCTGCGTCATCGGGTTGCGGCCCTGCACGGCGGACCCGCCGGCGGAGTCACCCTCGACCATGAAGATCTCGGAGAGCGTCGGGTCCTTCGACTGGCAGTCCTTGAGCTTGCCGGGCATGCCACCCGACTCGAGGAGGCCCTTGCGGCGGGTGGTCTCACGCGCCTTGCGGGCGGCGAGCCGTGCCTGCGAGGCCTGGATCGCCTTGCGGACGACGTCGCGGGCCTGCGTCGGGTTGCTCTCGAACCAGTGGGTGAGCTCGGTGCCGACGACGCGCTGCACGAACGACTTCGCCTCGGTGTTGCCGAGCTTCGTCTTGGTCTGGCCCTCGAACTGCGGCTCGCCGAGCTTCACGGAGATGACGGCCGTCAGACCTTCACGGATGTCGTCACCCGTGAGGTTGTCGTCCTTCTCCTTGATGATCTTCGCCTCGCGCGCGTACTTGTTGACGAGCGAGGTGAGCGCGGCGCGGAAGCCCTCTTCGTGGGTCCCGCCCTCGTGCGTGTTGATCGTGTTCGCGAAGGTGTGGACGCTCTCCTGGTAGGAGGTGTTCCACTGCATCGCGACCTCGAGCGCGATCTTGCGCTCCGGGTCCTCGGCCTCGAAGCCGATGACGTCCGGGTTGACGAGGTCGGCCTTCTTCTGCGAGTTGAGGTACTCGACGTAGTCGGCGAGGCCGCGCTCGTAGCGGAAGGAGTCCTGACGGGCCTCTTCCCCTTCGTCCGGGGTGCGCTCGTCCTGCAGCGTGATCCGGAGGCCCTTGTTGAGGAAGGCCATCTGCTGGAAGCGGGTGCGGAGCGTCTCGTAGTCGAAGACGACCGACTCGAAGATCTCGGCGTTCGGCCAGAAGGTGATCGTCGTGCCGTGCTCGTCGGACGCTTCGTCCTTCGACAGGGGCGCGAC
This sequence comes from Curtobacterium sp. MCPF17_002, assembly GCF_003234115.2. NCBI lineage: Bacteria > Bacillati > Actinomycetota > Actinomycetes > Micrococcales > Microbacteriaceae > Curtobacterium > Curtobacterium sp. MCPF17_002. The sequence continues at coordinate 6,468 of NZ_CP126251.1, read as the reverse complement.
GGGGACGCCGTCGGTGTAGCTCTGGCGCCAGACGTGGCCCTGCTGGCGGACCTCGACGTCGAGCTCGCTCGAGAGCGCGTTCACGACGGAGGAACCGACACCGTGCAGACCACCGGACACCGCGTACGCGCCGCCGCCGAACTTGCCGCCGGCGTGCAGGACGGTCAGGACGACCTGGACGGTCGAGACGCCCTCGGCGGCGTGGATCCCGACGGGGATGCCACGGCCGTTGTCGACCACGCGGACGCCGCCGTCTTCGCGGATCGTGACGTTGATGGTGTCGCAGTAGCCCGCGAGTGCTTCGTCGACGGAGTTGTCGACGATCTCCTGCACGAGGTGGTGCAGACCGCGCGGACCCGTGGACCCGATGTACATGCCCGGACGCTTGCGGACGGCTTCGAGTCCCTCGAGCACCTGGATCTGGTCTGCGCCGTACGCTGGATCGCTCTGCGGGGTCGCCTGGCCGGACGAGTTCTGTCGGTCGTCGTCAGATCCGGATGTCATTCGAGAGTGCTCCTGCCTGCGCGCGGAACACCCACGCACTGCACCCACCAGTCTACCTCAGGACCCCCTCGTCCGAGGGCTGAAATCGGCCGTTCAGCGGCCGAATCTGGCACCAGAGGATGATTTCGTCGGCTCAACCGTAGGTGTCGCGAGGACCGCGCCCCTGGACCGTCCTGGGGCCGCGTTTCCAGGTGGGGGCGTCAGGCCCGGAAACCCGGATCGATTCCACCCCTGCCTCCGGGTGCCGTTCGGCGATGGTCGTGGTGATGGTGCTGCGCATCAGCCGGAGCTGCGTCGCCCACGCCGTGGAGTCGCACCGGATCACCAGCGCACCGTCGTCGATCGTCATCGGTCGGGAGTGCTTCGCGAGTTCGTCGCCGACCACAGCGGGCCAGTCGACGAAGAGTTCCGAACGGGCGAGCGGCTCGGTCCAGCCGAGTTCCTGGGCGAGCGAACCGACGACGTCGGCGAGGCCCTTCGGTTCGCGACCGCGGCCGTAGGGGACGGAGTCGGGGTCGAGCGCGCTCATGCGTCGGCGACGAGCGTCGACGCCGCGCTTGGAGGGGTCGCCGAAGACGGCGCGGAGGTGGCGGTAGACCCGCGAGGGCTCGGTCGGCTTGGATGGCTTCGGCATCAGGCGCCGGCTTCCGTCACGTCGGCTTCCGTCACGTCGGCTTCCGTGACGATCGTCCCCGCCTCGATCCGCACCGTGTGTGCGGCCAGCTGTTCCGGCACGTCACCGAACACCGCTGCGGTGATGAGCACCTGCTCGTAGTCGGCAACCGCTCCGGCCAGGCGTTCGCGGCGCGATTCGTCGAGTTCGGCGAAGACGTCGTCGAGGATGATGATCGGGTCGCCCAGGTTCGACTCGGCGCGGAGGATCGAGGCGCTGGCGAGCTGGACGGCGAGCGCGAACGACCACGACTCCCCGTGACTGGCGTACCCGCGGGCCGGTAACCCGTTCAGTTGGAAGAGCACGTCGTCGCGGTGCGGTCCGACCAGGGTCAGCCCGCGGTCCAGCTCGTCCCGCCGGCGACGCTCGAGCGCTGCGCGGAAGGCATCGGCGACGGCCGCGATCGTGACCGGTTCGTCGGGTGTGCCGGCCGTGGATCCCGTGCCGTCCGCGAGTTCGGGATCGTCGCCCCGGACGCTCAGCACGCCGGAGATCGAGGCCTCGTGCCGCTCGCCGGCGACCGTCGCGTAGGCCTCGGCGACGAACGGTGCGAGGCGACGCGTGAGGTGGTCACGGGCGGCGACGATCTCCGAGCCGAACGCCACGAGCCGCTCGTCCCAGACGTCGAGCGTCGCGAGGGCGCCGGCCTTCGCACCGGTCGCCCGCGCGGTCTTCAGCAGGGTGTTCCGCTGGCGGAGCGTCCGGTCGTAGTCCGCGAGGACGCCCTGCATCCGCGGCGCGATCTGGCCGAGCAGCTCGTCGAGCATGCGGCGCCGGCCGGCCGGCTCGCCACGGACGAGTGCCAGGTCCTCGGGAGCGAAGAGCACGCTCGTGCAGTAGCGCGGGAGTTCGCGCGGCTTGATCGCCGCACGGTTGACCTGCGCACGGTTCGCGCCGGTCCGGTTGATCTGCACCTCGGCGAGGATGCTCCGGTCCTCGTGCGCGAGCCGGGCCCGGACGATCGCCGCGTCACAGCCCTGGCGGACGAGCGCGGCATCGGTGGGCACCCGGTGCGAGCCGAGGGTCGACAGGTACCCGATCGCCTCGACCAGGTTCGTCTTGCCCTGGCCGTTGCGTCCGACGAACAGGTTCGGCCCGCGTGCGAGGTCGACGTCCGCCTCCCGGTAGTTCCGGAAGTCGGTGAGCTGGAGATTGTCGACGTGCACGCGGGCCGATACGGGTCGAGGTGGTTACCTCGGCAGGACTACGCCTTCTTGACGGCGTGTCCGCCGAACTGGTTGCGGAGCGCCGCGACGGCCTTCATCGTCGGGGACGCGCTGCCCTGACGCGAGACGAAGCGCGCGAAGATCGACGCCGAGAGCGCGGGCATCGGCACCGCGAGCTCGATGCCCTCTTCGAGCGTCCAACGGCCCTCGCCCGAGTCCTCGACGTAGCCCTCGAGCTCGTCGAGCTTCGGGTCCTCGTTGAGGGCGAGCACCATGAGGTCGAGCAGCCAGGAGCGCACGACCGTGCCGCGCTGCCAGCCGGCGAACACGGCGGGGACGTCGTGGATGATGTCCTTGGCCTCGAGGAGCTCGAAGCCCTCGCCGTACGCCTGCATGATCGCGTACTCGATGCCGTTGTGGACCATCTTCGCGTAGTGGCCGGCGCCGATCGGGCCGGCGTGCGAGAAGCCCTCTTCACGCGGGCCCTCGGGGCGGAGCGCGTCGAAGACCGGCATGGCGAACTCGACGTCCTTGACGTCACCGCCGACCATGAGGCCGTAGCCGTTGTCCTTGCCCCAGACACCACCGGAGACGCCGGCGTCCATGTAACGGATGCCCTTGGCACCGAGCTGCTCGGCGTGGACGGTGTCGTCCAGCCACTTCGAGTTCCCACCGTCGATCACCAGGTCGCCCTCGGCGAGGACGCCGGCGAGCTCGGTGATCACGTCGTCGGTGATCTTGCCGTGCGGGACCATGACCCACACGAGCTTCTGGCCCTCGGGAAGCGCTGCCGCGAGGTCGGCGAGGCTGGCCACATCGGAGACGGCGGGGTTCGCGTCGTACCCGGTGACCTCGATGCCTGCGTTGCGGAGACGGGCACGCATGTTGTTGCCCATGCGACCGAGGCCGACAAGACCGATGTGCATGATTTCCTCTTCTGTTCGTCGTCGCGCTGATGCAGGGGTGGCGCGTCAGCGCAGTGTTCGGCTGTTGCGGTTACCGCAGCAGGAGATTGGGCTGCAGCAGGTACCGGTATCCGTCCGCAGCCGGCGCCTCTTGCGAGGTCTGGCCGGTGATGAGCACCGGTCCCGGCTTGTTGGGGTTCTCCGTCTTGGTGAAGGAGATGCGGACGAATTCGGAGTGCACCGCATTCAACCCGTCCAGGAGGAAGGCGGGCTTCAGGGAGACCACCGTTTCCTCACCGGTCAGCAACGCACTGATCGACTCTGACGCCTGCGCTTGTTCGGAACCGATCGCCTCGAGCGTGAGCCCGTCGACCGTGAAGGAGAACCGGAGCGCTGCTTCGCGCTCCAGGACGAGGGAGACCCGTCGGACCGCTTCGACGAGTTCCGCGGTGTTGATCACCGCGTGGTCCTCGACGGTATCGGGGAAGAGCCGGCGGACCGGCGGGTAGTTGCCCTTGATGAGCAGCGACGTCACGGTCTTGTCGTCGGCGTGGAACGCGATGAGCTCGCGCTCGGACGAGCCGCTGATCGAGACCGAGACGGTGGACGCCGAGCCGAACGTGCGGCCGACTTCCTGCAGGGTGCGTGCCGGCACGAGTGCGTGCAGCGGTGCGGTGTCGGTTTCGCCGGAGCGGCCGGAGTCCCACTGGATCGTGCGCACGGCGACGCGGTAGCGGTCGGTCGCGATGAGTGAGAGGTCGTGGTCGCTGACCTCGAGCTGCACGCCGGTGATGACCGGGGTGACGTCGTCGCGGCTGGCTGCGACGGCGACCTGCGAGACCGCCTCGGAGAAGGCGTCGCCGGGGATGACACCGGTCTGTGCACCGATCTCCGGGAGGGTCGGGTACTCCTCGACCGGCATCGACAGCAGGGTGAAGTGGGCGGACCCGCAGCTGACCGAGATCTTCGAGTCCTCGGTGGTGAAGGTGACCGGGGCGTTCGGCAGGCGGCTCGCGATGTCGTTGAGGAGTCGGCCCGAGACCAGTACGGTGCCCGCGTCGTCGATCTGCGCCGTGATGGACGTCTGCGCCGAGACCTCGTAGTCGAACGACGACAGCGTGAGCCGATCGCCCTCGGCGTGGATGAGGACACCCGACAGGATCGGGAGGGTCGTGCGCTGTGGGAGGAGCTTCACCGCGAATGAGACGGCTTCGGAGAAGACGTCCCGGTTGACCTCGAACTTCACAGCTGGAACCCCTGTCGATCGGTTGGACTGCCCGGCCGCCCCATTGTGGCACAGCCCGACCGGGCCGGGATTTCTTGTCATCCCGCCGTCCACAAGGTTGGCCCGCTGAGATCAATCGTTAACCAGGAGTAATGGTGTTAACGCCTGTGCACACTGTGGATAACCCTGTTGAGACCGCTCAGCGACAGGGAACTACAAGCGTGTGAGTTGTGAGTGGCCTGTTGGCGACATCTGGATGAGTGAATCTCAGGTATCCACTTCCATCCCCAGTTTCCACAGATGGCCCCTCTCCTGTGAACAACCGAGCGGCGTGTCCTCCACAGTTATCCACAGGCTTTCCACACTGTGAGAACTCCGGCGCATGGAACCGTCTCAGATGGTGGATGCGCGCGGAGACAGGCCGATCTGACGGTCGTCAGCCGTGCCTCCAGGCCGGATCTTCCGTGCACGTCGGATCGCGAGCCGCGCGGACCTGCCGGGTCGACGCACGGCGATGCGGGCCCGCGATCAGCGGTAGCGGCGGTCCTGCTTGATGCGACTGGTGAGCTCGGTGACCTGGTTGTAGATCGACCGCCGCTCCTTCATGAGCTCGGTGATCTTCTTGTTCGCGTACATGACCGTGGTGTGGTCGCGGTTGCCGAACAGCTGCCCGATCTTGGGCAGGGACAGACTCGTCAGCTCACGGCAGAGGTACATCGCGATCTGTCGGGCGGTCGCGATCGCCTGCGAGCGGGAGGACCCGTAGAGGTCGTCGACGGAGAGCTTGAAGTACTCCGCGGTGTGGTTGATGATGTCCGTCGGCGCCACGACGTTGTCGTCGTCGAGGGTGATCAGGTCCTTCAGGACCGTCTGCACGAGCGCCATGTCGACGGCCGTCCGGTTGAGGCTCGCGAACGCGGTGACCCGGATGAGCGTCCCCTCGAGCTCCCGGATGTTGCTCGAGACCTTCGACGCCATGAACTCGAGGATGTCGTCCGGCACCTGCAGGTGGTCGGACTGCGCCTTCTTGCGGAGGATCGCGATGCGGGTCTCGAGCTCGGGCGCCTGCACGTCGGTGATGAGGCCCCACTCGAAACGCGAGCGCATCCGGTCCTCGAACCCGGTGAGGTGCTTCGGCGCGACGTCCGAGGTGATCACGACCTGCTTGTTGTGGTCGTGCAACGTGTTGAACGTGTGGAAGAAGGCCTCTTGCGTGGAGTCCTTGCCCTGCAGGAACTGGATGTCGTCGATCAGCAGGATGTCGATGTCGCGGTAGCGCTGCTGGAACTGGTTCGAGCGGTTGTTCGCGATCGAGTTGATGAAGTCGTTGGTGAACTCCTCACTCGACACGTACCGCACCCGGATCCCCGGGTAGAGGCTCTCGGCGTAGTGGCCGATCGCGTGCAGGAGGTGTGTCTTGCCGAGTCCGGAGTCGCCGTAGATGAAGAGCGGGTTGTACGCCTTGGCCGGTGCTTCGGCGACCGCGACCGCTGCGGCGTGCGCGAACCGGTTCGAGGAACCGATGACGAAGTTGTCGAAGTTGTACTTCGGGTTGAGGCGCGACTCGGGGCGGCCGCCTGTTCCCTGGGAGTCGATCTGGCGCGGGACGAACGGCGCCTCGATGTACTGCCGCGGTGCAGCGCTCTGCTCGACCGGCTGCTGCACGGGTTCGGCGTACTCGGGGACGTGCGACGCGACGGTCGGGTCGACCCGGGGTTCCGACGCCATGTCCGGGTTCACGGTGATGGCGAAGTTCGCGACGGTGTCGTCGCCGATCCGGGAGACGGCCTCGGTGATCGGGATCCGGATGCGCTGCTCGAGCATCCCGCGGGTGAGGTCGTTCGGGACCTCGAGGTAGAGGGTGCCGGCGAGGACACCCTTCGGTTCGACGAGGTGGAGGAAGCCCTCCAGCTGCGGGGTGACGCGGTCGTCCTCGGAGAGGAGTCCGAGGACCGATGACCAGAGGTCCTCGACGGGGTCGGCCGGCATCGTCAT